>NZ_QXJP01000003.1 GCF_004115085.1 Longirhabdus pacifica | reverse complement strand
AATTTGAAAACCATTCCGTAATCGTTACTAAAAAGTAGCAATAAAATGTGTTTATGCTCTCTAATAATGAATTTTCAAATATAACAACTAAGAAAGCAATAGCCATACCGTGTAAAAACAACATAAACATAATGACAGGTAATTGCATTAAAAAACTTTGATAAAGTATAGATTTATTTTTTTGTGCATGCATATTCATGGATGAAGTCATTCCTTTTCTTTAGTTAGTTTAATTACACTATATTAAACTAACCTTTATTTTGTAAATGAGTATTTAGTACTAATTTTATACCTATATTGGCATCAATGACAAAGTTGCATGATACACTACGATGTAAACCGTTTATTACATCATAAAACAGCCATTAACCGTCTAGTGTTAGTGCAGACGACTACTGGCTGTTTTATGATTAAACTGAGTTCATTAATGTATATTTCAAGAAAATCAAAAAATATATACATTACTATCCTTATTCATAGATCTGCTCATTCCCTTTGATGGAACTATATTGAAAGTACTAAGAAGTTATCTAAAACATCAACATATAAAGCAGTATGGAATACAGTACACCAAATCCAATCGCTGAACTTACATTGATTAAAAACTGCTTTATATGATTAGATTCTATTTTTTCCTTATGTTGTAATTTTTTATATAAATATCTTGCATCTTTTACAGAAAATATTAGTCTTGCTAATGACAACCCTCCGGACATTGAAGTAATCAAAAAAAGTCCTTGTAATTTATTTGGTTGTACATGTGTACGAAAAGCATCAAGAAATATCGGATTGTCCTTCATCATGATAAGAAATAGTATAAATGAAACCATAATGCATATTGTTTCAATTAATTTATTCTTTTTATTTTTTTCTATATCACTTTTTTTAGCTTTTTCAAGCTCCACTAACTCACCTTGTATACCATGATCATTTAAAAATTGACGTAAACGTTGCTTAAACTTTGTTCGAGAGTAAAAAGCCAAATTTGCATCAGAATGCTGAACTAAAGTTAAATATTTTTTTGTCTCATCTTCATATTGTTTGAAAATACATTGTTTATTTTTATCTAAAGAACAAAAATATAACGAGCGTTTATACGGAAAAATATACATCAAAAATGTTTTCCAATAAAATGTTGAAATTTTAATATGATAAGGGCGTATCATATACGGAATAGGAACTTTTATTGTATCTTTTTCTATTATAAGTATTGGTGTACGACTAAAAAGATCTCTTACCAAATTGAGAATAGTAGGAATATAAAATAGGATAAGGATGATAATATACAATCCCATAAGAATACTGTATAGAAAACTACTTGTTCCAAAATTTGAAAACCATTCTACAATGGTGACTAGTAAGTAGCTATAAAATGTCTTCACACTTTCTAATAACTCCATGTCAGCAAAGACATAAATACTTAAAATAAATACAGTATGGACACCCAGAACACCTAGAATCTTTATCATTCTCAATTCAAAACTTTGATACATAATAGCGCTATCATTATCTGTATGCATATTCATGGATGACTTCATTCCTTTTCTTTAGTTAGTTTAATTACACTATATTAAATTAACCTTTATTTTGTAAATGGGTATTTAGTACTAATTTTATACCTATATTGTCATCAATGACAAAGTTGCATGATACATTACGATGTAAACCGTTTATTACATCATAAAACAGCCATTAACCGTCTAGTGTTAGTGCAGACGACTACTGGCTGTTTTATGATTAAACTGAGTTCATTAATGTATATTTCAAGAAAATCAAAAAATATATACATTACTATCCTTATTCATAGATCTGCTCATTCCCTTTGATGGAACTATATTGAAAGTACTAAGAAGTTATCTAAAATTTTTTTGGAATTACATCACAATATAAAGAATATAAAGATGTATGGAATACAGTACACCAAATCCAATCGCTGAACCTACATGAATTAAAAACTGCTTTATATGTTTAGATTCTATTTTTTCTTTATGCTTTAATTTTTCATATAAATATTTTGCATCTTTTACAGTAAATATTAATCTTGCTAATGCCCCTCCCCCGGAAGCTGCAATAATAAAAAACAATCCTTGTATTTTATTCGGTTGTACAGGTGAATGAAAAGCATCATAAAATATCTGAGTGTCCTTCATCATGATAAAAAATACAATAAATGAAATGATAACGCATATTGTTTCAATTAATTTATTCTTTTTATTTTCTATATCACTTTTTTCAGATTTTTCAAGCTGGACTACCTCTCCTTGTATACCATCATCATTTAAAAATTGACTTAAACGATATTTAAATTCTTTTTCCCATCGGAAAGCTAAAGTTGCATCAGGATGATAAAGTAAAGTTATATTTTTTTGTAACTCATATTGTTTAAAATTAAATGGTTTATTTCTATTTAAAGAACATAAATATAACGAGGGTATATATGGAAACATATACATTAAAATTGCTTTCCACTGTGTTGAAAATTTGTAACGATAATTAAAGGCCTGTCCACTCACCTTGTCTTTAGAAATTGCAAACAATGCATTCGTATCTTGTTTCACTACTTTCAACGGAATAGGAGCTTTTAAGTTATCTTTCTCTATTATAAGTATAGGCGTTCGACTAAATAAATTTCCTACAAAAATGAGGATATTAATGATATATAATATGATAAGTATGATAATAGGTAATCCCGTAAGAACATTGTATAGCATACTACTTGTTTCAAAGTTTGAAAACCACTCTACAATGGGGTCCTTGAAGATGAAACTATAAGATGTTTTCACACTTTCTAATAGCGAAAAATCAAAAGAGACATAAATAGCTAAAATACATAAAACATGAAAAAGTGGAAAAAATAAAATCTTTATCATTCTCAAGTGAAAGCTTTGATATAAAATAGCGCTATCATTATCTGCATGCATATTCATGGATGAAGTCATTCCTTTTCTTTAGTTAGTTTAAGTACACTATATTAAATTAACCTTTATTTTGTAAATGAGTATTTAGTACTAATTTTATACCTATATTGTCATCAATGACAAAGTTGCAACACATACTTCACATACTACAATACGTTGTAAATCGTTTATTACATCATAAAACAGCCAGTAACCGTCTAGTGTTAGTGCAGACGACTGCTGGCTGTTTTTATATACGTGTTATTGTGCTTCAACTGTAAATAAAATCTAGCGTATTCATGGTTACTTCATTATTGGTAATTAGGTAACGTCATCTTTCCAAATTTACCGTTGGAAGATCCTGTGTAAAATACACCATCTATGTACTCGATAAAATTCGGAATGCCGACATCCTTGTAGTTGATGAATTGATCTTGAATGCGATATACAATTCTTCCTAATGTATGGTCTACAACATACACATTCCCACTATGATCCGATACGATAAGCACATCCTTATTTGAAGCGAGTAGTTGTCCAGAATCTAAACCATTACCTAAATGAATTTTCCACAATGATTCTCCTGTTTCCAATGTAAAAGCATGAAGAATGCCATCGATCACAAAGGTTAATATATTTTGTTGTACTTGTTCTTTAAGAGAATACATATTGTTTCCTTCTAATGTAATTTCCCACAGCTTTTCATTACTGGAAATAAAGTACACAGTGGTAACAGTATGTTCGTTGTCTTCTAAAAACATATGCACTAAGAAATCATCATTCACAATATGATATCTAGTAAAGTCTATGACAACACCCGATAGAAGAGAAATGCTTTTTAACGTTTCACCGGTCGTTACATTCATTTGAATTAATCCATCGTTCATGATAAACCATTGTTTGCTTGCATTTTCTGGTTGTATGAGAGAAGCGAAAGAAGGTAATGTGAATGCGGGGGAGGATAAAGACCATTCCTCTTCTCCAGTTTTTTCATCGAATGCAGTAAATTGCTTTTGCTGGTTCAATAAATAAAGTGGTTGCGGTTGTTGCCCACTGCTCACTACATGTATTTCTTTTTGTTCTAATGTTTTCTCCCATAAAAGCTCATGTGTTTGATCATCATATACTGCTATCTTCATTTGATTTTCTAACGTTGTTGCAAGCATATACGTTGCATGGCCACTATACAATTGGACTCTACCTTCTACGGGTAGTTCCCTATGATGTAGCACTTCTCCTGTGCGGAGATGTAACGTTTGTAATGTGTTTTTGTACTCATTTTCAGGGGTAACCCTCGTTAATACAGATATACGCTCTTGATCGTTAGATATATGATAATCATAATATTCGAAACCTGCTTCTATTTTCCATAACAATTCTCCAGTAGCATCATCCAGTGCATATAAATTAGAATGTTCATGATGACCACTAATCCAACCGTCATCTCCTTCAACGAGTATGGTGTTCCCCATTTTCTCGACAAAGGAATTAAAGCTAATGTCACTCTCTACTCTCCATAACCAATTCACTTCTTGAGAAGGAGTGAACAACGCGAAGGCATCGCTGTCCACATGTTTTCCTTGAAACTTCCAATCTACCATCAAGCCTGTTTCGTCAAATTGAAAAAGAAGTATCCATGTTGCATGTTCATACCTCCATTGTTCCCTTGGTTGAGGAGGTCTCTCACTTCTATGTATAACTTGAGCATCTTCTACTATGGATGGTGCACCATACCAAGTGGTAATATCTGCTTTAGTTATCTCTTTTCCTTGTTGCAACATGGCTTTACTTATTGCAAAAACTTCATGGGGTAAATACGTTTCAATAGAAGGAATATGGTTGAATCGCTGCAATTCATTTGCGCTTATCCATTGGACGTGTGGAATGAGTGGCATCGTATCGTCAAGTATTGCAATCCAATCCTCATATTGTGCATAGGCTATGACATGTTCTCCAGTTTGGATACTACGATAAGCAGGTCCGTCAGGGTATA
This sequence comes from Longirhabdus pacifica, assembly GCF_004115085.1. GTDB lineage: Bacteria > Bacillota > Bacilli > Paenibacillales > DSM-105158 > Longirhabdus > Longirhabdus pacifica. The sequence goes on along the minus strand of NZ_QXJP01000003.1, from coordinate 252,950 downwards.
AGTGAACAGAGACTGCTTCATCCGATGATGACTGTACGACACTATCTGTTAAAGGAAGTGATGTTGTTGTTGCAATATTACGATGAACAAACCATTTTGGTATCCAGTCCGTAAAATTAATTTCGATGTATTGATCGTTACTGGCAGTGATGAGATCGGATGTACTTAGATCCGTACTTTTTGTGGGTACAGATGTTTCTTTTGGTTGAAAGGGATGACTGAAAGTAGGCACTTCAAAGGAAAAATAATGTTCTTCGTCTCTTAATGTGTAACCAATTTTGTTATCTGGGGAATAGGAGCTAGTAAGAGCAAGATCATCTTGAAAATGAATAGTAGTTTGAATGTCACCACGTTCGTCAGAAAAATACACACGATAGGAATGGAGGTTGTCTTCTTTATCCCAATACAACAATAACTGATACTTCATGTCCCCAGATTTTAATCCTTCCATATCTAGGACGTCAGAAATCCAATGTGATTGATGTTCGTAGTCTAGTTTGGCAAAATCATATTGAAAGAGATAGAAGTAATCAAGGTTATATTGATCGTGAGGTGGTCCTAGTGCAGTTCGGATATCAGAAGGAGTGAGGGCATCGTACTGGTCAAACCACTGCAATAGTGATTCCATTGATACATGGGAAAGTAACAGTGGATCTTCTTCAATGTTAAGCGTTAACGCATCTGTGTCCGTATGTACAGGATTTTGCTTTTGCTTATTTGTTTCCTCTGTATCCTCTGTGCATGCTGTTAGGAGTAACAAGCAAAGAAATACAGGGAATAGCAATAGTGTTTTTTGTGACAATCCTCTCACGCTCCCATTTATTTCAATATTTTGTTTATTTAGACGCGAGATGAGCGGGTAAGTTGCGATAGTAGATTTACTAATCCAAAGCATTTGAAAATGATATAATAAAATAAACCAAAACATCAGAGTCACGTTCAGAAAGAGTGATTGATTCCAGTCAAATAGCTAGAAAAATAAAAAACGATGAAATGCAATCAAGAATATTGGCAGTGATATTAGCCATGTCACATAAATTTTTATCCGATGAACAAATAAACGAATTTTTGGAGGTGATGGAAATGAATAAAATTTATGAAGCGATCGAGAAAAAAGGAATGGAAAAAGGTATGGAAAAAGGAATGGAAAAAGGGATTTTGAAAACTGCTGAAAATATGTTAAATGAAAATATAGATATTAACATTATTAAAAAAGTTACTGGACTTTCAGAAAAAGCAATTATGAACTTAAAAAATAACAAAATATGAGCACGAAGCGAGTTTACAACAACGATTTCATTTTAAATGGACAGTATATAGAACGGCTTCGTTGCTCTTTTATCTTTATATTATAGAAATCAACCCCAATTGCGAACCCGCAGGCAAATCCCAAGCAAGAGCAATAAGCTAACTCTCCATAGACAGCTTCTCTTTCTTATTCCCCTCTACATATCTAATCATGCATTCCGCTAAAATCACGCATAGTAGGATAGCCCCGTAGACCCCAAACATATATGCTATTTCAAAATCTACTTTGATGATATGAAAACCAACAAACGTAATCATATGAATGAATGCATTACTAAAACAAAAAAAGTAACTACGAACCATCCAATGAAGATGCTGTTTTATTTGCTTCTTTTTCACTTTTACTATAGCAATGACAATCCAAGCTGGCCAAACGACGTTTAGTACATTAAAAGGAATGCTAGTGATTTTCCCGCCCGTAGTGTGTGGTGCCATATATCCTGACGTTAAACAAACGAGAAACACGGATGCAAAATAGATGTAACCCATCCATCGGTGAAGTGTTGGTTTGTTCTGCAACATGTTTTGTGAAAAGTTAAGTGCACCGGTTATCGTTGCAATGCAGGCAAAAACGACGTGTACATACATCACATTCAACCATATGGGGAAGTCAATGGGACGCTTGATGTTCGTTTTATGGATCAGAAATGCAGAGGCTTCAGGATCGTAGATGAAATTTTTGAAAATAGAGTATGCTATTGCAGTAATTGCAAACCCTAGTATAATTTGATATAAATGTTTGTAAGATGACATAAGAAAAAACCTCTTTTTTTATTCACACATTGTGCGAATAAATGTATTTCATATGGATGGATATTGGTTAAATCACAGTAACATATGTTGAACCGTACGGTTTGGTTTTTATTAGTATACATGAATGTACAATAAATAATGATGAAAAACATGACAATCTTGTGTAGAGTGTGATATTGGGATTAGTCAATAAGAAAGGATGATTTTCATGCGAAAAGGGGAAAGAACCAAAAAGCATATTATTGAGAAATCTGCTGAGCTGTTCAACCAACAAGGATACGCTGGTACTTCTATGCAGGATATTATGGATGCCACAGGGTTAACAAAAGGTGGGTTGTACCGCAGTTTCGCTAGTAAAGAAGAAATTGCTACTGCTGCATTTCAACATATGGGTGGAACGTTATGGGAACGTTTCATGGAGGCTGGTCAAGCAAAAGTGACTGCGACAGATAAGATTATGTCGATATTCAGTTTGTATCATGATGCAGTCTATGAACCACCGATGAAAGGCGGATGCCCGTTTTTGAATACTGCTGTGGAAAGTGATGCATCTTATCCTGTGCTGAGAGAGCCTGCGGTAGAGCAACATAAGCAAATGATAAAGTATATAAAAAGCTTGCTGAAACAAGGGATAGACGATGGTGAGTTCAATACAGAAATCGATATAGGGGAGACAGCATCGTTTATTTTCTCTGCGATGGAAGGCAGTATTTTGTGTAGTAGACTTACGAAAGATAAACGTCACGTGGAGTATACTTCGCGTCATATTCAATATGTGTTACATACGTTTAAAGTGTCCTAATATTTCTACAATAGATGCACCGATGACATGGTAGAAGTGAAGATGTCATCGGTAAAAAACATCATGGTGAAGTGTTTTTTTGACTAAGAGTATTGGACGAATTCTTTTTGAGGCATAACCCCTTCATCTTTCCATACCGAACCTCTACGTTCGAACTCCATCAATTTTTCTACGATGTGAGCTACCTTAGGTCCCACGAATTTTTCAACTAAATAAATGGCCAAATCTATCCCTGAAGTAACACCGGCACTACTAATTAGATTGCCATTTTCAACGATTCTTGCGTCAATGGGGTATGCGCCTAAATCACCTAATGCTTGCATCCCTCCATGATTGGTGACGGCATACCGTCCCTTAAGTAACCCGTTCATAGCAAGGAGCAAAGACCCTCCGCATACGGTCGCAATGGTTTTGTTAGGATCATGCAGTGATTGTTTTACGAGAGAGGATAAATCTGTATTTGCTGCTCTTTGCAAAATAGCTTCTATGGAATTGTGTCCACTTGTTCTTCCCGCCGCTCCAGGTACGAGTATGATATCTGCAAGAGATGGATCCAGTATTCCACTAGCTGAAATTTCGGTGTTGGTGATACTACTTTTTAGTGTTCTAGCTCCTTCCGCTGATACAAATTCAGCACGTATAGCTCCATCTGAAATAAGTTCTGCTGCACAGAAAATTTCATAAGGTCCTACAGCATCCATCAAGTCAAAGCCATCAAATAATGATATTTGTACTAACATAGCAATTCCTCCTGCTAACATATAATTTAGAAACCGAACCGTACGGTCTCTTTGTTTATTATAGCATAGTTTCAAAATTCTGTTATACTAAAGTTATTTTTAAAAAGAAGTATAGCCAAAGATTTATCTGTGGATGCTTCTACCGCAAGAAGATAATTTAAAAGAAGAGAGGATGGGAACGAGAATGAAACATATTGGATCGGAGCAGACTGCCACGAGTTCACAGCTATCGTCCCAGTATCAAGCTGAAAGTGAATTTCGTGTAGCATTTAATCGCATTATAGGAACAACTCCGACAAAATTAGGAGATGAAAACATTTTAAAAGCAAGTTGGATAGACACGTGTGTAGGTCCGATGGTCGCCATCGCCGATGATCATTATTTATATGTACTAGAATTTTTAGATCGTAAAGGTCTAGAGAGAGAAGTAGAACGATTTCGCATAAAAATGAAAGCTGTCATTACGCAAGGTCGCACCAAGCCTATAGATCAAATACAACATGATCTCACAGCGTATTTCACAGGGAAATGTGACGTGTTCACAGCACCCTTTTATATACTAGGTACGTCATTTCAGCAAACAGTATGGAAACAATTGCAGAACATTCCTACTGGGGAGACAAGGTCTTATGGACAAATTGCTGAAGCATTAGGAAAGCCCACTGCATACCGAGCAGTAGCACAGGCGAACGGGTCTAATCAATTGGCGATCGTTATCCCTTGTCATCGCGTTATTAACGCAGACGGTCAATTAGGTGGTTACGCTGGAGGAGTGACAAGGAAGAAGTGGCTGTTAGAGCATGAAAAGAAAATGATGAAAACAAACCTCGGCACATCATGAAGTAAAAGAAATGCTTTGTGCAATAAGCTTAGATAAAATATACTATATATACATACGTTAATCTGGGCTTATTGTCTTAACAAGTTTGTATTTCTAGACATGGAGGTGCTTATGAAATCACAGTCTACTTCATTATTTGCGGAAAGAAATTTTGATTTATCTAAGTCCTATGCGAAATCATTAGACCAGCAAGATGTGCTAAGTAAATTTAGAGACGAGTTTTATGTAAAAGAAGGGTACATTTATTTAGATGGTAATTCGCTAGGGCTATGTTCGAAGCGAGCAGAGAAGTCCCTACTTCATGCTTTAGAAGATTGGAAGCAGTTCGGCATTGATGGTTGGACAGAAGGGGATCATCCTTGGTTTTATTTATCTGAAAAATTAGGCAACAAGATGGCTCCGTTAGTTGGAGCACAGGAAAATGAAGTGGTTGTCACAGGTTCTACTACATCTAATTTGCATCAGTTGTTAGCTACGTTTTATCGACCCGAGGGAAAAAGAACAAAGATCATCGCAGATGAGTTGAATTTTCCATCCGATATTTATGCACTGCAAAGCCATTTGCAATTACATGGACTAGATCCTGAATCGCATCTTATGAAGATAAGAAGCCGTGACGGTCGTACGATAACACAAGAAGATATTATGGGAGCTATGACGGAAGAGATTGCGCTACTCGTATTACCAACAGTGCTATACAGGAGTGGGCAATTACTAGATATTCAGCGTATTACATCCCATGCACATGAACTAGGAATGATCGTAGGTTTTGATGCTTGTCACTCCATTGGTGCAATACCTCACGAGTTTCATAGCTGGAACGTAGATTTTGCGTATTGGTGTACGTATAAATATTTAAATAGCGGGCCCGGTGCGGTAGGGGCTCTATTTGTGCATGAAAAACATTTTAGTAGACAGCCGGGATTAGCGGGATGGTTTGGTTCAGATAAGCAAAAGCAATTTGACATGGAGCATACGTTTACACCAGCGCCACACGCGGGAGGAATGCAAATTGGTACACCGCATATTTTGAGTATGTCCCCTTTAATAGGATCACTAGAAATGTTTCATGAGGCAACAATACAACGTATTCGCGCTAAATCTTTACATATAACGTCTTATTTAATGTATTTAATCCAACATGAACTACAAGGCTTCGGCTTCCACATCGGAAATCCGTTAGAAGATGAAAGAAGGGGAGGCCACGTTTGTTTGGAACATGACGAAGCGGCGAGAATTTGCAAAAGTTTGAAAGCAAAAGGGATTATCCCAGATTTTCGCGCACCGAATGTAATTCGTCTTGCTCCTGTGTCGCTGTACACAAGCTATGGTGAAGTATTTGATGCAGTGCAATGTTTGAAGCAAGTGATGATGGATAAAGAGTATGAAGAATATGAAAATAAGCGAGAAGTTATCGCCTAGTGTAGCTGATGCATTGCTTTCTGTTCTGCAAAGGAACATCGCTGTATAGATAGTGGATTGTGATAATAAGTTGGAGAAACAGCGTAAAGTCAAATTACCCAGTATTAGACTGAAAAGAGGAGATGGGACAACGATGACTCTAATAGATATATCACGAAGACTAGGGGAAAACGTACCGACATGGCCAGGAGACACCCCTTTTTCGTTTGAACTAAGTTGGACTAAAGCAGATAGCGGCTCCGTTAACGTAGGAAAAGTAACGATGAGCACACATACGGGAACACATATTGACGCTCCGTTTCACTTTTCAGGTGATGGTCAAAAAGTCATCGACTTAGACATTGCAAGGTATGTGGGCGAGGCACTTGTCATTCATGCATTGAATATGGAAAGTATTGGAGCAGAAGATTTAAAGCATATACATTTAGAGGGAGTAACAAGGCTCTTGATTCGTACCGATTCTTGGAAAGATCAGCGTGTTTTTCCGCCAGAATTCACATTTTTAAGACCAGATATTGCACCATATTTAGCTGAAAAAGGAGTACAGTTAATCGGCGTTGACGTGCCTTCCGTAGATGCGATAGACAGCAAAACATTACCTGCACATCATGCCCTGCACAACCATCATATCCATATTCTGGAGTCTGTACAATTAGCACATGTCGATCCAGGAAAATATGAGTTGATTGCTTTGCCATTACCATTGGTAGAGGGTGATGGAAGTCCAGTGAGAGCGGTACTGCGAAAGAACGAAACAAATTCTTGAACCATGAAACCATAATGGGAGAGTGATAATCATGAGTAACGTACTATCTGATTATGAAAAATATATTCGAACAGAGCAGTTATTACAGCTCCAAAAAACAGATGATGAGCTATGCTGTGAAGATGAATTAACATTTCAAATGGTACATCAAATTGCAGAGCTGCATTTTAAATTAGTATTGCAGTACATGGATTTAGCAGAGAAGAGCATGATTCAGCAGCAAGTGTTCCAAGCCATCCAGCAGTTACAACGTATTCATATGCATGTGCATCATTTACCACAAGTATTTAGCATGGTCAAAGTCATTAGTCCAATGGATTACCATACCATTCGCTTAGCTTTAGGAAGAGGGAGCGGTCAAGATTCACCTGGATTTAATCAAATATTACAAGAAGGACCAAAACTGTGGAAGCCATTTGCTGCATTGTTGAAGCAAGAAGAATTAACCCCCTTATCATTACATAAACAATCCAAGCAACATCCGCAGTTATTTCAATGCATGCAGGCACTGATACAATTTGATGAAGGGTTTCAAAGTTTTCGTCATCATCACCTTCAAATCGTAAAACGCATGATAGGATTGGAAACCAAAAGTTTAAAAGGCATTCCAGCACAAATGTTGGAAAAAGGAGTACGTCAAACGTTTTATCCAGAACTGTGGGAAGCGATTTGCGAGTTGACGGAGTTCACGGGCAGCAGTTATAATGCCAAGCCATTAGAAGATTAGAAAAGGGATATGTATCCCTAGCATATGTACCCGTATACAGTAGACATTTTAAAAAAGTATGTTTGCTATATACGGGATTTTTTTATGGCTAAAATCAAATACACTAGATTTTAAGACCGAGTACACTAGATTTTAGAACCACATACACTACATTTTAAATGGGAAGTAGCACTCTTTTTTGCAGCATAGTAAATTATAGTGGGAAATAATATTGAATTAACGTAATACCTCAACTAGCTTCTCTCCAAAGGCTTTAGCACCGTCTGGTCCGTCGCCTGTAATAATATCAGAATGTGCAACGACATGCTGCTCCACATACTGTACGTTATTTTCTTTTAATCCGTTCATTTGTACGTCCACTGGATAACATGTTGCTTGTCGGCCTGACAGCAAACCAGTTTTTGCTACAGTTACAGCACCAGCACAAATTCCTGTAAGAAGAACTTTTTGTTCATGCGTTTGCTTTAAGTAGTTTAGTAGTTCTTGATTAGGCCATAGATGGTCATTCGTACCAGAACCTCCAATGACAGCAATGACATCATAATCAGTAGCTGAAACATCAGAGAAGATGACTTCGGCAGTCGTTTTTTCTTTGTAGTCCCCAATGATTTCACCTGTTTTTGTACTGGCAATGGTCACTTGATGTCCTGCACTTTCTAATGCTTTTTTCGGATGGAATAATTCATCCTCATTAAATCGTTCTGGTGGTATAATAAATAGTGCTTTTTTATTCATTAACATTCGCCTCCTGAAATAGAAAAGTTTTCGTTGTATTACATATTTCATTCTACCGACGTTTTTTTACACTGTGAAGAATGCACTTTTTTGTGCGGAGGTTACCAAACGGTTACTATATAAGTGGAATGAACTTGTTCAACTAACTTACTACTACTATTCATAAGATGGAGAAATTACCATACACAACCTTTACGCCTGGCTACTGAGGTGTAAACTTGTATTCCATCATTTGTTCATCTTATATTATAAAAAAGGGGTTGCTATCTATGTCAGATACATTGCGAGAAGAGATTAAAAATAGAATTTTAAATCATGATTATCATTGTGAAAAAGAATTAACTTTATCTATACTTAGTGGCAAATGGAAGGTAGTTATTTTGTGGCATTTAGGTGTAGAAGGTCCACATCGATTCAGTGAACTGCAAAAACTTTTTTCAGGGATATCACATAAAGTATTAACAAATCAACTACGAGAACTGATAGAAGATGGGATTGTGCACAGAGAGGTTTACCCTGAAGTGCCGCCGAAAGTGGAATATTCTATGACAGAACTAGGGATGACGTTGTTGCCTATCGTGGAGATGATGTATGATTGGGGAAAACAGCGAATGGCTCAAATTAAACAAGAGAATAATGTCCAAGAAGATAAATAGCTCTTTACTTTAGTTTCTGTATCCACAGCACAGCGTGTTTTACTCCTTCAAAGACATGGAACGTAACTGATTGATAGTATAAAGTGGTATCTTTATTTGTTGGGTTTCTAGTTGTTTGTTAAAGTCCTGTTCTTGTAATGGGCCTATAACGATGCGCTCGTTCTTGTTGATGATCCAGTAATGAAACACATAAGAGACATAAGATACATTTTCTTTTTCAGCCAATTGTTTTGCTATAATAAAATCGTCATTAAATCCTACTTCTAATACTTCGGACGGAATGACTTCATACATGACAGTAGAATGCGCTTCTCGTGTCTCATTTATGGTAATGACATGAGAAGAGATTCTATTAATATAATAATCTTCTCCTAGGGCAATATCAAAATCTTGTAAGCCTGCACATCCAGATAGTAGACCAACTAAAATACCAAAAATCATTATTTTTTTCATATTATTCTCCATTCCTGCTTCATGATATCATCTGCAAATGACGCATGATGTGTATTATCATGTGAAGTAAAATTTTTCCTATACTATTTTTCATTATACCGCAAGCATGCCTTTTTTCCATTTGTTATTAAAATACTAATACTTTCTCATGATAGACATGAATGGAAGAAAAGAATGATGGCAGCAAAGGAAAGCATATTTGTCATGTCGAATATGAAAATATAGTCACTGCTTTATTTACAGAAAAGCATAATAACAGAAGCATGATGTTCATAATTAAATATATTTTAGTATTAAGCAACTGAACTGAAAAGATCAAAGATAAGAAGGGAAGGGTAGGTATACTCCATGGACAAGATAACCAAAGTATCCAAAGTGAACGTTGAAAAAGCAAAACATTTTTTGCAGTATGAAGGCCGCCCATTAGACTATGCATTATACTGCTATGCATTTGAGCATGGGAGTAGGGAAGAAGTCAAGAAAGCATTACAACATTTTCAAAATGAAGATGGTGGATTCGGTAATGCGATTGAACCTGATATGAGATGCAAAGCTTCTTCCGCTATTGGAACAGCGATAGGTCTTCGCTTTTTGTACCTTATTGAAGCGGACAGTCAAGATGAGATGGTGCAGTCCGCTGTACACTATTTGTTACGCACTTTTGTTAAAGAAAAGAACGGTTGGCAGATCGTTCCGAAAGAAGTGAACAATGCTCCACGTGCAGTGTGGTGGAATTATAGTGAAGATTGGCCGTGGGGTAATCCTACAATGGAAATTATCGGCTTGCTTCGTCATTACCATACACTCGTGCCACAGGAGTTTTTACAGCATCTAACGACATCGGCACTTTCCTATATTACTGAGTTGGAGCATTTTGATCATCATGAAACGATGAGCATCATGAGAATGATCCCATTTCTTACAGATCAACAATACGATAAAATTGCTTCTAATATAAATAAAATGTTACTTAGCATAGTGGAAACAGATCAGAACAAATGGAATACATACGGTTTACAGCCACTGTATGTCATTCCGCACCCATCTTGTAAGCAGTATGAGCTATTTGCAAAAGTCATTCCAGACAACTTAGACCATCTTATCGCGCAGCAAACGTCTCATGGCAATTGGGAAGGTAATTGGTCATGGGGGCAATTTGAGGAAGAAGAGCAAATGGCGAAGAAAGAATGGAGCAGCTTCTTAACATACGACTATTTGGTCATGCTACGTAACTATGATCGATTGGAAAATTAACATGAAAATAGAGAGAGCATGAATGAAAGCTAGAAAGATCGAAAGCTAGAAAGATCGAAAGCTAGAAAGATCTAAAGCAGCAAGGTTGAATGTGAACAGGTTGTAAAATATAAAGATTACACATTAAAAATAACAGGCGGGAAAGAACCACGAAATTGAAATCTACTGGTGCTGTACCCCAAAAACTAGAGTAACATTTAGCTTTTAGGATCACTAACCTTCGTGGTCTTTTCTCATCCTGTTTGTATACATTCATCGTTTATTCTTTTACCTTGCTACTTACTACCTTCTATTTGTATGCCATACATCACTTTTTCTAAGTGTTACATCACTTCCGTTGACATCCAATGTATGTGTTGGTTTACATACTCAGCACTTGCTTGGATACTTTATCGATTTCTTCTAACTCGCTCTCATTCAATCGAAATGACAACGCACTGATGTTTTCTTTTGCATGGGAGATCTTGGTTGCTCCTGGGATAGCAACGACGGTGTCTCCGTGGAAAGTGATGAGCCAATTTAAAGCAATTTGGCTTGGGGATACTTCATATTTCTCCGCTATACTTTCCAATGTATCGATAAGCGGTTGAGAAGTAGTAATATTTTTGAATTTTTTTCGATTCATGATGCGGCGGCTTCTCGATAGTTGCTGTAGTAATTCAGGATTTTTATGAAATTTACCTGTGACCAATCCTTGTTCTAGTGGAGAATAGGCGATGATCGTAATGCCTAGTTCTTTCGCCGTGTTAATGACATCGTTGCTTTCCATCCGACGATCTAGCAGACTGTATTTGACTTGATTTGAAACGAGTGGGATATCATATTGCGCTAATTCTTCGTGTGCTTGTCGCATTTGTTTGGCATTAAAATTACTTACGCCCACGGTGACGACTTTACCAGATTGAACAAGCTCCGCCATGGCTTTCATTTGCTTTTTAATAGAGGAAATCGAGAACGGTTGATGTACTTGATGTAAGTGGATCGTTCTTCCTTGCAGACAGTCGATACGATCTTGAATGGTTTTAGTAATAGAGGATGCCCTGCGTAAAACAGGCCACCATTTCGTAGCGATAAGTGCGTCTTTTTCTGTTACATCCATCTTGTTTAATATACGGGCAAGCGCTTTTTCTGACTCTCCATTTCCATAAGCCTCCGCTGTATCGAACCAGTTGATTCCCCCATCTAGTGATGTTTGAATAATCTCCTCAATCATCTTGTCGTCTACACTGGACCAAAAGTTACCTATCATCCCTACACCTTTACTAAACTGCCAACAACCTAAACCTAATGCGGAAATTTCTAAATCAGATGTTCCTAGTTTTCGTTTTGGTATCATATCTATCCTGCTATAAAAACAATAACGGAATAGGCTCATTTTCATTTTTACTCTCTGTTTTCTATCTCTGCTGTTTGAATGAAACGTATTCTGCTTACTTTTATAGCAGTTTCACCTCCCTCTCCATGTATATAGACAAGTATATGCAGTAATGTTGACTTCATTATCTCATTGTTTATTTTTTCTGTATCATTACTAGAATAAAGGAAAGTAAAGGAAAATGAAACTTTTTTTAAATCTATACAATAAAATAAGAGTATAAAATAGTCATGATCAAATAACTTGTTCCATAGTATATACATAATATATGTACTATAGACGATATAAAACTTCAAAGGTATTCTCTATCATTAGTGCATAAAAAAATGGGAAGCGAAAAAGAAGTGACTATACCAGTGATATACCATCATTTTTACATTAAGTTGATTTTCATTTGATCATATTGTGGTTGTAAATAGTAATAATTACGGTTTATAATGTGTGTATTGGACAAAGAAAGGAGACAAGCGAGTGTTACGCAAAAATTATATTTTAGACATGATAGGTATAGCATTCGTCGCTTTAATGCTAAACTACTTTTTATCTGGACAACTTCTTCCTTCGTTCATGATGATAGAAGTACCTGCTTCATTCAAGCAACTGAATACCATTTTTCTCAGTATCTTAATTGAAGCTATTCCGTTTGTACTTATTGGGGTGCTGATTGCGGGTTTTATCCAAATTTTTATTACAGAAGAACATATTCGCAGATGGATTCCTAAAAATCGTTTTTTGGCTGTTGTGATGAGTTGTGTTGTAGGGGCCTTTTTTCCAGCATGCGAATGTGGTATTGTACCTATAGTAAGAAGATTAGTGAAAAAATCTGTTCCGATTTATGCGGCAGTTGGTTTTATGCTCACAGGTCCATTGATTAATCCGATTGTTATTTTGTCTACATATATGGCATTTGGTAACGATGTGGTTATGGCTAGTTTGAGAATGGGGATAGGTTTTGTTGCTGCATTGCTCATTGCTTTAGTGATAAGTTATGTGGTAAAAGGAAATCAATTAAAACATGTAGCAGACTCATCGTCTCACGAACATCACGGACATGAAGGTGATGATCATGGACATCACCATCACGATCATCATGAGCATAAGGAATCGATGGGAAAGAAGCTTCATGGTGTATTGAAGCATTCTATTGATGAATTTTTTGATGTAGCAAAGTTTTTAATTCTTGGTGCGTTTATTGCGTCAGCAATACAAGTTTACGTACCGACGTCTTCCCTGTTATTATTCGGTGAAAACGCACTTGGTTCTACGATAGTGATGATGGGATTAGCATATTTCTTATCTTTATGTTCAGAGGCAGATGCATTTATTGGTGCATCTTTCAGAGGGCTGTTTCCTACTACCTCCATACTAGCATTTCTCGTGTATGGTCCCATGATTGATCTGAAAAATACGATCATGCTCTTGAGTGCTTTTAAAGCTAAGTTTGTATTCTCTTTACTGTTTTACATTACTTGTATCGTGTTTATATGCATCACGATGACGTATGTATTTATATAAGGTGGTGAATGACATGCAATTTCATTTTCAACATATGTTGCGTGCGATTATATTAGCAGTTTTTGCTTGGTTTATTGTAAGACTGCATATTTCGGGTGAGGTGACGATGTACATTAATCCGAAATATTCGTTACTGAGTCAATTGGCAGCGGGGCTGCTTTTAGTATTATTTGTGATTCAAGTTTTTCGCATCTTCCAGCCTAAAGTAGAGGATCACCATCATTGTGATAATGATTGTGGGCATGATCACGGTTATAGTGATTCGACCTTGAAAAAAATAATGACCTACAGTATTATTATTTTTCCTTTGCTTACTGGATTTGCACTGCCGCCACAGCTGCTAGACTCGTCCATTGCGGCAAATAAAGGAACGTTACTAAGACAATCCAGCGTGGCTGCAAACGAAACAGCGCCAGCAGCAGAGGTTGAAGATGTACAGACAGATCAACAGCCATCTTCTTCTAGTGATGTAACGGAAAGTGGCGATGCATCAGGAGAAAATGCAGAGCATGTTCCTGATCCTGCACTAGCGGATAAAAATGTCGTTGAGCTAGAAACGCACGACGCCATGCAAGCGAAGTTAAAAGAATCTGATACGATTACGTTTGATGACGAGTATTATTATCCTTATTATGAATGGATCAGCATGGATCCCCAATCCTATGTAGGGAAAACGATCAAAATAAGTGGATTTGTGTATAAGGAAGATGGACTTGCATCGAATCAGCTGGTTTTAGCACGATTTGCGATCACGCACTGTATTGCCGATGCGTCTATTATAGGGTTTTTGGCGGAATTTGATGAAGCTGAAAATTACGAAAAAGATACTTGGCTAGAAATAGAAGGAACGTTACAAATGACGACATACCTAGATATGGAACTGCCAGTGCTACAGGTGGAAAAATTGGACACCATTGACCAACCAGATCAACCATATGTGTATCCTGTATTTTTTGACATGACAAATTAGGGTGTGAAGATGAAACGTAATAAAATAAAAAGACAAACAAGAAATTGAAGTTTTACTTTTACCTTACAGCAGTAAGGTAGTTATCATAAAAAATAAACAAGACCTAGTTTCTCTTTTTTCAATGTTGAGAGACTAGGTCTTTCTTTGTGCTATACATGTGCTTCTATTTCATTTCGCCTATATTTTGTCTATAAATTTGTCTATTAAAATATAACCCATACAAAAAATAATATAATCATACTAAGTTGTAAAACAATCTTCATCACACTGCTAGTAAATAACCCTACTAACGAACCCCATCCTACTTTTACCGCACGATTGATATCTCTATGCTGTGTCAGTTCACCAATAATCGCCCCTACTAATGGACCGAGGATTAAACCGAACCCTGGGATGAGAAAAGGACCGATGATAAGACCGATCGTCGTACCAATGACAGAAGCTCTGCTGCCGCCATATTTTTTTACGCTCTTGGCACTGAGCCAATAATCGGCGATGAAAATAACAGCGAGAATGGCCGTTTGAATAGACCAGAACCAAAAACCAAAAGGTTCAAAACTTATAAATAGACCGTATACAAAAAAAGCTGCGTAAATAGCGATGACACCCGGTAATACAGGAAAAATAATGCCTGCCATCCCTACCACAAATAAAACAATAATCAAAAGCCATCCAATGAATGTTAACATCGTTTCCTCCCCAACTTATGCTTTTATCTATTTTACTATATTAAGCTCCCACGAAACAAATGTTGAGTATACATGTAAATATTAAAAATATGACTTAATTTAAAGAGGATTTTAAGGTGCGAGTAGAAGTAGGAACAGTTCAATATGCTTGACATTCATGCAACTCAAAACAACCTTAAGAGGTGCATGAAGATAACGCGTACTAGTTGGCAGTATGTTAGTTTGGAAAAATAATGAAGCAATTACAGGCTTTATCGATGATGTATGCGTTGTAGAGCAATGGAGAAAACTCTTGGGACAGGAAGAAGTTTAATGTTACAAGGGTTATTGTATCTAAAGAAAAACGGACTACATGAAGCACAGTTGCACGTCCTAACGAATAATAAAAGCGCTCTATCGTTATACGAATCCGTAGGGTTCGCTATCAGTAAAGAAGAACAAAGATACCGTATCCATTTGTAATTCAATCCTTTTTTTGTTAATCTAACAGAAATGTATATTTACCATGTATGCGAAATAGTTGATGATAAAACATAGGTTAACCATATCTTCACACTTATCTTCAACTTTTGTAAGAAATTAGTATGGTTTTTTCACTCCTAATCGTATAGACTTAGGTAGGACATGCCGTATACATGTTTTCAAGTTAATTGATAATTTAGAATATTAAGATTGGGTTTGTGAGAGGGGATTGTAATTACAGTTATGAACAAACGTAAAAAGTCAGACAATTGGAAGAAAGATATGTTACCTTATGAAACACCATCGATGAAGCATAGTCTGTGGCAATTGGTGAATACGACTATTCCTTTTTTTGCATTGTGGTATTTAAGTTATTTGAGCTTGCACGTTTCTTATTTACTCGCTTTGATTCCTGCGATCGTTGCTGGTGGTTTTCTAGTACGAATATTTATTATTTTTCATGACTGTTGTCATTTATCCTTTTTCAGAAATCGTAAAGCGAACGAAATTGTAGGTACGATCACCGGTATATTGACATTTGTACCATACATGCAGTGGAAATATTCTCACTCTGTCCATCATGCTACGAGTAGTAATTTGAGCAAAAGAGGGACAGGAGATATTTGGACCCTCACGGTGGATGAATATTTAGCTGCGCCAAGATTGCTGCGATTGTGGTACAGATTTTATCGAAATCCACTAGTGATGTTTGGACTAGGACCTATATATATTTTTCTCATTCAATATAGATTCAATCGGAAAGCTGCAAAGATGAAAGAACGTGTGAACACGTATATCACGAACATCGGTATTGTAGGAATTAGTGTACTGCTCTCCTGGCTTATAGGATGGCAAGCATTCTTATTAGTACAAGGAACGATTTTCTTTGTTTCTGGTGTTGCTGGCGTTTGGTTGTTTTATGTACAACATCAATTTGAACCAACGTACTATGAAGAACAAGAAGAGTGGGACTATGTGAAAGCAGCTTTAGAAGGAAGTTCGTTCTATAAGCTTCCGAAAGTATTGCAATGGATGACAGGCAATATTGGGTTTCATCATGTGCATCATCTTAGCCCTAGAGTTCCCAACTATTATTTAGAGCGAGCACATACTAGCCAGTCCTTTTTACAACGTGCACGTGTCATTACGATGTTAACTAGCTTACGCTCACTTCGTTATCGACTGTGGAGTGAAAAAAAGAAAACATTTTTGAGCTTTAAAGATATAAAAATGCTCCGACGCGTAAAACAATAATTGTATTTTAATTTAACCCCCTTCATCATCGGAATTCAAACAATATGCTGTGATGGGAGGGGGTTATTTTATGCTAAAAACGTTGTGAAACTAAATCACTATTGACTGCTATAGCAGCTTTATTTCCTTCGGCAGCAGCAATGGTTACAGAGGAGGGGGCCTTCTTTTCCGTTTCTCCAGCAATGTAAATATTGTTTTGTGTCGTTCTGCTCATTCCGTCTGTAATAACAGTTCCGTTTTCGTCTACTTCACAACCTAATTGTTCAACAAATGTATTGTGACGATAAAAGGTTGGTACGATAAATCCACCAGATCTTTTTAAGATTTCACCTGTATTGAATTCCACTCCTTGCAAATGACCATTATTACCTAGTAACTTTTTTACTGGTTCCGTTTTTATTGTAATATGACGTTTCTGCAATGATTGCATCGCTTCTTTGCTTATGTCCGCACCGTTTGTAATAAGCACAATATCTTTAGACCAGTTGTAAATTAATGTAGCCATATGCAGCATAAATTTTTCCTGTTCCGCGATGACAATCAGTGGTTTATCTTTCATTTCCCATCCATCACAGTAAGTGCAACTAAACAGACTTGTTCCATAGTAATCTCTCACATTTGGAATAGAAAATTTTTCTTGAATTCCTGTTGCCAACACTATTTTTTCTGCACGATATTGTTCATGGTCTGCTGTTTTTACTATGAATGTTTCATTGCCAGATTCTTTTGTTACCTCGGTCACCTTTGTATGAAAGTAGGATGTAGATGGGTATTGCGCTATTTCTGCTAACACAATATCTTTTAACTGCTGTGGTTTGATTCCGTCTCGAGATATAAATCCATGAGACATCGTAGTTACTCTATTTCTGTTACTGCCATCGTCGAACAAACCGACTTTTCTCCTCGCTCTACCTAACGTTAGACTAGCACTTAATCCAGCTGGGCCTGCACCGATAACAATACAATCAAAATCCGTTATTTTATCATAGTGCTCTTTATTTATCACATGCTTTTGCATCTAAATCCCTCCTAAAATAAGTATGAGTGTAATATTTTAATTGATATTAGATATAAAAGACATTTAATATCTATAATTAAACGATAAAAAAGAAATACGAATAGCGTAATAAACGTTCATATCGTGATGATGGCATGGTATTCTGCATATTTTTATTGCATTCGTTCAATTGCAATATGAACCTTTGTTGTAAATGGATTTCAACATGAACTAATCAACATGAACTAAATTAAATCAGCAATCGTGTATTTTTTCAACTCTTCTTCCATCTTCACTTCAGAATTTAACATCACTTTTTGTATAGGACATCCCGGTCCATGATTGTAGCATGCAAATAACGAAGACTTTCCTTCAATGGCGTGAATGATATCGAGAAAAGAAATAGATTCCCACCCATGAGATAATGTGTAGCCTCCATTTGCACCAGATACAGAATTAATCATGCCTTCTTTTGCAAGCTTAGTTAAAATCTTAGAGAGGTATGTTGGCGAAATATCTTGTTTCTTTGCAAGCACTTGTACGCCTACAGGTGTATTAGATTTTGTTGCAGCTAAATGTAACATGGAGTGTAGCGCGTAATTCGTTGCTTTTGAAAACTTCATTTTACAACCTCACTAATCAAAGAGTCTAATTGTCTGTGATTAAATTATATTTTACATTTTATATGGTGTCAATACTGGAGATAGACATGTTCAAACTACGACATTCCAAAAAGTAAGAAAACTGTACACAAGGATATCATTAAAGTCATTGAAATGACTGAAAAGAATGAAGTAACTGAAATGGAAAAAAGAATAATAAAGAATGGAACTTGCTTTTTCTTTTGTTATAATTGACTTAATATTCAAATCATTTCATTTGTAAAGCTACCCTGCATTGTACTTAATGGTTATGATGTATTTCTGTCATTGGTAAGTTGGGTTGCTTAGGGAAGGTAACAAAAATAAAACTAACGAGAAACATGCACAGCAATAACGATATGAAAAATTGTATAGAAGATAACCGCGGTGAAAAGAGATTGAACAACTCTATCGTTGTAATACAGAGGAACAAGAGAAGCGAGAGGAGGAGCAAAAACATACTTTCAATAGGATCTAGCATGATAGCAAGCATCGCCCCCATCATCGCTGACATGACTCCAGATAGAAGACCTTCCACTAACACGATGTACCCTAAAGGCAAGGATAACAATACTATACATATAGAAATGAAAAATACGCTAGATATCGTTGCAATAAATAAACTGTGATGAAAGTGAATACCTAGCAAAAAACCAAGACATAGCCCCAAACTCATCGGTAATATCATGGACACCAACTTACTGTTTGCAGCTCGTTTCGTTTTGGTGATGAAAAGACAACAGCATAGCACAACGTAACATATAAGTAATATACCGATAGAATAATACATAAACATTTGTTCCACCTCGTTTTCAGCAATTTAGAAAAAAATGTGTAGTAGATTTTTTAGCATACATTATGAATATGAATTTTTGCGAAGATTATTACAAGTTGAGCAACGATAGATCAGTTATTTTAAACGTGAAGTTTCTCTCTGGAATATAATTTAAGTTGGGAGCTGCATGATTAGCTATGCCAGCACTTGTATTAAGCATACTTTTCATAGGTACTTTCATTATGAACATCTGAAGAGTGTTTTTTTAGCTTCCAAATTAAAATGAAAAATTATGTAAAAATATCCATTAAATTTGACACGTGTTTTTTATACGTGTTAATATATAATTGTAAAGGGGTACGGTAATGAAACCGAAAGAAATTATCAAAAGACTTGAAGCAGAAGGTTGGAAATATAAAGATAGTAATGGTTCACACAGACATTATGTACACCCTACTAAAAAAGGAAAGGTTACTGTGCCTTTTCATAATAAAGATTTAAAGAAAGGTACACTTAATAGTATTTACAAACAAGCAGGTTGGAAATAAATAAATTTTCCTATAAAAGGAGAGGAATTTATGGATAGATATATTTTTCCTGCCGTTTTTATGGTTGATGAGGAAGTTGGTGGATACACTGTAACGTTTCCAGACTTACCAGGATGTATCACAGAAGGTGATACGTTGTCAGAAGCTTTAAATATGGCAAAAGAGGCGTTAGAGTTACATTTATATTGTTTAGAAGATGAAAAAGAATCAATTCCAAGACCTTCATTACCTGAAAATATTGAAATAGATCATGGCGAGTTTATTAACCTAGTAGAGGCTTATATGCCATTAATTCGCATGGAGATGGCTAATAAGACAATAAAAAAAACATTGACTATACCCAAATGGCTTGATGATTTAGGTAAAGATAATAAAGTGAATTTTTCACTTGTTTTGCAAGAAGGATTACGAAATTACCTTGGAATTAAAGAAAATAGTCGTAACCATGAAACGTTAAAGAATAAATAAAGAAATCATCAATGAGCTGTCAGTTTTAACTACTGGTAGCTCATTTCGCTTTTGTAAAAAACCGCTCATAACGCAAATTAATATTGCAAACAGGACAAAACTAATCTATACAGACTCCGTTTGTGAATCCACAAATAAGAAAGGAAATGGTAAAGTGATTGAAATATTTAAAAATAAAAACTATACCAAACTTTTTGCTGCAGCGATTACTTCAGAGATGGGGACTACCGTTGGTAATATGACATTTGCCTTTTATCTAGCGGATCATTTTAGTAGTCAGCCTTACTGGATATCGTTAGCGGAATTAATGTATTCACTACCTACACTATTTGTCTTTTTGTTTATTGGAGTCATCGCCGATCGATTCGACAGGCAAAAAATTGCCGAGTACTCTGATTGGATTCGTGCTGTATTGACTTTATTTCTTATAGCATCTATTCCAATGCATATTATTCCTTTAACGTTAGGTATTTTATTTTTACAAAGTGCAGTACATAAGTTTTTTCACCCTGCTCAATCTGGACTGATTCAAGGAATTTTGAAGAAAGAACAATATCAAACGGCATTCGGTTTAAATCGAATGATTTTCGGTGTGTTCTTGATTTTTAGTGTAGGACTGGGAGCCATTACTTACAATACAGTTGGAATATATGGAGCGTTTATGATCGATGGAATAAGCTTTGTTATTTCAGCTCTTATGATTAGATCGTGTAAAATAAACAAAGCAGTTAGACTACCAAATGGACATTTTAAAATAAAAGAAATAAAACTAAAACAGACGTGGATAGATTTTCAAAATGGAGCTACATATGTGCTGAAGAATAAGTTGTTACTGTTTCTTGTAGCTGGATTTTTTATGTTTGGGTTGATTAATGGGGCATTTTATGTGGTCTCTTTGTTAACGATGAAATATAAATTGGATCTAGTCAACTATGAGTGGTATGCTGCATTATTTACGATGCTACTTGGTATAGGTATATTTGCAGGAAGCGCACTAGCATCTACGATAGGAACTAAATTTAAACCTTATCTACTTATTATTGTCTGTTCATTGATAACTGGGTTTCTAGCTTTTATAGGAGGAGTATCGACATCCGTTACGCCCTATATGATTGTAGCTCCTATTTTAGGTCTATTCCTTGCGCCAATCTGGGTTGCTATCGGTGGATGGATACCTAGAATTGTAGCCCCTAGTTACATTGGCAGGGTAAATGGTCTAATAGATCCTATCATGATGTTAGCGCAATCCATTTCCCTAGGACTCATCGCTGTATCATTTCCTGCATTCATTTCTGTAGATTTCATTTATTATGGAATGGCATTGTTATTGAGCAGTGTGGGAGTACTTTATATGCTGACACTACCGAAACTTGCTAAAGTGGAAACGGCGAAAGAGTTGACTAACGAAAGTGGCACAAAAGTAGAGGCCTAGTGTATTTTAAATCGTAAAGAAAGGAAGGGGGGCTTGCTCATGGATAGGAAAGCACCAACACCATATCAAATACCGAAGCATATTGTTTCTGCATCAACCATTGTCATCAATACACAAAATGAATTGTTGCTGATTAAAGGGCCTCGAAGAGGATGGGAGATGCCCGGAGGACAAGTGGAAGAAGGGGAGTCCTTACAAGATGCTGCGATAAGGGAAACGAAAGAGGAAAGCGGTATAGATGTAGAAGTTTTACAGTTTTGCGGCATATTCCAAAATGTTGAAAAGAGCATTTGTAACATGCTGTTTTTAGCTAAGCCCATTGGCGGACAATGTACCCCTTCTCCTGAAAGTTTAGAAGTAGGATTTTATCCCATGGAGCAAGCTTTAAACATGGTAACTTGGAAAAACTTCAGACAAAGGATAGAATACGCACTAGATAGAAGTAAGCATCCATTTTATGTTGAGTGTTAGTGTTAACGGTTCAAAAAGTTCATCACTGGTATATAATGATAGTAACACAAAAGGAGGGTTCTAAATGGAGAAAAAAGATATCGAGAAAATCCTTAAGGAACAAAAAAACCATTTGTATGAGCATTTTTTCGTAAATAAAATCGGTTTGTTTGGTTCCTACGCTAGAAACGAACACCACAGTGAAAGTGACATAGATATTTTGGTTGAGTTCTATAAACCTGTTGGATTCTTATTTTTTGATCTGAAAGATTATTTAGAATCTTTATTTAATAAAAAAGTTGATTTGGTCACTGTGAATGCTTTAAAACCAATATTAAAGCAAGATGTCTTGAATGAGGTGCAATTTCAATGATGATTAACAGGTACAAGCTATTTTTATCTGACATAGTGTAGTGAGCAGTTTAGATAGCTTAGTTAATCGGTCTATTATTCCAAAAGCAAAACTTCGAACATTTTCCCTAAAATTCTCCATTCCCAACTTGCCCATCCCCGCCATGTAGATTATATTAAAAAATAAGAACAACAGAATGGAGTAGATAATCTATGACGAATTATGAAAGCAATACACCACATATCATCACTTTTCCTAACGGGGTACCAGGGTTTGAACATTGTAGACAGTTTGAACTGACACAAGTGGAGCGGGATCTACCTTTCTATGACTTACAAGAAACAGAAGGGGAGATCACACTATTACTTACGAACCCATTCCTACTATTCCCAGACTATAAACTAGACTTATCTTCTGAAGTCCTACAAGAAGTACAAGCAACCAATGCAGAGGACGTATACATATTTACTATCATCACCATGGGAGAAACATTAGCGCAATCTACTGTTAATCTATTAGCACCAATCATTATCAATATGAATCAAAAATGTGGCAAGCAACATATCTTACATCAAAGCTCATACATATCAAAACAACCTTTTCCAGTAGAGTTGCCACATGGGGGTGTCAAATAATGCTTGTCTTGACACGTAAAATAGGAGAATCTATCGTTATCGGCAATGATATCGAGTTATTTGTACTAGAAACAGACGGAAATAATGTGAAATTGGGAGTGAAAGCTCCAAAACAAGTAGACATCTACCGCAAAGAAGTATACGTAGAAATACAAAAAGCGAACAAAGAAGCAGCAACGAAACATAAATTAGGTAGTAAATTTGCCGATTGGATGCGAAAAAACGAGAAAAAAAGCTAAATGGTGTCATAAAAGCGGTATAAAAAGCAAAATTTCGCTAATTTCAGCGATAATCAAGAGAAAATAGATAAAACAAATGAAAGTCTTCCTCCGATATATATAGTAGGCAAGGCGTGGGGCGGCCGACCTAGCGTCGTGTCAAATACAAGGATGTAATTTATTTCAAGGAGGAAATAATATCATGAGAATTAACCACAATATCAGTGCATTAAACACGCAAAACCAATTAGGAAGAAACAACACAGCAATCGGTAAATCTTTGGAGAAGTTATCTTCAGGTTACCGTATCAACCGTGCAGGAGACGATGCAGCAGGTCTTGCAATCTCCGAAAAAATGCGTGCTCAAATCAAAGGTTTGGACATGGCTGAGAAGAACTCTTTAGACGGAATTTCTTTAATCCAAACTGCTGAGGCTAACATGGACGAAGTACATAGCATGCTACAGCGTATGCGTGAACTATCTGTTCAAGCAATCAATGACACAAATACAGACGACGATCGTGCTAGTCTTCAATTAGAAATTGATGAGTTGAAAGATGAAATCGATAGAATCTCTGAAAATGCAGAATTCAATACTAAAAAATTGCTTAACGGTGATTTGGCTCTAGATATCACTGGAACCATAGCTAGTACAAATGTGACACTTTCTTCTGATGCATATGGTGTTAATCTGGACGCTGGGACTTACGCTTTTGAAGTTAAGGCCGGTACAACCACAGGGGAATTTGATATTGAGATAAAAGATGGTACAACCACAATTGGGTCAGCTTCAATTGATGTAAATGCTACACCTGAAGGGACTGTAACTATAAACGGACTAGAATTTAGTTGGGATAATGCTGCAAATGCTGTTACTGCAGGTACTGGAACCATTACAGTTGATGATTCTAAAGCATTAACGTTCCAAATAGGTGCTAACAGTGGACAAACAATGAAATTAAATATTAATGATATTGACACTTCTGCACTTGGAGTAGATAGTATTGATATTTCTACAGCAGCTAATGCTGAAGCAGCATTAGAAGATATTACAAATGCTATCAATAATATCTCCGCTGAGCGTGCAAAACTTGGTGCAAACCAAAACCGTTTAGAGCATACAATCAACAACTTAAGCACAGCTTCTGAAAACTTAACTGCTGCTGAGTCTCGTATCCGTGACGTAGACATGGCTGCTGAAATGATGGAGTACACAAAACAAAGTATTTTGGTACAAGCTGGTCAAGCTATGCTTGCTCAAGCAAACCAATTACCTCAAGGTGTTCTTCAATTGCTTGGATAATATTGATCCAACTCGCATTACAAAATCTCGAATTGCGCTCGCTGCAATTCGAGATTTTTTTTATATGTTGCCAAGACCACTACCCAAAGTGGTCTTTTTGTTATGTACATCTACCGCAATACATTATAAAATGAAGGATGATACGTACAATAAATACACTAAAAATACCATTCACATAAAGTAAGGAGCTAAAACGTAACATGAGTTTATTATCTGTAGAAAAATTAAGTCATACATTTGGAGAAAGAACGTTATTTAAAGAAGTTTCATTCCGCTTATTAGAAGGGGAGCACGTGGGATTAGTGGGTGCGAATGGTGTGGGTAAGTCTACACTCATGAACATCATTACAGGACAAGTCATTTACGACACAGGCAGAGTGGAGTGGACACCTGGCGTACATTACGGTTACTTAGATCAACATACCGTACTTACACCAGGCAAAAGTATGCGCGAAGTACTGCGAGAAGCTTTCATGCCACTGTTAGAGAAGGAAAAAGAATTGAATGCTGTCACAGAACAAATGGGTTCTGCTACACCAGAGGAATTAGAGCAATTACTAGAGCAAATGGGGGAGCTGCAAGAATACCTCGAAAATGCAGGTTTCTATGAACTAGATGTCAAAGTAGAAGAGGCAGCGCGTGGACTTGGATTGGATGCCGTAGGATTGGATCGTGATGTAGCGGCACTCAGCGGTGGACAGCGTACGAAAGTATTGCTTGCCAAGTTATTGCTGGAGAAGCCAAAAGTATTATTGCTGGATGAGCCGACCAACTATTTAGATGTAGAGCATATTCGCTGGCTTAGCGATTACTTGAAAAGCTACCCACATGCCTTTATCCTTATTTCTCATGATACGGAATTCATGAATGGCGTCACCGACGTTATTTTTCACTTAGAATTTTCTAAACTTAGCCGCTATAAAGCGACGTACGATAAATTTTTGGAACTAGCAGAATTGCACAAAAACCAACATTTGAATGCGTACCAAAAACAGCAAGACTTCATTAAAAAGCAGGAAGATTTTATCGCTAAAAATAAAGCGAGATATTCCACGACAGGACGAGCAAAAAGTCGTCAGAAGCAGTTGGATCGACTAGAGCGAATCGATCGCCCAGAAAATGCGATGAAACCGACATTCGAATTCAAAGAAACTCGTGCGAGTAGCCGCTACGTTTTTGAAGCGAAAGATTTAGAAATCGGGTATACGCATGCGTTGTTACCGAAAATGAACACGACACTGGAACGCGGGGAGAAAGTAGCGATTGTCGGCTGTAATGGGGTCGGGAAATCTACGTTACTCAAAACGATGTTAGGCAAAATCGAACCGGTATCAGGAGCAGTAGAACTTGGGGACTTCCTCGTACCTGCTTATTTCGAACAAGAAGTGAAAGCAGACCATAAGACGCCGATTGAAGATGTATGGGATGAATTTCCACATCTAGATCAACATCAAGTCCGTGCAGCATTGGCACATTGCGGTTTGAAAAACGAACACATCTCTCGTCCGATGAGTCAATTGAGCGGTGGTGAGCAGGCGAAAGTAAGGCTATGTAAATTGATGCAAAATGAAAGCAATTGGCTCGTATTTGACGAACCGACGAATCACTTGGATGTGACAGCGAAAGAAGAATTGAAGCGTGCGTTAAAAGCGTTCAAAGGCACTGTCGTTCTCGTTTGTCACGAACCTGACTTTTACCAAGATTGGGTTACAAAAGTATGGAACGTGGAAGAGTGGGCACACCAGCTAGAACAGCAGTAGGAACAGGAATAATCGTTAAAGATGAAAGGTGATGGGATGGCAAAATCAAAGTTTTATGTCGTATGGGAAGGGAAACAGCCTGGTGTATATAAGACATGGGCTGAGTGTCAGCAGCAGGTGAACAACTATACGCAAGCGAAATACAAGTCCTTTCCTTCGCTAGCAGAAGCAGAGAAAGCTTATCAGGATGGATGGAAAGCGTATTGGGGCAAAGGAAATACGCAACAGGCGAAATCCAAGCAAGGGAAAGCGTCCCAAACAGAGCTGTTTGCAGAAGAAGTAGATATGAACAGTATTAGTGTGGACGTCGGTTGTCGTGGCAATCCAGGTATTGTCGAATATAAAGGGGTCGATACGCAAACTGGGGAAGTGCTGTTTTACCATGGTCCCATTGATAAAGGCACGAACAATTTAGGTGAATTTATCGCTATTGTTCATGGTTTAGCTTATTTACAGCAGCAACATAGTGATAAAACGGTGTATACTGACTCCAGAACAGCGCTCAGTTGGCTTAAACAGAAGAAAGTAGCTTCCAGCCTCGTTCGAGATGAATCTACGAAAGAAATATGGGATTTAACAGATCGTGCAGTGCGCTGGTTGCAAAACAATACGTACAACAACAAAGTGCTGAAATGGAACACCGAAGTTTGGGGAGAAATTAAAGCAGATTTTGGCAGAAAATAAGCAGAGGAGAGCAGACAGTGAGTATATTATCTGTTGAACACATTAAAAAATCATACGGCGAAAAGGTGTTATTTGATGCCATCTCTTTTGCCATCTCAGCCAAACAACGTATTGGTCTTATTGGGGTGAACGGAACGGGTAAGTCCAGTTTATTGAAAGTGCTAGCTGGGCAGGACAGTATCGAAGGTGGAGACATCATCCATGCCAATCAATTTCATATCGAGTATTTACCACAGCAGCCCCTTTTTAAGCAAGGAGAGACGGTGTTAGCGCACGTGTATGATGGACAGTCTCCAGTCATGGGGCTCATTAGAGCGTACGAACAAGCGCAGCAAGCATTGGAAAGTGATCCAAACGATGAACGTAAACAAACCGCCTTGTACAGTGCGATGCAAAACATAGAGAATGCGGATGCGTGGGAAGTGCATACGACGGCAAAAATGGTTTTAAACCGCTTAGGGATTACGAAGTTGAATCAAGCGGTCTCGGAACTGTCTGGTGGACAGCAGAAAAAAGTGGCCATCGCTAGAGCCTTGATTCAACCTGCGGATTTATTGCTACTCGATGAGCCTACCAACCATCTGGATAATGATACGATTGCTTGGCTTGAGTCTTACTTAGCTCAATACCAAGGCGCATTAATGATGGTCACACATGATCGTTATTTTCTCAATCGGGTGACGAGTGACATATTTGAATTAGATCAAGGAAAGTTGTATACGTACAGTGGTAATTATGAAGTGTTTTTGGAGAAGAAAGCGGAGCGAGAAGAAATAGAGGCACAGCAAGAGAGTAAACGGCAAAATGTATTGCGCCGTGAATTAGCATGGTTGCGACGAGGAGCGAAGGCGAGAACGACGAAGCAAAAAGCGCGAATTGACCGTGTGCATGCGTTGCAAGCAAATGCCCCTAGTAAAGCAAACGACAACATTGAAGTGGTGACAGGTTCAAGTCGATTAGGGAAGAAAGTCATATCATTAGAACATATCTCTAAGTCCTATGGAGAGAAGAAGCTCATTGCTGATTTAAGTTATTTGATCGTTCCTGGCGAGCGGCTGGGCATTATTGGACGTAACGGTATCGGAAAATCGACGTTATTGCATCTGTTAGCAGGGAAAACGGCTCCAGATGAAGGCAATGTCATCATAGGGGAAACGGTGAAAATTGGCTACTATACGCAGCAGCATGACCCTATAGATGAGGATATGAAAGTGATTGAATATATACGTGAGCAAGCAGAAGCGATCACGAGTAGTGATGGGAAGAAGATAACAGCGGAACAAATGTTGGAAAGATTTCTGTTCCCTCGCAGTATGCAGTGGACGTTAGTGCGTAAATGTTCTGGTGGAGAACGACGTCGATTACATTTGCTTCGTATTTTAATGAGTGAACCGAACGTTTTATTTTTAGATGAGCCGACGAATGACTTGGACATTCAGACGTTAATGATTTTAGAAGATTATTTAGAAAATTTCCCAGGCGTCGTCATTACGGTTTCGCATGATCGTTACTTCTTGGACCGTGTTGTCGATCAACTGCTTTGTTTTGAAGGTGAAGGGAAAATCACGACCTTCCAAGGCAATTATTCCACTTACATGGAACAGCAAAAGCAAATAAAACAACAAGAACAAAAAGCCAAAGAAGCACAGTCACAGCAGGACAATAAGGTGGAGAAGTCAAGCAGCAGGAGTAAGCAAGTAAAGATGTCATATAAAGAGCAGCAAGAATGGAACGAAATCGAAGATGTCATCACTAATTTAGAAGAGCGCATTCAAGCATTGCAGCAAGAAATTGCGGATGCAGGGAGTAATAGTGAAATGGTGAATGATCGATTTTTGACATTACAAGAAGCGGAGGGACAGTTGGAAAAAGTAATGGACAGGTGGACGGAACTGTCACTGAAAATAGAAGAAATAGAAAAAAAGTAATCTGATGAGATGTGACTACTGTCATACAGCCCATCACTGTATGCAGTAGGTAGCAACTTCCGCCGCATACACTTCATTACTGCGGAGTTTCCAGTATGTATTGGTGTACATGCTCATCCATTTCCTTCATATAACGTTCCATCAAGGTGTACTCATCTTCCCTTAAGAAAGAATCATCTTTGTTAGCGAGAAATGTTTCTATCGGTAGAACACGGTACTGCCTTTTTCCATTATCGTAAAATTTATGAACCCAAGTCGGAATACTTTCAATGGTAGGAAATGTGATGGTGTGGTCAGGGAAGCTTTTTTCTATTGTGATGTTAAAGATAATGCCCACATCGGTATACATCGGCGTGCCTTGTGCAGGACCTTGATTGGAAATGAAATTACCGAGGGAATAAAGAATGATCCCTTCACGAGGATGCCCATCCTCATCTGTCGTTGTGACAACTTCATAAGGGTGAACGACATGGGGATGACTGCCTAAGATGATATCTGCTCCAGCTTGGATGAAGCGATGTGCAAGTTCTTTTTGCGCTTCTGAAGGTTCTCTGACGTACTCTGCACCGAAGTGAAGGGCTACAGTAACCACATCTGCCTGTTGTGCTACTGCCGTTTGTATGTGCTGTATAATGCGTTCTTCCTCTATGAGTTGTACCGCATACGCCATCTCCTCTGGAATAGGAATGCCATTTGTTCCATAAGTGTAGCTGAGAAAGGCCATGTTGATGTCATGTTGTTTGATAAATGTGATGTCGTTGGCATCTTCTAACGACAAGTGAGTGCCAATCGCTGTGAGTTCTTTATCCTGTAATTGCTCCAACGTTCGCCGCAAACCTTCTATACCTTGATCTAAACTGTGATTATTTGCAGTGGAGAGCACCGTGAATCCACTTTGTTTAAGCGCATCTGCAAGTTCATCTGGTGCATTAAAGAGTGGATAGCCATGAAAGCCTCTTTCTCTGCCTGCCAGTGGCGTTTCCAAATTTCCATACACCCAGTCCCCTTCTTTTAAAATGGGAGCGACTTCACGAAAAAAAGCATCGAATTGATACGTATCTGTAGCGGCATCATAGCCACTAGGCACTTGGGGGCTGTGCATCATAATATCACCGACAGCAATGAATTGTGCGCTTGTGGTGTAAGGTTCTGGCTCGGTTTTGTAGTGTTGTGATTGCATGGACACCATCTCTTGCATAAGCAATTCATCTTGCTGTAGCGTGTATAGAGCAGCGTGAGGGAATGATTCGGTATGGTCATAGATTTGCTTTTGCCATGCTTGCAAGCTGTCCCCGCTAGATAAAGGCATTAATAGTAGCATGAGCAAACATACCAATATTATTCTGAACATTCCCAAAACCTCCAAAATTCAGTTTATTTTATAATATTATAACATGAAGTATGAAAAGCATAATCGTCATTAATTAAGAAAGTAACAGGATTTCTGAACAACAAATGGAGCGTTTGAAAAAATAGTCTATTACTTTTACTTCTATTTCCCGTCAAAAATATAATGTCATCGATAATATAAGTTCGCAAGCCAATATGTACAAAGGGCTACGGACTTTTTTTGTTTGTATTTATTTGTGTTTCAACTTTTGTTGTGTTACCTCATGTGTGTCATTTGCATACATGTGGAGTGTTGTTGTATTGAAGTACAAAAAAATATACAATCAATCCGTACCCATGTTTGCATATTTACGCTATCATAAAAAGAAAGTAATCATGGGGAAAACTCATTTGATATACAGCGTTATACAGCATATTCAATAATAGGAGTGAAAAAAATGAAATTTACAAAGATGCACGGGTTAGGTAATGATTTTGTGATCGTTAATGACGAGCAAGTACCTCACAATATTCACGAATTAGCGGAGCAAATATGTGATCGGCATTTTGGTGTCGGTGCAGATGGACTCGTTTACATATTACCCTCACAACAAGCAGATGTGAAAATGCGTATTTTTAATGCAGATGGAACAGAAGCAGAGCAATGCGGCAATGCTATCCGCTGTGTTGCTAAATATGTGTATGATCATCAATTGACGAACAAAAGACAGTTAGAAATCGAAACGGCAGTCAGTGTGCAGCGTGTCGTATTAACGGTAGAAGATAACAAGGTGAGCACGGTGCAAGTTGACATGGGTGCTCCGATTTTACAAGGAACGCAAATCCCAACGGTGATACAAAGTGATGTAGTGAAACAGCATCCAATAGAAATAGAAGGAACAACGTTTCATTTTACAGCCGTATCCATGGGGAATCCGCACTGCGTTATTTTCGTGGATGATGCGGTAAATACAGATTTACATGCGTGGGGACCAAAGATAGAGAAGCATAGCTATTTCCCTAACAAGATTAATGTGGAATTTGTGACCGCTGTCTCCCCGCAACATCTGGACATGCGTGTGTGGGAACGTGGAGTTGGTCCTACTTTAGCTTGTGGGACAGGGGCATGTGCAACGTTGGTAGCTGCTGTGTTAAACGGTAAAGCAGACCGCTCCGCTACGGTTTCATTAGCAGGTGGAGACTTGTACATTAAATGGAATGAAGCAGATGATCACGTGTATATGACTGGAGCGGCAACGGAAGTGTATACAGGAGTGTGGGCTTAACACTACGATCTGGCATCCGTATATGTAGGCTTGTAGGTCGTAAAAGAAGCTTGATAATCATATCGTGACATTGTTTAGGGCAGCAGGGCAGGAACGTTCGTTTCTGCTCTCCTTTTTTTAGTGTTTTGCAAGCCATTCACTAGCAATAAAAGGATTGCTATCGTCAAGTAAGCAATATATAATGATGAAAAGTTTTACTGCTTCAACGTGGCATAAATATCGGTAGGTGGGTGAGGAAATGAGAGAGAAATTACTAGATGTGATTCAACATAAAATATTACTAGGAGATGGAGCGGCAGGAACGTATTTGTATCAATTAGGATTCCCTGTAGGCATCTCTTATGAACAGTTTAATATGACAAAACCACATATTATTACTCAGTTGCATCAAAAGTATTACGAAGCGGGTGCAAGGCTCATAGAAACGAATACGTACTCTGCTAACCGAGAAAAATTAGAAAAATACGGATTAGCAAATGAAGTACAATCGATCAATCGCGCTGCGGTGCGTATCGCTAGAGAAGCGGTAGGAGAAGATGCTTACGTGGTCGGAGCCGTTGGTTCTATTCGTGATGAACGAAAACATCATTTAGACCCCAAATACGTGCTGCAAAACTTACAAGAGCAAATTTCTATCCTATTAGAAGAACAAGTCGATGCGATTATGCTGGAGACATTTTTTGATGTGGAAGAAATTTCGATGGCCTTGCAGTTTATTCGTGAGGAAAGCAACATCCCTGTCCTATGTCAATTGGCAGTAGAAGATGCTACACGTATGATGGATGGGATGAAGATCGATCAGGCTTTTCTACAGTTAATGGATGAAGGGGCAGACATGATTGGATTGAATTGCCGCAGTGGACCACAAAATATGAAGCGTACATTGCAATACTTATACGATTGTGATGTGACAGGTCCATTCTCTATTTTTCCTAATGCCGGAAAACCTGACTATGTCGATGGAAAATATGAGTATGTCACCTCACCGCAATATTTTGCTGATCAAGTGTTGCCTTTTGTACAATACGGAGCACGCATCGTTGGTGGATGCTGTGGGACGACACCAGAACATATTGCTGCGATGAAAGCCGCTATCGATGATATTGATTTGGATCAACTGCATGCTCCTGCGCCCCAGTTGAAAAAGCAACCGCTACCGTTGAAGGTCGTTTCCAAATCGGAAGGTGACCACCATCAGCCTACCATCGTAGATATTGTGAAAGAGCGCCATGCTGTCATTGTAGAACTCGATCCACCGAAAGATCTGGATATTGATAAATTTTTAGCAGGCACAAAAGCGTTAAAAGAAGCTGGCGTCGATGCGTTAACGATGGCAGATAATTCGTTAGCGGTGACGAGAATGAGTAATATGGCGCTTGCAACGATCGTGAAAGAAAAGTATGACATCAGGCCACTCGTACATATTGCGTGTCGTGACCGTAATTTAATCGGTACGCAATCGCATATGATGGGATTTGATGCTTTAGATATAGATCATGTATTAGCAGTGACAGGGGACCCCGCGCGATTCGGTGACCTGCCTGGTGCAAGCTCTGTATACGACTTGAATTCATTTGAAATCATTCGCATGATTAAACAGTTGAATGAGGGAACGGCATTTTCAGGTAAACCATTAAAGCAGAAAGCGAATTTTGTCATTGGAGCTGCATTTAATCCACATGTAAAACATTTGCATAAAGCGATTGAACGGTTAGAGAAGAAAGTGGAATGCGGTGCGGATTACATTATGACGCAGCCTATTTATGATGCGGCATTGATTGAAGAACTTCATGAATCCACGAAGCATTTAGACGTACCTATTTTCGTTGGTATTGCACCGTTAGCAAGCGGAGGCAATGCGGAATATTTGCATAATGAAGTGCCAGGGATACAATTATCAGATGAAGTAAGACAGAGAATGGCAGGCTTAAGAGGGGAAGAAGGCAGAGCTGCAGGGGTGAAAATTGCAGAGGAATTACTGGATGTAGCGATGCCATTATTTAACGGTATTTATTTAATGACCCCATTTCTAGCTTATGATATGACGGTTGCTTTGACAAATTATGTGTGGAAAAAGACCAAACGTTTTGATTTGCACTTGTCCAAGTAAACAAAATAACTTAAAATAGGGTAATGGATGTGATACTAATGTATAGTATGACAGGGTATGGACTGTGTGATACGATGATAGACGATGTGTACGTTAAAATAGAAATGAAATCAGTGAACCATCGTTATTTAGAAAGTGCGATCCGTATGCCGAGGGAATGGATTCGTTTTGAAGATGCATTGAAAAAGCGGATTAAACAACGAATAAGCAGAGGGAAATTAGATGTTTTTATTACTGTAGAACAAGGAAGTCATGCTGAAAAGCATGTTTCTATGGATAGTAAGTTAGCATCTTCACTCCGAAACTCTTTAACAGAGATGCAGCATTATTTTAATGTTCAATCTGTTTCTTTGCATGACCTGCTGCAAGTTCCTGACTTGATTAAAGTGGAACAAGCGGAGATGCAGGCAGATGAAAACGTACAAGCTGCTTTATTGCAATGTTTGGATACTGCACTTTCTCAACTCATAAACATGAGATTTCAAGAAGCAGTACATATAAAAGAAGATTTAATAGAGCGTCTCACTCTATTGGAGAAAGTTATCCAACAAATAGACAGTGTATGTGATGATGTCAAACAAAACCACCGAGAAAAACTTCGCAATCGATTGAAGGAACTTCTCGAAGATAGTGATGTAGATGAAGTCAGATTCACGATGGAAGTGGCTTTATTGGCAGACCGCAGTGACATCAGCGAAGAATTGACAAGATTGAAGAGTCATTGCAAACAATTTTATACGCTTATGGAAACAGCAAGTCCCATTGGTCGAAAAATTGATTTTCTCATTCAAGAAATGAATCGTGAAACCAATACGATCGCTTCAAAAGTTAATGATCTTGCTGTGACAAACCATGTCATTCATATGAAATCGGAACTAGAAAAGATTCGCGAGCAAATACAAAATATAGAATAAAAGTCCGATAACATACGTATATGATTTGTATTTTGTGCAAATATGTATAGGGAGGAATTAAGCGTGCCAATTAAATTGATCAACATTGGATTCGGTAATATCGTTTCTGCTAATCGCATTATTTCCATTGTTAGTCCAGAATCGGCTCCAATCAAAAGAATTATCCAAGAGGCTAGGGATCGACATATGCTAATTGATGCTACATACGGTAGACGTACGAGAGCGGTAATTATAACCGATAGCGATCATGTGATACTTTCTGCTGTTCAACCGGAAACGGTAGCACATCGTTTAGCCAACAAAGAGGATGAACAAGATGATAAAAAGATGTGAGGTTTATGATGCATAAAGGATTATTAATTGTTTTGTCTGGACCTTCTGGTGTAGGCAAAGGGACGGTATGTGCCGCTCTACGAAAAAAAATGACAAATTTGGTGTACTCCATTTCTGCAACCACACGTTCTCCAAGAAAAGGGGAACAGGATAGTGTCAATTACTTTTTCAAAAGTAAACAAGAGTTCGAAGACATGATTGGTCGCGGAGAAATGTTGGAATGGGCTAAGTATGTGGATAATTACTATGGCACACCAGCGAAGTTTGTAGAGGAAACGACAGAATCAGGCAAAGACATCATACTAGAAATCGATGTCAAGGGCGCGATGCAAGTGAAAGAAAAGTGTCCGAATGGCGTGTTTATCTTTTTGGTTCCGCCATCTCTTAATGAATTGAGAAGTCGTATTGAGAATAGAGGCACAGAAAACGAAGCCACCATTCAAAGTCGTATGGTAGTAGCCAAAGAGGAAATTAACAGGCTGAAAAGCTATGATTATGTCGTGGTAAATGATCAAATTGAGCTGGCAAGCTCTCGCATTGAATCGATTATCGAAGCGGAACATTGTAAGCGAGAAAGAGTGTTCCCTGATATTGAAAAAGCGGCAATTGAAGCGTTTCAGGTAGATTAACTATCCCATTATTGTTACATTTTACGTAACATGGTATGCTATAAAGGGAAGAGGTGAGTGAACATATGTTAGAACCTTCTATCGATGAATTGGAACAGAAGGTGGGGAGCAAGTATTCATTAGTGATTGCATCTTCCCGCCGAGCTAGAGAATTAAGAGATGGTGCTGTTTGTTTATTGCCAAGAACACATTCACATAAATTTGTTGGCATGGCACTGGAAGAATTAATTGAAGATGAAGTAAAGATAGAAATAAGGGACGAAAGATAAGCAGTGAGAACAACAACCGAAGGGTTGTTTTTTTCTTTCTTGCTCTTTTTCGTAGTATGCTAATTTGAAAAAACAAGACAAAGAAAATGAACTTTATAATGGAAGCGGTGAGGTAACGTGGTTAAAGGTAAATCTATTATATTAGGTATTTCAGGTGGCATTGCTTCATATAAAGGGATAACACTCTGTAGTACATTAGTACAAGCTGGTGCAGACGTACAAGTCATTATGACGAATTCTGCATCTAAATTTATCGAACCGTTAACGTTTCAAACGATATCGCGCAATCCGGTTTATATAGATACATTTAACGAAACAAATCCGAAAGTCGTCTCGCATATTGATGCTGCGGATAAAGCAGATTTGGTCATTATCGCACCAGCTACTGCAAATATTTTAGCGAAAATGACACATGGCATCGCTGACGATATGTTAAGCACGACCCTTTTAGCAGTGACATGTCCTATCGTCATTGCTCCAGCCATGAATGTCAACATGTACGCACATCCTGCTGTACAGCAAAATATGCAAACGTTATTGGACAGAGGTGTACAGTTCATAGATCCGAATGAAGGCCAATTGGCTTGCGGTTATGTTGGGAAAGGGAGAATGGCTGAACCAGAGCAAATTTTCAACTACGTGCAGGACATGCTCGCCTCCAGTATGCAAAATAGCCAAAAGCTCAAAGGCAAGAAAGTGTTGATTACCGCAGGTGGAACGAGGGAGCGGATTGATCCTGTTCGCTATATTGCCAACGACTCTTCTGGAAAAATGGGTATTGCACTCGCAGAACAAGCAAGAGATCAAGGCGCGGATGTGACGTTTATTCACGGTCATATGACAGAGCCTTGTCCTACTGGTGTACAGTCTATATTTACAAGTTCATCTAAGGAAATGTATGACGCGGTGAATGAGCATTTTTCGCATACCGACATACTCGTGATGGCGGCAGCGGTGAGCGATTACCGACCGATCAACGTGGAAGAACAAAAAATAAAGAAAAAAAGTGACCAATGGGACATTGCACTACAGAAAACAGAAGACATATTGCAACACATGGGAAAACGTAAAACGAATCAGTTTATCGTTGGCTTTGCCGCGGAAACGGAAAACGGTGATGTTCATGCTCAAGATAAATTGAAACGTAAACATTGTGATTTGATCGTACTGAACGATGTCACTGTTCCAGGTGCAGGCTTTTCATCCAATACGAATATCGTAAAAGTATTTAATGAAGATGGCATGATAGCAGATTTACCGATGATGTCTAAAAAGCAAGTGGCAGCAGAGCTAATGTCTATTATCTCGGATACATTAATAGATGAAGGAAAGTAATCCGATGTTTGCAGAAGTTATTGTTGATGTTGCAACAGAAAATACAAATCGCATATATGATTATATCGTTCCTGATGCACTACTGCCGTGGGTTACGGTAGGAAGTAGAGTTGGAGTCACTTTCGGACCCAGAGTGGTACAAGGCTACGTCATTCAAATGAAGCAGACTAGTGAATACCCACGAGAAAAGTGCAAACCGATCACTAGAGTGCTAGATTCCTTGCCTCCGCTAACGAAAGAATTAATCGACTTATCCGTATGGGTGAGTGAACGATACGCTTGCCATCGCATCACAGCGATAAAGGCAATGCTTCCGTCTGCACTTCGGGCCAAGTACAAGCGAGTGTTGAGAATAAATGAGCAAACGGCACTACCTTCGATTGTCCTTGCAGAAGAACAGGACATCATTGCCTATATTCAGCACAAACAAAAAGTAGAGTTGAATGAACTATTAACTCATTTTCCTAAACATAGTAAAGTGATTCAAACGT
The DNA here is from genome assembly GCF_004115085.1 of Longirhabdus pacifica. Lineage (GTDB taxonomy): Bacteria > Bacillota > Bacilli > Paenibacillales > DSM-105158 > Longirhabdus > Longirhabdus pacifica. The sequence continues at coordinate 215,341 of NZ_QXJP01000003.1, read as the reverse complement.
TAATTCAAAACAACGTGCTGCTAGAACAACAAGAAATTAAAGATAAAGCAGCAAGTAAACAAAGGTTAACGGTCATTCCGCCTCATAAAAAAGCATTGCAGCAATATGTAGAGCAATGTTCATCCAATGCAAAGGCGCAGTTAAAAGTATTGCATTATTTCATAGAACATAACGATGAAATTGCGATCTCTGCTTTATCTAGGGAGTTAGGGATTACAACACAAGTGATGAAAGCGATGGAGGCCAAAGGATGGCTGCAAATACAAAAGCGTGAGGTGGCAAGAGATCCTTATGCTCATCGCACATTTGAAACTTCTACTCCATTGCAGCTCACGACGAATCAGCAACGCGTCTATGATGATGTAAGCAAGCCATTATCTTTACAGCAGTATGCGTGGTTTTTACTACACGGTGTAACGGGCAGTGGTAAAACAGAAATATACTTACAGCTAATTCAGCAATGCTTAGATCAAGGCAGAGAAGCGATCGTACTCGTGCCCGAGATTGCTTTAACAGCGCAGATGGTGGAACGGTTTAAAAGTAGGTTTGGCGATCTCGTAGCGGTACTGCATAGTCGACTTTCTACAGGTGAACGATACGACGAATGGAAGAAGATTAAGAATAGTAACTGCAAAGTGGTGATTGGAGCGAGATCTGCACTATTTGCTCCTTTTGATCGTATCGGCTTAATTATCATTGATGAAGAACATGAGTCGACGTACAAACAAGAAGAAAGTCCTAAATATCATGCGAAGCATATTGCATTGAAAAGAGCGCAGCATCATCAAGCCGTTGTTGTGCTTGGGTCGGCAACACCTTCACTAGAAACGTACTATGCTGCACGGAGAGGGAAAGAAAATTATTTAGGTTTACACGTGCGAGTGGGGAACCAGCCACTGCCTCCTGTTCAACTCGTAGATATGCGCGAAGAGCTAAAAGAAGGCAATCGATCGATGTTCAGTCGTGCTTTACATGAAGCCATTGAAGATCGGTGCGAAAAAGGAGAGCAAATCGTGCTACTCATGAATCGACGCGGTTTTTCTACGTTCGTACTGTGCCGATCTTGTGGGTTTACGGCGACGTGTCCGCATTGTGAAATCTCGTTAACGTATCATCGTCATCAGCATCACATTCGCTGTCATTACTGTGGGTATACCGAACAAGAGTTAAAGCAATGTCCAGATTGTCAAAGTGAACACATTCGTTATTTTGGTGTGGGGACACAGCGTGTAGAGGAGCAATTAACAAAATATTTCCCAGGAATTAGAGTCATTCGGATGGATATGGATACGACAAGGGAAAAAGGTTCACACGAGAAGTGGCTAACCCAATTTAGAGAGAAGAAAGCCGACGTGTTGTTAGGTACGCAAATGGTGGCGAAAGGACTGGATTTCCCTGATGTCACGCTAGTAGGGGTCATTGCCGCAGACACCACACTAAAATTACCTGATTTTCGTGCAGCGGAAAAAACATTTCAGCTTTTAACGCAGGTTTCTGGAAGAGCAGGCCGACATGAACTGCCGGGCGAAGTTATTATCCAAACTTATAATCCAGATCACTACAGTCTGCTCAGTGCACAGCACCATGATTACGAAAAATTTGTATTACAAGAGTTGAATCAGCGTAAGCTGCATATGTACCCACCGTATTGTCATTTATTGCTCATTACGTTCAGTCATGAACATATTGATCTTCTCATCCATGCTGGTGAAATGCTCGTAGAACATTTGAGTTCCATGTGGCAGCGAGAAGGGAACGCGCATCAAGCATTGCCGCAAATATTAGGACCGGTTTCTTCTCCACTTGCGAAAGTGAAAGATAGATATCGTTTCCAATGCGTGATAAAATATTTGGGAGAAGCGAAGATCTTGAAGCAAGTACAAGCAACCATAGATCAAGTGAAAAATAATATAAACGATAAGCATCTGATGATCAGTATCGATGTAGATCCACAAATGATGCTTTGAATTTGAACATAATATAGCATGAAGGTTAGGTGAATGTAATGGGAATTCGTATTATTGTGAAAGACCCAGATCCGATATTAAAAAAAGTGTGTAAACCTGTCACGAAATTCAATGCCAATTTGCACAAATTGTTAGATGATATGGCAGCAACGATGTATGACGCTCCAGGAGTAGGACTTGCGGCTCCGCAAATAGGTATTTTAAAGCGTGTTTTCGTCATGGATGCTGGCGATGAGAACGGTTTGATTGAATTAATTAATCCTGAAATTGTAGAAAAAGAAGGCGAACAATTAAGTCAAGAAGGTTGTTTAAGTATCCCAGGATTTTTCGGTGATGTTCGTCGCTTCAAAACGATTAAGGTCAAGGCGCAAGATCGCAACGGTGAAACATTTTTCATGGATGCTGAAGATTATGTTGCAACGATTTATCAGCATGAAATGGATCATTTAAATGGCGTGTTATACACGGATATCGCAGAAAAGGTGTTTAGAGAAAAGGAATCTAACAATGAATAATAAAAAAACAAATATTATTTTTATGGGGACGCCTGACTTTGCCGTCCCTTCGCTGCGTTCTTTATTAAACAACGGTGACGTTCATCTATTAGCTGTGGTCACTCAGCCCGATCGTCCAAAAGGCAGAAAGAAAGTACTTACTGCCCCTCCAGTGAAAGAAGAGGCGATCAAACATGGCTTAAAAGTGTTGCAACCGGAAAAAATAAGAGAACATGTGCAGATGATTAGCGACTTGCAGCCCGATCTTATCGTTACAGCGGCTTACGGGCAAATACTGCCAGCTTCCTTATTAGACATTCCTCCTCTAGGGTGTATTAATGTACATGCTTCCCTTCTTCCCAAATACAGAGGGGGCGCGCCGATTCAGTATGCGCTACTACGCGGGGAAGAGAAAACAGGTGTAACGATCATGTATATGGCAGAAGGATTAGATACGGGAGACATGATTAGTAAAGTCGAAATCCCGATCAAAAAAGAAGATGACGCTGGAACGTTATTTGATACGTTAAGCCAAGCAGGATCGGTATTGTTACAAGAAACGTTGCCGAAATTAATAGCAAATGAAATCACTGCTGAGAAGCAAAATGACGAAGCAGCAACGTATGCCAAAACGTTAAAAAGAGAAGATGAAAAAATAGATTGGGAAAAAGGAAATGTAGATATTTACAACCACATTCGCGCGTTGTCCCCATGGCCTATTAGTTTTACTCTATATGAAGGTAAAGTATTGAAAATGGGGGCAAGCGTACATCCCGAAGATGCACCAGCTTGCAGCAATGAACATGCTAAGCCAGGTACGATATTACAGTTCGAAGACAAAGGCATGGAAGTCAAAACTGGAGATGGAAGCATCTGGATTACACATATTCAACCTGCTGGTAAGAAAATGTTGCCGGTGGAGCAATATATGCGCGGTAAAAAGCTAGAAATCGGTACCATATTAGGAGGAACGGATGAAACTGCAGCCAAATAAAATTCCTAAAACAGCAAGAGGATCAGCTTTACATGTGCTATGGCAAGTAGAAGAGGACAAGGCATATAGTAACATTGCCCTCAATCAACGATTACAGCACGTCAACTTATCGTTAAAAGATAGTGCGCTCACGACAGAAATTGTGTATGGCACCCTGCAATTTCAAAACGTTTTGGATAATGTGCTAAATACATTCGTGAGCAAAGGGGTGAAGAAGCTCCATGCATGGGTGAGATGTTTGCTTCGTATGAGTGCTTATCAATTCATGTATTTGGACAAAATTCCAGACCATGCGATCGTGAATGAAGCTGTGAACATAGCGAAAAAAATAGGACATAGCGGTATTTCTGGTATGGTGAATGGTGTGCTCCGCAATATGATTCGCAATCGTGAAGACTTGCACCTTCCAACCTCTACAGCGACTCCTAAAGAGATGGCGTTAACTTATGCTCATCCACAATGGATGATCCAAAAGTGGGTAAAGCAATATGGGAAAGAAGTGACAGAGCGTATTTGTTATGCGAACAACCAATCTGCTAAGCTTAGTATTCGAGTCAACATCAACAAAACAGATAGAACGACGCTCTTTCAATGGTTAGAGGACAATGGGTATGAACCTGCATACTCTTCCCTTTCTCCTGTCGGTATGGTGTTGAATAAAGGGACGGTAAGTAGTTTGACGAATACATCCCAGTATGAAAATGGACATTTTACGATACAAGATGAAAGTTCTATGCTCGTAGCGGACGTAGTCGATCCACAGCCGGGGATGATGGTGCTCGATATGTGTGCGGCTCCAGGTGGAAAAGCAACACATATAGCGGAAAAAATGCAAGGCAAAGGCACGGTGTATGCCAACGATATTCATCCACACAAACAACAGCTTATGGATCAGCAAGCTGCTCGTCTAGGGTTGCATCACATGAAGACGAAAATAAGTGATGCGGCTAACTTATCAGAGAAGTGGAATGAACCTACATTCGATGTGGTACTGCTTGATGCGCCTTGTTCTGGTTTAGGTGTTATGCGTCGCAAACCAGAGATGAAATGGACAAAGAGCGAAAAAGAAATAGCAGCGCTGCCTGCAATACAGCTGGAACTTTTGCGTGAAGCTGCCAAATTGGTGAAAAGCGGTGGGGATATCGTATACAGTACGTGTACGATGATAAGGGAAGAAAACGAAAAGGTGATAGCGCAGTTCTTGGAAGAACATGATAACATCACACTAAGTGATGCTAGTGCGCTGTTACAAGATCATGTCTTGGACACGTTGGCTTCAGAAAATAAGATGATACAAATACTTCCACATCACTTTAACTCCGATGGCTTTTTCATAGCTAGACTGCATAAGAAATGATACAATGAAAGAAATTGGAACAAGCTATAACATAAGCAATCGGAATAGCTATAACATAAGCAATAACAAACGAAACAGATAGTCATGTTTTTAATCATGTCAATAATAGAGTAAGAAGTAGCAAGAGATAGTAAGTGAATAATACAAAGTAAAGTACTGAGGTGTAATAGGTGTCCAACATAATCGTTCCATCCATCTATGATTTAACTTATGAACAATTACAAAGCTGGGTTAAAGACCATGGTCAGCCTGCTTTCCGTGCAAACCAAATTTTTGAATGGTTGTACAAAAAAAGAGTTACTGATTTTGAAATGATGACGAACCTTTCCAAATCATTTCGTGAACAACTAGCAGCATCATTTCGTTTTATCACATTAAAAGAAATTACACATATGCGTTCCAAAGACGGTACCGTTAAATTTTTATTTGCATTACATGATGAACATGCCATAGAAACGGTATTGATGAAGCACGACTATGGGTATAGTGTTTGTGTGACAACACAAGTTGGCTGTCGTATTGGATGTACGTTCTGTGCGTCTACATTAGGAGGTTTAAAGCGGAATTTAACGACAGGAGAAATTGTTGCTCAAGTGATGAAAGCACAAATCCTGCTAGATGAAGGAGAAGAACGTGTCAGCAGCGTCGTTGTTATGGGATCTGGTGAACCATTTGAGAACTACGAACCGACGATGGATTTCATGCGCATTTTGATTCATGAAAAAGCCCTGCACATTGGGCAACGACACATTACAGTGTCTACGAGTGGTATCGTACCTAGCATGTATAAGTTTGCAGATGAGAACACTCAAATTAACTTTGCAGTCTCCCTGCATGCACCGAACAATGAGCTGCGTTCGAAATTAATGCCTGTGAATCGAAGATTTCCTTTCGAAGAAGTGATGAAAGCATGTCACTATTATGTGGAGAAAACAGGTAGAAGAATCACATTCGAATACGCATTAATTGGTGGTGTGAATGATAAAGCAGAACATGCAGAACAATTGGCAGAATTGTTGCAGGGCATGTTATGTCACGTTAACTTAATTCCTGTAAATTACGTGCCAGAACGTGATTACGTCAGAACATCGAGAGAAGATGTTTTACATTTTGATCGTATTTTGAGAAATAAACGAATTAATTCAACTATACGTCGTGAACAAGGACACGATATTGCAGCGGCTTGTGGACAGTTGCGTGCAAAACATACGGAATCAAGTAAGAGGTAGGTGATGAACAATGAAGATGGTCAATCGCTCTGATGTAGGAAAAATCCGCATGGTAAATGAGGACCGAGCATGGAGTCAAGTCATCAATGGTCTTACGGTCGGTATTGTTGCCGATGGAATGGGTGGACATAAAGGTGGAGACATGGCTAGTGAAATGGCGATCGATCAAATCAAACAACACCTAAATCGTCATCTTTCCGCTGCATTGTTTGAGACCAACTTGGAGCAATGTGAAGTCATTGTGAAAGAAGCTATTCAGCAAGCAAATGAATACATTTATCAATACGCTACAAGCCATCCTGCCTTCGAAGGAATGGGAACGACATTAGTGACGGTTATCGCCTCACATGACAAATTGCTCATTGCTCATATTGGGGACAGTAGAGCGTATAAATTTGCGCACGGTGAGATGGATCAGCTGACAGAAGATCACTCTCTAGTGAATGAATTGCTGCGAAACGGACAAATCACTTCCGAAGAGGCAGCAGATCATCCCCGTAAAAATATTTTAATGAGAGCGTTAGGAACAGATCCTGAAGTAGAAGCAGATTTGTATTGCGGGGCATGGCAGCAAAATGATATTTTACTCATTTGTAGTGATGGGCTAAGTGGACTCGTGCAAGAAAAAGAAATAAAAAACATTGTAGGTTCAGAGCATCATTTAGATTGGAAAGCAGAAAAATTAATACAGCTAGCATTGGATGCTGGTGGGGAAGATAATGTGACTGTCGTCCTCCTTTTTAATGAAATTGAACCTGAGCAAGAGGGGTGGACAGATTGATTGGAAGTCAACTAGCTGGTAGATACGAAATTGAGAGTCGTGTTGGTGGCGGTGGCATGGCTATCGTGTACAAAGCCCGCGACATATTGCTCAATCGCAACGTAGCAGTAAAAATGCTTCGTAATCAGTATGTTCACGACGAAGAGTTTGTGAAAAGATTTCAAAGAGAAGCGCAATCCGCTGCTTCTTTATCTCATCACAATATCGTCAATATTTATGATGTGGGACAAGAAGAGGATGTTCATTACATCATTATGGAGTATGTAGACGGGAAGAACTTAAAAGAAAAAATAGAAGAGCAAGCGCCTTTGCAAGTGGATGAAGCGATACACATCGCAGAACAAATTTGTGATGCGCTGTTGCATGCCCATCAAAATATGATTATTCATCGAGATATCAAACCACATAATATTTTGCTTGGAAGTAATGGCAGAGTGAAAGTGACGGACTTTGGTATCGCTAGAGCCGTAACTTCGACAGACATCACACAAACAGGTGCAGTGCTCGGATCGGTACACTATTTTTCCCCTGAACAGGCCAAAGGTACGATGCAAGGCGTTAAGTCAGACTTGTATTCCCTTGGTATTGTGTTATATCAGATGCTAACGAATTCCCTTCCGTTTAAAGGGGAAAGTCCGATTAGTGTTGCACTCAAACATTTGCAAGAAAAAGTGGAGGAACCAAAACAGCTTAATCCTTTGATTCCTCAGTCGGTTGAAAATATTATTCTAAAAGCACTTCGCAAAAATCCAGAGGAAAGATATCAGTCTGCTGGAGAAATGTTAGAAGACTTGCGCACGTGTTTGAATGAAGAAAGACAGTACGAGAAAAAGGTCACGTATCATGATGAAGTAGATGATGAAGCTACAATTGTCATGCCAGCGATTAGCAATCGACATACGAACAGTGAACAGCAAGACACCATGGCGTTTTCTTCTGCATCACAAGATGCTGATGAGAACCATAAAGAGCATAGAAGTAATAAAAAATGGGTCAAACCACTCATTTGGGTATCGTCTATTTTTCTGCTAGTCATGGCTTCATGGATTGGAATTAATGCCATTAAGGCCTCTATTACCGTACCAGAAGTTGTCGTTCCTGATCTAATAAACAAATCGGAAGAAGAAGCAAAGCAATTATTATTACAAAATAATTTAGTACTTGGGGACATTACAGAAGAAAATAGTGAGGATATTGAAGCGGGAGACGTCATCAGTCAAAGTATGAAGGCTGGGATGAGCGTAAGAGAAAATTCAGAGATTGATTTGACCATTAGTACTGGTGTAGAGATGGTGGAAATGCCAGATTGGACGTTGGAAAAGTGGGAGGATGTACAATCTAGTATTATTACCTTTGTCGGTGATCAAGATCGTATTGATATTAATGCCGTCAAAAGCGAAGAAGAAGCAGGTACAATTATTAAACAATCACCGAGAGCTGGCAAGGAAATATCGATTGCTGACTCAGAATTTCGTTTTACGGTAAGTGAAGGACCTGGTACAGTAACGATGCCAGATATCATCAACAAAGATTTAGAAGAAGCGACATTACAACTTGAAGAACTTGGTCTAGTGGTAGACGAAGACATTCAATATTTAGAGAGTTATGAATTTGAAAAAGATCATGTCATGGAAACGAGTCCGTACAAAGCGGGCGATGAAAAAGTTCCTTTAGGACAAGAAATAAGATTGTACGTAAGTAGTGGTTACGCTGAGGATGCGATTTCGTACAGTCATACTATTAATGTATCTCCTGCTGAGGAGGGCGAGGTTTCACAAATTCGTATCGTTTATTCTGACGCTACCACGGTAGACGGATCACCAATAGAGTGGGGTGTTCGTGACATTAGCAGTGATACTTCATTCAATATTGATGTGATTTTAACGAAAACAACGCCTGCATTGATTGAGATACAGCGAGATAATAAATTTTTAGATAAAGTCACTGTAACGTTCGAAAATGCGACAGACGGAACATCTTCTTCGACAGAAGATAATACAGATGGAGGCAGTGAATAATGCCATCAGGGTTAATTATTAAAGCGCTAAGTGGATATTATTATGTTTTGCCAGATCATGATCAAGATAAAATCATTACGTGTAGGGCTAGAGGCGTATTTAAGAAAAAGGAAATTACACCTTTAGTCGGTGATAAGGTGGAGTATGAGCAGCGAGAAGGGGATGAGGGGACGATTGTACATGTTGGTGAGCGGCATGCTGAGCTTATTCGTCCGCCCATCGCCAATGTAGACACTGCGTTGCTTGTATTTTCACTAGCCGAACCGACAATGAATAAGCGTCTGTTGGATAAATTTCTTGTCCATGTGGAAAATGCAGGGCTAGATGCTTGTATTTGTTTAACCAAATCGGATTTGATACATGAAGATGATACAGTGATAGAGGAAGTGACGGCTGTTTACAGTAAGATCGGATATCCTATTTTTGTAACGAGCAAGGAAGATGTCACTACTGTAGATTCTCTTTTGCAGTCACTACAACATAAAATTGTCGTGCTTGCTGGTCAGTCTGGTGTGGGCAAATCTTCTTTAATTAATATCATACATCCAGAGTTAAAATTAAACACAGCTGAAATCAGTAACAAATTAGGCAGGGGAAAGCATACGACTCGACATGTGGAACTTATTGCCCTGCCTCATGGTGGTATGATTGCAGATACACCAGGATTTAGCTCTCTAGATTTCAATCAACTGGAAGTAGAAGATTTGGGAGATTGTTTTAAAGAATTTAGGTCGTATACAAGGCAGTGTAAGTTTCGTGGGTGTCTTCATGTCCAGGAACCAGGATGTAAAGTCATTGAGGCAAAAGATGACGGGGAGATTGACGCTACTCGATATGAGCATTATATACAATTTATTACGGAAATGAATGAAAACAAACGGAGGTACTAGACATGATGAAAATTGCACCATCCATTTTGTCCGCTGATTTTGCAAAATTAGGTGAAGAAATCAAAGAAGTGGAGACAGCAGGCGCAGATTGGCTCCACGTTGATATTATGGACGGACATTTTGTTCCCAACATTTCTATTGGTCCAATGATTATTGAAGCGATTAAACCACATACTGAGCTTCCACTAGATGTACATTTAATGATTTCTAATCCAGATGCTTATATTCCAACAGTAGCTAAAGCTGGAGCAGATCTCATCACCGTTCATGCAGAGGCGTCCGTTCATCTACATCGTACCGTGCAGCTTATTAAAGACCATGGTAAAAAAGCAGGCATTGCTTTTAATCCTGCTACGCCGATACAAGCCATCGAACCGATGATAAATGAGGTCGATTTAATTTTGGTCATGACAATAAACCCAGGTTTCGGAGGGCAGAAATTAATTGACTTTACGGTAGATAAAGTGAAAGCAGTACACGATCTAGTGCAACAGAAGGCAAATCATCCTGTTCATATTGAAGTGGATGGTGGTGTCAATGTGGATACGATAGATTCCCTTGCGCAGGCAGGAGCGGATGTATTAGTAGCTGGCAGTGCTATTTTCAATCAAAAAGATCGCAAGCAAGCGATACTGGATTTAAGAGAAGCAGTAACAAAATAGTCATAACATCATATTGGTTCAGCATATAATGATTACAAGAGTCAGCTCTTGTAATTTTTTTTGTCCATAATGATATAAAATGAAGAAATAATGAGATGAAGTTTACGCTCGAACAAGAATATGAAGGATGAAGGAAATCCTAAATATACAATCACATTTTTTAATGGTTGTGGAATATAATAACTATACACTGATTAGGGGGGCGTTTAAATGAGATTTTACACCATCAAACTTCCAAAATTTCTAGGTGGATTTATTAAAGCGGTCTTAAAAACATTTGAAAAAAAACAATAAGACATAAAAAACAACCGCCTTATATGATGCGGTTGCTCTTTTATGAATGAAAATTCTCATTGAATTTTACTCATGATTGTTCTAATTGTTATTATTGTAAATTATACACGTGTTACTTTGCCGGACTTTAAAGCACGAGTGCTAACGTAAACACGTTTTGGTTTGCCGTCAACTAAAATACGGACTTTTTGAACGTTAACTCCCCAACTGCGTTTTGTTTTATTATGGGCATGAGAAACATTATTTCCTTTTTTAGGACTTTTCCCAGTAATATAACATTTGCGAGCCATAACATCCACCTCCTCAAGCCAATTGAACAAGTTATTCAATCTTCACATTTTTGCACACTTTAGTTATAATAGCATAGTTAAAAAAGAGAAGTCAATAAACAGTATTGCTAGGAAGGAAATTATTGTTTTGTACAAATGGTCTTTTATTCATAAACTTGTTATAGTAAAATGGTAACTGTTCCATTTAAATCTCTAGTAAGGAGATGGTCATTGTGCCAGTTGAATTTAAAAATGCTGATGGTAACATTATTGTAACAGACGAGGTTATTTCGATCATAGCTGGCTCAGCAGCTTTAGATTGTTATGGCTTGGTTGGAATGTCCTCTCGCAAACAATTAAAAGATGGCATTGCCGAATTGTTAGGTCGCGAAAACCTTAGTCGTGGTGTAGAAGTTAGGAGAGAGAATGAAAATTTACATATAGATTTGTACATCATCGCAAGTTATGGGACGAAAATTTCAGAGATCGCACATAATATTCAAATAAAAGTGAAATATGTTTTAGAAGAAATTGTAGACATACAAGTGGATACAATAAACATATTTGTGCAAGGGGTTAGAGTTGCCCAATAGGAAGGAGAATACTCTTGAGTAAGGTCTTTATAGATGGACAGGATTTTATTAAGATGATTACCGTGTCCACGCAACGTTTAGCGGAGGAAGTGGAAACGGTTAATGCATTAAACGTCTTCCCAGTTCCTGATGGGGATACAGGCATTAATATGAGTATGACGTTAACTTCGGGAAATGAATATCTCCGGGAAAACATGTCCGATCATATCGGGCACTGTGCTGCAGCTTTTTCAAAAGGTTTGCTGATGGGGGCAAGAGGAAATTCGGGGGTTATATTATCCCAATTGTTCAGAGGTTTTGCCACCGCTGTGAGTGATAAAGAAAAAATTAATAGCGAACAGTTCGCAGCAGCATTACAAAAAGGTGTGGATATGGCCTATCAAGCTGTAGTTAAACCTGTAGAGGGTACGATACTAACAGTTTCAAAATCTTCCGCAAAAGCAGGGGTTCAAGCTGCAAAATATCATGAAGATATTTTGGAAGTGATGAGTGAGGTGTACCAAGAATCAGGTGTTGCTTTAGCGAAAACACCAGATCAGCTTGCTGTGTTGAAACAAGTAGGCGTAGTCGATTCTGGTGGACAAGGTCTCGTATTTATTTATGAAGGTTTCATGAAAGCTTTAAGTGGGAAAGAAGTGGATGATTTTATTATTCCAGAAAAGAAACCGCTATCTCAGCAATTCAAGAAAACATTCGATCCTATGAAAGCACAGTCTCAACTTGCTACGGAAGACATCGAATTCTTATATGATATGGAGTTTTTCATTGATATCGGTGCTGGTAAAGTATCTGGATCTACATTTGATGCAGATATATTTCGTCAGCAACTCGCGGAAGATGGCGACTCTATCTTGGTCATACAAGATGAGGATTTTGTGAAAGTCCATGTACATTCCAGAAAACCTGGGGATGTGTTTAACTACGCTATACAATACGGTGAACTAAGTCGCTTCCAAATTGAAAATATGCGTGAGCAGCATAGAGACATCGTAGAAGTGAAATCCATAGATGTGGAATCGAACAACAGTGCGGACACTTCAGAAGGAAGTAGTGTAGTCGAAGCAAATGAAGCAAGACAACCATACGGCATGGTAGCCGTTGCAGTAGGGGAAGGCATTAAAGAAGTACTGCAAAGCATTGGTGTTGATGTAATTTTATCTGGTGGTCAAACGATGAATCCAAGTACAGAAGAAATTGTACAAGCCATTAAAGAAACCAATGCAGACCAAGTATTCGTATTTCCAAACAATTCTAATATTATTATGGCAGCACAACAAGCGAAGGAATTGGTTGACGTGGATGTTGCTGTTATCCCAACGAAAACGATTTCTCAAGGAATGGTATCTGCGCTGGTATTCCAAGAACACCTGGATTTTACCGAAAACATGGAGCAGATGAAAGAAGCGATTTCGACGGTGAAATCAGGTCAAATTACTCATGCTGTTCGTGATACAGAGATTGATGGTGTTGCTATCAAAGAAGGAGACTATCTTGCTATTGAAGACGGCAGCATTATTACAGCAGAATCCAACATTGTGGATGCTGTAAAACATCTTATCGATCACATGATTGTAAATGAAGATGAAATTATGACAATTTTCACTGGTGAAGATGCAGAGGAAGAAACGACAAAAGAACTAACTTCATATATCGAGGAAAAGTACGAAGATATAGAGTTAGATGTGCTTGAGGGTGGACAGCCACTGTATCCATATTTATTATCCATTGAATCATAAAACATTGAATGATAGAAAAGTGTAAGTAATGAAAAAGGAGAGGTTGTGGCAACTATGTCAAAAATTCGTATTGTCACCGATAGCACTGCAGATATTCCACAGGAAGTAAGAGAACAGTTAAAGGTTGAAATGGTTCCACTTAAAGTTCATTTTGCTGAAGAAACATTTGTTGATGCTGTTACTATCCAATCTGAGCAATTTTATGAAAAGTTGAAACAAGCAAAAGATTTACCAACGACATCACAGCCTTCACCTAATGATTTTTTGGAAACGTATAATAAAATATTAGCGGAAGATGATGAAACCGAGATCATTTCCATTCATCTTTCTGCAGCAATGAGTGGAACGATTCACTCTGCTAAACTCGCACAATCGATGTTAGATCAACCGGAAAGAGTGAAAATTTTCGATGGTCGCTCCGCATCTTATGGAACAGGGTTTCTTGTTATAGCAGCAGTCAATGCAGCCAAACAAGGTCTATCATCCAGTGAGATTATACCATTGATTGAGGAAATTAGAGAAGAGATGCAATTGTACTTTTTCGTAGATACTTTGGAGTATTTACAAAAAGGAGGTCGCATAGGTAAAGCGGCTGCATTATTTGGAACGTTGCTAAACATTAAGCCAATCCTGTCTATTGATGACGAAGGTGAAGTCACGTCTGTAGATAAAATCAGAGGACAGAAAAAAGCGGTTGCGAAAGTGGTTCAAAATTACAAAGATCACTTTGGGGATGAACCTGTTATCGCTGTGTTTGCACATGGAGATACGGACTTATCTCACTTCGTTATGGATAAGATACACACGGAATTAAATGTGAAACATACGAGAGAAACAACGGTTGGTCCTGTTATTGGTACGCATGCTGGACCAGGAACTATAGGTATGTTTTTATATCCAGAACGCTATGCAAAATATTTATAATATTTCTGTTGAGCAAGTAAAAGGGATTGGCTCCCAAAAAGGTATTATATTACAGCAGCTTGGCATATCAAGCGTTGGGGACTTATTAGATTATTATCCTTATCGATACGAAGATTATCGCCTCCGGGAATTACACGAAGTCACCGATGGAGAAAAAATTACGGTACAAGGCATCATATACTCACAACCTAGCGTGCAGCATTTTGGTAAAAAGAAATCGAGACTTTATTGTAAAGTTTACGTTGGAAAAAGGCTGATTAGCGCGGTATGGTTTAACCAGGCTTATTTAAAAGAAAAAATAACTCCTAGTCGTGAGTTAATTTTATCAGGTAAATGGGATCAAAAAAGGCTGCAATTAACGGTATCCGAAACGGAGTTCTCTATAGAGAACTCCAAAGTTGCCGGCACATTGCAGCCTGTTTATTCATTAAATGCAAAAATCGGTCAAAAATGGATGATCAAAGTGATTACACAAGCGTTGGAGCAGTATCAAGATCACATTCCTGAAGTGCTGCCTGAAAGCATATTGAAGAAATACGACTTTTTATCTCGAAAAGAAGCCATCTATGCCCTTCATGTTCCAAGCTCTGTGGGTGAAGGTAAACAAGCACGAGAGCGTATGGCTTATGAAGAATTATTTTTATTCCAATTAAAGTTACAAGCTTATCGTTCACTTAACAAGAGACGGGCAGATGGTATTGCTCATGAAGTGGATAATCAAGCGGTGGTGAGTTTTTTAGACACATTGCCGTTCTCTTTAACTTCGTCGCAAAAAGAAGTGTTGCGTGAGATCATGAGAGATATGAAATCCCCATACAGCATGAATCGGTTACTACAAGGGGATGTTGGGTCAGGTAAAACTATTGTTGCCGCTATCGCTCTTTTTGTAGCTGTGAAAGCAGGGCATCAAGCTGCATTAATGGTACCTACTGAAATTTTAGCGGAACAACATTTACAATCTTTACAGCGGTGGTTTGCTCCATTTCAAGTAGAAGTTGCTTTATTGACAGGGAGTTTGACGTCAAAAAAAAGAAAAGATGTTATCGCCTCACTACAAATGGGGATGACACATATCGTAGTAGGTACACACGCATTAATTCAAGAAGATGTATATTTTCGGTCTTTATCTTTAGTAGTAACGGATGAGCAACATCGCTTCGGTGTAAATCAGCGCAGTATTTTAAGGCGAAAAGGGATGCATCCGGATGTGCTTACGATGACAGCTACACCTATTCCAAGAACGATGGCGATCACAGCATTCGGTGATATGGAAGTATCCACGTTGAAAGAAATGCCCAAGGGAAGAAAACAGATCAAAACGTATTGGGTAAAGCATGATATGTTGGAACGTATCCTTCATTTTATCGAAAAAGAAGTGAAGGCAGGAAGACAAGCGTACATCATTTGCCCGCTCATTGAGGAATCTGAAAAATTAGATGTGCAAAACGCCATCGACTTACATGCGATGATGCAGATGACATTTTCTCAACTGCGTATTGGATTACTGCACGGACAACTACATAATGATGAAAAAGAAGAAGTGATGCAGCAATTTCATGACAACAAGGTACAAGTGCTAGTGTCTACTACCGTAGTGGAGGTAGGTGTCGATGTTCCAAATGCAACGGTCATGGTTATCTACGACTCGGATCGCTTTGGACTGTCTCAACTCCATCAGCTTCGTGGGAGAGTAGGAAGAGGGGAGCATCAGTCTTACTGTATTTTAATTGCTGACCCTAAGACAGAAACCGGAGTAGAGCGAATGGAAGTCATGACGGAAACGAATGACGGTTTTGAAGTGTCTAGAAGAGACTTAGAAATACGTGGCCCAGGAGAATTTTTTGGTACAAAACAGAGCGGATTGCCAGAGTTTCATGTAGCGGATTTATCGCATGATTTTGCCTTATTGGAACAAGCCAGAGAAGATGCTTCTTTCCTTGTGAACCAACCTCAGTTTTGGAGCGATGTACAATATACTTCATTGCGTGATTTCCTGCAACGACAAGATATGTTTCAAAGTGGCTTATTGGACTGATAACGTGTTGGATAAAGTAAGCTTATGCTTTCTTCACCTTTTTTCACGCTTAAACATAGGATAAATGTGAAAGAATTACTCCAGCTATGGATGTTATTTTAAGGTGAAGGCGTGAAGAACATGTTTTTTAACGAAGGGTATAAGGAATACGGTGTAGATGAAGAAATTATTAATAAAGTAAAAAAGAAGTTAAAACAGCCAAAGATGAGAGGCAAAATCATCGGTATTTTTAGTTCCGCCTCTAAAGCAGATTTACAGAGCAAGGTGCAACTGAAGAAAATGGTGAGACAACTTTCTAGAACGACGGGAGTTACGATTGGACCAAAGCAAAGCCAAAATATGGTGAGCTTTATTATGGATCAAAAAATTGATCCTAATAACCCGTTGCATTTAATTAAAATTATTTCTATGTTTAAATAGACTGTATTGTACATCAGCTTACATCTTTATTCTAATTGTGTATTTTCTTTTCATGTCAGTCATGGAGTGAAGGTAATTCATATGCATGGTGAGCGGTAATAAGTTGGGGAACATATTCTCCACTTATTACCGCTTTTTATGAATCATAGAGATCTTATCTACTATATTCATTCTGTATGAACATTTACCGTTTACATCAGTGGTGCGAACAATCGTAATACAATATGAATTGCTTTCGTATAGAATGGCGTCTTTTTTAATTTGTCCATGTTCATTTCTTCACACTTTTTCATCGTCTCTAATATATCTTCTTTGACAGCTGAGATGACGTTGGAATGCATAAATAAAATCCCACATTCAAAATGTAAATAGAGGCTTCGATAGTCCATATTGATCGTTCCTACAACGGATATGGTGTCGTCTGCTACAATCATTTTGGCGTGAATGAACCCAGGTGTGTATTCATATATTTTAATGCCGTTTGCTACAAGCGCTCTGTAATAAGATTGTGTCGTCATAAAGACTATTTTTTTATCTGGAATATGAGGCGTAATAATGCGCACATCTACTCCACTTTTTGCAGCTCTAATTAAAGAAGTCATCATATTGTGATCTATGATCAGATAAGGTGTCGTGATATAGACATACTTTGTTGCCCTGTTGATAATGTTCAAATATGTATTTTCTGATACATCCCACGTATGTTTCGGTATGTCTGCAAAAGGCTGAACAAATCCATCTGATTTCACTCCACTAACTTCGTTTAAAAACTGCTGTGGTGCTAGATCGTTTTTCGAAGTATAGTTCCATAATTGAAGAAACATAGAGATGAGACTGGACACTGCCTCCCCTTCAATCATGACAGCCGTATCTTTCCAATGGCCGTATTTCTCTATGACATTAATGTATTCATCTGCAAGATTTAATCCACCGCAAAAGCCTACTTTTCCATCAATAACCGTAATTTTACGATGGTCACGTTGATTCATTAACAAATCTATTTTCGGTTTAAACGGATTAAACACTTCAACATGAATACCTGCTTCACGCAATGTTTTGTCGTAGCGGGCTGGTAAGGTATTAATCGTGCCTAAATCATCATACAGTAAGTATACTTTGACACCCTCAGCAGCTTTTTCTTTTAAAATTTCTAACGTGGTATTCCACATGACACCTTCTTCAATAATGAAATACTCCAGAAATATGAATTTTTTTGCTTTCTTCAACTGTGCCGTATGTTCTGCGAAAAAAGCTTCTCCAGTTGAAAAGTATGTACTATTCGTATTTTTCCATATTGGATATCCTACTGCATTTTTAATGAATTTAGATGTTTTTATATATTGTTGATCGATATGAGGAACCTCTTCATATATGTGTTCATGATGATCTAATAGTTTGGTGTGATATTTTAAATATTTCTTCATTTTTTGTTTAAATCTTACACTGGAAGGAGTGTGTACCGATGTAAGGTAAAATGCTACTCCTAGTAAGGGGAAAATCAATATCACGATGGACCAAGCTAATTTGTATGATGGGTTGTTATTGTTACCTATAATGATGATGACCATCACAATGGCAGCTAGCTGAACCAAAGAATAAATGAGTGAAGAGTATTGCAATATACCGGATATAATCACACTTAAAAACGCTATTTGTGCAACGATGATCGTACTAATGATAAAAAAACGACTAAATAGTAATCGTACAATTTTTTTCACTACTTGTCCTCCGAAATAATGTAATAAAGCAAAATGGATAATTGTTATGATTATTAACTATATCATACCTAATAATGCATGAGAATCATATATATGGAATACGATAACCAATATTGTGGTGAAACATGTAACGAGTTATTGGTTATCGTATATAGAAGTAAATGAAATACCATTATATCAAGCTGATTTTAAGTGTAATAGGTGCAATAGGTATTATAGGTGTAAATAGGTCCAATGAAGCAAAGTTTGAACATGTTGCATGCTGTACTGGAATTATTTCATGATTTGTTGTGGAGCAGTAAGTAGTACAAGGATTTGTTCGTCTCCAGTACGTTTCATGACGCGGTAACCTGTTGGAGCATCAGTAGCAATACCTTCTTCGTTTGGCATGCAATAACCGTTCACTCTACATGTGCCGTCGTCTCTAACACGTAACTGACCAATTAAACCGACTGCACTCCATTCATCTCTCTCTTGGCGAGGAATATACGTTTGTTCAGCATTATATTCAGGATTGACGACGCGTTGTCTTTCCACATGCTGTTCGACCATAAGATTGCCGTGATCATCATATTGATCTGGCACCAGCACATCTTCATAAATAGCACGACCCCATTCATCTGTTGCATAATATTCATGCCAATTATCATAGGAACCTGCTAACATACCAGGTGTGGCACTTGTTACACCTAAAATGTAACGGTCACTTGCAGTTGCTTTACGAATTTTTTCGCCATCAAGGGTGACAAAATAACCGACATCGATCTTATTGCCATCAAAGGATTCGAACATTTCAGCGAAGTCACATGGTCCGACTGATGTACCATTTAAGAAACAACCTTGACCACTGTTCCCAGAAATTCTAGCTTGAATGGCGCCATTAACCAAGAAAATGGAGTTGGACTCATTAGCAGATCCATTCCTTCCTATGATGATCGTTCTAGCGTTCCCATTTATATTCGTATTATCTCCAAAAGCAACGGACTGTGCACCGTCGGCAACAGTACGAAAACCAGTAGCAATGGCCTGATTGCCAGATGCAACAGTATTTGCGCCTGATGAGTGAGCTTGTGGTCCGCTGGCCACGGTATTTGCCCCTTGTGCATGCGCAGCCACTCCACTGGCTTCAGTATTTTGCCCTTGTGCATGCGCTTGTTCTCTCGTAGCTCTAGTGCCAGCCCCTTGTGCATGGGATTGATTACCTATAGCTTGCGTATTATTACCTTGGGAATGTGACTCTGTTCCTTCTGCTCTCGTATTCGCACCTTGGGCGTGAGAATTTCGTCCTATTGCTTGATTTGTGTTTCCTTGACAATGAGACTGTGCACCTTCTGCTAAATTATTTGCTCCTTCACAGTGTGATGCTTCTCCATTAGCGGTATTATTATTCCCTTCGCAGTGGGATTGATTTCCCATGGCCATGGTGTTGGCCCCTTCTGCATGGGATTCCGATCCACCTGCAATACTGCTTGCACCTTCTGCGTGGGCTGCAACCCCTTTTGCAATGGTAAATTGTCCTTCTGCATGTGCTTGCACTTCTTCTGCTCTCGTGCCAAAACCTTCGGAGTGAGTACACTCTGCAAGCGTAATGGTTTCACAACCTTCCGCATGAGAGAACTTCCCTTGTGCTGATGTTTTGCTTCCCTCTGCATGAGCACATTCACCCTCTACAATAGTATGGCAACCTTCCGCATGACTGCAATCTCCTATTGTCTGTGTATAATCTCCTTCGGCGTGAGAATTCATACCGATAGCAACGGTATGTGCTCCTTCTGCATGGGAGTTATCTCCTACTGTTTGAGTTTCATACCCTTCGGCATGAGAATTAACGCCATCCGCAATCGTCTTAGCTCCTTCGGAGTGAGCACTTTGCCCATTTGCATGAGTTAAGCTGCCTTCTGCGTGCGCGTAGTCTCCACAAGCACGAGTTTGATATCCTTCCGAGTGAGAAGTATCTCCTAATGCATGCGTTTCTTTCCCTTCGGAGTGAGAGTGGTCTCCATTCGCGTTTGTCTTCTTTCCTTCAGAGTGGGAACAATCTCCATTTGCTGTTGTGAAACAACCTTCACTATGTGAAGCAATACCATTTGCAAATGTATCTAGTCCGTTTGCGAAGGATGCTACACCATTTGCAAACGTGTTTTTTCCAAATGCTTTCGCGCATCGCCCATTGCTTTTAGCGTTGCAAAAATCTTTTTTTATCGGGATAGGGTCATAGTCAACATGTATCGGAGGACATGGAACCGAGTTTCCTTTATGGTATCTTTTTTTTCTTTTCTTTCTTTTGATAGCCAATGAACTAACCTCCATCGTATTTTAAAGTAAAAACGTGATGGTTAAGTAAGACGCTACATACCACTACTAACCAACATGCTTTTTGATACCCATTAAAATTAAAAATGTAAATTGCCTAATGGATAGGTGATGATGTATCATATGTGGCAGTACATTAGTCTGTATAGGTTAGTGACATTGGACAGATGACGATTTTATAGGAGGTTGTCTTGGTTCATTTGTCTTTCTATTGATTTTTATTCATACTTTTGTTTTTATTTTTATTATATAAAAAGGTGGTAATCCTTTGGCTCACACGATATTGGCAGTGGACGACGATATAGAAATATTAACATTGTTGGAACATAGTTTGTCATTCGAACACTTTCATGTCATGACAGCAACAACGGGTATAGAGGCTATGGAAGTAATCAAATCTAATCCGATTGATTTTGTTATTTTAGACATTATGATGCCTGAAATGGATGGATTAGAATTATGTAGAAAAATTAGAGAGGAATACCATATGCCGGTGATGCTTTTAAGTGCAAAAGATAGAGATGTAGATAAAATCGTAGGCTTAGAACTTGGAGCGGACGATTATATGACCAAACCGTTCAGTATACAGGAACTAGTGGCTCGTATAAAAGCACACTTTCGAAAATTGAAAAGAATGCAGCAACATGTATCTCCTGTCACTAATTTGGATAGTTGTATTGTAATAAACGACCAAACATATGAAGTGTTTTCAGATGGAAAAAAGTTGGATCTGTCAACGAAAGAGTTTTTGATTTTACAGTTTTTATCCTCTCGCCCGAATCAAGTATTTACACGTGAACAAATTTATCAAGGCATATGGGGAGATGACTTTGGGGATTTAAATACAGTAACCGTGCATATTAAAAACATTAGAAAAAAAATAGGAAAGACGTGTGACTGTATTAAGACGATATGGGGTGTGGGATACAAGTTCGTGGAAACGGGATTGCGGTCATGAGGCTAAAATTTCATATTCCTTTATTATTTTTGATTGTGATCGTTCTTATTTTTATTTTTACATTTCTGTATATCCGGTTTTCAGTATATGATTCAGTGAACAAAGATATTTACGATTCCCTACGAGAAATGGAAACCATTCAATATGAAATTATAGAGCGTATCAAAAATATTCATCCGAATCAAGCAGAAATTGAACGTGAATTATCTGCGATCGTAGAACAGGAAGAGTACGACATTACACTACTAGATGGTAACTTTGAAATGGAATTGTTTAATTCTCAAACTTTTGGTGGTTGGACAACAAGAGATAGCTGGTTTCCTATCATTATTAATAATCAAGTAGAGTATTTTATTACGGTTTCATTTGAAATAGATGGCAAAAAATTAGGGCTACAAGAAGCGTTAATGGATATTTTAGTTTTTTTTCAAATAATGTTGTTTATTGCTTTTGGACTGCTCATTTTATATTTTCAAGATAAAATTACGACACCACTAAATCATCTTATTCGACGGTTCAAAAAAGTGAATTTATATCAAAAGCTTCCTCCTTTATCGACAAATCGAAAAGATGAAATTCATGAGTTATATACAAGATTCAATGATATGGAAAAAAGAATTCGTGTCTCGTATGCAGAGCAAATGAATATGATTGCCGCCATTGCTCATGATTTGAAAACGCCGTTAACATCGATGAAAGGATTTTTGGAGTTAATGGAATCCAACGCTCCTTCAGAAAAGCAAAAACAAGAATATATCATGCTGATGGAAAAAAAGACCGATTTCATGGAGCAGCTTATTCAAGAATTTTCTCTCTTTTTTAAAAACGAATTAGAATTGGAGCAAATGGAGCAGAAAAAAGTGAATATGGCTTCATTTTTTAGATCCATTTGTGAAGAATACGAAGCAGAGCTCGAGGGTTTAGGTTATGCATGTAGGTCACAACATGATTTGTCTGATGATGTCTTTATTTTTGCCAATGAGAAGATGTTGCGAAGAGTGTTTGCAAATATTATTGGTAACGCCGTACGTCACGCAGAGCACAAAGATTTATTAGTTCGTTTGCATGGTTATCAACATGGTGATGACGTCGTCATGAGTATAGAAGATAACGGGCATGGTGTTCCGAAACAAGAGTTACCTTATTTATTTCAAAAGTTTTATACGGTAGATAAGTCACGTCGTAGCGAAGAGACAGGCACAGGTTTAGGGCTAGCGATAACTAAATCCATTGCGGAAAAACATGGTGGAAAAGTGGAAGCTTCGCTTACTTCTGAAGGAGGCCTTTCTATCATCATCCGTATTCCTTTGTATATGGAGTAGGAAGAATTTGTTTATTTTTTTATGATTCTTTATTATTGTTTCACTTTTGCTTTAGGTTTTGTTGTTATCTTTATGGTATGAACAACAAAAATGTAAAGTGAGGAATATGCAGATGAATGTGATTTTGAAGATGAAGTGGCCACTCGTTTTAATGTGGGTTATATTGGCGTTGGTTTTATTCATTACGATGCCAAGTTTAGACGATTTGGTCAGAGAGAAAGGGCAGCCGCAAATTCCTGATGGATATGTGTCCAAGTATGGGGAACAGTTAAATAACGAGTATGAATCATCGAACGGGCAAGATGTCATGGACATTGTTGTTGTGTTTCATGAAGAGGAAGGATTATCTTCTGAACAGATAAAGGACATTGAAACACAAGTCCAGCAATGGAAAGTTGATCAAGAAAATATTGGCATCTCTAGTGTGCTGTCCCATTTTGACAGGCCTGATTTGAAAGAGCAGTTTGTATCAGAAGATGAGTCAACGATATTAGTGCCTTTATCCATAGATAAATTAAATCGAACGGCAGATGAAGTGAGAGCTGATGTGGAGCGGTATATGCAAGTCGGTGACTTGGGCACATACTTGACAGGAAATGAACTTATTATTGCGGATCAGATAAAAACATCGCAGGAAGGTGTTAAAAAGACGGAAATATTTACGGTTTTATTTATCATTATCGTATTAGTCATTGTATTTCGATCTGTCGTTACACCTATCGTTTCTTTATTGTCAGTAGGGCTTACGTATTTGGTTTCATTAGGTGTTGTCGCTCACTTAGTGGATGCATTTAATTTTCCTTTTTCCACTACAACGCAAACGTTTTTAGTCCTTATTCTGTTTGGTATTGGTACAGACTATAATATTTTGTTATTTAGTCGTTTTAAAGAAGAATTGGCTAAAAATGAATCAGTGAAAGAAGCGGTGAAGACGACATATCGTACTGCGGGCAAAACGATTCTTTATAGCGGTATTGCGATTGCGATCGCATTTGGGATACTCGGATTTGCACAATTTTCTTTCTTTAAAGCATCTGTTGCTGTAGCTATTGCAGCGATCATATTAATTTTGCAACTGTTTACTTTCATGCCATTTTTCATGTCTATCATGGGTAAATTTATGTTTTGGCCTTCAAAGAAAGCCGTAGGACATGGAGAGAGCAGATCTTGGAAGAGTTTGGGTGCTTTTAGTGTCAAGCGTCCGATTGTGTCTGTTATCATCATATTGATCATTGTAGGTAGTGTATTTTTTGTATATGAAGGTGATGTTTCATTCAACAGTATTGATGAGGTAGATCAATCATACGAATCTATACAAGCATTTCGTATTCTATCGGATCAATTTACAGCTGGAAAATCAATGCCTACAACGGTATTATTGTCTGCTGATGAAGCGATGGATAGTAATGAATATTTAACGATAATTGAAAGTATTTCCGCTTCTATTGACAATATTGAAGGCGTCAAGACGGTATACGGACCTACAAGACCGCAAGGGGAAGTACTAGAAGCATTATACGTAACGGACCAAACTTCCACATTGCAAGACAATTTACAGTTAGCCAATGATGGAATTGTTGAAGTGTCATCTGGACTTTCAGAGGCAGAGCAAGGATTAGCACAAGCTCCGACAGAAGATTTTTCCAGTGTAGATCAATTAAATGAAGCGACAAAACAAGTGGGGCAGAGCTTGGTTTTAGTCAATAATGCGTTGATAGAAATAGAAGGTGGCTTGAATGAAGGGGTTGCAGGTGCGGAACAACTCGTAAGTGGAGCTGCTAGTTTGAAAGAAGGTTTACAACAAACAGAGCAATCCATTGGGCAACTGAGCAGTTCCTTTCAGCAAATAGAGAGTAGTTATGTGACGTTAGCAGATAATTATGTCGCAATGCAAGAGCAAATGAATGCGATGCAATCCTTACTAACGGTAATGGAACAACAGGCAGATGCAGTGGAAGAAGGACATGATCTGAGTAATGATGAATCGTATATACAACTAGTTTCCAGTATGGAACAGTTAAAAACGATGATCACTCAGATAAGTAGTGGATTGGAACAACTAAATGCTCAGTTTGCTTTAGTTAATGCATCGTTGCAACAAGGGAATGAAGGAATGGAAAGTATATTGCAAGCACAGCAGTCACTGATAGCAGGTGCAGAGCAATTAGAACAAGGGGCATCTTCTTTACAAGCTGGTTTACAGCAGGGAAGTGGTGGCCAAAGACAAGTGATCAACAACATGACGCAAATCAATAATGGTGTCAAACAGATTGAGCAAGGACAGGCCGCTTTAAGTGATGGATTGCAACAACTAGAGGAACAGCTTGGTACGCTGCAAGATGGATTAATGCAAAGTACGGAAGGTTTAAATGAAATCTCTGGTGGTTTATCGGAAGCGAATCAGTATCTGGGAGAACTAGCAGAAGCGCCATCCGATGAAATATACATTCCTGAAGCGTTGTTAGAAGATGAACAGTTTCAACTTGCACTAGATGCATACATGTCAGAAGATCGTAGTATAACGAAAATTTCCGTTGAATTAGAACAAGATCCTTATTCTTTCGAAGCGATGGAAATCATAGAGCAAGTGCAGCAAACGATAGATAGCCAGCTAGCCTATTACAATATGGAACAGCTAGAGGTCGGTATTGCAGGAGTATCTGCAATTAACCACGATTTAAATATTATTTCTCAAGGCGATTTCACACGTACCGTTATATTAATGCTAAGTGCTATCTTCGTTATCCTTATTGTGATTTTACGTGAAATATGGATGCCTATTTTCATTATTGTTTCTTTAATCTTAACTTATTTCACGGCTCTTACGATAACGGAATTATTTATTCCAGATTTGTTAGGATTGGAAGGCATGAACTGGGCTATTCCTTTCTATGGTTTTATCATGATTACGGCGTTAGGGGTAGATTATAGTATCTTTATAATGATGCGCTACAGAGAGTCTGAATTAAATTCACCAGTAGAGGCCATGGTAGATGCAATGAAGAAGATGGGTACCGTCATTATATCTGCCGCAATTATTTTATGTGGTACTTTTGCAGCCATGTATCCATCTGGAGTTGTGGTGTTGGTTCAAATCGCAACCATTGTCATCATTGGACTTATGCTATTGACTTTTGTTCTACTTCCTATTGTGTTGCCAGGTTTATTATCGTTAACACAAAAAGTATTTAAAAAATAAAATGAAACACACATGTATTCCCTTCGGTTGTTGTATTCGAACGAAGGGAATTTTTTTATGTATTAAGGTAGAAAAAATTACCTTCACTTTATCATTTTAAAATAGGAATATATGTTCTATACTAATCATAATGATATGACCATATGATGTAATGAAAGGGAGGGGAATAAAATTGCAGCAAAGTTGAGTGAAAGAGAATTGTATCAAGTAAAAGAGTATATTCTTTTCCCCGTCATCATCGATGTGCTTCATCATGATATACAAAAACTGCAAAAGACTTCATTAAAGATGGGGGATGCTTATATCTCTCAATTGCGTAGTATGGAACACCACGTGTATAAAGATTTTTACAAATTACGTCAAACACTAAAGAAAAATGGGATAGGTGTGTACCAGCAAAAAAGAGATGAGCACGGGATAACAGCAAAATATTGTTGTCGTGGTTATCATCATCAAAGTGTGATGATGTGGGAGTACATAAAAGCACAGTTACATAGTAAATTTGTATATTACTTGACTACAAATTAAATAGCCAAACCTTCAAATCTACATATATTCTTTCGTATATTGTTCTTCCAATACATGTAGTTTATGTTTTAACTTCGTTTGCATTTGCGTGATTTTACCTATTTTTGCTTTTAATATCAATCGATCATGTGTCTCCATATTTTTTCGCTTCATCTTCGCCTTATGTCCATCTAATATTTTCTGGAAGGTACGAATTTCTTTTCTATAGCGACTAGCTAATGAAGTGTTGAAATTTGTTTTTTTAGGAGTGGAATCATGATTCACTCTTTTTTTTGCTTTTTCTGATTCTATTTGTATCTCTGATTCCCTTTGCTTTTCTAGTTCTTTTTGTGCTTCATTCATTGCTCTTTGTGCTTCTATTTCTCTTTGTATTTCTAGTTCTTGCTGAAATTGAAGTTCTTGTTCTGTTGGCACTTCTATGGATTGTGGGAGTTGTTCAGCTGGTACTTCGGACTCTTTTTCTTTTTCTTTTTCTAGTTCGGCTAGCAATGCTTTATTTTCCATAGAAACATCTTGCTTTGTCTGCTTTTTTTTCTTACTGCTTTGTCGCTTTGCTGATTTCATTTTTGATGGGAGGTTATTTCCTTTTTTATCCATAACTTGTAGCCCGTCTTTTGCCTCTTGGCTAATAGTAACTTGCTGCACGAGTTCTTCTAATTTATCAATATGATGATTCATTTCTTTCATCGTATAATTGAATTGCTCCGCTGCAAAATCTAACAAAGACAAACTTGCGACCCTTCCTTCTTTCATAAGTTGGGAATTATTTTCACGCATTTCTTTAATACGCTTCATTTGTTCCGCCATTATTTTTTTCTTTTTTTCCTCCGTATCTATGGATGGTTCTGGGGTAGATGGCTTGTGATTTTCCTTTACATCAATTTCTTGTAATTGCATGATATCGTCCTCATCTTTCTTATCATTTTTTTGAATATGATCATCAGAGCAGATCGTCATCTGTTCTGTTTTTGTATGTTCTTCCACTGGATCAACAGCTGTGGTTGTAAGGTTTGGATTGTCATCTTGTATTAAGGTTATATTTTGTAGTAAATGGTGTAGGGTTGAAGTTTGAGGAATGGTGATTTGTGAGTGTAATGTTTTTTGCTTTTTATCGTGGAGTGATTGAATACGGTTAATTTGTTGCTGTAACATTTGTTTTTTGTCAGGATGTGTTTCTTGTAATTTTCTTAAATTCAGTTCGATTAAATCCCAGTCCATCATTTTTCCTTCGTTCACATGAATACTCACTTCGTATCCTCCTCCTCCTTTTACTATTACACTATATGGCATGAAGGGTAGTAATGTGCCTATAGTTTTCGCAGCACAAAAAAAACCGCAGGGAAATCCTGCGGCAATATGGTGTCTGATATTTTAATGTATCAAACACTTTCATGGGAGAGGAGAAACCGGATGAAGAGCTTATGGGGAAACGTAAGTCTTCTCCGCGGTTGTCAACGACATTTTATAATGTCGATATATTCATTATGTACTGTAATGTGAAAAATATACATGGAGATACATGCAAAGTACAACATATAAAGTGAAGGAAAGAAATATTTCATCCCTTACAATTTTTTTGTCTTTTAAAATCGAATTGAGTTGTGATACGATAAACAAGAATATTTTGTATGGAAGACCATGAAGAAAGCGTATACATCGAGACAAGATTAAAGGGTGAATAATATTGAGAGTAATTTCTGGTGAAGCAAGAGGTAGGGTATTAAAAGCAGTGCCAGGGCAAAATACCAGACCAACAACAGACAAGGTGAAAGAGTCTTTATTTAGTGTAATTGGGCCATATTTTTCTGACGAAATAGTACTGGATTTATTTGCTGGTACAGGCTCTTTAGGTATCGAAGCGTTAAGCAGAGGTGCGAAGAAAGCCATTTTTGTCGATGCAGAAAGGAAAAGTATTGAAGTTGTAAAACATAACATTATGGTGACTGGCTTTGAACAACAGGCTGAAATATATCGTAATGATGCGTTTAGAGCTTTGAATGCTTTACATAAGCGAGAGGTACAGTTTCAGCTCGTTTTCTTGGACCCTCCATATCGTATGAAAAATATGGACGAATTATTAGAACAGATGCAGCAAAAACAGTTACTCGCTAATGATTCAACCGTGGTGATCGAACATGATGCAAAACATCAATATCCACAACAAATTGGTGAGTTGCATCGTATACGAGAGCTTACATATGGAGATATTGCCATTTCAATTTATAAGCATACGGAAATAATTTGAGGTGAAAATAAAATGATGCATACAGTTCCTTGCAATCCTAGTATTGCTATATACCCAGGTAGCTTTGATCCCATTACAAATGGACATTTAGACATTATTAAAAGGGCGGCAAAACAGTTCGATCGTTTAGTCGTGGCGATTTTAAATAATCACAATAAAAATCCTTTGTTTACAGTAGAAGAGAGAACACAGTTAATAACTAAAGTGGTAGAAGATTTGCCTAATGTAGAAGTGGAGCATTTCAGCG
This sequence comes from Longirhabdus pacifica, assembly GCF_004115085.1. Lineage (GTDB taxonomy): Bacteria > Bacillota > Bacilli > Paenibacillales > DSM-105158 > Longirhabdus > Longirhabdus pacifica. Next base: position 186,148 of record NZ_QXJP01000003.1, on the reverse strand, counting down.
GATTGCTCGTTCATTATATGGAAAATAAAGAGGCCAACGTTATTATTCGTGGTTTGCGTGCCATATCAGATTTCGAATATGAAATGCAAATCGCTTCTACGAATCATAAGTTAAGTGATGAGATTGAAACTTTTTTCATGATGACATTGCCACAATACAGCTTTCTAAGCTCTAGTATTGTCAAAGAAATTGCAAAATACAATGGCTCCGTTAAAGATTTAGTGCCACCAGCAGTTGAGCAAGCATTACTACAAAAATATAAAAGTAAAGATTGATGTATTCGTCATTGATTTTTACTGTTAAAAATGGAAATAAGATAAGAACTTAATGACATGAAGCATAGTAATGCAGTAAAGGCTAACAAGCTATAGCATGCAATGGTAAATGGAGATGGTACAGCAAAGTTTTCTCTGATGACTTGTTGAGTAGATACTGCAACCGTATTACTCTGATCCCAAAGATAAGTAAAGGCAGGATACAGTATCCACATCAACATAAATGCAATGATAGTTTGTATACTTTTAAATACAACAAATACGGAAAAACGAAGATCGATGTTAGATATGATGGCACGCACTTGCATGAGTGTAGACAGTCCACTCCAAGTCACTATAGCAGAGAGGATAGCAAGTTGAAGCACAGGATGATGCTGTATGTTAACACTTGTAAAATAAGCGCCTAGGTGCATTTCTAAAGCACCACTTATCCATGGAATTGTCCATGGTGCAGGAGTGAACGAAATAGTAATCATCTGTATCATTACAGAGAAAAACATCATAATACCGCCGATCAACATTAACGTTTGTATAGAATTGGATACGGCATCCCCTAGCACTTTACCGAAGCTCAACGTTTTGTTGGCATTCAAAAAAGCCAGTACTTCATGTTGTTTTAATGTTGGGTGGTTATCATGGGTAGTAGAAGAATGGAATATATATTTCAGTATAATAGTCATGATGAACACCGAGCATAGATGTGTGATCAATAACAACCAACCGTATGGACTATGTTGTAAAAAGCCGACACCAATCACCATAATGATAAAAATTGGATTTGTCATATGCGATAGGATAAGTAATTTTTCTCCTTCTTGTCTAGTGATGAAGTGATGCTGTCTTAAGGTGGCAGTCATTTTTGCCCCAGCGGGATACCCCGCAATACATCCTGTGGCCATTATCACGGCTGCGATGCCTGGTAAACGAAATAATGTTGTCATTAAAGGTTCGAAACTTTTACTCATGGTATGAAGCAATCCTAAAGCCATTAATATTTCTGTCAAAATAAGAAAAGGGAGCAGAGCAGGGAAAATAATCTCCCACCAAATTTGTAGCGACTGCAACGAGGCTTCAAAAGTTAGTTTGGGATTCATGAAAATATTTAACACCACCATAATGGAGACAACGGCTAATAAGAGCGTATGGATGTAACCTCGTACTTGTGTGGTCAATGCTCATTCATCCTTTCCACTTGTTTTGACAAGCTTACTACATCATACGTTACATCAGATTTACGTATGCGAATTAATATAAAAGAGAATCGTGAATAAAAGGGAGTGAAGCGATGCGTAGTTGGAATCAAAATAGAATGCAAAAGAGATGGATTATTTTTGCATTCATTTTTATACTCTTGTGGTTTATAGAAACCCCGTATGCTGTTTCCCAGCCAGGTAGCGCGCAAGAAGTACAGTCTATGATTGAGGTGAAAGATGGATTCACAGAAGAGGAAGGTTCACTGATGTTAACGACCGTTGCTTCCAGTAGAAGTGTCAATGTTTTTTATTTGATATACGCAGGCGTGCATCCTAATATGGATATTTATGAAAAGACAAACGAATCTGATGAAAATTATATTCAACGTCAACTTACTTTAATGAGGAGTTCACACCAAAATGCGATTGCAGCGGCATACGATATGGCAAACATTCCTTATGCTTTGTTAGAGCAAAGTGTGAGGGTAAACAGCATTGTTCCTGGCTATCCTGCCGATGGAAAATTGCAAGGTGGAGATGACATTACGCAAATTGATGATGTGAATATGACCAATGTGGATGAATTAATTTCATATATCAATACAAAGAGTGTTGGAGATGCGGTGGAAGTTTATTTCCTAAGAAATAACGAATCACAGTCAGTAACGTTAACATTAGCGTCTTCTCAAGATGGTGAAAGTCGTCCGCTCATGGGGGTTCAATTAGTAGATGTCCAAGAAATTAAACCAGATAGCCCCGATCATGAAGTCATGTTTGACGTGGAGAAGATAGGAGGCCCCTCCGCTGGGTTAATTTTTTCTCTAGAAATATATAATCAGTTGGTGGAAGAAGATATTACAAAAGGGTATGAGATTGCTGGAACTGGAACGATCAGTGACAGTGGAGCAGTTGGAGCAATAGGTGGTATAAAGCATAAAATCGTGGCTGCGCATGAAGAAGGAGCACAAATATTTTTGTGTCCTCCATCCAATTATGAAGAAGCTTTGGAGAAATGGAACGATCTAGAGACGGATATGCAGCTGGTACCCGTGAAATCGTTACAGGAAGCGATTGATTTTTTGCAAAATCTAAGTTGAGACACCTTACTTGACATATACTACAATCGTAAATACGTGACCACATGGCGAGCAAGTAAACAGCATTCTACGGATGTGTCATGTTGTTATCGCCGTAATGGCGCTTGTATAAAATCCCTTTTTACATCTTGTTGATTTATTTCAGGATAGGCAAGGGCATAGGCAGCAGCAGCTTGCAAATCAAGTTGTCCTATCGTCGAGAAAGTTCGATCTACATTCGTAATGACAGGGACTGTGGCAGTTTTCTTCATTTGTTTTAGTAATGTTCTTCCTTTTTCTGAAAATCCTAGTATACGAAGATACGGTACACCTTGAGCAAGTGTGCTAGCATTGATCATCTCTTTGGAATGTTGTAATAAGATGCGAACTAACATACGCTGTAATTTGGTTAACGTATATCTTTTTGTTTTTATTTTGGATAATAAATGCTGAACGGACGGTGCTTCCAACTGGAATAAAGATTGCTTTAATCGATGCTCCAATCCTTCTTGTACCTCGTATATTTCTTGAAGTTGATACGAAGAATACACAGTAAGGATATGGAAAAGTGGAGCGGCAAATTGCTCCCAGTCCATTGGGGCTCGTCCTTGTTCCCATTCTTTTTTTAAAATGTCATACGTATAGTGAGGCATGTAATCTTGAACTTCTTTAAGGGAATGTATGTCGTTCATCATATGTTTTCTTATTGCGGTTGCACTTGCAATGTTTTGATGTGTAATGTCTTGTTGGTTGTAATCTGCGTTTGTCCTTGCAATCGTAAGCGGATTGATACTGCTTTGCAATCTTTCTAGTGCAATGCAATAGTGTAATCCAAGTGTATTGTTGGGCTGTACTAGTTGTGCTATGGGTGTATTTACCATGGAAAATTCACGTACTGTTTGACTGTAAGCTTGTGGGTAATTGATGCCTTGTTTTAATGTTTGCTGTAATTTTTGCTTGAACTTTTCAGGCTCTTGACTGAGTTGTTTCGCAAGCTGTTTGATCCATTCTATTTCACCGCTTTCGCTTCCGAAACACAAATGCTGGACTACGCCAGTAGCGTGTAGTGCAGACACTGCACCATAAGCAAACCATTCTGCAGGCTGAGAAGCGAACATAACAGGAAGTTCAATGACAACATCAACCCCCATATGGAGAGCCATTTCTGTTCTTGCCCATTTATTGACGATACTAGGTTCTCCACGCTGAAGAAAATTTCCGCTCATGACCGCAATGACTGCATCCGCGTTTGCTGTTTGTTTTGCTTGTTGGAAATGATGTACATGCCCATTATGAAGAGGATTATATTCAACAATAATACCGACTGTGTTCATATTACCTCCCTGTAGAATATGTATTGAGTATACGCTAACTCGTCGTTTTCATATTTTTTACTATAGCATGAAACAGTTATGATTGACAAAATGGAGGTATTATCGGTATAATTACTTTGTTTGTTTGAGGTGAATTACTAGTGTCAACATTACGGATTAATGTAAAAGAATTAGCAGTTAGAAATAAACCGCTAGAAATCAATAAGCAACTTAATGTTCAACATCTTGTCGACGAAATGCCAGAAATCGTTTCTGCTACTCCGTTGGAGTTGCATTTAACAGCAGAATACAACAGAGGTATGGTACAAGTTAGTGGACAGTGTCAGATTACAGTTACATTTATATGTGCTCGCACTTTAGTTCATTTTAATGAAAATTTACATTATACATTTCATCAGATGTTTACAACATCACAGGCTCAAACGATGAAAGATGAAGATATAGAGTGGATTGAATTCGATACGTTTGATTTAGTCCCTTATATAGAAGAACAACTCATATTACAGTTCCCTCTCGTTCCTATTTGCAAGAACCCAAAGGAAGAAGATGAGGCATTGTTAAAAACGTATAGTGTAGAAGAACTGGAAGACACAGATGTACAACAAGTGAAAATTGATCCTAGGCTAGAAAAATTAAAAAGATTTTTTGATGAATGAACACTATGTATTGATTTCATTAAGGGGGTGGAAAGAATGGCAGTACCTTTTAGAAAAGTGTCTAAAACTCGTCGTAATATGCGTCGTACTCATTTTAAATTACAAGCACCAGGTATGGTAAGCTGTGATAATTGTGGAGAAATGAAAATAGCGCACCGTGTGTGCAAAAGCTGTGGGCATTACAAAGGAAGAGAAATCGTAAAATAAGGTAACAAAACACGTAGTACTTCATCTAAGATGAGGTGCTATTTTTTTGTATATATAACAAGTATTGTTTGGCTTTTATTTTAACTGGATACAAAAAAATGCTTCACAAATGGCCTTTTTTTATATATACTTACTATTAGTACCTGGTAATAAAAGAATTCAAACTGTATCATACAGTTTCAAATAATAGCAGAAGTAAGACACGCTAGAACGATTTGCATGTGTAAGGTGGTGCTCAAGATCAGCAAGCTCCCGAAGAAAAAAAGGCAGCAACATTTAGTTGAAAAAATTGAACATAATCCTTTTATCACAGATGAAGAATTAATGAAATGTTTTCAGGTAAGTATTCAAACTATTCGATTAGATCGCATGGAACTTGGTATACCTGAATTAAGAGAAAGAATGAAGAGTATGGCGGAGCAAACATACGATCAAGTGCGTTCCTTGCCGCCAGATGAAATTATAGGTGAAATTATTGATCTGCAGCTCGACGAGAGTGGGATATCTATCTTTGAAATAAAAGAATCTCATGTTTTTTCTCGTAATCGTATTGCAAGAGGTCATTACGTATTTGCACAGGCAAATTCACTTGCCATCGCTGTCATTGACGATGAGATTGCGTTAACGGCTAGTGCACACATTCGTTTCGTTCGATCTGTTCAACTTGGAGAGAAATGTATCGCAAAAGCATCTGTGAAATCGTCGAATAATGAGCAAGATAAGACAAAGGTAGAAGTTAATACATATGTAAATGACGAGTTGGTGTTTCATGGCGACTTCGTTGTATATCGTAGTGAAGACAACGGAAATAAGTAACGGAGAAAGGATGGAACAACATGAAAGTTGCAATAGATGCCATGGGAGGCGATCATGCACCTCACATTAATGTAGAGGGAGCTTTGCAAGCAGCCAAACAATGGAATGACATCGATATTGTGCTAGTTGGAAATAAGAATGAGATAGAAAAGGTAGAGACCAATTTCCCTTCTAACATTCACATTCATCATACGGAAGAAGTTATCTTACCAGATGATGAGCCTGTACGGGCTGTACGTCGTAAAAAGAATGCTTCCATGGTCGTTGCTGGAAAGATGGTAAAAGAAAAAGAAGTCGATGCGATGATTTCATGCGGTAATACGGGGGCATTAATGAGTACTGGAGTGCTCATTATTGGACGTATCAAAGGAGTAGAAAGACCTGCATTAGCTTCTATGATTCCCACTGCGGATGGAAAGGGTGTCATGGCATTAGATTTAGGGGCTAACATGGATGCAGCACCAGAGCATTTGTATCAGTACGCTGTGATGGGAAGCATGTATAGACATTTAGTAGATGACTTGTCTAAACCAAGGGTTGGTTTGCTGAATGTAGGCTCAGAGCAGAAAAAAGGAAATGATCTGATCAAGAAAACATATCCTTTGCTGCAAGAAGCACCTATTCATTTTATAGGTAATGTAGAATCCAGAGATGTGGTACAAGGAAATTGTGATGTGATGGTATGTGATGGATTCGTTGGCAACGTGATGTTAAAAGCGATGGAGGGAACAGGTGAACTTCTTTTTTCTCGTTTAAAAGAGGAACTCACTAAAAATATGTTTAGCAAAATGGGAGCGCTGATGTTGAAGCGTGGCCTCATGAATATAAAAAGTCAAATGGACCATAACGAATATGGCGGAGCGCCGCTTCTTGGTCTAGATGGCATATGTTTGAAATGTCATGGTTCTTCGAATGCTACAGCGATTAAAAATGCAGTGGGAAATGCAATCAAAGCACACCAAACGAAAGTTGTGGATGTGATTACGTCTAAAATTACAAGGGGTGAATGACCGTCATGAATCAAATTCCTGTAGGCGTGTTAGGGCTAGGAAAATATGTTCCTGATACTGTATTGACAAACAGTGATTTAGAAAAAATGGTGGACACAAATGATGAATGGATCAAGACGAGAACGGGAATAAGTGAACGTAGAATTTCTGCTAAAGATCAAGCAAGTTCAGACTTGGCGTTGCATGCAGCGAACCAAGCATTAGAGCGTGCGAACATGAAAGCAGAAGATTTAGATTTGATTGTGGTTGCGACAGTGACGCCAGATATGTCCTTCCCGTCTACTGCAAATATTTTGCAAAGTAAGCTTGGTGCTACAAAGGCAGCTGCCTTTGACCTGGCAGCAGCATGTACTGGATTTATATACGGATTATCTACTGCTTCTAATTTTATAGCCAACGGTTCCTATCGTTATGCGCTTGTTGTTGGTGTGGAAAGCCTATCTAAAATAACAGATTATACTGATCGAAATACATGTGTGTTGTTTGGAGATGGTGCAGGCGCTGCGGTGCTTGGACCTGTAGAAGAAGGAAGAGGATTTCAATCCTTTGTACTCGGTTCGGATGGGTCAAAAGGCGATTTGCTAAAGTTACCGGCTGGAGGATCTTTGCATCCTACTTCAGAAGAGACGCTTGCCAATAAAATGCACTATATTCATATGGAAGGTCGAGAAGTATTCAAGTTTGCCGTACGAGCTATGGGTAGTTCAGCAGAGGGAGCATTAAGTAAAGCAGGATTGGAAAAAGCTGATATTGACTTGTTAATTCCTCATCAAGCTAATGTGAGAATTATAGAATCAGCGGTGGAACGACTAGAATTACCTAAAGAAAAGTGTGTTGTGAATTTAGATCGTTATGGTAATATGTCTTCCGCTTCTATCCCAGTAGCACTTGCAGAATCATGGGAAGAAGGAAAAATAAAAGAAAATGATTGCTTAGTGTTAGTAGGTTTTGGTGGAGGCTTGACATGGGGCGCTTCCGTATTGATTTGGTAACGTAGATAGAAGAAAGAGAAGAGGAAGGGGAATGGTTGATGGGTAAAATTGCATTTATTTTTCCGGGTCAAGGTGCACAGAAAGTAGGCATGGGTAAAGATGTTTACGATCAGTACGATGAGAGTAAGAAAATATTTGATAAAGCAGATGAAGTATTAGGGTATTCGTTAACAGATATTATTTTTAATGGTCCAGAAGAAACGTTAAAACAAACTTACCACACACAACCTGCTTTGCTGGTGACTAGCTTAGCCATTATGGAGGCTTTCAAAGAAAGCAACATCCAACCTGATTTTGTAGCAGGACACAGCTTAGGAGAGTATACAGCACTTGTTGCAGCAGGAGCGTTAAGCTTAGAAGATGCTGTGCGTACTGTTCGCAAAAGAGGAGAGTTAATGGATCAAGCAGTACCATCTGGTGTAGGTGCTATGGCAGCAGTACTTGGAGCAGATAAAGACAAGTTATTAACGTTGACGCAAGACATCACGCAAGAAGGTCATGTTGTGGAGTTAGCTAACGTCAATTGCCCAGGACAAATTGTTGTATCTGGTAGTGCAGCTGGTGTAGCGGCAGTAGAAGCACGTGCAAAAGAAGAAAGTGGAGCTAAAAGAGTCATACCGCTTGAAGTAAGTGGACCATTCCATTCATCGTTAATGAAGAGCGCTGCTAGCGGTTTAGGACAATATTTAGATGAGGTCGAAATAAAGGATGCATCTATTCCAGTAATATCAAACGTAACAGCAAAAGCGTTGTCAGAAGGTAATGACATGAAGAAGCTTTTAGTAGAACAAGTCGTTTCTCCTGTGCAGTGGGAAGATTCTGTTAACACGTTACTAAATCAAGGTGTGGATACGTTCTATGAAATAGGTTCTGGAAAAGTGTTAATGGGATTAGTGAAGAAGATTGATCGATCTGTTAAGATTCATGCTATTCATGACGTTGCCGCCATTCAGTCGTCTAAGGAATAAAAGTATATCTATATAAGATAAGGAAGAAATGATCGGAAAAATGAATTCAAGGGGGATTGGAACAATGCTTTCAGGGAAAGTAGCACTAGTTACAGGTGCTTCTAGAGGCATCGGTCGTGCCATTGCTATGGAATTAGCAAGAGCAGGTGCAGATGTCGTGGTCAACTATGGTGGCAATGAACAGGCAGCAGAAGAAGTGGTGCAGCAAATACGTGCTCTAGATAGAAAAGCCGAGAAAATCCAAGCCAATGTTGCAGACAGTGAACAAGTTGGTGCTATGATAAAGGAAGTCATCTCGCAGTTCGGTAAAATAGACATTCTAGTTAATAATGCGGGTATCACAAGAGATAACTTATTAATGAGAATGAAAGAGACTGAATTTGATGCTGTAGTAGATACAAATTTAAAAGGTGTTTTCCATTGTATTAAAGCCGTATCACGTTACATGATGAAACAAAAATCAGGGAAGATTATTAATGTTTCTTCTGTGGTCGGTATATCTGGGAATTTAGGTCAAGCAAATTATGTCGCAGCGAAAGCAGGCGTAATTGGTTTGACGAAGGCTGCAGCCAAAGAGTTGGCATTGAGAGGCATACAGGTAAATGCCATAGCGCCTGGTTTTATTGAAACAGATATGACCGATGAGCTTCAGCCAGAAGTGCGTGAAAGCATGCTGAAACAAGTGGCACTTCAGCGAATGGGGCAACCAGAAGAAATAGCAAAAACCGTTCGATTTTTAGCATCAGACGATGCTTCTTATATTACAGGACAAACGATTGTAGTGGATGGTGGCCTTTACATGTAACGCTGTATAAAAATGAAGAAATCATGATATACAAGTTTACGCCTCAGTAGCCAAGCGTAAAGGTTGTAACAAGATTTTTCCATCTTATGATTAGCGGTAATAAGTTGGTTGAACAAGTTCATTCAACTTATATAGTTTTTGGACTGGTAAGATAGGACGTATTCTCGTATAATACATGAAGGAGGTGAACCGGAAATGGCAGACATGATGGATAAAGTAAAAAGTATCATCGTTGATAAGCTGGGAGTAGACGAAGCAGAGGTAACCCCGGAAGCTTCTTTTAAAGATGACTTAGGGGCAGACTCTTTAGATATCGTAGAACTAGTCATGGAACTAGAAGAAGAATTTGATATGGAAATTTCAGATGAGGATGCTGAAAAAATTACATCTGTAGGAGAAGTGCTTAATTACATACAATCTCAACAGAAGTAATGATTATCGCTCTGTAAAACGTAAACGTGTAGATGTAGGAATCGGATGGAGATATGATCCGTTTGATTCCATTTCCAATTATAGAAGACGGAATCTTATACTCACCATAGTATAAGATTCTATCTTTTCATCACATATAAAAAAGGTTGACAAGATATAACCCCCATTTATTAATGGTTGGTTCATAAATATTGAGGTGGTTAAAAATGAAACATAGAGTTGTAATAACCGGAATGGGTGCTATAACTTCTTTAGGTCATGATTTAGATTTGTTTTGGGAAAATTTAATAAATGGAAAATCTGGGATATCTCTCATTGAACATATGGATACAGCCGATTATAACACTAAGATCGCAGCAAGCATTAAAGATTTTGATCCGCTTGATTATGTAGAAAAAAAAGATGCACGAAAGATGGATCGTTTCGTACATTTTGCTGAAGCTGCGGCTCAAAAAGCATTAAAACATGCAGAACTTAAAGTCGGAGAACAATCTATTCCTGAGAGAACAGGGGTTATCATTGGATCTGGTATCGGTGGACTTCAAACATTGGAAAAACAACATGAAATTTTAATGACAAAAGGTCCTAAGCGAGTTAGCCCTTTCTTAATTCCGATGATGATTGCCAATATGGCTTCTGGTAGTGTATCGATTCATACTGGTGCGAAAGGACCAAATACGACTGTCGTCACTGCTTGTGCAACAGGGAGCAACGCAATAGGCGAATCTTTCCGTACGATTGAACGTGGAGATGCAGACGTTATGATATGTGGTGGGGCAGAAGCAACCATTACGCCTATTGGTATGGCTGGTTTTTGTTCCATGCGAGCGATGTCTACTAGAAATGATGAGCCTGAGAAAGCAAGCCGACCATTCGATGTTCATCGTGATGGATTCGTCATGGGTGAGGGTGCAGGTGTACTCATATTAGAATCACTAGAACACGCGGTAAAACGTGGTGCAAATATTATTGCAGAAGTGATCGGATACGGTATGAGCGGTGATGCACATCATATGACAGATCCAGATCCAGATGGAGCAGCTCGTGCAATGAAAAATGCAATAGCTGATGCTGAAATCTCTGTTTCTGATGTGGACTATATTAATGCTCACGGTACATCTACTCCCGTAGGAGATTTATCTGAAATAAAAGGAATTAAGTCGGCATTTGGGGAACATGCACAACATGTTGCTGTTAGTTCTACAAAATCGATGACGGGCCATCTGTTAGGTGGAGCGGGTGGTATTGAAACCATTATATGTGCTTTAACTTTGCAACATCAACAAATTGCTCCTACCATGAATGTGGATGAACAAGATCCTTCATGTGATCTTGATGTGGTGCCAAACCAAATGAGAGAACAAGGTGTGGAAGTAGCATTATCCAACTCCTTCGGTTTTGGTGGTCATAATGCGACAATTATATTAAAAAAATATGATGAGTAATTGCACCTTTATAGATCGCACAGAGTGGTTCTTTTTATTCTCCATTTGAACACGTATGAGTAGTGAGTGGAGAGGAGGAAATCAATGAATAGAAATATTAAGAAACTGCAAAAAAAACTAGATATATCGTTCCAGCATCCGATGCTTTTGCAACAAGCATTCACTCATTCTTCTTACGTGAATGAGCATCGGATGAATAAATTTCAAGATAATGAGCGATTAGAGTTTCTTGGTGATGCTGTATTAGAGTTAACGGTCTCCGAATATTTGTATAACAAATACAAAAATTATAGTGAAGGAGAATTAACGAAACTTAGAGCATCTATCGTATGTGAACCTTCGTTAGTTGAATTTGCACAATCGTTAGGCTTTGGATCTTATGTCTTGCTAGGTAAAGGCGAAGAAATGACGGGAGGAAGATCTCGTCCAGCTTTATTAGCAGATGTTTTTGAAGCGTTTATTGGAGCACTTTACTTAGATCAAGGATTGGAAGCCGTTCGACATTTCTTAAAGAAGTATGTCTTGTGTAAATTGAACAATGAAGGTAAGCCTCAGGTCATTGATTTTAAAACACAACTACAAGAATACATCCAACAACGAAGTATGGGACATCTTAGCTACCGTATTATTGATGAACGAGGTCCAGCACACGATAGACAATTCGTTTCAGAAGTGTATATGAACGATGCAATGCTAGGTGAAGGTATGGGAAGATCAAAGAAAGAATCCGAACAACAAGCCGCATCTAAAGCATTATCGAAATTAACGAAAGCAAATAAAGAATGACACGAAGTCCCTATACCTTCATGGTCGATAGGGACTTTCAATATATTGGATATAAAAAGGAAAAAGTATTTACACGTGTGGATGTCCTGTGCCAATAAGTAAATATGATACAATAGGTGTGGGGTGAAATCATGTTTTTAAAGAGTATTGGACTAGCGGGGTTTAAGTCTTTCGCTGAAAAGACAGAACTTGAATTTGTTCCCGGAATTACAGCAGTGGTAGGACCGAATGGAAGTGGAAAAAGTAATATTTCCGATAGTATACGTTGGGTATTAGGTGAGCAGAGCGCGAAGTCACTGCGCGGTGGAAAAATGGAAGATATCATTTTTGCTGGTAGTGATGGCAGAAAAGCAGTTAACTTCGGTGAAGTTTCCCTTACTTTAGATAATACAGAGCAAAGACTACCATTAGACTATAGTGAAGTAACCGTAACGAGAAGATTGTATCGTAGTGGAGATAGTGAATATTTCATTAACAATCAATCTTGTCGATTAAAAGATATTACAGAACTATTTATGGATACAGGCATTGGGAAAGAAGCATACTCCATTATTGGACAAGGAAGAATAGAAGAAATTCTTAGCACTCGTTCGGAAGATCGCAGAGGTATTTTTGAAGAAGCATCCGGTATCGTAAAGTTTAAATCAAGGAAAAAAGAAGCAGAAAAGAAACTAGCTGATACAGAACAAAATATATTGCGTATTCACGACCTTATTTCCGAGCTAGATGATCAAATAGAACCACTTAAATTGCAAGCAGACAAAGCGGTTCAATTTAAGAAGTTAAAACATGAATTACAGCATCACGAAATTTCATTATACGCATACCAAATAGATCATATCCATCAAAAATGGAAAGAAGTTCTACAAACACTAGAAGCGTTAAAAGAGCAAGAAATAGCTTTGTCTACCGTTGTACAATCCCATGATGCACAGCTAGTAAACGAAAGATTAGAAATTCGTAAATTAGAAGAAGAAATGGAACACATGCAGCTTTCTTTACTGCAAGTGAGTGAACAGTTCGAGAAAAGTGAAGGAAGCAGAGGGATATTAAAAGAAAGAAAGCGCAACCTCGTTTCTAACTTACAAACTTTAGAAGAGACAATAGCGAAAGAAAAGGAACGTTACGAACTCAGTTTGGAACAACAACACACGTTGGAAGCAAAGCGAAATCAGCTGAGTGAACAATTGAGAGAAGTAAGGCAGCAATTACTGGATGAAGAACAGCAGCTTAGTGGTGTGATTCAAGATGAAGCTATCCAAAAAGAAGAGGGACTGAAAGCAGAACTTTTGGATGCGCTCAATGAAGCAGCTCAAGCAAGAAATGAAATACGGTATGTAGAGCAGCAGACAGAAAGCATGCTGAGTAGAAGAGACAAGATCCATGGAGAGCAACAAAGGTGGGCCAATCAACAAGAGGAACTATTACATAAAAAGAAGAACTTGGAAAGTCATTTGTCATCTATTTCTGGAGAGATTGATGAACAGCGACAATATGTCACAAAAACAACAGCAGAATTCACGAATAAACAGTCACTCATGGAAGAAATAAAAGGCACTATGCACAAATGGCAACAACAAATGGAAGCCATGACATCGCGAAGAGATACGATGAAAGAAATGCAGGACGACTTTGATGGTTTTCAGCATGGTGTAAAAGAAATTCTTAAGCTGAGAGAAAGATCTGGAGCTGCTTCGGGTGTACTTGGTGCGGTTGCTGAATTAATTCACGTGCCACAAAAAGTAGAAAAAGCGGTTGAAACAGCACTCGGTGGTGCTTTACAGCATATTGTGATGGAAAATGAAGCACTCGCTCGAGATGCTATAACGTATTTGAAAAAGAAACAATATGGTCGAGCTACATTTTTACCGCTAAGTACGATTAGGGGTCGTTTTATTCAGCAAAGAGAAATGAAAGCGGCAGCAGAACAAAAAGGGTACGTTGGCGTAGCCGTTGACTTGGTGCAATATGAAGATATGTATGACTCTGTTATTTCCAATTTGCTAGGACAAGTTATCATTGCTGAAAAGTTAGAAGATGCTAATAATATTGCTGCAAGCTGTCAGTATCGATATCGCGTCGTTACATTAGATGGGGATATTGTAAACGCTGGCGGTTCTATGACTGGTGGTAGCTTTCGTAAAAAAACGGTCAGTTTATTAGGACGGAAGCGTCAAATTGAAGAAATGGAACAGCAGATGGAAAAAGGAAAGCAGCAGTTATCCCTGTTAGATCATAAACTAAAGCAACTTAAGGTAAGTACGGATACGTTGTCCCAAAATCTAAATGAAAGCAAAAATGATTTAGATAAAAAGGTCATGTTAGAACAGAAACTCAAGGCAGAGCATCAGCAAATGGAGAAAGAGCATACGTATTTGCAGCAGCAAATTAATGTATACGAACAAGAAAATCACATGTTTGAGCAGGAGTTACAAGCATATGAAAAGCAAAAAATAGAGGGGCAACAAAAGTTAGAACAAAGCATCGCCAACGAGGCAGCTTTACAGCAAAAATTAAGTCAAGCGGAGGAAGAGCGGAAGCAGAATGAAACCGCTAAGGAAGCTCTGCAAGTTACGCTAACCGATTTGAAGGTCAAAACAGCAACATTAAAACAAGAGAAACAAGCGGTAAAAGAGCAGTGGGAACAAGTAGTTAAAGAAAACGAAGTATTACAACAGAGTGTATTACAACATACGACGACACTGGATCAATGGAAATCAGAGCTCACACAAATTGAAACCACAAAAGTAGGACAGACAGAACAAATAAATCAGTTAAAGTTGAGTAAAGAAAAACTTACAGAGTCATTGGAGCTAAAAAGGTCCAATCGAGCGGCTTGTATGGAAAAGGTAGAAACAGAAGAAGCAAAGACGAAAGTAGAAAGAACAGAACTAAAAAAAATGGAAGACCATATTCATCAAACAGAAGTCAAGGCGAACAGATTAGATGTGGAATTGGAGAACTTATTGCAAAAGTTACAGGAGGACTATGAAATTTCTTTTGAAATGGCAAAAGCAAAATATCCAATGCCAGATGATGTGATTGCCTTGCAACATGTGGTCAAAGAATTAAAGCGAAATATATCGGATCTAGGAGAAGTGAATATCGGTGCAATTGAGGAATACGAGCGTATTCATGAACGATATCAATTTCTATCTTCACAAAAAAGCGATCTTGATGAAGCCAAACAGAAATTGTACGATGTGATTAAAGAGATGGAAGCAGAGATGTCATTACGCTTCACGTCTACGTTTGAGCAAATAAGAAAACACTTCATTGTCGTATTTGCGAAATTGTTTGGTGGTGGGAAAGCAGATCTCATCTTGGAAGAGCCTAACGAACTGTTGCAGACAGGGATTGAGATTGTCGCACAGCCACCAGGTAAAAAACTTCAAAATCTGCAATTGCTTTCAGGAGGCGAGCGAGCTCTTACTGCAATCGCGTTGCTGTTCGCCATTTTGAATGTTAAGCCCGTTCCATTTTGTGTACTGGATGAAGTGGAAGCGGCGTTGGATGAGGCAAATGTAACTCGGTTCGCACAATATTTACGAGAATTTTCACAGACTACGCAGTTTATCGTGGTCACTCACCGTAAAGGAACGATGGAAGAAGCTGATGTACTGTACGGTGTGACGATGGAGGAAGGCGGGGTATCCAAACTCGTTTCCGTTCGATTAGAGGAAGAATCTGAAATTGCTTAAAAGCTGAAGGAGGAAGTACACGATGAGTTTTTTTAAGAAGCTGAAAGAAAAAATCTCGAAAAGTACAGATACAGTAACGAATAAATTTAAAGAGGGTTTGAGTAAAACCCGTACCGCTTTTACTGAAAAAGTAACGGAACTAGTGTTTCGCCGAAAGAAAATAGATGAAGAATTCTACGAAGAATTAGAAGAAATTCTCATTACCTCCGATGTAGGGGTAAATACCGTGATGGATCTCATTGACGATCTTCGTCAAGAAGTAAAGGAAAGAAAAATTGAGGAATCAGCCGAACTGCAACCGATACTATCAGAAAAGCTTGTAGAACTTCTACAAGGAGAAAACGAAAATAGTGACATTAACCTGCCGGAAAATGAACTTGCAATCGTGTTATTTGTCGGTGTGAATGGTGTAGGTAAGACAACCACGATTGGAAAAATGGCTCATCGATTGAAGCAGCAAGGAAAAAGTGTCATGCTGGCAGCAGGGGATACGTTTCGAGCTGGTGCGATAGAGCAGTTGGAAGTATGGGGCGAACGCGTAGGAGTGGAGGTCATCAAGCAACAAGCTGGATCTGATCCTGCAGCTGTCATGTACGATGCGATTCAAGCAGCGAAAAACAGAAATGTGGACGTATTGCTCTGTGATACAGCAGGACGATTGCAGAACAAAGTAAACTTGATGGAAGAATTGAATAAAATATATCGTGTCATCCGTCGTGAAGTACCAAGTGCACCACATGAAGTTTTACTCGTATTGGATGCTACATCAGGACAAAATGCGTTGACGCAAGCAAAGTTATTCGGAGAAAAGACAGGTGTATCTGGATTGGTATTAACGAAATTAGACGGTACAGCAAAAGGTGGAATTGCGATCGCTATACGTCAGGAGTTAAACATTCCTGTTAAATTTGTAGGCTTAGGTGAAAAAATGGATGACTTACAGCCATTTGATTCCGAGCAGTTTGTACATGCCTTGTTTTCAGGCATGATGACAGAAGAAACGGTAGAAAAGACGGTAGAAGAAAATTAGCATGGTTACATGGAAATGACTCACGGAATGATCTATGAACATCAACATCTCTTGTGGACGGATTAATCTTTGTTGTATATAGAGGTATATGAATGAAGCACCAACATGGTTGTGTTGTCTAAGACAGCACTTCCATCATTGGTGCTTTTTTTTGTCCTCTAATGATGATACATATGAGACTTCATTTATTTGTCAAATTTAAATTTGGCTAGTGCATCAGCTAAAGCAGTGTTCATCGGTTCGTCGTTATCTTTGTTTTGCTTTTTTAAGAAAGTAGATACTTCTTTTTTGGAAACATTGTTTTTTTGTTCACCTTTACGTTTTTGAAAAGCAGAAAGTTTTTCCCGATAACTACAGGAGCAAACGAAGATTTGACCTTCGCCTTCCCCTCTTAATTCCATCTTTTTGTGGCAATTCGGGCAGCGTGCATTGGAGAGGATGGATATTTTTTTGCGAAATCCACAATCTCGATCCTGACATACATGCATTTTACCTTTCTTTCCATTCACTTCTAACAGCGGTTTGTTACATTCAGGACAACGCTTATGTGTGACATTATCATGTTTGAATTGCTGTTTGCTTTGTTTGACTTCACTTACGGCTTTTTGTGCGTATTGTCTCATGTCTTTGACGAATGTTTGTTTTTGCAATGTTCCTTTTGCAATTTGTTCTAATTTAAGCTCCCACTCCGCAGTGAGCGCAGGAGATTTGAGTTCTTCTGGTACTAATGCAAGTAATTGTTTTCCCTTCGAAGTTAAATAAATATCTTTGCCCTTCTTTTCTATGGTGAAGCTGTTGAATAGTTTTTCAATAATATCTGCTCGTGTTGCAACCGTACCTAAGCCACCTGTTTTACCTATCGTTTTAATTAATTTCTGGTCTGTACCTACCATGTACTTACTCGGGTTTTCCATCGCAGATAACAATGTTGCTTCATTAAATGGTTTCGGCGGCTTTGTTTTTCCTTCGGTTTGTATCATAGAAGCAATACGCAGGTCATCCCCTTGCTTCAATTCAGGCAATAATTGCTCTTTACTTTGTTCGTCGTCCTCTTCTTCTATGATATTACCGTAAATTGCTTTCCAACCTTGAGAAAGGATGCGTTTCCCTTTTGCAATGAATACTTCCTCCCCTATCTGAGCATGCACTACAGTTTGTTCGTATTCAGTAGCGGGGTAGAAAACAGCAATAAATCGCTTCACTACGAGATCATAGATTTTACGTTCTTGCTCGTTTAATTTTCCCATTTGAACCACTTGTTCTGTTGGGATGATAGCGTGATGATCCGAAACTTTACTGTCATCTACAACCGCTTTACCTAATTTGATTGGCTTTTTGAGCACGTTGGCAGTAAACGAAGCATAAGGTTTTACACTGCATGCTTTTAATCGATCACCTAATGTACTTACAATATCACTAGAAAGATGACGAGAATCCGTTCTAGGATACGTAAGCACTTTATGTTGTTCATATAATTTTTGCATGATAGATAGTGTTTCTTTTGCAGAAAAACCGTAAAGTTTGTTGGCGTCTCGCTGTAATTCAGTTAAATCATATAGCGATGGAGCATAATTTTTTTTATGTGCTTTTTTAACTTCTATTATTTTAGCATCTTTATGCTGAATGGAACCCATAATGTTTTCACATTTTTGTTTATCAAAGATACGAATATCCTGCGTTGTTTTACTTTGCCATGTTAACTTGAGTTTGTCACTTACCGCTGTAATCCCGTAATAAGGAAGTGGAGTAAAGTTGTTTATTTCTTCTTCTCGTTTGGCAATCATAGCAAGCGTCGGAGTCTGAACTCTGCCGCAAGATAACTGTGCGTTATGTTTACACGTCAATGCTCTAGTCGCATTCATTCCAACTAGCCAATCTGCTTCTGAACGTGCCACGGCAGAGGCGTATAAATTGTCATATGCTTTACCGTTTTTCAATTTTTTGAACCCATCTTGAATGGCCTTATCTGTAACCGATGAAATCCATAATCGTTCTAAAGGCTTTTTTACTTTTGCTTTTTCTATGATCCAACGCGCTACAAGTTCCCCTTCTCGGCCAGCGTCTGTAGCGATGACAATTTTTTTGACATCGTTTCGTAATAACTGCGATTTTACCGCGTGGTATTGTTTCGCTGTTTTTTTAATGATCACAAGTTGTAATTTGGATGGAAGCATGGGAAGGTCTTCTAACTTCCATGTTTTATATTTATCATCGTATACTTCTGGATCTGCCAAAGTCACAAGATGACCGAGTGCCCACGTTACGATGTATTGTTTTCCTTCTAGAAATCCATTTCCTTTTTGATGACAATGTAAAACCCTAGCGATATCCCTTGCGACAGAAGGTTTTTCGGCTAGGACAACAATTTTTGACATATGAACATCCCTTTCGATTGAACTCCTTATAAGCGTAACATGAGATTTTGTTTTTTCAATGTTTTTTCAATATGTGGTGTAAGGATATCTGAATTAAAAAAGAAATGTACTAGGAATGTAGATACTTATCTACTCCATCAAAACATTACATGCATAGTATAAAAGTAATGTAGCTTAACATGCAGCTGAATGGAGGGATTAAGTAGCGGATGGCAAATCCATATAGTAAATGGGAAAAAGCAAAGTTATTATATGAAAATGAAAAAACAAAAGTGTATTCTCCAGAAGTAAGAAAGTTTTCAAAAAAGGAACTCCGCATCATGCTAAATAAATATGGGGTTGTATATGTGAAACCTATTTTTGGTGGCGGCGGAAGTGGGGTTATAAAAGTCAGCAAAGTGAAAAAAAGAGATACAATATATCAATTTCATTATCGTAAAGTGATTAGAGCATTTACAACTTTTGCTGCACTGTTCAAAGCATTGCAACGACAAAAGTTAGATAAACCATATATGATACAAAAAGGGATACATTTAATGCGTTACGGAAAGCGGCCATCGGATATTAGAGTTATGATGCAAAAGTCAAATAAAAAATGGGAACTTACTGGGGTCGCTTGTCGAGTCGCAAGACCAAAAAAAATTATTACCAATGCATGCAAAGGCTCTACCGTCATGTCGTTTCATACTTTAATGAAAAATGTTAGAAGCGAAAAGCAAATACGTGCATTAAGCAAAAAAATTTACGATTTGAGTATGCAATCCGCACACATTCTAGGTCATAAGTATCCAGCATTAAAAGAGATTGGTATTGATCTAGGTTTAGATACAACGTTCAAACCATGGATTATTGAGACGAACGCTAAACCGAGAATTCAAATTTTTTATAAGTTGAATGATAAAAGAATGTTAAGACACATTTTACGCAAACGAAGAGAGAAGTAGTTTATGTTCACTTACTTTTTTTATGATGAAAAAATAGAGTGGGGATGATCATTCATATCATTCCCACTCTATCGTGTGTCTAAGTACTTATCTCCTTGTTCATATACGTATTAGTCTGTAATAAACAATTCAATTTTATCGTGAATAAAATAATTCATTCTGTTTTCATCTTCGTCTTGTATACCGTAGAACGGGGAATCTGGCATGTGGTACCAGCTTTTGAAACTGTCTGTATTCATGTCATATGTTTTTTCCATGCCACTTTGCAACATAATTTGAAGCCCATCTTCCTTAGCGAATTCTGGTATACCATCGTCAGGGTCTTCAATGGCTGGGTAAGAGAACATTTCAATTAATGCATGTGGAATATAATGTGTCTTATTATCTTTTGTTAAAATGTAATAATCAGATGAAGTTCCATTTTTTCCGTCAGCTGATTCATACCAATCCATAAAGTTATTTATTTTTGACTGTGTGAGTTCATATTGTTGTGAAAGTCCGCTAACAAAATGAATATCAAATGTAGTCGTTGGGATAATTTCTGGAAAATACATTTCTGTTGTAGCGGAATGATCTTTTGTTGCATATTTCCCACCTATTAAAATAAACCCACCGTCAATGGAAATAGAAGCCAGTTGTGATTTATTTTTTTTGTATACGTCACTGTTTATTTTAACGGAGTCCCAAGTTTGACTTTTCGTATCAAAAATATCAATGTAACCGTGATCATTTGCTCCTGTTCCACCAATAATATAAATGCTGCCATCGATAACCGTTGCCGCAAAGTTCGCTTTCGGATTAGGCATGTTTCCGATTACTGTCCATGTATTTTGTGCAGGATCATACATTTCTACTGTATCTAAGTATGTTTTTTGACTAGCGGATTTACTAGTTCCCACGTATGGATGATCCCAGCCACCCATAACATAAATTTTACCATCCACTGTTACTGCTTTTGCACCATTTCTTTCCACATTCAATTGAGACTGTTCTGTAGATTCAGACCATGTTCCGTCAGTAGTGTTGAAAGTAAGTACCTCTTTAGTAGGTTCTCCGTTTTCACCACCATAGGTTCCGCCTATAATATAAATATAGTCTCCTAATACTGTTGTCGCATATTTACCTTTGAATTTGTCATCTGCTCTCGTTGTTGTTTCTTGTCCCTCGTATTTCATTGCTTCTGCATAATTATAGCAATCATCGCTATTTAGAGTAGTACACGTTTCAGGATTAAAATAGATCGTTTCTCTTGGTCCAAACAAATATACTGCATCATTTACGGTAGCTGCCCCTCTGCCTACATATGGATAAGGTAACTCAAATGCTTCTGTCCAAGTATCGTTTATTGGATTATACATTTCAACGGAATTGGATTTTCCGCTATCTGTTTGACCTCCAAAAACATAGATGTTCTCATTAAACATAGCAGCATCAAACCCAAATCGTTTTTCATTCATTTCATCTAATGATTTCCACGTTCCTTCTCCGTATTCTGCAAATGCTGCAGATGCAGAAAAACTCATAAAAAGTAACAAAGAAACTATAAATAACACTTTTTTCATAAGGAATTACCACCTTTTATTATATTTGAGCAGCTCGTTTATAAAGTAACGCATTATTGATGAAATGTCTACTAAATTCAGAATTTTTATTGAATTATTTTAATTCTCTTTCTAATTGTATGTTACAAATAGAAAATAAAGTTTTTATTTGATTTTATTGCATGATTTTTTTGGTACATTTTTTATAAATTTCTGATGTTATGAAGTTTTTTTCCTCACATTTTGATAAGATGAAACTTGTTATAGTCTTCATGAGGAGGTGAAACATTTGGAACCGTCAGGCATTATATCTAATATATTTTTATTTATCTTTTTTGCTGTTATTTCTATTTTTATACTTATTTTTGTCTATGGTATTTTTAGTAATTTGAAACAAGCAAGACATAATTTTAAGCAGCCAGTATTAACGATACCAACTACAATTGTAGCAAAACGCACAAAAGTAAATACAACTGCTCATCGTCATCGCGGTGACACCCATCGTACTATTAATGGAACCTATACTAACTACTACGTGACATTCGAGGACACAAGCGGGGGTCGAGTGGAGTTCCTAAATTCCACCAATTCGAAAGAAAGTCGTTACATAAACAGAGCAACCACTTCTAAACTATTTACGAGCTTTAAAATAATGACAAGGTAAATGCCTTGACATTTGTTTTTTGATAGTGTAGACTTCTAAAAGTGCTGTAAAGTTGTTTTCCTTGACGGAAGGAGTGACGCTTGTGATAAAAGAACAAGCTTTGGAAAAAATGAATCGTATCAATATACTTTTTTCCTTTTACGAGTTTCTGTTAACAGAAAAACAACAGTACGTACTTCAGTTATACTTTCATGAAGATTTCTCACTAGCAGAAATAGCAGAACATATGCAAATCAGCAGACAAGCTGTGTTTGAACATATTAAACGAGCAGAACAAGTGCTGGATACGTATGAACAGAAATTGCAATTGCTAAAGCAACATGAAGAGAAATTGCAACACATTGCACAGATTGAAGCACTTATAGCAAATTGGGAAGAGAACAATAAAGACGTTATTTTAAATAAATTAGAGCAATTAAAATAGTTTTACGGGAATTAGCTTGAATGTGGAGGTGAAAGTAATGGCTGCATTTGAAGGATTAACGAGCAGATTACAAAGTGTGTTTGGTAAGCTGAAAGGTAAAGGAAAAGTTGGCGAAGATGATATTAAAGAAGCCATGCGTGAAGTCAGGCTTGCTTTATTAGAAGCAGATGTTAACTTTAAAGTCGTAAAACAATTCATTGCAAATGTAAAAGAAAAAGCACTCGGTCAAGAAGTAATGAAAAGTTTTACACCTGGCATGGTCATCATTGATATTGTTAATAAAGAAATGACAGCATTGATGGGTGGGGAGCAGAGCAAACTAGCCAAAGCGAACAAACCACCAACAGTCATTATGATGGTAGGTTTACAAGGTGCTGGTAAAACAACCACGACAGGAAAGTTAGCTCGACTTTTACAAAAACAAAACCATAAGCCAATGCTTATTGCCGCAGATATTTACCGTCCAGCAGCGATTAAGCAGTTGCAAGTGTTAGGGGAGCAAATCAACGCTCCGGTCTTTTCCTTAGGAGATAAAGTAAGTCCTGTTGAAATTGTAACCAAAGGGATGGAACATGCAAAAGAACATCATCATGACTATGTTATCGTCGATACTGCAGGTCGATTACACATCGATGAAGCGTTGATGGATGAGCTAAAGCAAGTAAAAGAAGTGATTAAGCCGAATGAAATCTTACTCGTGATTGATGCCATGACAGGACAAGATGCTGTGAACGTGGCGGAAAGTTTCCATCAGCAAATGGAATTGACGGGTGTTGTGCTTACCAAGTTAGATGGAGATACTCGTGGTGGAGCAGCTTTATCTGTTAAAGCTGTAACGGGAACACCAATCAAATTTGCTGCACTAGGTGAGAAAATAGATGCATTAGAGCCGTTTCATCCTGAACGGATGGCTTCACGAATATTAGGTATGGGAGACATGCTGACGCTAATTGAGAAGGCACAGTCTTCGATTGATGAAGAAAAAGCTAAAGAGCTTGAGCGCAAAATGCGTAAAGCTGAATTTACTTTTGAAGACTTTTTAGAGCAGATGGAGCAAGTTAAAAAACTCGGTCCGTTAGATCAAATCATGGATATGATGCCAGGAATGGGCAAAATGAAAGGTTTGAAGAACCTTAACGTAGACGAGCGAAAACTTGCGCAAACAGAAGCAATTGTAAAGTCAATGACAACAGTAGAAAAGCGTAATCCAGAAATCATTAATGCCAGCAGACGCAAACGCATCGCAAATGGAAGTGGAACTTCTCTGCGAGATGTGAATCAGCTGATTAAGCAATTTGAAGAAATGAAAAAGATGATGAAGCAATTTTCTGGCATGATGGATGGGAAAAGTGGTAAGAAGATGAAAAACAAGCTTGCTAAAGGGATGAAATTCCCGTTCGGTGGCTAAGTTTGATGATATAGCAAAAGCAAAGAAAGTTTATGTTGTAAGGAGGTGAATTGAACATGGCAGTACGTATTCGTTTAAAACGCATGGGAGCTCATAAAGCGCCATTTTATCGTTTAGTTGTATCTGATTCCCGTTCTCCGCGTGATGGACGTTTTATCGAGGAGATTGGATATTATAATCCAGTAAGACAACCAGCTGAAGTGAAAATTGATGAAGAGAAAGCATTGAAGTGGCTTCAAAACGGTGCACAAGCATCTGACACTGTACGCAACTTGTTTAGCAATGCTGGAATTATGAAGAAATTTCACGAGTCAAAATTGCAAAAGTAAGAAGTAATCTTGTCTTGGAGGGTCTCGCATGAAGGAATTAGTGCAAATTATAGCTAAAGCTTTAGTTGACCATCCAGAAGATGTACGCGTTTCGGAGAGTGAAGAAGGTAATACGATTGTTTATACATTGACTGTACACCCTGAAGATAAGGGGAAAGTGATTGGTAAGCATGGTCGTATTGCTAAAGCGCTTCGAACCGTTGTAACATCTGCAGCAGTGAAATTAGATAAGCGTGTTGTGATCGATATCGACTCATAATACCGGTGAAGGGTGCGGGGATAAACTCGCCCCTTTTTCTATATCAACTTATCTATACATAAAAATAACAGATAATGATGAAAAGTAAGGAGGAGTGCTCCATGAGTGTTTCATACAATGTAGGAAAAATCGTGAATACTCACGGTGTTCGTGGTGATGTGAAAGTCATAGCGAAAACTGATTTTCCGGAAGAAAGATTTGCAAAGGGAGCGAAGTTGTGGCTTCATCATGATGCTTTAGACACCCCTTTAGAGGTAACCATTTCTTCCACAAGAGTACATAAACATATGTATATTCTTCATTTGGAACAATTCAACAACATTAATGATGTGGAAAAATATAAGGGTGGAATGTTGAAAGTGACGTCCGACCAACTACTGGAACTAGATGAAGATGAATACTATTTTCATCAAATTGTAGGGTGTGAAGTCTTGACGGATGAAGGGGAGTTACTGGGTGTCGTGAAAGAAATCCTCACACCAGGCGCGAATGATGTTTGGGTTGTCAAACGAGAACAAGGTAAAGATCTGTTAGTGCCTTATATCGATGACGTTGTATTAGACGTAGATATGGATCAGAAAAAAATTACGGTGTCTCTCTTAGAAGGATTGTTATAATATGAAAATCGATGTGTTAACGCTATTTCCAGAGATGGTAGAGCCATTTTTTCATACTAGCATTATCGGTAAAGCGAACGAAAAAGATATTGTACAATGCCAAGCGATCAATTTCCGATCGTTTTCTACGAATAAACACCAGACGGTAGATGATTATCCATACGGTGGAGGAGGGGGGATGGTATTAAAACCAGAACCCATTTTTGCCGCAGTATCTGCACTTCAGCAGCAAGCCCTTCCTTCTTCACATCCAGAAGATGTACAACATCAGCCCAAAGTCATCTTGATGTGTCCACAAGGTGAAACATTCACACAACAAAAAGCAGAGCAATTAGCAAAGGAAGATCACCTTATTTTTATTTGTGGTCATTATGAAGGATATGACGAACGTATACGGGAACATCTTGTCACAGACGAGTTGTCCATTGGTGACTATGTGCTAACGGGTGGGGAACTCCCTGCCATGGTTGTCATAGACAGTGTCGTTCGATTGCTTCCCGGAACGTTAGGGAACGAGCAGTCTGCGGTGACGGATTCTTTTAGCACTGGATTATTGGAGTATCCACATTATACACGCCCTGCTTCTTATGAAGGGATGGATGTGCCTAGTGTATTGTTATCTGGACACCATGAAAATATAGAAACGTGGAGAAAAAAAGAAGCGCTAAGGCGGACGTGGCAACGCAGAAGAGATTTATTAGAGGGAAAAGAGTTAACGAATGAAGAGAGAAAGTGGATAAAGGAATTTCAGCAACATAACAAGTAGTGTGGCGGGGAGAACGTATGATGAGAGTAAATAAAGGGGTGCGGCGTGCTGTTAGTTGGCTGGGCTTTTCTACATCATTGGAAATAAGTCATGTAGAAGTGACATTATCTAGACTTCCTGCAGCATGGAACGGTCTGAAAATCGTTCAAATAAGTGATATACATATGGCTCATTTTTTTCATCAAGATGATTTAGAGCAACTAGTACAAACGATTAATGCACAGCAACCTGATGTGGTATGCTTTACTGGTGATTTGGTAGATAGAAATAGAGAAATTGTGGTGGAAGACATCCAGCCATCTTTAAGCAAAATCAACGCACCTTTAGGCAAATATGCTGTACTCGGTAATCATGATTATGCTAATCAGAATAGACTACAGATGACGATTTCACTGTTAGAGGATGCTGAATTTAATGTGTTAATGAATACGCATGCAACGATACACAAAAACGAATGTGCACTGCATATTGCAGGTTTAGATGATATGAAACATGGTGCACCTAGCCTAACCAAAGCATTGGAAGGCATTCCAGGTGATGGTTGTACTATTTTACTTGTTCATGAACCTGATTTTGCATTACAAAGCAAGAAGTATGCTGTAGATCTGCAGTTGTCTGGTCATAGTCATGGCGGGCAGATAAGACTTCCTTTCATTGGCCACGTGCGGACTCCTTCATGTGCAAAACATTATGTACAAGGTTTATATCATGTAGAAAATATGGTGTTATATGTTAACCGTGGTGTTGGGATGACATTCTTACCTATACGTTTTTGCTGTCGACCAGAGCTGACGGTAGTGACATTACATCATGCTCCTGAGTCTGCTGCTTATTAGGTACTGGAGTTATGAGTAATGTAGTACTTATTCGTATCGTAATTAGTACGATGAATAATAAAAGGTATACTCAAAAATTATTCCTTACACTTTATTTTCACTACTTGTATTGGTCATTCTACTATGTTATTATTAATAGTGTTGTGTTTAATTACAGCGGTCCTCTGTACGTAGATAGAATATGAGGTTCTATCGTTATAAACGGCAAGAACGCTTGTGTGGAAGGAGGGAGTCAACATGAATTTAGATCTATTAAAGGAGATTACACAGGAACAGTTCCGCAGTGATATTCCAACATTTCGTCCTGGTGACACGTTGAAAGTTTACGTGAAAGTTATCGAGGGTTCTCGTGAGCGTATCCAGTTGTTCGAAGGTGTTGTGATTAAGCGTCGTGGAAGTGGAATCAGTGCTACATTCACAGTAAGAAAAATTTCTTACGGTGTTGGAGTGGAAAGAACATTCCCGATACATTCTCCAAAAATCGATAAGATCGAAGTGGCTCGCCGAGGTAAAGTACGTCGTGCTAAGTTATACTACTTACGCGAATTACGCGGAAAAGCAGCTCGTATTAAAGAAATTCGATAATAAGTACGTAAATGTATGGAGGAGCTTGTATAAACAAGCTCCTTTCTATTTATATACAAGCATAAGCATAATGGACCTGCCAGTCATGTTGGAGGTGAAGAGATGACAATACAATGGTTTCCCGGCCATATGGCCAAAGCAAGAAGACAGATAGAAGAGAAATTAAAACTTATTGATGTCGTTATCGAATTGTTGGATGCGAGAACACCATTATCTAGTCGTAACCCGATGATCGATGAGATTTTAAGTCGTAAACCAAGGGTTGTCGTGTTGAATAAAGCTGACATGGCGGACAAGCAAATCACAAAAGATTGGGTTGCTTACTTCGAACAAGAGAAGCATCTCACGATTGCTGTCGATTCTACAACAGGCAAGAGTAGTAAAGGCATCATTGCGTTGTGTCAACAAGCGGCATCTGAAAAAATAGCGAAGTTAGAAAAGAAAGGCATACAAGCTAGAGCGATAAGAGCTTTGATTGTAGGTATTCCGAATGTGGGTAAGTCAACCCTCATTAATCGTCTAACTGGAAAAAATGTCGTGGCTACTGGTGATCGACCGGGCATTACGAAAGCACAGCAATGGATACGTGTGGGACAAGAACTGGAGTTGTTGGATACACCAGGGATTTTGTGGCCAAAGTTTGAAGATGAACAAGTGGGTTATCGGTTAGCTGCAACAGGTGCGATAAAAGATGAAATATTGAATGTAGAAGACGTTGCTTTTTACACGTTAAAATATTTGATGACAGCCTATCCTGATGCGCTGATGGATCGATATGAATTAAAGGAATTGCCATCTGATCTTGAAAATCCACATGAGATAGTGGAAGTCATGGAGCAGATTGGGAAAAAGCGCGGTTGTTTGCAAAGTGGTGGCGTCATTAATTTGGAAAAAGCCTCGTTAGTTATTTTACGTGATCTGCGAACAGATAAGCTGGGTAAAATCAGTTTAGAAAGACCATCATGATGATGAACTTTGCATGAAATGAACTCTCATTGATTACATGAGAGTTTTTTTGTTTTTATGTTTACTACAATCTATTGACTACATCTTTTTACTAAAAGTGTACATACATACAAACGGTAAACACAATTTGCTATAATGGATTAATAAAAAACCTTCATTTTTTCATCCTATTCATAGCGACGAAAATGAAATGGAAAAGGTTTAATAAATGAAGTACAGCAATAGAAAGGGATAGAAAACGTCATGATGTTAGATAATGAACAACAGTTTTGGAAACAAGGTATGACCTATGTAGCAGGAGTAGATGAAGTAGGTAGAGGTTGTTTGTTTGGAGACGTAGTGGCCGCGGCGGTTATTATGCCACAATCATTAGTATTGGAAGGCATCAACGACTCCAAAAAATTGAGCGAAAAAAAGAGAGAATCATTATATGAAGAAATAGTAAAACATGCCTTAGCGATTGGCGTTGGCAGAGTAGATGCTGCAACGATTGATGAAATCAATATTAAACAAGCAGCGAGACTAGCAATGAAAAAGGCAGTTGAGCAGTGTACGCCTCAGCCAGATCAATTGTTGATCGATGCAGAAACGATACATAGTCATATTCCACAGTTGGGCATCATTAAAGGGGATGAGAAAAGTCATTCCATCGCTGCAGCATCGATTATTGCAAAAGTAACACGGGATCGACTATGTCATGAGTGGGGGCAGTTGTATCCAGAATACGATATAGCAAAGCATAAAGGATATGCGACAAAAAAACATCGGGAAATGATTCTGGAGTTTGGACCTAGCCCGATGCACAGACGTACATTCTTATCGAACATCGTCACAGAACAGTTGGAATTATTTTAAGAACTTTTTTTTCATTAAAGAAAACGAGTGTTTACAACCACTCATGTTATACATTTATCACGAATGACAACACAATTGCCGATATAAAACATAACATTGCTATACATAAGATGACGTAACCAATATAGTATGATAGTTCGATAAAGGAAGTGATGAATTTGAACATAGGGCAATTAGTGCAACAATTTATCGGAGATGTGCGGGCGAAAGATAGTAAAGTCTTAGAATTAAAAGCAGGACAAACAGTGAGAGGAACGGTATTGCAGTTACTGGCAAATAATGAAGCATTGTTAGATTTGAACGGAGTGACGGTAAAAGCGACGCTAGAAACGCCACTGAAACAAGGGGAAACAACATGGCTAAACGTCCAGCCACAGTCTGCTCATGGTCAGTTGATTTTAAAACCTGTCCCGTTTCAACAACTCACGTTAGATCCGATGACATTAGCTTCGTTGCTAGAATCATTTGCTGCTGATCCTAAGAACAATCAACATCAGTTGCTTATTAAAATGATGCATGCACAAGGAATACCGATGCAAAAATCTGAATTTGCAGCGTTATCTCTTATATTGAGTGATAAGCCTGCTCATGTTGCTACAAACGAATGGATTCAATCTGCAGTAATGCTCAGAGAAAAAGGAATGCCACTCAGTAGTCAAAGCGTGTCGGCACTGCATCAAGTACTGTTTGGTAAGCCAATGATGAACCAAGTTCAGACGCTGCAATCTCAATTACAACAGTTCATGCCAACTTCTACTTCCAGCGGACAGCATGTACAGCTACTGCAACAGCAATTACAACATGTCATGCAACATACAGCGGCATTTCAAGCGCTAAATGCTTCTGCATCTTTACCTAATCAAACTAATCAAGGGGCAAACGGGATAAATCAGTCACTATTGGCTAATCAAAATGTACCATCACCAGCAAGTCATGTATCACCTTCCAATATGCCAACTTTTCAAGCAACATCTACTGTGATGGAAACGACAACGTTGAGCGGATCTAAGCCATCAGAACAAGCAGCTATACAAGCACAAGCAAATCCAAGCACTGCAACGGCAAGTAACATTAGCGGAAACGCAGCGGCTAGTGGTATGCAGCCTTCTACCACAGAAACAAGTATGGGACAACTACTGAAAGCACTTGGCGTTCATTACGAGCAAAACATAGCTAAAATATTGAACGAACACAACGGTTTAGCTACAAAAGAAGGTGGTGCTAAATCTGGGAGCGTCACGACAGCCAATCAAGAAATGATGATGAAACAACTAGAAAACGTTTCAACGTTAAAAGGTTCATTATTACAGCTCGTAAAAATGGAAGACGTTCCACCTAGTATAAAAGAGACAGCGCAGCAGCTTATTCAACAAATTACGGGACAGCAGCTTCTACTGAGTTCCGACAGACAAGGTGTATTTACACATGTTACGATGCAGCTGCCGTTACCGCAAACGAAAGAAGATCATCATCCATCTATTACGATTTCCTCACGGAGAGGACAAAAAGGTGAGTTAGACGCAGAAAATTGTCGAATGATGTTTGATCTTTGCTTAACCCATTTAGGTAACACATTTTTGGATGTGAAAGTGACGAATAAAATAGTGAGTGTTACGATGCATAACGATCACGCTTTTGTAGCTCCGTTAACACAAGCATTTCAACAACCTTTGTTTGATGCATTGAAAAAATCGGGCTATCATTTATCATCTATTCAATTCGATAAATATCCTGATTATATAAAAGAAGCTTCAGAAAAAGATACGTTACCTTTAACACAGCAGATGCAAGAGACAAACAAAATGAACTACAAGCGAGTGGATATAAAAATATGAGTACAAAAAATGTAAAAAAGGCCGCTGCCATTACGTATGATCCTGCAAAAGGAGAGGCCCCTATTTTATCTGCCAAAGGAAGAGGGTTTGTTGCCCAGCGAATTATTGACACGGCTTCGGAACATGGCGTTCCAATACAAGAAGATGCATCGTTAATAGAAGTTTTATCGGCACTGGATATTGACAAGCAAATTCCACCTGAGCTATATCAAATGGTTGCTGAAATCTTAACTTTTGTGTACCAAGTAGATGGGCAGTGGGATGAGCATTTTTTAGCACATAGCAACAAAACAACAAAATAACAAAATAACAAAATAACAAAATACCAATACAGGAGTAAAAGCAGGAGGGTTTGTTGTGGGTCGTTCAAAAGAGAAAAAAGATCAAAAAGATAAAGCGTACAAACAGCAGTTAGGTAAAAAAGGAGAGGAGATTGCCTTTGCCTACTTAATTTCTAAACATCATCACATTTTACAGCAAAATTGGCGTTGTCGATTCGCTGAGATCGATATTATATCTAAAGATGGGGACACCCTTGTTTTTACAGAAGTCCGTACACGATCAAACTCCCCCTATTTTGGAACTCCGGAGGAGTCTGTAGATGCTAAAAAACAAAATAAAATTCGTCAAGCAGCACAATTCTACATGCAGCAACAACATTTGCAAGATTTGTTAGTAAGATTTGATGTGATTGGTATTCATATTATAAAAGAAAAAACGGAACTACAGCATATAGAACATGCATTTTAATTTTTACATATGACATTTATTTTCAATAAAATGAATTTGATTTTCTATTGTATTTATTTTTTCTTTACTTTCCTCTGAACCATCATGATGATGTTTTAAAATCATGAGTTCTTGTTTTAACTGAGGTAAATCATCATTAGCATGAGCACAGTTATAGTTGCTCTCTAAATTATTGATCATCATTTCACGCCTCCATTTTTGCATATTCATTTTCATGTACGTATAGGATCACTCTGTTTCTTTCATTTTATGCTCTATGTTGTGAGGGTAATGTGAAATGGATGAAAAGTTCTTTATTATAATATCCCTTCTTCTTTATCTAGGCAGCGGTATTGCATTGCCTCTGCCAAATGGGTCAAAGATACGTGTTCCTTACCGTCTAAATCCGCAATCGTTCTTCCTAATTTTAAAATCCGATCATGGGAGCGCATACTTAGGTGAAAGCTTTCAAATGCTTGCTGCATGAATGCTTGCGTTTCTTTGTCCAAAGCGCAGAAATGCTCTAACTGCTTACCGTATAATTGTGAATTCCAGTTGCATTCTCTCAAAGAGCGATAACGATGCTGCTGCATGTAGCGAGCTTGCTGTACCATTCTCCTCATATCTACAGAGCTTAAAGGCTTTGTATCACGCTGTATCATTTCGTAATTCATCCAAGGTACTTCCACATGCATATCGATTCGATCTAGTAATGGTCCGGAAATTTTCGAACGATATTTCTGAATGCTATGTGTATGACATGTACACGTTTTGTGTTGTCCTTCTGCTCCAAAGAAGCCACATGGGCATGGATTCATCGAGCATGCTAAAATAAACTTGGTCGGGAATGTATAAGAAGCTCGTGCACGGCTAATTGTGATGGAATGATCCTCTAGAGGTTGCCTCATGACTTCAAGCACTGGTCTGGAGAATTCAGGAAGTTCATCTAAGTATAATACACCGTAGTGTGCTAAGCTAACTTCACCTGGTTTCGGTGTTGATCCTCCGCCAATTAATCCAGCAGCTGTAATCGTATGGTGTGGGGCGCGAAAAGGCCTTTCTGTCATTAATTGATTCGTATGCTTTAGTTGATTGCATACACTGTAGATTTTCGTTACTTCTAAGGATTCTTCTTCTGATAATGGGGGAAGGATGCTAGGAAGTCTTCGCATCATCATCGTTTTTCCTGTTCCAGGTGGACCGATGAGTAGTATGTTATGCATGCCAGCGGCCGCAATCATTAAGGCTCTTTTCACGTGATGCTGCCCTTTGACTTCGACATAATCATGCTTCATTTCATGGTGCCTATCACTTGCGGCTATGTTGACATGATAGTCATAGGGAACGATAGGAGAAGATAACTGTTTTAAATGTGTAAGAGGTCCTATTTGTAGATTGGAGATCAAGGAAGCTTCTTCTAAATTTCCATATGGAAGTACAATGTGACGTATTCCTTTTCTTTTAATGTGATGAATCATGGATAGCATGCCGTTAATCGGTCTAAGACTTCCTTCTAAAGATAATTCGCCTATAAAAATCGTTTGATGATGATTATCCATTTGTACTTGTTTACTTGCCAATAAAATGCCGGCTGCGATAGCTAGATCAAAAGAAGACCCTTCTTTTTTCAAGTCAGCAGGAGCTAAATTGACGGTAATACGTTGGGTTGGAAATTGAAATTGACTATTCTTAATTGCTGCTCTCACTCTCTCTATCGATTCTCGGACAGCAGAATCAGGTAATCCAACGATATTGAATTGAGGTAATCCTGGGCTGATGTCGACTTCGACTTCAATAATTTGACCATCTATTCCTTGTATGCAACAGCTTAATAACTTTGTGTACACAAAAAAAACCTCCTTCAAGTCGGGCGTAAATGAAAGTTGTTTCACGCCGTTTGACTGGAAAAGGTGCTTCCTTATTCCTACCTTATATTTATTTCTCTACATTCATCACCTTTACGCCTGTCAACTGAGGCGTAAAATTTGTATTCATTCATTTCTTCATCTTTATATCTCATTTGATTGTACATGATGAAGCTGTATTTTACAACAGAGACAAAACACCACAAAAATTTTACAGTAAAAGTGCTGCATATATTAATTTGTAATAAATTGCTATTGAATTTAATTTAGTTTTCAAAATTTTAAGGCATGTTAATAAGAAAAATGATACAATAGTAAAGGTTTATCCATCACATTTTTCATGAGTCGTTTTTTGCAAAAAAATGTTTTATCCATTTATTTTAATCCAATTGGAATCAATTGAGATATTGTTAGGAGGATGTGTGAATGAATATCCATGAGTATCAAGGTAAAGAAGTCCTAAAACAATACGGGGTTTCTGTACCAGAAGGAAGAGTAGCTTTTACAGTAGACGAAGCAGTAAAAGCAGCAGAAGAGCTAAATTCATCTGTCACGGTTGTAAAAGCTCAAATACACGCTGGTGGTCGCGGTAAAGCTGGTGGTGTCAAAATTGCCAAAAGTGTGGAAGAAGTTCGTACATATGCTGGTGAATTGTTAGGGAAAGTGCTTGTCACACATCAAACAGGCCCCGAAGGGAAAGAAGTGAAGAGACTTCTTATAGAGCAAGGTTGTGACATAAAGCAAGAATACTACGTTGGTGTAGTAGTAGATCGTGCAACAGGTCGTGTTGTCATGATGGCTTCAGAAGAAGGCGGTACAGAAATTGAAGAAGTCGCAGAAAAAACACCAGAGAAAATTTTCAAAGAAGTTATCGATCCTGCTGTTGGATTGATGCCATTTCAAGCGAAAAAACTTGCTTATGCAATTAATATACCTAAATCACTCGTAAACAAAGCAGCAAAGTTTATGATTTCTTTATATCATGCATTTATTGAAAAAGATTGTTCCATTGCTGAAATCAATCCACTTGTCGTGACGGGCGATGGAAATGTGATGGCATTGGATGCAAAACTAAATTTCGATTCTAACGCATTGTTTAGACATCAAGATATTTTGGAACTACGTGACTTGGCAGAAGAAGATGAAAAAGAAATTCAAGCATCGGAGTACGATCTAAGCTACATCGCATTAGATGGAAATATTGGATGTATGGTTAATGGTGCTGGCCTAGCTATGGCAACGATGGATATCATTAAACATTACGGTGGAGACCCTGCAAACTTCCTCGACGTTGGAGGCGGCGCTACAACAGAGAAAGTAACGGAAGCATTTAAAATCATCTTATCTGATGAGAATGTAAAAGGGATTTTTGTCAACATATTTGGTGGTATTATGCGTTGTGACGTTATCGCAAATGGTGTGGTGGAAGCAGCGAAACAAATCAGTTTGGATCGCCCACTTGTCGTACGTTTAGAAGGGACAAACGTGGAGATTGGAAAGCGCATTCTTAATGAATCTGGATTAAATATTGTTGCAGCCGATTCCATGGCAGACGGTGCACAAAAAATCGTTTCATTAGTCAAGTAGGATAATGGGAGGGATACGAGATGAGTATTTTAATTGATAAAAATACAAAGGTGATCACACAAGGGATTACTGGAGCTACAGGGCTGTTTCATACGAAAGGCGCATTAGATTACGGAACACAAATGGTAGGCGGCGTTACACCGGGTAAAGGTGGGACGGAAGTAACGATAGAGTTAGAGAATGGAGAAAGCGTTTCCTTGCCAGTATTTGACACGGTAATGGATGCAAAGAAAACGACAGGTGCAACGGCATCCGTTATTTATGTACCACCTGCATTTGCAGCAGATTCCATTATGGAAGCTGTAGACGCTGAGATGGACGTTGTCATTTGTATTACAGAGGGCATACCTGTATTAGATATGGTCAAAGTAAGCAAATACATGGAAGGTAAGAAGTCCAAACTCATTGGTCCAAATTGCCCAGGCGTGATTACACCAGATGAATGTAAAATCGGTATCATGCCTGGTTACATTCATACCGCTGGACATGTTGGCGTTGTCTCCAGAAGTGGAACTCTCACCTATGAAGCCGTTCATCAATTAAGTACGCGTGGCATTGGCCAATCTTCAGCAGTAGGTATTGGTGGAGACCCAGTAAAAGGGATGGAATTTACTGATGTATTGAAAATGTTTAACGAAGATCCAAATACGTATGCTGTCATTATGATTGGTGAAATTGGCGGAACAGCAGAAGAAGAAGCAGCAGAGTGGGTGAAAGAAAATATGACCAAACCAGTAGTAGGATTTATTGGTGGTCAAACCGCTCCTCCAGGAAAACGTATGGGACATGCTGGTGCTATTATTTCTGGCGGTAAAGGTACAGCAGCAGAAAAGATAAAAGTAATGGAGCAGTGTGGTATTAAAGTCGCACCTACTCCTGCAGAAATGGGCGCAACGCTGGTATCCGTTTTAGAAGAAAAAGGATTGTTGGAATCATGTATTGTTAAAAAATAATATAATCAAAACATGATGTAGAAGTCGAGGCAGCCATTCATTTTACAACATAAAATGAGAGGCTGCTTCTTTATTACTATTGACATGGTTGGTTAACCAAGAATATGATATAGCTATTATAAAGAAATGGAAATGTTGTCAGAGTGATGGAGTGAGAGGAGGAGGCACATGAATCATCGTCACATTATATTTGTTTTAGATCAGTTAAAAGGAATTGGTTGGAATACGATAAAAAAATGCGTGGACTATTTTGATAACCTTACCGATATGCTGCATGTAGAAGAGAGAGAATTGCAAAGAATAGGACTAAAGAGTGATCAAATTGTCATCATAAAAGATAATTTAAATGAACCTTTTTTACAACAAAAGATCAGTGAATATAACATACATAACATTCATGTTGTGACTTATTTTGATGAGCAGTATCCCTCACTTCTAAAAGAAATAGACACGCCTCCTTGGGTTTTATACTGCAAAGGGGATTTGAAATATTTAAAGATGAATGGTTTAGCCGTAGTTGGGACTAGAAATTGTACGACGTATGGTAAAGTAGTAGCAGAGCGGTTGTCCAGCCAAATTGCAGCACATGGTTATGCAGTCGTCAGTGGACTAGCCAAAGGCGTGGATAAAATTGCACATGCTGCAGCGCTGAAAGAAGGGGCCACAATTGCTGTAGTAGCGACAGGACTGGACATGGTATATCCGTCAGAACATACATTATTGGCAAAAGAAATTGCTAACCATGGTCTTATTTTAAGTGAATATCCCATTGGTACAAAAGCTCATCGTGGCCTGTTTCCAAAACGAAACAGAATTATAGCGGGATTATCTCTTGGTACACTAGTCATTGAAGCTGCACAAAAAAGCGGATCATTAATTACGGCCGATCATGCTGCCGAATATTCAAGAGATGTGTTTGCTGTTCCAGGCCAAATATATGCAAAACAAAGTCAAGGGACAATGGAATTGATTAAGCAAGGAGCCAAGCTCGTTACGGGAATCGAAGATATTTTAGCAGAGTATGAAAATATACCTAGCAAAGCAAACACTGTCCCGGAAAAAGTTCAGGAAAAACAACGTGTATTACTTAATGAAGATGAACAAAAAATAAGTACATTAATCGGAAAAAATATAACATCAATTGACTATATAATAGAACATACAAAAATGGAATTTGGACATTTGCATACAATTCTGTTATCTTTACTAATGAAAAATAAGATAAAACAATTACCAGGATCAATGTATATTTTAGTTGATTGAGAAGGATGAGGGGGCTAGTCTATGGCAGATTCACTAGTCATTGTGGAGTCACCGGCTAAGGCCAAGACTATAGGTAAATATTTAGGGAAAAAATATATCGTTAAAGCTTCAATGGGTCATATTCGAGATTTGCCCAAAAGCCAAATTGGCGTAGAAGTGGAAAACGATTTTAATCCAAAGTATATAACGATACGCGGAAAAGGTTCTATCATTAAAGAACTGAAAGATGCGCGCAAAAAAGTGAAAAAAGTTTATCTTGCGGCTGACCCTGATAGAGAAGGGGAAGCGATTGCTTGGCATTTATCTCACTACTTGGATTTAAAGGAGAATGAACCTTGTCGAGTTGTTTTTAATGAGATTACAAAACAAGCAGTGAAGGATGCGTTCAAAGAACCTCGCAAAATTGATATGGATTTAGTGAATGCCCAGCAAGCTAGACGTATTTTAGACCGTTTAGTAGGGTATAAAATCAGTCCGTTGTTATGGAAAAAAGTGAAAAAAGGACTTTCTGCTGGTAGAGTGCAGTCCGTTGCTGTTAAATTAATTATCGATCGTGAAAACGAGATTAATCAATTCATACCGGAAGAATATTGGTCTATCACTGTTCAATTAGAAACCAACGATACAACATTTGAAGCCAAGTTTTATGGTTTAAATGGTAAGAAGAAAGAACTTAAAAATGAAGCAGAAGTAAAGGAAATCACGAAGTTAATTGCTTCCAATGACTTTATTGTAAAAAGTGTAAAAGAGAAAGAGCGTCTTCGTCATCCATCTGCTCCATTTATTACGAGTACATTGCAGCAGGAAGCGGCGAGAAAACTTAATTTCCGTGCTGCAAAAACGATGTCTGTAGCTCAGCAGCTTTACGAAGGAGTGGAAATTGGTAAAGAAGGTACGGTAGGTTTAATTACGTATATGCGTACAGACTCTACTCGTATTTCTACCCAAGCACAAGATGAAGCAAAGACCGTTATCATGGATAAATACGGCGACAAATATATCCCTTCTACACCAAGAGTATATGGTAAAAGTAAGGGGAAATCACAAGATGCACATGAGGCGATAAGACCAACATCTGCGCTTCGAGATCCTGTGAGTATGAAACCATATTTATCGAGAGAACAAATGCGCTTATATAAACTCATATGGGAGAGATTTATCGCTAGTCAAATGGCATCTGCGGTGATGGACACACTAACCGTTGATATCACTTGTGACAAAGCTGATTTTAGAGCCGCTGGTTCTAAAGTGAAATTTCCTGGGTATATGAAAGTGTACGTAGAAGGTAACGATGATGGGAAAAAAGAAGAAGAAAAGTTCTTGCCAGAAATGAGTACAGGGGACAAATTGAAAAAACATAAAGTCGACCCGAAACAGCATTTTACACAACCACCTCCTAGGTATTCTGAAGCAAGATTAGTAAAAACATTAGAAGAAAAAGGCATCGGCCGTCCAAGTACGTACGCACCAACATTGGAAACCATTCAACGAAGAGGTTACGTTGCACTAGAAGAGAAAAAGTTTATGCCGACTGAAATGGGAGAACTCGTCAACCAATTAATGGAAGAATTTTTCCCGGAAATATTGGATGCTGAATTTACAGCGCATATGGAAAATGATTTGGATCACGTAGAAGAAGGCGAAGAAAACTGGAAAAAAGTGCTGAACCAATTCTACACTTCCTTTGAACAACGATTAGAGGTAGCAGAGGAAGAAATGAAAGAAATCGAGATCCAAGATGAAGTTTCCGATGAAGTTTGTGAAAAGTGCGGTAAACCGATGTTGTATAAAATGGGCAGATTCGGAAAGTTTCTAGCGTGTTCTGGTTTCCCAGACTGCCGAAATACGAAACCTATTGTGAAAGATATCGGGGTTAAATGTAAAACGTGTAACGAAGGTCGTATTGTGGAACGACGCAGTAAAAAAGGACGTATTTTCTACGGATGCACCGAATATCCGGAATGCGAATTTGTATCTTGGGACAAACCGATAGCACAAGATTGTCCAACTTGTGGTGGATTAATGGTAGAGAAGAAAACGAAAAAAAATACTCGTCATCAATGTACCGTTTGTCATTACAAAAAAGAAGTCGAACAAGAATAAACAATAGAGTATTGGTTTATTTGCCTACAAGCAAGGTCATCATTTTATGTAGCATGTTATGAATTGTCTCTATAGGTTGTTTTCATGTAAAAATGAAGACAACCTATTCCATGTTATATTTATAAGGGGGAAACAACACCATGAAGGAACATCAAGTCACAGTCATCGGAGCTGGATTGGCTGGATCAGAAGCAGCTTGGCAGTTAGCGAAGCGGGGAATTAAAGTGAAATTAATTGAAATGCGCCCGGTGAAGCAAACACCTGCGCATCACACTTCATTTTTTGCAGAGCTAGTATGCAGTAATTCCCTTCGCGCAAATCAAATTACAAATGCAGTCGGACTCATTAAAGAAGAAATGCGCATGATGGATTCATTAATTATTCAGTGTGCAGATGATCACGCTGTACCAGCAGGTGGTGCACTAGCAGTAGATAGGGAGTCTTTCTCAGGAGCGATAACCGAGCGGTTAACCAATCATCCTAACATCCAGTTTGTGAATGAAGAAGTCACGCATATTCCTAGTGAGGAAACGGTTATTGTCGCAACTGGTCCACTCACATCGCCATCCTTATCTCAAAATTTAAACGAAATTATGGGAGAAGAATACTTATACTTTTACGATGCAGCAGCTCCTATTATTCAAAAAGAATCCATTGACATGGACAAGGTGTTCTTAGCTTCTCGCTATGATAAAGGGGAGGCTGCTTACTTAAATTGTCCAATGAACGAAGAACAATTTGATGCATTTTATGATGCATTAATTCACGCTGAAGTCACACCGCTTAAAGAATTCGAAAAAGAAGTATACTTCGAAGGGTGCATGCCAATAGAAGTGATGGCAAAGCGTGGAAAGCAGACTGTATTGTTTGGTCCCATGAAACCTGTAGGTTTAATTGATCCTGCAACAGGTAAACAACCACATGCTGTCATTCAATTACGACAAGATAATGCAGCGGGAACGTTATACAATATGGTTGGGTTTCAAACTCATCTCAAGTGGGGAGAGCAAAAAAGAGTTTTTTCTCTTATCCCTGGTTTAGAAGAAGCAGAAATTGTGAGATACGGAGTCATGCATCGCAACACTTTTATTAACTCACCTAAACTGCTAAATGAATCATTCCAATTAAAAGAACAGCCACGTATCTTTTTTGCAGGACAAATGACAGGTGTAGAAGGTTACGTAGAATCTGCTGCATCAGGTCTTATGGCAGGTATACAGGCATATCGTCAACAGATGGATAAGGAAAAAATTGTTTTCCCTCGAGAGACAGCTTTAGGAAGTTTAGCCTATTATATTACGCATGCGGAGTTTAAAAACTTCCAGCCAATGAACATAAATTTTGGCTTACTCCCACCATTAGAAACTAGAATTAGAAAGAAAAAAGAAAAGAATGAGAAAATCGCAGAGCGCTCCATTACTTCACTAAAGCAAATGTTAGATGAAATTTGAAATGTGACAATGGTATGAATTTTATAAATATTTAGTTGATAAAATAAAAAATAAGAAATATATTTTTGTAATGATAAGATGAAGAACCTTTATGATAAGTGTATACCTCATTTTTGACGTAAAGCTTTTTTGTAGAAGGGTTTCTTCATCTTTTATTTCGAATAATGTTAAAGATGTGGTGTATTATATTTGTAAAAGTCATAGCCTTAACAAGGTCTTTTTTTTTCATCATACATATGTAAAAAATAACCATTATACTTATTTTTTCCTATTCTCACACTTGTAATGTGTTTTGGGAATGTGTTAACATAATTTCGTATGCCTTTGATACCATTGAGGTGAGTACATGAAAACCATTATCGATCAATATAAAATCGAATTGCAGGTGCTAAGAAATGCGTCACACCATACAGTTAAAAACTATTTAAACGATTTGAATCAATTTGAGGCATTTCTCAAAGAGCAACATATTCATCACTTTGCTGAAGTTACGTATTTTCATATTCGAATGTTTTTAACAAAGCTTAATGAGCTGCAATATGCAAAAAAAACAATTTCCAGAAAACTATCATCCCTAAGATCATTTTTTGTATTTTTAGAAAAAAATGACTTTGTCGAACAAAATCCATTTCAATTTGTTAAGGGACCTAAAGGAGAGACCAAGCTTCCTTCGTTCCTATATGTCGATGAAATGAAAAAATTGTTGAATAGTGTTGATACTAACCAAAATATGGGGATTAGAGATGCAGCTATATTAGAGTTACTGTATGCTAGTGGTATGCGAGTAAGCGAATGTGCTAATCTCAACATCAGGGATATAGATTTTACTGCTGGTCTTGCACTGGTTTTTGGTAAAGGCGCAAAAGAAAGATATGTGCCCATTGGTGAGTATGCCATTGCTTCGTTGGAATGTTATTTGAAGCATGCTAGGTCAAAAATAGTTAAAAATGTTGAAGAAGTTGCACTTTTTTTAAATTTACGAGGTACACGTTTGAGTGATAGAAGTATTCGACGTATTATTGATAAATATATAACCAAGTCTGCAATGCAAAAAAAAGTGAGCCCTCATACATTTAGACACTCTTTTGCCACCCATTTATTAGAAGCTGGGGCTGATTTACGAACAGTTCAAGAATTACTGGGACATGCAAATTTATCTACAACTCAGATATACACTCATGTAACTAGGGATCATTTGCAATCGATATACAATAAGTCACATCCAAGGGCTTAGAAAGGGGTAACAAAGATGGAGCAAACATTTCACGCAACGACGATCTGTGCTGTACATCATGATGGTAAAGGTGCTATTGCTGGGGATGGACAAGTGACATTCGGTAACAGCATGGTGATGAAAAATAAAGCGAAAAAAGTGAGAAGACTACATAATGGTAAGGTGGTAGCTGGCTTTGCTGGTTCAGTAGCTGATGCTATTACCTTATTCGAAAAGTTCGAAGCAAAATTAGAGGCACATCATGGTCAGCTTCAACGTGCAGCAGTAGAACTAGCTAAAGAGTGGAGGTCTGACCGCGTACTACGAAAATTAGAAGCGATGCTGCTTGTGATGGATACAGATCATTTGTTGCTTGTATCCGGTAATGGGGAAGTCATTGAACCTGATGATGGGATATTAGCGATTGGGTCTGGTGGTAATTTTGCTTTATCTGCTGCAAGAGCATTAAAGAGACACGGAAAAGATTTAACTGCAAAAGAAATGGCGGAAAATGCATTGCATATTGCTGCTGAAATCTGCGTGTTTACAAATGATCAAATTATAGTTGAAGAGGTGTAAACGAAGGAGGTAAATGTTTTGGATAATAAATCATTGACACCGAAAGCCATTGTAAAAGAGCTTGATAAATATATTATTGGTCAGCACATGGCCAAAAAAGCCGTAGCTGTTGCACTTCGAAATCGTCATCGTAGAAGTTTATTGGAAGACAATCTAAAAGACGAGATTGTACCTAAAAATATACTAATGATCGGTCCAACGGGTGTTGGAAAGACAGAAATTGCAAGGAGACTGGCGAAATTAGTGCAAGCACCATTTGCAAAAGTGGAAGCGACAAAATTTACGGAAGTAGGTTATGTAGGTCGTGATGTAGAATCTATGGTTCGCGATTTGGTGGAAACTTCGATTAGAATGGTAAAGAACTTAAAAACCGAAGAAGTAAAAGAGCAAGCTTTGGAATTAGCTAATGAGAGGATTGTGCATATTTTAGTACCTTCTACCCAGAAGAAAAAAAATATGAAAAACCCTCTGGAAATGATTTTCGGCAATCAAGAACAAAATGAAGAACCAGAAGAAGAGGAAGTAAAATTAAATAAAGCAGAAAAAAGAAAGCAGATGAAAGAGAAATTGCAACAAGGTGAATTAGAAGATACGGTGATTGAGATTGAAGTTGAAGACCATTCACCTTCTATGTTAGAAATGTTCTCTGGACAAGGTAACGAGCAGGTTGGGCTCAATATGCAAGAATTACTTGGCAATATGATGCCTAAAAAAATGAAAAAACGTAAGCTGTCGATTGCTGATGCACGGAAGGCATTGACCCAAGAAGAAGCACATAAATTGATTGATATGGACGAAGTCATGCAAGAAGCAGTTCATCTTGCGGAACAGCATGGGATTATCTTTATTGATGAGATCGACAAAATCGCCCGTGCAGACCGTGGAGGAAGCCCAGATGTGTCCAGAGAAGGCGTGCAGCGTGATATCCTCCCTATTGTAGAGGGAAGTACGGTCATGACGAAATATGGCCCTATTAAAACAGATTATATTTTATTTATTGCGGCTGGTGCTTTTCACTTCTCTAAACCATCTGATCTGATTCCAGAGATGCAGGGAAGATTTCCAATACGTGTGGAATTAGATAATTTAGGGAAAAATGATTTTATAGCTATCTTGAAAGAACCTAAAAACGCTTTAACAAAGCAGTATACTGCTTTACTGGAGACAGAAGGATTCAAAGTTGAATTTTCGGAAGAATCGATAGAAGAAATTGCTGCTATGGCCGTTGATGTAAATCAGAATATGGACAATATAGGGGCAAGGAGATTACACACCATACTGGAAAAATTATTAGAAGACTTATCTTACGAAGCACCTGAAATCACGTTAGATGTCTTCACGATTACGCCAGAATACGTAAGAGAAAAGCTAGAAACCATTGCTAAAAACAAAGACTTAAGCCAATACATCTTATAAGAAACTCAGGAGGAAGAAAAGAAATGAATCTGTTAGAGAAAAATAGAAAATTAAATGTACTATTGCAAAAAGCTGGAGGGCATGCTGTTAACTTTATGGAAATGGCGGATGTATTGAAAGATACAATCTTGTCTAACGTATATGTCATCAGCCGTAGAGGAAAGATTTTGGGGCATTCTATCATCTATCCGACGATGTCCGATAAACTGTACAAAATGGTGTACGAAGACAAAAGAATAAGCGAAAAGTATAATGATTTCTTAATGACGATCAAAGAA
Source organism: Longirhabdus pacifica (assembly GCF_004115085.1). GTDB lineage: Bacteria > Bacillota > Bacilli > Paenibacillales > DSM-105158 > Longirhabdus > Longirhabdus pacifica. The sequence continues at coordinate 141,581 of NZ_QXJP01000003.1, read as the reverse complement.
ACAGCATTGGATTCAGACTTGCATTTTTATGATGCGGAAGATAAGGAAGAGTTTAAGGAACTTTTTGATAATAAGTATTTGACACTTATTCCGATTATCGGTGCGAAGGAAAGATTGGGAACGTTGGTGCTTGTTCGTTTGAATGAACCATTCGTAGATGATGACTTAATTCTTGCAGAATACGGTTCCACCATTATTGGTATGGAGATTTTGCGTGAGAAGACGGAAGAAATTGAAAAAGAAGCTAGAAATAGAGCCATTGTACATGTGGCTGTTTCCTCATTATCCTATAGTGAATTAGAATCAGCAGAACATATTTTTGAGGAGCTAGATGGGAAAGAAGGCTTACTTATTGCTAGTAAAATCGCAGATCGAGCAGGGATAACAAGATCTGTTATTGTAAATGCGCTTAGAAAATTAGAAAGTGCCGGTGTAATTGAAACAAAATCACTAGGCATGAAGGGAACATACATTCGAATTTTGAACATGTTACTTGTGGATGAATTAAAAAAGGCAAGAAATTTATAAAAAATATAACAATCTTAATAATAAATTGATCATAACGTCACAAATAAAAGTTGCAAAATTTTATTTCATGATTTTTGCCTTTTATGTGTGACATATTTAATAATAAAATGTAAATAAAGTATAAGGTGAGAAGTCCTATCTCTAAAGATGGGGCTTTTTGCATATTTACAAAAGTAACCTAAACACCTTAAAATTTTTCCAACAAGGTTTTACACCAAATCATAAAAAATCACAAAAATATATAAAAAGCTGTCGATTTAACCTATGATAATCAGTTTTTGTGTAGAATTGTGAAATACAAAAGGAGGTGGATGTCATGAGCATGCTAGTGAATCGCAACTTTGGCATAATAGAAAGCAGCTTGAACGCAGCTACGATGAGACAAGAAGTGATTTCACATAATTTATCCAATGTAGATACACCGCATTACAAAAGATCTGAAGTTGTATTTGAGTCTGTACTTGCGGAGCAAATGAAACAACCTTCCAAAATTGTCGGATATAAAACAGACCAACAACATTTACAAGTTGGAGGTTCGACCAACATGAATGTAAAGCCAACCATTACCGTAGATCAACATACATCGTTTAATAACAATGATAATAATGTGGATGTAGATATGGAAATGGCATTGATGGCTCAAAATCAATTACGCTATAACGTTCTTGTTGAGCAGATGAGCCATGAAGTTAAGTTTTTGAGAACATCAATAGGAGGTAGCTAGTCATGAGATTAAGTAGTGCATTTGATATATCTGCATCAGCTTTAACCGCTCAACGACTTAGGATGGACGTGATATCCTCCAATATTGCGAATGCGAACACAACGAGAGCAAAACAAGTGGACGGAGAATGGGTTCCATATCAACGAAAAATGGTCGTTTTTGAGCCACACAAGACATCATCATTTGAAAACGTCTTAGGTAATGCTTTAGATCAACAGAGTGGTCGTGGTGTGAAAGTAACAAAAATAATGGAAGATGAAGCTCCTTTTAAAAGAGTGTATAACCCATCTCATCCAGATAGTGATGCACAAGGCTTTGTGTATATGCCGAATGTAGATATTGCAAAAGAAATGGTGGATATGATATCTGCTACAAGATCATATGAAGCAAATGTTACAGCATTAAATGCAACGAAAGGAATGGTGATGAAAGCATTAGAGATTGGTGATTAATAACATTTTAAGGAGGTAGTATTGATGAATGTACAGCTGAATCCAATGAGTCAAGTCGCTAACGTTTCAAACATAAATCAAATTCAGCGAAATAACGATGCTATACATATGAGTAAAAATTTTAATGCCATGTTGACTCAATCATTAAATTCTGTTGCTACACAGAAAAATGAAGTCGAACATTTGACCAATCAATTTATAACGGGTCAACTTAGTGATGTACATCAACTTAAAATCTCCTCTGAAAAAGCATTACTTGGTTTGCAATTAACGGTACAAGTACGTGATAAAGCAGTTGAAGCATACAGAGAAGTAATGAGAATGCAAATTTAATGTAATGCATGCTGAAGGTTATTAAAGCAATGAGGTGAAAAAGTGAAAGAAACATGGAGTAAGTACAAAGAGAGACTCACACAATATTGGTCGTCTTTTACCAAGAAGCAAAAAATATTATTCTCAGCAACATTTATCGCCTTAATCTTTGCATTGGGAATCACCATATTTGTACTATCGAGAACGGAATACACTTGGGCTTACCATGAACTAGATGGAACAGATATGGCAGCAGTCACAGAATATCTAAATAGTCAGAATATCCCATATGAGTTAGGTGCTTCTGGAACAAGTATTGCGATTCCTAGTAAAGATGTGAATCAAGTTAAAGTGGATATCGCGGGTGCTAATTTAGTGCAAAATGGTTCACAAGGTTTTGAAATATTCCGAGAAAACATTTCAGGATTCGGAATGACAGACAATGAGTTCAAACTGTTGAGACAAGATTCGCTTTCAGGAGAGATAGAGAAGCTATTAAAAGATAGCTTCGGTGAAATCAAAAGTGCCAGTGTGATTTTGTCATTACCAGAAGACAGTCCGTTTGTTAATGATACAAAGGAATTTGCTTCTGCTTCGGTTAGTTTGGATTTTAGCCCAGGATTTCGACCATCACAAAAGGTAACAGATACGATTTATAATTTAGTGCAAACAAGTGTCGGTAAAGATCACATGCCACTAGAGAATATTACGATAAGTGGACCAAATGGTGAATTGTTCCCATCTTCTGAACTAGATGGAGGCATGCTATCAGATTCATCCATAGTAGATGAGCAATTCAGAATAAAGCAAAAATTCGAACAAGATGTAGAGAGCAACATGGAAGACTTTTTTAAACTTCAATTTGGCGAAGATAGAGTGATTGTACGTGTGATGTCTACTTTAAACTTTGATCAAAAAAGTAAACAACAAACGCTGTACACTCCTGTTATAGACGAAGAAAACAGGGGAATTGAACGTAGTATACAAGAAATTGAGAAAAGTGTTGTCGGCGCAAGTACACCAGATGGTGGAGTGCCAGGCACAGGGGAAACAGACATCCCAGGTTACCAAACGACGGATAATGATCAGTTGATGGAATCTGATGAGTTGGAACGTATCGTAAATTACGAAGTAAATGAAAGTCAAGAAACGATTATTTCTAGCCCATTTGTAGTAGAAGATGTGACTATTTCACTTGCTATTCGTGATGAAGATAATACGATTGACGAAGCAATGCAGGAGAAAATTATAAACAGTTTAGAAAGTAATGTGAAAACGCTATTAGCAAATAGTAATAACTTGGATAATATAAACGTGGAAGAAAGAGTTGAGTTGTTCGTCCACTCTTTTTATGATGAGCAAAATACCACGAATGATGTACAAACCTCTAACTTATTATGGTATGCGTTAGCAGCACTAGCTGTTGCGATTGTAATTGGAGCTACGATAGCTATTGCAAGTCGTAGAAATAGTAATGCAATGATGGAACAAGATTTGCCAGATATATTGGATGGAGAAAGCCCATCGATGAAACTTGAAAATCTAACTAAAGACCATGAAATTCGTCACCAACTTGAATTACTGGCTAAAACAAAACCAGATGAATTCGTGAAGTTGATGAGAACATGGTTAGTGGAAGAATAGAGGTGAGGGTTGCTCATGAATAACGTACAACAACAATTTAAATTAACTGGAAAACAAAAAGCAGCTTTACTACTCATCTCGCTCGGTCCAGAAGTATCGGCACAAATATTCAAGCATTTACGAGAGGATGAAATAGAAGAGCTTACGTACGAAATTTCTAATTGTCCTAAAGTAATGAACGAAGAGAAAGAACTTATTTTACAAGAATTTTATGAAATATGTATGGCTCAGGAGTACATTTCACAAGGTGGAATTGCTTATGCGAAAGAAGTGTTGGAAAAAGCACTAGGTACAGAGAAGGCAATGGATATATTAAATCGATTGACGGCAACGCTTCAAGCACGACCGTTTGATTTTGCACGTAAAACAGACCCAGCTCAAATATTGAATTTTATTCAAAATGAAAATCCACAAACGATTGCATTAGTTTTATCCTATTTGAACAGAGATCAATCTTCAGCAATCTTGTCCGCACTTTCGCAAGATAAACAAGCAGATGTAGCGAAGAGAATTGCTATGATGGGTAGCACTTCCCCTGAGATCATTAATCAGGTTGAAAGAGTGCTGGAACAGAAATTATCAGCTACCGTTACACAGGACTATACTAACACTGGTGGTATAGAGTCTATTGTGGATATTTTAAACGGCGTCGATCGCGGAACAGAAAGAACAATATTAGATGCCTTAGAAATGCAAGATCCTGATTTAGCAGAAGAAATAAAGAAAAGAATGTTTGTATTCGAAGATATCGTCAATTTGGACAACCGCTCCATTCAGCGTATTATTCGTGATATTGAAAATCATGATCTATTACTTGCGCTTAAAGTTGCAAGTGAAGAAGTACGCAATGTCATATTTAAAAATATGTCCAAACGTATGGTGGAAACATTCCAAGAAGAGATGGATTACATGGGTCCAGTTCGTCTGAGAGACGTAGAAGAAGCACAAACAAGAATTGTGGCTACGATTCGCAGATTAGAAGAATCAGGAGAAATTGTTATTGCTCGTGCTGGAGGAGATGATATCGTTGTCTAACCTTATTAAATCCACTTCTTATGTAACCGTAACGGAAACAAAAGAAATAAAAGCAGACATCGTTTCTCTTGCTGAGACCGAAAGTGAAAGTCATACAGAGCAACATGAAGATATGGAAAAAGTGAAAAAAGCGTTAGATTTAGAACTTGAGCAAGAAATTGCTGAAATGAAGCAAGTCAAGATGGAAGAAGTGAAACAAGAAGTAGAGCGTAAAATGAAACAAGCAGAGCAACAAGCCCATAAACGCATGGAACAAGCACAAGCCGAGATTGAACGTTGGTGGGAAGAAAAGAGAGAAGAAGATGCACAGTGGATAGAACAGTGTCGTCAAGAGGCAGCAGAAGAAGGGTACAAGGATGGATTTCAGAAAGCAGAAGGGAATGTACAGGAACAATATGCTGATACATTAGAACAAGCTGCTTCTATCATCCAATATGCCCACAAACAAAAGCAGTCCATCATTGATGAAGCAGAGCCATTTTTGGTAGAAGTGAGTATTGCTATTGCAGAAAAAGTGATGAACAAAGAATTAGAAGCTAATTCTGAATGGATATTGGACATGATCAAGCATGCATTAGAAAAACAACGTGAAAAGGGTATCATTTCGGTATGCGTATCACCTTCACACTATCAATACATAAATGATGCCAAAGAAGAATTGAAATTGAACATGGATGCGCAAACGGAACTACAAGTTGTTCCAGATTACTCCGTAAAGGATGCGGGTTGTATTATTCGATCTTCGAACGGCAGCATTGATGCAACCATTGATACTCAACTAAAAGAAGTGAAGCAAAAATTAATGCAAGTTGCTAAAAGCGAAGAGGGGAGAGCGGAGTGAAATGACATTGTCTGCTGAGAAGTACAAAGAACATTTACACCGCATTGAACCTATTCGTTACAACGGGAAAGTAACGCAAATTATAGGGCTAACCGTAGAATCGGAAGGACCTGAGGCAAGAATAGGTGATGTGTGTCATATTTATCCAAACTATGACAGTAGTCCTATTTATGCCGAAGTAGTAGGGTTTAAAAATAATAGAGTTTTACTGATGCCTTTAGGTGAATTGCACTCTATTGGACCCGGTTGTGACGTAGTAAATACGGGCAAACCGTTATCCGTAAAAGTAGGATATGAATTACTAGGGAAAGTATTGAACGGTTTAGGCGAGCCACTAGACGGCTCTGTTTTATCACCAAAGATGAATGAATACTCTACTTACAATCAACCTGATAATCCTCTAAAGAGACCAAGAATTAAGGAACCTATTGGGGTTGGCATACGCTCCATTGATGGATTGCTCACGGTCGGGAAAGGGCAAAGAGTAGGTATATTTGCTGGATCAGGAGTAGGGAAAAGTACGATGCTCGGTATGATCGCAAGAAATACTGCGGCAGATGTCAACGTCATCGCCTTAATAGGGGAAAGAGGTAGAGAAGTACTAGATTTCATTGAAAGAGATCTTGGTGAAGAAGGACTTAAGCGTTCCGTAGTTATCGTTGCGACATCCGATCAACCGGCACTTATCCGCATTAAAGGAGCATTAATTGCAACGTCTATTGCAGAGTATTTTAGAGATTGTGGCTTGAATGTCATGTTTATGATGGACTCTGTTACACGCTATGCCATGGCAATGAGAGAAGTAGGATTAGCCGTAGGTGAGCCTCCAACAACAAGAGGATATACGCCTTCTGTATTTACAAACTTGCCAAAGTTGCTCGAGCGTACTGGTACAAGTGAGCACGGTTCCATTACTGCTTTTTACACTGTGTTAGTCGATGGTGACGATATGAATGAGCCAATATCCGATACCGTTCGCGGAATTTTAGACGGTCATATCGTGTTGAGTCGAGCATTAGCAAGTAAAGGACATTATCCAGCTGTGGATATTTTAACTAGTGTCAGCAGAGTCATGAGTGAAATCGTAGGTAAGGATCATATTGAAGCTGCGAATGAATTGAAAAAGAAGCTGGCTGTATATAAAGAGTCAGAAGACTTAATTCAGATCGGGGCATATCAAGAAGGTTCGAATCAAGAAATAGACGAGGCGCTACAGTATATATCGATCATATGGGAATATTTATCGCAAAAGACAGATGAGAAAGTAAAGTTTGAAGAAGCTTACGAACAATTAATTGAACTGTTTCTAAGGAGCTGATCATGTTGGTCTTTCGTTTTGCAAAACAAAGAATAGTAGACTTGAAAAGTAATGAAAAAAAGCAATCTTCCTGGATGTTGTCAAGAGCTATTCACGATATGAAGGGAACTGAAAAATCACTAGAGCAGTTAAACGCAATGAAAGATAGCAAACTAAATGAACTAGATGAAATGAAAACAAAGGGAACCTCTATTTCTGATATTTTACTAGAGCAGCAATATGTAGAGTACATAGATCAGAAAATAGTAGTGGGGAAAAAAGAACTTCATCAATCCAAGTTGCACGTGCAACAGCGACAACAAGACCTATCTTACAAAACGAAAGATGAAAAAATATGGAACAAATCAAAACAGCGAGCACACGAGCTATTTAAAGAAGAAGTGAATCACAAAGAGCAATCTGAGCTGGATGAAATTGCTTCTACTAGATATAGTATGAGCTAACCTTGGAGTAAGGAGGGAAGACAAGGTGACTGAAACAAGTGTAGACAATCAGAAAGTGAGTATGTGGGCTCGGATCTTATATTACTTTATTATACCTGTAGTATTTGCTTCCGTACTTACCATCGTATTGCTTACGATTACGGGTTATGATCTGAAAACTCCAATGATGAAAGTGGCACAAAACATACCGTATGTTGATTCACTTTTACCGAAAAGTGAGGAAGCGATTGCGAAAGAGAATGATACAAGTGAAGTGGAAAAACTCACTTTGCAAATTGCAGAGCTAGAAACGCAGTTAGCATCTGCAAATGAACAAATTGAGTCACAAACTATATCCAATAAAGAACAGCGAATACAGTTAGTCAAACTTCAAGAAGAAGTGGACACAAAGGTAGATGAAGAAATAACTACCAAAGTGCAAGCATTAAAAGATCTGTATGTCAAAATGAGTGCTCGAAAAGCATCGTCTATTTTGGAAACACTAACGTTAGAAGAGCAAGTGTTAATCCTATACACGATGACTGCACAACAACAAAAAGACATACTAGAGAGAATGGAACCTGAAAATGCAGCAGAAGCTTCTATCGCCTTAAAGGATGTTGCATCACTAGAAGATGCATATGTAGCAGCTAATGATGTGAGACAGGAAATAGTAGATGAACGAGAGCAAATGGAACTGTTTACGTTGGAAGATATCAGTTTGACTTTTGCTTTCATGGAGGCAAAAAGCGCAGCTGAGATTTTAGCAGAAGTATATGCCAGTAACAATGATCTAGTTATTGCGATTTTACAAGAAATAGACGTAGCATCTCGCTCTTCTATATTGGCAGAAATGAATGATATGAACGATGCTGAGGGCAAAAATTACGCAGCAGCCATTTCACAATCACTAAATTAAAAGATGAAATTGATATTTGAAAGGAGGTGAAAAAACATGAACCCAATCATGCTAAATGCAAATGCAACTGTACAGCAGAACAAGCCTTTATGGAGTAGTCAAAACACTGGAAAAGCAAATGGGTCTAATTCTTTTGCATCCATTTTTCAAAGTGTAGAGGGTATGGATATGCAGGGGATGGAAGCAAGTGGCGCAATACCTTTATCACAATTACAATCTTTAACCTTAGAAAATCCGTTACTAGCCCAGGATTTACTTGATTTGTTTAGTCAAATGGAAGAGTTATTGTCGGCGTTGATCTTGTCCATGGAAGATGTACCTGCAGAGCAGCCAACACTACAGCAAGATGAACTTATTGCAGCAATGCAACTTAGCAATGTTCAAACACCACTGTTGATGATGCAACAAACAGAAAACATGGATGTAAAAGGGATGCTGGCTTTGACCATGCAGCAAAGTGGTAATGCACTTCCATCTGTGGAATCATTGCAACAAGTACTGAGCAAATTGCAACAATTGCAGAGTAACTTGCAAAATCAACAAAACCTTTCTTCTTTACAACTTACACCTGCTTTACTTACAGATGCAAAAGCTCTTTTTGCACAGTTTGAACAAGTACTTCAGCAAAATGGAGTGTTGGAGCAGCTTCCTGCTGACATGAAAAAACAAGTAGAGCTGTTAAAGACAAGCGCACCATCCTTGTTTGCTAATCTTGCATCTTTAATGGAAGACGGGGACGTTAAAATGTTAGAAGGGAAAGAGAATCCTTTACTGCAATTTAACGCAAAACCAATGCTGGAAGGATCAAAAGTGGCGTCATTATTAAACACTACCACTGCACCTGCAATTCCCATTTACAGTCAACAAGGGCTTGATCAATTAAGCCAATTTGTAAAGCAGCTACAAATATCGCAGCAAAACGGAATTTCTGAGGCGACTATTAAACTAGTACCAGAACAGCTAGGACAGGTCCAAGTCAAAATTTCCATGCAAAACGGCCAGATGGTAGCACAATTCATGGCAGAAACGTTAGTGGGTAAAGAGGCAATTGAAAGCCAGCTTGCTCAGTTGCGAACAAACTTACAAAACCAAGGCATTCAGGTTGATAAATTAGAAGTGATACAGCAAGAGGAAGCACCATCTTTTCAACAGCAGCCAGGTCAGCAACAACAGTTCTCCAATGAACAACAACAATTTACACGAAACAATAGCTCGTCCGCGCAAGCTGTTTACGATGAAAATATGGACGTATATCATCCAGACCTTGAAGTAGAGATGGATGTTGATCAGCCGAAAGATATAGAGTCCCATTCATTTCACGCAACAGTATAGTGTATAGAAAGGAGAGCGATTTTTTTGCCACAAATTAATACACAGTATACAGCAGCAGAAGTTACAAGCAAGAATGCTGCGAATAGTAAACAGAGTGCACAAAGTGCACCTAACAAGATGGGTAAAGATGAATTTCTTCAAGTGCTATTAGCACAGTTGCAATATCAAGATCCAATGGAACCGATGGATAATAGTGCTTTTGTCGCACAAATGGCACAATTCAGTTCACTTGAACAATTAATGGATTTGAATAAAGAGTTGGCATTAATGCGTCAATCTCCTAGTATTGCTTCTGGTTTAATTGGTAAATCCGTAAGTTGGATTGAATACAATTCAGATACAGAAAAAAATGAATTAGTTTCAGGTGTGGTAGATTCTATTTCTATTATCGATGGCATCCAGTATGCTGCGGTGGGAGATATGGCCATTCCAATAGATAATATCGTGGAAATTGCTAATCAACCTCCTGCTGATCAGGATGACGGTAGTGATGCTGGAAGTGGGGATGGTTCTGGAGAAGACGGAGATGGTGATACTGGAGAAGGAGTAGAAGGGTAATGGTAAAAGTTAATCATACTCTGTATACAGGAAAACCGTTACATCTTACTCAACAACCCGTAAAACCTAATCATGCCAAGACATCAGATGCGCAAACTTCATTTCAACATATTCTAGAGCAGAAGCAGTTAAAGTTCAGTGCACATGCATCGATGAGACTAGAAGAGAGAAATATTGCGCTTAGCCAGGAACAACTTCAACGATTAGACAAAGGGATGGTAAAAGCAGAAGCAAAAGGTGCGAAAGATACATTAATTATGATGGATCAATTTGCTTTTATTACCAACGTTAAAAATAAAACGATTGTCACTGCAATGGATCAACAATTGTTGAAAGATCATGTATTTACGAAGATTGATAGCACTATCATCGTGTAATAATGGCTGGACCTTGATAAGGAAGCCAATCGCTGTGAAACGACAGAAGCAGCAAAATTTTAACTTGAAAGAGAGGAATTTATAATGATTAGAGCAATGTATTCAGGCGTAGCAGGAATGCGTGGTTTTCAAACGAAGCTGGATGTAATATCCAACAATATTTCCAACGTGAACACGGTAGGTTTTAAAGGTAGTCGCGTCATGTTTCAAGACATGTTAAGTCAAACGATGTCCGGCGCAACAGCTCCAACAGACGAGAATGGGGGTGTAAATCCAAAACAAGTAGGATTGGGTAGCACTATATCAGCAATAGAGACGATATACACACAAGGAAGTGCATTGCCTACAGGAGTTACGGAACATTTGCGTATTAGTGGAGATGGATTTTTTCTTGTAGCACAGAATGAAGATGCAGCAAATGACGGTGAATTCTTTTTGACGAGAGATGGAGATTTTAAACGAGACGCTGTTGGTAACCTCGTTAATTCTGCTGGCATGATGTTGTTAGATAGTGATTTAGCTCCTATTGTAATAGATCCTGAGCCAGATGAAGTTACTTCTTTTACGATAGAACAGAACGGCACTATAAGAATTGTAGACGGAGATGGTGAGTTTGAAGATATAGGTCAGATTGGTATTGCTAAGGTTACGAATCCAGGTGGACTAGAAAAAGTTGGTGGAAATTTATACCGAATGACAACAAATGCTAATCTTGAAGGTGAAGATTTTATTTTTACCGCAGATGATTCAGAAGTTGGAACTGGTGAAATCATTTCTGGTGAATTAGAAATGTCCAATGTAGATATGACACAAGAATTTACAGAGATGATTATCGCACAGCGTGGATTCCAAGCTAACTCTCGCGTCATTACAACGTCAGATGAAATGCTGCAAGAAGTAGTGAACTTAAAATAGTTAGTTAACGTAGTGGAATGAAGAAGGAAAGAGAAGAGTGCAGAAAGTTGATTCACCTCTTCTCTTTCTCTAACAAAGTTTTAAAGCAATAACAAAAAGTACTGAGTATTAGAGGTGATTGTCAATGATAGAAGTTACTCGCCTAAATAATAAAAAGTTAATGATTAATGCTTTATTGATTGAGTCGATAGAATCGACACCCGATACCGTAATTACATTAACAACCGGTAAGAAGTGGATAGTGCTAGAGTCAATACATACGGTTAACGAGTTAATCATTCAGTTTATGAAGGAGATTGGTGCAATAAATTGCAATATACATATGAATCAAAAAGGGGGTAGTAAAGATGTCTAATAATAAATTATTAACGACAATGATCATTTTACTTGTATCTATCACTTTAATTATTGCATCCGTGTTCCTATTAAAAGGGTACGTATTTGATAATGAAAAAGCTGATAAAAACACATTAGAAGGTACACAATTTTTATCTGCGGTGGAGCGTGCTGAATTAACGGTGAAAGTAGAGAACAAGATTACAAACTTAAAAGGTTTGGATCACATCGTAAAAGTTAGCTATGCATTCCTTATGAATAATGAAGAATCTAGAGCTGAAATGGATGAGTTAACCGCGGAAGTAAATGGAGTGATTGTGGAGACACTGTCCATGACAACCGCAGAACAGTTACATGATCTAGACAGCCAAAGCAAAATCAACCAAAGTATGATCAAAGAAATCAATGAAATTTTAAATAAAGGAAAAGTGATTGAAGCTCGCATTACAGATTTACTTATCACAGAGCAATAGTAAGTTATTCAATCTCATACTTACTTGTAAAACACTATACTTTGAACTCACGGATGTAGATTAGCAGAAGGAGGTGTCAGGCTCAATGGAAGTACTCTCGCAAAATGAAATAGATGCGCTTCTTACAGCCATTTCCACAGGGGAAATGAGTGCTGATGAACTAAAAAAAGAAGATGAAGAAAAAAAGGTAAGGGTATACGACTTTAAACGAGCTGTTCGTTTTTCCAAAGATCATATACGAAGTTTATCCAGAATTCATGAGAACTTTGCAAGATACTTAACGACATATTTCTCAGCTCAATTGAGAACGTTTGTGCAAATTAACGTCGTACAAGTTGAACAGCTTCCATATGAGGAATTTATAAGATCAATTCCGAAAGTAACCATCCTTAATATTTTTGAGGCAAAGCCGCTCGAAGGGCGGATGGTCATGGAAGTTAATCCCAACGTTGCTCAATCGATGATTGATCGCCTATTAGGTGGTGTAGGTCATTCTGTATCCACAGAAGTTGGAACATTAACAGAGATCGAAAACATGGTGCTAGAGAGAATTTTTAGCAGGGCATTACACAGTTTAAAAGAGGCTTGGAACAATGTGCTCGATGTGAATCCACGTATGGAAGCACTAGAAACTAATCCGCAATTTATGCAAATTGTTTCTCCTAATGAAACGATAGCCCTTATTTCACTCAGCACGAAAATTGGGGATACGACAGGAATGATGAATTTATGTATTCCACATGTCGTGATAGAACCAATTATGTCGAAATTATCGATGCATCATTGGTTTGTTTCACAGGAAAAAGTGGTGGAAGGCACAGGAAGTTCAGCCCTTAAAAAAAGATTGCACAAAGCTGATTTACCTATCATAGCTGAATTAGGTGGTTCACAAATTACAGTAAACGAATTGCTGCATTTGAACGAGCAAGATGTCATTCGTCTAAATCAGTCGGTAAAAAAAGGATTGAATATTCGGGTAGGTGATAAAGTTAAATTTCATGGAACTGCTGGTCAAAGTGAAGGAAAATTAGCGGTACAAATTAGTGACGTTGTACGTGAGGAGGAAGAAAATGTCGAATAACAAAGAATACTTGTCTCAAGATGAGATTGATGCATTGTTAAATGCTTCTGATAGTTCAGAAGATCAAAGTAATGAAATAACAGCATCACCTACTACTATGGTGGATCAGTATTTAACATCGCTTGAACAAGATGCATTAGGGGAAATTGGTAATATTACATTCGGTAGTGCTGCAACAGCATTATCTACATTAATGGGTAAAAAAGTAGACATTACAACACCACAAGTTTCTATTATACAAAAAACGAAACTACAACAAGAGTTTCCAAAACCACACGTTACAGTTCACGTTAAATATGTGGATGGTTTTGTAGGAACTAATTTACTTGTGATACAAACGCAAGATGCTAAGGTCATTGCTAACCTTATGTTAGGGAAAGAAGATGTAATAGAACCTGAAGATTCACCATTAGATGAGTTACATCTAAGTGCTGTGCAAGAAGCGATGAATCAAATGATGGGTTCTTCTGCAACATCCATGTCTACTATCTTTAATCGCTTTGTGAATATTTCTCCACCAGGTATTGATATTTTAGATGTCATGAAAAAAGAAGGAGTCTCCCAACTTCCAGAAGGAGAAGTGCTAGTTAAAATATCTTTTCGTTTGAAAATAGGAGATGTCATCGATTCTTCCATTATGCAGCTTCTTCCTGTTGATTTTGCCAAAGAATTGGTACAATCTCTCTTAGGTTCCAAACAAGATGTTGAAAATACAGAGACACCATCAACAGAATCGAAAGGAGAAAAGCAGATGGAAACAAATGCTGAGCAAACGTTACATAATCAGACCAAAGATTCACCTTCATACACGTCACAACAAGAAGCGGCAGCTGTTGAATCTATTTCTAATCAGCGAGATGTGAATGTACAACCCGTTCAATATACACAATTTTCTCAGCAGCCTGTCACGAAGCAACCTCAAAATTTGGATCTGTTAATGGATATACCACTTAATGTAACGGTTGAACTAGGAAGAACATCAAAACAAATTCGTGAAATTTTGGAATTAAATCAAGGTTCTATCGTTGAATTAGATAAACTAGCAGGTGAACCTGTAGACATTCTCGTTAATAGTAAATTAATTGCTAAGGGAGAAGTTGTAGTTATCGACGAGAACTTTGGCGTTCGGGTTACCGATATTGTGAGTCCAATGGAAAGACTAAAAAATATTCAATAAACGTGGAGGAATGAACAATATGTCAAAAAAGAAAATACTAATTGTGGATGATGCTGCATTCATGAGAATGATGATTAAAGATATTCTTGAAAATAACGGGTATGACGTGGTTGGGGAAGCCAATGATGGAACCCAAGCGGTAGAAAAATTTAAAGATTTACGACCTGATTTAATTACATTAGATATCACGATGCCGGATATGGACGGAATTGCAGCATTAAAAGAAATTAAATCTATCGATCCTGAAGCAAAAGTCATTATGTGTTCCGCGATGGGGCAGCAAGCCATGGTCGTAGATGCTATACAAGCTGGCGCTAAAGACTTTATTGTTAAACCATTCCAAGCTGATCGAGTGCTCGAAGCAATTAATAAGACATTAAGCTAATGACAAGCATGACTTCCAAGTATACTTCAGGGTGGTTTTTAACTGGTTACAAAGCAGATTACGCTAGTGACGGCTGGATGAGTTTTTTGTATGTCATTGGCACGCTAATTTTTATTATCTTTCTGTTTTTGATCATCATTCGTTTTATTCATAAAAAAAGATCATTTTGGCTACCAAAGTCTCCAATCCAATCACTTGGAGCTTTGTCCGTAGCACCGCAAAAAACGATCCAAATTATTGAATTAGGAGAAGTGATTTACGTTATAGGTGTAGGTGACGACATTACTGTACTCGATAAGTTATCGGAATCAGAACAAGTTGAAAAAATACGTGAGCAGTTAGCTTCTCCGTCTAGTAAGACTCAGGCTTATTCCTTTTTTGAGCAATGGAGAAAGAGAAATGAAAAAAGGAATAGTAATGCAACAACAAATGATCAACATTTTCAAGACATGATGGAAGAAGAACTAAGTCGTAATCAACATAAAAATCAATAAGCGCAAGCACAAAACAAGATGCTATAGATAGGTTGGAATACTATGAAAAATCTTAGGTTTATCGCATGGTTGTCTTTCGTTATTTATTTCTGTCAACCTAATATAGGAAATGCAGCAACCATTGAGCTACCAGGTGTAGAACCTTCGAGCGCAATATCGATTATATTGTTAATCACTGTACTAAGTATTGCACCAGCAATTCTAGTATTGATGACATGTTTTACGAGAGTCGTAGTTGTGTTAGGGTTTGTGCGAACATCATTAGCAACACAACAAATGCCTCCCAATCAAGTTATTATCGGATTAGCGTTATTCTTAACCTTGTTTGTGATGGCACCTACATTTGCAGAAGTGAACGAACAAGCCATACAACCTTATATTAGTGGTGAGATTACTACCTACGAGGAACTATTTGAGAAAGCTGCTGCTCCATTAAAAGATTTCATGGGCAAGCATACGAGGGAAAAAGACTTGCAGTTGTTTTTAGATTTTGCAAATGCGGAAAAGCCTGAGAATATTCAAGATACACCGATTACGGCACTGATTCCTGCATTTGTTATCAGTGAACTAAAAACAGCCTTCCAAATGGGTTTTATGATTTTCATTCCTTTCTTAGTAATAGACATGATCGTATCTAGTGTATTGATGTCGATGGGAATGATGATGCTCCCACCTGTAATGATTTCATTACCGTTTAAAATACTACTATTTGTATTAGTAGATGGTTGGTATTTGGTTGTGAAGTCGTTGTTATTGAGTTTTAATGGATAGCTAAAACATAGACATTGAAGTCATACTTTACACATGTTAAGGCGTCTTAAAAACAAGCAAAAAGGAGTCTATCATGAATTCAGAATTGGTCATCGAAATAGCAACACATGCCGTCAATACGATTTTGAGGATAGGATTGCCCCTTATGCTAGTAGCACTTGTTGTTGGTTTACTCGTAAGTATTTTTCAAGCGACGACGCAAATACAAGAACAGACGCTTGCATTCATTCCTAAAATTATTGCTGTACTAGTAGCGGTGCTTTTTTTTGGTAGATGGATGTTAGGGGTAATGGTAGATTTTACATACAATTTATTGGATAACCTCTATAATTTCATTGGATAGGTTGTGAGGTTATTGCAGCTCATATTAGATTTTTTACCGTCATTTTTACTCGTATTATGTAGAATATCAGCGTTTTTCGTATCATCACCTATCTTCTCCTTTCGTGGCATACCGCCTCAAGCGAAGGTAGGGTTAGCATTTTTTATTTCATTTATCGTCTTTTTTTCTGCTGGTTTACCGTCCAGTATACCACTGGATGTTGCATATATGATTAGTGTCGTTAGAGAAATACTCATCGGATTGGCACTCGGATTTGCAGCGTATATATTTTTTACAGCGATCCAGATTTCTGGTTCTTTCGTAGATTTGCAGATGGGATTTGGAATAGTGAATGTGTTTGATCCGATGACAGGCGCACAAAGTCCCATTATAGGTAATTTCAAGTATGTCATTGCGACATTATTATTTTTAGTTATGGATGGTCATCATTATTTATTAAAAGCAGTTGTACAAAGTTTTGAATGGATTCCTTTTGACAATACGTTTTTTAATGCAATTTATGATGGAGATGTTAGTAATTTTATGTTGCAGAGTTTCGTGCAAATGTTTTCGATAGCCTTGCAAATGTCAGCTCCATTAGTTGCGGCACTATTTTTATCGGATGTAGCCTTAGGGATCTTATCCAAAATAACGCCACAATTTAACGTGTTCGTAGTCGGTATTCCATTCAAAATTATTGTTGGATTTTTAATTTTACTACTAATGATACCAGGTTTCGCTTATTTGTTTGGTCAATTATTTGAAACGATGTTTACAGCGTTAGATCAGTTATTGCAAGTATCTGGCACTTGATCGGGAGAGATGAAGTTGCGAAAAGTGATGTTAGAGTTAGATTTGCAACTATTTGCTCAAGAGAAAACAGAAAAAGCCACACCGAAGAAGAGGCAGGAGTCTCGGAAAAAAGGGCAAGTTGCCAAAAGTAATGAAATTCCCGGGGCGCTCATCTTGCTTTGCAGCATGTTGGCGATGTTTTTACTCGGTGGATTTTTTAAAAATCATATTGCTGATTTTTTCGCCTTTACTTTTCACGAGTATATGCTGTGGGATGTCACGATAGATAATATGGTTATTATTTTTAACAATATGATGTTCGAAATGTTATTGATTCTATCCCCTATTATGCTCGTTGCCGTTGTGTTTGGTATTGTAGGTAATTACATTCAAATCGGTTTGTTATTTACAACCGAACCACTGAAGGTACAGTTTAAAAAGATTAATCCTATTGAAGGTGCAAAAAAAATATTTGCACTTCGTGCTTTGGCTGAACTAGTAAAATCTCTTTTAAAGTTAACGATTATAGGATTCATTATCTTTTATACGTTGTGGAAAGAAAAAGAGCAAATAGTTCAGCTGTCCTTGTTGTCTTTAACCGATGTTTTGTCTTACATTGCAAGAGTGACGTTTTTACTAGGATTTCAAATCGGTTTACTGCTTATTGGTATTGCTATATTAGACTACTATTATCAGCGATATGAGCATGAAAAATCGATTCGTATGTCCAAACAAGACATCAAAGATGAGTATAAAAAGTCAGAGGGAGACCCTTTGATAAAAAGCAAGATCAAAGAAAAGCAAAAGAGAATGGCGTTGCAGCGTATGATGCAAGAAGTGCCTCATGCTGATGTCATTGTAACGAACCCGACTCACTTTGCTGTTGCTTTAAAATACGACAATCAAGAAATGCAAGCACCGATGGTGATTGCTAAAGGACAAGATTACGTTGCACAGAAAATAAAAGCAATTGCAAAAGAACATCAGATTGTAACGATGGAAAATAAACCATTAGCAAGAGCACTATTTCAACAAGTTGAAATCGGGGAGAGTATCCCAGAAGAAATGTTCCAAGCAGTAGCAGAAGTATTAGCTTATGTGTATAAAATGAAAGGCAACGATCAGAGAAAATGACGGGAAAGGAGGTTGCGCAAATGAAAACGAGAGACGTCGCTATCATGCTAGGTGTTATCGGTATGATTTTAATCATGATTATACCGATACCTTTAACTATTGTTAGTTTCTTATTGATTATTAATATTTCTTTGGCATTAACGATCTTATTGATTGCGATGAATACACAGGACGCTTTGCAGTTCTCTATCTTTCCTGCGATTCTTTTAGTCACTACGTTGTTTCGACTGGCGCTAAATGTTTCCACTACACGTAAAATATTGTCGGAAGCAGATGGTGGAAACGTCGTTTCAGTATTCGGCGCATTCGTTGGTGGACAATCAGTCATTGTCGGTTTCGTCGTATTCCTTATTCTTGTCGTTGTACAATTTATCGTTATTACGAAAGGTTCGGAACGTGTGGCGGAAGTTGCAGCGAGATTTACATTGGATGCGATGCCAGGGAAACAGATGAGTATTGATGCAGATTTAAATGCAGGCCTCATTAATGAAGAGCAAGCAAAACAACGACGCGAGAAAATCGAGCGAGAAGCCGATTTTTACGGAGCGATGGACGGTGCTAGTAAGTTTGTTAAAGGGGATGCGATTGCAGGTATCGTCATCATGCTCATCAACTTAATTGGTGGGTTAATCATCGGTATGGTCGTGCATGAAATGGACATAGCCACAGCAGCAAAAACATTTTCTATGCTGACAATTGGTGATGGTCTAGTCAGCCAAATACCAGCATTGCTCATATCGATTTCAGCAGGTTTAGTAGTGACCCGTTCGGCTTCCGAAGGAAACTTTGCAGAAGATGTTAGTTCACAATTGTTAACTTATCCAAGACTACTCTATATCGTTGCTGGAACACTCATACTGCTTGGATTTACACCTATCGAATGGAAGTATATTATACCGATTGCAGGCATCCTTATTTTTGCAGGCATACGAATGCAGCAGACGATGAATCAGAAGGATGAGGTAGAACAAGTGATGGAAGAAGAACAGGAAATAGAAGAAATTAAAAGTCCAGAGAGTGTAATCAACTTACTTCATGTCGATTCTATCGAATTTGAATTTGGTTATGGTCTAATACCGTTAGCGGATGCGCAACAAGGTGGGGACTTACTGGATCGCATCATTATGATTCGTCGACAAACTGCGGTAGATTTGGGATTTGTCGTACCTGTTATCCGAATTCGCGACAATATTCAACTAAAACCGAACGAATACGTCATTAAAATTAAAGGGAATCGCGTGGCCGATGGTGAAATATTACTTAACCACTATTTAGCGATGAGTACTGGAATGGAAGATGAATCGATTAAAGGGGTAGAAACAGTAGAGCCTGCATTTGGACTTCCAGCGTTATGGATCGATGAACCAACGAAAGAAAGAGCGGAGCTTTCAGGCTATACCATCGTTGACCCTCCATCCGTTGTAGCTACTCATTTAACTGAAGTAATCAAACGACATGCTTATGAATTAATCGGAAGACAGGAAACACAAATGCTTGTGGATAATTTAAAAGAAAATTATCCTGCATTAGTAGACGAACTTATTCCGAATTTAATGTCGATTGGTGACATACAGAAAATATTGGTGAGATTATTAAATGAGAATATTTCTATTCGTGATCTTGTGACCATATTTGAAACATTGGCTGATTACGCTACGTACACGAAAGATCCTGAAGTGCTTACGGAATATGTGAGACAAGCACTATCAAGACAAATCACACAACAATATGCGTCGGATAACCAATCATTAAAAGTCATTACGCTTGCCGCTGCAGTGGAGAAGAAAATTGTCGATTCTGTGCAGCAGACGGAGCAAGGGAACTATTTAGCTATGGACCCTACTTCTTCTCAATTAATTTTAAGAAGAACGAAAGAAGAGTGCAACAAATTGTTACAGCTTGGGCAACAGCCAGTGTTACTAGCATCACCCAATATTAGAATGTATCTACGTCAATTGTTAGTTCGTGCACTTCCAGATGTACCTATACTTTCTTATAACGAGCTAGAACCGAGCGTAGAAATAAAAAGTGTTGGAGTGGTTAATGCATGAGTATGAGTACGAAACATTATGTTGCTGATTCCATGGAAAAAGCACTGGAGCAAGTAAGAGCAGATTTAGGAGCCGACGCTGTTATTTTAAGTAGTAAAGAAATTGTCGAAAAGAAAATGTTAGGTTTAGTTAAAAAGAAAAAATATGAAGTCATTGCAGCTAGTGAATGGAACAATGTAAAGCCTAACGCAAAATTAAATAATAGAAGTTTTACAAAAGAAAGTAAAAACCCCTCCACTACATTTGAACGAAAGCTAGCAACGTTAACTTCTGCTGTAGCGGAACATACATTGCAACAAGAAGTGACTTCCAAGCCAAGTGATGAGGTATCGCCTTTGTCACATGCTAGTAAACAAGCAGAAGTAAAGCAAAACCTTGCTTCTACTAACGATGAAAGCATGCAGTCTATACAAGAACAAATGCAGCAAATGAAACAGTGGATAGGAACGTTAGTAAAAGAGAAAGATGACACTTTTGCCCCACTAAAACAGTTGGAGCAAAAATTAAAAAAAGCAGAAGTATCAGAGGCAATCATTGAGTCACTAACATTATCTATGATAGAGCATGGCAGTAATGTCGTTGATTCAGATTGGGAGGATTTGGTGAAGCAAAAACTTCACCAAATCTTAACACCTGAAAAAGTAGGAGACATGAAGCAAGAGACTAAAATGGTACACGTAGTGGGACCAACAGGGGTCGGAAAAACGACAACGTTAGCGAAACTAGCGGCAAATGAAATGTTAAAAGGTAAAAAAGTTGGATTCATTACATCCGACACATTTCGTATAGCAGCTGTCGAGCAAATGAAAACATATGCAAAAATTTTAAATGCACCATGTGAAATTGTGAATTCTCCGAAAGATGTCGAAAAAGCTTATCATAAACTGACATATTGTGATATTATTTTTATGGATACAACAGGAAAAAATTTCTGCGATGAAGTGCATGTTTCAGAAACAATCAGTTATTTAAATATAGTGCCTGTTCCTACTGAGACTTTTTTAGTCGTTAGTCTGAATAGTAAATATAGTGATATGAAAATAATCATAGATAACTTTTCTAAATTTCAGGTGGATAAAATTATTTTCACAAAAGCGGATGAAACGAACAGTTTGGGGACTATCGTTAATGTAGCACATGATTTTCCTTACCAACTATCGTACATTACGTTTGGTCAAAATGTTCCAGATGATATTGCATTAGTTGATCCGAATAAAGTGGTAGATTCTTTATTAAAGGATAATTAATTGTACCTTATCAAGGGAAGGTGACATCTATGAAAATATACAGGGTAATGGTCGTTGATGATTCTGCTTTTATGCGGAAAATCATAGCGGATTTAATTGACGAGGATAAAAGATTAGAAGTTGTGTATAAAGCAAGGGATGGGGTAGATGCATTAGAGCATCTATCTACCATACAACCGGATGTCATCACGATGGATATCGAAATGCCTCTAATGAATGGGATGGAAGCATTACAGAAGATTATGGCTGTAAGACCTACTCCCGTCATTGTATTAAGTACATGGGGTGACACCGACACTACCATTCGTGCCCTTCAACTAGGAGCTTTTGACTTTGTATGTAAACCATCTGGCAGCATTTCTTTAGATTTATCGTCGGTAAAAACATTATTAATACAGAAGCTACTTGCTGCAGGCAAAAGTGAAATGAAAACATTAGCGAAGGACACGAAAACAGTAACGAATGAGGTTCATCACTGTGAAGAAGAAGTGTCATTCCAACATCATAATGATAACGAAGTGAGATCTATTGTTGCTATTGGAGCTTCCACAGGTGGGCCAAAAGCTTTACAGCAAGTGCTTACTAGTCTACCAAAGTATTTTCCAGCTCCCATTGTGATTGTTCAGCACATGCCTGCTAAATTCACGGCATCTTTAGCGAATAGATTAAATGCAGGTTGCTCACTCCATGTAAAAGAGGCAGAACAAGGTGAACCTCTATTAAATGGAAAAGTGTACATTGCACCTGGTGATTATCATATGGAGGTTGTAGAGCGGCCTGCTCGTCACTACACCATTCAATTGAATCAAAATGAGCAGTGTTGTGGACACAGACCTTCTGTTGACGTATTGTACGAGTCTTTATATACACTACAACATGTAAAACGATTGTTAGTTATTATGACCGGTATGGGAAGCGATGGAGCTCAAGGAATGAAAAAATTAAAACAGCTAGACGATGTAGGTACGATTGCACAGTCAGAAGAAACATGTGTAGTGTATGGTATGCCTAGATCTGCAGTAAGACTTGATGTCGTCGATCATATTGTTCCACTGGAGCACATTGCAAGCAAAATCAGCCTATTTCTAAAATAAGAAAAAAGCTTTAGCTTAAGGAGGTGCGAGCGTTTTGGATATCAATCAGTATTTACCTATGTTTATAGAGGAGACCACGGATCATTTGCAATCAATGAATGATATGTTATTGCAATTGGAAAGTGACCACTCTAATCTCCAAATCGTTAACGATATTTTTAGATCAGCGCATACGTTAAAAGGAATGTCTGCAACCATGGGTTTTAATGATATTGCAGATTTGACTCACGAAATGGAAAATGTGTTAGGACAAGTGAGGGAAAAACAACTTGCAGTCTCATCCACACTTTTTGATTTGTTCTTTTCAGGTTTGGACAAATTAGAGCAAATGTTACAGGATGTTATAGATGGTGGACAAGGCAAGTTAGATAATACTGAATTAATTGCAAACTTACGATCGCTGAATGACAGCAGTCAACAATCGATGTCAAGTAGTCAGCAAGACGAACTGGATGAATATCAGAAACAAGTGTTGATACAAGCACTTGAGAGTAATATGTCCGTTTTTTATTTAACTGTTCAATTAGAATCATCCTGTCAATTAAAAACAGCAAGGGCATATATGGTTTTTAACCAGCTAGAAAAAAGCGGAGAAATCATCCACTGCATACCTTCTGTAGAACATATCGAACAGCAATTATGGGAAGAAACAGAACTTCGAATTTATTACATAGGGAATACGAACCAACAAAAATTACAAGATGAGATATATCAAATATCAGAAATAAAATCTGTTCAATGTGAACGCTTAAAGATGGATCAATTGAAAAAGGATGCATCCAAAAATGAGCTAGAGGAAACAGAACAAAAAGATAAATCTACTACATCTAAGGGCAATCAAAAGCAAGGTGGCGTTGCAGGTAAAACGATTAGAGTAGATATTGAACGATTGGATCAATTAATGAACTTATTTAGTGAGATGCTCATTGATCGAGTTCGGTTACAATCCATGGCTGAAAGTATCGGGGATAGTAATTTAACGGAGACAGTCGATCACATGTCCAGAATTAGTGTTCAACTGCAAGATATCGTATTAAAACTTAGAATGGTAACCATTGATTCTGTGTTTAGTCGATTCCCGCGCATGATTAGAGATATTGCAAAGCAACTGAATAAAAAAGTAGATCTCGTCATGGAGGGTGCAGATACGGAGTTAGATCGTACACTAGTCAATGAAATTGGAGATCCTTTAGTACATTTACTGCGAAATGCTATTGATCATGGTATTGAAAAGGCAGAAGATCGGTTGGCAAAAGGGAAAGACGAAGTAGGAAAAATATTTCTTCGCGCCTACCATAGTGGAGACAACATTTTTATAGAGATCGAGGAAGATGGGGCAGGAATTGATCCAGAGAAAATAAAATCTTTGATCGTGGAACGTGGCATCTTAACGGAAGAGGTTGCTAACGAATTAAAAGATGAAGAAGTATATCCGTATCTCTTTCATGCAGGATTTAGTACAGCGGAAAAAGTAACAGATTTATCTGGAAGAGGCGTAGGATTAGATGTCGTCAAATCTAAAATCGACGCTCTTGGTGGAGATGTTTCTATTGAATCTGCTTTGCAAAAAGGGACGAAATTTACTATTCGTTTACCACTAACTCTATCTATCATCACTGCCATTCGAATTGTAGTTAGTGATGAAAAATACGTATTGCCTATTACATCTGTCATTGAAACGGCAGCTATAAAAAAAGATCAAGTCAAAAATGTACATGGCATAGAAATGTATGCTTATAGAGACATGCTAATACCAGTAATATATGTACACCGTATATTTGATATTGTAAAAAAACCATCTAATAACGATGATTTGGACATTGTCATTATTCGTAAAGGAAAAAAATATGCTGCACTAGTAGTCGATGAAGTACTAGGTCAACAAGAAATAGTCATTAAATCGTTAGGTCAGTATTTAACGAATGTGCCATATATATCTGGAGCAACCATATTAGGAGATGGAGAAGTTTCACTTATCATCGATCCTAACTCATTTATCAGTTAAGGAAATGGATAAATAATAAGGATTACATTCATATATCGATGTCTTTATATCATATAGTCAACAGCATAACCTAACCCTAAGGAGGGAGTAACATGGAAGTTAAAGTAGTCGTGTTTGCACTTGGGAGTGAAAGATACGGTGTCGAAGTAGAGAAAATAAATACGATTGAAAGAATGATGCCGATGACACGTGTACCTAAGACACCAGCTTTTGTAAAAGGAGTTATCAATTTAAGAGGGGTAGTGACTCCTGTTATCGATCTAAGAGAGCGTTTTGCCTTAGCGATGAAAGAATATGATGAAAACAGTCGCATTATTATCGTTTCTGTGGAAGAGATGGAAGTAGGATTAATCGTAGATAGTGCCAATGATGTAATAGAAATAAATGAAGAAGAGATTGAAGACCCTCCAGAAGTAGTAGGAGGAATTAAAGCAAAGTATTTACGCGGTGTTGCTAAACTGCAAGATGATCAGTTGCTCATCATGTTAAATTTACATGAAGTATTAAATAGAGAAGAAATTATTCAACTCGAAAATATTGAGGAGTAAAGAGCCTATGCATCCACCAGAAAATGTTCCAGCACATCAATTAGATATATTGAAAGAATTGGGTAACATCGGATCTGGTCATGCAGCTACTGCATTATCACAGTTACTTAACAAAAGGGTAGATATGCAAGTGCCGTTTGCTAGATCGTTATCTTTTAATGAAATTGTTGACATTGTTGGCGGCGCAGATCATATTGTGGTGGCAATATATTTACGAATGGATGGAGAAGCACCTGGTAACATCTACTTCATTCTTGAAGTGGATTCAGCTAAGCGGTTGCTAGCCCATTTTACTCAAATTCATAGTGCAAATAACAAAGAGTTTACCACGTTAGAGTACTCTGCATTAAGTGAAATCGGTAACATATTAGCTGGGTCTTATCTCACCTCTTTAATGGAATTGACGAATTTATATATGTCACTTTCTGTCCCTCAAATCAACATTGATATGGCAGGAGCTGTACTCAATGATGGTTTGATACCATTTGGGACAGTGGGAGATCAAGCTTTGTTAATTGATTCTACATTTAAAGATGGGAAACAAGATTTTGATGCTAGATTTATTCTTATTCCAGATCCTAGTTCCTATGAAAAAATATTTTTGTCGTTAGGAGTAGCTATGCATGAATGAAAAAACAGTCATTCGAGTTGGAATGGCTGAACTAAAAATCGCTACATCACCGCACATCTTAAGAACGTCTGGATTAGGATCCTGTGTTGGGATGGCTCTGTATGATGCTAGCGAACGCATAGGCGGGATGGTGCACATCATGTTACCTACATCCAAGATCGCACGAGAAACTGACCCTAACCCAGCCAAATATGCTGATTTAGCAGTTCCAAAATTGATGGATGAACTCATAAAGTTTGGTGCTAAGCCTAGCAAAATTAAAGCAAAATTAGCGGGTGGAGCTCAAATGTTTGCTTTCAAATCGGAAAGTGAAATGATAAAAATAGGTTTGCGTAATGTAGAGATGTGTCACAACCTTTTAAAACAAATGAGCATTCCAATTGAAGGTGAAGATGTAGGTGGCAATAGTGGCCGTACCATTGAATTACACATGGATACTGGAAAACTAACGATAAGCACCGCAAATAAATTAATAAAGGAATTGTAGAATATGAGAAAAAAAATATACTTCAGCTTAATTATAGCAGTGATTACTTTTTTATTTATTCTTTTCATTTCTCTAGCTAGAAATCCTTTATCTACTACTTTGCGTAGCAGTGTTTATGGATTTGCAGTTTCATTTGTCATCATGTTTATCAGTAATCTTTTTATTTCTACATTTTTGAAAAAAGAATCAACAAACAATGAAGAAGAAGTAACTAGCGGAAGTGTTATCGACTTTACAACACCAGAAGATGAACTGAATCATAATACGATACAATCTGAGATGAATGAAAACAAAACTCAAAACGATAAGGATGATCAAAGTAAACAGAATAAAAACGACTTTACACCACTACACTTACCTAAACTAGCGAAAAAAGAAAAAGAAATTTCAGAAAGAGATTTGGTGAATGGTGTACGTCAAATGTTAAATGAGTAAGGAGGGAATGATGTTTGATGAGACATGCTAAGCAATTGGATATATCTACAGATCACTTATGGCAAGAGTGGAAGTATAACGAAGATGCTGAAGCACGGAATGATCTCATAGAGAACTATATACCTTTGGTGGATTATGTGGCTAGTAGAATGGCGATTGGATTACCTTCCAATGTATCACGTGATGATCTTCATAGTTATGGTATTATGGGATTAATAGATGCCGTTCATAAATTTGATATTACTAGAAACTTGCAATTTGAAACATATGCTTCATGGAGAATTAAAGGTGCCATCATTGACGGATTAAGGCAAGTAGATTGGGTGCCAAGATCTGTACGTGAAAAAGCAAAAAAAATGGAGGAAGCATATCGTATACTGGAACAAAAACATTTACGAACCGCAACAGATGAGGAGATTTGTGAATATTTAGAAGTAGATAAAACTCAGTTTCATCAAATGTTGCAAGACATTTCCTTCATCGCGGTTAGTTCGCTAGAAGAGCCAATCGCTAGTGATGAGATGGAAACGAAAATAACGATGCTAGTAGATGAAAAAGGAAAAAAACCTGAACATGCTGTAAAAGACGTTTATTTAAAAGAAATGTTGTCTCACGCTTTAAAACGACTGACGGAAAAAGAACGAATGGTTGTTTCTCTACTATATTATGAAGATCTTACGTTGAGTGAGATTGCAGAAGTGATGTCATTAACTCCTTCACGTATATCTCAGCTTCACTCCAAAGCTATACTTCGTTTGCGTGGATCCTTGAGTAGACAAAAACAACAATTAATGTTCAATGATTAACTATCATGAAGAGGGTGTGAACGAAAGATGGGAAAATCTATCGATGATTATTTACAAATAGAAATATCCGTGGATGAATACAACGCATTATTAACTTGGATCATTCCACCAGATGATGACTGGTCTTTTACGATTCAAGAACTACAAGATTGGCTTGCCAACAAAAAAATTGTCTATGGTATTTCTACAGAAGCATTAGCTAATATCGTTATTGATCCCTCTTATTATGGTAGCAAACGTATCAAAATAGCACAGGGTAAAAAACCAGAACAAGGTAAGAATGGAGAAATTCATTATTTGTATGCTCACCAAGAAAGCATACATGCTCCCATGCAACTTGATGATGGGAGTGTGGATTATAGAGAAGTAAGAACGCTCGCAAATGTAAAAAAAGGACAAGCGATAGCACGTAAACTTCCTCCTAAGATGGGTGAGCCAGGACAAACGATAACAGGAAAAACGATACAGCCCACTAAAGGCATGGAAGCACATTTTAAATTAGGTAAAAATGTGGTGACCAATGAAGATAATACAACGTTATACGCTGCTATCGACGGGTTAGTTACGATAGGAGAAGACGGTGTTGTACATATACTTCCTTTACTTGAAATTAATGGGGATGTTGATTATACGATCGGGAATATTGAATTTGTCGGTCACGTTATGATTACTGGTAGCGTGCTTCCTGGTTTTAAAGTGAAGGCAGAAGGTAATGTACATATAAGAGGCAATGTTGAAGGAGCTATCGTAGAAGCTGGTGGTTCGATTGAAATTAATGCGGGTATTTTAGGGAAGAAAAAAACAACAATTCAATCTGGTAAGGACATCAAAACCGTATTTATTCAAGATGCTAATGTACATGCCAAAAACAATATTATCGTTACACAAAGCATTATGCACTCTCATGTCAAAGCAGAGAATCAGATTATTTGTACAGGTGTAAGAGGGTTTATTATAGGTGGCTTAATTCAGGCTGGTGAAAAAGTGAGAGCGAACCAAATCGGGAACATCATGTCTACACCTACAGCTATTGAAGTTGGCGTTATCACAGATGTGAGAAATGATATTTACATCTATAAAGAAAAATATGAACATGCTGTAAGTAACTTGAACAAACTCAATCAAGCTCTAGCGATGCTAAATCAACAAATATCCAATGGACAATCTGTTTCAGAAAAATTAAAAATGAAAGTAAAGTTAACGAACACCTATGCACAAACGAAGCAGGAAGTTGAAGATTGTAAGCAAAAGCTAGATGTATTAGAGGGCGCGTTAAAAGGTTCAAATAAAGCAGTAATTGAAGTGGTATCCAAGATTTATGGAAACACCAAGTTATCTATGGGTAGACAGAAAAAAGATATAAAATTGGAAATGGAAAGAGTTACTTTTTTCTTAGATGAAGGTATAATTAAAATGAGGACGAAAGCCTAACGTAATGAACAAAGAAGCTTAACTCAAATGAAAGGATTGATGATTGATAATGAACTTGAAACCGATCGAACTACAAGTGACTTTATCCCGCATGCAAGATGCTGCTCATCATCAAAAAAATTCAAATGATAAGCCTGTTTTGGATCAAGAGCGATTAGCGATGCAAGTCGAAAAAGAGCAACGGCTTGCAAAAGAAAAAAGTGTAGAAGTGGATGAAACGGATCATGCGATGATAAGAGATAACCAACAACAACAAGGAAAAGATAATAAAGACAATGTAGAGCAAAAAGAAGAAAATGAAGAAGACAAAAAGGAAGAGGAACAAGCAGCTTCTCATCCTTTCAAAGGGAAACATGTAGACTTAAGTTTATAAAAAGTCATCCATATATCGAATATCATCATTAAGGAAGCAAAAGGAGAAGAAGTCTATATGGCATCAATCGAGAGTTGGCAAATCATCGCATTAATTGGAGTGTTCATTTTCCTTGTTACACTTACATTTCCCAACAAACAAAAACATAATGGACAAGCTATGCAACACACACATGATCAATTTGGGGAAATAAAAGAGGAAGTGAACAAGCAAAGTGTACAGTTGTCTCAGCAATTGCACCAATATCAGCAGGAATTATCTCAATTATGGTTAAATGTTGAAGCAGTGGAAGAGAAATTAGTACATATCACGACTGCTATAGATGATCATCATAAAGAGCAGCAAAAAAACTGGGCTGAGTTTAAAGCAAGAACGGTAAATACAAACACCCAGCAAGTCAAAACAAATGAAAATACAGTTGCCAATACAGGTTTACGAGATAGATACAGTTCTTTATTTCAACTATATGAATCCGGAAAGTCTATTGATCAAATTTGTAAACAACTTGAAATGGAATCAGGAGAAGTGCAACTAATTATAAGGTTGTCACAGCAGGAGGGGCGAGCTAAACATGATGAATTATAAAGTTTGGCTTCGGGGCTTTGCAGCTGGTATGGTGCTAAGCTCTATTTTGTTTGCCATTACGACGTCAGATGAAGATGTGCCTGAGAAAGCAGATGATGCTGGTAGTGTCAGTGCAGCAGGTGATGCAGTCATCTATCCCGAAGATCAAGTCATGTACACGGAAGATCAAGTACAAGAGAAATTAAAAGTAGAAAGAGAGCGTGTTTTAGCAGAAATCGATGTCAATCATCCTAGTCAGATGCAAAGTATTGTAGCCATTCAGAATGGGGTGAGTGCACAAGAAGTGAGTTCCATGTTAGAACAAGTAGGTCTTATTGAAGATCAAACTTCTTTCTTATCTTTAATGCAAGACATGAAACTAATCTCGAAAATTAAAGTAGGCGTATATACTTTTAACGGGGAACCAACAGAGGTAGAAATATTGCAAAAGATAGTAGGTCAGTCAACATGGGATCAAGCAAACCAAGGCTCTTAGCAGTAGTCGACATAAATAAAATACATGATAACGATAAAAATATGTCATAAAGATCAGCATAATAAACAACATGTTATTGCATCGCTTATATAGTTATGGTATATTAATTTTTGGTGTTATATTACACACGCCTCTGAACTCTGTTATAGGTGCTTCTACCTTAGAAGTTGTAGTGGAGGATGAAAGTGGCGGAGGATAAAAAAACCTTAGAGGAGGAAATTAAATAATGGGTGTTATTTCAATGAAACAGTTGCTGGAAGCTGGGGTTCACTTCGGGCATCAAACAAGACGCTGGAATCCAAAAATGGACAAATATATCTTTACAGAAAGAAACGGAATCTACATCATTGACTTGCAAAAAACAGTTAAAAAAGTAGAGGAAGCTTACAATGTCATTAAAGACATTGCTTCACGTAACGGTAAAGTATTATTTGTAGGTACGAAAAAACAAGCACAAGATTCCGTAAAAGAAGAAGCAGAACGTTGCAACATGTTCTACATTAATCAAAGATGGTTAGGTGGAACATTAACAAACTTCGGTACGATTCAAAAGCGTGTAGAGCGTTTGCACAAATTAGATCGCATGGAGATAGACGGAACTTTTGATGTACTACCGAAAAAAGAAGTTGTTCTTTTGAACAAAGAAAGAGCAAAACTAGAAAAATTCCTAGGCGGAATTAAAGAAATGAAAGAACTTCCAGATGCATTATTCGTAATCGATCCTCGTAAAGAGCGCATTGCAGTAGCGGAAGCTAAAAAATTAGGTATTCCAATTATCTCTATCGTAGATACAAATTGTGATCCTGATGATGTGGATCATGTAATTCCTGGAAACGACGATGCTATTCGTGCTGTTAAATTGCTTTCATCTAAAATGGCGGATGCAATTATTGAAGCTAACCAAGGCGAGCAAACAACAGCTTAATATACGGACCTAACTTATGAGGGTAGTCGGAAGGTTTTTACCTGATCACTGCCCTTTTTTCAAGACATGGTGATGGAATTTTTTATTTTAATACCCTAAAGGAGGACGTTAAATCATGGCAGTAACCGCAGCATTAGTAAAAGAGTTAAGAGATAAAACAGGAGCAGGGATGTTAGACTGCAAAAAAGCGCTTGAAGAAGCAAACAACGATGTGAAAAAAGCATCTGAAATACTTAGAGAAAAAGGATTATCTGCAGCAGCTAACAAAGCAGGCAGAATCGCGTCAGAAGGTTTGGTTGAATCCTATATCCACGCTGGTGGACGTATCGGTGTGTTAGTAGAAGTGAACTGTGAAACAGATTTCGTTGCAAAAAATGAAACTTTCAAACAGTTCGTTAAAGATGTAGCAATGCACGTTGCAGCTGCTAATCCAAAATACGTAACAAAAGAAGAAGTTCCAAATGAAGATCTGGAAAAAGAGCGTGAAATCTTGAAACAACAAGCATTAAACGAAGGAAAACCTGAAAAAATCGTTGAAAAAATGGTTGATGGTCGTATGGCTAAATTCTTCGAAGAATATTGCTTGATGGAACAACAATTCGTTAAAGATTCTGACAAAACGATTTCACAATTGTTGAACGAAATGGTAAGTCACATTGGAGAAAACATTTCCATTCGTCGTTTTGCAAGATACGAACTTGGTGAAGGATTAGAAAAGAAAGAAGAAAACTTTGCAGAAGAAGTAATGTCACAAGTAAAGTAATAAAATGAATGCATAGATTGTACCCTTAGGAGACACGTCGTGTTTCCTTCTTTTTTAAAATAATGAACATATACTTACACAACAAATGGAGGTTTGATTCTTGACAAAACCTAAATATGATAGAATTGTACTAAAGCTGAGTGGTGAAGCATTGGCTGGCGATATTGGGTTTGGTATTGAAGCGAATATGATGACATCCATTGCCAGTCAAGTAAAAGAAGTAGTAGACCTTGGTGTAGAAGTTGCCATCGTCGTTGGTGGTGGCAATATTTGGCGAGGTATTTCTGGTAGCAGCAAAGGTATTGACAGAGCGACTGCAGATTACATGGGAATGTTGGCAACAGTCATGAATTCTTTAGCACTTCAAGATGCTTTAGAAAAAATTGAAGTTCCTACAAGAGTCCAGACTTCAATAGAAATGAAGCAAATTGCAGAACCTTACATACGCAGAAGATCCATTAGGCACTTGGAAAAAGGAAGAGTAGTCATTTTTGCTTCTGGAACAGGTAATCCTTTCTTCTCCACAGATACGACAGCAGCGTTGAGAGCGGCAGAAATTGAAGCTGAAGTGATCTTAATGGCAAAAAACAATGTTGACGGCGTATATTCATCCGATCCGAAAAAAGATCCAAATGCGAAAAAGTTGGACTCTTTAACGTATTTAGATGTGCTGAATCAAAATTTAGGCGTGATGGATTCTACAGCCTCTTCACTATGTATGGACAATAATATTCCATTGATTGTGTTTTCTATCACGGAAAAAGGAAACATTAAACGTGTTGTTCTAGGTGAAAAAATTGGAACAAATATTAAAGGGAGTGTATCATAATGGCTGAATCAGTTAAAAAAAATGCAGTAGAGCGCATGGATAAAGCGATTGCCGCATTAAAAAAAGAATTAACTTCTTTAAGAGCAGGAAGAGCGAATCCTTCTATATTGGACAGAATTGAAGTGGATTATTACGGTGCAACTACACCATTAAATCAACTTGCTAACATTAGTACTCCTGATGCTAGATCTTTGCTTATTCAACCGTGGGATAAATCTTCTTTGCCTCTTATCGAGAAAGAAATATTAAAATCTGATTTGGGATTGACTCCGTCCAATGATGGCACGAATATTCGTATTACGATCCCACAATTGACAGAAGAGCGCAGAAACGAATTAGTTAAGCTAACGAAAAAGATCGGTGAAGAAGGTAAAGTAGCCATCCGTAATATTCGCCGTGATAGTAATGATGCCATTAAGAAATTAGAAAAAACGGAAATTACGGAAGACGAATCACGTCGATATCAAGAAGAAGTTCAGAAATTGACAGATCAATACATTAAAAAAGTAGATGAAAATCTTGTAGAAAAAGAAAAAGAGATTTTGGAAATATAACTCAACATGCCCCGATGAAACGGGGTTTTGTATATGCTATGCATTCATGGGGGAAATAATTATGTGGACATGGAAGCGTTGGCTGAAGCGATCTTCCGTTACGGCCGAACAAGTGAAAAGTAACGGTTCCATACCAAGTCATATTGCCATCATTATGGATGGAAATGGTAGGTGGGCTAAGCGGCGTGGGCTACCACGTTCTGCTGGTCATCGAAGTGGTATGAAAAATGTAAAACATATCGCACAAGCAGCTAATAAAATTGGTGTTGACGTATTAACACTATATACATTTTCAACGGAAAACTGGAAAAGACCACAAGATGAAGTGGACTATCTGATGAAACTGCCAGAACAGTTTTTTGAAATTGAAATCAAAGAGCTAGAAGAAAATAATGTGCAAGTTCAAATGATAGGAGATATGGAAGGCTTGCCCGACCATACACTTAAACCTATTCAACAATCAATAGAACGAACGAAAAATAATACCGGAATGATATTGAACTTTGCTGTAAATTATGGAAGTCGTACAGAAATGGTTGCAGCAATCAAACAATTGGCAAAAAAAGTGAAGGAAGAAGAAATGGAATTGGAGCAAATTAATGAAGAGTATGTTTCGCTTCATTTGCAAACTAAAGATTTACCAGACCCAGATCTGTTAATTCGTACAAGCGGCGAACAGCGCATTAGTAACTTTTTACTATGGCAGCTTGCTTATACGGAATTTTCTTTTTCACCTTTATACTGGCCTGATTATAAAGAACAACATCTTTATGAAGCAATAGAACAATTTCAAACGCGTGGAAGAAGATATGGGGGCTTGTAATATGGGACAGCGAGTATGGACAGGCATTTTAGCAGCGATCGTTTTCTTAAGCTTATTATTTTTTGGAGGCACATCCTATACCATTCTTTTATTATGTTTGTCACTAATTGGTTATTTTGAATATGTTAGATTAGTGGGTCTCTCTTCGCGCAATCAATATGCATCATGGATCGGGTATGTTGGCATGTTGTACTTTGTCATACCATGGAAAGAGTGGGAGATAAGTATGATTTCGCCGTTATACTTCATATGGATCATGATGTTTTTGTTCATGTTTGTTACGGTCATCTCCAAAAATAAATTACATATCGAAAAAGTTGCCTATTTATTTTTAGGTATTATATATATCGGAGTGGGTTTTCAGTCCATGTTAAGCGTTCGTCTTGTTTCTGAGGAAGGTATACTATGGTCATTTCTTATATTTTCTAGCATATGGATGAATGATATCGGAGCTTATTTTGCAGGAAGTTATTTAGGTAAAAGGTTGCTGTGGCCAACCATTAGTCCGAAAAAGACAGTGGAAGGTGCACTAGGAGGTCTGTTACTATCTATCGTTACTTCTATCGTATTTTATGTGATTTTTCCCGACACCATTGATTTTGTTTCTGCATTGACTGTAGGTATCATTGCTGGAATATTTGGACAAGCAGGGGACTTAATACAGTCTGCTTACAAGAGAAAGTTTGGAGTAAAAGATTCAGGAAAAATTTTGCCCGGTCATGGTGGCATATTAGATCGCTGTGATAGTTGGCTTATCGTCTTTCCTGTCGTTTATTTTTTAATTTTTTAAACGTGTATAAGTTGTCATTTTACATGAAAGTAATACAACCAATAGCATGTATGGTAAAGATGTAGAAGATATTATCGTAAATCTTAACTGGAGAAAATGATAATGAAAAAAATTAGTATTCTTGGATCTACTGGCTCAATTGGGACGCAAACACTAGACGTCATATCGTACTATCCACATCTTTTTCAGGTGGAAAGTTTAGCAGCAGGGACAAACTTACGTCTTCTAAAAGAGCAAATAACACAATATCAACCGAAATTAGTTGCAGTTTCGACATCAGAGCTAGCTATCGAACTTAAAAACGAACTGAACAATGAAATAGATTATCCTGTTGAAATTATGCACGGAATGGAAGGGTTGTTGGCTGTAGCCACGTATTCAAGTGCGGATTTTGTCGTTTCTGCATTAGTTGGCAGTCTTGGTCTAAAGCCTACCTTTGCAGCGATCAAAGCAGGAAAAACAGTCGGTCTTGCGAATAAAGAGTCTTTAGTGAGTGCAGGTCATCTGGTTACACAAGCAGCGAAAGAACATGGTGTGGATATTCTTCCGATCGAC
Organism: Longirhabdus pacifica; assembly: GCF_004115085.1. Lineage (GTDB taxonomy): Bacteria > Bacillota > Bacilli > Paenibacillales > DSM-105158 > Longirhabdus > Longirhabdus pacifica. Next base: position 105,832 of record NZ_QXJP01000003.1, on the reverse strand, counting down.
AGCGAGCATTCCGCCATTTTTCAAAGCTTACATGGTGGAAAGCAGGATGAAATACACAAAATAACGATTACTGCCTCTGGAGGGGCTTTTCGTGACTTGAATCGAGATCAATTGAAAGATGTGACTCTAGAACAAGCGCTAAAGCATCCTAATTGGGCGATGGGAGCGAAGGTAACCATTGATTCTGCTACGATGGCGAATAAAGGATTGGAAGTCATTGAAGCTCATTGGTTATTTGATATTCCATATGAAAACATTGATGTGCTAATACATCCGCAGAGTATCGTACATTCTATGGTGGAATTTAACGATGCTAGTGTCATCGCACAACTCGGTATCCCAGACATGACTGTGCCTATACAATACGCATTATCTTACCCAGATCGAATTCCAACTGGGAAAGACAACAGATTAGATCTTGCTGCAGTAAGTCGATTAGATTTTAGAGAAGCAAGCTTTGATCGTTATCCAGCACTGCGTCTCGCTTATGAAAGCGGAAAAGTTGGTGGAACTGCGACAACGGTGTTTAACGCAGCCAACGAAAAAGCAGTGGCATTATTTATGGAAAAAAGAATACCTTTTTTAAACATCGAGTATATTGTAGAACAAGTTCTACACCGGCACGATGTGAAATTTGCCCCATCATTAGAAGAAATTGAAGAAGTAGATCGTTGGGCAAGACATGCAGCGCTTGACTTCGCACAAGTTTAATGATGACTAGAAATGTTTGTGATCTTGAAATACACCATCGTGAGACTCAAATCATAAGTGGATTTTTTCCTCTTTTTGAATTGGTTAATTTTAATGTTTTTGTATGCTTGTCATTCATTATAGTATAATGTTACATTAATAGCATGTATGCAAAAGTAAGGAGGCTTATAAGGTGACAATAGAAGGTATTTTATTAACAGCGTTAATGTTTATGCTTATCGTTGGCATACACGAATGGGGACATTATTATTTTGCAAAGAGAGCAGGTATACTTGTTCGTGAATTTGCTATTGGATTTGGACCTAAAATATTTTCGTATAAAAAAGATGAAACGAGATTCACCTTTCGCCTTTTTCCTATCGGCGGTTATGTGAGAATGGCAGGAGAAGATCCTGAATTACTCTCTGTTGAAAAAGGGCAGACCGTTGGATTAATGTTAAAAGATGAAAAAGTGACTCGCATATTTGCCGATGAGTTTGAACATCGTACAGATTGCCTTGTTGGTACGATTACAAATGTCGATCTAGAAGACAGTTTACAAATACAATTGGATTTAGATGGTGAACTTCATACGTATGATGTACATCCACAAGCAATGATTATGTCTAAGAAGACAGAAACACAAATTGCTCCTAGGGATCGCCAATTCGGAAGTAAATCCGTTGGCAAAAGAGCAATGACTATTTTTGCTGGGCCAATGATGAATTTTATATTGGCATTCGCTTTACTCCTTGTATTTACATTTATGGTGGGTGTCCCTACTGGAGAGAAAACGTTATTGATCAATGATATAACTGCAGATTCAGCAGCAGATGAAGCAGGTTTACAAAAAAACGATGTGATATCTAGTGTGAACGGGGAACAGTTCAACACAGAAAATGAAGTGACGTTGAGAGAGATGATTATCGCTTCTCCTGAACAAGAAATGGAATGGGTTGTCATTCGAAATGAGCAAGCGATCACTTTAACGGTCACTCCAAAAGATGTAGATGGCAATGGCTTAGTTGGGATTACGATGGGACAGCCAATGAAAACGCCTGATATTATTTCCGGTGTTCAGCAATCTGCGATTACGATGGGAAATATGTTCAAATTTAGTTTAGAACAAGTGAGAGAACTTATAACATTCAATGTGAAACTAGATGAACTTGGTGGTCCTGTTCGTATTACAGAAGAGACTGGGAAAATATATGAAACGTACGGTTTAGATCGCTACATTATGTTTGCTGCATTTTTTAGTTTATGGTTAGGTGTGTTAAATTTAGTACCTTTCCCTGTATTAGACGGAAGTCGCCTATTATTCTTAGGGATAGAAGCGGTCAGAAGAAAACCGATTGATCCATCCAAAGAAAATTTAGTTCACTTAATTGGATTTGCGATGTTAATGGTGTTAATGATCGTCGTAACATATAACGACTTATTTAGATTATTTAAAGGTTAGTTGGAGGTTAATCATGGGTAAAAATAAAAAGTTTGTTTCGGAAATTACACCACAATCAGAAGATTTTTCCAAGTGGTATATCGATACGATTAAAAAAGCAGATTTAATGGACTATTCTCCTGTGCGCGGATGTATCGTATTTAAGCCTGAGGGATATGAAATATGGGAATTAATTCAGCGTGAATTGGATCAAAAATTTAAAGATACAGGGCACCGCAATGCTTATTTTCCAATGTTTATACCAGAGAGCTTTTTTCAAAAGGAAAAAGAACATGTGGAAGGGTTTAATCCTGAACTTCCATGGGTTACAGAAGCAGGTGGAGATATATTAGAAGAAAGGTTAGCCATCCGTCCTACTTCCGAAACGATGGTGGGTCATATGTATGCGAAATGGATTCAGTCTTATCGTGATTTGCCTCTAAAAATAAATCAATGGGCTAGTGTTGTGCGTTGGGAAAAAAGAACGCTACCGTTCTTAAGAACGAGTGAATTTTTATGGCAAGAAGGCCATACTGCACATGAAACAGAAGCAGAAGCACGTGAAGAAGCGATGCAGATTCTTGAGATTTACCGAGAATTTGTTGAAAACTTCCTAGCTATTCCTGTCATTGTGGGGGAAAAGACACCTTCAGAAAAGTTCCCTGGTGCGAATAATACGTATTCCGTTGAAGCAATAATGAAGGACGGAAAAGCTGTTCAAGCTGGAACTTCTCATTACATGGGTACGAGATTTGCGGAAGCATTTGATATTCAATTTTTAGATCAGAACAATGAACAGGCATATGCTCATACGACTTCTTGGGGAGTAAGTACGCGCTTAATTGGTTCCCTTATTATGGTACACGGCGACGATAGAGGTTTAAGCTTGCCGCCAAAAGTGGCTCCAACACAAGTGGTGATGATACCAATCGGACCAGCAAAAACGAGAGAACAAGTGACAGCAAAAACGAATGAACTATACAGTCAGTTGAAGGCTGCAGGCATTCGTGTCAAAGTAGATGACAACCCAGATCAAAGTCCTGGTTGGAAATTCAACGAATATGAAATGCGCGGTATTCCGTTAAGAATAGAATTAGGACCACGTGACATGGAAAATAATCAAGTCGTTGTCGTTTCCAGAGTTTCTGGCGAGAAAAAGATGATTTCTCAGGACAACCTTGCTGAACAAATTTTACACATGCTTGATGACGCTCAACAGCAAATGTACAACAAAGCAAAGCAATTTTTGGATGAGCGATACACTTCTGTCGATACGTTAGATGAATTAAAGCAACAAATAGAAGAAAATCGCGGATTTTATTTAGCTGGTTGGTGTGGATCGGCTTCTTGTGAGCATCAAGTGAAAGAAGAATCTGGTGCTACTTCTCGTAATATACCATGCGAAGTGAAAGATTATAAAAGTAAATGCCTCGTTTGTTCGGAAGAAGCAAAGCATAACGTTGTATTTGCAAGAGCTTACTAAAAAGCACATAAGTAGCTTACTACGTGATACTATCTATCTCTTGCAGATGATGTAGCACATGTAAAATAGTTAGGTCTAGGGCATGGGGAAACCTTTGCCCTATCGCTTTTTTGGGGAGGAAGTCATGAGTAACCACTTAGGGAATAAAGAAAGATTTCAGGTTTTAATGCAGCAAGCCAACATACCAGCGCAAGTGCAGCAGGAACATTTTCACGATGCCAGCATTAAACATGTGCTTTGTGGTACAACCGAAAATACATGGGAAATTCATGTGAATAAAGAGCAACTTATATCGCCTGACATATACCGAGCGTTTTATATGAAAGTACAAGATGCTTTTTCTCATATCGCCAAAGTTTCGTTTGTTATGCATTTTCAGCAAGTACAAACAAGCGAAGTCATTCAAACTTTTTGGCCACTTTTTGTGGAATGGATTCAACATAAGATGCCCTCTATTAATGGGTGGATACTAAAAGCTACAATTAAAGCAGCAGATGATACGCTTGAAGTATGTTTGTTGGATCAAACGGGATTACAGCTTGCCAAGAAAAAAGAAATGGACAAGCAAATTCAATTTTTCTACAGACAATACTTTCAACTGAATATCAAAGTAACCTTCTGTGTCAATGAGAGCAGTGAACAGCATTTCGAGGCGTTTGCAGAACAGATTGTACAAGAGGAGCGCAGTGCTACACAGGAAATGATGGCTGCTGCTACAGAAGTAGTGACAACGATAGAAAGTGATGAGCAAGAAGCACTGTCTTTTGGTTATGAAATCAAAGAAGCACCAGTACCGATACAAACGGTACTAGAGCCAGCTAAAAGAGTTATATTACAAGGTACGATATTAAAACTAGAAGAGAGAGAATTACGTACAGGCAATACGTTAATTCAATTTCTACTTACAGATTTTACAGACACGATGCAATGTAAGATTTTTGTGAAAAATAAAGACGACTTGAAACAGTTAAAGCGATTAAAAGATGGTACTTGGGTTGTGGCTAGAGGTAAGGTAGACTACGATACGTTCATGAACCCACCAGAATTAAGTTTTATGCCAATGGATGTGCATGAAATCAAAGCACCTAAGCCACGTATGGATGAAGCGGAAGAAAAAAGAGTAGAGTTTCATTTGCATACAAGTATGAGCGCAATGGATGCCGTAACTTCTGTGAAAGAGTATGTGAAAACGGCGGCGGATTGGGGTCACAAAGCGATAGCGATTACCGATCATGGCAACCTTCAAAGTTTTCCAGATGCTTTTCATGCTGCTCATAAATATGGAATGAAAGTAATTTACGGTGTAGAGGCAAATGTCATCGATGATGCGATTCCTGTTGTGGAACGTCCATTAGAGATAGATTTAAAAGATGCAGAGTATGTCGTATTTGATATAGAGACGACAGGATTATCGGTTACAAAGTCCAAAATTATTGAAATCGGTGGAGTGAAAATGAAAGGTGGTAAAGAAATTGACCGCTTTTCCGAATTTATCGATCCACATGAAAAAATTCCGTATCATATCACGCAATTAACAAACATTACGGATGATATGGTGAAAGGTGCACAAGAACTAAAGCCCGTGTTGGAGCAGTTTGTTGCATTTGCAGGTGATGCTGTACTCGTAGCACACAATGCTAGATTCGATATGGGATTTATGCAGGCAAATTTAAAAGAAAATGGCTTAAGCCCTTTTACTAACCCTGTGATTGATACACTAGAATTTGCTAGACTGCTTTTCCCTACGATGAAAAATCATAGACTAAATACCTTATCAGATAAATTTAAAGTGAGCTTAGATAATCATCATAGAGCGATAGATGATTCGATTGCCCTAGGTTTTATTTTATTCCACCTCATTAAAGAGGCAGAAAAGCAAGCAATGGTTACGCTTAGTGAATTAAATCGGGATGTCGGTAAAAACTATAAGACTGCTAGACCTTTTCACTGTTGTATTTACGCAAAAGACTTAGTAGGAAAGAAAAACTTATATAAACTCGTTTCGATGTCCAATACGGAATACTATCATCGTGTTCCACGTATTCCGAGAAGTAAGCTAACTGAATTTAGAGAAGGACTTCTTGTATCTTCTGGTTGTGAAAAAGGGGAACTGTATGAAGCGGTTTTAAATAAATCGCTTGAAGAAGCAGAACAAGTCGCACAATTTTATGATGTACTAGAGGTGCAACCTTTAACGACCTATATGCATCTTGTAGAAAAAAATCTAGTTCGTGACTTGCAGCACATTAAAGAAACGCATCAAACTATCTTGGATATCGGGAAAAAATATAACAAACCCGTCATCGCTACAGGGAACGTTCATTATTTAAATGAAAACGACAAACTGTTTCGCGATATTACGATTTTCGGTATTACTGGTTTTAGCCCGTTAAAAGATCAAAAGAAGCCAGATGTTCATTTCCGTACGACAACAGAAATGCTGGATGAATTTAGCCATCTGGATAAACAAACGGCATATGATATCGTCGTGACGAATACGAATGCATTAGCAGACCAATTTGAAGATATAGAACTGTTTCCTAAAAAGCCATTCTTTCCTGTTATTGAAGGAGCGGATGAGGAAATTCGTCAGACGTGTTACGCCACAGCAGAACAGATTTATGGTAATCCATTGTCTGATGTCGTAGTCAAGCGTTTGGAAAAAGAACTAGAACCTATCATTAAGTATGGATTTGCAGCGTTGTATCTAATATCTGAAAAACTCGTCAAAAAATCTAACGATGATGGTTACTTAGTAGGTTCACGGGGATCGGTAGGTTCATCTATCGTGGCGATGATGCTAGGCATTTCAGAAGTTAATCCGCTGCCACCACATTATACGTGTTCACAGTGTAAGCATAGTGAATGGTTTACAGATGGCAGTGTAGCTAGTGGATTTGATTTAGATAACAAAGATTGCCCAACATGTGGTCATGCTTTAAAAGGAGAAGGGCAAGATATTCCGTTTGAAACATTCCTAGGTTTCAAAGGAGATAAAGTTCCCGATATTGATTTGAACTTTTCAGGGGATTACCAGCCTCATGCTCACAATTATACGAAAGTACTGTTCGGTGAAAAAAATGTGTATCGTGCGGGAACCATCGGTACGGTAGCAGACAAAACAGCCTTTGGTTTTGTAAAAAAATACGCGGAAGAAAAAGCAAAAACGTGGAGAACTGCAGAAGTGGTTCGTTTAAGTACAGGATGTACGGGAGTGAAACGAAGTTCAGGACAACATCCAGGAGGTATCGTTGTTGTTCCAGATTATATTGAAGTCGAAGATATTACGCCTATTCAGTTTCCTGCTGACGATACAACATCGGAATGGAAAACGACCCACTTCGATTATCATGCTTTCGATGCCAATCTACTTAAATTAGATATTCTCGGACATGATGATCCAACGATGATGCGTATGTTATATGACTTAACGGATGTGAATCCACTTTCCATCCCGATGAATGATCCTAAAGTCATGAGTATCTTTTCTTCGACGAAGGCGCTTGATGTCACACCAGAGAAAATTCGAACGCCTGTAGCCACGTATGGTATTCCAGAGATGGGAACGAAATTTGTTAGACAGATGTTAGATGAAGCAAAGCCAACGTCATTTTCTGACCTGTTGCAAATTTCAGGACTGTCACACGGTACTGGGGTTTGGTTAGGTAACGCGCAAGAATTAATTAAGAACAAAACATGTACAATCAAAACCGTTATTGGTTGTCGTGATGACATCATGTTGTACTTAATTTATAAAGGTGGCATGGAAGCGGGACTCGCTTTCAAAATTACGGAAAGCGTCCGTAAAGGTAAAGGGCTTACCGATGAATGGATTCAAATGATGAAAGAACACAATATCCCGAACTGGTACATTAACTCGTGCTTGAAAATAGAGTATATGTTTCCTAAAGCGCATGCGTCTGCTTACGTTATTTCCGCTGTTCGTACCGCTTTTTATAAAGTGTATCATCCAATTTCTTTTTACGCAGCGTATTTCTCTATCCGCGCAGAGGATTTCGAAATCGAATTGCTTTGTCAAGGTTATGATGCCATATTAAAAAGGCTGAAAGAAATAGAGGAAAAAGGGTTTCAAGCATTGCCAAAAGAAAAAGCAATGATCAGTGTGCTAGAGATGGCGTTGGAAATGACGTCACGAGGATTTAGCTTTCAGTCCATTGATTTATATCGTTCTCAAGCTAGAAAATTTCTTATCGATGGAGATAGTCTTATTCCTCCATTTTCGGCCATTCCTGGTGTCGGCATTAACGCAGCACATAACATTGCAGAAGCGAGCCAAGAAGGGGACTTTTTGTCGATAGAAGATTTTAGAAAAAGAACGAAAGCGTCGAAAACCGTCATCGAGATATTGCAATCGTTAGGATGCTTTAGAGGGTTGCCAGAAACGAATCAGCTATCGCTATTTTAAGCGCTGTGTGTAGTACAAATCCAACCCTGTTGTAAAAAGTTATAAACATATGTTATAATCTTCAATAGAACAAGATAGTTTATTCATGAGGAGTGGGGAAACCCACTCTTAACTTTTGTCCAAAATAAAGGAGAGATACATTGGATGGCTCGTCGGATTGAAACCATAGTTGAAGATTTGATCACTCCTTATCTTACAGAACATCAGTTTGAACTCGTTGACATCGAGTATGTGAAGGAAGGTAAAAATTATTTTCTTCGTATCTTCATCGATAAAGATGGTGGTGTAGATATAGATGACTGTGGTCAAATAAGTGAATACATAAGTGAAAAATTGGACGAAGACGATCCAATTACAGAAGCTTACTTTTTAGAAGTATCTTCACCTGGAGCAGAGCGCCCGTTAAAGAATGAAAAAGATTATTTGAGAGCAGTAGGAAAGCATGTCTATATTAAAACATACGAACCTATTACTGGCAAAAAAGAATTCGAGGGCACGCTTACAGCATACGAAGAAGAAACATTTGTTGTAGAAGAAAACAAAAAGTCATATAAAATCCCATTAGGAAAAGTAGCCAATGCCCGCTTGGCAATTTTATTTTAGAAAAATGGATTGAGGAGGATTTAGAAAGCATGAATACGGATTTTATGGATGCTTTGTCTGAACTAGAGAAAGAGAAAGGTATTGGCAAAGATGTATTAATTGACGCGATAGAAGCGGCATTAATCTCCAGTTACAAAAGAAATTTTAACACAGCGCAAAACGTACGCGTCGATATTAATCGTGAGAACGGTTTGATCAAAGTATTTGCTCGTAAAACAGTAGTAGACGAAGTGATCGATCCAAGATTAGACATTACGGTGGAGGCTGCTCAGGCGATAAATGGTCACTACCAGTTGGATGACATTGTAGAAATTGAAGTGACACCGAGAGATTTTGGCCGCATTGCAGCGCAAACGGCGAAGCAAGTCGTAACACAGCGCATACGCGAAGCAGAGCGTGGATTGATCTACGAAGCGTTTATTGACAAAGAAGAGGACATCGTAACAGGCATTATTCAACGCGCAGATCAAAGGAACTACTATATTGATCTCGGCAAGGTGGAAGCGATTTTACCAAGCAGTGAAGTGATGCCTACCGATCGATTCTCACAAGCCGATCGTATTAAAGCGTACATTACAAAAGTAGAGAATACGACCAAAGGGCCTCAAATTGTGTTATCTCGTACACATCCTGGCCTGCTTAAAAGACTTTTTGAGCTTGAAGTTCCTGAAATTTTTGATGGAACCGTTGAAATACGTTCTGTTGCAAGAGAAGCGGGACATCGCTCGAAAATAGCGGTATACGCAAAAGATCCAGATGTCGATCCAGTCGGTTCATGTGTTGGTCAGAAGGGTACTCGTGTCCAGGCCATTGTCACAGAACTGAATGGGGAAAAAATAGATATTGTAAATTGGTCTGAGGATATTGAAGTGTATATTGCAAACTCGCTTAGCCCGTCCAAAGTAACACGGGTTGAAGTGTTAGATGGCGATAAGATGGCGAGGGTCATTGTTCCAGATGATCAGTTGTCCTTAGCCATCGGTATCAAAGGTCAAAATGCAAGATTAGCTGCTAAATTGACAGGTTGGAAAATTGATATAAAAAGTGTTAGCCAAGTTACAGAAAAAGACGATTTTGACGATAGTGACGATTTCTTTGCACAGATGTCGGATGACTAACATCACTGCATTTGAAAGAAGGAGGTTGTTACAATGAAGACAAAACGTGTACCATTACGGAAATGTGTAGCATGTCAAGCGATGGTGCCAAAGAGGCAGCTCATACGTATTGTGAAAACAAGCGATGATGAAGTGTTAGTGGATACAACGGGTAAAAAAAATGGCCGTGGTGCTTATATTTGTGGTTCACCAAAAAGCATCGAACTCATGAAAAATACAAAGTGTATCGAGCGGTCATTAAATACTCGCATATCTGCGGAACAATATGAACATATTGTTCATCAACTAGCTGCCGTTCCACAAAAATATGCTTGTGAGAGCGCAGGTGAAAACCATGGTGGAAATCAAACATAAAGTCATTTCACATCTGGGTCTAGCAACAAGAGCAAGTAAATGTGTGACAGGTGATGAAAAAGTAATGCAAGCGATTAGAAACAAGCAAGCAAAACTTGTGATTTTATCTACCGACGCTTCGGATGGTACGAAGAAAAAGGTAATGGATAAATGTAAAAGTTACGATATTCCTCTCTTTGAATACATGACAATGGAAGAGATAGGAAACAGCACGGGTAAGAGTGAACGTGCGACAGCAGCAGTTATGGATGCAGGATTTGCAAAAATGATACATAACTGTATTGCTCAATTAGCGGAGGTGAACAAGTATTGACTAACGGAAAACGTAGAGTATATGAATACGCCAAATCATTAAATATGAGCAGTAAAGAAATCATATCGATTCTTAAAAGATTAGACATCCCCGTTGCCAATCATATGAGCGTTATCGAAGAAACTCAAATTAGTAAAGTAGAACAGTTCTTTAAAAATATTAAAGACAATGCCCCAAAAAGCACTGAGAACGCATCATCTAACAGTACACCTACACCAAAAGTAGATCAGAAAAAAGCATCTGTTCCAGTAAAAGAAAACCCGGTGAAAGACAAAAAGGTACAGAGCAAACCAGAAAAAGTAGAAATTAAAAAGCAAAAAGAGGTTAAAACTGATTATAGAGTGAATAAGAGTACACCACAGGCAAAAGGGCAACATAAACATACAACGGTACCTGCAAGTTCAAACCAAACGAAACAATCCAAACAAACAGAACCAGTAAAACAAGATAATAGAGCATCATCAAATTCTGAGCAAGTGAGGCATAATGTGAATAAAACTACTCCAACGAAAACCAAACAAAATCAAGGTCAAGGTCAAAGGAATCAATTCGGCCAAAATAAAAATAACCGTAGAAACAAAAACAACTACAAGCAAGGAAACAAAAGAAATAGAGTACCATCAAAGCCAGTAGAAAAAGTGGACAATACACCGAAAAAAATTATTGTTCGTGGGCCAATGACAGTCGGTGAGCTAGCTAAAATATTGCATAAAGACGCATCCGATGTCATCAAAAAATTGATGTTGATGGGAACGATGGTCAACATAAACCAAGAAGTGGATTTAGATACGATTCAGCTTATTGCAGATGAGTACAAAGTAGAAGTGGACTTGAAACTCCCAGTGGAAGAAGATCCGTTTGAAATGGAAGAAGTCGTAGAAAATGAAGCTAACTTGAAAGAGCGTCCACCAGTTGTGACGATTATGGGACACGTCGATCACGGTAAAACGACTTTACTTGATGCTATTCGTCATACAGAAGTTACGGCTGGAGAAGCAGGTGGAATTACCCAGCATATCGGTGCTTATCAAGTTGAAATAAATAAAAAGAAAATTTCATTTTTAGATACACCTGGACACGAAGCGTTTACAACGATGCGTGCTAGAGGTTCCAAAGTAACGGATATTACCATTCTTGTCGTTGCAGCAGATGATGGCGTAATGCCACAAACCGTAGAAGCAATCAACCATGCTAAAGCGGCTAATGTACCAATCATCGTTGCAGTGAACAAAATTGATAAGCCAGAAGCAAATCCAGATAAAATTAAACAAGAACTAACAGAATATGAATTAGTGCCGGAAGAGTGGGGCGGAGAAACGATTTTCGTTAATGTATCAGCCAAAGCTCGTACGGGTCTAGATGAACTTCTAGAAATGATTCTACTCGTTGCAGAAGTACAGGAACTAAAAGCAAACCCAGATAAGCCTGCAAGAGGTACAGTCATTGAGGCTGAATTGGATAAAGGAAAAGGTGCAGTAGCGAGAGTGTTAGTACAAGAAGGTACACTGCACGTTGGAGATCCTTTTGTAGCTGGAAATTGCTTTGGTAGAGTTAGAGCGATGATCAATGATAAAGGAAGAAGATTAAAAGTAGCTCCACCTTCCACACCAGTTGAGTTAACAGGTCTAACCGAAGTTCCTCAAGCTGGGGACAGAATTATTGCCTTTGAAGACGAAAGAAAAGCAAGGGAAATTGCAGACAAAAGAGCAATTAACCAAAGAGAATCTGATCTTAGCAAGTCTAGCCGAGTGACGTTGGATGATCTTTATCAACAAATTAAAGAAGGCGAAATGAAAGAACTTCCTGTTATTATTAAAGGTGATGTGCAAGGTTCAGTAGAAGCACTTCGTGGATCCCTAGAGAAAATCGACATTGAGGGTGTTCGTGTTAAAATCATTCATACGGGTGCTGGAGCGATTGCAGAATCAGACATCATACTTGCTTCTGCTTCCAATGCTATCGTTATCGGGTTCAACGTTCGTCCAGAGCCTGCTGCTAAAATGACAGCGGAGCAAGAACAGGTAGACATTCGTCTTCATCGCATCATTTACAACGTGATTGAAGAGATTGAAGGCGCAATGAAAGGGATGCTTGATCCAGAATATGAAGAAAAAGTAGTCGGTCAAGCTGAAGTACGTAACATATTTAAAATTAGTAGAGTGGGTACCGTTGCTGGTTGCATGGTTACTCAAGGTAAAATCGTTCGTAACGCTGAAGTACGCCTTATCCGTCAAGGTATTGTCATTTATGAAGGTGAGCTAGACGCATTAAAACGCTTTAAGGATGACGCTAAAGAAGTTGCACAAGGTTACGAATGCGGAATATCCATCAAAAACTTTAACGATATGAAAGAGCAAGATATTATTGAAGCTTTCGTTATGGAGACTGTTGAAAGATAGAGGTGACAGACATGAGCAACATTCGCTCAAATCGTGTCGGAGAACAATTAAAAAAAGAACTTAGCGAAATATTACGTTCCGAAATCAAAGATCCAAGAGTTGGTTTTGTGACGGTAACGGGAGTAGATGTAACCAATGATCTCTCCCTAGCTAAAGTGTATTTAAGTGTTTTAGGCAATGAGCAGGAACAACAACAGACATTAGAAGCTTTGCAGCAAGCGATGGGATTTATTCGTCGTGAAGTTGGAAAAAGAATTCGATTAAGACATACTCCAGAAATATCTTTTAAAATAGATGCATCTATCGATTACGGAAGTCGTATCGAGCATTTACTTAAAGATTTAAACCGTGGAGACAATTAATATGACACTGCATTCTTCCTTTAAAGAAGCGGCGCAATTTATGACAGATCATCATCATTTTTTAGTGATATCTCACGTAAATCCTGATGGTGATGCTGTCAGTTCTACATGCGCCATCAGCTATATGCTACAAGCCATGAATAAAACATATCAGTTAGTGAATCAAGATGTTATTCCTAACAAATTAAGTGTCATACCAAATGCAGATCAAGTGAAGGTATGGAACGAAGATTTCATGACATTGCAGCCATTTGATGCTGTCATTGCAGTAGATTGTGCAGATCAAATGCGAATGGGTTCTTGTCATGAGCAAATCATAGGCAAGTTGCCTGTTCTTAACATTGATCACCACCCAACGAATGATGCATACGGGACAGTCAATATCATTTGTCCTTCTGCTGCATCTACAACTGAAATCATCTATGATCTGATGGATGTCATATCATTGGAGTGGAACTTACCTCTCGCAACATGCATCTACATTGGTTTATTAACAGATACAGGTGGATTTCGCTATGCGAATACGACAGCTAAAGTGATGCAGATTGCGTCCCATTTGATTTCACTTGGCATTGATGCCCATTATTTTGCACAAGCACTGTTGGAACAAATGACCTTCTCACAGATACAGCTGCTAAAACATGCATTAACTACGTTAACATTTGATGATGATGGATCATTAGGTTGGATTACGATTACCAAATCGGATTTATCCTTGGTGAATGCATCATTTTCGGATAGCGAGGGATTAGTCAACTTGCCAAGGAATGTGGAAGGGGTAGAGGTAGCTGTTCTATTCAAACAATACGGCGACGATGAGATAAAAATTAGTCTACGTTCCAATGGAAAAGCTGATGTTGCGGAAATTGCCTCTTATTTCGGCGGTGGTGGTCATAAAAATGCTGCAGGCGCAACGTTACATACTTCATTAGAAAAAGCAACGTTGACCGTATTAGAAAAATGTAGGCAGGTTATTCAAAAATGAATGAATTTGAAGGCGTAATACCGATTTGGAAACCAGCAGGCATGACATCGCACGACGTTGTTGCTAAGGTAAGAAGAATCATCTCTATGAAAAGAGTCGGGCATACGGGTACACTAGATCCCCAAGTGACAGGCGTTCTCCCTATATGTATTGGTAGAGCAACGAGAGTGGTTGAATATATGCAACAATTGCCGAAGCAGTACGAAGCTGAAATGATGTTCGGCATAGAAACAGATACACAGGATCTATCTGGCGAAGTGATAAACAGCGTAAGTAAAGTAGAGCTATCCTTGGAAAAAGTGGAACAAGCCTTAGCTCATTTTTCTGGTGTGATAGAGCAAGTACCCCCTATGTATTCTGCTTTAAAAGTAAACGGAAAGAAACTATATGAATTAGCCCGAGAAGGGAAGACGGTGGAAAGAAAAGCGAGAGAAGTGACGATTCATCGTTGTGATCTCATACATCATCAGCTACATGCAGACCATCCGAAAATATCACTCAGAGTGGATTGTTCGAAAGGAACGTACATCCGCACGTTGTGTTATGATATTGGAAAAAAATTAGGGTTGCCGGCAGTTATGACGAAGCTGGTGCGAACGGTGTCTTGTAATATCACTGCTAACGAGGCCATTACATTAGAACAACTAGCAGAGCAAGTGGAAAATGAGGATTGGAATCACTCCCTTATTCCAACGGACAAAGCGATAAAGCATATACCAGCCTATCATATTAACAACCAATATGAACGGAAAGCATTGCAAGGACAAAAAATTCCTTTACATGCTGTCCATAAAGGCGACCCAACAAAGGATGTAGACGAAGATACTTTATGTATTCGTCTGTACGGATCGGAAAAGTTTCTAGGGATCTATGAACGCCGCAGCAACGAACAGCTCATCGTTCCTGTTAAAGTTTTTTCTTAGTGTCGAAATCGTATGCTGGAATGACATATTCCTTTACTTATAAGAAACATCATACTTTTGAAAGAATTTAGGTGTATGAAAGATGGAAATAATTCATTTAAACTATCCTATATCGTTATCTGATTTTCCCGTTGAAGACCAAGTGATTGCTATTGGGGACTTCGATGGCATTCATCGTGGTCATCAACAAGTGATTGGACAAGCACAAAGGAAGGCCAAACAATGCGGAGCAAAAAGTGCGGTGATGACTTTTCATCCTCATCCGAGAGAAGTACTTGGCAAATCCATGTATGCAAGAAGCCTTGCCCCTTTTCAAGATAAAATGAAAAGATTGAAACAGCTTGGAATTGACTATACTTATGTTATACATTTTAATGCATCTTTTGCGAAGCTTACGCCAGATCAATTTGTCCATCAAGTGCTCAACAAATTATCACTTAAAGCAGTCGTAGTTGGATTTGATTTTCGATTTGGTCATCGAGGAGCGGGAACAGTGCAAACATTGCGTGATTTGTGCGGTAGCGACGTAGATGTTAGCGTAGTGGATTCATTTCAATTAGATGCAATGAAAGTGTCTAGTACGTCAATAAGAGAGTTGTTATCCCAAGGAGAAATCAAAGCCGTAACCAATTACTTAGGAAGGCCTTACGCTATCGTTGGCACAGTAATACATGGAGATGCAAGAGGAAGGCAAATTGGTTTTCCTACAGCAAATTTACAGTTAGTCGAGTCTTATGTGCTGCCTAAAAATGGTGTATATGCTGTCACCGCTGTCATCGATGATAAAGCTTATGAAGCCATCATGAACATAGGGAATCGACCTACATTTAAATCAGACCATGAAGCGAAAAGTGTTGAAGTCCATTTATTTAACTTTAATGAGTCCATCTATGGCCAAGAAATACATGTAGAGCTTATGGAGTTTGTAAGAGATGAGAAAAAGTTTTCTTCTATAGATGAGCTTGTTTTGCAAATTAATGAAGACATTAAAAAAGTAAAGCAAATGTCATTATCTTGTTAACTATATAAGATGAAGAAATAATTTAATACAATTTTACGCCTCAGTAGCCAGGCGTAAAGCGTGTGATGTGGAGATTTCTCCATCTTATGCATTGTGGTAATAAGTTGGTTTAATAAGTTCATTCAACTTATATAATATTATTTTTTTAGGCTAGTCCTTTATTCATTTACTTTCTTCATTCTATTTGCTATAATTAATGGCGTTGTATTTCATGCTTTGTAGAACCGTAGCTTGGAATATCGATCCACTCCGGCGTTTTCTAGGCTAGTGGCGATTATATTAATAAGGAGGTGAACAGGATGGCAATAGCACAAGAGCGTAAACAACAGATCATTGAAGAATTTAAGGTGCACGAATCAGATACAGGATCTCCAGAGGTACAAATCGCTATCCTTACGGAAAACATTAACAATCTGACTGAACATTTTCGCACACATAAAAAAGATCATCATTCCCGTCGCGGATTGTTGAAAATGGTAGGTCAGCGTAGAAAATTATTAGCTTACTTACGAAACAAAGATGTCAACCGTTATAGAACGTTGATCGAAAAACTCGGCCTACGTCGATAGGAAACAAAGCAACCTGTTTTGTTTGTCTCAACATCGTGTGATGGAGATAACAGAATAGGTTGTTTTTAAAAGTTTACATATGTGGTTTCAAAAATAAAAAAATGTTTCATATCGTTAAGAAAATAAATCGGTATTCACAATATAGATGAGAATTAACCTTTGAAACTTAAAATTCAAAATTGAATAATAGGAGGGAAGACAAGTGGAAAATCAACATGTAGTTGAAATGACTTTAAACGGGAAAGATCTGAAGATTGAAACAGGTAGATTAGCGAAACAAGCCAATGCAGCCGTCACGGTTACTTATGGTGATACAGTTGTACTTAGTACGATTACCGCTTCTTCCGATGCTAAAAATCTTGATTTTTTCCCTCTCACTGTAAATTACGAAGAAAGATTATACGCAGTAGGTAAAATTCCCGGTGGATTTATCAAAAGGGAAGGAAGACCGAGCGAAAAGGCTATATTAGCAAGTAGACTAATTGACCGTCCGATTCGTCCCTTATTTCCAGATGGATTTAGGAACGAAGTGCAGATTGTCAGCATTGTAATGAGTGTGGATCAAGATTGTTCTCCTGAAATGGCAGCAATGATTGGTACTTCAGCAGCATTAAGTATATCCGACGTTCCATTCCATGGTCCTATCGGTGGGGTCATTGTGGCTCGTATAAATGGAGAATATATCATTAATCCAACAGTAAAACAAGAAGAAGAAAGTGATTTTTATATTGTTGTTGCAGGAACGAAAGACGCTATCATGATGGTGGAAGGGGAAGCAAATGAAATTCCCGAAAAAGAAATCTTAGAAGCCATTATGTTTGGTCACGAAGAAATTAAAAAAATAGTAGCAGTACAAGAGGAACTTGTTGCTCAATGCGGTAAAGAAAAAATGGAAGTGGAATTGCGTCAAGTGAATGCTGACATAGAGCAAGCTGTAAGTGAATATGCTCAAGCTGATTTGATTGAAGCAGTTCAAATTCATGAAAAGCATGCACGACAAGATAAAATTGATGGCATTCAACAGCAGACTATCGAACATTTTACGGCTTTGTATGAAGAAGATCAGGACAAGTTAAAAGATGTCCGAGAAGTACTTAGTTCCATCGTGAAAAAAGAAGTACGCAGACTCATTACACATGAGAAAGTTCGCCCAGATGGACGTGCTGCGGATGAAATCCGCCCTATAGACTGCGACACTTCATTGTTGCCAAGAACCCATGGTTCAGGGTTATTTACAAGAGGACAAACCCAGGCACTTAGTATTTGTACATTAGGTGCACTTGGTGACGTACAAATATTAGATGGATTAGATCTGGAAGAATCCAAACGATTCATGCATCATTACAATTTCCCTCCATTTAGCGTTGGGGAAGCAAGACCTTTGCGAGCACCTGGCAGAAGAGAAGTAGGCCACGGAGCATTAGGAGAAAGAGCATTAGAAAAAGTCATTCCTTCAGAAACAGAATTTCCTTATACGATTCGACTCGTATCAGAAGTGTTGGAATCTAATGGATCTACGTCCCAAGCGAGTATATGTGCAAGTACGTTAGCGATGATGGATGCTGGTGTTCCAATTAAAGCGCCAGTTGCTGGTATTGCAATGGGATTAATTAAAGATGAAGCCGAAATGACGATCTTAACGGATATTCAAGGGATGGAAGATCACCTAGGGGACATGGATTTCAAAGTCGCTGGAACGGCTCAAGGTGTTACCGCTATCCAAATGGATATTAAAATAGATGGTATTAATCGCGAGATACTACATGAAGCACTAGAGCAAGCGAAAAAGGGTCGCCTATTCATTTTAGGTAAAATGAATGAAGCGATTACAGAGCCTAAAAAACAATTATCTCCATATGCGCCTAAAATTTTGAAAATGATGATTAATCCGGAGAAAATTCGTGATGTGATAGGCCCTGGTGGAAAAATCATTAATAAGATTATTGAAGAAACAGGCGTTAAAATAGATATTGAACAAGACGGTACGGTGTTCATCGCTTCTTCTGATGCAGAAATGAATGAAAAGGCGAGAACGATTATCGACAATTTAACGAAAGAAGTTGTCGTTGGTGAAACGTACCTAGGAACAGTGAAAAGAATAGAGAAGTTTGGATGTTTTGTAGAAGTACTTCCAGGAAAAGAAGGATTAGTTCATATTTCTCAATTATCTACGGAGCGAGTAGCTAAAGTGGAAGATGTCGTTGGGCTAAATGACTCCATTACAGTGAAAGTGACGGAAATTGACCAACAAGGTAGAATTAATTTATCTCGCAAAGCAACGTTACAAAATCAAGAAACAAAAAGCCCGAAAAACTAATGTGAATAGTACCGTAACACATAAGAAGACCCCTGCTTGTTAGTAGGGGGAATAAGCTTTATTTATGTTGAGAGAGCATCGTAAGGTGCTTTTTTTAATGTTTACACTCTTTTAGTCATACGTTGGACTGCTAGCACATATACTTGTAGACGACAAGTACAGGCTATGCTGCATAGAACAATGTACAATCATTTGTATCATTGTCACCTTCTCAGTGGTGATGAAGCTCATGAGACAAAAGGAGTGTAAACAATGAAACGAATTAATGGCATACATGTAGCAGTAGGATTGTTATGTTTTCTTCTGCTTTTTTTGTGGATGGATCAATCCCCTTCACTTCGTAGTTACATACAATTTCTCAAAGCAAAACCATCACCATACGCTGCTTCTTCTTTGGTAAAAACAGAAGAACAATGGATGGCGGAAATCCAAAGCAGAGCAACAGAAAGAAATATTGCCCCTGTAGATGCCAAAATTGATCCGGTGTGGAAAGCTATTCCTGGCTATAATGGACGAGAAGTGGATATCCCAACTTCATTGAAATTATCTAAAGATCAAGGGAAACTAAGTATAATATATAAAGAAGTAGAACCAAACATAAAGCTTGAAGACCTTGGATATCAGCCTATATACCGAGGTAATAGTCACAAGAAAATGGCTTCCATTATGATTAATGTCGCCTGGGGTAATGAATACATTCCACCTATTTTGGATACGTTACGGCAAGAAAATGTTCACGCTACTTTTTTTTTAGACGGAAGTTGGCTTTCTAACAACATGGATGTAGCTAAAATAATAATGGATGAAGGCCATGAGCTATCGAATCATGCTTATTCACACAAAAATATGAGTCAACTATCACATGCAAAAGCAAGAGAAGAAATCATGAAAACAGAACAGCTCCTAAAACAATTAGGTGTGGAAAATAAATTTTTTGCACCCCCATCAGGCGATTTCGATAAAGAGACTGTTAAAATTGCAAAAGATATGGGACTCTATACGATTTTATGGACATTGGATACTGTAGATTGGAAAAATCCACCTCCGGAGAGTATTGTAAAAAAAATTTCAAATAACATAGAGCCGGGTAGTCTAATTTTAATGCATCCGACAGCATCTTCAAGTCAATCACTGTCTCAAATGATACAGGTAATCAAAGATAAAAATCTCGCTCTGAGTACAGTGAGTGAACTGCTATCTTCAAAACGAAGTGACACGGTTGAGCGTACTCATCATTTTTGATATGATACTAACATTATATAAAAGAAAAATTAAAGTGGGTAGAACATGTTTTGTATGTTGTCATAAACATAAGTAATTTTAAAAATCGCAAAATGTTCGTTTATATAGGAGGCAGAAGGTGAAAACATATCGTTTAAATAATGGACTTCGTGTCGCTTTACAATCTATCCCTACTTCTCGCTCAGTATCTTTTGGTATTTGGGTAAAGGCAGGTTCTCGCAATGAAACGGAGGATAACAACGGAATTACACACTTAATAGAACATATGTTGTTTAAAGGAACAGATAAATATAATGCACTTCAAATTGCTGAGAATTTTGATGGTATTGGTGGAAATATTAATGCTTTTACGTCAAAAGAATATACGAGTTACTATACAAAAGTGTTAGATGAGCACTTACCGTTAGCGGTAGAAATACTATCTAGCATGTTTTTCGACTCTACATTTGATGAAACAGAACTGGCAAAAGAGAAGAAAGTTATTTTTGAAGAAATATCTATGTATCGTGACACTCCAGATGATCACGTACATGATATGATTGCGAAAGCTGCTTATCCAGATCATTCTTTGGGATATACGATTTTAGGAACGGAAGATGTATTGAACACGATGACATCAGATCATATTCGAGATTATATGGAGCAATTTTATACTATTCCTAATGTGGTGCTAAGCTTAGCTGGTAACGTGGACGAAAGTGTTTTGCCATTATTAGAAAAATATTTTGGACATTTTAATAACAAGAGAGAAAGTGTGGCTATTACACCACCTCAATTTCATAGTAATACGTTGTTTCAACAAAAATCTACGGAGCAACATCATATTTGCTTGTCTTTTCCTGGTGTATCTTTAGTGGATAAGTCGCTCTATCCTATCATTTTGCTCAACAATAGATTAGGTGGAGGAATGAGCTCCAAACTTTTTCAAGAAATTAGAGAAAAAAGAGGTTTGGCTTATTCTGTCTATTCTTATCACTCTACGAACTTGGATAGTGGCAATTATACGATTTATATGGGTACAGCACCAAATCAAACAGATGAAGTCATGAAGGTTGCGTTTGATATTATTTCTGAAACCATTGAAAATGGACTGAGCGATGAAGAAATACATCGTGGGAAACAGCAAATGAAAGGCAGTATTATATTAGCTTTGGAAAGCAGCCAAAGTCTCATGAATAGAATTGGAAAAAATGAGTTGCTTTTGCACAAGCATGAAACGTTAGATAATATGGTAAAACGGATAGAAAGCATTACAAAGGAACAAGTAAACCATGTCATTCAAGATCATTTAAAACAACCTTTTTCTCTAGCTATGGTAGGAGATAAAGATAAGATAAGTCATTTGAGGAGAGATCAATTTGCAATATAATATACAAATCAAAAAGTTACCAGGAAATGAAGATATAGGGATGCCAAAGAAAATGTCAGAATGGGCGGCAGGTTTTGATTTGCATGCTGCCGTAACGGAACCAACTGTGTTGAAGCCAGGGGAAAGAGCTTTGATTCCAACTGGGTTTTCTATGGCAATGCCTAAACAATGTGAAGCACAAATTCGCCCAAGAAGTGGGTTGGCATATAAGCACGGCATTACATGTTTGAACTCACCAGGTACGATAGATGCTGATTATCGTGGAGAAGTCAAAGTATTATTAATTAATCATGGTCAGGAACCTTTTACGATTGAAAGAAACGAGCGTGTAGCACAAATGGTTATACAAATTGTTCCTCAAATTTCTATACAACAAGTGGAAGAGCTAAGTGAAACAGACCGTGGAGAAGGCGGATTTGGGCATACTGGAGTTTGAATATAGCAAGATGAAAGAAGAAAAAGCGGGGGCTTTGTTGGTCTCCCGCTTTTTTGTATGCATTTATACACCAACCATTTCTAGTTGCATAAACTAATATAGGATTTTAGCTGAATTTGAGGGGTGTTGACTTCCTATGTTAACAGGGTTACATGTTGTATTTATTGGTGGTGATGCAAGGCAGCTAGAAGTCATTCAAAAATTTTACGAAATGGATGCCACCATTACATTAGTTGGATTTGATCAATTGGAAAACAAATTTGCTGGAGTGAAAAAAGAAAGATTGAGCGAACAATTGCTAAGTACAGCCGATGTTATCTTACTCCCTCCTATTGGCACGGATGACAAAGGAAATATCAATTCCGTATTTTCAGGGGAAGATCTACAACTTAGTGAAAAATATTTCAAATCATTAGCGAAACATTGCAGTATTTATACCGGTATAGCAAAGCCATATTTGAAAGAAATGTGTAGAAAGCACCAGATAAAATTTGTTGAATTGTTAGCACGAGATGATGTAGCTATATTTAATTCCATTCCTACTGCCGAAGGTGCAGTGATGTTAGCAATTAAAAATACAGACATTACGATCCATAGTTCAAATTGTATTGTGCTAGGTATGGGTAGAACAGGAATAACATTAGCAAGAGTGCTGCAAGGTTTAGGTGCTAACGTGCAAGTAGGGGTAAGGAGGGGCGAGCAGTTTGCTAGAAGTTTTGAAATGAACCTTAAGCCCTTCTATAGTAAAGATTTAGTGAATCATGTTAGTGAAGTTGACTTGCTTTTTAACACAATTCCATCTATGATAATCACAGCAGAAGTCATTGCCAACATGCCAAATAGGACCGTCATTATCGACCTTGCTTCTAAACCAGGAGGAACAGATTTTCGTTTTGCAGAAAAAAGAGGTGTAAAAGCGATGCTGGCTCCAGGTTTACCAGGGATTGTAGCACCGAAAACAGCAGGTCAAATTATTGCAAATTGTGTATCTGAGATTGTAATGGAAGATTATCAGATATGGAGGAATGCAAAATGAATTGGTCTGATAAACACGTTGGTTTTGCTTTATCAGGTTCACACTGTACCTTTGCTGAGGTGATGCCACAAATACAACAATTTGTGGACGCAGGAAGTAAAGTAACGCCCATCATTTCAAATACGCTGAAGACAACAGATACTAGGTTTGGAACAGCAGAAGATTGGCGAAAACAGTTGAAAGATATAGCAGGTAATGATATCATTTCTACAATCGTAGATGCGGAGCCATTAGGTCCTACTAAACTTCTGGATGTGCTTGTGATCGCACCTTGTACTGGTAATACGACAAGCAAACTCGCAAATGCCCTAACAGATAATGCAGTTTTAATGGCAGCAAAAGCGCAAATGCGAAATCAGAGACCGTTGGTCATCGGTATATCTACGAATGATGGTCTTGGATTAAATGCAGCTAATATTGCAAAACTATTAGCAATGAAGCATATTTATTTCGTTCCTTTTGGTCAAGATTCTCCTGAAGGAAAACCAAACTCACTCGTTGCTAGAATGGAATTGATATTTGAAACGTGTGAGCATGCATTACAAGGTAAACAATTACAACCTTTAATCATAGAAAAGTTTAAATATATAGGTTGAATTTATTTCTTATACTGTATAAGTTGAATGATTATTTATACAGCTTTTACTACGATGCATAAGATGGAGAAATTTCTACATTATAACCTTTACACCTAGCTATTGAGGTGTAAACTTGCATTACATCATTTCTTCATCTTATATAGATGCATTTTTTATGTACAGCATTTGATGTTACAAGAATTGTATTTTGTCAGATGTAGCATTTGCTATATCTGATCATATAGAAAATTATAGTGGATTGTGAAGGGAGAATATCATATGTCAGAACAAAAAAACTTTAATATTGCAGTCGTTGGAGCAACTGGAGCAGTTGGATCACAAATTATTTCACTATTGGAAGAAAGAAATTTTCCTATTGAGCAGTTAACATTACTATCTTCCGCGCGCTCTGCTGGTAGTGTCATCGATTTTAAGGGAGAACAAATTGTAGTACAAGAAGCTACAACTTCAAGTTTTGAGAATATAGATATTGCTTTGTTTAGTGCCGGTGGAAGTGTAAGTAAGACATTCATTCCACATGCGGTAAAAGCAGGGGCAATTTGTATCGACAATACGAGTGCTTATCGAATGGATGCTGACACACCGCTTATTGTACCAGAGGTCAATATAGATCATATCGATCAACATCGAGGCATTATCGCTAATCCAAATTGTTCTACTATACAAATGGTTGCAGCACTGAAGCCTTTATATGATGCTTATGGTATTGAATCCATTGTTGTGTCCACGTATCAATCCGTCTCTGGTTCCGGAACAAGTGCAATTAAAGAAACATATCGTCAAGTACAAGATATTTTGGAAAACGGTGAAACGAAAGCGGATTTTTTCCCTGTATCTTCTCTTCCAGTTAAACATCAAATTGCATTTAATGCAGTACCTCAAATTGATGTATTTCAGGAGAATGGTTACACTTTCGAAGAAATAAAAATGATACAAGAAACAAGAAAAATATTTAATGATTCATCCTTAAAAGTAACAGCAACCTGTGTGAGAATACCTGTTATTGCAGGGCACTCAGAATCTGTGTATGTTGAATTTAAAAACGAATATGATTTGCAAGAAGTAAGACAATTACTAGAAAATGCTCCAGGTATAGTAGTGGAGGACGATCCTTCTTCTCAACTGTACCCTCTAGCTACTAATGCAGCTGGAAAATTAGACGTGTTTGTAGGACGTCTTCGCAAAGATTTAGATAACCCGAAAGCATTGAATATGTGGGTTGTTTCTGATAATTTACTTAAAGGCGCAGCATGGAATGCTGTACAAATTGCAGAGTACATTGCGCTTCAAAAATAAAAACATAAAACATACTTATTATCATAACATCGAGAAAAAATTGAACTTATTTGCTGTGGGGAAAGGAAATACAAAGTAATGAAAATAATTGTCCAGAAATTTGGTGGGACTTCTTTACAGACAAAAGAAGCACGAAGTCTTGCTGTAGAACATATTCAAAACTCATTGAAAGATAACTATCACGTCGTTGTTGTCGTATCTGCTATGGGTAGAAAAGGAGACGCTTACGCTACAGATACGTTATTGCAACTTTCTAGAGAAAATGGTGGCATGCTCCCAGCAAGGGAGACGGATTTACTGTTAAGTTGTGGTGAAGTCATATCAGCAACTGTACTATGCAGTATGCTGATAGCTGAGCAAATTCCAGCAACCGTATTGACGGGTGCGCAAGCGGGAATCATTACAAATGGAGAGTTTAGCAACGCACAAATTGTTACCATTCAGACGAACAAAATGATGAGCTTGTTGGAATCTAATAAAGTCGTTATCGTTACAGGATTTCAAGGTAAAGCAGATAATGATGATATCGCTACGTTAGGTAGAGGCGCTAGTGACACGTCAGCAACGGCATTAGGTGCTGCTTTAAAAGCAGATTATGTAGATATCTTCACGGATGTAAACGGTATTTTGTCTGCTGATCCGAAAATTGTGAAGGATGCGAGGGCGTTATCCCAAGTTAGTTATGCGGAGATATGTCACATGGCGCAAAATGGTGCTAAAGTTATCCATCCGCGAGCAGTTGAATTAGCGATGCACGCGAATATTCCGATTCGAGTTCGATCTACTTTTTCCAAAGACGAAGGGACGCTTGTCACGTATCCAGAAGCATTGACAAATAGTAAAGTTTCAGATCGTTATGTTACAGGAATAGCGAGTGTAGATAAGATAACGCAAATTCAAATTAATGCAAAAGAAGGGCAGTACGATTTACAGCTAAAAGTGTTCAAAGCGATGGCACAAAATCAAATTAGCGTAGACTTTATCAATGTAACGCCATCTGGTGTGGTGTATACGATACAAGATGAATTTGTGTCCAAAGCGGATGAAGTGTTAAAGGCATTAGGTTATGAAGCGGAGTTCTTACCTCAATGTGCAAAGATTTCTGTCATTGGTGGCGGCATTAATGGTGTTCCTGGTATCATGGCGAGAATCGTAGAAGCACTAACGGAAGTAGACATTCAAATCTTACAATCTGCAGACTCCAATACGACGATCTGGGTGCTTGTAAGAGGAGAGCATATGAAAAAAGCAATTTGTGCTTTACATGATAAATTTAGCTTACATCTTGTTGAAGAATAAAGATTTCTCTTTAATTTCAACAAAAGGAGATGAAAAACATGGATTTTGGAAGAATCATTACGGCAATGGTTACTCCATTCAATGATGAACTGGAAATTGATTGGGAACAAACGAAAAAACTGATTGATTATTTAATTGAAGAACAGAAAGCAGATGGACTTGTCATTAGCGGTACAACAGGTGAATCGCCTACGCTATCGGAAGAAGAGAAATTAGACTTGTTTCATTATGCAAAACAAGTAGCAAATGGTCGTTGCAAGATTATTGCAGGTACAGGCTGTAACGATACGAACAAAACGATAGAGTTCTCTAAAAAAGCAGAACTTGCAGAAGTGGATGGTTTGCTTATCGTATGTCCGTACTACAATAGGCCAAATCAAGATGGAATTTACCATCATTACAAGGCAGTGGCGGAGTCCACGTCGTTACCTATTATGATGTATAATGTTCCTGCTAGAACCGGAGTATCGATAGCACCGGAAACGACGATTCGCTTGTCTGAAGTTGATAATATCGTATGTACGAAGGAAGCAGCAGGAGATTTGACCATCGTGTCGAAAATCGCTGCTGGCACATCAAATGACTTTAAGATCTATAGTGGTGTCGACGACTTAAATTTACCTATGTTGGCGGTAGGTGGATACGGTTTTGTCAGTGTAGTAAGCCATGTTGTTGGCAAAGAACTTAGTGAAATGGTGCAATACTGGTTAGATGGAAATCATGAAAAAGCAGCCAGCATTCATTATGATTTATTGCCTGTGTATGAATCCATGTTCATTAGTCCTTCACCTGGTCCGGTAAAATATGCATTATCATTAGCAGGGTTAAACCCAGGTAGTGTTAGATTACCATTAATTCCAGTCAACGAAGAAGATCGAAAAGTCATTATTGACAGTTTAAAGATGAAATAGAGTTTAAAATAAACCACAAACATCCCGTCATGATCTCATTTTTAAACTTAGTAATGGATTATGATGGGTTTTTTGTGTTGCATTGTATAGGATAACCAGATATATTATTATAGGGACAATCATTTTTAGAAGATGATGAAAAAAGACTACATCGTAGTATAAGTGAATCAAGGGAACTACTCATTTTTTGCTTAGTATGGATGTGGTAAGTTAAGTTTGGGAATGCTATACATAATACGTTAAATGTTGAGAGAGCAAAGTATAAACCATATTTTAGTGTGCGTGTACACTGCTCATACAGCGTTAGCAAAATAACATGATAGATCATCCCTTGTGCAAATGCTTTTTTATCGTGTATAATGAAATACAAGTGACTGGGTACGGTTTTTTATTCATTTAGTTTGTAAAGCGAAAATCGTCGCAACAAAATGTACAGGAGGTTTAATTAGGTTGGCTAAAAAAGTTAATGAGAAAGTAACCATTTTTGCCTTGGGCGGCGTAGGTGAAATTGGTAAAAATATGTATGTAGTTCAATGTGGAAATGATATTGTTATTGTTGATTGTGGTCTGAAATTTCCTGAGGAGGAAATGTTAGGAGTAGACGTAGTCATACCAGACATCTCTTACTTAATTGAAAACAAAGAGAAGATCAGAGGGGTATTGATTACACATGGTCATGAAGACCATATTGGTGGATTATCCTATGTGCTTAAGCAAGTGAACATGCCCGTGTATGCTACGAAGTTAACATTAGGATTAATTGATAACAAATTAAAAGAAGCTGGTATCTTAGGCGATACAAAGCGGATTCTTATTGATGAAAAATCAAATGTAAAGTTAGGAAAATTGACAGCGACGTTCTTCAGAACGAACCACAGTATTCCAGATTCAGTAGGAGTATGTATTGATACACCAGAAGGTCTTGTTGTACACACTGGGGACTTTAAATTTGATCATACCCCTGTGGATATGCAGCAATCTGATTTTCATGTGATGGCTGAGATTGGAAGCAAGGGTGTTGTTGCATTATTGTCTGATAGTACTAATGCAGAACGTCCAGGTTTTACTCCATCTGAAAAAACAGTGGGAGTGGAATTAGAAGAAGTATTCCACAAAGCTGAGCAGAGAGTTGTCGTTGCTACATTTGCATCCAATATTCATCGTATTCAACAAGTCTTTGATGCAGCATATAAAACAAACCGTAAAATTACGGTTATGGGTCGTAGCATGGTAAACAACATCAATATTGCAACAGAACTCGGATACTTGAATTTTCCAGAGGGAATGTTGATTGAACCTGATGAAGTAAATAAGTTACCTGCAAACCAAGTGGTGGTTCTTTCCACAGGAAGTCAAGGAGAACCTATGTCTGCTTTAACGAGAATGGCAAGATCCACTCATCGTAAAGTTGACATACTGCCTGGTGATACTGTTGTTATTGCTGCAACACCGATCCCTGGTAATGAGAAGTTTGTTGGTCGTGTTGTAGATGAATTATATAGATTAGGCGCTAATGTCATATACGGTCCAGGAAGTGTATCAGGTGTACACGTGTCTGGACATGGTAGTCAAGAAGAGTTAAAGCTAATGTTAAACTTACTGCGTCCGAAATATTTCATTCCTATTCATGGTGAATATCGCATGTTAAGACATCACGGGCTTCTAGCAGAACAAATGGGTATTGATCCAGAACACATTTTTATATGTGATAATGGTGATACGGTAGAACTGCAAAATGGAACTGCTCGTAAAGGTGCAAAAGTGCAAGCAGGTAACGTCCTAATTGATGGATTAGGCGTTGGTGATGTGGGCAATATTGTACTCAGAGATAGAAAATTACTATCCCAAGATGGAATTCTTGTTGTCGTTGTGACGTTGAGTAAGCAAGAAGGCAAAGTATTGTCTGGACCTGACATTATTTCTCGTGGATTTGTTTACGTTAGAGAATCCGAAGATTTAATGGATGAGGCAAATAAAATTGTATCGAATACGTTAACAAAATTGATGAACGAAAATGTAAACGAATGGGCATCGTTGAAAAATCATGTTAAAGAATCTTTAGGACGATTTTTGTATGAACAAACTAGAAGAAGACCGATGATATTACCTATTATCATGGAAGTATAATAAAGTCAGTCACTTAAAAAACCTAACCAGAGTATATAGCTGCTTGGCTTAACGCCAGCAGCTTTTATTATGTTTAATAACTCTTCATTTATTTAAGTTTCATTCATGTATAAAAAACATATATTTAAAGCAAACTAGAAATGATCTATTTACCTGTATAAAACAGTAACATTCAGTAAATAGGACTACCATCGAAGGCAGGGATCATTTCATGTATAAACAAGAAGAGCAACAGCCTACACCACCCAATGCGCCACCTGTACAACCCCAAACCCCACCAATGGAAAAGAAAAATCCAGTTGCTGAAAACATAGAGACATTTGGACAAACGAATTTACCACAGATGGATTCCAATATTCATTGTGTCACGATTATAGGTCAAGTAGAAGGACATATCGTCTTGCCACCACAAAATAAGACGACGAAATATGAGCATATTATCCCACAATTGGTAGCAGCGGAAACGAATCCGAAAATTGAAGGGATTCTCATCATACTAAATACAGTAGGAGGAGACGTTGAAGCAGGGCTAGCAATTTCCGAGATGATTGCGTCCATTTCAAAACCTACCGTAACCATTGTACTTGGTGGTGGTCATAGTATTGGTGTACCGATTGCTGTTTCCTCTGATATGTCTATTATCGCAGAGACAGCGACCATGACCATCCATCCGATTCGATTGAATGGACTCGTCATTGGCGTACCACAAACGTTTGAGTATTTAGATAAGATGCAGGAAAGAGTCGTTCGTTTTGTAACAGCACACTCCAACATATCTGAAGAGTTGTTTAAAGACCTCATGTTTAAAACAGGCGAACTGACGAGGGACATTGGGACAAATGTTATCGGAAGTGATGCGGTAAAGTATGGGTTAATTGATATGGTAGGGGGATTAGGTGAAGCGATAAGGGAATTAAATCGCATGATTGCAGAACACAAAAGTAAAATGGGAGGTGGAATGATACAATGATTATGTACTCCACCATTCCACAAGAAATTATTTATGAGAACATAGATAAAGTAAATCGAACACAAGAAATGGTGGTAGATGGTATTACGATGGAAGTGCAACCTATGGATGGTATGCAAGCTAAAATTGTGAGGTTGATTAGTGCAGACCCTCAGCTTTTTTTAAATGAAAAATACGCACCTGGACAAGTCATCACCATGCAGCCTTTTATATCTACCTGAAACAAAAATACAACGTACACAAAAGGATATTCGATATGACAACAAGAAGAGACATCATGACATAAGATGTCTCTTTTTTAAATCTTCCATTTGTATGCATTCCAAATAATTATGATATAATTGCACTGGAGGTGGGAACTTGACTAGACGACGAAAAAAGAAAAATATGAAACAAATTTTGAAATATGAAATCTACGGTATTTTATTCATTATAAGTGCTGCTATATCCATTGCTGGTACTGAATCGATCCCTGGGATTGGTTCCGTTGGACGAGCATTAAGCTATATTTCATTATTTTTGGCAGGACACTATTATTTCATATTTCCACTAATAGGGTTATACATAGGGTTATATTTAATATTAAGGAGAAAATGGCCTAAACACTGGTCTTATCGAACGACAGGCGTCGCATTGCTATGCATGGGGTTGCTGTTAACCAGTCATATTTTTTGGTTTGAAGGTCAACAATCCATTACAGCAATAACAGGAGAAAAACTATCATTTTCCAATATTATTCAGCAACCTTGGAATAACGTCACTTTACAATTGGGACAAGAGATAAGTGACAACGCGTTTAAGCAAGAACTTGGTGGTGGACAAATAGGCGCGTTTTTATTCGCTATCACTTATTTGCTATTTGATTTATTAGGAACAAAGTTAGTTGTATTCTCTCTCTTTATTATCTCTTTTATATGTATTACGAATTTAACTTTTCAAGATATTTTACGTATTAGCAAAACGAAAATCACCCCGTTCATGAAGAGATTCATGGCTAAAATATCTGAACTTCGCGGTTCTATTCGAAATAAACCATCTTTGCAGACCGATTCTTACTTAGATGAAGATGAGCATTTATTAGAGATTGAAGAAGAGTCATATAAACCGAGTAACAAACAGAGTACCAAAAGTAAAAAGCTTCCTTCTTTTTTTCAGTTGTTCAAAAAAGAATCTAGTGCTACATCTTCTACTCATGCAGAACATGAATTTGATGAAGATCATGAATTGGACGGAGACGTATTAGTTGGAAACCATAGTGTAGATAGTGAAAATGAGCAAGTTGTTTATCGACGAGAAGGCAAGTCGGATTTACAGCGTGAACAGTCACAACAACAAGAAGTAGATTTGAATGAGGACAATGGCAAGACAGGATCACCACTGTTTTTTGATTTTCAACAGAATATTGAGGATAACGATACCGGTAACTCACATAGCAGCAACCAGGAAACGATGAACGTATCCCCTGAACAAGCTGAGCAGGAAAACGAAGTAACCATACACACAGAACAACTAGATCCTTCTCTTACGGAAACAGATGAAGTTTTGCCTGAATCGGCAACAACAAATAAAGTCGTAAAGCCATATAAAATGCCTTCTATTGATCTACTGAATCAATTGCAAAACACAGCTAGAGGAAATAGCTTAAATTATAAAGCTAATGCTAGAAAATTAGAAGCGACGTTCGAAAGTTTCGGTGTTAGAGCCAAAGTGTTAGAAGTAGTTAGAGGCCCTTCTGTAACAAGATATGAG
Organism: Longirhabdus pacifica; assembly: GCF_004115085.1. Classification (GTDB taxonomy): domain Bacteria; phylum Bacillota; class Bacilli; order Paenibacillales; family DSM-105158; genus Longirhabdus; species Longirhabdus pacifica. The sequence goes on along the minus strand of NZ_QXJP01000003.1, from coordinate 73,794 downwards.
ATACAGCCTGATATAGGGGTGAAAGTAAGTAAAATTGTCAGTTTAACGGATGACATTGCGCTTGCTTTAGCTGCAAAAGGTATCCGCATGGAAGCGCCTATACCAGGCAAATCTGCCATTGGTATTGAAGTTCCTAATAGTGAAGTATCAATTGTAACGATGAGAGAAGTCATGGAAACGAACGAATTTCAAAAATCAGATGCTAAACTATCCATTGCATTTGGTAGAGATATTTCTGGGCAGCCGATCATTGCAAATTTAGCAAAAATGCCACATCTACTCGTAGCAGGTGCAACAGGCTCTGGTAAGTCTGTTTGTATAAACGGGATTATTACTAGTATTTTATATAAAGCGAAGCCAGAGGAAGTAAGGTTACTGATGGTGGACCCCAAAATGGTAGAGTTAAATATGTACAACGGTATCCCACATTTGCTTGCGCCAGTTGTAACAGATCCAAAGAAAGCGTCTCTTGCTCTTCGTAAAGTAGTAAAAGAGATGGAAAAACGGTATGAACAATTTTCGAAATCAGGGACGAGAAACATTGAAGGCTATAATGCACATGTGAAAAAGGTTGGAGAGGAAACAGGAGAAAAACCATTGCCTTATATTGTCGTCATTGTTGACGAGCTCGCAGACTTGATGATGGTAGCAGCAAATGATGTAGAGGATGCGATATGTAGACTTGCTCAAATGGCGAGAGCAGCGGGAATACATTTGATTATAGCGACGCAGCGCCCATCCGTAGATGTTATTACAGGTGTAATTAAAGCCAATATTCCATCAAGAATTGCTTTTGGTGTCTCCTCTCAAGTAGACTCCAGAACGATTTTGGATTCCATTGGAGCAGAGAAATTGTTAGGAAGAGGAGATATGCTATTTTTACCTGTTGGTGCTTCCAAGCCTATTCGAGTACAAGGTGCTTTCCTTTCTGATGAAGAAGTGGAGAAAGTGGTTCACTTTGTACTAGAACAGGGCAAAGCAGATTATGAAGAAACTTCTGAGTTTCACATTACCGAAGTGAAGCAAGAAGAAAAAGAAGAATTTGAAGATGAATTATTCGATCAAGCGGTTCGCATCGTATTAGAAGCAAAGCAAGCTTCTGTTTCGCTGTTACAAAGAAGAATGAGAGTAGGGTACACGAGAGCTGCTCGATTGATCGATAGTATGGAAAATAGAGGAATTGTAGGGCCGTACGAAGGAAGTAAACCGCGTGAAGTGTTGCTAACTCTCTTACAATACGAAGAAAACACAAAAGAAGAAAGTTAAATGAATACATGAATAGGTACAGGTGACTTATCACAAAATACTCATAAATCTACGATGAAGAAAGGGAAAATTGTCGATGAATGTGAGAATAGTGATTGTCACCTGTTTTATTGTTGTAGCTTTATTTTTTGCATTAGACTTACAACCAGATAAAAATATCGAGGCTTTTAGCAACCAAACCATTAAATATGGGTCGAGTGGCAAGGATGTAGATGAGCTGCAAGGGAGATTAAAGTTTTTAGGCTACTATTACAGTGAGGTGGATGGACAGTTTGGTAATTTGACATTGCAAGCTTTGAAAAACTTTCAATATGCTTTTGGCTTGAAAGCGGATGGCATCGCTGGTAGTAAAACAAAATTAAAGTTATGGGAAGCGACGAAGAAATGGAGACCTACGGCGAAGGATACGACAGAAAAAATCATGAGCTATCCCTCAACTAAGATGCTGCCTCTATCTGAAAATGACATGAAGCTAATGGCAAATGCGGTACATGGAGAAGCAAGAGGGGAGCCTTATGAAGGGCAAATTGCTGTTGCTGCGGTGATCATCAATAGAGTGCAGTCGGAGTTATTTCCGAACACCGTTTCTGATGTTATTTTTCAACCACGTGCGTTCACAGCAGTGGCAGATGGCCAAATATATTTAACACCGAATCAAACTTCATACAGAGCAGTAAGAGATGCTTTAAGTGGTCTAGATCCTTCAGGAGATGCGATATATTATTTTAATCCAGATACCGCGACTTCGCCATGGATTTGGACTCGGCCACAAATAAAACGAATTGGCAAACATATATTTTGTAAATAGAATGGTTTTACATTTGTGTTGTTGATGTTTGTGAATATCCAAACATTGGGTTAAAATAGCAGGAGTAGTGAGCATTTATATGTGAACAGGAGGAGGGGATAAAGTATGTCTGCTGGGTTTGAAAGAAGAGAGTATAACAACATGAGAATTCATGTAAAGCCAACCACTCAGTTTAAAACGTATACGATGACAGCACTTTTAGCGGTCCCATTATGTGAACAAGAGGTAACCAAAACAGCGCTTATTCCGCATGTTTTGCGCAGAGGGACAAAACGATTTCCTCAAACAGATCAATTGCGTAAACACTTAGATCATCTGTATGGAACGGGGTTTGCTTTTGATGTTTTTAAAAGAGGCAACTATCAAGTGATGCAGATTAAATTAGATACCATTCATGAAGCGTTCATTCAAGAGAACCAAAACAATATGTTAGAAGCGTCATTTCGTTTTTTAAGTGAACTTATTACAGAACCGTATACAGAACAAGGGGTATTTAAACAAGAATACGTAGACACAGAAAAATTAACGTTACAAAAAAAGCTGCAAGCCGTTGTAAACAACAAAACGCGATACGCAGAACAGCGATGCTTAGAAGAAATGTGTAAAGATGAGCCCTATAGATTCACTGCTTTGGGTAAACTGGAAGATTTAGATCACATTGATCCCCACAATTTGTACGAAGCTTACAGGCAACTGATTGAGACTTGCTCGATAGACATTTATGTCGTTGGGGATACAACGACAGATAAGGTAACTTCTTTAGCTAAACAATACTTAACTATGGATAGAGCAGAAATAAACACACCATTTCATGCTCACCCTTATGTGAAGAATAGAAATAAAGAGCAAATGATTGTAGACCAATTGGAAGTGACACAAGGCAAGCTTAACATCGGTCTTCACGTACCAGTTACTTATGCTGATAAAGATTATCCTGCTTTGTTGATGTACAATGGAGTGCTTGGATCTTATCCCCACTCTAAATTGTTTGTCAATGTTAGGGAAAAAGAAAGCTTGGCTTACTATGCAAGTTCTAAATTAGACGGCATAAAAGGAATTATAACGATTCAATCTGGCATTGAGATACATAAAGTAGATCAGGTCATCAACATTATGAAGCAGCAGTTGGAATTGATGCGAAATGGAGAGATTTCATCAAATGAATTGGAGCAGACAAAAGCGATGATTCGTAATCAGATTAACGAATTAGATGACGCTGCATTTTCAAGCATCAGTTACGACTACAATCAAATTATCGCAGGCAAAGAACGAAACAAACATCAGTTGATTGAGCAATTGGAAGGAATTGAAGCGGAGCATATCCAGCATGTAGCTAAAAAAGTCGAATTGGATACGATTTATTTCCTGCGAGATAAGGAGAGTGACAACGTATGAAAATCAAAACGTATCCGGAGTTGAAAGAATCATTATTCTTCACCAAATTAGACAATGGTTTAGATGTTTACGTGCTTCCAAAACAGGGATATCGAAAAACGTATGCAACGTTTGCCACAAAATACGGCTCCATTGATAATCACTTTCAAGTGGAAGGAAAACCGAAAATAAAAGTGCCTGACGGCATTGCACATTTTTTAGAACACAAAATGTTTGAGCAACCAGAAGGTGATGTATTTGCTCAATTTGCTACTCAAGGCGCGTCTGTCAATGCATTTACCAGTTTTGATCGGACCGTATATTTATTTTCTTCTACAGAACAAATAGAGCAAAATGTGAATACGTTAATTGATTTTGTGCAAACGCCTCATTTTACAGATGAGAACGTTGAGAAAGAAAAAGGTATTATTACGCAAGAGATAAATATGTACAAAGATTCTCCAGACTGGCAAGTTTACATGGGTTTAATACAATCCCTCTTTCAACAACATCCGGTGCATATTGACATTGCAGGAACAGAGGAATCTATTCACGAAATTACAAAAGAAATGTTGTATGACTGTTATCATACTTTTTACCACCCTTCGAATATGTGTTTGTTTGTCGTCGGTGGTGTTGATGCAGAACATGTCACCTCACTTGCAGCGAACAATCAATCAGCTAAAAATATACACCCACAAGGGGAAATTAAAAGATACTTTGAAGCGGAACCTAAAGCGGTGAAGGCGCACGAAAAGAAAATTCAACTTTCTGTATCCATGCCGAAATGTTTGTGTGGCATTAAGGAAGTGTATGGCTATGAGGAAGGGACTTCATTATTACAAAAACAATTAGAAATGAAAATTATTATGGATCTATTATTTAGTCCGAGTTCAACATTGTACCAGCAATTGTATGATCAACAACTCATCACCGATTCATTTAGCTCAGATTACAAAGCGTATAACACGTTTGCTTTTTCTGTGTTTGGTGGAGATACGCCTGATCCAGATAGAATGATTCATATGATTCGTAGCAATATAGACGAATATATAAAAAATGGACTAAGCAAAGAAGAGTTTGAAGTAAGCAAGCATAAACAAATGGGGAGTTACTTACGTTTGTTCAATATTCCGGAGTTAATCGCGCATTCATTTACGGATTATTTATATAAAAATTGCGATTTCTTCGATATGATGTCCACATTTTCACGTATCACATGGGAGGGAATAAACGATCGATTGCGTCATCATTTTAACTGGGAAGTCATGAGTGTGTCTGTAGTCGAAAGAAAATAATATGAATAAAACATTGAACGAAATGACCGTATTGATTACCGGTTCAAGTAGAGGAATCGGAGCTGCAATAGCGGAACGATTTGCAGACATTAAAATGAATATCATCATTCATTACGTCCACTCACATGAGCATGCAAATCAAGTTGCAAGAAATTGCATCGCTAAAGGAGCAAAGGTAATGACCGTAGCGGGAGACATTAGTGTTTCCGATGAAATCAGTAAAATAAAAGAAAAATTAGATCAGCATGGATTGTATCCTGACATTGTCATCAATAATGCTGGGATTTCGCATTATGGCATGTTAATGGATACGACAGAAGAGCAATGGGATCATATTATGAATGTCAATTTAAAAAGTATGTTTCTGTCTTGTAAAGCGTTTGCACCTTATATGATTTCACAAAAGTGGGGACGTATTATCAATATTTCTTCTGTCTGGGGAATGACAGGGGCTTCGTGTGAAACGGCATATTCAGCATCTAAGGGCGGTGTGAATGCATTTACTAAGGCACTAGCTAAAGAGCTTGCACCATCTGGTGTAACCGTCAATGCTGTAGCTCCTGGCGCAGTAGACACCGTCATGTTGAATCATCTAGAGCAAGAGGAAAAGCAGATGCTGGAACAAGAAATCCCGTTGGGAAGGTTTGCAACAACGGATGAAATTGCATCGATGACGTATTATTTGGCTTTGCCAGAATCAAGTTACATCACAGGGCAAGTGCTTAGTCCCAATGGTGGTTGGTTGACGTAAACTTCATTTAAATTTTCGTGCATAGGTTGCTCACCTTAGACAAATATTATAACCGTATAAGGTTTAATTTTAAAAAGGAGTGAGTAATATCATGTCAACGGTGTTGGATTCATTCGATAAGTGGAAAAATTTTCTTGCTCAACGTGTTAATCAAGCACAAAAAATAGGGATAAATGATGAGATGATTGCAAAGCTTGCTTATGAAATTGGTGATTTTTTAGATGAAAAAGTGGAACCAAGAAATGATCAGGAATTGTTGTTAAAAGAATTATGGGATGTAGCGGATGAGTCCGAGCGAAAAGTCATGGCAACATTAATGGTGAAGTTAGTTGACCATGCTTAATGTTTCTTGCACATTTTGACTTTTTATGTAGAAAAGCCTCGCTTTAGTGGGGCTTCTTTCCTGTTTTTATTATAATGAATGAATTTGAATTTATTATTTTAAAAAAAACGATTTTTTGTAGAAAAAAGTATAAGAAAGTGTTTAAATATTATAAGATGCTCTAAGTGGTTTAAATATCAATATGAATTTAAACAGTATAACTATTATTTAAATTGTAATAAGATGGATGAGCAAGTTCAGTGTTATGAAATTGAGGTGAAATGGTATGAAGCAATGGTACATGGAATACGTTATACATAGAAACAGACCAGGTTTATTAGGAGATATAGCATCATTAATGGGGATGTTAAATATAAATATTATTACCATTAATGGGGTTGAAAATAGCTCAAGGGGAATGCTATTACAAACAGCAAATGATGAAAAAATTGATGCACTAGGTAAAATGCTTGAGAAAGTAGATAATATTACAGTCACCAAACTACGAACACCTAAATTAGTGGATATATTAGCCGTACGTCATGGAAGGTATATAGAACGAGATTCTGATGATAGAAAAACGTTTCGATTTGTTAGAGATGAATTAGGCTTACTTGTTGATTTTCTCGGAGAAGTGTTTAAAAGAGATGGAAATCAGGTAGTAGGACTCAGAGGTATGCCTAGAGTTGGAAAAACAGAATCCATTATTGCGGGTAGTGTTTGTTCGAACAAAAGGTGGAGTTTTGTATCTTCGACGCTTCTTCGTCAAACCGTTAGGAGTATGATGTCAGAGGAAGAATTAAATCCTAATAATGTTTTTATTGTTGACGGCATCGTCAGCACCATTAGAGCAAATGAAAAGCATGTGGAGTTATTAACAAATGTTATGGAAATGAACTCTACAAAAGTGATTGAACACCCAGATGTTTTTGTAAGGGAATCAGAGTATACGTATGATATTTTTGACTATATTGTTGAACTAAGAAGTCATCCAGATGAAGAGATTAATTATGATGCGATTACGACTTCGGTAGACTATTAAATATATAAAAATGACAAGGGAAAGTGAGGTGTACATGTTCAATGTCTGATCTAGGGGAGGTTTTGAAAAAAACAAGGTTAGAGCAACAATATACTTTAGATCAAATGGAAGAAATAACAAAAATCAGAAAATCATATTTGCAAGCCATTGAAGAAGGCAAATACAATATTTTACCTGGAAATTTTTATGCACGAGCTTTTATTAAAAGTTACGCAGAAGCCTTAGGTTTAGACTCCAATCATGTGATGGAACTTTACAAAAATGTGTTACCACAAGCTTATGCGCAACCAACCAATGCAACAAGTACAGGTAGACGAAAAAAAGCATTAAACGTGGATAAAGTAGCCAAATGGGTTTCTTTACTTTTGTTTATTTCATTTTTTATTTTAATTGTTGTTGTTATCTATCTTTTTGTTTTGTTGAACGGCGAATCAGATGATCATAGCATCCAGATGCCTGAACCTGTAACAGGACGATTTGCGGACAGTGATGAAAGTGTTGAAACGGTATTTAATGACGCTGAAGAAAATAATGTACAAGAAGAGCTTGCTGAAGAGCAGGCAGAGGAAGTTGTAGCGTCGACAGTGACATTGGTGGAGCAAGTGAATAATGTTTACACGTATGAAGTGGCCAACACAGACCAAATAAATATTAAAATTGAGTATACAGGTAGATGCTGGACGCAAATACGTAAAGGTGATGCTTATGGAGAAGTATTGGACGAAATTACTCCACAACAAGATGATACATATACTTTTGAATCACAAAATAATGTATGGATTAGCTTAGGAAATAGCAATGCGAAGTTGTACATTAATGATGTAGAATTAGAAGGAACGGACGTTGGAATGCGGGTACAAATAAATGTTGCTGGAGTAAATTCAATATGAGATAAGTATGAATAAAACCCATGAATCAGGTTAAAATAATTACAGCAAAACGAATACACAATACATCAACACCAAGTGAGGGATGAAGGTGACAATTAGTTGGATTGTAACTGGCTTGGGTGTTATCGTGAGTTTGTTAGGATGGTATTTAACACCTACTGCATGGGGTTACGGAATTTTTGGATTTGGACTTGCTCATATTGTTTTGGGCATATTGGATATGTTTAGAACGCCAGTCAGAAACGAAACATGAGGTTTACTTTTGCTGCTTCCCAACATCATCGCTAGTCGATGGTGGTTAGGGAAGCTTTATTTATGGCAAATTATTATTCTTTTTGACAGTGCGTGAACCATGTATTATACTTTTTTAAGTGATTAATCGATACAATATTTGGATGTGTATTAGGAATAATGAATTGAGGTGTTTTGTATGAATTTAGCTAATCGCATTACATTGGTGAGAATATTCTTAGTTCCAGTGATGTTGTTTTTTTTACTCGTGAATTTAGATTTTTCTCCACTCATTATAGGGGAGTTCTCTATTACTTATAATCAAATTATTGCGACGCTAATATTCATTTTGGCTGCTAGTACAGATGGATTGGACGGTTACATAGCGAGAAAGAGAAAAATAGTAACAAATTTAGGAAAGTTATTAGACCCATTAGCAGATAAACTGCTGATTGCGGCGGTACTCATTTCTTTGGTGGATATGGGAAAGTTAGATGCGTGGATTGCGATCGTAATTATTAGTAGAGAATTTGCTGTTACAGGTTTAAGGCAGATTGCGTTACTAGATGGTAGTGTAATAGCGGCAAGTAAATGGGGAAAATGGAAAACGGCGATTCAAATTACGGCCATCATTATCTTATTGCTCAACAATTTTCCATTTGCATTAATTGATCTTCGAGTGGATCTTGTAGCTAGTTGGCTCATGGCTATTATTACGATCTATTCTGGTGTAGACTATTTTATCAAAAACAAAAATTTGATCGCGGAAAAATAACATGTGACGATACTATCATTAAATCCCATATCATTATGGGATTTTTAAATATTCATACAGGTTCAATATCCAAAGGAGAGGTGTCATGAGAGCAGAAATTTTGTGTGTAGGTACAGAGTTGTTATTAGGTCAAATCGTCAATACAAATGCCAAATATTTATCAGAGCAATGTTCTATACTCGGTGTGGATGTGTACTTTCAAACCGTGGTAGGGGATAATAAACAGCGTATTCAAGATGCTTTACATACTGCATACTCACGTGCAGACCTCGTTATATGTACAGGTGGATTAGGGCCTACAGAAGATGATATGACCGCTGACGCTGCTGCAGCTTTTTTTGGCACGCATGTAGAGTTTGACAAGCCAGCATTAAATAAAATAGAAGGATTTTTTAAAAGTAGAAATATTGAAATGTCCGATAACAATAAAAAGCAGGCTCAAATTATTCATGGTAGTGTCACGTTGCATAATGAGGTGGGATTGGCAGTAGGCAGTGCTTTTCAACAACATGATAAAGCCATTATCCTCCTACCTGGACCTCCATCCGAGCTTTATCCTATGTTCGAACATGCTGCTGCTCCATGGATTCAGAAAACATTAATGCCGCAAAACGCTCTATCTATTTATTCTACCATGTTGAAATTCACCGGTATTGGTGAATCTAAATTAGAAGATACGATCAAAGATTTAATTGCTGCACAAACAGACCCAACTATTGCGCCATATGCGAAGGAAAACGAAGTATCCTTACGTATTACAACAAAAGCGGATAGTAGAGAGGCTGCAGAAACAAAATGGAGAGACACCAAGCGAGAGATCTTAACGCGGTTAGGTGCACATTTTTTCACTGAAGGACAAGATTCATTGCTGGAAACCACCGTAAAAGAGTTGAAACAAGCTCACCAACGTATTTCTGTTTTGGAATGGGGAACAGGAGGAAGTTTTACAAACTTGATTGCTGCTTCTGCACATCATGACGAAGTGTTGTCCCATAGTATGATCATACAATCTTTATATCAATTACAAACGTTGTTTCCTAATCAGACCATCCCTGTAGAGGAAGAGCAAATTAGCCTTCGTTCGATTTCACCAATAGGGCGTGATGTCATAGAGGGTAGTAATGTGGATTTATTTATTTTCATTTATTCAAAAAAAATGTCGGATACAGAAAAAAATAAAGATGTCCCAAACACATTTGTTAGCTTTATAGATAAATTTGGAAATGAATTTGAGCAGCATGTATTATTATATGGTAATCATGAAATAAGACGAGTAAGAGCCGCTAAAACGGCGTTATCATTACTTTGGAAATTTAGAAAAAACATCGCTGAAAAACGAAATTAACTTAAAAATAGAATATATGTTCGAAAAAAAGCTTGGCAAATGTCTCGAAACCATATATGATAAATATATAAGTCATGAGTTCATTCGTATATTGAAAATGGAAAACTAATAGATAGGGAAGTGAAGATTGTGTCTGATCGTCAAGCAGCTTTAGAAATGGCGCTTCGCCAAATTGAGAAACAGTTCGGAAAAGGTTCTGTCATGAAATTAGGTGAATCCACAGAGTTTCAAGTAGAAACGGTATCCAGTGGGTCGATTGCTGTCGATATTGCACTAGGTGTGGGCGGATTACCAAGAGGAAGAGTTGTCGAAGTATATGGTCCTGAATCTTCAGGTAAAACAACCGTATCCCTTCATGCGATAGCCGAAGTACAAAAATTAGGAGGACAAGCAGCTTTTATCGATGCGGAGCATGCACTAGATCCTCAATACGCTGAAAAATTAGGCGTCAACATTGATGAATTGTTATTGTCTCAACCCGATACAGGAGAGCAAGCACTTGAAATTGCAGAAGCATTAGTTCGCAGTGGTGCGGTAGATATTATCGTTGTAGACTCTGTTGCTGCACTTGTTCCCAAAGCAGAAATAGAAGGGGAAATGGGTGATTCTCACGTTGGTCTACAAGCTAGATTGATGTCACAAGCGCTCAGAAAATTAGGTGGTGCCATTCGTAAATCCAATACGATTGCTATCTTTATTAATCAGCTTCGTGAAAAAGTGGGCGTTATGTTCGGTAACCCTGAAACGACTCCAGGTGGAAGAGCATTGAAGTTCTATTCCTCCGTGCGACTCGATGTTAGACGTATAGAGTCGATTAAACAAGGGAATGAAATTGTAGGTAACCGTACTCGTGTAAAAGTGGTTAAAAATAAAGTAGCGCCTCCATTCAAACAAGCAGAAGTCGACATTATGTATGGCGAAGGTATTTCTAAAGAAGGAAGTATTGTCGATATTGGTACTGAAATGGACATTGTAAATAAAAGTGGAGCATGGTATTCCTATGAGGGAGAACGCCTTGGTCAAGGTAGAGAGAATGCGAAACAATTTTTGAAAGAAAATGTAGCCATTGCAATGGATATCGAACAAAAAATACGTCAACAAGCCAATTTGATTGCGGCTGAAGAGTCACCTGATCAAGAGGATGAGACATTAGATCCTGTGGAATAAATGAATGTGTAGAGACTAAATGAATCGCACCTGCATAGGTGCGTTTTTCATTATACAGCAACATGGATGACGATATAGAAGAATAGTATACATGAGTGCAATGGAAGTGGGAGAAGGTATATGGATTTGAACAATAACAATAATAAAAAAATTATTACTGCTGTTGTTTTAGATAAAGAGCAGAAACGTTATCAAATATACATAGAGGATCAATACGCTTTTACCGTTCATGAAGACATATTAGTGCGACACCAACTCATAAAAGGATTATCCATAGACGCAGAACAAATGATGAAAGTGACACAAGAAGAAGAAATAAATCAAGCTTATCAACGTGCAATGCGATGGATAAGCTATAAGATGAGGACAGCATATGAAATAGAAGAAAAATTACTTGCTGAACAATATGATCCTCATCTTTGTGCAGAAGTCATCCAGCAATTAAAAAAACAACAGTATGTGGATGATCAATCCTATGCAAAAATGTACGCAAAAGATCAAATGAAAATAAAGAAAAAAGGACGACAAAGAATTGAAATAGAGCTAAAAGCAAAAAAAATAAAAGATAGTTTCATTCAAGAGGCACTGTCCGAACTAAACAGTGAAGAAGAATTTAATGTTGCTTTGCAACAAGGAATAAAAAAATGGCATTTGCTTCAACATGAGAGTATACAAAAAAGAAAACATAAAACGATATCATTTTTACTAAGAAAAGGGTATACAATGGAAATATCCAGTAAAATTGTAAAGCAAATAGAAAATGAATCCAACCTATAAAATACAAGACACTATCTTACCTTTCTTGACAAAAAGAATTTACTAAAGCTACAATGAAGTAGTGTGATATGTACACACTCGGATTAATTGTTCAGTTTTTTGAGAATGTTAATTGAGTTCGCTGAAATGGTAATGAATATTAATAGGGTTAAAAGCCGAAAATTCCCAAGCAAGCCTTGGTGTCAGCAGGAGGTGAAGGACATGGAAAATCTCCTTTGGATAATTATCATTCTTGTTGTTGGTGTTTTATGCTTAGGAATCGGTTATTTTATCCGTAAATCTCTTGGAGAAGCGAAAATCTCTAGTGCTGAAGAAGCTGCTTCAAACATTGTAAAAGATGCGAAAAAGGAAGCGGAAGCACTTAAAAAAGAAACCGTTTTAGAGGCTAAAGATGAAGTACACAAACTGCGTAATGAAGCAGAAAAGGACATTCGTGAAAGACGAGTGGATATACAACGGCTGGAAAGACGATTGGTACAAAAAGAGGAATCGCTGGATAAAAAGTTAGATTCACTTGAGCGTAAAGAAGAAAAAATTAACAATAAAGAAAAGATAATCGAACAAACCCGGGATGAAATCGAAGATATCAAATTAAAAAAGATATCAGAATTAGAGCGTATTTCAGGGTTATCCATAGAAGATGCAAAGAAAACAATATTGCATAACGTGGAGCAAGAAATTCGTCATGAAACATCGCAGATGATTAAAGATATTGAACAAGAGGCCAAAGAAGAAGCAGATAAAAAGGCAAGAGAAATTATTACACTTGCTATTCAACGATCTGCAGCAGATCATGTGGCAGAAACTACAGTTTCCGTTGTCTCCCTTCCTAATGAAGAAATGAAAGGAAGAATCATTGGTCGTGAAGGACGCAATATACGTGCGTTGGAGACGCTAACAGGTATTGATTTAATTATCGATGATACTCCAGAAGCTGTTATCTTATCTGGTTTTGATCCAATTCGAAGAGAAATTGCACGTACATCATTAGAGAAATTAGTTGCGGATGGTCGTATCCATCCAGCAAGAATTGAAGAAATGGTTGAAAAATCAAGAAGAGAAATTGACGAGCGTATTCGTGAGTATGGTGAGCAAACAACATTTGAAGTCGGTGTTCATGGATTGCATCCAGATCTAATAAAAATATTAGGTCGATTAAAGTTCAGAACAAGTTATGGACAAAACGTGTTGAAACACTCTATGGAAGTGGCATATTTAGCAGGGTTGATGGCAAGTGAGTTAGGGCAAGATGTAACCTTAGCAAAACGATCAGGATTGCTTCATGATATCGGTAAAGCATTGGATCATGAAGTGGAAGGGTCCCATGTTGAAATTGGGGTTGAAATAGCGAAGAAATACAAAGAACATCCTGTTGTCATTAACAGCATAGCGTCACATCATGGAGACTGTGAAGCAACTTCCATTATTTCCATGTTAGTTGCAGCGGCAGATACATTATCTGCGGCAAGACCAGGCGCACGAAGAGAAACGTTGGAAACGTATATAAAACGTTTAGAGAAGCTTGAAGATATAACAGAATCGTTTGATGGAGTAGAAAAATCTTATGCGATACAAGCAGGACGAGAAGTAAGAGTTATGGTACAACCAGAAAAAATTGATGACACAGAATCGTTTACATTAGCTCGTGACATCACGAAGAAAATCGAAAGCGAACTCGATTATCCGGGACATATTAAAGTAACAGTAATACGCGAAACACGAGCAGTAGAATATGCAAAATAAATAAGATGATACACAATGAAAAGTGGCCTTCGAGCCACTTTTCATAGTATATAGATAAAATTTAAAAAATGATGAATAGAAATGTAAGATGAAGAAATGATGAAATATAAGGTTACGCTTCAGTAGCTAGGCGTATAGGTAGAGAAGTAGAAATTTCTCCATCTTATGTATCGTGGTCATAAGTTGGTTGAATAAGTTCATTCAACATTATGCTAAATCACAATGTCATGTCGAGCACATGACATTTTTAATCAATTTATAACAAAAGGATGAGTGGACATTATTAAGCTGTTATTTGTAGGAGATATTGTAGGTTCTGTAGGAAGAAAAGCATTAAAGGAAACGCTTCCTTATTTGAAAAATAAATACTTACCTGACTTTGTTGTTGTTAATGGTGAAAATGCCGCAGCAGGTAAAGGCATTACAAAAGATATTGCCCATGATTTTTTTAATCAAGGTGTACACGCCATTACGATGGGTAATCATACTTGGGATAAAAAAGAAATATTTGAATTTATAGATGATGAACAACGTTTAATTCGACCAGCTAATTTTCCACAAGGGACTCCTGGTAGAGGATATACGGTTATTAAAAATCAGCAAAAAAAGAAATTAGCTGTCATCAATATACAAGGACGAACGTTTTTACCTGCGATTGAATGCCCGTTTCAAACGGTAGATCGCATCGTAGACAAAGTGAAATCAGAAAGTAACTGTATTTTCGTGGATTTTCATGCTGAAGCAACGTCCGAGAAAATAGCGATGGGATGGTATTTGGACGGTAAAGTATCTGCCGTGGTTGGGACACACACCCATGTGCAAACACATGATGAGGTCATATTACCAAATGGTACAGCATATGTTACAGATGTGGGGATGGTAGGATCAAGTGAAGGTATATTGGGTATGGAAAGAACTGCAGTAATCAAAAAGTTTTTGACTCAACTTCCTGTTCGTTTTAATGCAGACAATGGGAAATGGCATTTTCATGCATTATTGATTGAAATAGACGAAAAAACAGGAAATTCCAACAAAGTGAAATTAATTAGAATATATGAAAATCAGGTGATAATTGACTAAATATATAAATTTTTCTTTTCATCAGGAGGAATTTTTTTAAAACTTCACGAATATTAATAACTACTGAAAATGAATCAAACTTGCGATCATTAACATACCCAACCATTTGAGGAGGTACTGAATGATGGAAGTATTAAAAGTTTCAGCAAAATCCAATCCAAATTCTGTGGCTGGTGCATTGGCAGGTGTACTTAGGGAGCGGGGAACAGCGGAATTACAAGCGATCGGTGCCGGTGCTTTAAATCAAGCAATAAAAGCGGTTGCAATAGCAAGAGGTTTTGTTGCGCCCAGTGGTGTAGATCTCATCTGTATTCCGGCATTTACAGATATTACGATTGAAGGAGAAGATCGAACGGCGATTAAGTTAATTGTTGAACCTAGATAAAAAAATACGGAACGTATTCTGTTTACATTATGTAAACAGTTTTTTTTTGTTTAAAAAAGAAAGGGGAATGCATGTGAAACACCATTTTCGTGTCATAGATGCGCACTGTGATACACTGTTAAAAATGTACTACAATAAAGATCTAACGTTCGATGCAGACAAGCATCTCGATGTCACATATAAAGGCCTGAGTGAAGTCAATACGTTAATGCAGTGTTTTGCTATTTATTTATCGGAAGAAGACCCTCACACCTCATTTGAGAGTGTCCTGCAGTACGTTACGAACTTTTACGAGCGTATTATAAAGTCCAATCACAATATGCATTGGGTAAAAAGCAAGCAGGACTTAATGCACGCCCTACAGCATCAAAAAATAGGTGCTATGCTAACGATGGAAGGTACAGATGTCCTGCATGGCGATCTGAATAAAGCCGTGCTGCTGTACTTATTAGGGATTCGCTGCGTTAGCTTAACGTGGAACTTCGGCAATTGGGCAGCTGATGGGGTAAAAGAGCCAAGACAAGCAGGACTGACGTTAAAAGGAAAACGTTTTATCCAAAAGTGTAACGAACTTGGCATTATTTTAGACGTATCTCATTTATCTGAAAGATCATTTTGGGAGCTGACGGAAACGACAAGCAAACCATATATAGCGTCACATTCGAACGTATTTGACATTTGTAATCATCCCAGGAATTTGAAGCGAGAACAGTTAAAATGCATCATTGAACAAAAAGGTATGATTGGTCTTAACTTTGTGCCATACTTTATTTCAAGTCACCCAGATGAGGCGAATATATCGACACTGCTAAAACATATCGATTATATTTGTGCGATGAAAGGGAAAGAACATATCGGCTTTGGATCTGATTTTGATGGTATTGCACAGTGGACGTTAGATTTAGAAGATTCGGGAAAATACAACAATCTAGTCAACAATCTATGTAAATACTATAGTGAAGAAGAAGTGCATCAATTTCTTTGGAAAAATTGGTTTGATTTTTTCATGAAATGGCTACCCTAGATTTTAGAGGGACGATGAGTATAGTATACGGGTGTGAAAGCATGAAAGCGCAATCAATCTAAATGCGGCATGAATTTGATCTAAAATAGCTATATGAAAGTTCACATTCATGCCTTGTTTTTTTTTGCTTAAAATCATATTATGAATATACAGTGAACAATTTTTTTTATCGAATAGTGTAAGTATCCTTATCGAAATTTAATATTTCCATTTAACAGATTAAAAGGGAGTGGGCGTAGTGGTTAGCCAACTATCGTGGAAAATTGGTGGACAGCAAGGGGAAGGATTAGAAAGTACGGATCGCATATTTTCAACTGCGTTAAATCGCATGGGATATTATTTATACGGTTATCGACATTTTTCTTCTCGTATTAAAGGCGGGCATACCAATAATAAAATAAGAATTGGTACGAAACCAATTCGTTCAATTTCAGATGATTTAGATATATTAGTAGCGTTTGATCAAGAGACTATTAATTTAAATGCACCTGAATTGCGTGATGGCGGAGTCATCATTGCGGATGCTAAATTTAAACCAACAAAAGATGATGATATTAATGCAAGATTGTTTGCAGTTCCGTTTACAGCTATTGCTGAAGAATTAGGTACATCATTAATGAAAAATATGGTGGCAACAGGCGCTTCCGCTGCTTTATTGGGACTTCCGATCGAATCAGTGAAGGAAGTTGTGGAACAAGAATTTAGCAGAAAAGGAAATGCTGTAGTAGAAAAGAACAATGAAGCCGTAGAAAAAGGCGCATCGTATATCATTGAAGAAGCAGGCACATTAATCGAAGATTTTAAATTAGAGCCAGCTGATGGTGAAAAAAGATTATTTATGATAGGGAACGAAGCAATAGGACTAGGAGCAGTAGCAGCAGGTTGCCGTTTCATGGCAGCATATCCTATTACTCCAGCATCTGAAATTATGGAATACCTTATTAAGCGCTTACCTGAGCTAGGTGGTACTGTGATACAGACGGAAGACGAAATTGCTGCTGCAACGATGACCATTGGTGCTAATTACGCTGGTGTTCGTGCATTAACGGCATCTGCTGGTCCAGGACTTTCTTTGAAAGCAGAAGCAATTGGTTTAGCAGGTATGACAGAGACGCCGATTGTTATCGTAGATACACAACGAGGTGGTCCAAGTACAGGATTACCTACGAAACAAGAACAAAGTGATTTGAACGCGATGATTTATGGAACGCATGGTGAAATTCCTAAAATTGTCCTTTCCCCAAGTACGATAGAAGAGTGTTTCTATGATACGGTAGAAGCATTTAATTTGGCGGATAAATATCAATGTCCTGTTATCGTATTAACAGACTTGCAGTTATCACTAGGAAAACAAACTTCAGAGATGTTAGATTTTGATAAAGTTGAAATAGATCGAGGAAAATTGTTAGAAGAGGCATCGGAAACAGATAAGGAACATCTTTTCAAGCGTTATGAATTCACAGAAGATGGTATTTCGCCTCGTGTGAAGCCAGGTACAAAACATGGAATTTTCCACGTTACTGGTGTAGAGCATGATGAAGAAGGTAGACCTTCTGAAAACCCAGTGAATCGTAAAAAAATGATGGATAAACGAATGAAAAAGTTAGAAAACCTACAAGTGACGGACCCAATCAAAGTGCAAGCAGAAGCAGAGGAACCAGATTTATTAATTATCGGTATGGGATCTACAATCGGAACAATCGATGAAGCAAGAGTTCGTTTA
Source organism: Longirhabdus pacifica (assembly GCF_004115085.1). Classification (GTDB taxonomy): domain Bacteria; phylum Bacillota; class Bacilli; order Paenibacillales; family DSM-105158; genus Longirhabdus; species Longirhabdus pacifica. Next base: position 55,793 of record NZ_QXJP01000003.1, on the reverse strand, counting down.
CATGAGGATGGTTTGAAAACGAATCATATTACGGTTCGTTTGATGAATCCATTCCCCGCAAAAGAATTACAACCACATATTGATAAAGCGAAAAAAGTAGTCATTGTAGAAAACAATGCAACGGGACAGCTTGCTTCACTCGTGAAACTTAACATTAATCAACATGAGAAAATTAACAGCATGTTAAAGTATGATGGAAATCCATTTTTGCCAGCTGAAATTTATAGTCATTGTAAGGAGGTGAGCAACTAATGGCAACGTTTAAAGACTTTCGTAATAAAGTAAAGCCAAATTGGTGCCCGGGTTGTGGTGATTTCTCCATTCAAGCTGCGATTCAACGTGCTTCGGCTAATATAGGGTTAGAACCTGAAGATTTAGCACTTGTATCCGGTATTGGTTGTTCGGGAAGGATTTCTGGTTATGTACATGCATACGGTTTTCACGGCATTCATGGGCGTGCATTACCGATTGCACAAGGTGTGAAGATGGCAAATCGGGAGTTGACCGTAGTAGCATCAGGTGGTGACGGTGACGGTTTTGCGATTGGAATGGGTCACACCGTTCATGCGATTAGAAGAAATATGGATATTACGTACATCGTAATGGACAATCAAATATATGGTTTGACCAAAGGCCAAACTTCACCGCGAAGTGCAACTGGATTTAAAACAAAGAGTACACCAAAAGGCTCCATCGAATCCACACTTGCACCACTAGAATTGGCACTAGCAGCAGGTGCAACGTTCGTGGCTCAATCCTTTTCTAGTAATTTAAAACAGTTGACACATTTGATTGAAGAAGGAATGAAACATAAAGGCTTCTCTTTCATTAACGTATTCAGTCCATGTGTGACGTTCAATAAAATCAATACGTATGATTGGTTTAAAGAAAACATTGTAAATCTTGATGATGAATCCAGTTATGATTCGAACAACCGCACGATGGCGATGGCGAAAATTATGGAAACGGACGGTTTAGCATGCGGGCTCATTTATCAAGATAAAGATAAAGGAAGTTACGAACAACTCTTATCTGGCTTTAAAGAAGAAGGGTTAGCGAATCAAGACATTGCATTAAACAAAGAAAAGTTTGAACAACTGGTGGCAGAATTTCAATAAATTTGTGAAAACATGTGGATTCATTCACATGTTTTTTGCTTTAATGAAACAAAATAGTTATAATGTTTAAGTTAATATTACTGTAATAAAATATTATTGTAATAAGTAATAAAATTGCTGAAAGGTAAGATGGACATGAAGGAAGTACCAATTGGTGTATCTGCACGACATATACACTTATCAGAAGAACATATCGCTACATTGTTTGGAAAAGGATATGAGCTGACTATATTAAAAGATTTATCTCAACCTGGTCAATTTGCAGCAGTAGAAACTGTAGCTGTTAAAGGAAAAAAGGGTGAGTTTTCAAAAGTACGTATACTTGGTCCTGCTCGAAAACATACGCAAATTGAATTGTCTCAAACCGATGCATTTGCGATTGGGGTGAGCCCACCAATTAGAGAATCAGGTCACATTGAAGGAACACCAGGTGTGACGATTATCGGTCCTGAGGGTCAAGTGGAGTTAGAAACTGGTGTGATTATTGCTGCAAGACATATTCATTTTCACACGAAAGACGCGGAAAGATGGAACATTAAAGACAAGCAATTATTACGCGTACAATTAAAAGGGAAAAGACCACTAACATTTGACGATGTAATTGCACGTGTATCCGACCAGTATGCACTAGATTTTCATATTGATACGGACGAAGGCAATGCGGCTGGTGTGAAAACAGGTGAAACGGCGGTTATTTTGGACTAGTTCCTCACTACCGTATGAACACAATAAGCACTACCGCTTATCTGATTAACTTGCAACAACCACGACGAAAAGACTGAATGTAACCTTCATATGAGGGCAGTTCAGTCTTTTTGTATTAACTTGAACTACGTTTGTAGCATGGATTCATGGATTCTAGCATCAAGACATGATATAATGTCATAATGTATGTAAACCATTTTATTAGGTGGGAAGTGATTTGTAATGAATAAAGAAACGAAGGACTACAGTGAATACTTTAACTTCTCAGACGCAAAAATAATTCGTGAAAACGAAGATGGAAAAATCATTAGAATTAAAGGCAGAGAAATTAATATTCTTTCTGAGCCTTCCTATAGACAAGAAAAGCAGCGTGGTAAAGAAGAAATTAAAGTGTTGTATAATGAGGCTATATCGGAAGAAATGCAGCATTTTGGTCAAGGTAAATTTTATATGCTACAAACGTACGGCTGTCAAATGAACGAACATGATTCAGAGACGATGCGCGGTATGCTGGAAGAAATGGGTTACCGAGCTACAGAAGATAGAACAAAAGCGCACATTATTTTGCTCAATACATGTGCAATTAGAGAAAATGCTGAAGATAAAGTGTTTGGTGAACTAGGGCATATGAAAACGCTAAAACGTGAAAATCCAAACCTTATTTTAGGTGTATGTGGATGTATGTCTCAAGAGGAATCTGTTGTCAACCGTATTTTACAAAAACATGCCCATGTGGATCTTATATTTGGTACGCACAACATCCATCGTCTGCCACATCTTATCCAAGAAGCTCATTTTGGTAAAGAGATGGTAGTGGAAGTATGGTCCAAAGAAGGTGACATTATTGAGAACTTGCCGAAAAAGCGGGAAGGGCTCAAGGCATGGGTTAATATCATGTATGGCTGTGATAAATTTTGTACGTATTGCATCGTACCATTTACTCGTGGGAAAGAGAGAAGTAGACTTCCACAAGATGTCATTAATGAAGTACGTGAATTAGCTAGACAAGGATTTAAAGAAATTACATTACTAGGGCAAAACGTAAATGCATATGGCAAAGATTTTGTGGATATGGATTATGGTTTAGGGGATCTAATGGATGACATCCATAAAATTGATATCCCACGCGTTCGTTTTACAACATCCCATCCTCGTGATTTCGATGATCATCTCATAGAAGTGTTGGCTAAGAAAGGTAATTTAGTGGAACACATTCATTTACCGGTTCAATCTGGTAGTACGGAAGTATTGAAAATCATGAGTAGAAAGTATACTAGGGAACATTATTCTGAACTAGTGAAGAAAATTAAAGCAAGTATTCCAGACGTCGTGCTAACAACGGATATTATTGTTGGTTTCCCTGGAGAAACAGATGAACAGTTTGAACAAACGATGGATCTCGTTCGTGAAGTAGAGTACGATGCAGCGTATACGTTTATCTATTCTGCAAGAGAAGGAACGCCTGCTGCAAAAATGGAAGATAACGTGCCAATGGACGTGAAGAAACAGCGTCTCTACCGCTTAAACGAATTGTTAGGTGAACAGAGTTTGAAGAAGAATAAGCAATTAGTAGGCCAAGTTGTTGAAGTGTTGGTAGAAGGTGAAAGCAAAAATAAGAAGCACATGCTAACAGGTAGAACGAGAGGCAATAAACTAGTGCATTTTTCGGGTTCAGCAGACTTAACCGGACAGTTTGTTAACGTGAAAATAACTTCTGCACAAACGTTCTTGTTAAAAGGAGATCGTATGGAGGAAGAAAAATCTGCTGCAATATAAAGTCTTATCACTGTTATGATCACAAAACATGATGGGTCAGTGAATGAATAATGATATAGGAGTTGTTTCCATGGAACAGAAAGAGAAGCAAGGGGAATGTGGCATGAAGAAGCATCAATCGATTAACCTCGTCGTAAGAGAGGATATTATGGCTAGTACGAAGCAATTATCAGCGCTTATCGGAACCTCAGATGAGGTTATTGCTTATCAACAAGCCGAGAAGAAAATACAAGATAATGAACATGTTCAATCCTTAATACAAAGTATTAAAAAGAAGCAAAAAGAATTGGTAGGCTTCGAATACTTTAAAAATGATGACATGATAAAGAAAATCGAAGGTGAAATGCAAGCATTAGAGAATGAGCTAGATGAAATACCACTTGTTCAACAATTTAAGCAATCGCAAAGTGATATCAATTATTTATTGCAATTAGTCGTGTCTATTATTAAAGATAGTTTAGCTGAAAAAATACAATTGGAAGAAGATCAGCCTGTATCTAATTCGTGATGAGCTGATCCCTACTTCTTTTTCAAAATCAAAAATAGACCCTATAGTGTAGTGAAAACCACGCTGTAGGGTCTTTATTCATTTTATTATTAGCCTATAGTTGAAGTGTTAAATCATGTAATGTGTAACGTAGTATGTTAAGATATAAATTTAATACTGTACACTTCTGTAGAAGGAAGCTTAATAAACTCCGCTTTATTTGTTCGTTTATCGTAAATATGGAACCCACATTGATTTACAGTAAGATCACTTTTATTACGTGAGATACTCTCTCCGATAAAGACGAATTCATCATCGATAGCAAGTCCTCTCATATAACCTGCTTTGAACTTTATAATGGTTTCTTCTTCTCTTCTTACTTCCATCGTTCCGGAATTGCAAAAATACATTTCATCTTTATAAAACATAATGCTGTGAGGTTGAACGAGCCCGAATAAGTAAATACCAAGTTCTTCTTGTTTTTCTGATAAGTAATTTGTTACGACTCCTTGATTGCTATTGAGTAGGGGGGCTTTGTTGGTCGTATGAGGATGATTTCTTATGTCAGCAAACGAAGAAACGTATAGCAGATCGTTGTGAAAAATCAAATCATTGGAATGATTTTTTCTATGCAAGGGAATCTCATCTATTTTTTTTAGCGGACTTAATTCATATTTCCCAATTAACCTTGCACCTGTCTCCATAATATATAAGTGATCTTTGTAATACGTCATCCCATGCAAATCTTTTAATCCACCTGACGGAGCATATTGCTCTACTAACTCGAAATGAAGGTTGTATTTCGCTATACTTCCTAATTGTTGATGTGCAGCATAAAAGTGATCACCAACCCGCTCGATTCCTCTTGTATCTTTATTGGATACTTTTATCATATCTATTTGCTGATCGTAGCATGAAAGAAGATATATTCCCCCATTAGCGTTACAACAACTAATGATCAGTTTTAAAGGGTGTGGAAATGAAATTTCTTTCAGTGAGACTTTACATTGCATCTATTTGACCTCCATTGATCCATGTTATAGCCATCATTCAACTCATTGTATGCAGCTTAGGAGGTAAATGTGTGGCGAAAATACGTTGATATGTAAAGCCAAATTTTAATTCTCCTTCAGATAATGTAATCATCTTCATATTTGCTTGCATAAAGTATATAAGGCATCAGCATGACGGGTTACAAAACAAATAAAAGACAAATAAAAGATTTTACCTGTGTCATGAGTCAGCAGGTAATGAAACGTGGATAACGTAGTAATACAGTATAGTCGTAAGTTATAAGGAGAAAAAGGAAGCTTTAAATGTATGGGAGGATTTTGTCATATGCATCGCTTTTGGAACCAAATGTTAAAGCCTCTATTTTTGCATGCAAATGTTAAGCGCATCGTACAGATTGGTGCCGAAAATGGGGTGTTTACGACCAAACTGCTTGATTATTGTAAGCAATGTAGAGGTACATTGTATGTAGTAGATGGAAATTTAGATGTTAGTCCATTTAGTAAAGTGTTTAAAGATCACTTATGTCATTTTTCAGATGAGTCAAAAGATGTTTTACCGCAAATTCAACATTATGATGCTGTGCTAATGGATGGAGATCATAATTGGTATACGGTATATCATGACTTGAAAATGGTCGAAAAGAAAGCAAGTCAATTAGGTCAGTTCCCACTTGTTGTATTACATGATACAGCTTGGCCTTACGGGAGACGTGACATGTACTTAGATCCTGAGCAAATTCCAGATTCCTACCGTCATCCCTACGCTCAGAAAGGCATGATTGCTGGACAATCGCAACTAGCGGAAAGTGGTGGTTTTAATGCTATGTGTTACCACGCGTTAGAAGAAGGTGGGGAAAAAAATGGCGTACTGACGGCAATAGAAGATTTTTTGAAAGAAACACCATTTTCATGTTCACACTACCAATTTGAAACATGTAATGGGCTGTCTATTATTTACCCTGATACATCAGATCATAAGCAGTGGATGAAATACGTCATGAAAACATCTGGACTGTAAGTTGCTACAGCATGATTACTAACAAAAGCAACACATTACAATATCATACATGATTATTTCTTCATGTATCTAGGTAATAAAATAGGAGGAAGATAAAAACATGAATAGGTTCTGGAGTAAACTAACAAAGTTAATACTCGTAACGGAGCAGCCAAAGGTCATCGTGGAAATAGGGGCAGAGAGAGGACTGCATACGGTAAAACTATTAGAATATTGTCAACATTTTGACGGTAAAGTGTATGTTATTGATCCACTCCCATTATTCGATGTGCCATCCTATAAGCAAGTATATCAATCTCATTTTGTACATCTTGCGCATGTGAGTTTGGAGGCATTGCCGGAAATTGAAGATGACTATGATTTAGTCTTAGTAGATGGAGATCATAATTGGTATACCGTTTACCATGAGTTAAAAGAGATTGAGAAAAAAGCAAACAAAATGGGGAGGTTCCCTATTATCATTTTACATGACATTGAATGGCCATACGGTAGAAGAGATATGTACTATAACCCTGATACCATCCCAAAAGAATATATTAAACCGCATGCCAAAAAAGGAATAGAGCAAGGGAAGTCATCGTTACTAGAAGAAGGGGGATTCAATGCCACATTATTTAACGCAGAGCAAGAAGGTGGAGAAAAAAATGGCGTGCTGACAGCAGTGGAGGATTTTCTAAACGAAACGAAATGGAATGTTAGCTTTCACCGTGCAGAATCCAATAATGGTCTAGGTATTATTGTTGAAAAAAGCGAAAAACGAGATGAGTTAATGAAATATATTATTCATTCTTCTGGACTATAAAGTGATTATCATTAGCAATTGCATGATCTATACTAGTATATGAACTCCACATTAAAAATGAAGAACAATACATTTCCATACTTTGAGGAATTTCTGGTATCCGTTTAATTTTTTTATGATTATAGTCTAGTGCAATTATTTTTCAGTAAGGGCTGACGCATAGCGTCGGCTTTTTTTATATCATTCCATTGAAATGATGTCGGTATTCTAGTAAAAAGGATAAAAGATGTTGTTTATATTTCTCCAGCTCCATGTCCGTAAATTCGTTGTCATTGTCTTCTTTTTTAAACTTGTGCATGTCAATGTCGTGTATCACTGGCGGAATAGCGAAGTAAGGTATAACGACATCCAAATCTTCAGCATGAAAATTTAAAGATTGCGACGTGTCATAGAAGTGGAATGCTTTAATATTTTCATTCCATGGAATATCATACTGCGTTGCCATGAGTAATCCATCAATGGCTTGCACGCTTACATATTCACCTTCTTTATTTTGTCTTTCTTGTTCATCAAAAGAGATGTATTGAAACGTGTTTCGATATTCAATAATATGTCCGAATTTCTCTTCTCCTTCCCACCAGATGCCTTTTTCAGGTAACGTTTTGGTGCCACAGAGACCGATCATACCGACTTGTTCATGCGCTTGAAAAAGATGTAACATATTCTTAATAAAAAAATAATCAATAATATAGCAATCTTGATGTACATATATTTTATATTTTGCTTTACTGGCTTTCATCCCTTCATTATAAGCGACTGTCATGTGCTCAGCATCATAAATAGGATGGATGCTTAGTTCATAGTCATCTGGTACATACAATGCCTCTAAGTGAGCTCTACACGTGTCAAATAGCCTGTCGTCGTGGACACAGCATAGGACTGCAATTTCTTTTTCATGCAAGGTCATTCCTCCTCCAGACGTAAAGACTCCAGGTATATTATGATATAATTACTTTATGAATTCACGTTTTTGAATATGAACACTTTCGTCACGGTTCACGTATGTTAGAAGATGAAATAGTTACAGTGTCGTTTGTCATGCCATCACTACAAAGAGGAGGAACAACATGAAGGGCATTGTACTTGCTGGTGGTACTGGATCAAGGCTGTATCCGTTGACGAAAGTAACGAATAAGCATTTATTACCTGTCGGGAAATATCCTATGATTTATTATGCGATTGATAAATTACAAAACGCGGGAATTCGAGATGTGTTAGTCGTAACGAGTAAAGAACATATGGGTGACATCGTCAGTACACTAGGAAGTGGAACTGCATTTGGGGTTGACTTAACTTATAAGGTACAAGATAAACCCGGAGGTATTGCACAAGCTTTGCGAATGGGAAAAGATTTTGTGAAGGATGATTTAGTAACCGTCATTTTAGGTGATAATATTTTCCCTGATTCAATTAAAATGTATGTAGAACGTTTTAAACAACAAAAAAAAGGAGCCATGCTGTTACTTAAAGAAGTAGAGGACCCGCACCGCTTTGGTGTAGCAGAAATACAAGGTGACCGTATTGTTTCCATTGAAGAAAAACCAAAAAAACCAAAAAGCAATTACGCTGTTACCGGTATTTACTTGTATGATCATCAAGTATTTTCATGGGTGGATCAATTGAAGCCATCAGATCGAGGGGAATTAGAAATAACGGACATCAATAATATATATATTAAACAACGGAGCTGTGCGTTTGATTTGTTGAATAACTGGTGGACTGATGCAGGTACGCATGCTTCCTATTTATTAGCTAATCAGTTGGCTAGCAATCTTTCACTGTCATGTTTAAACATCGAAAGCTGCTGATCGTGATAAGGAGAAGGAGAGAAAAATGAAAATACTTATAACTGGAGCTAACGGTCAACTGGGGCAAGATATGGCGCTAGGACTGTGTGAACAAGGAGAAATATTTGCTTTATCAAGAAATGAACTAGATATAACCAATCACGATGAAGTCATGGAAAAAGTAAAAGCTATACAACCAGATATCATTTTGCACACTGCTGCTTATACGAATGTAGATAAAGCAGAAGAGGAAAAAGATCTAGCCTTCTTAGTGAATGCGTACGGCACGAAACATGTAGCGATGGCTGCAGAACAGGTGAAAGCAAAGTTAGTGTATTTTAGTACAGATTATGTGTTTGATGGTGCCTCTTCTGTGTTATATCAAGAGTTTGATCAGACGAATCCAATTAACTATTATGGTAAATCCAAATTAGCGGGAGAAAGGTTTGTAGAGCGTTATTGCAAGCAATCTTTTATTATTAGAGTGTCTTGGCTATATGGTCTTTACGGCAAAAATTTTGTAAAAAGTATCATTAATCAGGCAAAAATGAAAAAACCACTACGTGTAATTGATGATCAAATTGGTTCTCCTACGTTTACGCATGATGTCGTTCAGTTTTTAAGAGAGTTAATCATAACGAGTCACTATGGTATTTATCATGTTTCTAATACGGGCTCTTGCTCTTGGCATGAATTTGCAACCCATATCGTTGATTTACTAGGTTTTGATGTGAACGTGGCAAGTATGAAAAGTAGCGCGTTAGAACAAACACGTGCAGCCAAACGACCTCACTTTTCCACATTAGATCATCAGGCTATTCGGTTACATGGTTTCTCGGTGCCACGACACTGGAAAGAAGGATTACAAGATTTTGTACAACAATATAAGGCAAGAGAGGGGTAAATGAGGGTGGTAAAGCCAACAGCGTCTATTATTGTTTTATCACGTAATGGATTGGATTATACGAAACAGTGTGTAGAAAGTATTTATCAACATACAGATGTCCCATTTGAATGTATTTTTGTAGATAATGGTTCAACTGATGGAACAGTAAACTTTCTAAATACACTCGATCATGCTACAGTCATTGCAAATGAGGAGAACAAAGGTTTTGCAGGTGGCAATAATCAGGGGATGAAGCAAGCTTGTGGCGATTATATCGTGCTGTTAAATAACGATACAATCGTTACACCACATTGGCTATCCAGACTCATAGCCTGGTTGGAAAATGATAAAAGCATTGGTATCGTAGGGCCTAGATCTAACAATGTATATTCTGCACAGCGGGTACCTACTGTACCGTATTCATCCCAAGATGACATGCATGCTTTTGCAGCTCAATGGCATGAAGAGCGCAAGGGGAAAGGATTCATTCCTCATAAATTAATAGGACACTGCATGGTCTTCTCAGCTGCTCTAATGGAGGCGGTAGGGGGGCTGGATGAACGATTTTTCCCAGGTAATTATGAGGATGATGATCTTTGTTTACGTGTTAATATTTATGGAAAAAAGTTATGGGTGGCAGATGATGTCTTTATTCATCATTACGGACATGGCACATTTAAATCAAATCAAATTCAATACAATACGAGCTCCCTTAAAAATGCAGAGCGTTTTGTAGAGAAATGGAGCATAGGAATCTCAGGTTTTGAATTAGAGAGATTCGGCTATGATCCATCTACTATTGTAAAGAGAGAAAGTATATTTATCCCCGATAGGCATCGTATTCCTGTTTGATGTTAAAGATGACGCTTATGCATGAAGTCTTTTAATTTTAGTGACGTATCTTCTTTCTAACTCATCTTGACTTAATTTTTGATCCATTCCCGTTTCTGGCATTGGAATTTCATGCTTAGACACTTCGAATTTATCCACCTCTTTTAATATATTTTCCATAAAAGGTAGTCCAGGACTGTATATGAATGTACCTCCGACTTTAAGGGCATTCAGTATTTCCACATACTTTTGCGCATAGGACTCATATTGTCCATCTTGGCGTAAATGATGGTGCCAAAAATGATTGGAAAACGCCATGTTAGAAATAAGCGTACCCCACTTTAGCGGTGAAAAATAAAAATCAAACCAATTGGTGCGAAACAAGTATGGTTTCTTCGTTGTGATATTTCTATCGAAGCCGTATGCTTCCACATCTTGCTCACGTAAATCATTCACAAGCCGAGCATCAGAACCACAACCAATATCTAAAATAGGACCTTGCATGTGATCTAATGATAATCCAAGTACTTTCATCTGAAAACTTGGACTATATTGTTGGCATGGAACGATCGTTTCTTCTTTTTGATTCAAATACGATTGAAACAGTTGGTTGCCGTTGCTTTTTGTTAATAGGGACATGATACGCTCATGATGATGAACAAACATTTCTTCTAATGCTACTAATAAATCTTTGCTTTCATTGGAGTAAGTGGAGTGCAGAGTATTTAGAAGTGTTTTAAACAGTGTTTGTAGTTGGATTTCATCTTGTTTTGTTAAATTAATATATTGATTTACCTGGTTAAATTGATGGGAAACCGAGAGAGCGAGTTCATTTGCAAATGTATTAAGTTGCTTACTATCCATTTGAAGCGTGCCGAGATAAGCTTTTATTTTTTCTTTATGTTCAATTAGTCCTTGCAATTGCTCTGAAGTATATTTAATACGAACGGTGCCGTCAGCAGAAGGTTGAAATAAGTGAGATGGCTGCTGTGGATCTATAGGTAACATGAGATGTTGTTTTAATAATTGCATCGTATTCCCTCCAAATTTTCATTCCATAATAGCGCAATAGGTTACGACGTTTCACCTATTACCACCTTAAATATAAGTATAATCATAAAGGCCTCTAAAATAGGCGCTTATAACACCAAAATACAGCAACTATCATATCATATATCATGTTCCTTAGCATGCAACATAACGTAAAAAAAATTTTACATGATAAAGATAGGCTTTTTATTTTTTGCATAATCAAGTGACAAGAGGTGACATGATGATAACGATTAGTCTTTGTATGATCGTTAGAGATGAAGAGAAAACATTAGCAAGAGGATTAGATACGATAAAACATATTGTCGATGAAATAAATATTATTGACACAGGCTCTATAGATAAAACGAAAGAAGTTGCTTCCCGTTATACAGATCGTATATTTGATTTTAAGTGGATAGATAACTTTTCCGCAGCTCGAAACTTTGCTTTTAGCAAAGCAACGAAAGATTATATTTTTTGGATGGATGCGGATGACGTCATATTAGAAGATAGTCAACAACTATTTTTACAATTAAAAGAAACGCTAGATCCTACAGTGGATTCTGTTTCTATGAAATACAACGTTGGTTTTGATGAATACGGCAATGTATTACTTAGTTATAGAAGAAATAGACTGGTGAAGCGGATGAAGTACTTTAAGTGGATCGGCATCGTACATGAGTATCTTGCTGTAAATGGGAACATTTTTAACAGTGATATATGTGTCACGCATAAACAAATCGAACATGAAACGCATCGAAATTTAAACATTTACGAATCTCAGTTAGCTAAAGGAGTGGAGTTAGCACCTAGAGACACCGTATATTATGCAAACGAGCTAAGAGATCATCGAAAATGGGAGAAAGCAATAACATGGTATCGCAAATTTCTAGATGATAAAAAAGGTTGGGTAGAAGACAATATCCAAGCATGTAATAACTTAGCACTTTGTTATGAGGCATTAGGAGATAAAGAAAATGAGTTCCACGCTTGTTTGGAGTCGTTTAAATATGATACTCCGAGAGCGGAAGCATGCTGCCGTATGGGTTATTACTTTTTAAATAAAGAAATGTACGATCAATCTATTTTTTGGTATGAGATGGCAACAAAAATTCCAATGCAAGAAAGTGAATGGGGTTTTCAAAATCAAGCCGCATGGACATGGCTGCCTCACCTACAGCTATGTGTTTGTTACTATAGAAAAGGAATGTATGATAAATCTTACATTCATAATGAAATTGCACGACAGTATCGACCAAATGATCAAAGTATTAAACACAATAGAAAATTACTAGAAGACTTAGGATATTGAAAGTTCTGAGTTATTTCATCATCATCATCATTTGACTAAATTTGTTCAAATTGGTGTTTGTAGCAGTGTTTGTACCCAGTCAAGTTGTTACTTCCTTTCATAAGATACAAGAAGTACATGAGAAAGGAGTGAAAACAATTGGCTAGAATAAGAAACCTCATTGTTAATAGTGGTTTTGAGACAGGATCACTAGCACCTTGGACAACAGGTTTCCCTCCTGCAGAAGTACAATTATTTTTCAATCCAGCAACTCCAGTAAATACACCGAACTTGTTTGGTAGTTGGGCAGTTGTGCTATCAGGTGGAACCGATGGCGTTTTTATACAGCAATCTGATATTCCAGTGACGGAATTTGACCAATACGAACTTATTTTATCTGTAGCAAACAAATGGGGAGGAGCATTAGATGCAGCCGCTTTAGGTGTGACCATTCAGTATTTTGGTTTGCTTGGGGATCTAAGAGGGACAGAAACATTTACCATATTAGAGAGAAACTTGCCCAATGCAGAAGAAGGCTGCTTTAAAACAATCTATAAAAATCTAGAGCAAGTACCAGCACTTGCTGTTAGAGCGACATTAACATTAGTAAAAACAGCATCAGTTGCTTCTGCCGTAGATATGGTTATTGACCAAGTAGAACTATTAGCAGTAGAAGATATTGGAGGAGGAGCAACGGGTCCAACTGGTCCAACGGGAGCAACCGGCCCAACAGGAGCAACAGGAGCAACTGGCCCTACAGGTCCAACGGGAGCAGGAACAACCGGAGCGACAGGTCCAACCGGCCCAACCGGTCCGACAGGAGCAACGGGAGCAACGGGTCCAAGTGGTGGTCCTCCAGGTCCGACGGGTCCAACGGGAGCAACTGGCCCAACGGGAGCAACTGGCCCAACAGGAGCAACCGGTTCGACAGGAGCAACGGGTCCAACGGGAGCAACCGGCCCAACAGGAGCAACCGGTCCGACAGGTCCAACCGGAGTAACGGGAGCAACCGGAACAGGTGGAGTTATTGATTTCCTTCAAGGGACGACAGCATTAGCTTTAACCAACGGAGTATCTTCTGATGTGTTTGGTAACGGATTAACACTGACGATCCCAACGGGAGGAGCAGCGTGCTTTAATACGATTGTCAATGTATGTTACAACGGTGTTCTGACGGGCGCTTCTGTCATTATTGATATCAATATCAGCTTAACTAAAGACGATGTAGTGATTAAAACGTTAAAATTACAGCAAGTATATAATTTAAATAATATTAGTATTATTGACTTACAACCTTCATTAATTCATGTTGATACAGCAGCAGGTACCGCGAACTATAACGTTGTTATTGATACTTCTGTAAGTAATGGAATAACGGGAGCACCATTAATTACTGCACAGGGCAGAGTGTTGAAAGCAATCCTCGGAACTTCAGCAACATAAAAAATTGCAATTTGAGGTTTAGATCATCCCTTTTACTTATAACAGTAGAGGGGATTTTCATGTTTCATACATCATAACCTTTCTACATACTTTTACTATCAACGTAGAGTTTTTATGGTAACAAGTCATTTCAATTTATGATTTTATTTTTAGGAAGAAGATTCTAGTACAAGAAAGACTTTAAATATAAATAGAAGAAAGGAGGAGATCAGTATGGCCAAGAGCAATCGCGGTAAGCCGTTACGTCAATTATTTGCAAGAGGTAGAGGGACATGTCCAATTTGTAAACGAACTCGAATTAAGTTATTATATGAGATAAAGGGAGAAGATGGTAATAATATGAAGGTGTGCAAAATATGTAGTAAAAAGAATCATGGCGTTTCAAAAAAATAGATGGAGTATATCATGTTGTTTGATGCAGCATATTTTACATGCTAACGTGACTAAATTATAGAATGGAGTGCGTGAGAGCAACTCCATCTTTTTGAGTCTTTATATTTGCTTTTTCTTGTGCTATGATCTCTATCATTAGTCTTTATACCTCCTATGTTGATGTAACATTGTATTTTTATGTGTATCCCAACTTATACAAAGGAAATATGTTTATTTTTGCATGTAGTTAAACAATAGTTTGATAGAAAGGAATTATATTTTATTTATGAAAAAAACTAGATTTATAGTGACCATCTGTTTGATGGCATTTGTTACGATGATGCCTTATCCAGCTTTTGCAGAAGCACGAAACGTTACACAGAATGAAAGGAATAAACAAACCAAGGAAGAAACAAGCAAAGAAATAAAGGAAGAGTCAAATAAAGAAAAAAGAGAAAAGTTAAGGAAAGAATCAAATAAAAAAAACAATGAAGAAACAAATCAAGTAATTGGTCAAGAACTTGATAAAGAAATACATAATGAAATGAACCAACAATCAGAGCACGTAAATAAATTGAACTACGAAGCATATCAAGTAGCACAGCAATTAAAAGTAGGAAATACAAGATCAGATTTGGAAGCGGTGTTTGGTAAACATAAAATTGAAGTGTTCAACTCCGATGGGACAACACAATGGTTGTATGAAATACATGTAAATACAACAGGGGAGTTTCAACCAGTCCTTCCCTTAACTTCTAAGCAACGAAATGATGTAGATATATCTGACATTGATAAAGAGAGTAAAGTACAGCTTTTGGTTACATTCAATAACAAAGGGCTAGCAACGCTTTTTCAATTATATTATGTGGGACAAGACCAGCAAATATATCAATGTATGATTAATAAAGACAATAAACATGTCAATGACCACATTCAAGTCATAGCAGAAACACCTTCATTGTTGCAAGAAAGTAAGGAGAATCATATTTATTATCACGATAAAGTACATATTTTAATATACCATGATCTAGCAGAAGAAAATGATGTCAGTGGTTATACGATTACACCACAGTTGTTTGAATCACAGCTGACGACGTTACTGGAACAAGGGTACAATATTATCGGTATGGATGAATTTGTGTTATTTATGCAGGGAGAAATACAAATTAGTCCAAACGCGGTGTTGTTGACTTTTGATGATGGTTACGAAAGTTTTTATTCTCTAGCTGCACCAGTGTTAGAAAAACATGATCTTTTAGCAACACATTTTATTATTGGTGAGCGAAGAGATAATGGTTACGCACATCATATGACTTGGGATCAAATGAAAGAATTAAAAGCGGAAGGCATGAGCTTCTATAATCATACGTATG
This sequence comes from Longirhabdus pacifica, assembly GCF_004115085.1. GTDB lineage: Bacteria > Bacillota > Bacilli > Paenibacillales > DSM-105158 > Longirhabdus > Longirhabdus pacifica. The sequence continues at coordinate 39,859 of NZ_QXJP01000003.1, read as the reverse complement.
ATTTGCATAAAGATATCCCTATCCATGAACAGGATACCATGCAGCCTGCGCTGACCCATCGAATGTATTTACAAGATGAGCAACGAATAGAAACAGAACAAGAATATAAAGATAGAGTGATAGAAGACATACTGTATATGGAAGAACGCATTGAACAAGAGTTAGGAGATCAACGTGCACTATTGGCGTTTCCTTTCGGAGCTTACAATGAGCAGGTCATAGCATGGCTAAAGCAAAATGGATTTCAATTTTTCTTTTCGATAGAGCCAGGAATTAATGAATTTGGACAAGATGTATTTTATCGCATCAATGCTGGTTCTCCACACATCACAGCGGAGCACCTATTACAAACGATGCAAAAGTACGAGAAATAGTTAGCTCGTCATATCTTACATTCATTTCAGTCACGCTAATATTTCTAGTGGGCGGAGGAGTAAGAAAGAGTGAAAAACATGTTGAAAAAAATAACAAATAAACAGGTTAAATGGTTTATTTTCCTTGGTATATGTGTTGGTTGTTTCTATCTTTATACATTATGGCCTCAGCCATTAACCGATAACCTTGAAGCAGACGAATTGGTGCTTGAATTGATTCAAGAACATGCTGAGTATGGTGGTGGGATTGGCAGTACCACGAAGTGGGGGTATAAATTCATGAATGTAGATGAAGATGTGGAAGAAGAATTAGTCGCTTTTACTCAAGGCGCAGTACATTTGGGTACACTATTGATTTTTGATGACGTGGATAATAATTATGTGTTCATAGAGGAAAAAGGATGGAATGTAGTGGATATAAAAGAAGTAGTTCCACTTGTAGAAAACGAAAATATGAAACTATTTTATGCTCCTAATCATACTGGTGGAACTGGGTATCATGCAGAAATTGGGTATATGTGGTATGTAAAAAATGGGAAAATAGTAGAGGCATGGTCAGGTATTTTAAAAGAAGAAGAGTATTTTCAACATCATGTTCAATTTAAAATTGGAGCTTTTACTATGAATGAATCAACTTCGGAGTTGTATTATTGGTTAACTTCAACGCAACAGTCTTATTCTACACAGGATATAGAGGAGCGGGAGCTTCAACCAGCTGTAACGACATCCTCTGTTTACGATTTTAACGGGGGAGTATTTATTCAACAGAATGAATAGTTTGTATTGTATAATGCTGGGAAGTATGCTACATTGGAACTAATTTCATATTTACTTTTATAGTGCTGAACATCTCTACTAACATATTGGAAGTTAGATGAATCAGATTAAAAGGGAAGTTCGGTGTAAATCCGACGCGGTCCCGCCACTGTAATGCAGAATAACCTATCCATCATATCCACTGTTTAACTTCATAGTAAACGGGAAGGAGATAGCGTTGTGATGATGCTAAGCCAGGAGACCTGCTATAAAAGTTTGCTTTGTAGTTTCTCACGAGGATGGGAGGGTAGCAGTATATCGTGATTTTGCACGATTTCATGTTGAACATGATATGTCATCGTGTTTTCAATGCTTGGAAGATACAGCACCTATTCGAAGAGAAAAGGTGTTTTTTTGTGTATCTAAAAAAACAATGCACATCAATTTTTTCAAAAAAAGAAGAAGAGGGGAAATTAAAAATGAAATTATTACAAAAAGTTAGTGCAGTTGTATTATTTAGTTTGCTTTTCATTGTAACGTTGTTTTCTTCCCATACTGGACATGCTATAGATCAAAGCAATGTATTAAGTGCAAACACTTCGGAACAGGCTATTGAAGTGAAAGTAAGAGTAGAAGGATGGGAATCCACTATCATTCCGCTAACAGAATTAGAAGTAGAACCGTATGATATTACCGATGTAGTAGGAAACAATGAAGTGGGTAATTGGTATAAAAACAATGATACAACGCTTGCGATACACGCCATTATTAAAGCTTTAGAAAATGAAGGAATGGATGTTACAGATCCTTATGTAATCGATGTTGCATATAACGGAAATTACATTGCGGGTATTGCCAATGAATGGGAAGGGGATCAAGGCCCTGCATCAGGATGGATGTATAAACTTAACGGTGTATTACCTTCTGTCGGAGTTGGTCAACAAACGCTTGCGGATCAAGATGTGATAGAGTTCTTTTACATTGGCCATTACAATACATACGATTTTGGTCAAATTTCTGCAAGTGACACCAACATTCAACAAGGAGAAGACGTAAAAATTACTGTGGAAGGACAACCTGCTAGTTGGGGCGAGCCGCTACCATTTGAGTCTATTGAACAAGCAACGTTGGTGATTAACGGTAATTCCACCACGTATACGACGGATGCGAATGGAGAAGTGACCATCTCTTTTACAGAACCAGGTAAATATGAGATAACGGCAAGTAAATTTGGCCCTAATTCCTATAACTTAGTTCGACCTGTTCCTATTACGATCGTAGTAGAGTAAATGGGTTTCATTACAGCGAGAGAAAACCATGGTTCGTGATGTAATATAGGAGGGGAAGAACTTGAAAAAGGCTACATTAGGTTGGACAAAATACTTTTTGATCATGTTGACATGTATGATGTTGACTGCTTCGTTATTGTCCACACAGACTGTCAATGCGACGGAGGCTGCTGATGATGCAGTACTAAATGAAGCAGTGTCTGAAGCTGCGAGTTGGATTATGTCCCATAGTGACTTTTCAACATATGATAACTTTACAGATTGGGATGCCATCGCATTAACACGCAGTGGTTATGATTTGGAAGCTGATTATTTTCAAGCAACCTATCAATATGTTTCTACAAATTTTAAAAGACTACGAAAAGTAACAGATTTAGAAAGGGTCGTTCTTAGTGTAACTGCAATGGGGAATGATCCCACTTATATCGCTGGTTATGATTTTATAGATGCCATCGTGAATCATAGGCGAATGACCAGTCAAGGCATTAACGGACCTGTATTTGCATTGTTAGCGCTAGATAGTAATGACTATGAAGTGCCAGATGACGCGACATGGAATAGAGAGAACCTAGTAGCGTGGATACTACAGCAACAAAATGACGATGGAGGCTTTTCGCTTACCACGGGGTTTACTAGTGATGTAGATTTAACTGCAATGACACTACAGGCATTAGCATCATATCAAGAAAATGTCCAAGTCCAAGAAGCGACGGATAGAGCGTTAACTTGGCTTTCTAGTCAACAATATAGTAGCGGTGGTTTCCCAGGGGCATGGGGCGAATCTAGTGAAAGTGCATCACAAGTGATGATCGCATTAACGAGTTTAGGCATTGACCTTCACGATCCTCGCTTTGTAAAAGATGGCAATGATGTGCTGACGTATTTACTATCTTATCAACAGGAAGATGGTGGCATCTCGCACAGTTTGGATGGTAGTAGTGATAATATTGCTACCCAGCAAGCCCTACTTGCTTTAAGTTCATTGCAGAGAGTAAACAATGGACAACCTAGCATATATGATATGCAGGACATTAAGGCCCAAACGTTGTATGTTGAGATTGAAGCGGGAACGTCGTATACATTGCCACAAGCGTTGTCTAATAGAGACAATACGAAGCCTATGCGTTTATATTTTAATATCCTTCCAGATGCAAATGGTGATGTAACACTTCCAGCGGTGTATGCTGCAAGAGGTAGTAACGTATTAGAGATTGAAAATGGAACAGAGATTGGTAGTCCATGGAATAAAAATATGTTGGCACCTACGGTCTTAGTAGAACCTTCTCTTTACGAGTCAAGTCTTAATGAGATGTTGGAAAAAGAAGGTAAGCAAGACTTCATTTCTACAGCAGTGTATGCTGTAAACGTGGGTGATCCAAATGGAATTGAACTAAGTGAACATGCGACGGTCATATTACAGGGACAAGGACACAAAGAAGCTGCCTACGTGATGGCAGATGGTTCGTTAAAGGGAATACCGAAATATGAGGCTGCTACCATACGTTCGGTAACAACCTCAGTATATGATGGAAGTATTCACCGTGTTGCTTCCTCTTCAACTGACATGCATCATACGCATGCTTCTGTAACAGAGCGTGTATATGTTGATGCTTCATTGCAAGAAATACTGTCTTCCCCTGTGAGTGTTACGGAAGCGGTGTACGCCAATGATGTCATGTACGCGTATGAGCAAAATGGAGATTTGGTGATTAAGACGAAGCAGCTGCAAGGGTTGTTAGCTTTCTTGGCAACGAAAAAACAAGGGGAAGACCCAGATGATGATAGTGGTGATACTAGCGATCCCAACCAGCCTGCCAAACAAACCGTAACGTTATCTGTAGAAAAAAGAACCATAGATGAGGGAGATATACTATCTACTACTACCGTAGAAATACAAGAAGGCGATACCGTCTTCACCGTGTTAAAGAGAGTATTGAATGATAAAGGAATTTCTCTTTCTTATGTAGGTTCTAACGCAAAATTGTACGTAGACGGTATAGATGGCTTGTTTGAATTTGATGCTGGACCTAACAGTGGCTGGATGTACTCTGTCAATGGTTCGTATCCACAATACAGCGCAGGTATTTACGATCTTCAAGATGGGGATCGCATTCGTTGGAGATATACAACAGATTTAGGAAAAGATATTGGCGGATATCTTGGTAGTGACGAAGAAAAAGAGAGCAGTGAGGAAAATGCTCCTAAAAACATAAATGAAGATGCATATGTACAGACATTGAATAACGTATCGAACTGGATACAGAAACATGTAGATTTTACGATGCATGATCATTTTCATGACTGGGATGCTATCGCTTTAGCTCGTTCTGGAGAAGCGGTTCCAGATGGTTATAGTAAGGCACTGCAAGCATTTATAAAGGAAAACGAAGGTTCTTTCCGTAAAGTTACGGATGTGGAACGCATGGTGCTTGCTATTACGGCATTAGGGAAAGATGCAACATCGTTTGCTGGTTACAACTTGATTGAATACATCGTCAATCACCCTAACATGACAATGCAAGGCACAAATGGTCCAGTGTTTGCGTTAATTGCTTTAGATGCTAACAATTATACTGTGCCTGAGCAAGCATTGTGGGATAGAGAGAAATTAAGTCAATGGATACTAGAGCAGCAAAATGAAGACGGTGGATTTCCACTTCATCTGGATGAAAACGAAAATACAGACAGCGATATCGACATTACTGCCATGGTACTGCAAGCATTAGCACCTTACCAGGATAAAAAAGAAGTAAAAGAAGCTACGGAGCTTGCATTGGCATGGTTATCTGAGATGCAATTAGATAATGGCGGTTTTACAGCCTGGGGAGATGAAAACAGTGAGACCATTTCTCAAATGATCATTGCATTGACGGCGTTAAATATCGATGTATACGATGAAAGGTTTGTAAAAAAAGATGGAGATTTACTGTCTGCGCTAACTTCTTTTATCCTTGCAGATGGTGGTGTTGCACACGTGCAAGGAGAAGATAGTGACTTTATCGCGACGCAACAAGCGATGCTGGCATTTGCTGCCTATGATCGTTATTTGGCAGGAGAGAACAGATTGTATGATATGACAGATACTGCTTCCTTATCTCATTTTATAGACGCTGCATCTATTTCAGATTGGGCTTACGACAGTGTAGCATCCGTGGTCGCTCGTGGTTTCATGCAAGGAATTGATCCTTTACAGCCACAGTTTGCTCCGAAGCAACATATTACACGTGCAGCATTTGCTACATTACTCGTCAATATGTTGCAAGAACAACCGGCGATTGCTAGTAAAACATTGCCTTTTAACGATGTAAAAGCAGATGCATGGTACTACGACGGAGTGAGTCAAGCATATGCACTGGAATTCATATACGGTAACACCGATACGACGTTTGCACCTTACCGTACGATAACAAGAGAAGAAATGGCAGTGATGCTAGAAAGATGGTATGTGTTCCATCAAGGAGAAGGAAATAACAAACCATCTACACTGAAAAACGATGTGTTAGACTACACACTCATTTCGGATTGGGCATTGGAAAGTGTTGAACACATGTATGGTCTAGGCATGATGCAAGGAGACGGTCAGTCTTTCCATCCACAGGAAAGTGTAACGAGAGAGATGGCTGCCGTTGTCATTGCGAATATGTTAGAACAGCAATAATTTGGTTTTGTTACACAGGGGGACGTCATCCCCCTTTTTTCTACTTGTTGTCATCTTTATAAAATGTTAAGTATGAAATGTAAAATGTAAAAGCAAATGTGTTAAGTATGAACGATGTAAGTCATGACATGACGTAAGGAGATTGAAGGTATGCTTAGTATGTTAAGTCATAGGATCTGGAATAAAAAAATAATTGCATTTGCAACGCTTTTTCTATTGGTCGTTATTTTAATAGGTTGCCAAACGCAAGTCGTTGAGCCCTCCATATCCATATCACAAACGGATGAGGAAACACCACTGGAGACCGTTCTTTTTTCTATTGTAGGGCCGCCTGACGTTGGTGTGATTTTTGAAGCAACGGAGATAGAGTGGCAGGAAGATGACACTGTCCTCGAACTATTGAAAAGGGTGACTAGACAGCATGAAATTCCGATGGAATACAGAGGAAGTGGTGCAATGGCGTATATTGAAGGTATTGATAATATATATGAGTTTGATAGAGGATCAGGAAGTGGATGGATGTATGCCATAAATGGTAAGTTCCCGAATCGGAGTGCAGGAATATGGCCAACCACACCAAATGATGAAATTGAATGGCTATATACGGAAGACTTGGGAGAAGATATCGGAGCTGCACTAGATGGGTTGTGGGATGGGAAGGAGGAATAATGACTTGAATGACTTTAAACACCTTCATCCCATCATTAGTTTTAGTTACTTCTTTTGCGTGATCCTATTCTCTTTTATGATGAAACATCCACTTTATTTGCTTGTCATCTGCTTGACTACACTATGTTTACATAAGCTATTAGACGGAGGAAAAGCGTTGAAGAAAAGTGTTTTCTATTACGCGCTCCTTTCTTTGTTCGTTATGATTTTAAATCCTATTTTCTCTAGTAGAGGTGCAACGATACTTGGTTATGTGTTTGATCACCAAGTGACATTAGAATCTATCGTATACGGCGTATTGCTGGCTGTGGCATTATTTAATGTGCTCATCTTATTCAAAGCATACGAACTGGTAATCACTCCGGAAAAATTTTTATACTTGTTTGGCACCATGTTGCCGAAATTAACGTTTATGATCCATGTTTCTATCCGTTTTGTTCCTGTTTTTCAACGTAGATTGAAAGAAATCATGGACATTCAAAAAACACAGGGTGCTTTCCAACAAGACACCACACGGAGACAAAAAATGAAAGAAGGAATGGAGACCTTAAGGACGCTGATTACATGGTCACTGGAATCTTCTTTACAAACGGCGAGTTCGATGCGTGCGAGAGGATACGGTATAGGAAAAAGGAGTTCTGCTGTACATTATGTGATGGATAGCAGGGACGGTCTAGTGGGAATATGTATGTCTTTTTTATTGGTTATTGTGATGTGTGGCTATGTTTATGGTTTGGGCACGTATGACCCCTATCCGCAGTTGCAACCACTACATTTATCTGCACTATTTTTGCTGCACTTGTTGTGCTTTTGTCTATTTTTATGTATCCCGATTTTTGTATTGTTGAAGGAGAGATTACTGTGGCATTATATCAGATCGAAGATGTAAGTTTCACGTATCCAGAAGCTGCTGCACCGGTGCTTAAACATATACATGTGCAAATCGAAAAAGGGGATTTCATGCTCATCATCGGTGCATCTGGATGTGGGAAAACAACGCTCTTACATCAGCTCAAAATGGAAGTACGTCCAGAAGGATCGCAAACAGGAAAGATCTCATATGAAGGGGAAGCGCTGGAACAGTTAGAGTCGTTTCGATCTGTCTCTGAAATTGGTATCGTGTTTCAAGACCCTGAACAGCAAATTGTCATGCCTACGGTATGGCAAGAGTTGAATTTTGCAATGGAAAATTTGGGTTATGAGAGAGAAGATATACAACGAAGGGTAGCGGAAATTGTACATTTTTTCGGCATGGAGAGTTGGTTGCACATGCCTATACAAGCGCTTTCTGGCGGGCAAAAACAAATGGTCAATTTAGCTTCTGTATTGACGTTAAGACCAAAAGTCCTGCTGCTTGATGAACCGACAGCGCAGTTAGATCCCGTTGCATCGCAAACGTTTTTAGAACTGATTGCGCGCATTCACGAAGAGTTATCGGTAACGATTGTGATGAGTGAACATCGACTGGAGCAAGTCGTTTCATTTGCAACAAAATTGATGATATTACAACATGGTAACGTTGTACACTGTGATACCGTTCCATCGACGTTAGCCTTCATGGCACGCCAAGAAGAAGGTGTTTTCCACCCTTTTTTACCGTCTATTAGTAAGTTATTTTTTGCGAAAGAGAAAGAAGAAAAAACGTTAGTGGGACAAGCGTTACACGGCATAGAGCAAGTGGATAACAGACGGATAGCGTCACGGGAGGCTCAACAACATTCCATTCCGATTACGGTTAGGGAAGGAAAGACGTGGTTTGTATCCAAATGGAGGGAACGACATGCTCAGAAACATCGAGAGCAGGATGTTGTTTCCAACAAAACGATGCTTGCTAACAAAAGAGGAAAAGGGGAAACAGCTACAGAAAAAGAAGTACATGGTTATGTCACTACTCCACCAGTGATGTTGGAATTCAAAGATGTATATTTTCAATATGAAAAAGACATACCGTTCATTTTACAGAAAGCGTCATTTCATATTAGACAAGGGGAACTGTTCACACTGTTTGGTGGAAATGGATGTGGCAAGTCTACGTTGTTGAAAACGATAGCGGGTATGTTAAAACCACAGCGAGGAAGTATATATTGGAGCGGAGAAGCTTTGCACCGTATGAAGTCAAGAAAAAGGCAGGAGATCATTGGTTACGTAGGACAGCAGCCACTGCTTTATTTTACGAGAGAGACCGTGGAAGAACAGTTGATGACGAGAATGCAACAACTAGGCTATGCAGGGGCGTTGCATGAAATACAAGATATCATCGAGCTGTTTGAGATGGAATCTTTTTTGAAGTCACATCCGTATGATATTAGCGGTGGAGAGCAGCAAAAAGTAGTGCTCGCACTCGTGCTAATGGCGAATCCTTCACTGCTTTTACTGGATGAGCCAACGAAAGGTCTCGATCCAAAGGCGAAGGAAAATCTTGCCCTATTACTGATAAAGTTGAGGGCAAGAGGGAAGACGATCATGATGGTGAGTCATGATGTTGAATTTACAGCACGTTACGCCACCACCTGTGCTTTACTCTTCGATGGTGCTATTACTGCTATGAGTGATACGACTACTTTTTTCAGTGAGAATTTTTTCTTCACCACAGCGATGCATCGTGTAGTAAAAGAGCAATTACCAACAGCGATTACGGTAGAGGATGTTCTAGCTCAATGGGGAACGTAAAGCGTATCGTTTTAATATGTTGTTATGTACTAAGTTTACTACTGTTAATGATGACGCTGTGGATGAAAGATTATTTTATCGTCGCGAGTTTGATCATGATTGGATTAGCCATTGTTTCATTTTTTATACGATTTGAAAAGAAAAATAGGAAAGTGGAAGCCATCGTCTTGATTGCAGTATTGGCCGCGATTGCAGCAGTGAGTCGCATTCCATTTGCAAGCCTTCCGAGTGTGCAACCGACATCGTTTGTCATTATGATGTCCGCGCTTGCTTTTGGCAGTGAAGTCGGTTTTTTAGTAGGATGTCTGGCTGCCATCGTATCCAATATGTATTTGGGACAAGGCCCGTGGACGCCTTGGCAAATGTTTAGCTGGGGTATGTTAGGGTTTACTGCAGGTTTATTACGTTATCGTTTTTTCATGTCATCGTTGTGGGTTAAAAATGCATTCGGTTTCGTTTGGGGATTTCTGTACGGATGGATGACCAATGTGTATTTTGTTTTTGCTTTTATGGGTGCGCCGTCATGGCAAGCTTATGTTGCTGCTTGTATAAACAGTTTTGCCTTTGATCTTGCTCACGGTCTTAGTAATGTGTTTTTCATTACGATTTTTTCAGCACAATGGATGAAGATGTTACAACGTGTCAAGCGAAAATATGGTTTGCTCACTGAGTCAGATGAAAAATAAAGCAGTCTATGCTTTTTAACTTTCATCTGATTTTTTTATAATGAGTATGAAGAAGGGATGCGTTTCGTTTTCAGCTGTAAAGGTAACTAAGAAATGATGGAATATAAGTTATACGTCCTAAGTGTCCAGGCGTAAAAGTCTTGTTACAGTGATTTCTCCACCTAAAACAAATGAAGAAGGTAAAACATAAACATAAGGGGTGCATATTGAATTGAGCCCCGAATAGCAGATACTTAAGATAAGTGTATCTATTCGGGGTTTGTATATATTTTTTTATGTCCGCTAGCAAATTTTATGTAATTTAAAAAACATTTATATTACCAAGGTTTTACTTCTAGTATATCAAAAAGATTGTCAATATAATCATAGTCTATGCTCTTTGTGTTATCTTCAAAAATAAAAAAATTATATCTAATACTTTCATTACCATTCATTATAAATTCTTTATACCTTTTTCCGTTTTTATTGTAAATAGTTATATTTAAATCATATCCTAATCTCCAAAACACAAATTCATTTTTTTGAAATCTTATTTCGTTAAGGTTAGAAATAATATGTTCAATCTGATTTTCGTTAGTAACAGTAATTTCATCGCCACTGTTCCCACTAAAGATTTCAATTTTAGATACTTCCGATGGATCAATGGTTATGATTTTATGAGGAATAAATGTAAGAGAGAATATTCCAGCAAACATCAAAAGGATAGATATGATTATCAATAAAACTTTTTTCCACTTTTTCAAAAAACTCACTCCTTAGATCGGTTCAACCTTTTTTATTTCATATTATTTAATGTCTCAAAAAAATGATGAGACATTAAATTTTGGAAGTTGCTGATACCTATAACTTCCATTTACTAAGAGCGTAAGTTAGTTTTTCATACTTAAAAAGCAGTTCATTTTTATGAGCACCAAATGAAACACTCTCAATTACATTTTGTTGGAATCATATTGATTTTTCTTGCTCTATATGCAGAAACAATGCGTTACACATACTCTTTTTCATGTACACTACTACAGTAATAGGTCATGCTTGTACCAAAGCGGTTTTGTTTGCTCAAAGTATTGGTGATCCTCTAATATGGTATAGATTCTATCCATCATCTGCTCTAATTCTTCAGGCTTCACTTGTATTATCCATACAACAGAGGAAATAAGGGACATGGCTAAGTAGAGACTATACAGCTGCCAAAATAACGTTTCTGGTTGTTTGGTATTGAAGTAACCATTTATTTGTCCGATGCAAAAAGGGATACTACTCTCTCTACTGAACAGCCCAATTTTAAGGAATTCATGGATAGGATCTCCCCAATCAAACCGATTAAAATCAATCACACCTGAAAATTTCTTGTCCTTCACAATAATATTGCCAACTGTAAAATCATCGTGTTGAAACAAGTTAGGGCGACCCTTCATGAGAGGAAGATGTGCTTCGATAAACGATAGTATTTTTTCACTTTTTTTAATTACTACGCCACACGCTTTGTACTTCTCTATGTATTGTTGATGTTTGAATATTTTTCGATCATACCATGGAGCAAGGGAAGGGGGAGCTGCTACCTGATGGATCAGACGGAGTGTCTCTCCCGCTTCTTTTCCAATCTGCATTTGTTCTTTTTCTGAACAGTAAGGTAAAGCTTCTGCAGCATCCTGTCCTTCTACATAGGACAAGAGCATATAGCCGATGTCTAAGTCGGGTATGCTTCCTATTTGTATTGGTTTTGAACATGGAATGCGGAGCTCTTTCATTTTTTCTAGTATTTCATATTCCATTTGCTTATGTTTCATCTCTTCCATTGCAAATGTTCTTAGTAATTGCGTTTCCTTTTGTTTTGAGTGATTTTCGGTGGTCGTAATGACGTATTTTTGATCAGCAGAGTAACCTTTATGAATGGGGGTGATGTCTAGACTGTTTTTTAATATTGGAATGGACGCTAGCAACAACGACGGATCTATTGTATAGTGCTTCAAGCATATACCTGCTTTCATGAGATATTTTCTAATCATAAGTAACAAATTAGAAGTGAAATAATGTGAATGTGCAGTCTATGAGATCAGAAGGAATTATAGTATAGCTGAAATCTTCTTTTGGGACAAGATGGTAAAAGGTGTGTATAGGAGAATACCACATGATGTGTTATTTAGAAAAAATCTTTCTACTAATCAATCTACCTTTTCTGTTTCTAAATTGAATCGTTGCACTTTTTGGACTTTTGTTTCTTATATTACAGAATCTAAACTGTTTTATTTTCACTTTTCCTCTCTTTGGAGAACTAACGATAGAGAATGTAAGATATTTTGACTTATATATTAGATGTAAGACGTCAACATTTTGTTTGTGTCAACGACTAGTAAAATGAAATTATATATTATGAGAGATAACATCACCTTTGTACCATGCTGGTTTTGTTTTATCAAAATAATGATGATCTTCTAGCACCGTGTTGATTCTATCCATCATTTGTTTTGATTCACCACCTTTAAAGTGAGTTATCCATACAACGGAATAAAACAGATACATGGCCAAGTAAAGGGAATATTGCTTCCAAAATGAGGGGGGTGGCTCATGTGGATGGAAGTACCCTTTAATTTGCCCGATACAATACGGGATACTTATTTCTCTACTCAATAGACCTAACGGATGAAAGTCATGCATAGGATCTCCCCAATTAAAACCATGAAAATCGATGATACCTGCAAATGCTTTGTTTTTTACAATGATATTATCAATATGAAAATCATTATGTTGGCATTGGTTGGGACGGCCCTGCATAACATGCATGTGCTCTTCGATAAAGTACATTATCTTGAAGTCATGATTAATCGTTACACCACATTGTTTATACGTTTGTATGGTGTGTTTATATTGGCTCTGCTTTCTATCAGACCATGGTTTAATATGACTAGGGGCTTGGTGTTGATGGATAAGACGCAATGATTGTCCTGCTTCTACTCCAATAAAATATTGCTCTTCCTGTTTACAATGTGGCAATTGGCTTCTTGCATCTTTCCCATCGATAAAGGATAGAAGGATATAACCTAATTTGTATCGTTCTATTGTTCCTATTTGTAATGGTTTGGAACAAGGGAGATGGTTTTGTTTCATTTTTACTAGTATCTCGTATTCTTGATGCTTTTGCTCCATGTGCTGGTTATCAAAAGTTTTTAATAGTAATTTTGGACCTTCTTTTGTCACTATAATATATTTTTTATCTGTTGAAAATCCTTTGCAAATGGGAATGATGTGTGGAGGATTGTGTAGTGAGAAGGGAATGTGGATATACGATAGTAAAGATGAAGGATGGGGTGAGGGGAAAGTGTTCCTCATAATACACCAACTTTCTATGATGTCATATTTAATGAATAATCGGTGTGTAAAGAAGAAGTTTGATTGGTTCAGAATTGAATCCTATTATAACCAATAAAGAGTAGGGATGCAAAGTAGCAACAGAGGATGTTCGACACTGTGCTGTGCATCGTTAGGTGTTACACTATGTGAGGATGAAAAATGCTTTCTTTTACATTTGTATTCACATTCGTTCATTTTATCATTGGTGCTCTTTGGTTCGTTACATGGATGAACAGAACGTTTACGTACTTGTATCATAAATGATGGTCAGCGCACATGCTGAGTGAATTGCCAAGGTTAACCGTTAGCATATATAGTGGACCATTTTTCAATACTTTATATGTAATGTTTGTTTTACATTATTTAAAAAAACGATCATGAATCATACACTACGGAACATGTATAGTGTATCGTTAATCGCGTAAATCGTTAGTTACTTTTATTTTTAAAACTTTAACTTATGCTGTTTACATGTGTGAACAGTCTAAAAATCAAACAATCTCTGCTTAAGGACAGGCGTTTGAATTCTTTTGATTTTTAATGATTTTCTGGCATCCACATAATTTTTATCTGTTAGGCAATAGTCTGTATTACCATATAGCAAATGTTGGATTAGTAATAAACAACAAGCATCTTCTTGAATAAGCGGGCTTAAGCTTGTGTTCAAAATGATACTGTTATCTGGAGTAAGATAGCCTAGTATCCCATTTTTAAAGTGATAATTTTCAATTTTAATGCCCATTTCGCGTGCTAACAAAAATGGATTTTCATTACGTATTCTGCTAAGTATATTTGGCATGATGACCCTCTACACCTCTATAAAAGAAATATTTTTTTAATATATGTACGCATAGCTAGATTTATTTTTCTGTCTTGTATATGTGCTTCTCGTTTTTACCCTTTTCTCTCTAAAATGTTATTTCGATAAAAAACTTTTAAAAAATCAAGAAATCTCGTTTCTTCCGTTTTTTCTAAACTCATTTTACTAAAAGTAATGGTTGATTTTTCTAATAATCTACTTATTTCCTTTTCTTCTTCTTTACTCAATGAAATTTGAAATGTAGGATCGTCTGTCCTGTTAAGTATATAATCAACCGTTACATCATAATGTTGTGATAGAATGATTATTTTCTCTAAATCAGGTTTCAACTCCCCTTTTTCATAACTTACATACGTTAGTTTAGGTATGCCGATGATTTTCGATACTTCTTGAGGAGTCAATTGATGTTGTTCTCTTAGTTCTTTCAGTCTTTCTCCCATAACTTTTTGCCTCTTCCTTTTCTTATGTCAGTCTAATACTCCATTCATTATAATGCAATTATCGACAAAATACACCATAGTTCTAAGTTGTTTTTAAGTTGAATGTTCCTTCATTGTACATGGAGATAGAAAGAATAGAAGGCTTGTTCGTTTCCAAATAACTTTTTTTTCTAATTATAAAAATATTATACTTACCAAATTCGCTTTAATCAAGATTTGGTTTTATTTTACTATTTTATATTACTTGTCTTCCCTTCTATCATTACAAATTACATTGAAACAAATGATATAATATTAGCAAATTTTAGTATAAAATGAACAAGTAACAAATATGTGTAGATGAAATATAACAGGTGAGGGGGTTACATTATGGAACATATTCAGTATCCTATTGGAAGATTCAAAATGCCAGTAAACAAAGATAAGTCTTACATACAGAACATGATACAACAATTAAAGAAGGCACCTCAGGCATTAGAACAAGCGATGGAGGGATTAACAGAGCATCAGCTAGATACTCCATATCGGACTGGGGGATGGACAATTCGTCAAGTTGTACATCATATTGCAGATAGTCAAGTGAATGGTTATCAGCGATTTAGACTGGGACTGACGGAAAATAATCCAACGATTAAGCCGTATGATCAAGATGGTTGGGTCATATTGGAAGATGCAGCTATGTTACATCCTCATGTTTCTATTCGATTGCTGAGTTTGCTTCATGAGCGATGGATTTGCCTAGCGCATTCTCTCACAGAAGAGCAATGGAAACGAACATATCACAACCCAGAATCAAATGAAAGTATCGACTTAAATACAGCTTTATGTTTGTACACTTGGCACGTGAACCATCACACTGCACATATTTTGAACAAACGAGAACGTGAACAATGGTAGTTGTTCATACTTCATGGTCTGGAATTAATGTTCCATCTTTGTATATATAATGGAATGACACTGTGCCAGGATCAAATTGTACTATAAACAACTTGTTTTTATCATCGTAAAGGACAAAGTATGCATTCATTAATTTATTTACATCTACACCTTGTATATGACCTTCATTGCATTTATATATCATAGTACTAGACACTAGACTGACAGAAGTAATGAGTTCATGTATACCATCACCATCTAGGTCTACAATACTATTTTCACCTGCGGTAATGAGTAGTATTGTAGGTACAGTATGGGATACATCAATATAGAATGATACCTCATACGCTGCACCTTGGAACCCTTTTACTACAATTAAATCTTTACCGAATACTTTCACTTTTTTTGTGGATATAAGTTTATCTGTAGCAAAATTATATTCTCCGTATCCTATCAATCCAATCTCGTAAATGATCGTATCCATTCTTATACCAGTATAAATAACTATAAGTTCTTCATCACTTAATTTTGTATAAAATAAAATGTTGTTGTTGTCTACTTCTTCGGTGTGTAAAATATTTATTTCTTCGTTTTCAATTGTATTCATCTCTATATTACTTTCGACTTCTTCTGTATAAACAATCGTGAAGATACTACTATCTTCTTCTATAACATTAACGTTTTCTTGGATCTGAGTTGATGTATTAAGCTCATGCTCATGATCAGTCATATAACCTGTAATAATGAATAAAATGAATAATTTAAGCACATGAAGAGTATTCATTCTAACGGAGACCTCCTTTTATATTGCAGAGCTTACTTATTTATATCGTTAGCGATTGATTTTTTTATAGCTGATCAGTAAAATAAAATCATCATCAATAAAATACATATTTATACATTAACATGCTTATAATGTAAAATACAAGAGATAGTATATGATACTCAAGCGTAAAGAATAAGAAAAGGAACGGTAGAATGGTAGGAAAGATAGAAACTTTAATTTTGCCATTCTTGAAGATAAAAGAGGGGGAATTAACTTGAAACATATCATGAGTATGATGTCCATATTAGTTGTAGGTATGATATGGATTGGTGGTTGTAGTACAGAAGTAGAAGAAACTGCAATTAATTTAGAAGGAATATCTGAGACCTTAAAAAAAGAATTAGAACTAAAGACGGGTAAAGAAATAACCCAAATGAATGATGAAGATTTACACAAGTTAGAATCTATACGTTTAGAGTATCAAATAGAGGAAAACGAAATCGATAAAAGCAAAGATATTAAAGTGATGTCCAAACTTTCATCTCTTAATGAATTATACATTCAAAATGAAACGAATGTTTGTAAATGTGATATATTCGAGTCTTTAAAAGAAAATGAATTCGTTATTGATAGAACAATAGATGATGAAGTGATTGAATTGATAGAAAAATACGTTCAAGCAATAAATCAACAAGACATAGAAACGCTAAAACAGATGTATGTAGATGATAATGTTATAGACTATGATTTATCTAAAAATTTGATGGATAAAAACATTTCATATTTACTTGTAGGAGCTATAAATCCATACATAGATGGTAATGATCATTTGGTAGTCAATGTAATAATGAACCATGTGGATTCAAAAGAAATAGAATCAGTAGGAATTTATTTTGATCCGTCATCACAATTTAAAATACTAAGTGTGGATTAAATATATCTCTAGGTGAATGTAAATGAAAATGAATTTGACATTGATTTTTGAACAAATACAAGATATTGAGTTATTAGATCAAGATAAAATGAATGTATTTGAAGAGGATATTATAGGATAACAGAAGAATAAAACGCAGCGATACAAATATAAACAAAAAAATATTTGTTGGACTGTGTTTTTTATTACCATTTTCAAACTCATAATATAAACTAATTAAACTAAATTAATAAAAATAGTTAACTTTGTTCAAAATATGTGATATAGTATGTATTGTTAAGAAATGAAGATAATATAAAAATATAATGACAACATAAGAAGGTAGGTAACAACATGGAATTATCCAAGATTATGACTTCAAAAAATGAACATATGGCGAAATCATTGGCTTACCGCTGGTACAGCTTTTACGAAAGAGAGAAAACAGAGGAAACATTACAACATCAGTTGGATATTTTAGCAGATGATGTAGTCATCCATTCCCCGTCAGGAACTGCAAATAGCAAGCAAGAATATGTGGAAAACGTCATGAAATTACCCAATAGTCACCGAAATGCTCATGATGTAAGATCTTTTCAATACAATCAATTGAATGATGAGCAGGCTGAATTACAAATAGACATTGTGTACCACAATCAAGATGAACATGGTGCATTAAGAGCGGTAAAAATCCATTATGATACTGAACTATCCATTTTGAACGGCACATGGGTGTTTACTGAAATTAAAATAACTCCAGTAGAAGAAATACAAATCGATGCGTTTCATGATACATATGTAGAAAACAGAGCCCAAAGTTTTGTACATTACTGGCTTTATTTAATGGAAGCGTGTGAAGGAGATGCTACGCCATTTCAAAAGTTACTTCATGAATCGTTCCATTTAGATTTTTCTTCAACGGAACCGATGACCACGTATGAACAATTTGCATCTTGGTTTGCACAAGTTCCAAATCAAATTAAAACCAGTAGACATGAAATAGAACATATCCAAATCGATAGTGGTAATCCCGATGAAATTCATATAGAAATGATATTTAACTGGAATGCGATAACGGTTTCAGATCAACAAATGACGGCAAAAACAAAGCATCAGTGGGTATTAAAAGAAAATCATGAGAAGTTTATTCGTATTGTTACTGCTAATGTGGAGCAACTAGAATCATTCTCCGTTCAGGAGTAATACTTTTGATTACAGTTGATGTAAAAAGAGGGAGAGTCAAGTAGAACGTTTAGACTCTCTTTTTTTTGCAATCATGAATATAAACGATCACTGCAATGATGAAGATAAAATAACAAAAAACCGAATATTCAATGTAATCAAATTTTGTTCCGTATGAACGTATTAGTAGTGCTTACCTATTTAAAATAAGCAATAGTTGTAATCGTTTTCATTAAAATCGTTCGTTATATAGTAACAGAAAAAGCGAATATTAAAGCATAAACGAGAAAACACAAGAAAAACGTTCTTTATAATGAACAATAACCATATTATCCTATTTTTCAAAAGAAAATACATTCGCTATACTCATACTATAATTCGTTATTGAGAACTAGAAAGGGAGAGATATACTTGTTGTGGAACTAGTGAAATATTGGAATATGATCAAAAAAAGATGGATTGTCATTTTTTTGTTTATTCTCATTTCTTGTTTGACTACTTTTCTTTCCAATCAATATCTCACAGAGCCGATGTATGAAGCTTCGACGAAGTTGCTAGTTTACGATTTTTCTAGAACAGAAGATGGAACGACACAGCTCGACCTCAGTACGCTGAATTCAACTATATTATTGACAAATACATATAAAGAAATTTTTTCCTCTCCCGTTATCATGAATAAAGTAGTGGAGCAGTATCCAGATATGGGATGGTCTGTGGGATGGTTGATGCAATCGGTCAAGATGACAACAATGGATGACTCACCCATCATGACCATATCGATGAGAAGCACATCGTATGAAGAAGCTGCCACTATAGTTAATGTTGTATCTAAAGTTTTCAAAGAACAGATTAATGGGATTATGAACGTGGACAACGTCGACATTTTATATGACGTAATACCAGAATACGATGCTAAACCAGACAGTAGTAATTTAGTTACAAGCTTAGTAGTAAGTTTCGTAATCGCGATGATTGCAGGGTTAACTACGGTTATATTACTTGATTATTTTGATGATAGTATGCAAAACGAAACGGATGTGCAGGAAGTGATGGGATTGCAGACATTATGTGTAGTACATGCTTTTGATAAAAAAGAACGCATAGAAAGTAAAACACTCGTTTCCAAAAAAAGAAGATTGAAACATCGCTACGCTTCCATGGAAAGTGACATATAGCGTTCAAATATAAAGCTTCATTAAACCTTAATGACATGACATATGAATAGGAAAATAAGATAGAAGTCAGAAAAGTGAAAGTATCAAAGGTAATGTCTACTGTACCTTTATCACTGGAGACACTCGGTCATACTGTGGGCCATCATGGCCTTAGACATGTGTTGTCAAAAGTATGATGTGAGGTGGGGTTAGATGCCCGTAATGTTGACAAATGATAATGATATAGGGAAAGAGATAGACGTAGAGAAAGTTAAAGAGATAGATATAAATAGATGTAATTCATGGAGTGGATTTATAATGAATAGATTAATTCGGACAATGACAAGTAAAAGCAATAAGATCATGTATTGCTGTAATGCTTATCTATTACACTAGGTAAGATCACCATGAGATGGAAATTGCGCGTTGCTCATAGCCTTCCGATCCTCATATGTTTATCTTTTATTTATTTTTTTTCTACCCAAAGCTATGAGCAGCAAAATATCAGACCATTGTTAAATAACATGTTATTAAATTTGGACGTACATCATTTTTTTATGGATATATCTTTTTATTATAATCACAAAGAAATAAGTGTTCAAAATCTCGGAATAGATGGTTTTGTGGAATTTTTTATACGGAAAGCCGCACATGTGTTGGAGTTTATGTGTTTAGGCTTTTTTTTATTTCGATGGATACATCAATGGACAAAGGCATATGGAGTCCTATTTAAATTGATATGCTTTTTGATGATTATTCTCCTATTTGCCTCTATAGATGAATTGAATCAAATATTTTCTACAAACCGTGCCCCATATTTCGGCGATGTGATCATTGATCTGTTTGGTTCTATTTTGGGAATGGTGCTCTATGTATGGATAAGACCAAAATTTTATAAGTCGAGGAGAGCTGAGGAATGAAAAAAATTAAAAAAGCAGTTATTCCTGCTGCTGGATTAGGCACACGTTTTTTACCTGCAACGAAAGCAATGCCAAAAGAAATGCTGCCGATCATCGACAAGCCGACCATTCAATATATTGTAGAAGAAGCGATCGAATCGGGGATCGAAGACCTAATCATTGTTACAGGAAAAGGAAAGCGAGCGATTGAAGATCATTTCGATAATGCATTTGAGTTGGAGTATAGGCTGATGGACGCTGAAAAGCTAGATCTGCTCACTGAAGTACAACGATCTTCATCCATTGATATCCATTATATTAGACAAAAAGAACCTAAGGGGTTAGGCCACGCGATTTGGTGTGCACGAAGATTCATTGACGATGAACCATTTGCAGTGTTGC
Organism: Longirhabdus pacifica; assembly: GCF_004115085.1. Taxonomy (GTDB): domain Bacteria; phylum Bacillota; class Bacilli; order Paenibacillales; family DSM-105158; genus Longirhabdus; species Longirhabdus pacifica. Next base: position 18,957 of record NZ_QXJP01000003.1, on the reverse strand, counting down.
TTGGCGATGATATCGTGGTGGCAGAAGAACCTTGTTTAAAGCAACTAATGACCCACTATGAAGAGACTAACGCCTCGGTCATTGGCGTGCAGAAGGTGCCAGAACACCAAACTCACCGTTATGGCATTATCGATTACGCTGAACAAATGGGTAGGTTGTATGAAGTGAATAGATTCATCGAAAAACCGAAACAAGGAAGTGCTCCTTCTAATTTAGCGATTATGGGAAGATATATTCTTAAACCAGAAATATTTGATTACTTGGATATGCAGGAAAAGGGAGCTGGCGGTGAAATACAATTAACGGATGCGATTCAAAAAATGAATGAAATCGATAGTGTGTATGCATATAACTTTGAAGGCACGCGTTATGATGTGGGTGAGAAACTTGGCTTTATTTTAACGAGTATTCAATTCGCGCTCCACAATGAGGAACTGCGTGATTCCGTCATCCAAGGGTTGAAAGAAATATTAGATGAAGAAACGATATATATGTTGAGCTAAATGATTTGAATGGATGTAAAAGGGAGCCAATAAGGTATGGAAAATTGGATGTCGAAACCGTTTATGTTGCGCATGTGGCTAGGACTATTTATCTTATTTACCTCCCTTATCATTGGTCGTATGGTAACGAAACTAGGCATACATACAAGTACGGAAATCATGATCGTAGTACTTCTTGTGTTTATCGGTTTCGTACTTGTGCTAAGAGATTCCATCGGATACATGCCGTATGTGTTAGCTGTGTGGGCTGTTGCACCAGAACTGAGGAGAGTCGTCGACTGGTCCATGAACGAGTATACTTCGTTATCTCTGATTGCACTGGCTCCATTTCTCGTTTCCTTGTTGTGTATGTTATCTATCCTGAAAAATGTGGATCGGATTTCACCTTTTATAAGTAAAATGATGCTTTTGTTTGCCGTGATTTTAGCGTACGGCATGATATTGGGCATAACGAAATATACCTTATCTGCTGTATTTGAATTGCTGTATTATGTGGTTCCATTTTTAATGTTTCCGTATCTTGCTTTGCGATCGCCTAGTGAAAAAGAAAAAGACGGATTAGTTGTTAGTTATATTGTGATTGCGTTTTTTGTGTCTCTATATGGAATCATACAGTTTATTTTCGCCCCTCCTTGGGATGTATTCTGGATGAACAATGCAGAGATGATGTCGATAGGAAGTCCAGTGCCTTATGAACTTAGAGTGTTCTCTACATTAAATTCTCCAGGGCCTGCAGCAGCCTTTTTGTTTGGGGCATTAATTCCTATGTTATTAGATAAAAGATGGCGATCCGGTCTTGGTTGGATTGCGATGTTGATCATTGCGACGTGTCTTGTTTTAACATTGGTAAGATCGGTGTGGATTGGACTCATAGTGACGGTGTTGCTCTATTTAATATGGAGTACACAAGGTCAAAAATTAGGTAAAATCATCGTGCTTGTGTTTTTCTCTTTATGTGTATATTTTTTGTTACCCTTCATTCCTGGTTCAGAGATGGTGGAACAGAGGTTTAACAGTTTAACTTCACTAGAAGAAGATCATTCCTATACTGAGAGAATGCAAATAGCAGAACATTTAATTCCGATGATTACAGGCCAGCCTTTAGGAAAAGGACTTGGTTCACAAGGAAAAGGGACAAAGTTAAATAATGAAGGAAATGTAGGGGAAGGAGCAATACTCGATAACGGAGTAGGCTCTATTTTTGTAACGTACGGTGTCATTATAGGAAGTTGTTTTTTTATCTTTCTCCTATTGATTTGGCTTAGGTTATGGAAAATGCGCAGTTTTGGGTTGTATCCATGTCTTGGCATAGCGATGTTCAGTGGTTCCATCGCTATGATGATTTCTGACAATAGTTTTGTTGGCGTCAGTGCTATGGTGACATGGTTTTATGTTGGATTAAGTGAGGGACAATAGATGCAGTGGGCAATGAAATCATTTCAATTATTTCGCAATATATGGAGTGCTGATACGGGATTTTCTCATACGCTGAAGACGATGGTGATTAGCATAGGTATTGTGGTTATTAATATGGCGACGGGCATTATTACAGCGAGAGGGCTAGCTCCTACTGGAAGAGGAGATCAGTCGGCGATGATGATCTGGTCGCAATTTTTACCTTTTATTCTCACTTTCGGTTTACCCGCTGCGCTACTTTACAATATGAAGCGCTACAAAGAGGAAAGAGCATCATTATTCTCTGCTTCTATCGTGTTGGGTGTGATGCTCGGTTTTGTAGCAATCGGTATCGGCGTTCTCTTTATTCCGTGGTGGCTGCAGTCTTCTTCACATGAAGTGGTGATGTATGCACAATGGTTTCTATTGCAAGCTCCGATTGTCATGCTGCTTCTCATGAATAATGCGGTATTGCAGGTAGAAGGGGAATTTACACTATATAATCGCCTGCGTTATGTCCCACCATTTGCTACGTTGGTGTTATTATGCGTGCTGATGAGCTCAAATAGACTTACCCCTGTTTCGGTCAGTTTATCTTATTTAATACCTACGATTCCTATCGTGCTGTGGTCCACGCATCATTTGTTAAAACGATATGGCTGGAAGTTGCTTCACTTCAAGCGTTCTTGTCAGCGATTATTTGGATATGGCATTAGATCGTATGGGATTGACTTACTGGGTAACATTTCCAATCATTTGGATAAAGTCATTTTAGTGGCATTTTTATCGGCAAAAGAATTGGGGTTATACGTCGTTGCATTAAGTTTAGCTCGCATGGTGAATATTATTTACCAATCTGCCATTACCGTACTATTTCCGAAAGCTACTGGAATGGCAAAAGAAAAAGTGGTGGACATCACACTTACTGTATTTCGCATCAGCATGTTTATCGGTTTATGTATTGCACTCATTTTAACGGTGATTGCGCCTTATGTGCTCGTGCTGTTGTATGGAGAAGCGTTTGCTGAAGCGATTACTATTTTTCAAATATTACTTTTTGATGCCGTTCTTGCAGGTGGCATCATGATATTGGCGCAAGCGTTTATGGCTTTGAACCTTCCTGGAAAGGTGACGGTGACACAAGGAATAGGGTTAAGTGTAACCTTGCCACTCGTCATCGTATTAGAACCATTATTGGGGCTTGTTGGAGCGGGTGCTGCCGTACTCATCGCGACTTGTTTCCGTTTCGTAGCTATATGGTTGCAATACTGGTTCGTATTAAAAGTGAAGGTGTGGAAATTGTTCTTATTGCCACAAGATGTACGATGGTTATTTCAACAACTAAAGCGATAAGAGGAGAAGGGGTGAGAGAAAGGTGACATCATCTAAACAACTATCTGTCGTCATGATCGCACAAGATGAACAGGAACGGATTGAACAGTCTATTTTATCCTGCATGCATGTTGCAGATGAGATCGTAGTCGTTGATGGCGGGAGTAAAGACAACACCGTGCAAATAGCAGAACGACTTGGCTGTAGGGTCATTCATCATGCTTTTGAAGGGTATGCGAAACAACGGAATTTTGCTGCAGACCAAGCCGTACATGATTGGATATTTTTTATTGATGCAGATGAGATCGTAAGCAAACCGCTTGCATTATCGATCATGAAATGGAAAGAAAATAAAGAGGAAGAAACAGCAGCATATGCCGTATATCGTATTGGTAACTTTCTGAATAAGTGGTTTGAACAGGGAGAGTATCTCGTACGGTTATACCATCGAAAGCGTGTGAAAATCAATGACACCCACGTCCATGAAAGACCAGATGTAGAAGAGGATAAGACAGGTCAATTAGAAGGGGTGTTATGGCATAATGGTTTCCGCAGTATAGAGGATCATGTGCAGCGCTTTAATAGATATACCAAGTTGGAAGCAGAGCAGGCATACGAGCAAAAACAGAAATTTCATATGGTAAATATGTTGTGGCGTCCGCCAGCAAAATTTGTGCAAAAATATATGGTGCATCAATTGTACAAAAAAGGAGTCGCCGGGTTTGCTGTCGCTGTGTTCTGGAGCTATTACGAATTCATGAAGCAGATCAAACTGTACGAAAAATATATGCCAAGTTCTTCACTAGCTTCAAAGCGGGGAAGGGAGGAAGTGAAGGTTGCAAACAAATAAACTGCATATTTTAATGATTGGCATGGGTTGGCCAGATCAGCAGCCAGGTGGATTAAATACGTATGTATCCTCCATGGCGGAACAGCTAGCACTTGAACATCAATTAGACGTCTTCGTTAGCTGCAAAGAGCAGGTGACTAGTCCAGCAACGTTTCAATTACATAACATTGTGGCCCCAGATAAAGGATTAAAAACAAAAACAAAGGCATTTCAGCTCGCTGCTGCAAAATGGATGGATGAGGGCACTGTCGATGTCGTGTATGCACATTTCGCTCCATATAGCTTAGGTGTCGCTCAAGAAGCGAAAAAAAGAAACATTCCGGTAGTGGTAGGTTTTCACGGCCCATGGAGTCAGGAGATGGAAGTCGAAGGATCTGGTTTTCTCCATGCATTAAAGTGCAGAGCTGCTAAATCGATTGAAATGCAAATGTACCGTCTAGCAGATCGATTCATTGTGCTAAGTGATCGTTTTCGAGCCATTTTACAGGATGATTACCGTGTAGATGATCATCACATTGTAAAAATTGTGGGTGCAGCCGATGAAAAGCAATTTTTTCCTACAAAAGATAAGGAAAAAATAAGAGAGCTTTTACAACTACCGAAGCAAAAAAAAGTAGTACTCTCTATTCGAAGATTAGTGCATCGGATGGGATTGTTGGAACTTGTGGATGCATGGAAACAGGTAGTGGAGCAAGAAGATGATGTGTTGCTTGTGATTGGTGGTAAGGGAGCATTACAAGATCAGTTGCAGCAAAAAATACAAACGTTGGGCCTAGCGCATCATGTACTCCTAACAGGATACATTCCGCAGGACAAGCTCCCATTGTACTATCAAGCTGCGGATTTATTCGTTGTTCCTTCGCAAGCTTTAGAAGGCTTTGGACTAATTACTGTAGAAGCGTTGGCAAGCGGGACGCCAGTTGTCGCTACACCTATAGGTGGGAATAGTGAAATCCTAACCCCTTTTTCACCGCACATGGTATTGAAAGGAACGTCGGCTTTGCATATGGAAGAAGGGCTGAAACACGTAATAAAAAACAGAGAACAGTGGCCCACATCAGCGGAGTGCAGAGCGTACGTGGAGAAGCATTTTACATGGGAAGTCGTTAGTAGACAGGTAGAGGAAGTATTGAAATCATCGTTAGTAAAGGAGGGGAGTGAACCTTGCGCATAGCGTATTTGGATCATACTTCTCGTTGGAGTGGAGGGGAAGTAGCATTATATAATTTGTTAACACATCCCAATGAGGATGTGGAACCTTTGGTCATCCTGGCAGAACACGGCCCACTTGCGGAAAAGTTGCAGGAAGCGGGAGTGGATGTGCGCATTATTCCTTTAGATGAAAAAGTACGCAATAGAAATCGCAATGCATTGACACCAAGTTTACTATCATCCTGTATATCTATGATGCGCTACGGGCATCGTCTGGGAAAAATACTGACACAAGAAAATATCGATGGCATACATACCAATTCATTGAAATCGGCACTCTATGGTGCAGTAGCAGCAAGAAAAGTGAAAAAGCCACTGATTTGGCATATACGAGACCAAATCGCATCTCCATACTTACATCCTCTCGTAGCTAAAACATTGAGAACACTGGTTCATATTTTACCAGATGGAATCATTACGAATTCAACATCTACGCTATCCACATTACAATTACCTCAGAAAAAATTACAGCGGGCAGAAATTATTTATTCCGCTTATGCCGACAAACTAGAGAATCCTGCACATCAAGATCATCGTGAACAGCCATTTCATGTCCTACTTGTAGGGAGATTAGCAGCTTGGAAAGGTCAGCACGTTTTATTGCAAGCAGCAAAATTACTGAAAGATGTACCGCACGTTCATTTTTGGCTGGCAGGTGACGCCTTATTTGGAGAAGAAGCTTATAAGGAAGAGCTTAAAGCCTTCATACAACACGAAAACTTACAAAATGTCACTTTGTTAGGGCATGTCGATCCTATTAAACCATGGCTGCAAAAGGCGCATTTACTCATTCATACTTCCATTACACCAGAACCGTTCGGACAAGTTATTGTAGAAGGCATGGCGTGTGGACTTCCCGTTATTGCATCCGATGCAGGGGGGCCTAAAGAAATTGTAGTACCGAACGAAACAGGATTGCTGATTGAACCGAACAAACCAGCTGTACTTAGTGAAGCATTACAATGGATGCTCGACCATCCGGAACAGCGAAAAGAAATGGGTTTACAAGGAATGCAGCGGGTAAAGCAGCATTTTGTCATAGAACAAACTTCACACAAATTAACGAAGTTTTATCAACGATTGCTACAATAAAAAAAGGATGGTGTGAAATGAAAGTCGCTTTAGCTCATGATTATTTAATCCAGATGGGTGGTGCGGAAAGGGTTGTTGAAGTGCTGCACAGTATGTTCCCAAACGCACCGATTTATACGACAGCATTAGACTCTAGCCGATTACTATACAATTTGAAAAATGCCGATATTCGGACAAGTTGGCTGCAAAAAATACCAGGCAGCGTATCTAATTTCAAGCGTATGTTACCGTTATACCCAATAGCGGTAAAAGATTTTGACTTTCGTGATTTCGATATCGTCATTAGTTCTAGTAGTGCATTTATGAAAGGCATTAAAGTGCCAGATCACACTTTTCATGTGTGCTATTGTCATACACCGATGCGATTTGCATGGGATTACGATAATTACATGATGCGTGAATCGAATCCTGCTGTGATGAAACGAATGCTCGGTTTGTATATGATGTACTTGAAAAATTGGGATGTCAAAACGTCTTCTCGAGTGGATCAATTTATCGCGAATTCTAGTATTGTCAAACATCGTATTGCGAAGTTTTATCAGCGAGATGCCGAAGTTATTTTTCCACCCATTAACACGTCTAGGTTCAACATTTCACCTAAAGTAGACAATTATTATTTAGTCGTTTCTAGATTGGTCAGTTATAAACGAATTGACTTAGCCGTACAGTCCTTTAACGAATTAGGCATACCATTATATATCGTTGGTGACGGACCAGACAAACAGCGATTGCAGTCCATGGCTAAACCTAACGTCACTTTTTTAGGAAGACTGGAAGACGAAGAAATTAATAAGTTAATGGCCAATTGCAGAGCATTAATTTTTCCAGGTGAAGAAGATTTCGGAATCACGCCTTTAGAGGTGAATGCTGCTGGAAGACCTGTTATCGCTTATCAAGCAGGTGGTGCACTGGATACGGTAGTACCAGAAATCAACGGTGTGTTTTTTCAAAATCAAACAGTAGAGAGTGTAGTGCAAGCTGTCAACGTATTAGAAAAGCAGCATTGGGACGGCTCCATCATACGTCAGCATGCGATGAAATTTGATGTTGACCAATTTAAAAACAAGTTAAACCAATTTTTGCAAGTTGCCTTACAACGATTTCAAACTGGCTCACTGTCCCATTCATCTCTAGATGAAGCAGCAGCTTCCAAGCAGCTTTCATAGAAAATCCTTGGACATTTAGCTTTCGAATTTTCTCCGACATGCAACGTCGCAAATAGGCGCACAAGCCCTTCCACCATGCATATAAATATAATACTTTCAAGAAGGGATTGTGGGTAAAGAAACATGACCAATCATCACGAAACAGATAAGATTACAATAGCTATTTTGGCTAAAGATAAAGAACATTTACTGCCTTACTACTTACAGTGTATAGAAAACCAAACCTATCCTGCTTCTAAAATTAAATTGTACATTCGCACGAACAATAATGTGGATCAAACAGCTAATGTACTAAAAAAATGGATCAACAAAGTAGCCCATCGATATGATGAAATTTTTTATGATGATAGTGATGTTAACGCTAAAGTGGAACAATACAAACCACATGAATGGAATGCACTGAGGTTTCAAGTGCTGGGGAAAATTAGACAAGACTCCATAGCATGGGCGAATCAAAAGCATACGCATTACTTTACGGTGGATTGTGATAATTTCATTATTCCTAACACATTGCAACGCATGTACGATACGTTGCTGCCTGTAGTAGGACCATTTATGAAACACGATGATGCAACATCCTCTTATTCAAACTATCACTTTGCAACATGTGCAAATGGTTATTTTGTAGACCATCCGTTTTATTACAAAATACAGCAACAAGAGATCAAAGGTCTGATACAAGTGGATGTGGTGCATTGTGCTTACTTCATTCGGCATAATATTTTGCAGCATATCACCTATTTAGATAACACAGAGCGGCATGAATACGTTATATTTAGTGATAGATTAAGAAAAAGAAAAATTAAACAATATATAGACAATAGAGTCGTATACGGACTTATTACGTTTTGTACACAAAAGGAAAAATGTAATGTTCATGTGCTACACACATTGCAGAGCATGATAGGTCATTCATTATCTAAGGATTAAACCGCAGCCGAAAAATTTGTAAGTCATTTACATTGTACAGTATTTTCAACATGAAAACGTTCAATTGAAATATACACGATGGATTATGGACTAGAAACGACCAGTTAAAAAAATTGGGAGGATGCGAGCATATGAAACTTATACTGCTATCTGGAGGATCAGGGAAAAGGCTCTGGCCCTTATCAAATGATGCAAGATCAAAACAATTTTTGAAAGTACTCTCTCACCCAACGAGGAATGAAAAAGAATCGATGGTACAGCGGGTATGGAGGCAGTTGGATGAGCAAGGTCTACAATCTTCTGCCTATATCGCTACAAGTCAATCCCAAGAAGATATGATTTATAATCAACTCGGTTTAGATGTTCCCCTTATTATAGAACCAGAGCGAAAAGATACGTTTCCTGCTATTGCGCTATCTGCTGTGTATTTATATGCGGTAGAAAAAGTTCCCCTTCATGAAGTCGTTACCGTTATGCCAGTCGATCCCTATACAGAAGAAGTGTTCTTTCAAAAAATACATGAGTTAGAACATATCATACTCCACTCCAACGCACAATTGGCTTTAATGGGAGTAAAACCCCTTCATCCATCCGAAAAATACGGTTATATTATTCCTGAAAATAAAAGAGAAAGCGTAGAAGGAACGACCTATCATACGGTACAGCGTTTTAGTGAGAAACCAAACAAAGCAATGGCGGAAACACTAATGACGGAAGGTGCACTGTGGAACTGTGGTGTGTTTTCTTTTAAATTAGAGTACTTTATTTCCCTACTAGTAGAAAAAGGAATTCCAATAGATTACGAAACATTAGTGAAACAGTATACACATTTAAATAAAATTAGCTTTGACTACGAAGTCGTAGAAAAAGCAGAGCACATCGTGGTGACACCGTATGAAGGAGATTGGAAAGATCTCGGTACATGGAATACGTTGACAGAAGAAATGAGTCACCATACGACAGGGAAAGCTGTCATGACTGAAAACTCGCAAAATACACATATTATTAATGAATTGGACATCCCCGTTACCGTCATTGGCTGCTCCGATATGGTTGTAGCAGCGAGCGCAGATGGTATTTTAGTTACAGATAAGGCCCAGAGTCCACAAATTAAGCAAGTGATAGAACACATAGAGCAGCGACCGATGTATGAAGAGAGTAGATGGGGATGGCAGAAGGTATTAGATGTAACGAAAGATCAATTTGGTAACGAAGTACTGACAACAAGAATGTGCATCAAACAAGGTTGTAACATCAGTTATCAAAGAGATGAAAAACACAATGAAGTATGGACCATCATATCAGGAGAAGGAAAATTCATCCTCGATGGGGAGGCTTCCTATGTTTCAGCGGGAGATGTATTACACATTCCAGCCGACGCCGCTCACACGATATTAGCAAAAAAAGAAATAGAGTGCATTGCTGTGAAGTATGGAATGAGACCGACACAAAAAGATACGACCTATCCGATCATAGCAATGACCAAGTAGTTCCCCAATCGGAAGACTTCTCTAGTGCACCATTATTGTCTCTGAGAAGGATCGATCCGATTAATAACTGACTGTAATCTTTTCGAAATAAAGATTGCCCAATATCGATTTCAGATTGTACGAGCATGCTGCCGCCAAACGTTCCTTGTCCTTGAATGGAACCACCGTAACCACAGTTCACTTCCGTTATGGATGCAAGGGCATACGTATTATCGACTTGTATTAATTTAGCATTGGAATAATTTCCATTGGCTTGAAAACGGTCGAATACAATGCGAGATTGTGCCATCAGTGAACTTTTAAACACGCCAATAGCAGGGATGGAAGGATCGTTGGCTTGCATGCCTACGTTGCGAAATGTCGCTTTTGCGGTATCAAAACAGCGAATAGCCCAACATAGTTTAAACCCTTCTAAATTCACACCATCCACGGAGAAGTTCCCGACTCCGCCAATGCGACCTGTAATATAATCCTTCCCTAACGTAATGACCCCTCTCTCGTCGTTGATATTATTTTCGTACCAACCAGAAGTCATCTGACCGCCATAAAATTGAAATCCACCGCTGTCATTCGACACATGAACGGCTGCAATATTACCGACGAACCATCCATTATAAAATTGAATGTCATTTCCACTCTGTGGACCTGTTCGCAGGTTCACTCCTACATTCACGCCAGCCCACGTCCTGGGCATTATAAAATAACTGCCATAGCAATTGTTAATCAGATCGAAACCAATGTCATAGTTGTCTACAAATACATTTTGTACTTGAAAAGAACGCATCGCATTTAATTTTAAGCCTGCTTTGAAACCAGATGGACGAGCTGTTTTGCCAACGATAGATAAATCTCTAACAAATCCACTCGGTTCGACACCACTTGGTTCATCTGTCCCAACGATAAGTCCGTCATAAGCCGTATTATCATCTGCCCTAATCACGGTATTTTTTGCCCCAGCACCGTATATCATCACTTGATTAGAGGCAGCCACTAAACTATCTGTAATTCGATACGTGCCTTTTGGAATAAATAACGGCAGTCCTTCTGTTACGGCACTATCAATCGCATTATTGAGCGCCTCTGTACTATCGAAATTAGCAACTTCTTCTATCGGTATAGCGTTAAATTCCCTAGCATCCACAACGTGTGGAAATGTATTGTGATCTGGCGGTGCAGAAGGAGGAGCCAGTTGAGTAGTAGGAATAATTTCTTTGCTTTGCGAAGGACTTGACCATCTTAAGTAGACTCTAGCATCTCCAGTATCTTCATAATATTCTAATTTAATTTGTTGTGGCTGGTTACCTTCAACGAGAATTTGTCCGCTCCATTCCTGTAGACCCTGGTTTACCCATCTGTCCACTATCAATTGATCATTAATCCATAGTCGACAACCATCGTCGCTAGCGACATAAAAGGTATATACTTCACTGTATAGCGGGGTGACCGTTCCCATCCATCGTATAGAAAAGCGATCATGGCTTAGCTGTGGATCAGGAGAAGCTCCTTTCCAATCGAAATCGACAGTAGAATCTACTTTCGTGAAAGCGAGGTCATTTAAATCTTTATCCTTAAAATAGTATCCCAATAATCCATTGTTTTGCTGTGGATTGAGTTTGAACGTCTTCCTTTCATAGGGTGGTGACATAAGATGCAGCACTCCTTTTCTATTGGTATCTTATTATCATATGGATGTCATAAGGAGTTTGCTTATTTAAATTTTAATGAAAGATATGTAAATGGGAAAATACTAATATTTAGAAAATAAAAGAAAAAAATAAAAAAAAGAAATGGACAACATTTATCGAATACATGTAAGGAGGCAATAATGAAAGAATCATAGGAGGTAACAGTATGAATCACGAACAAGCGTTACAGCGCTATATTGAAGCAACCAATACACATGATTTTGACAACGTAAAAAAACTTCTTCATCCTCATGCGGTGTACTGGTTTACAGGTAAAAGCTGTACGACGATGGAGGACATACAGCAGTTTTTTGAACAAGCATGGGAAACGATAAAAGAAGAAGTTTATGGTGCCAGTGACATTCAGTGGATAACTGTGGATGATCATTCTGCAACGTGCATTTACACCTATCATTACGAAGGATATATAGATGGTGAATTTGTTAAGGGTAGCGGGCGAGCGACGAATGTATTTTTGAAAGATGAAGAAGAAGGTTGGAAGTTAAGACATGAGCATTTAAGTCGTCATCGTTAAACGATATGGATCAGCAACGCGGGTTCACTATCATAATAGAAGATAGATTCATATGTCGGCTTTAACACTTACAAGCGTGATGGTCGTTCAATACTTTCACAGCTTGATTCATCTGTTTAGCAAAGACAAGTGGCTTTTGAATGCGAACAAAATTAAGATAAATTAAATTCGGTTTGATAAACCAACGACTATAAAGAGAGGAGGGGATCGTTTTTGCTTGTTTATTTAGGACAGCTAAAAACCGTTTCGTTTCGTTTCTTTTTAATGTCACCATACCGATACATAGCGCTCGACCATTGGCATCTACAGATTGGAAGGAGAATGCGAGAAGTCTTGTACTTAGTATTGTAGTTGGAATACCCATAACAGTAACCTTTATATCTCGTTCTTTTACAGATTCACACCAATCTCCAATGACATTAGGCGATCCACCAATAATGTTATTGAATTGTTTACATAATATTCTAAACTTTTTGTTTCTGCTTGGTCCCGGCGTTGGTCTTTTATGGATAAATGGTAGTTTGTTTACAATGACTCTCATTTTTTTAGCAAATTGAAAAGGGTTTTCTACGGATTGAAAGAAGACATTGATCATATTAGGTTTGGAGAAAAGATATTTTTGTTCAATGGAAGTCACGGTAATGTTTTGCTTCGTCAATAAGCGAACAATAGGGGCAACTTCTTTTTCTAATAGGGCTAAGAAACCTAAATTTAACGTCTTACCCGGAATTTTAGTACTTTGAAACCAAAAGATACTATCTAATGGAGAGGTGCTATTTCTTCCTAGAATCGAGACCTTGAACGTACGAAAAACTCTTACACCACAATACTCAGGTAATGCAGAAAGTCCTATCACTTCTCCGCCAATGATTTCACCAAATTTCATACATAACCTTTTTGTTAACTGCATCGTTTCGTGTCACATCCTTTTAAGGTAAATAACACTATAGTATATACAGTGACGTTCAGATGGTTTGTACGATTGACTTATATCGTTGCTAATTGGTTAAACCGCTTATGATGGGCACACATTTGCCATTCTATAATAATAGACAAGATGAAAAAGTGTAAATAAAATCATTTTTTTTCATAGAAAACAAGATGAAGCGAATAAAAGATGAGGAGATTAACAAATGAAAATCTGCTCCAACTTGTATCAACGTATGAAAAACTACCCTCATCCATGGGCTATAGCGGGTGGCTGGTCCATCGATTTGTTTTTAAACAAAGTAACAAGACATCATCATGATATTGAAATTATTATTTTTCGGGAAAATCAACAGGGTTTAAAACAATATTTAAGTGGATGGGTGTTTACGAAAGTAGCTAATGGAGTAATAAGCTCATGGGATGAGAACGAATGGCTGCCTCTCCCCATACATGAAACGTATGCACAGCATAAGAGTGAAAAAATAGAAATATTGCTAAACGAAAAAACAGAAGATGTTTGGGTGTATCGCAGGGACAGTCGTATCATAAGAGAGTTACAAAAAACGATTTTATATACAAAAGAAGAAGTACCATTTCTCAGTCCTGAAATTGCATTGCTCTATAAATCTAAACAGCCAAGATCTAAAGATATACAAGATTTTAACCATGTATTCGAGAAACTGTATCATGAACAAAAAAGTTGGCTTACTCACGCACTAAAAACATTGTACAAAGACCATCCGTGGTTATGAAGAGGAGAATAATATATGGACATACATAGTGAATATCAAAAACGTATCAATAAAGTACAAGATTATATTGAGACCCATTTAGATGACGATCTCACGGTGGATATCCTTGCGGACGTTTCGGGATTTTCTAAGTTTCATTTTAGTAGGATTTTCCGAGGGATGATGAAGGAAACGCTGTTATGCTATATTAATCGCATCAGATTAGAACGAGCTTCAAGTTTACTTTTACATAACCCTATGATGAGTATCACCCAAATTGCAACAGAATTAGGTTATTCAGATTCTGCTGTATTTGCACGTTCGTATAAAAAACATTACGGCATGAGTGCTTCTGAAGCGAGACAGCAATTTAGCAAGCACGGTAAAGTGGATAGCAAGAATGGCAAAGCCAATATTTTTATACCAAGCTACAATGATGAAGCAATGACGTTCAGGAAGGAAAATGTCAGTGTAGAAAAGCCTAGCGTGGAGTTACGGGTCATAGAAGAGATACGCGCTATCTATGTCAGGCACAAAGGCACGTACAAGCAGTTAGCTGCTTCATTTCCAGTATCGTTAAAAAAGCTTTTTCATTTGGCCCAAGTAAAAAAAATGATGCATCCTGATCAAAGTAGACCTTTTGTCATCTATCATGATCATCCAGCATTTACGGAAGAAGAGCACCTCCATACCAGCATTTGTCTCTCTGTTTCACAAAAAGGTAAAGAGCATGATCCATTCGGTTATATCACGATTCCATCAAGAGATTACGCTATTTTCCATTTTACATTAAAAGCGCATGAATACCACTATGCTTGGGACTATATGTATAGTGAATGGCTTCCCCAAAGTGGACTTCAGCCAGATCAAGGTGCGGTGTTTGAAGTGTATCAGAATGACCCTGCGACACATCCGGAGAAAAAAAGTAAGATCGACATTTACTTACCTATAAAATCACTGTAGCCATTTTCCTTCCTTGAAACAATTTAAGGTTACGAGGTGATGGAATGAAAAACATAGTCATACAAGGTGCACGACTTCACAATTTGAAAGGAATAGATATTTCCATACCAAAAAACAAGTTAGTTGTGATGACAGGTGTAAGCGGATCGGGTAAATCCAGTCTTGCATTCGATATTATTTTTGAAGAAGGTCGTAAACAATATTTACAGTCTTTAGGTGTGTTTACGGCTTTGGTCGAAGAAGATAAGTTTGATCACATAGCTGGAATAAGCCCTACTATTGCGGTGCAGCAGAATATGATACGTCAGCGAAACACACGTTCTACTGTAGGAACAAAAACGAACATCCTCAAGATGATGGCTTTGCTTTTTGCAATGAAAAGAGAGATTAGCTGTAGTGTATGTGGCACCATGCTAGATAGCTACTTTACATGCCCACAATGTGAGCATGTAGAAGAATCTTTACCTGTTGGTTACTTTTTATATAACAACCCGAATGGAATGTGTATTCGATGTTCGGGTAAGGGAACATATGCTGAAATTAACTTAAATACATTAATTCCTGATGAGCATACGACCCTGAAGCAAGTCCTCCATACTGTAAATCCTAAACCAGGGTATTTAAAGTTGTTTTATAAAAAGTTTGCAGACTATATTGATATGCCATTTACCGTCATACCAGATGAAGTGAAATTAGACATTTTATATGGACAGTACGTAGAAAGTAATAGCCAACATCGTAGTTATTGCTTACACAGAATTTTGGAAAATCGTTTTGTAAAAGACGGGGACAACTCAGGTGGGCTATTTGAACTTAGTGAGTGCACTGCATGCCAAGGGTTTAGAATTGGAGAAGAAGCACGAAATGTAACGCTAAATGGAAAGCATATTGGTGAATTAGCAAGTATGACCTTGACAGACCTCAAACATTTTATTGTAAATTTGCTAGAGCAGGAAGACAGACAACAGCAAGAAATGAAAGAAACGGCAAAACGTGAATATGTTATGATGCAAGACATCCTCCAAAAAATGAATAGTTTAATTAAAATACGTCTAGGACATTTATCTTTATATCGGGAATTACCAAGTCTTAGCGGAGGCGAGCTGCAGCGGGTCTTTCTCCATGATCATCTAGAATCAAAAATGGATGGTATGATATATATTTTAGATGAACCAACTGCAGGATTACACGAACGTGAAAAGCTGGAAGTACTTCAATCTATACGACATCTTCAGGAACTCGGGAATACGGTGATCGTGGTGGAGCATGACAAGAAAACAATAGAAATGGCAGACTATATCATTGAAATTGGTCCGAAAGCGGGAGTGGAAGGAGGACAGGTTGTGTATCAAGGCAGTGTAGATGGTTTTATGCAATCTACCCATTCTATTTCTGCACCCTATTTTTCAGGGAAAACGAAAATCACAACTAGAACCAATCCATCCATGGTTATGACAAAACATACTCCTAAGCTTACGATCAGCGGAGCGAATATACATCATCTGAAACATATTACGGCATCGATACCGCTTGGCATGCTTGTTGGTGTCACAGGTGTGTCTGGAAGTGGGAAAAGCTCCCTAATATCAAACGCGTTAGTTTCATTGCTTCACCGCCATTTTCATCAACAAGTCGATAACGAAACCTACGCAGAGGATGCTTTTTATAAGAAGCAATTAGATGGGAAAAGAAATACAGTAGAAGCGGGGGCGTTGGAAGGCGTAACACACATATCAGACTACGTTGAAGTCTCTCAAGTTCCTATTGGAAGAAATAAAAATTCTACAATTCTATCGTATATTGGTATATGGGAGAAAGTACGGAAACTATTTGCGGAACAACCTGAAGCTAAAGAGCAACATTTAACGGCAGGTCATTTTTCATTTAACACGAAAGGGGCTTGTGCGACTTGTGAAGGTAATGGACAGGAAAAGCAATGGTTAGGAGGAAATTACTTCATTTATTCTACGTGCAAAGACTGTCATGGGAAACGATACAATGATGAAGTTTTATCTGTCACCTATAAAGGGAAACATATCGCTCACATTCTAGACATGACCATTACGGAAGCCATTACTTTTTTTGCAGATCATAAAGCTATCATTGCAACATTGAACATTCTTCATTCCATGGGTATGGGATACATGACGCTAGGTCAGCCTACTCCTACGCTGAGTGGAGGCGAAGCACAGCGTGTAAAACTTGCAAAGGAACTAGGGAAAAGGCGCAAAGAACAAACGCTATATATTTTAGACGAGCCAACTGTTGGATTAAGTTTATACGATACCGCTAAATTAATGTCTTTATTAGATGAGTTAGTAGTAAAAGGGAATTCCGTCATCGTCATTGAACATGATACAGAAGTTCTGTCTGCATGTGACTGGTTAATAGAACTCGGTCCTGATGGAGGCGCAGGTGGAGGAGAAATTATTGCAGAAGGAACACCGGATACATTAAAAGATAATCCAAATTCAATTATAGGGAGGTATCTACGTCTATCATGATGACCTCCATCTATGAAAGGGACTACTGGCCGACGGAAGAGTGGAAGACCGCATCACTTGAAGATGTAGGGATGGATCCACAAAAGATAGAGAATATGAAATACATGATAAATAGTCATTATAAAAATATGACGGGACTCCTCGTTATTCGTAAGGGATATATCGCATATGAAAAATACTTTAACGGCTTTTCTATGCACGATACACAACATGTAGCATCACTGACAAAAAGCGTGATTTCTGCGCTTATTGGGATAGCACTAGATAAAGGGTATATCGATAGTGTAGATCAAAAAATAGTAGAGTTTTTTCCTGAAGCGATCACTCCCTCTAGTTCCATGTCTTTACGGTGCATAACGATCAAGCATCTCCTTATGATGACAGCTCCATTCCCTTGGAAGCATGAACCGTTTGATCGGCTAGCCAGACAAAAGAACTGGGTGCATTATATTTTGAAACAGTTGGATAACAAGCTTCCGTTAGGAAAGTTTCAGTATAGTACGGCAGGGACACACTTACTGTCTGCTATCCTTACTGCTACGACGGGGATGTCCGCATGTGCATTTGCTAATTATCATTTATTTCGTCACATAGGGATGAAGGAGATAGAAGATGCGTACATGAAGTCGTTTGGAATGAAAGATTTGTTTGGAGATCAGCTGAACGGTTGGGTTAACGATCCGCAGGGCATTACAACCGGTGGGTGGGGATTAACAACAACCGTTCGTGATCTAGCTCGCTTTGGGTTTTTATATTTAAATCATGGGAAATGGGACAATAAGCAGATCATATCGGACACATGGATAAGAGATTCGGTTGCCATGAATGAAAATAAATACGGATACCTTTGGTGGTTAATTCAATTGGAAGATCAAGTAGCGTATACGGCAGCGGGAAGCGGTGGTAATCATATATTTTGTATTCCACATCAAGATCTCGTGGTCGTGATGACATCAAAGACAATCCAAAATCCACAAGAAAGATGGCCACTGCTAGAGCAATATATTCTTCCTGCTATAATAGATTGACGGTTGTAATCATAGCGAATTAATATGATGGTTGTTTGTCTTATGAACTAGGTGTTTTTGTGTAAGGGATGTAGTTATAGCCTCTGCTTGTATTAGCGGGGCTTTTTTGCATACCAAATTTATTCGAATTTTTAGTCTCTTTCTTGTAAAAATTTAATATTTAGAATAAAATTCCTTTATAATAGAATTTAATTGTAATTTATGTTTGTTGGACGGAAATTTGAATCACACATGATAGTAACAGGTACATACGAACATATGATAAATAATTGTAAGGGTGTCACTATTGCAGTATTACCATCATATCAACCATATTGAGTGTCAAGTTTATTCTAATTTAATAGGAGATGTGTATATGAAAAACTCAACAATATCCAAAGGTTTATATGCGATGCTATTAATATGTGTGGTTGTTCTTTTATCTAGCTGTACAGAACAAGAGGCAACAGACACAGAAGACAAAAACATTATAGAAAATGAAGATGAGACAACCGAGGTGAACGAGACGAATGAAATTCAATCTATTTCATTGGACAGTAAAGATTACAGTGATTTAGAGTTTTTAAAAGAAGTTCTTGAAGATAAAAGAATAGTGATGCTTGGAGAAAGCT
>NZ_QXJP01000041.1 GCF_004115085.1 Longirhabdus pacifica | reverse complement strand
ATATTAGACAATGTGAATAACGTTGCGGATGAGAACAAACAAAATGCAGAGCATATGATCATTATCAATGGATATAAGCTGGACACAGAACACGCTCCATATTATGTAGAAAATGAGGAAGACCCAGAAGACTATCCATCAAGTGTTTTTGTTCCTTTTGTAGATACATTAGAAGCCTTTGGTGGAACAGTGAAAATAACAGATGCACAACATATGGTTTATACGTATCAGGATCAGACATCTAATATTAAAATTGCTAACGACCAAATTTCAATGAAAGAAATAAATACAGAAGTAACCAATATTGCTTTCCCAGTCGGCGATGAGTCAGAACGTGAACTTAACATTAGAGAACTATCGATGCAAACAAAAGAGAATGTTGTTTATGTTTCTCTTGACGAATTACACAGAGTTCTACCAGCAGACATAGGTTGGGATGATGAATACAATATCATACACTTAGTTACAGAGAATCCTTCTTCTATAGTAGAAGCGGTACAAGATGAAGAAAATGATTTGAGCAAAGTGAAGCAATTAATAACAAATGGATCCGATGTAAATGCAAGAAATAGCCATGGTGACCCCCTTTTACAAATGGCAATAGAAAAACAAAATAAAGAGTTAGTAAAGTTATTACTGGATAATAAAGTAGATCTTAACGCAGAGTTATATCTAATGAAAGGACAAACATTGCTAGATATAGCAATTAAAGAAGGTAACACAGAGATACTGTCTATGATGCTTAACGCTACGTCAGAATTCAATGATGATGCATTATTTTATGAAGCAGTTCAAGCAATACTAGATAATAACCAGCAAGCATTACAGCAAGTGAAGAATAAAGGATTCGACATGAATACACCAAATAAAGCTGGAGATACATTATTATCTGCAATAGCTCAATGGGATAAAGAAGCAGTGGCTATGGTGACTGAATTAGGAGCGAACGTGGATACATTGAATTCAGAAGGTATGACACCATTAATGCAAGCAGCTGAGAAAGGCAATACAGAAGTTGTTTCCTACTTACTGCAAAAAGGAGCAAATAAAGATCTACAACAAGCACCAAAAGCCTACCAATCCTCACAGTCTTCCGCACTTATGTTTGCAGTATATGAGGGTCATAAAGATACAGTGCAAGTATTACTGGATGCAGGTGTAAATGTAGATTTACAAGATATTAACGGAGACACAGCATTACATATGGCATTAACACATCATGGGGGAACTTCTTTACGTGAAGAATTAGCACTATCTTTAGTTAATGCAGGTGCTGATGGTAGCAAACAAAATTACTTTGGTTTAACGGCACTACATTTAAGTCCGTCCGTTAAGTTAGCTCGTGCAATCATAGAATCGGACGATAATATCAATCTCGATGTTAGAAACTTAGGAGGATATAGTGCACTGGATGAGGCAGTGATGAATGGAAATAAAGAAATGCAGCAACTTCTACTTTCAAAAGGAGCAACGGAAAGCGATGCTAGCTTTGGATCAGAAGCATTAAAAAGTGCTGTTATTTTCGATGGCGATTTGGAAAAGGTTAAACAGTTAGTGAACGATGGTGCAAACGTGAATATAGAAGAGGGCTCTCTTTTAATTGAAGCAATTGTGAGTAATAATGTAGATTTAGTAGCGTATTTAATCGATCAAGATATAGATGTAAATGCTGTAAACGATGGTATGACTCCGCTGATGTTTACATTTTCATATGATGATGCATATAACGTGAATGGAGAAGAGAAGAGAGAAGAAGTAACCAAACTATTGTTACAAGCGGGTGCAGATGTAACGATAAAAGGAGACAGAGGTAGTACGGCTCTAATGGACGCAGCAGGGTTGGCAGATGGTGAAACAATACAAATGCTATTAAATGCAGGAGCGCAAGTCAACGTACAAGATGACTATGGTAACACTGCGTTGATGGAAGCAGCGAGATCGGCAAATGCAGAAGCGGTGAAAGTGTTACTTGCGGCTAATGCTGATCCAACATTGAAGACAAAACCTGATGAAAGATTTAAACTACCTGCTAAAACGGCATTAGACTATGCAAATGAAAAATATATACGAGATAAAAATTATGATGAAACCATTAAATTGCTAGAAGAAGCGATGAAGTAATAGATACAACACTCCAAACCTTACGCATAAGGTTTGGAGTAGCAACTTCTTATGTTGCAAATGATGTAAACATGAACGACAAACTTTTATGGAGGGAAAAAAGAGATGAAGAAGCGATTAGTATCGATTATGAACGTAAAGAAGAAAAAAGCAGGGGTGGTCATTGCAAGTGGTGTGCTCGTGATGACGAGTTTAACAGGAGGCATATTTGCCGTCGCGGATGGAACGCAACCAGCTACGTTATTAGCAAATGTAAACACGAATGCAAATGAACAAATACAGAACATAAATTTTATGATCATTATCGATGGGTATAAGTTGGAAACAGAACATGCTCCGTATTATGAAGAAATTGTGGAGGACCCAGGGTTTCTTACGGCAAATATTTTTGTTCCTTTTGTGGATACAATAGAAGCCATCGGTGGAACAGTGAAAGTAATAGACGCACAAAACATGGTTTATACGTATCAGGATCAAACATCCAATATTAAGATTGCTGATGGTCAAATTACGATGAAAGAAATTATATCGGAAAAAATTTCTTCATATGATGAAGAGTATATGGATGAAGAGTATATGCTTGAAGAAGAACGTGAGCTTGAAACAGTAGAACTACCGATTCAAATGAAAGAGAATGTTATTTATGTTTCCCTGAATGCTCTGTTTTCTGGAATTGACCTAGATACTAGTTGGAGTGATGATAATGTGGTGTACATTTCTGCTTCGAAGACGCCAGCTTTAATTGAAGCCTTTTATGAAACATTGAGAAGTAACGACTTTACTACTATGAAGCAGTTAATAGTAAATGGTGAAGATGTTAATGCAAGGAATAAACATGGTCAAACCATGTTACAAATGGCAATCACAAATAACAACAAAGAGCTGGTAGCCTTTTTACTGGATGCAAATGCAGATGTTAATGTGGAGCTACTTCCAGATCAACGCTTTGTTATGGAGGGGCAAACACTGTTAGACACAGCACTTAAAGAGGGTAACAAAGAAATTATTTCTGCTATGCTTGCAGCTAATCCAACGATTGATAAAGCATACCAGCCTTTTTATAAAGCAGTAGAAGCTATGATAGATGGAGACAAACAAGCTTTACAGCAAATCATAAATAAAGGATTCGATATCAATACAACAAATAAAATTGGAGATACATTAATATCCCTAGCAGCGCAATGGGATAAAGAAACAGTGCAAATGTTAGAGGAAGCGGGAGCTAACTTAGATCAGTTAAACTCAAAAGGATTAACGTCACTTATGCTTGCAGCGCAAAACGGCGATACGGAAATGGTATCTTACCTCCTACAGGCTGGGGCTAACATAGATGTGCTATCTCAAAAAATATATGAAGATACGACAGCACTTATGTTTGCTGCGGAACAAGGACATAGCAAAGTAGTGCAAAAACTAATTGATAAGGGCGCTAACTTAAATCTACAAGACGTTGAGGGGAATACCGCACTTAACATTGCACTTTATCGCTTACGCAGTGAAGAGCAGCAAACATCAAAAGAGGACATTGTACTTGCATTAACGAAAGCAAATGCCAACGTAAATCTCCAAAATGAAGAAGGACAAGCAGCATTACATTTAGCTTATAGTGTCGACATGGCACGCATATTATTGGATGCTGGTGCAAAAATGGATCTGAAAGACAATGATGGATTTACTCCACTTACGATAGCTGCACTTGAAAATAAAGAGCTTGTCACTTTTTTAATTGAACAAGGTGCGAATAAAGAGGATATCAATATTGTGAGTGATAAAACTAGTCCACTAATTAATGCAACACGTACTATTAATAATTTTGCATTGGTTCAATTATTAGTAGATATGGGAGCAGATGTCAATATTGAAAATGAAAGAAAAGAAACCCCATTGATGAATGCATTAAGATTAAAAGAAGTGAATGTAGCGAAATATTTAATTGATAAAGGTGCAAATGTAAATCATCAAGATGAATTCGGGGAAACACCACTTATGAATATAGTCGGTTATAGAGATGCTGAGGTTATAATCAAAGCACAAGAAATAGTAAAGGCATTGCTTGGAGCAAATGCGGATGTTAATATGCAAAACGAGTCAGGAAGTACAGCCTTGATGCTTGCAGTAAAAGGTGATGCAGAAACCTCAAAAATGTTACTCGATGCAGGTGCGAAAGTTAACGTACAAAGTAACTCTGGTTACACTGCGTTAATGTACGCAGCGAGATCGGGAAATGTAGAAACAGTAAAAATGTTACTTGCAGCTGATGCTGATCCAACATTGCAGACTAAACCTAATGAATACCATCCTGCTGAAACAGCACTAGATCTTGCAAAAGAAGAGAGAGAGGAAGGTAACTACGAGGAAATCATTAAATTGCTAGAAGAAGCGATGAAATAATAGATACAACACTCCAAACCTTATGATGAGAGGTTTGGAGTAGCAACC
>NZ_QXJP01000040.1 GCF_004115085.1 Longirhabdus pacifica | reverse complement strand
TATTTTTGTTTCCGTCATAGTTGTAGTCATAACTATTCTCTGTGTTTCCATTACTTACATGATCCAACGTAACTAATTGCAAGCCCTCATACGTATAATCTGTAGTCATTGGTGATGCACTATTCAATGACGATTGTTGTAACATACCGTTGGTGTAGTATGAATAAGTGGCATTGACTTCTGAACTACTACCTACCGTTTTCAATCGATTCATATTGTCATACGTATACGTTGTCTCTCCACCAAACGGACCAGTCATCGTTGTACGATTTCCATTGTCATCATACGTATAAGATAACGTTAATCCATCTGAATACGTCATCTCAAGGAGTTGCCCCGTGTACTCATCATATTGATAACTTGTCGTACCTGTAGCATCATCCATCGTGAGCCTTCGACCCATATCATCATACGTATACTTTATTGTTTCATCTTTGCTTACTCGTCGCTCTAATGCATCGCGCTGGTTGTGAGTGTAAGTAAAGTCATTTCCATTACGATCGACTTGCTTTGCTATATTACTATTTTCATCATAGTAAAACTTCTCTACTTGTCCTTTAGGATCTTTCTGCTCCATTAATCGACCTAGCTCATCGTACTTTTTCTGTGTTGTATTCCCATCAGGATATTGAATCTGAGTAAGATGACCACCCATATCGTATTTATAACTTGTCACTTACAAGCAAGTTATGCTTAGTAAATTTCTATGCAGTGTTACAATTTTGCTTAATCAGGTCACCTTCTTCTGTAGAATCAGCACAACTTAAGCAGCCTGGTAGATCTGGGAATTCAATTGAAATTCCATCAGGAGCATATGAAAATATAGCATAAAATGATGATACTCTTTTCATGTTATATACCTGCCTGTTTTATTATGGTTTTATAAGTCCCTACACTAATTGTTTTTATTCCTTTATTTGGTTAAATTACTATTCGTCCATTAGGACCCACTGCTTGTCCTTCCATATGTATAACGTCACCAGATTCGATTATCCAATCACCTGTTATATCATTCACTTCAAAATTAACAGATGTTTTTGATCTAGAACAATTTTATATAATAGTAAAACGGGAAAGTAGAAATGACTCTTAGGGATACTAGCAGGATTAAAAAAAGGGATGAAAAATTTATGTGATCAATCTAAGAGAAAAATCACTTTGAATCTATCTATGACCACATCAGCACTGCTCAAAACCGAGCAAATTTATATTGTGTAGTCATTTTGGGGACATTCTATCTTACTAATGTATCTTATTTGATCCAATACTAGTATAATAGTACATATTCTAAAATCTAGGAGATAGAATATGTTTTTTTTATATCGACACAAATTTTTCTTTGGTGCATTTTTTTTATCTGTTTCTATAGCTACATTAACGTTTACAAGTTCATTGTTTTTTATCTTCACACCTATTATTTTATACATTATGATTATCAGTAATTTTTATCATGTTAACAACTTAATCATCACTCAATATTTTTTATTTGTCCCTTTTAAACAGATTAGCATTATCGATATTACTAGGATACGCAAAGTATATCTTATTAGAACAAATGTAGTTACAACAATAGAAATTCGTAAAAAAATGGATGATTGCTCCTATGAAGTCCTTCTAAAAAACGGTAAATCGTGCAATGTCGGCAGCTATTATCATATCAATCAACAGAAAATAACACTTGGTGAATATTTAATTGAAAAGTACCACCTTCCAGTTGAAATTGTCAAGAAAATTAGTACTGAAGATAGATAGTAATTACATAAATCAGTTTTTCGAATCAATTACAGTAGTACCTGCAACTATTTGATAAAAAATAACAATAATACTTATAAATATGCTACCTGACCTGATCAAGAATCATTATATAAACATAGGTTAAATCATAGTACTTTGATTCACTATCCACACTTGCATAATATAACTCAACATTAATATACCTTGAGTTATTGCTTGGATCATTACAAGCTCATGCATGAAAACACTTCTCAATTGCTGGTTCAGGATCAACGTAAATCCACGGGTTGTTACCTATGACTCAAACAAAAGATCATCTAATTTTCAAAATGCATATTACTTTTCTTTAATATATTTTATCTGCTCCTGAATAAAATATATTACCAGTGCTACACCACTCAAAATAGAACAAGCAGCTACATAAATAAAATTAGGATATTGAAATGTTGATCTACCCCCTCCTCTTGAATAAACTGTCATTTCTCCAGTTGTTAAACCTTCTATTAGCCCTTGTATGCCATTATAAATAAAATATATACCTAAAAAACAAATTAATATCTTAACTATATTATCACCCAAATAATTCATAGATTTTCTCCCATTTACCTAGTTAATCTTCGAAATTAATCTTCGAAATTAATCTTCGAAATTAATCTTCAACCAGTAACATAGGTATATTTTTCGTTGAACATTTTGTATTTTCATCCTACAGCTAGTTATTTTTTTGATATACAGAATTAAATCAATGAATATGTGCTATCTTTTGGAGAAATACCTGATCTGACTCCATATAAAATATGTAATAATCAATATACCTGAAATGAGATATCTTAGTGAGACAGATTTTGAATCAGGATATTCATAAGTAGTCTGAGTACCAATTCCACCTCTAGAAATTATTGATATTTCACCATATACAAATCCAGCTATACCTTTTACGAAGATGTAAATGCCAAAAAATAAAATTAATAGTTTTAAAATATTTTCCCCTAAATATTTAATACAACCTACTCCTTTTTATAAAGTATATTTACCAACTAAGCATCAATCTTAAAATCATTATCATCAATTAGAGTTCCTGCCTTGCACAGCACAGATTATAGATGGAAGTAAAGAAGCATTGCATTCTAATAGTAGCCCCATTTTTTTCATTGTATCATAATTTATTCGTTAAACTAGAAGTACTACCCTTTTCACAAATCGTTTCTCCAAAACATATAAAAAACCAGTGAAAGTGTGCGATGTTACACCTTCACTGGTTTTAATTTAATTATTTATAGTTTCAATTCTATTCTTATTAAATTTCATTTAATAGTTCTAGTAAGTTATATAACATTGTAGCTGCATGCGCTCTAGATGCATGTTCCTCTGGAGCAAACGTACCATCTTCATTACCAGAAATGATACCAAGCGCATTTGCAATTCCTACGCTTTCTTGTGCAAAACTATTCACTGTATCTGCATCGGTGAAAGCAAGTTCAGCATCCACACCTTCTGATACAGAAGCATCTTTATAATCCAATGCACGTATGATCATCGTAACCATTTGTTCGCGTGAAATTTTCTCATTTGGATTAAATTGTCCGTCTCCTACACCAGCCACAATACCTGCACGATAAGCAGCTTCAATCTCCAACGCTGCCCAAGACAAATCTTCTGAGATATCATTAAATGTCTGCTCGTATTCCGATACGGATAGTTGTAGAGCACGTGCAATTAATACCGCAAATTGAGCTCTAGTCACTTCTTCTTCTGGAGCAAATTGCTCTGCACTGACACCAGCTATGATACCTTTTGAGGCTAATACGCTGATAGCTTCTTCTGCCCAATGTCCCTCAACATCTTGGAATTGAACCTCTGGTTTCTCTACCTCTGTTACTTCTTCCACTGGCTGTTCTACTTCTTCATCTTTTGTAGATGTCGGTTGTTTATCATCATTAGATGATCCTGGATTAGACCCTCCTCCTGGGTTAGATCCTCCACCTGAACCATTGCTTCCTCCATTGTTCCCAGGGTTTGAATTGTCTTCAGAAGTGAACACTCTCTTCATATCTGTGTTTCCTGCATAATCTTGTGCGACTACATATATTGATGTTCCTTCTTCTATCGCTTCATTAAATACGTAAGAAGCAACGCCAGTCCCTAATTGTATAGGCTGTCCTACAGGAGTGGATGTCTCATTGTCAATAGTCAATATGGAGTATTGTGCAGTACCAATACCATAATCTGTACTACTAAAAGTAACTGTATTCGTATTTTCATTGTATTCTGCTTCTAAAATAGGTGCTTGCGTATCTACAACTACAGGCATTTGAAATTTTTGTAAACTTTTTCCTGACATACCAATCGTAGCAGATAGTTCATAGTAATATTTCCCGTTTGGCACTGGTATACCGTTAACTGTTCCATCCCATGCAAAATCTAGCGATAAATGAGCTTGTGGATTTCTTTCATCCGCATCATAAAAATGTTTTCTCATATATTCTCTATTATTAAGGTCTACAATCACCTTACCATTGCTATCTAAAATATGGGCATTTACTGTTCTAGCATTTCTCAGCAATGTAAAGTACGGCGTTATATCTTCATATAAATTATCACCGTTAGGAGATATAGCAATCAACGATTCTTTAAATTCATCCTTTATCGGATCATATCCTAAATAAACCGTTTCACCTGTGATATCTCCAACCATACCAGATACTCCATAAAATGAGCCGTTATTATAACGCATTTCGTCGAATATAGGAGCGTCATTCCAATCCCCTTTAAACCCAACATATGGTAAAGATATTTGTGGATTCGTTCCATCATCGTGAACGTCTTTTAACGTCACAAATCCTTCAACCCAATATCCATTAGGAAATTGCTTCACTATATCGTTAGAAACATTTCTTAAATCAATTTCAATCTCAAATGTAGTGCTACCATTACTTGGTACTGTGATTTCTTCATAGTCGTATACAGAGTTAGTAACTGTAGTGTTATTTATGGAGACTTCTGCTCCTGGAAGATTAGTAGGTTCTAAAAGAGTATAGCCTGTTCCTTGTGATTCTGCATACTTATCTGTTTGGATGTTAGCATACACTGCATACGTCACAGAGTCCGCACCATAATTCGTTGCTTCTAATTTAAACTTAGCTATATTCCCATTTACTTCTTTTAAAGCAACTTTCGCTTCTTTCGTTGATTCCTCAGTGACAATGACGTTTGAAGTGATAGCAGCATGCAAGTTCATTAAGCCAGCACCTTGCGAACGTGGTGAAATAGAGTATACACCGTCTGTCACTGATATTGCCGTATTCATCATAATGTTTTTCGCTGTATTGATTCTTTCAGCGGAAGAATTATATGAAAAAGTCTTATCTACGTGTTCCAACACAAGTGCTGCTCCTCCTGCAACGTGTGGTGCAGCCATAGAAGTACCGCTCATTAATCCGTATTTATTCTCTTCTAAAGTGGAATAAATTTGTCCACCTGGTGCAGTAATTTCAGGTTTGAAGTCTAGATTTGGTGTCAAACCCCATGAAGTAAAGGTCGACATCTCGCCTGCAGCAGCATTGACAACAGTCACTTTGTCACCAGTAAAGCTAACATCCATTTCTCCATTGTGCTTCAAAATTTCAGTTTCTAGTTCATTACCTTGCGTAACACTTAATGTTACCATTGGAATAGTAGGGTTATCTAGCGCCATACTTACAAAATCACCGTGTCCCGCCGCTCCTCTAACAATGACACCTGCTGCACCTGCTGCTTCAGCTTGTTCTTGAATTTTCGCATAGAAAAACCCACCTGTTCTAACAACGAACACTAACTTCCCTTTAACATCTTTTCCAACATATTTATCTGGTTGTCCGTCACCAACGTATATAGCCTTTACTGTGTTTTTACCAAACAATTCTTCGGGATCTGGAGTATCTTGCTTTTTGTATCCAATAGAAAGCGAAGATCCATCAGCAAAAGTAGCTTCTAATTTATCTACATTAACATGTGTATTTTCATATGATGCTACTTGTAGTGTCTCATAAGTTATACCAGGAGAACCTGATACACCATAGTCTGGGTTAGATGAATAAGGTAAGTCCCAACCATTACCAAAGTATGCAGAGTTACCAGCAGAAACAGATACAAATACACCAGCATCTACCGCTCTTGTTACCGCAGCATTCAAGGGATCATCTGCATCAACAAAACCTGCTGTTGATCCTAAACTCATGTTGATGACATCTGCTCCAAGATAAATAGCATCATCAATTGCTTTAATAATGATATCATCTGATGCTAATGCATCTGGTTCATTTGGAAATACTTTCATACCCAATATTTGTGCATCAGGAGCTACCCCTTTGATTCCACCATTATCTTCATCTCCATTTGCAGCTACCGTACCAGCAACGTGCATACCGTGATCGTTACCAGTATCTAATATAGTATGACTATTCTCTGCATAATTATATGCATAAGGTACTTTCGTAGTATAGTATTTTCCTGGCAGATGACCATTCTTAGATTCTACTTCAAATTCATCCAATTCGTATTGTGTTCCTGAATCTAATTTCATATCTTGGTGATCAGGATCAATGCCAGAGTCAATGACTGCTACGACCATTCCTTCACCAGTCAATCCGTAACTCTTCCATACTTGCTGTGCTTCTACAATGTCTTTACTTGTCAACATTTCAGGCTTGACTTTAGGACGCTCGTAGGTTTTTGCTATGTATACTTTCTCTACATTTGGAAGACTTTCAATGGTTTCAATTTCACCAAATTCAACCTCTCCACTAAATCCATTCATAACGGTTGTGTATTGATGTTCCACATTAATATCAATATTCTCTGATTGTATTTGACGCTGAACTTCGTTTTGTTCAGATAATCTTTCTTCTTCTAGATCATTTTTAGTTCCTTCGGATAATTCACTGTATGCCACGCCCATTTGTTGAGCTTTCATTAATACAGGTTGTTCCTTTAACTCAACAATAACTGTAACCGTCTCATCTTCTTGATAGAATTGCTCTGGTAGCGTAAGTTCTTGGTTACTTGATAACATTGCATTAACTTTTGACGTGATATCATCTTCTACCGAAGCTCCTGCAACAAAACTACCATTACCAAAAATAAGAGCAAAAATTAATAAGACATACATACTTTTATTCCATTTTGACATGACATTCTCCCCTTTTATGTTTGTTATGAAGCATTCATTGTGTAAAGCATAAGATAGTTAGTTTACATTCCACCCTTTACCAGAGATGTAATAACAAATGAATCTTGGAATTCGTTTTTTCTAGCAATTGCTAGTGTTGTCGCATTGTACCTCCTTCCACTGTCAAATAAAAAATCATATTATGGCATGATTATAAGAAATGTGTCATATTTAGTAGAATTACATAGATTATTCATCTTGTCAATTTATATTTATAGCAAATATTTATAATTAATGAAATAAAAAGTATAAAATAAGATATTTTATATATAAATAATTACTTAAAAACTCTGTATAATCCTTTTATAGTGCATAATATTTATTTTTTCATTTACACACCAAATTCAGGTGTAAAATTTCAAAAAAAAATCTTCAATATTCTCTGAAAAGAACATTGAAGATGCATGCATTAACTTTATTATATACCGTGAAAAGAGCTGATGGGCTGACAACCAGTAACACTGAAAAAGGGAGAATAACGTTACTTCAGACATGATCCCTTTACTTACTCCAACGCTTCAATTCGTTGTGCTAGCATCGTTAATTGTTGCTTTATTTCCTGATTTTCCTCCTGTAACTGCTGCATTTTGATTTTCATTTTACGCTGCTGTACATA
>NZ_QXJP01000039.1:5000-9208 GCF_004115085.1 Longirhabdus pacifica | reverse complement strand
AGAAAGATGTAAGAGACAAGTGAACAGTGAACAGTGAACAGTGGGGACATTTTTTTTTTTTTTTTTTTTTTAAGTAAATGGCAGTTTCTAGGGAATGATGATGGCAAGTTCCAGAGAGGCAGCGTAAAAGGATGAGGCTACTGGGAAGAAGAAAGAGGAAAAGTGCAAGATGAATAGCCAGTGCAATATATACATGTATACTTAACAGATATGGAATGGTTGGCGAAGTAAATTTTTGGCGACGCGGCGACGCGGCGACGCGGTATGCGGAGTTGTAAGATGTACTACGATCATATAGTGTAATGCGGCAAAATGTTAGTGCAGGAAAGCGGGAAGGAATAAGAAGCAACTAAACGAGGGTGTAGAAAAAGACGAAGAGGAAAGTATTAACCGTAGAAGAGAGGGAAATGGAGGGAAGAGAACAAAACCGGAGTGTTTTTTTTTTTTTTTTTGTAGGAATATCGGAGGAGAATATTGTTTGTACATATCAAGTAGTAGCAACCCAATGAGCATAATGGAGTGCTTAACTCTTCAGAAGAAGAGTGCAGCTGGATAGTGCGAATTTTTCTGAATCGAATGGTAGGTTAGTTATGGGATTTAGCATAGGAAGCCAAGAAACTAGAAAAAAAAAAAAAAAAAAAAAAAAAAAAAGAAATAAAGATTGCAGCACCTGAGTTTCGCGTATGGTCACCCACTACACTACTCGGTCAGGCTCTTACCAGCTTAACTACAGTTGATCGGACGGGAAACGGTGCTTTCTGGTAGATATGGCCGCAACCGATAGTTTAACGGAAACGCAGGTGATATGAGGGCAGGGTCCAGACATGTTCAGTAGGTGGGAGTGAGAGGTGTTATGGGTGGAGGACAATTTTTATTATATTTCATC
The DNA here is from genome assembly GCF_004115085.1 of Longirhabdus pacifica. GTDB lineage: Bacteria > Bacillota > Bacilli > Paenibacillales > DSM-105158 > Longirhabdus > Longirhabdus pacifica. The sequence continues at coordinate 8,322 of NZ_QXJP01000039.1, read as the reverse complement.
TAATAGCAATAGGATATGACAGGTGAAAAAGCAAAAGCAATAGTGCATTGTGATGTGGAGAATAAGGTGCATACGATGAAAAAGGTGATTTGTCATTTACAAGAGGTAGGTCGAAACAGAACATGAAAGTTGGTCGGTAGGTGGCATGCAGAGGTAGTTTCAAGGTGACAGGTTATGAAGATATGGTGCAAAAGACAAATGGATGGTGGCAGGCATAGTAAAATGATGGTGTGGAAGACATAGATGGTATTTGTTTTGCATTTACGGCACCGGATGCGGGCGATAATGACGGGAAGAGATTTAGTATGTGGGACAGAATGTCGGCGGCAGTATTGAGACCATGAGAGTAGCAAACGTAAGTCTAAAGGTTGTTTTATAGTAGTTAGGATGTAGAAAATGTATTCCGATAGGCCATTTTACATTTGGAGGGACGGTTGAAAGTGGACAGAGGAAAAGGTGCGGAAATGGCTGATTTTGATTGTTTATGTTTTGTGTGATGATTTTACATTTTTGCATAGTATTAGGTAGTCAGATGAAAGATGAATAGACATAGGAGTAAGAAAACATAGAATAGTTACCGTTATTGGTAGGAGTGTGGTGGGGTGGTATAGTCCGCATTGGGATGTTACTTTCCTGTTATGGCATGGATTTCCCTTTAGGGTCTCTGAAGCGTATTTCCGTCACCGAAAAAGGCAGAAAAAGGGAAACTGAAGGGAGGATAGTAGTAAAGTTTGAATGGTGGTAGTGTAATGTATGATATCCGTTGGTTTTGGTTTCGGTTGTGAAAAGTTTTTTGGTATGATATTTTGCAAGTAGCATATATTTCTTGTGTGAGAAAGGTATATTTTGTATGTTTTGTATGTTCCCGCGCGTTTCCGTATTTTCCGCTTCCGCTTCCGCAGTAAAAAATAGTGAGGAACTGGGTTACCCGGGGCACCTGTCACTTTGGAAAAAAAATATACGCTAAGATTTTTGGAGAATAGCTTAAATTGAAGTTTTTCTCGGCGAGAAATACGTAGTTAAGGCAGAGCGACAGAGAGGGCAAAAGAAAATAAAAGTAAGATTTTAGTTTGTAATGGGAGGGGGGGTTTAGTCATGGAGTACAAGTGTGAGGAAAAGTAGTTGGGAGGTACTTCATGCGAAAGCAGTTGAAGACAAGTTCGAAAAGAGTTTGGAAACGAATTCGAGTAGGCTTGTCGTTCGTTATGTTTTTGTAAATGGCCTCGTCAAACGGTGGAGAGAGTCGCTAGGTGATCGTCAGATCTGCCTAGTCTCTATACAGCGTGTTTAATTGACATGGGTTGATGCGTATTGAGAGATACAATTTGGGAAGAAATTCCCAGAGTGTGTTTCTTTTGCGTTTAACCTGAACAGTCTCATCGTGGGCATCTTGCGATTCCATTGGTGAGCAGCGAAGGATTTGGTGGATTACTAGCTAATAGCAATCTATTTCAAAGAATTCAAACTTGGGGGAATGCCTTGTTGAATAGCCGGTCGCAAGACTGTGATTCTTCAAGTGTAACCTCCTCTCAAATCAGCGATATCAAACGTACCATTCCGTGAAACACCGGGGTATCTGTTTGGTGGAACCTGATTAGAGGAAACTCAAAGAGTGCTATGGTATGGTGACGGAGTGCGCTGGTCAAGAGTGTAAAAGCTTTTTGAACAGAGAGCATTTCCGGCAGCAGAGAGACCTGAAAAAGCAATTTTTCTGGAATTTCAGCTGTTTCCAAACTCAATAAGTATCTTCTAGCAAGAGGGAATAGGTGGGAAAAAAAAAAAGAGATTTCGGTTTCTTTCTTTTTTACTGCTTGTTGCTTCTTCTTTTAAGATAGTTATCTGGTTGATCCTGCCAGTAGTCATATGCTTGTCTCAAAGATTAAGCCATGCATGTCTAAGTATAAGCAATTTATACAGTGAAACTGCGAATGGCTCATTAAATCAGTTATCGTTTATTTGATAGTTCCTTTACTACATGGTATAACTGTGGTAATTCTAGAGCTAATACATGCTTAAAATCTCGACCCTTTGGAAGAGATGTATTTATTAGATAAAAAATCAATGTCTTCGGACTCTTTGATGATTCATAATAACTTTTCGAATCGCATGGCCTTGTGCTGGCGATGGTTCATTCAAATTTCTGCCCTATCAACTTTCGATGGTAGGATAGTGGCCTACCATGGTTTCAACGGGTAACGGGGAATAAGGGTTCGATTCCGGAGAGGGAGCCTGAGAAACGGCTACCACATCCAAGGAAGGCAGCAGGCGCGCAAATTACCCAATCCTAATTCAGGGAGGTAGTGACAATAAATAACGATACAGGGCCCATTCGGGTCTTGTAATTGGAATGAGTACAATGTAAATACCTTAACGAGGAACAATTGGAGGGCAAGTCTGGTGCCAGCAGCCGCGGTAATTCCAGCTCCAATAGCGTATATTAAAGTTGTTGCAGTTAAAAAGCTCGTAGTTGAACTTTGGGCCCGGTTGGCCGGTCCGATTTTTTCGTGTACTGGATTTCCAACGGGGCCTTTCCTTCTGGCTAACCTTGAGTCCTTGTGGCTCTTGGCGAACCAGGACTTTTACTTTGAAAAAATTAGAGTGTTCAAAGCAGGCGTATTGCTCGAATATATTAGCATGGAATAATAGAATAGGACGTTTGGTTCTATTTTGTTGGTTTCTAGGACCATCGTAATGATTAATAGGGACGGTCGGGGGCATCAGTATTCAATTGTCAGAGGTGAAATTCTTGGATTTATTGAAGACTAACTACTGCGAAAGCATTTGCCAAGGACGTTTTCATTAATCAAGAACGAAAGTTAGGGGATCGAAGATGATCAGATACCGTCGTAGTCTTAACCATAAACTATGCCGACTAGGGATCGGGTGGTGTTTTTTTAATGACCCACTCGGCACCTTACGAGAAATCAAAGTCTTTGGGTTCTGGGGGGAGTATGGTCGCAAGGCTGAAACTTAAAGGAATTGACGGAAGGGCACCACCAGGAGTGGAGCCTGCGGCTTAATTTGACTCAACACGGGGAAACTCACCAGGTCCAGACACAATAAGGATTGACAGATTGAGAGCTCTTTCTTGATTTTGTGGGTGGTGGTGCATGGCCGTTCTTAGTTGGTGGAGTGATTTGTCTGCTTAATTGCGATAACGAACGAGACCTTAACCTACTAAATAGTGGTGCTAGCATTTGCTGGTTATCCACTTCTTAGAGGGACTATCGGTTTCAAGCCGATGGAAGTTTGAGGCAATAACAGGTCTGTGATGCCCTTAGACGTTCTGGGCCGCACGCGCGCTACACTGACGGAGCCAGCG
>NZ_QXJP01000038.1 GCF_004115085.1 Longirhabdus pacifica | reverse complement strand
TTGCAGCAAATGCTGATCCAACATTGCAGACTAAACCTAATGAATACGAACCTGCTAAAACAGCACTAGATTTTGCAAAAGAAAAGAACATGAACGGCATGAATTATGACGAAACAATTAAACTGCTAGAAGAAGCGATGAAGTAATACACACAAAAGCGGAATGATCCTTATGTAACGGATCATTCCGCTTTTTTAGTCTCTATCTTCGGGATGAAAGTGAATCTGATCAACATCTATAACGCTCCAAGCGTTGGGTATTGTCTCATTTGCCCATATTGGACTAACCAATTGTTGGTTTTCATAATGAATGTCAAACCTACTGAGGGTTGCATTTGTTTTGTTCCATGTATGTAACCACTGTGACTTCACATAATATGTATTTCCATTTGAAGGTTCATCTATATAAAACCAAGCAATGCCTTCCGAACCAACTCGGTCCCATAAACTTCTTCTATCGGAAATGGTATATATGGCTCCACCTGCTAGATAGTCTGAGACAGCTCCATTCAATACGTACAACTGCCCCTCTTCGTCATAGACTAAAATATCTGCATCCGTAGCTTGCCTATTTATCGGTTCACCATTTTCTGTAACTAATGCAATCGCAACAAAATCGTATACCTTTTCAGCATCGATGTTCCAGCTACAAGCGTCTGCATTAAAACTAAATTGAACTTGTATTAAATACTGAAACGTGTCTCCGTCTAAAAAGCGATAAACGTCATTGTTGTGGACTTCTCCACATGTAGAAGAAAAAGGAGCTATGTTTAAATTTGTATCTTCGTTTCGGATCATTTCCCATTCACTTTGTTGAAATAAATCATGGCGTTTTGCTTCATCTATTCCACTAGTGTATATTATTTTATTCGCGTTTTGGATATGGACTGGAAGCTTTGGGTCTGTTAAGCTATCATATGCTTTTGTGAATGTATCCTTTTGATTGTAATGGGAATACACCACGGCAAAACCCAGAGTTAAGCAAAAAAATAAAATAAAACCCAGTACTATTTTTCTTTTCTTTATTTTCATCGTACATCCCTCTTTTTCGTTTTTACAAAAGTAATGATGCAGCAAATAATATTTACCATTGTATATCTTTTTCTGTATGATTGTACACATTCTGACACTGAACGCATACATAAAAATACAGTCCACGTGTATATGGTAACATATTGAAAAAATATAGGTGTATTTTTTAGTTAGTAGGATCACGATCGGAGTGTATTTTGCAACATGAAATGAAGAGAAAAGAGAATGTACAAAGTTGATGAGGTAGAGCTAATACCTCAAACTCCAAAAGTGTATGAGGAGAAATGGGGAATTAGCCCTGTAACTGTAATGTATTGTTGTAGATTATAATCTTTATTGCAATGGATGGTTTTGAATCGGAGCATCAGGCATTTGTGGTGTTCCTTGTGCTTTTGCAAATGCACTCACCATATACTGCATATCGTTTTGTGCTAATTGAGGCACTTGATAATAACGATGCTTGTTCTGATATAGGAAAATTTCGTATGCCATCTCAATATAGTTTGGTACAAGTGCCGCCAACACCCGTCGAACAACAGGATTTGTTGTTTCAACTGCGGTCATGGATAACAAGGATGCATGGGATTTTATCAATCCAAGCATATGGCCCGTTACTCCGCTATTTTTCACATCTGAAAGCGATTGGTTCGGTTTTTTCGGTTGAGTAGGCTGCACGCCATAAACAACATCCGTGCTTTCTTTCATCATGTAAGTGGACGTTTTTTGTTTTGGTGCTTGCCCTGTTTGGAATGCTTCCACCATGATATTATACTGTTCCGTGATGTACTGATATTGTCTGTCCAAAATATCTAACAAATTAGCGCAGGTGACGTATTGGCGAAATATCATATAAGAATCTAGAACATTAATGACACCTGCCAACATTTCATGCAAGTCATATACCTCATGGCCGCCGTGATTCATTGCATGTTGCTGCTGGCCCATTGCGTGTTGGTTCATTTGCCCTTGATTCATTTGTTGATTGTTCATATTCATGGTACATCGTTCCTCCTGTGAGCGTTTTTTGAGCTTGTGCTTATACTTTTATTTATTTTGAACCATTTTAGAAAAATTATGTAACATAATTACTGTAGAAATCACTAGACAGCATAGTGAAGATGAAGTAAACTAAATAACTGTAACACAAAAACAAACGTTCAATAATTTAAAAGGATGATAAAGTGGATATATTTTATACTACATTAATACAAGTCAATAACATGATATATGAACCAAATGGATTAACATTAACATCCATCCGAGAAGAAAGACAAAACGTCAATTATGGTGCAGGTACATTTAAACTAAATGTAAGATCTGTTCGCTTTAGAGTTGCGCGAAAGACACCGCATAAAGTGGGACAGTTTGTTTCCTTTTGGGAAAAAGACGAGCATGATAAAAATCAACCATATTGTTATGAAGACGCTCCTGATTTACTGGTCATTCATACTTTTTTCGCTCCGGATAAATTTGGGCAGTTTATCTTCCCGAAAGAAATACTGTTCAAACAAAATATTTTTAGGACAAGCAATACAAAAGGCAAGATGGCCATGCGTGTGTATCCAAGTTGGGATACTCCTACTAGTAAGCAAGGGATAATCACACAAAAATGGCAGCTACCTTATTTTGTTGATCTGCGAAACGTGGATGACTTCATGATGAAAAAAATATTAGCATTGTATCGTCCTTAGCTATTGATCACAAACTGGCATGTTATTTTCGTAATAGATAAAGAGGGGAACATAAATGAAAACAAGAAAACAATATACCCTTAAACAAGGGATACAGTTGATGCAACGTTTAAATTTGTATGATGTAAAAGCGGCTATTTTTGCTGGTATGATGAATTGGATTGTGTATGGTGTAATGCGGGGAGCCTTTTATTTGCTACCGCTGTTATGGGGAGACAGAGACATTGCTACAGGAAACGTGAAGCATACTTTACTCACTATTTTTGTGCTGTTTTTTGCTTTAGCGGGAACGTTTGTCGTTGTATTGTTGTCAGCAGCTATTATACTGGCTCAGCTCAAATATGTAGTAAAAACTTTAGGAAACGTGAAGTTGACCGCCCTTATTTTACTATGTTTACTTATACATGGATCTTTCATTTATGTATCACTTCATTACGTTTTCACTGCGTTGCTGTAGGCAATGTATACTACGTTTTAAATAGACTATTCAAATAGCGACATGAGATAAAAATGTTCCGCATTCCATCTGGAGTGGACATTTTAGAATGTAATCATGAGTAAGCATGGACTGGATCACCATATCATTACCATATCCCTCAGCTGGTTATTTGATCATCATCTATTGCTACCAACGATATGATCTTTCGCAGAAGTACGACACATCGGAGTGAAAGAAAACAGAAATACGTCAATAAGGTGAAAAATGGATGTCTGGACATAGAGATGACACAACTTAGGAGCAAGAGCTTTCACACATTTGTAAACGTTATCATTCACATATTGTGATATGTTGTATTTTAAACGTATGTATGACACAGGTAACAAACGATGACTAAAACCAGTACTGGGGGAATCGGAATGAGTTATGATCAGAGTCCTTTTATTGTCATTTGGGAAATTACTCGAGCTTGTTATTTAAAATGCTTACATTGTCGAGCAGAGGCGCAACCGCTAGCTAATCCTAATCAATTATCGACAGAAGAAGGAAAGATGTTGTTAGATCAAATCGCAGCATTGGACAACCCACTACTTGTATTTACAGGTGGCGATCCATTAATGCGAAAAGACTTGTACGAATTGATTGAATACGCTATACATAAAGGATTACGGGTATCTATGGTACCAAGTGCGACACCGCTTGTAAAAGAAGAGGTGATATTGCGGGCTAAGGAAGCGGGATTGTCTCGTTGGGCATTTAGTGTAGACGGTCCCAATGCGGAAGTTCATGACCGTTTCCGCGGTACAAAGGGTTCATTTGAACTTACTGCAACATCGTTATCCTATTTAAAGAAAATTGGTTTGCCCATTCAAATTAATACCACCGTTTCGAGATATAACGCAGATAAACTAGAAGAAATTTCTGAATTAGTAGAGCAATGGGGGGCGATATTGTGGAGTATCTTTTTCCTTGTGCCGACAGGTAGAGGTCAACATGAGGATATGACAACACCAGAGGAGAATGAGCGAATATTTGAATGGATCGTTCGTAAAAAGAAGATAAGTTCCTATGATATTAAGACTACGGTAGCACCAGCATTAAGAAGGGTAATGTTAACGAATCACCAGATAAGTGATGATAGGAATTTGGAAGAAACAAAACGCGCTGATATATTAGGTCGGGCAAAACACGGTATCACCGATGGCAATGGTTTTGTCTTCATATCGCACACGGGAGAAGTACAACCGAGTGGATTTTTGCCTATTGTTTGTGGTAATATTCGTGATCAATCGTTGGGAGATATTTATCGGAACTCACCTATATTCAAAGATTTACGTAACCGTAAACAATTAAAAGGGAAGTGTGGGGTGTGTTCTTTCCATCACCTTTGCGGTGGATCGCGTGCCCGTGCATACGCTGTTCATGGGGACTATATGGAAAGTGATCCTGCCTGTGCTTATATTCCAAAGGGATGGGAAGCAGAGCAAGCCATTCACAATATGTAATGGATTCCAAAGTCCTCCTTTGCTACAGTGAGAGCTGCTTCATTCAGCCACATGTGTAACTAAGGAGGACATTACTTTTGGGTGGAATCCATTGATCCGACACGATTATTAGTTATTGTCATCTGTAAGCCCTGTTTGATCTACACCGTATGTAGCTTCTTCTGTTGTAAATCCTTCAAATTTTAATTGTGTGATTAACCCACTTCTTGAAAAGGAGGAGAATTGTAAGTATTGTTCAGCTGGTTTTACAGCCTGTTCATTCCAATCCACCTCAATGTTGTCCACACCGTATGCAACTTCTTCTGTTGTAAACTCTTCAAACTCTAATTGTGCAATAAGTCCTTCTCTAGAAAAAGCGGTAAAGCTTCAAGAAACTACATTGTAGACATGAGTATATAATTCTATATGGTATGATAATGGATGGGCTACACTTAACAAGACAGATAAAATAAGGTCAAGCAGACTAGAACGAATAAGTGAATAAGTGTGAAAGTGACTTGTATTAGGAGAGGAGATAAAAAAATGATAGAATTACAAAAAATAACTGGGGATAACATAGAGAAAGTAGTAGCGCTTGATGTTGAAGAAAACCAGAAGGAATTTATATTAGAAACTACTAACCTCAGATGCTTCGCAGACGGTCATATGTTGAATACAGATGGTATACCAGCTACTCCATTAGCTATTTATGCGAATAATACGATGATTGGATTTGACATGTATATTTACGATACGACGGATCATGAATCATTTCAAAATGAAGTTTTTTACGGAAAGAAGACCTATTTTATTTGGCATATGATGATTGATAAGCGTTATCAGGGGAAAGGATATGGCAGGCTTGCCTTTGAAAAAGTGTTGGCGGATATTGAAAATATGCCATATGGGGAAGCGCAATATATAGACCTCTTTTATCATAAACATAATGTCGTAGCTAAAGAATTATACGCTTCATTTGGTTTTGTAGAAACAGGCATCATTCAGGATAATTCGGTGCATGCGAATAAAAAACTAGATGGGAAAATAACAGAATAATTACCTTTCCTAATTGGGTAAGGGCTAAGGCCACCTTTGCAACAGAAGAAAAGTAATTGATGACTTTATGAAATGATCGCGAGTAGTGCCGTGTATGAAGGATGTGCAAAATATTAGGTGTTCTAAAAATTGTAATCTATCTAGATGTTATTTTCCATATGATATAGTGCTTAGCGTAAATTTTTTTAGATACAATAACACTCTCATACTTATTCTCAAAAAAGTAAGATGATCCTTCCTTATCCACGAGATTAAATCCTTTATTATCCATTAAATCAGCGATGACTCCATCACCATTAGTGGACGTACTCATGTATGAGTGTGTGGTGGAGGAGGCAGCTATTTCCACAATATCCTTACTAGATAACTGCAATTTAATTATGCCCATAATAGAAGGAGAGTTTATTAAAGCCAAAATCACAATAAAAAGTAGTGATAATGTTACCACTAACGTAATAATACATTTCGATCGCTTTATGATGATCTACCTCCTTTCGTAAAGATAAAATACCTGTGTAATCATCACTTACCCCACTCGAGAATCCAAGAACGCTTCCCGTTTTCATTTATATTATGGATTAAGAGATGTGTCTGATCTAACCAACCATCCAATTTTATAGATCGTGATGTTTCAGGAATATCGAACGATTCAATAGCGTTGTTGTTACGATTTAAAATGATAATGCTGTTATTTTTAGGTATTGCTACATTACCATCCTTTGATATAGCAGCAAAATTAACATTTACGTCTGCCAAAGCATATTTTTTTGTCTCTCCATGTAAAGCTGAAATAACATGAACACTATTTTGATCTTGATGCAACATAAATCCATTTTCAACATAAGCAAAATGATCTAATTCGACTATCTTTTCTGATGTTTTTTCTTTGATATTAAACTTGTAGTAAATGATTTTCTCAGAAGATTTATTTTTTACTTCATACATAAAAGTATCACTATCTAACCATGATATATTTTTAGGTGATAGCATGAATCCACTACCTAGATCTTTTTCTTTTATTACAGTTTCTTCTGATTTCGAGTCAAAAAAATTAAGTATAATGTTGTGCTGTAAGTCCATTTCTCCATCATTTAAATCACGATTTGTATAATATAATAATGTGTCTCCAGCAGGATTGATTTCCGGATATCTAACCCAAGTAATATACTCCAGTTTTTCTTCAAAGTCTTCCTTAGAAAATTGTTCACAAGTATCTGATGTTAGTGTGTTAGGAGTAATTTGGACTAATTTAAAAGTAGTGGTATCCAAAGAAAATAAGTTTGAATCTATCAGAAAAACATGCTTATTAGTCCTATGTGATGATTTGACTAGCTCAATATTTTGTTCCGTAAATTTTGAAGAAAACTCTTTCTTGTTGTCATATTGTATTGTATCTACTTGAAATACTTGAATGTTGTCACCATGTGAAAAATGTATTTCAGCTGAGTTTGAATTTAGTTTTTGTAATTTATTTTTGCTGTCTTTATTAAATAAAAAGAACTCATTTTGTATGTTTTGTCTGACTTGAGATTTCAATTCATTATTTGCAAGAAAGTGTGTTGCAAAATCCAGTTGACCAATCGCTTCAATTTGTGTGCCTTCATAAACTGGAAGTTCTTCAGATTGAGTATACGCTTCGATGGATTCGATTAAATATTGTATCAAATCATTGTATTTTTCTTTGGATTTTTCATAGTTTTCCTCGTTTTCTTGAGAGGAAAATTCGGCTATAATAGCTAGTTTATCTTGTAAGTACTTCTCCTTCTTTTCATTATTTTCTTTCATTTTTATTGCAAGCTCTGTGTGATACAAATCTTTTAAATTTTTTTTCAGTACGCCATTACTAGAATGAATGAAATAAAAGCCATCGAGTTTTGTCCATGTACCATCGTCTTGATTAGGTGAATCATCTGCTTGCATTTCTTTTAAGATATCAGCTACTTGTAGATCGGCAACATTTAATGTGCTGTAATCATGTTGTTGTTCCCTATTGTCTTGGCTTAAATCTGCGGGTTGCGATTTTGTTGTATGGTCTGACTGTTTCACTTTTGTTTTCTCAATGGCATCATTCAATGCATCATCTGTCTTACTTTCACTACACCCAACAAGCAAGCAACAACAAACTACTACAACAAGGATCACCTTCATTACATGCATTCCTCCACTAAAAGTAACTGATTTTTCTAATTATTAATTATATTATATATTCTATGTAGAATGTAACGAATGTAAAAGAATTACATCGATCTAGCCTGAAAATATACAGGTGCAATTCGCATTGCAGATTAGAACTTGCAACTACATACAATACAATGCGGTATATTTGTCAGTAGTACTTATGACTTTACACATTTTCTTTCACAGAAGTAAGTGATTTTCGTTGTTTAAAAAACACGAAGGCATATTTTATAAAAGTTTCGTGATGCATAATGTGAAAAGTCCTCCTATGCTAGACTGAGAGGTGTTTCATCCAGCCAATTTTTGTAGCAAAGGAGGACAGTACTTAATACCATATGGATGGAATCTATTCATCCCACACCATTTGTTTTAATATAACAATATTGCATTAGTATAAAGGTAACGATTTATTTTTATTGCTCAAAATAGATGATCGGTCTGTCGTTTAAAGGTTGTACCTTTCTAAAGTTGTCATCATAATATGCTTGAAATTGTTCAATTTGTTCTTTAGATATCTCGACATGATTTTCTAGTACGTACCATTCTACATTTTCCGTTAATGGAGGGGTTGTAAGAGACCCTAGATAGTGATAGTAGCTCTTATCATCTGGCAGGAGCTGATTATAATCTAACTCGATTGATAAGTTTTCTTGTTTTTCCTCAGCAATATTGGTTAATATTTTTTCAAATTCAGGATTATTTGAACCCTCAACAAACATCACACCAATAACTGCTAATGCTCCATTATCCGCACTATGTACAAAGTGCCCCTCTATAGGATAATTATCTCCATCAATCGTATGCTCACTACTGGAATGAAAGTGGAATTGTAGGAGCTGGAAAGGTCTGTTGTTGATGATAGCTTCATTACCTTCCGCACCAACCTTGATGGTATGACCATCGTCGATGATATAAGTAGGGTTGGTATTGTAGTCTAATGTAATACTGTCTGCATTACCTTTAGTTGTGTCAGCAGTTTGAATATTAATTGGTGATTGAGACTTGCCCCACACCATAGTCCAATCTTCTTGATTTTCATAACTGTAACCTTCCTGATGATTGTTACTTTCCTCCTTCACTATGTTAGTACCGCTTGCTTCTTCTGAAATATTGTCATCATCATTACATGCTGTCATCGTTACAACAATGGTTGCGATGACCAACAATATCCGCCATTTCTTCATTTGTTTTATTTTCCCCCTATGCTAGTCATATCGTTACTTACAATATATTACATTATTATTTAATTTAGTTCAACTATTTATTGGCAATTTAAACTTCTGTGTAGTTACTATGATGATTTTTAGTGTCAGTGTTACAGTCTGTTGACATGGGATAGCTCAGTATTATGATTAATTCCACGTAGATTCGATCATTTTGATGAATCTTTAGGAACTGGGTTGTTCATTTGCTGAACGACTTCCCCGCAAGACATAACAATGAGTTAGTGGGGAACCGCTCGGCTTTGAACAATGCCATGCCTGTAAGGTGTTGTCAAGGTATGTCCAATATGATTTTTCTTCTCAGTTAGCCCCAGAAGTACGTCACTTTTTTTTACTGTGAGTATGCTGGAGATGCTTTTCCTTCTCAATTTTGAGGATATGTTTAAAATGTTTCTAATTACAATATATTCACCTGTTTTGTATAATGAGAGTATATAACTCTCAATACAAAGCTAAATAAGTTTATTTGTATAGTTGTAATAGTAAGGGAAAATAAAGATGATAGTTTAGAAGATTTAAGGATTCAATTAGCTGACTATGTACATTGGTATAATCATATTCGGATTCATGGAGCACTGGGGTACATGAGCCCTGTTTAATATAAACGAGCTGATCTTAAAAAAGTTGTCTAGCTTTCTGTTGACAATCCAATTTTGAAGTTCAGGCTGGTTAAGACATTTTTTATATTATGGTGAAAGGGACAAAAAATCTATATAAACAAGATGATCAAAAAGAAAAAAGATAGAGACTCAATATATAGCCAAATTTTTCACCTGGTAAAAATAAAAATATAGGAAAAATTTTAGGAGGCTTAGTAGAAAGTACTAAAAACGAATTACTAGAAAAAAATAGTACGTTTGCGAAGACTCTTTACAGTATATGTAAAGGACAAAAGAAATTCATCGAGAAAGACTTTTTTAGATTCGATTAAAAATGTAGATTTGGAGATAAATTCTTTTGTATTACCCCTTTCCCTAAAGATTTGTCTATTGCGCTAACTTATTTAAAAGATGGAATGGTTAAATAAGAGATTAGTCATCACCAAACAGTTTTTGCAAAACAACATAGCCATTTGCGAAATACATTAAAGTTAGATAGTAGTAGGATTAAACGCCTTTTAAATTTTAATCTAAAAAAAGCAGAAAGATATCAAGTCTCTTGTCATTTGATACTATTTCTGTAGAAAGAGGAATTATGTGAAAAAAATAATGCTGTTCATGTTCGTCTTGTCACTAATTTGTTTTCAAAATAGTCAGGTTTTTGTTTTTGGGCAAAGTGAATTGACTTTTGCCAGCGAGCTTTCAGATAAAATCGCAGACATTGTGAATGATGAAATGGTAAGAAGCGATATCCCCGGCGTATTTGTTACGGTAGTCTCCGAAGATGGAGTGATCTACCAAAACGGCTTCGGCTATTCGGATAAAAGCAAGTATTCAAGAGTAGATGAAAAGACATTATTTGAATTGGGCTCAGTAAGTAAGTCATTTACCGGGCTCGCATTGTTGAAACTGGAAGCAGAAGAAGAGGTCAGACTAACAGAACCTGTAAGCACCTATATTCCAAGTATTCAATTTACATATAATGGAGAAAAAATTGTTGTGACGATTGCTGATTTCTTATCGCATAGAAGCGGATTGCCCTTTAGTACAATTGCTACTATTCCTGAGACTGATTCCGAGAATGCGTTAGTCCAAACAGTCGATAACCTAAATAACATAGCACTTGCTTATCCACCGGGGGAAAAATATGAGTATGCGACGATTAATTATGATGTGCTAGGATTAGTAATACAAAAGGTTTCAGGGGTGTCTTATGAAGAGTATGTAAGAACCAATATTTTCGAGCCTTTATCACTCAACGAAACGTTTATTGGTGTCACTAATGGTCAGACTGCTGAAAAATCGAAAGGATATAAATTGGCATTTGGTCAAGCGAAAGAATTTTCTTCTCCTGTCTTTGCAGGAAATAACCCGGCAGGATATATAATTTCTTCTGGTAATGATTTAACTAAATGGCTGACATTTCAACTCGGTCTCAGCAACACAGATTATTTGGACAGCTCGATTATAGCGAGTTCTCGTCAGATAAATGTTTCAGATAAAGATGGCTTAAACTATGCTGCCGGATGGTTTGTGTTTGATCAAGGGGAACGAATTTATCATGGAGGGAATAATCCTAATTTTTCTTCCTTTGTTCAGTTTTATCCCGAAAAAGGAATTGGAGTAGGCGTCTTAACTAATCTGAACACATTGGGTACAAATAATATCGGCTTTCGAATTAGTGATCTCCTTACTGGGGATACGACTTTCCAAGCCGGAAGTGATGAAAATCAATTGATTGATTTTTATGCCACAATTATTTTTTTGTTAGTGATGCTGCTCAACAGTTTCCTCCTGATCAAAGTAATTATGATTGCAAGAGAGATTAAAAAAGGGCAACGGACATTAAAAGAAAATATATCTTGGCTACAAATGACTTGTAAATCGACTTTCTCTTTGATGATTGTTGGCTTACTTGTGTATTGCTTCCATCAAGTTCCCTATATTTTTTTAGGTGGGCTTAATTGGTCGTTTCTCTTTGTTTGGCTGCCATATACTATTCAAGCGGTCTATTTCGGAAGTTTGCTGTTGTTGTTGCTGCTGTTTGTCTATCTGTCTATGCTGTTGCTGTTCCCAAAAAAAAAAATTTGAATTATCTCCGTTGCTTATTTTGAGTATCATCAGCGGTTTGGGAAATGCTTTTGTAATATTGGTCATCAATACAGCGATAGGAGCCAACGAAAAAGCATCGTTGATTCCCTTTTTCTTTCTAGGAATTACTTTATATATCTATACGCAGCAACTAGTCCGCTCGAAAGTAATTGAACTAAGCAACGAAATCATTTTTAAAAAAAGAATTGAGATTATCCAAAAAATATTAAAAACGCCGTATGAAGAATTTGAAAGTATGAACAGGGGAACGATTCAGGCGACATTAAATAATGATACAGAAGCAATCAGTAATTCAATCAATTCATTGGTTAGCGGTGTAACCAGTCTTTTTACTATAATCGTTTGTTTTGTTTATCTGCTGTTCTTGAATCACTATGTGTTTGTTTTATCTCTTTTAATCGTCGTCCTTATTTCTGCTATCTATTTTTTAGTTATCCGTTATGCCAATGGCATAGAAGATGGATCGGCTACACTTAACTAGACAGAAAAATTAAGGTCAAGTAGACTAGAACTAATAATATATGAGGAGCGTTCTACAATGACCAAAAGAACAAGGAGAACATTTACACCAGAGTTTAAACAACAGATGGTGAATCTTTATCAAAGTGGTAAGCCGAGAAAAGATATTATTCTGGAGTATGAGTTAACCCCATCTGCCTTAGACAAATGGATCAAGCAATCTCAAACCTCTGGATCATTTAAAGAAAAAGATAATAGGACCCCGGAAGAACAGGAGTTAATCCAGTTACGCAAAGAATTAAAACACTTACGAATGGAAAACAACATTTTAAAGCAAGCCGCTCACAAGTTTACTTCGTAAACCACCTTCGGTGCCTGTATCTTCCGGTTACTACTGATAATGGGACGAAAGTAAATGTGATTAAAAGCAATCAACACAGATACTCGGTATCAGCAATGTGTAGCGTCCTGCAACTGCCTAGAGCAACGTATTATTACGAAGTGAAGCAACGTCAAACCAATGACGATAAAATCGTTCCACTTATACGAGAAATCTTTCCAAAAAGTAGAAGCAACTAAGGCACACGCAAAATTAAAGTAGAGCTAAAAAAGCAAGGCCACATTGTTTCTAGACGCCGAATTGGTCTTATCATGAAACAGCAGAGATTAGTCTCCAATTACACCGTGACGCAGTTTAAACCGCACAAAACAACGTGTAATGAAGCGCCTATTGCTAATGAATTAGATCGTAATTTTCAACAAGAACAAGCATGTGCAGTTGTTGTTAGCGATTTAACTTATGTAATATTTGGAAATAAATGGAACTATGTCTGCTTATTAGTGGATCTTTTTAATCGTGAAATCATAGGTTATAGTGCAGGTCCAAGTAAAGAT
>NZ_QXJP01000037.1 GCF_004115085.1 Longirhabdus pacifica | reverse complement strand
TTGTGGTTGTATTCAGTCCTACACTGTTGGAACAAAATCCATTCTCTACTCTGTTACATTCATCTGACATTGCTTGAACCACCATTCTGAATATATTTTTATCAACATAATATATTCAAACGTACACACAAATGATATTCACCTATGACAATTTATACAAGGCATGTTAAGCATCAAAAAATAGGGTGGTAACAGCGTATTTCACCTGCTGTACCACCCTATTTCTTTTGTAGCAACCTATTCTTTTGTTTACCATGTAACGTACTATGGATAAAGACGGTTAAGCAAACGTGGGAATGGGATGGATTCCCTAACATGTTCCGTTCCCGTAATCCAAGCTACTGTTCTTTCCAATCCAAGCCCAAATCCAGAATGAGGCACCGTGCCATATTTACGTAAATCCATGTACCACTGATAAGATTCATCTGTAAGATCATGTTCTTTATAACGTTCAACCATCAATTCCGGATCATCAATTCTCTGACTTCCCCCGATAATTTCTCCATAACCTTCTGGAGCAATTAAGTCCGCACACAACACTACTTCAGGACGGTTCGGATCTGGTTTCATATAAAAAGCTTTTATTTCCGCAGGATAATGCGTAATAAAGACAGGTTTATCATAATGCTCTGCAATAGCCGTCTCATGCGGAGCACCAAAGTCTTCTCCCCACTCAATTTCATGACCATTTTCTTGTAAAAAGGCAATCGCTTCGTCATATGTAATACGTGGGAATGGTGCTGTAATATTTTCTAATTTACTAATATCTCTACCCAGTGTCTTTAGCTCTAATGGGCAGTTTTTTATTACAGATTGAACGACATGCGCTACGAATTGTTCCTGCACCTCAAGATTTTGTTCATGATCCATAAACGCCATCTCTGGTTCTATCATCCAAAACTCAATTAAGTGACGACGAGTCTTAGACTTTTCAGCTCTAAAGGTTGGTCCAAAAGAATACACTTTACCAAGCGCCATCGCAGCAGCTTCCATATACAACTGACCGGTTTGAGAAAGATACGCATCGTTGTCAAAATATTTAGTGTGAAATAAATCTGTCGTTCCTTCCGCAGCGGAAGAAGTTAGAATAGGTGCATCCACTTTCACAAATTCATTTTCATGGAAAAACTCATGCATCGCGCGAATCACTTCATGACGAACTTTCATAATGGCATGTTGTCTTTTCGAACGAAGCCATAAATGACGATGATCCATTAAAAATTCAGTACCATGCTCTTTCGGTGTAATTGGGTATTCTTCTGTAATTTGTATCGGCTCTACACCTGTAACAGTCAATTCATATCCGCTAGGAGCACGCTCTTCTTCACGTACAATGCCAGTAACGTAAAGGGAGCTTTCTTGCGTGAGCTCTTTACCGTTATTCCAAGTCTCTTCACTGACTTCGCTCTTCACAACTACCCCTTGAACAAAGCCTGTCCCATCTCTTAATTGAAGAAACTGTATTTTTCCACTGGATCGCTTTTGGAATAACCACGCTCCAAATGTAACTTCTTGACCTACATATTGACCTAGTTTTGAAATTGTAATGTTCAACGAAAATAACCTCCAAATTGTTCATTCTAATGATATAAAACACCGTTTATTCCATGATGCCATATCGTATGAGACAGTATATGGCTTGAAAAAAGGTGAGTATACTTTTCTAATTTTCTTTACACGTTAGACCTAAAAATGTATTACTTTTTTTACATCTTATATATTATACTACTTCCTTGTGTCCCTTGTGGAGCCTTTTGAATTAAATCATACATAATTTCTTGAAAGTCATCCTTCATATGGAGGAATCTATTGTTTATTTTGTGTAAAAACAAATAAAAAGTCCCCCATTCTACAATGAGGAACTTAGGACAAAATTTTTTAGTTAACATCATTGCTTCTATTTTCTAATGCGTCTTGTACAAGGTTCAGTTTTTCTTCCATGTTCTCTATATTGTCATGATTCACTTCACCCATGATGTTAGTCACAATATCCAGTTGTTCTATCATATTAGATAATTGTTGTTTATCCAACTCGGAGGGACTTTTAACCTGCTCATTCAAAAAGATATTTGTAAATGCAGCTTCCGTCTTGTAATCAGATATAAATGCAATGCTCTCACCTAAGTCTGAGTTAAACTTTTCATATAATATAGCAGAAAGAATGAATTGAGAATCCATTGCTTGATGTAAACTCCTTAGGGCGAGATAAAAATCACGCTGATGGTAACTTTCCAAATATGCTTTTACATGTTCACTTGTTGCATTTACATCTTCAAAAAAACTAATAGCAGTGTAAGTTAATTGATTATTTGTAGAAATATGTCTTCTCTCTTTTGCATTAAAAGAATACATAAGTAAAGTCATACTACCTATAGTAAATAAAAGTAACGTAATTAATAGCGCTTTTTTATATCTCATCTAAGATGACACCACCTACATTCTCTTGTTTTCATTAAAAGATATTAAAAGACTGTACAAGAATACAAAAAAATGAAATGAAAGTCAAATCACACATTGTTTATTACGTTTTTTTCTACTTGCAACACACCAAAGTAATGCTGAGTACACATGTAAAAGAGACAAGATAAAACCATCTTGTCTCTTTTCAAACTGATGCAGTAGATGTAAAAAAAAACAACTTCACTCTTGCATACTATTTTTTACTTTTTTTGTAACTATAAAGGCTGGGCTGGGCTGCACTTCATTTTCTATTATTCAGCAATGATAGAAAACACATTTCCATCTAATTTAAAATTATTATTTTCGTCATAACCAACTAAGAAGTAATGATACATTTCTCCACTTACTGTTTCGTTCTCATCGATAAGGGATGTTTCCGTCGTAATTGGGAAAGCAATGTTTTCACCGCTTCTACTGGTGCGACGTAAAGAATAGTAAGTCGCATTATCATCCTCATATTCCCAAGACAATTTAATTTCTCCATCTACTTGTTCTACTGTAAGTGGAATTCTTGGTCCAGGAAGGAACTTCCAACCCAATGTTTTCACTCCTACTTGTTTAGAGTCAGGACTAAGTCCGCTATTATTTACTGCTTTTACTTTATAATAATAGTTTCTATCATTCACTAAACCTTCATGTACAAAGTAGTTTTCTTTTATACTACTTCCTACTTCCACCCACTTGTCTCCGTCATAAGTATATACGGTATAAGATAGATCTTCTCCTTTGTCAATAGAGTCCCAAGTTAAATACGTCATATTTCCTCCTGGATCGACTTCTACTTTGATCGGAGCATTCGGAGTAGAATCTATCGTGTTGGAATAATCACCTTGTCCATAGCTATTTTTTGCTGATACCACATAATACAGTGGAGTATACAAATCTTCTGCTGGTATATCATATTGGTATGTTGTGCCATATACATTTTCCGCTATGCTAGTAAATGGACCTTCTGGTGAATAAGAACGGTATACATCATATGTCACTGCATCAAGTACAGGATACCATTCTAATGCAATGCTACCATCTCTTATTACTTTTTCAAAGTTTCTCGGTGCTGCTGGAAGTTTATATTGGAAAGAATAACGTTGCACAAAATGCTTATTTATTACATATACTTGACCATCAATGGCTACTATATCGGTTTCATCTACAATAAGCCCATTCTGAGACATAGCACCTGGCAAGCTTTCTAGATTAAACCAATATTGTTGTTCGGGATCATACAACTCTGCTGAATGTTCAGGTGACCTAGCGTCTGCAATAAATAGTCTTCCATCCACTTCTACAGTTTCTGCTTCATAGCGACCAGTCAACATGCTCATCTCAGGTACTTCTTCCCATTCATCATTTACTATGTTGTATCTTTGCACAGTTTGATGATATATAGGAGGAATAATTTTACCGTGACGATATTCTCCTGGAGTCAAACCTCCAACTGCATAGATGTCACCATCAAATACAGTAAGGCCCACACGTCCTATTTTAGAATCAGTAGACTGCTTTTTTGTCCACACATCACTCTGAGGATCATATTCATAGAAAAATTTAGTTCGATGTGTATTCAACAAATAAATTTTATCATTAAATGTAACAGCTTTTGCATTAAAACTTGCTTCTGGTATTGGTGTTCCACTTCTCCATGTATCTGTCTCCACATTATAGATCTCAACCGTTGGCTGGGCAGTTGAAGAACCACCACCAAAAGTGTAAATCTCATCATTATATGCAACGGCAGCGAGTGCTTTTCTTTGGGATGGCATTGGGCTAGCAGTAGACCAAGTATTTGTTTTTGGATCATACACCTCATGGACAGCTAAAGCATTACCTACTGTACCCTTTGCTCCCCCGATTATATGAATTTTTCCATCTACTACTGCAGTTCCAAAATCATGTCGTGTTGTAGGCATAGATGCCATTTCTGCCCATGCGCTTTCAAGCTCTTCATCACTCTCTGCTTCCAATTGCGCTACGTTCATTTCTGCCACATCATTTACTTCAAAGATTGATGTCTCTTCTACTACCTGCTCAGCGCTCACCGTTTCTGCTGCAAGCTGTTCTGCATTGACTTGCATCACAGGCGTCACCAACAGTGCTGCGGTCAAAGCAATTTGAAGTATTTTTTTTCCTGACATTAAAAATCCCACCTTCTGTATTCTCATTTTGGATGCTCTCATAAGTTATATCGGAAGATAAAGAATACGATTATATCCCTCTAGAGGGCTAGTTTGCAGGAGTAATTATCATATAATATATCTACTTATGGGGCTTACGAAATAGAAAATGGAGATTAAAAAATGGGTTTATAGACCCAAAAAAACTATTTAATAGAATATACAAATTAAAATAAATATTTCCCATTATTTTCAACATAAAAAAGAGACAAGATGAAACCATCTTATCTCTTTCTATCCTTTTCATTTTCTATTATTCAGCAATGATAGAAAACACATTTCCATCTAATTTAAAATTATTATTTTCGTCATAACCAACTAAGAAGTAATGATACATTTCTCCACTTACTGTTTCGTTCTCATCGATAAGGGATGTTTCCGTCGTAATTGGGAAAGCAATGTTTTCACCGCTTCTACTGGTGCGACGTAAAGAATAGTAAGTCGCATTATCATCCTCATATTCCCAAGACAATTTAATTTCTCCATCTACTTGTTCTACTGTAAGTGGAATTCTTGGTCCAGGAAGGAACTTCCAACCCAATGTTTTCACTCCTACTTGTTTAGAGTCAGGACTAAGTCCGCTATTATTTACTGCTTTTACTTTATAATAATAGTTTCTATCATTCACTAAACCTTCATGTACAAAGTAGTTTTCTTTTATACTACTTCCTACTTCCACCCACTTGTCTCCGTCATAAGTATATACGGTATAAGATAGATCTTCTCCTTTGTCAATAGAGTCCCAAGTTAAATACGTCATATTTCCTCCTGGATCGACTTCTACTTTGATCGGAGCATTCGGAGTAGAATCTATCGTGTTGGAATAATCACCTTGTCCATAGCTATTTTTTGCTGATACCACATAATACAGTGGAGTATACAAATCTTCTGCTGGTATATCATATTGGTATGTTGTGCCATATACATTTTCCGCTATGCTAGTAAATGGACCTTCTGGTGAATAAGAACGGTATACATCATATGTCACTGCATCGAGTACAGGATGCCATGTTAATTCAATATCATTTGCTCCTAATACTTTTTCAAAATTTCTTGGTGCTGCTGGAAGTTTATATTGGAAAGAATAGCGTTGCGAAAATTGTTTATTCATCACATAGACTTGGCCATCCACCGCTACAATATCAGTATGATCTACAATAAGCCCATTCTGAGAAGCAGCACCTGGCATGCTTTCTAGATTAAACCAATATTGTTGTTCGGGATCATACAACTCTGCAGAATGCTCAGGAGATCTAGTGTCTGCAAGAAATAGTCTTCCATCCACTTCCACAGTTTCTGCTTCATAGCGACCAGTCAACATGCTCATCTCAGGTACTTCTTCCCACTCATCATTTACTATGTTGTATCTTTGAACAGTTTGATGATAAACCGGTGGAATCAATTTTCCGTGTACGTATTTCCCAGGAGTCAGACCTCCAACTGCATAGATGTCACCATCAAATACAGTAAGTCCTACGCGCCCTATTGCAGCATCAGTAGATTGTTTTTTTGTCCACACATCACTCTGAGGATCATATTCATAGAAAAATTTTGTTCGATGTGTATGAAGCACATAAATTTTATCATTCAATACAACCGCTTTTCCGTTATAACTTTCTTCGGGGATAGGTGTTCCATTTCTCCATGTATTTGTTTCTGGATTGTAAATTTCAACTTTCTTAACCGCATTCCCTTTACCACCACCAATGGTATAAATTTCTTCATTATATGCAACGGTAGCAAAAGCTTTTCTAGGTGAGTTCATCGGGGCAGCTGTTGTCCAACTATTTGTTTTTGGATCATATACCTCCACAACTCCCACTGCATTCGTTAACTCTTGTTTTGCTCCACCAATGATATAAACCTTTCCATCTACTACAGCCGTTCCAAACCCATGTCTTGGTGTAGGCATAGGTTCCATTGCCTGCCAAGCGCTTTCTAGCCCTTCATCATTATCTTGAGCTTGTTGTTCTACCATTTGTTGTGATTGTTCTACGCTCATTTGTTTCACATTTTCTACTTGAAGTACTTGTTTTTCTACTTGTTCAGTGCCTACCGCTTCTACTGCAAATTGCTCCGCATTCACTTGCATGACAGGCGTTACTAATAACGCTGCAATTAAAGCAAATGGAAGTGTTTTTTTCCCTAACATTAAAAATCCCATCCTCTATGTTCTTATTTATAGTTTTTCATTACTTTTAACCAGAAGTATATGAAAGTATATATCTCCCTTGAGCACTATGTTTATTTATCACTCTTCAACGATAGAATGGACAGTCGAATCGACTTTGAAATTACCATTTTCATCAGCACCAATTAAAAAATAATTGTATACTTTACCACTTTCTCTTTCGTAATCATCGAAATAGAATGAGTCCGTGGTTATAGGGAAAGTAACAAGCTCTTCTCCACTACCACGAGCTAAAGAGTAATAAAGTATACTTCCATTCTCATACTCCCAAGAGACTTTAACTTGACCATCTACTTGTTCAATTGAAAGTGGTATCCTTGGAATTGGAAGTATTCTCTTGTATATTGTTCTCGTTTCTACTTCTTCTGAGCTAGGACTAACTCCACTACTATTAACCGCGTGCACTTTATAACGATACGTTCTATAATTTATTAACTCTTCATGCACAAAGTAATTTTCTGCAGTACTTCCAATTTCCTCCCATTCCCCTAAGAAATAATGATATATGCTATACTCTATTCCCTCTCTATCATCAGCAGCGTCCCAAGTAATAAGAGTAAGATCGCCTCCTGGCTCCACATCTACATTAATCGGAGTATTGGGTGTGTAATCTATGACATCTGAATATTCGCTTTCTGCAAAACTATTCTCTGACGTAACGACATAATAAAGCGGAAGATGCAAATCTTCATCTGGTATGTGATATCTGTAAGATGGTCCATATACATTTTCAGCTACACTTGTGTATGGTCCTTCTGGTGAATATGAACGATATACGTTGTATACCTCTGCACCATATACAGGGTTCCATTCTAATGCAATATCATTTGCCAATAATATTTTTTTAAAGTTTCTTGGAGCTCCAGGGGTTTTATAATCAAAAGTGTATCGATTTGTAAAAAATCTATTGATTACATACACTTCACCATCTACTAGGACAATATTCGTATTATCTACAATAAGCGCGTCACCTTGCGGTTCAGCCTCTGGCAACCTTTCTAAATTATACCAATGTTGTTCTTCTGGAACATATATTTCTGTAGAGTTTTCTGGAGCCCTAACGTCAACAAGAAATAAGTTTCCATCGACTTCTACCGCCTCTACTTCATAACGACCAGTCAACATTTTCATTTCAGTTACGTCTTCCCACTGATCATTTTCCATATCATATTTCAACACGGTATCATGATATATGGGTGAAGTAATATTACCGTTACTGTATCCTCCGGGAGTCAGACCTCCAAGCGCATGGATTTCATTATTAAAAACAGTAAGACCAACACGTCCTGTAAGGCGAGTCGTAGGTGGTAATTGTTTGGGTGTCCAAACATCTGTTATTGGATCGTATTCAAAGAAAAAGTTTCTTAGAGGTATATCCAAGATATAAATTTTTTCATCTACTACAGCAACTTTCGGGCTATAAACGCTGTGAGGCATGGAGGCTGCATTTCTCCATTCATCTTTTTTCACATTATAAATTTGAACAGTACTAGTAGCCTGTGCTCCTCCCCCGCCAAACACGTAAATCTCTCCATTGATTTCTGCAACTCCTGAAGCTTTTTTTGGTATTAACATCTGTGTTACCGTTGACCACGTATCTGTTTTTGTATCGTACACTTCAACAACACCTGTTGCAGGACCTAATTCGTACGTGGACCCACCAATCGTATAAATTTTACCATCTACAGTAGCCGTACCAAAACCATAGCGTGGTGTAGGCATTGGTGTACCAGACTGCCATGCACTTTCTAGTTCTTCACCACTACTTTCTTCTACCAACTCTACCAACTGCTGTACATTCATTTCTTCTTTCACATCTTCTAGTTGTAATTCTTGCTGTTCTTCTGTTACCTGTCCAACATTTATCAGTTCTGCTGCAAGTTGCTCTGCATTCACTTGCATGACAGGCGATACCAATAGCGATACAGTTAAAGCATATTGAAGTATTTT
Source organism: Longirhabdus pacifica (assembly GCF_004115085.1). Lineage (GTDB taxonomy): Bacteria > Bacillota > Bacilli > Paenibacillales > DSM-105158 > Longirhabdus > Longirhabdus pacifica. The sequence continues at coordinate 4,484 of NZ_QXJP01000037.1, read as the reverse complement.
TCTCGCTGACATTAAAAATCCCACCCTCTGTGTTTTCATTTTGGATGCATATTTACTTTTATTGAATAATACACGAAAGTATATATCCCCCTTGAGCACTATGTTTCAAAGCGTAACGATCATATCGTGGTACTACTGAGAAAGAATAAAACGCTGGATTTAAAAACTTAATAAATCTATTTAATAGGAATTTTGTACTAAAAAGTGATCCATCCGATTTTACATATGAAAGAGATAAGATGACTCATCTTATCTCCCTTCAACTTTGTTTATTATTCTACAAAAATAGAGTAAACTTTCGTATCCAATTTGAATAAACCATTGTCGTCATGACCAATTAAGAAGTAGTTATAAATTTCGCCACTTTCTTTCTCATTGTCATCGATGATAAACGATTCTTTCGTGACAGGGAAATCAATGATATCTTCATCATTAAAACTACTAAATCGGCGTAAGGAGTAGTTAAGTTCAGCATCACCAGGGTAATACCATGAAATTTCAACTTTATCATCTACTTCTTTCACTGTAAGTGGAATTCTTGGACCAGGGAAAATTTCCCAACCAAGTGTTCTCACTCCTACATAGTCAGTCATAGGACTAGATCCACTACTGTTTACCGCTTGCACTTTATAATAATAACTTCTTTCATTTGTTAAATTTTCGTGTAAAAAGTAATTTTCTTCAATTCCCGTCCCGATTTCAATCCACTCTTCATCAAAACGACTATAGATGTTATACGTTATACCTTCTCTTTGATCCACGGACTCCCAGCTAATAAGAGCAAGATCTTCCCCGGTTTCCGCACTAAGATTGATCGGCATGTTCGGCACATAATCTATAGCATTGGAATGCTTGCTTTCGCCATACTCATTTTCTGCTGTAACGACATAATAAAGTGGCGTATACAAGTCTTCATTTGGTATGGAATAGCTGTACACTGTACTATATACACTTTCAGCTATACTTGTAAATGGACCATCTGGTGAATCAGAACGATATATACTATATGTCTCAGCACCCATTACAGGATTCCAATTTAACGTAATATCATCTATGCCTAATACTTTTTCAAAGTTTCTTGGAGCACCTGGGATTTTATAATCGAAGGTATAATGTTTTGTAAAATTTTTATTTATTACATAGACTTGACCGTCTACATTTACAATATCGGTATGATCTACAATACTTTCCGTTCTTCCTAATGGCTCTGCTTCTGGTAAAGTCTCTACAGTAAACCATTGCTGTTGCTCTGGATCGTATAGTTCTGCTGAATGATCAGGAGCCTTGGCATCGACAAGCAAGAGTTTCCCATCCACTTCTACAGTATCTACATCATATCGACCCTTCAACATTTTCATTTCAGGCACTACTTCCCACTTATCTTCTTCCATGTTGTATTTTTTCACTGTTCGATGATAAATAGGTGGGATATGTGTCACAATCGGTTTGTTGTGCGTATAGCTTCCAGAGGTCAGACCTCCGATAGCATAGATCTCGTCATTAAATAAAAAAAGACTGACGCGCCCTATTGTCCAATTATATGCAGATTTTTTGCTGGTCCAAACATCAGTTTGTGGGTCATACTCATAAAAAAAGTGATTTCTTCTTTGTGCATTAAGTAAATAAAGTTTATCATTTAATGTTACAACTTTTGAATTATAACTTGCTTTAGGCATCGGTGCTGCGCTTCTCCATGTATCTGTGGCAACATTATAAATTTCAACCGTTTGAACCGCTTGGGTTCCACCACCACCAAAAGTATAAATTTCTCCATTCAATTCAGCGATAGCAAAGTTTTTTCTTGGTGTCATCATAGGGGCAGCTGTTGTCCAGCTATCCGTTGATGGATCATATACTTGGACATCCCCTTTTGCTTTACCTAAATATCCTTTAGTGCCACCAATTACATAGACCTTCCCATCTACTACAGCAGTTCCGAATCCGTGTCTTGGTAAAGGCATTGCCTTCATGGTCTGCCATGCACTTTCTAGTTCTTCACCAATTTGTTGTTCACTTTCTAGTTCCATATGAGTACTTTCTTCCACGCTCATCTCTTCCAGTGCTTGCTCCCCGCTCACGGCTTCGGCTGCTAGTTGTTCCGCGTTGACTTGCATTACAGGTGTTATCAACAAGGCTGCTGTTAAGGTCATTTGAAGTACTTTTTTTCTTGACATCAAAAATCCCACCTTATGTAATTTAAATTTTGAATTCTTGGTTTATATCGGATAAAAAATCATATGATTTTATCCCACTAAAGAACTAAATTGTTATAAGTAGTAATTAATAACAATATTAAGTGTTATATTTATTACTTTTTATTAGAAAAACAAAAATTATATTTAAAGGGTAATATTGTTTTATTATCTGAGTTACATATCGCATTACCTACATCATGTTATATAGGAAAAGGGAGAGTAAACGAATATGAAATAATGTTTCATTCTAATGTATACACAGGCACAAAACAGAGACACAAATACGGTAAAACTTCCAATTTACAATGATTGATTTAGAAATTATGCTGTTTGCATGCAGACTTCATCTTTTTGTATTTTTTTATCTACAAAAATAATAAATAGTGGTAACCTAAACATATGTATAAAGGAAATCATTTTAATTTGGAAAAGAGGTTTTACAATGGGCATTTTAAGTGGCTTACTAGGAAATGCAACAGAAGTGGAGTTAAGTGATGTAGAGAAACAATTAGAAAATATATTGATTGAAGGAGAAAAAGTAGAGAAAGCTTACAAACTTATTCGTGATATGTTTGTTTTTACTGAAAAAAGACTGATTCTCATCGATAAGCAAGGGGTAACAGGAAAAAAAATCGAGTATCATTCTATTCCTTACAGTAGCATTTCTCATTTTAGTGTAGAAACGGCAGGAAGCTTTGATCTTGATTCTGAAATGAATATTTGGATTTCTAGTCATGATGTGCCGCTAAAAAAACAATTCAAAAAAGATAGCAATATATTTAATGTACAGAAAGCGCTCGCATATTATATTTTAAAGTAAAATTGAAAGTAAAGGTGATTTACGTCTTAGGTAATAAGATATACAAGCGCAAAAACAGGTTGAATTTAACTTCAACCTGTCCATTTATAATGCAATATAAATAAAATTATGAAGCTGAGATACTCCATGGTTGATGCAAAACAACTACACTTGCCTTTATTTGTTCTCATTCTTTTGTAGTAATTTGAAGTAGCGATAAAAGAAAGTACAAGATAAGTCACTGGGCACAGCATGCATCTACCAATATGAAGTTGATATATATAAAATGAAGAAATGATGTAATACAAGTTTACGCCTTTATAACTCTTTTACATACTATGACGCATATACTGGGCAATCTTTTGCTCATCTACACGAGGAGATTTTTCTAATTGATCAATAACGAGATTTCTTCGTTCCTTGGAATGATTTTGACTCAATTTCGCTTTTCCTTCCCAGTTTATAATTTTAATCTTCAATCCTACAATGCCTTTCCTCATGCCTTCTAAATATTTTTCATCCACATCATGCAATGCATATGAGCTATTTTCCCCTTCATATTTGTTGACTACATCATTCAATGAAGTAATTAGTTCTTCATCATTCATCATTTCTACTACTCCATATACATGCACGGTAACATAATTCCAAGTCGGTACAGCTAACTTTGTTTCATACCAAGAGGAAGAAATATAACAATGAGGACCTTGAAATACTATGAGAACATTCTGATTATCAATATCTTTCCATTGTGGATTAGGAGCAGCCATATGCGTATATAGATATTCATGCTTGTCATCTATCATAAAAGGTAAATGAGTGGCAAAAGGTTCACCTATATGCTGAGAGAATAAAGTAGCAAATCCATTTTCTTCAACTATCTCTTGCATCATTTTTTGATCTTTAATTTTAAAATATGGTGGGATGTACATGACCACACACTCCTTTAAGTTATGTCATTTTCAAAACGTAAATCAAATTATAATCAATAGATTGGTATATGATAAGTGCCAATTTAACAATATTTTTGTATACCATTTATACCGTTTAATTAGAAAAGACATTGAACTAAGAATGTGACATGCACCAGAGCGGTACTACAACCCGACATAGAATGCTTAAAATACGTGGAAGTGGTCAAAGTAAAAAACCATATCTTTAGTAAATATGGTTTATAAACTGATTGTTGCAGGATTTAATTAGAAAATTCAATTTATTTATAAGATGCTAATGATATAATACAATAAATTACACTATTTATGTCATTTGCATAATAACAATATACCATGCAAACAAGTTATTATAGGGTAGGTACAATATAGGAGTGATAATGATGAAAAACAAAAAAATAATTTTATTTTGTTTAAGTGCAATCTGGATTGTCAACAGAAAGCTAGACAACTTTTTTAAGGTCAGCTAGTTTATATTGAACAGGGCTCATGTAGCCCAATGTTCCATGAATTCGAATATGATTATACCAGTGCACATAG
>NZ_QXJP01000036.1 GCF_004115085.1 Longirhabdus pacifica | reverse complement strand
CTTGGTAAATATAGATAGCTAACAAAAGTATCTACTTCCCAAGAAGCATCCACTTCAAACGACCCGTAAGGGTGTTAAGTGGCGTGTAGTTCACCAAATTTATTTGGATATATTTTTCTAACTTCTTCCCATTTCATACGTTACACCGCCTTGTGGACTCGTTTATAAAACTATTGTATCACTTATTCCAATGATACTATTTCATAACTGGGTATTATATCGCTTCTAAGCGTTGACCACGAATATATCTCTCCTTTCATTGCGGAGTTCCAAGGAATAAAAAATCTCTAAATCAGAGGTTAATGTAAAAAGAAGCTACACCTTAAAAAGATTTATTTAAGGTAAGTAGCTTCTTATTTCTGCAAACTTTTTGTTTTTACTTTTCCTTATCTTACATCATCAATCCAATCCCACATTATACTCATCCTTTCTTTCACTTGATTTGAATACATTTATATTGTAATCGTTTGTTTATTTAAAAACAAATTTAATTAAAATTGATTTATCGTTTATTATATTAACTTTGCTAGATTATTCTTCTATTTTCTTTTTCATTCTAACAAATAAACAAATGTTTAGTTATACTAATATACTAAAAAGTACATGTCCCTCTACCTTAACATGCAAAAGATAGAAGTCCATGCACCACAAATCAGTCCAATCATCCATGATGTTACTTTAGAGCAAGCAATGCTTTATCCGCAATATCTTTGCGAAATTGCATACCATCAAAGTGTATATGCTCCAAGCTTTTATAAGCATTTTGCTGAGCCTCTGCTAAAGTAGCGCCTTTGGCAGTTACGCCTAACACTCTTCCACCAGCTGTCGTCATTTGCTCCTCATTCCACTTCGTACCTGCGTGAAAAACGACAGCATCTTTTACATTATCCAGGCCCTTTATGTGTTTCCCTTTAGGGTAAGCACCTGGATATCCTTCGGAGGCAAGCACAACACATACCGCTGCATCTTCGCTCCATTTCATTTCTACTTCATGTAACGTCCCTTCCACAACAGCTTGGAAAACGTCCACCAACTCGGACTCCAGCCTTGGCAAAACAACCTGTGTTTCAGGATCACCAAAACGACAATTAAATTCAATCGTCTTTACTCCACTCTCTGTCATCATTAGACCAGCGTAAAGCACCCCTTTAAAGTGTCTTCCTTCTGCTACCATCGCTTTTGCAGCAGGAATCAGCACCTTTTGTATCGCCTCATCCACCACATCTTGTCCTATATGGGGTACAGGAGAATACGTACCCATTCCACCCGTATTCGGTCCTTTATCTCCATCGAAAATCGGTTTATGATCTTGTGAAGGAACCATCGGTCGTACCGTCTCTCCGTCCACAAATGCTAAAATAGACATCTCTTGTCCAAACAAGCATTCCTCGATAACAACCTCATTCCCCGCTTCTCCAAATGACTTCTCCACCATCATTTGCTTCAAAGCCTCTTCCGCTTCTTCCATCGTCTGTGCTACCGTCACACCTTTTCCAGCAGCCAGTCCATCCGCCTTAATCACAATAGGTGCTTTCTGTTTATGCAAATAATCTAAAGCTGCTTCATATTCCGTAAAAGCAGCAAACTGCGCCGTAGGTATATCATACTTTTTCATTAACGATTTACTGAATGCCTTACTTCCTTCAATGATTGCCGCATCTTTATTAGGACCAAACGCAGGAATCCCTGCTGCCTCAAACGCATCTACAGCACCGCGGAACAACGGTTCTTCAGGGCCAACAATGACCAAATCAATAGCATTTTCCTTAGCAAATTTACATAATGCATCAAACTGCAATTCATCGTATGGGATACACGTCGCCATCTGTGAAATTCCAGCATTACCAGGTGCACAATACACTTGATTCACCTTCGCACTTTTTTTCAGTGACCAGATTATCGTATGCTCTCTCCCGCCACGACCAATGACTAATACATTCACGTAAAACATTCCCCTTTCTATATATCATTCACCTGACTGAGCAAAGCAATGGTCAGAACTACCTGAGCTACAATCATGATGCTCCTGTGAGCTACTCCATTCCCGACCGGGCAAAGCGATGGTCGGGGCCTCGAAGCATAAGCCTACACCTCCGTAACAGCACCCAAAACACTCCCTCGAGCTACCCACATAAAGCTCCTGTGAGCTACCCCACTACCGACCGGGCGCAGCGATGGTCGGGGACTTCGAAGCATAAGCCTACACCTCCGTAGCAGCACCCAAGACACTCCCTCGAGATACAATCATGATGCTCCTGTGAGCTACCCCACTACCGACCGGGCGCAGCGATGGTCGGGACTTCGAAGCATAACGCTACACCTTCGTAGCAACACCCAAAACACTCCCTCGAGATACAATCATGATGCTCCTGTGAGCTACTATCATGCAGCTTCTCAATGAAGTTTCTCACGGGGTCAAGGAAAGCTTAAGTGTAGGGTGGCTAGAGTCAAGCAGATTGAGGCGGCGCCGGAGCGAGCAGCGGAGCGTAGACCGCTACGTGAGCAGCACAGCGACAAGCCAACAAAAAGATGCGCAGGCTATAGCCGCCCGGAACTTAAGGTAACCTCTAATGTTTGAAGTGGCGGATGCTTGTGAAGAGCATGGATACCCCATACACATTCGCAACTTCAATCGACTCTTCATCACGAATCGACCCACCAGGTTGAATGACCGCTGTAATACCAGCTTCCGCCGCTAATTTAAGCGTGTCGCCCATCGGGAAAAAAGCATCTGAAGCAAGCACGCTTCCTTTTGCTTGTTCTTTCGCTTGCTCAATAGCAATATTTGCTGCGCCAACACGATTCATCTGCCCAGCACCGATGCCGATAGTCATATTATGTTTTGCCAACACAATCGCATTAGACTTCACGTGCTTTACGACTTTCCACGCAAATAGTAACTGCTTTACTTCTTCATCCGTTGGCTCACGTTTCGTTACCACTTTTAGATCTTCGTCCGTAAGCTGTAATTGATCCATGTCTTGAATCAAAACGCCGCCGTCTACATCTTTGAGCATTTGTTGTTTTATACTTCGATCTACTTGCATATCACATTGCAATAAGCGAATATTTTTTTTCTGAGATAATACCTCGATCGCTTCCGCTGAGAAGGAAGGAGCAATAATAATTTCAAGAAAAATTTCATGTAACATCAAAGCTGTTTCTTTATCTACTTCACGATTGGCAGCAACGATACCACCAAAAATGGAAGTGGAATCCGCTTCATATGCTTTTTGATAAGCTTCAGCAATAGTTGTACCAATGCCTACTCCGCAAGGATTCATATGTTTCACCGCAACCACAGCAGGTTCGCTAAACTCTTTCACGATTTGTAATGCTGCATCTGCATCGTTAATATTGTTGTATGATAATGCTTTTCCGTGCAATTGTTTTGCTGTTGCAATCGTCGTACTGGATGCCAGTGGCTTCTGATAAAAAGCTGCGCGTTGATGCGGGTTTTCACCGTATCGCAAATCCTGTACTTTTTCATACGTTACCGTTAGCTTTTCTGGGAATGGCTCTCCACTCTGTTTACACAAGTAGTCCGCAATCAATGCATCGTAAGCTGCCGTATGTCTAAATACTTTTGCCGCTAGCTGCTTTCTCAAAGCTAAATCCGTATCTCCTTGCTGCTCTAATTGTGCTAACACAGCAGTGTAATCTGTTGCATCGACAACGACTGTCACGAATGCATGATTTTTTGCCGCAGCGCGAAGCATAGAAGGTCCACCAATATCAATATTTTCAATTGCATCCTCGTAAGTCACGTCTGGCTTTGCCACCGTCTGTTTGAACGGATATAAATTAACAACAACAAGATCTATAAAGTCTAAATGTAGTTCTTTTAATTGCTGTACATGCTCCTCATTGTCTCGAACAGCAAGCAAACCGCTGTGTACAGCTGGGTGTAATGTTTTTACCCTACCATCTAATATTTCTGGAAATGAGGTCACATCCGATATGCCTGTCACTTGTATGTTATGTGCTTGTAACAGTTTTTTCGTTCCACCCGTTGAAATAATTTCTACGCCTGCTTTTACTAATGCAGCAGCAAAATCTACTACACCTGCTTTATCAGACACACTAATTAATGCTCTCTTGATTGCCAAGTTAGTTCCCCCCTATATCTTTTGCAACGATAACTCTTCTATCTTTTAAAATAATACGACCTTCTCTACATTGTTGAATGACTTCCGGATATAACTGATGCTCTAATTGCTTCATTTTTTGACTGAGCAACGCCAGTGTATCTTCTTCCTTTATGTCCATGACCCGCTGCGCAATAACAGGACCACTATCCATTCCATCATCTACAAAATGAACGGTGCATCCTGTTACTTTCACCCCATATTCCATCGCATCTTGCAACCCATTTTTACCGGGAAAAGCCGGCAACAAAGATGGATGGATGTTGATCACTCTTCCTTGATATGGTGTGAGTAGCGTGGAGCTCAATAAACGCATATAACCTGCAAGGACGAGCAAAGCCACGTTTCTTTCCTTTAGTTCCTCCACAATGTGTGCTTCGTATTGTTGTTTTGATTCATACGCTTTGGGATCGAACACAAAAACGTCAATGCCCGCTTCCTCTGCTTTTTGTATTACCTTCGCTGTTTTATTATCACATATGAGCAACTCGATATGCACATCAAGTGTGCCAGCGTGTACTTGATCTACAATCGCTTGAAAATTTGAACCGTCTCCTGACGCAAATACTGCAATACGAAATGTACTCATTTACCATTGCACTCCATCAAACGTCACGTCTTGCTGACCAGCTGTAACCGTCCCTATTTCATATACTTCTTCACCTAATTGCTGTATGCATTCCATTGCTCTTTCTTTCTCGTCAGGTGAAACGACGATCATATATCCAATGCCCATATTAAATGTCGTATACGCATCCTTTTTAGACATGTTCCCTTTTTCCACTAACAAATCAAAGATGGGAGGAATAGGCCAAGTATTTGTCGCTATGTTGACATTAACCCCTTGTGGCAACATTCTTGGAATATTTTCTATGAAGCCACCGCCCGTAATATGAGACATTCCTTTTATATTTATTTGCTCCAGTAGTGGTAGTACAGTTTTGGCATATATTTTTGTTGGTGTCAGTAAGCATGCGCCTAATGTTTGTCCTAGCTGAGTAACATGATCATCAAGGGCTAGACCTTGCTCTTCTAGCAACACTTTGCGCACTAAGGAAAAACCGTTGCTGTGCACTCCACTAGAAGACAGTCCGAGTACGATATCTCCTTCTTGAATATTCGTACCGTCGATAATGCGAGACTTATCTACTATACCGACCGTAAATCCAGCAATATCATATTCGCCATCAGCATACATACCTGGCATCTCCGCAGTTTCACCGCCAATAAGTGCACAATTTGCTTGCTGGCACCCTTCGCTAATTCCTTTAACGATATGTTCTACTTTTTCTGGCAACAATGTTCCGCAAGCGATGTAGTCAAGAAAAAATAGTGGCTCTGCTCCTTGTACGAGAATATCGTTTACACACATGGCAACGGCATCGATACCAATCGTATCATGTTGATCCATAGCAAATGCTAATTTGAGTTTCGTTCCCACTCCATCTGTTCCCGAAACTAGCACAGGTTCTTCATATTTTTCTTTATTTAATGCAAATAAACCACCGAATCCACCTAGTCCGCTCAACACTTCCGGACGGAGTGTCTTTTCCACATGTTTCTTCATTCTTTTCACTGCTTCATTGCCAGCAGCAATGTTGACACCTGCTTGTTTATAAGCTTCAGACATTCCTCGTTCTCCCCCTACTTTGTTGTTGAGCTAGATTAAATCACCATGAGCATGTACTTACATTATGATCATGTACAGCATATAGTCACATTTTCATGCTTATGCTAAAGTAAATACATCTTTCTAATTGCAACAAGTTTGCTTACTCTCTGATTCTGATTCGTCTTGATACACTTCCGTTGGATACTGATGATTAAAACAAGCCAAACACATCCCGTGTTCTTCTAATCCTGGATGATTTCCTATCGATTTAATTAAGCTTTGCTCCGATAAAAAGTGAAGAGAATCCGCTTGTATCGCTTCGCAAATCTCCGCAACCGTTTTTTCCGATGCGATCAACTCTTTACTTGTTGGTGTATCAATACCATAAAAACATGGATTTTTAAAAGGTGGAGAAGTAATTCGAACATGCACTTCTTTCGCCCCTGCCTCACGCAGCATATTGACAATGCGCATGCTGGTCGTTCCGCGCACAATCGAATCATCGATCATAACGACCCGCTTCCCTTCCACTACTTTTCTAACAGCGCTTAACTTCATCTTTACCCCTTGCTCACGCAATTCTTGACTTGGCTGGATGAAGGTACGCCCTGCATATCTATTTTTTACTAAACCTAGTTCGTATGGAATTCCAGTTTGTTCGGCAAATCCAATGGCAGCGGATATGCTAGAATCAGGCACTCCCGTTACTACATCTGCATCGACAAAGGATTCCAAAGCAAGTTGTTTGCCCATTCTTTTACGTGCTGTATGCACATTAATTTGCTGGATGTCGCTGTCTGGTCTAGCAAAATAAATATATTCCATGGCACATATGGATTTTTTGTCTTCCATATATGTTTCAGATTGCATTCCTTGCTCATCCATGACAATCAGTTCACCGGGCTGCACATCGCGCAAATACGTTGCTCCAATAGCGTCAAAAGCGCAAGTTTCCGATGCAAAAATAAACGCTTCTCCTAACTTTCCTATCGAAAACGGACGAAAACCTCCTGGATCTAGAGCCGCAATGAGTTTATCCTTTGTCATAAATAAAAAGGCGTACGCTCCTTCAATATGAGAAAGTGCTTCTTTTACCGCATCTACGATATTGCTGCATTTGGAACGTGCAATAAGATGAGCTACCACTTCGGTATCACTGGAAGTTTGGAAAATAGAGCCGTCTCGTTCTAGCTTCGCTCTCAGTTGCTTTGCGTTGACGATATTTCCATTTGTAGCAATGGCTAAGTCACCTTCTCGATATTTTAAAACGAGTGGTTGTGCATTTTCCACTTTACTCTCACCCGAGGTGGAGTACCTTACATGGGCAATCGCCGTATCACCTTTTAGCTGTTGTAAATGTTGAGTAGTAAACGCTTCTTTCACTAATCCCATTCCGCGATGATGATGAAATGCTGTACCAGTATTTGTACAGATGCCAGCACTTTCCTGACCACGATGTTGCAGTGCGTGCAAACCATAATAGCAGAGGTTTGCTGCTTCTTCGTGACCGTATACCGCAAAGACTCCACATTCTTCATGCAGCTTGTCAAAGATTTCATCGTTATGCCCTTCATTGTAAAAATGACCTGACCAATGCTTCATGATTGCTCGCCTCTCATCTTAGCTGGAATAGCTTCTTTCCAAATAGCAGTTAATCTCGATACAGAAGCATCAATGATGACTTCATGTTGCTTCTTCACTTGAAGCTGCTCTCCACCAACTTCACCAATGTTTTGCCATGGTACATTCGTTTCTGACATGTAAGTTTCAAACTGTGTTTGCCATTCTGGTTGAATACTCAAAACAATACGAGATTGACTTTCAGAAAACATAGCAATGTCATGTCGTAAATCCATATCTACTTCCACCGCAGCGCCAATTCCACCTGAAATACAACTTTCCGCAATGGCTGTAGCTAGCCCTCCTTCGGAACAATCATGCGCAGAATTGATCCAACCGCTTTGAATCATATGCAGCACAGCCGCTTGCAGCGCTTTCTCTTTCTGTAAATCTAGTTCTGGAGGTCTACCTTCTGTTTTTCCAAACACCACATGTTGAAATTCACTTCCGCCTAGCTCAGCTTTCGTTTCCCCTAATACATATATAACATCTCCAGCTGTTTTAAAAGATTGCGTCGTCATGTGATTCACATCATGAACTAAGCCCACCATACCAATAACAGGAGTAGGATAAATAGCACCGTTCGCATTTTCGTTGTATAAACTTACATTACCTCCGATAACCGGCGTAGATAATGATTCGCAAGCTTGGGATACCCCATCAGCTGCTTGTTCCAACTGCCAGAAAATTTCTGGTTTCTCCGGACTGCCAAAGTTTAAGTTATCTGTGATAGCAAGTGGTTCAGCACCAGAACATACCACATTACGCGCAGCTTCACTCACGGCAATTTTTCCACCAACGTAAGGGTCTAAATACACGTATCTACCGTTACAATCCGTTGTCATCGCAAGTGCCTTGTTACTTCCTTCAATAGCAACCACCGCCGCATCCGAACCTGGGTGAATGGCTGTATTCGTGCGAACCATATAATCGTATTGATGATATACCCATTCCTTGCTCGCCACGGTAGGAGAAGCAAGTATGCGTTCTAGTGCTTCATTTAAATCTTGTATTTCTTCATATTTAGTAGAGTCGAAACTTTCACTTTCCTGATAGTAAGCAGGTACTTGCGATGGTTTTTCATAGACTGGACATTCATCTACTAATGCAGATACGGGCATTTCCGCTACCTTTTCACCGTGATGAATTAACGTTAAATTCCCGTCATCCGTTACCTTGCCTACTTTCGGACAATCTAGTCCCCATTTAGCAAATATCGCTTTGGCTTGGTCTTCATGTTGCTCTTCGATGACAAACAACATACGCTCTTGGGACTCAGACAACATCATTTCATACGGTGTCATACCTTCTTCACGCTGTGGGACTTGGTCAAGGTAAAGCTCCATGCCGTTTCCTGCTTTACTCGCCATTTCCGCACTTGAGCAAGTGAGTCCTGCTGCACCCATATCCTGAATACCTAGTACGATACCGGATTGTATTAACTCCAAGCACGCTTCCATCACAAGCTTTTCCATAAAAGGATCTCCCACTTGTACGGAAGGACGTTTGGAATCGGAATCTTCATTTAACTCTTCGGAAGCAAAAGTTGCACCATGTATACCATCTCTTCCCGTCGCAGGACCTACGTAGTAGACTGGATTCCCAATCCCTTTGGCAATCCCCTTCTGGATATCCTCATGGTCAATCAATCCCACACACATTGCATTGACAAGTGGATTCCCCTCGTAACTTTCATCAAACATGACTTCTCCACCAACAGTCGGTATACCAATGCAATTACCGTAGCCAGCTATACCACTTACGACATGCTCAAACAAGTATTTGACTCTATCATTTTCTAAGTTTCCAAATCGCAACGAATTCAACAAAGCAATCGGACGAGCACCCATAGAAAATATATCTCTAATGATTCCGCCTACTCCCGTTGCTGCACCTTGGAAAGGTTCCACAGCAGAAGGGTGATTATGACTTTCAATTTTAAAAACAACGGCTTGATTGTCCCCTATGTCAACAATTCCTGCGCCTTCACCTGGACCGACAAGCACTCGCTCTCCTGTCGTAGGAAAACGGCTTAAGATCGGCTTTGAATTTTTATAAGCGCAATGTTCAGACCACATGACACTAAACACACCAATTTCAGTGTAATTAGGTTTCCGACCTAAAAAGGAGCAAATGAGTTCAAATTCGTGATCGGACACACCCATTTGTTTATATAGTTGCAATGATTCAATTTGCTCTGCTGTCGGCTCCTTAGCTGTTGATAACTGTGTCATGATGTTCCCTCCAAGCTTTTAAAATTGACGTAAACATGCGTCTTCCATCTGCGGATCCTAACCAATCATGTATGGCTCTTTCTGGATGCGGCATCATACCTAGTACATTGCCTTGCTTATTACATATTCCTGCTATATGATCCACCGATCCATTTGGATTATGGTCTGCGTAACGGAAAACAATCTGATTGTGTTGTTCCAGTTGCGCCAGCGTCTGGGGATCACAATAATAATTTCCTTCCCCATGTGCGATCGGAATGGTGATTTTTTCTTGATGCTCATAATCAGAAGTAAACACTGTTTGATTGTTTTCAACCGTCAATGTGCTTTGAAAACATTGAAATTTTAAGTTTTCATTTTTCAACATGGCTCCTGGTAATAAGCCTGCTTCTAATAAAATTTGAAAACCATTGCAGATTCCTAGTATCCATTTCCCTTCTTCTGCTGCCTTAACTAACGCACTCATCACTGGAGCGAAACGAGCGATAGAACCTGAGCGTAAATAGTCCCCATAAGAGAACCCACCTGGTATGATAATACCGTCATAGGCCGTTAAATCATCTTTATCATGCCATACGTAGGAAACAGGCTGCTCCATCGTTTGCTCCACTGCTTTGTAACAATCAACATCACAATTAGATCCTGGAAAAACAAGTACTGCAACGTGCATTACAGTCCCTCCAATTCAAAGCGGTAATCTTCGATTACGGTATTCGCAAGTAACTGTTCACACATGTCCCTTACTCTTTTTTCCGCTTCTTGTCGGTCCACTGTATCTAGTTTAATTTCTAAAAATTTTCCGACTCTAACTTTTTCTACTTCTTTAAATCCCATGGAATGCAATGAATTTTGTACTGCATTCCCTTGTGGATCCAATACACTTTGTTTGATCGTTACATATACTCGTGCGTTAATCATTGCTGGTCCTCCCTTAATATGTTATGGTTTTTTATTTACATCTGGCTAATGAATGGTAAACTTATATTCCATCATTTTTTCATCTGATATCATGTGTCTGCCTTGCCATTTTCAGCTTACAATTTTTTGTAAAATCTCAACATATTTCGTGCTGGCCAACTCAACAACCTCATCTGACAACGTTGGGGGCTCACTATTTCGATCCCATTTCGCTTCTTCTAACAAGTATGTTCTTATGATTTCTTTATCCATACTCTCTATTTCTACATCTAATTTATATTTATTTTTTTCCCAAAATCGAGAAGAGTCAGGCGTAAAACATTCGTCAATCAATAGGAGCTGATCTTGTATTAAACCGAATTCTAATTTACAATCTGCGAGTACAATGCCTTTTTGCTCACAATAGTTAGCTGCAAATGCATACAAAGCAATGCTCCATTGCATCAGCACATCGGCCATTTTCTCCCCAACTTGTTCTTGTAACTGCTTCATACTAATATCTTCATCATGTCCTTCATCACGCTTCATAGATGGTGTGAATATAGGCATGTCTAATTTTTGGTTTTTGCGAAGACCTTTCGGTAATGTTTGCCCGTTGATTTGCCCTGTCTGTTCATATTGACGCCAACCGTTACCGGTAATATATCCTCTGACAACACATTCAATATCTATACGTTTTGCTTTTTGAACGACCATGATACGATCTTTATACTTTTTAGGGTCTTTACATACACCTTTTAGCGCTTCAATGTTTGTATGCACCATATGGTTAGCGATGAGATGCTTCGTATGTTGAAACCAAAAAGCACTCAATTGATTTAACACATTCCCCTTATTAGGAATACCAGGTTGTAAAATATGATCAAATGCAGAAACGACATCCGTTACGACAATAAGATATTGATCTCCTAGATCATACAGCTCTCTCACTTTACCTTTATGAACTAATGGAGCATCTATATCATGAACAGCTGTGATGATTGGATCTGTTACATTTGTCTGCAAAATATTCTCCCCTTTTATGATGAAGTGTACATTTCACGATTTTTACAATAACTTACGATGGTGTAAGCCCTAATCTGTTAAATATCGTATCGACATGTTTGACGTACCAGTTTGGATTAAAGCAATCTTCGATCTCATCTACACTTAAGTAGGAGGTAATATCTTCTGATGTAAGAACAATCTGCTTGAAATGCTGTTGGGATTCCCAAGCTTGCATCGCTTTCGGTTGAACAGAGTCATACGCCTGCTCACGAGATAATCCTTTGTCAATTAATTTAGTCATGACTCTTCCTGAGAATGGAACCCCGTAAGTTCGCTCCATATTTTTTCTCATGTTTTCAGGGAAAACAGTCAGATTTTTGACGATGTTACCGAATCGATTTAGCATGTAGTCTAGTAAAATCGTTGCATCAGGTAATATGATTCGTTCTACAGAAGAGTGAGAAATATCTCTTTCATGCCACAATGGCACGTTTTCATAGGATGACGTCATATAACCGCGAATCACTCTCGCTAACCCTGAAATGTTTTCACTGCCAATCGGGTTACGCTTATGTGGCATAGCAGAAGATCCTTTTTGTCCTTTAGAAAAAGATTCTTCAACTTCACGAAACTCACTTTTTTGCAATCCTCGAATTTCGGTCGCCATTTTTTCTAAAGACGTTGCGATAAGTGCTAATGTTGCCATGTAATAAGCATGTCGGTCACGCTGCAATGTTTGTGTGGAAATCGGTGCGGGTGAAATGCCTAACTTCTCGCATACCATAGTTTCGATAGCAGGATCTATATTTGCATAATTACCTACAGCTCCAGAGATTTTGCCAAATTCCACATCTTTTGCAGCAGTTCTAAACCGTTCTATATTTCTTTTCATTTCTTCAAACCACAATGCTAACTTTAAGCCAAATGTGGTAGGCTCTGCATGAACACCGTGAGTACGCCCCATCATAACGGTATCTTTATGCTCTAATGCTTTCTCTTTTAAAATAGAAATAAATTGTTTCAAATCACGGTCTAATATTTCATTCGCTTGCTTTAATAAATATCCGTTAGCTGTATCCACCACATCGGTAGAAGTCAAGCCGTAGTGAACCCACTTTCTTTCTTCTCCTAATGTCTCGGATACTGCTCTTGTAAAAGCGATAACATCGTGTTTTGTTTGTTGTTCTATTTCTGTAATGCGGTCCATATTAAAGTCAGCTTTGTCACGTATTTTTTTTACGTCTTCTTCTGGAATGACACCTAAATCCGCCCACGCCTCATTACTACAAATTTCAACTTCTAGCCACGCTCTAAATTTGTTCTCCTCAGTCCAAATCGCTGACATTTCTTCTCTACTGTAACGATCAATCATGTGTATTCCTCCACTGTTTTATCTTTGAAAGCAAGATTTTCAATTTTGTTGCTGATATACTTTGCTTTGTGTTGTCCAAATCCTACTTTCCTCTATCCATTGTAACGCAAGATCCGCCTGTTCGCTAAGAAGATTAAGATGCCCCATTTTCCGTTTCGGTTTTTTTTCTGTTTTACCATAGAAATGAATTTTCTGTATGATGCCGCTCGGTATGCTCTCTTTTTTATTCATCCAATCTTGCACAGTATCGACATGCTCCCCTAGAATATTCACCATCACCACCGGAGTAAGCAAGTCTGTAGCACCTAGCTTCAAATTACAAACCGCACGGATATGTTGTTCAAATTGTGATGTCGCACATGCTTCCATTGTAAAATGTCCTGAATTGTGCGGTCTCGGCGCTAATTCATTCACATAAATCTCACCATCTCTGCCAACGAACATTTCTACTGCAAGCAACCCACACAGTTGAAACGATTGCGCAATACGGAGGGCGACATTTTCAGCTTTTTTCGTCATTTCCTGGGAAATACGTGCCGGTACAATAGTACAATGTAGTATATTGTCTACGTGAATATTTTCTGCTACAGGGAAGACTTTGCATTCTCCTGCTTTATTCCTTGCAACAATAACAGATATTTCTTGCTCGTAGTCAATGAACTGTTCTAAAACAAGTTGTTGATTCATGACAATAAGTTTGGAAAACGCCGCTTCGCATTCATCCGCATCATGAATGACCACTTGTCCTTTTCCATCATATCCCCCACTCGCCGTTTTTAAAACGGAAGGCGTGCCTAATTCCTCAATGGCCGATTTTAATTGCGACAGCATTGTAATTTCACGGTATGGAGCCACACTTACTCCCGCTTTTACTAACGACTCTTTCTCTCGCCAACGGTGCTGTGTCGTATGCAGCAATTCACTTCCTTGTGGCACAAGGGCATGTTGTTGTAAGTGTTCCACCATATTGGCATCTATATTTTCAAACTCATACGTAATGACATCTACTTTGGATGCTAGCAAGGATGCCGCATGCTTATCGTCAAAAGCTGCTTGTATATGTTCATTTGCAACTTGTGCACATGGGGCATCTTCAGAAGGGTCAAGGACAGTAAAGCGATAGCCCATATGGCTGCCTGCCAATGCCATCATTCTACCTAACTGTCCACCACCTAAAATACCAATATGAGCACCAGGCATAATAGGAAGCTGGCTCATATTTCTTCCCCGCTTTCCATCACTTTTTGTTTAATAGATTCCCGGCGATCTTTTATCTTCCTTGCTACATCGTGTTCGAAAGCTCCAATGATTTGTGCTGCAAGTAATCCAGCATTAGATGCGCCTGCTTTTCCAATGGCTACTGTAGCAACAGGAATACCTGCTGGCATTTGTACAATAGAAAGTAACGAATCCATTCCGTTTAAGTGAGAAGATTTAACAGGTACCCCTATCACAGGTAATGTGGTTTTTGCCGCTACCATCCCTGGTAAATGAGCAGCGCCACCCGCACCAGCTATAATGACTTTAAGGCCTTTATCAGCAGCACTTTCCGCATACTCAAACATATAGTCAGGTGTGCGATGTGCGGACACCACTTTTTTCTCGTAAGGTATTTCAAGTTCATCTAAAATCTCACAAGCGTACTGCATCGTTTCCCAATCTGATTTACTTCCCATAATAACTCCTACTTGCAGTTCAGACACCACTGGTCACTTCCCTTTCGTTTTGTTTATTAAGGTTACATGCACATTCTATAAGTAGAAATTTCTTCATCTTATGCTTAGTGGTAATAAGTTGAGTGAACTTGTTCATTCAACTTTATATAAGATGAAGAAATAATAAGATACAGGTTTACGCCTCAGTTGCCAGGCGTAAAGGTTATCATATTGGAATTTCTTCATCTTATGCTTAGTGGTAATAAGTTGACTGAACTTGTTCATTCAACTTATTTACTAACTAGTCTACTATGCATGTTCATCCAATGCGCTATTTCTATCATTAAAAGTTTGTAAGGTTACTTTTTTGCACAAAAAAGGGGCAAGTTGCTAAGCAACCTACCCATAGAACCGATACTAATAAATAACAAAAACACCATCATATACGTACACATATGATAAAGCGCCTTTGTTCATAGTCCAGTAATTTACGGTTCTGGGTAGAAACTTTCGGGCCATATTCCCGATATTATACGAACAAATAGTATGTTGTTACGGCATGAATGATTTCAGCGTAACTTTTTTATTGTTATTGTTTCATTTATAGTTTAAACGTTGTACATTGTAAACGTAAATAATAGACAGCAATGATTTACTAACCATGATGCCGTGTATCTAGTTTATATTCCTAACATAGCGATGTCAAGTATAAATACGAACATTATTCACCTGTTTAATTTTAAAGTTCGTGTTTTCATGAATATGGAAAAAGATACGATGCTGTATTACAGTAAAAATGTCCTATGTATCTTGGCTCTTTACCAATCTAATGTCGTCACTGTGCCGTCTTGAATCGTAACAAAACGATGACCAAGTTCTAGTGCTTCTTGCCGATCATGCGTCACCATCAAAACAGGAATGCCCATCTTCCCTTGCATATGCCTCAACAAATCTCCACATTGTCTTCGCGTATCTATATCTAAAGAGGAAAAAGGTTCATCTAGTAGTAACACTTTGGGCTCCGCTGCTAGTGCCCTCGCTAAAGCAACTCGTTGCTTCTCCCCACCAGATATTTGCTGTGGATATTTATGCAATAATGGAGCTACACCTAACTCTTTCACTAATCCGTTCATCACTTGTTCTTCTTTTAAAGCATACATAATATTTTTCTTTACCGTCATATGGGGAAAAAGTGCATAGTCTTGAAAAACATAGCCAACGTCTCGTTTTTGTATCGGAAGGCTTTTCTTCTTATTGTGATTTTTTTCAAAGAGAACGTTATCACCGACATTAATTACTCCAGCATCTGGTTGCATAATACCTGCAATACAATGAAGAATGGTTGTCTTCCCAGTACCAGAAGGGGCGAACAGAATGACGATTTCATTTTCCATTTGTATGTTTACATGTAATGTATAGCGGCTAATTTTTTTAGTGAAATTTATAGACAACATGTTCCTGAACATCCCTTTCAAATGAGTACACAAAAGCAAAACCTTGTCACCTTGCTAAAGTGGTTGCGAAAAAAGCGTTATAGATCGTTTTATGTGTCCTTCTTCCCCGTGGTAAATGCGAAAACATTTCGTTTGCTCCACCAATTTAACCAAAACACTGCACTGAAACCAAGTGTTAAAATAATAAGTACCCATATCGTTGCCGTTTCCTTGTCCCCTGCCTCCACTGCAAAGTAAATAGTCAGTGGAATCGTATCTGTTTTATTGGGAATATACCCTGCTATCATTAAGGTTGCTCCAAACTCTCCTAACGATCGAGCAAAGCTTAAAATAAGGCCCGCTAACAAGCCTGGCCATGCCAATGGCATCGAAAGAGTCCAAAACACTTTCCACCTTGATGCTCCCATCGTATAGGCGGCATGTTCCACATTCACATCATATTTTTGAAAAGCAGCAACCGTACTTTGATACATGAGTGGAAATGAAACAACGATAGCTGCCAACACGGCTCCAATCCATGTAAATACAATTTGAAAACCGAATGTTTCCCACAACCAGCTGCCAATCCATCCATTTTTGCCAAATAAATAAAGCAGAGCAAACCCTACAACAGTAGGGGGCAAAACCATGGGAAGCATAATGATGGATTCCACAACCGTTTTCCCGTAAAATTGTCTTCTTGCCATCCATCTTGCTAACGGCAAACCAATAATCAAAACAATGAAAGTAGCTGTGCCTGCAACTTTCAACGATAACCACAAAGGAGAGAAGTTCATATTCTAAGCTGACACCGCCTTCACTTTACTCTATCATTTCAAATCCATAGTCATCAAAAATAGACTGTGCTTGATCTGAAATTAAATACTGTATAAATGCCTCTGCCGCCTCACTTTCATTCCTGTTCGCAACTGCTGCAGCGGTATACATAATCGGAGAATGCCAAGCACTATCTGCTTGTCCCACTATTTGCACTTCTTCACTTGTCATAGCATCACTCACATAAACAAAACCTACATCCACATTTCCAGATTCAACGTAAGTTAAGACTTGCCTTACGTCTTTCGCCAATACAATAAGAGAAGCAACGTCATTCCACTTCTGAATAGATTGTAGTACCTCTTTTGCATATTTTCCCGCAGGAACGGTCTCTGGATCTCCCAATGCGATGTGTTGAACGTTATCTACGCTTAATTCATCAAAAGATGAAATATTGTCCTGAGTGTTCTTATTTACAACCATCACTAGCGTATTTCCAGCAATCGTCTTTTGTGTATTGGAAATGATAAAATCATCTTCATGAAGTTTGTCCATCCAATATGTATTCGCGGAAACAAACACATCCACAGGAGCTCCTTGTGTAATTTGTTGAGCTAGCTTACCTGAACCTCCATAATTTAATGTAATCTTTACATCATCATATGTTTGCTCATATTGCTTTACTATATCTTCCATTACATTGGACATACTCGAAGCAACGGAAACGGTAAACTCTGTATTTTCACTAATCTCATCTGTAGTCTGACAACTAGTAAGGATGAGCATACTACATAACATAAAAATCATTATCCGTGCTGTCCGTGCTTTAGCTTTATTTATAATGTTATTCAACGTGTTCACCACTGCCATTGTATGATTCATTCCACTTTCAATTATGTTTCCGTAAATCTAAACAATTTCAACATTACACTACTCTTTTACTTCATGCAACACATGGCCTAGCATCTGTAAATGGAAAACAATATGAATAGCGTAAAAGTTGTGAAATGGAGATTTCTCCATCTTATGTTTAGCAGTAATAAGTTGGATGAACACGTTCATTCAACTTATCTATAAACTGACTTTACAAAAAAAGTCGCAAATACAAGTCTAACTTTATTACCGTTAGCATCGTATTTGCGACTAAAAATAAATATGGTTAGATTTTAAGAAGATACTTGTTGTAAAGCATTAGCTAGTTTCTCGAAATGAGATATTGCATGACCAACCCGTTGTTTAAATGCTCCATTTTGCGGCTCATTTTGAGCATTAAATTCTCTTTGATTACCACCCATGGAAATCCATTCTGTGCAGTTCACACCGTGCAAACTTCTTATGATGGTCTGCAGGTGTGTTAAGGAATGAACCCCAATTGGACCGCCAGCTGAACTTACTGGCAATACCGCTTTACCAGCAAAATGATATTGCTCTAAGTAATCTAATGCATTTTTAAGCACTCCAGATATGCTTCCGTGATATTCTGGAGTACTTAAAATAATGCCATCTGCTTCCGCTACTAATTTCTTTAACTTGATGACATTTGCATCTTCCTCCATATCATAATCTGGATTGTAAAAAGGAAGTGGCTCTTTGTATAAATCAAATATGTGAACTGTATGTCCTCTGTCTTCTAGTATCGTTTTCATGTATTTCATTAAAGTTGTGCTTGTTGCTTGGTTTCGATTAGAACCTAATAACATCGTAATTTTCATCTCATCCGCCTCCAACATTTTATTATTATCGTTTATCTTATATGTAAAGGATACTGTATTTTGAAGTTATGAACATCCTCTATGAGTAGGATGAGCGGATACGTCATTAGAAGTATGGTATATGTACTCTGTCATACTATAGTATGACAAAGTGTATTATATAAAGCCCACTAGCTTGGCTTTCATGCCCAATGATTTTTGACAACAGCAAAAGATCTTACATTATGGAAGACGTGTAAATACATTTACCATCTTTAATTAGAAAGGTAGATGTACTATTCATTTTTTTATATTTGCAAGGAACATCTTTTCTGTTTTTTTCGTCTATTTAGTTAAATGACTGGGAGGCAAAAAGTAGATGAACAAAATAATATTTTCAATCATCATGCTATTACTAGTTGTAGGCTGCTCTACAAAAGAAATTTATTCTCATGAAATAGGTGAGCAACACGCAGATTGGCCCATCTATAATATTCATGAAATGTTATCAGGAGAAACAGATTTAATTGTAAGTGTATATGTTGAGTCACTAAAAGAAGTTCCAGATACAAGATATCCTGATGATCCTACTACTCATCAAAAAGCAATATTATCTGTAGATCATTTTTTTTATGGAGAGGACAAAAGTGAACACATTATGCTTTATCAATCCGTGGACAAAGTAAAAGCAAATACAAATTACTTATTATTTTTGAGCTACGTACCTAGCATCGGAGGTTATGTTGTTTCAGATGGAACATCACAAAGCATGGTCAGCACTAACCCTGAAACATTTCATGTTAATGTGCAAGGCAAATCTGGTTCTTATTCTAAAGAAGAATTGCAAATAGTATTAGATGAGGCAGTGAAAAAGTTGAAGCAATCTTTTTTCTAATGTTTGAGATTTTGCCGTACGCAAAACTCATGAAAAAAAACCTTTAAAATTGCTTTGGCGAGCTAACATTTAAAGGTTTAAAGATATTATAAATTCAATATTAAGCATCATTATACATATAGTTGTATCCGTTTTCAATAATAATTTTTTTATTCCTTCAAAAAAATAAACTATATAAAAATTCCAGTAACTTATCTTCGATTCCCAATGATCTTTGCCAAAAGCAAAAGATCTTACATTATTGTGCTTTTGTCATTGTTTTTTGATCCTATTTACAGTGTTGCTCTAAAAGTGTGTAAACGTTATTTTTTATGAAATAATTATCACAGTTAAAATTGAAATAAAAATCACAAAGATGATATGAACTCTTAAGTATGCTGCCACAATAGCTACAAGTCCACCTATTACCCCTACATATGGATTTTCATCAATTGCTAAAATAGAAGGAAAAATTAATGCAGATAAGGCTGCGTATGGAATACATATTAACCACTTTTCTAACCATTTTGGCAGAGTCACTCTTTCAACGATAAATACTGGTATAAGACGAGGAATATACGTAACTAAAAACATCCCTAGAATAATTAACATGATCCCCATTATTCCTCATCTCCTATATTAAATATGATTCCGAAAAAACTACCCGTTATAGTAGCCATTATGATTGCCCAGCCTCGCTCGAAAAAAGCAGAAAATACAAAACATAATAAACCACTGATAATTGCTATGACCCCTATGCGCCAAGATTTCCTAATAGAAGGTACTAAAAGACTTATAAACATCGCATACAATGCAATTGACATCCCAGAGCTAATTGAAGCAGGAATAATGTTAGCTAGTAACCCCCCTATTAATGTACCGACTATCCAAGAACAATAAGATGATAATGTTATCGCAGCTAAAAATTTTTCAGAGCTTTCTTTCTCTGCTGCTGAAGCCACTGCAAATACCTCATCTGTTACCCCGAATGATAATGGTACTTTCCACGATAATGGAATATTTTTAAATTTATTCATTAATGACATACTCATAATCAAATGTCTTAAATTTAATACCAGTGTAGCCGTTATGATAGAAATACTGCCTGCTCCAGCAGAAATCATACTGATTGCAACAAACTGACTTGCTCCAGCAAACACAAGTATTGACATAAGTACTGCATAATAAAGAGGTACGTTTGCTTGCACAGAAAGAATTCCAAACGTTATCGCAATAGGGATATACCCGATTACTATAGGTAATGCTACGATGATTCCCTTTATCCAGTCTTTGTTATCATTAACTGAAGATTGATATTTTATTTCACTTTTATTATACATACCTTTATCCCTACTTTTTTAAATGCAAAAACATGGGTTCCAGCATCATATTCACACTTTAATAATGAAATAGAATTGATTATGATTAACTTGTTTAGCAAAACCATTTTAGTTAGAGCTTTACGTATATATTACTTTTATTTCCTTTTTAAAAGTCAATATGGAATTATTATGTTATATTATACTACATTAAAATCTGACATAAAATTAATTTTAGTATTTCAACCTTAAAGTTAATTATTTCAATCATTTTGTCTATTAGATGCAAAAAAACAGATGATTCTATCTTTTTTTAATGTTTGAGATTTTGCCAAAGGCAAAACTAATCGTAAAATCAGAAGAAGCTATATTTCTTTATGTTTGAGATTTTGCCGTTGGCAAAACTAATCGTAAAATCAGAAGAAGCTATATTTCTTTAATGTTTGAGATTTTATCGTAGATAAAACTCATAAAAAAAAGCCTACATCATTAAATAAATTAATGACATAAGCTTTGTCTGCTTGGCAACGTCCTACTCTCCCAGGACCCTTCGGTCCAAGTACCATCGGCGCTGGAGGGCTTAACGGTCGTGTTCGAGATGGGAACGTGTGGTTCCCCTCCGCCATCATTGCCAAACATAAATTTTACTATCGTAAAATTTAACCTATTTAAAAGACCAGCCAGTTTGGCTTGATTCAAAGGTGATTTTTGCTTTAGCAAAATATCTTACCTTTAAGTGTTAAGTCTTTTTATGTTGTTGAAGGCATTTAAACCCTCAAAACTGAATGCAAGCGAGTATCCAAACTCCATAGAAAGGAGGTGATCCAGCCGCACCTTCCGATACGG
>NZ_QXJP01000035.1 GCF_004115085.1 Longirhabdus pacifica | reverse complement strand
TATTTTTGTTTCCGTCATAGTTGTAGTCATAACTATTCTCTGTGTTTCCATTACTTACATGATCCAACGTATCTAATTGTAAGCCCTCATACGTATAATCTGTAGTCATTGGTGATGCACTATTCAATGTCGTTTGTTGTAACATACCGTTGGTGTAGTATGAATAAGTGGCATCGACTTGTGCACGACTACCAACCGTTTTTAATCGATTCATATTGTCATACGTATACGTTGTCTCTCCACCAAATGGACCAGTCATCGTTGTACGATTTCCATTGTCATCATACGTATAAGATAATGTCAAACCATCTGGATACGTCATCTCAAGGAGTTGCCCCGTGTACTCATCATATTGATAACTTGTCGTACCTGTAGCATCATGCATCGTGAGCCTTCGACCCATATTATCATACGTATATTTTATTGTTTCATCTTGACTTACTCGTCGCTCTAATGCATTGCGCTGATTGTAAGTGTAAGTAAAGGCATTTCCATTACGATCGACTTGCTTTGCTATATTACTATTTTCGTCATAGTAAAACTTCTCTACTTGTCCTTTAGGATCTTTCTGCTCCATTAATCGACCTAGCTCATCGTACTTTTTCTGTGTTGTATTCCCATCAGGATATTGAATCTGAGTAAGATGACCACCCATATCGTAGCTATAACTTGTCACTTCGTTTTTCTCATTGGTCACTGATGTTAGTTGACCTAAGGAATCATACGTAAATGAAGTGTTGTTACCATTTGCATCAGTTTGTTGAATGACTTGATTCGTAATAGGGTGATACGTATAGCTCGTAACAATAAGATTTCCACTGTCCGTTACTTCTTCCATTCTTTCTGTCAGTCCATATTTATCATATGTCTCTACAAATGTGTTACCTTCGGCATCGGTTGCCGTTACCGTTCGAAGAGCATCATTATATGAAGTGCTAGCAGTGGAACCATCAGCTGCTGTTGTTACCGTTGGACGCCCCCACTTATCATAAGCTTGCGTAGAACGGTTGCCTAATGCATCTTCACTCCAAATAACTCTTCCAAAACTGTCATAACCGTATTTTGCTATCGTTTTATATCCTGTACTCTCCAGTCTCGCGTCTTCTATTTTCCATCCTAATGCATTCCACGTCGCTTTACTTTTCAGGCCGACTTCGTTAGTTGTGATGATCGTATTGTTAATATCATCGTATTCTGCACTTACCTGTGTACCATCTGGGTTAGTCACTTTTGTTGTTCTGCCTAAATTATCATATACATAGGAAGTTCTGTTACCTTTACCATCGATCCATGCTATTCCTTGCCCAGTCAATGAATCATATTCCACTTGTGACGTTACTGTAGATACATTACCATCGATATCTGTTACACTAACGGATTGTTTCGTAGGGAAAGCAAATTGGTATTCGCTTCCGTAATCGAACGTAGAAACAGTAGACTGTCCGTCATTCAAACTAGTTACGGTACCAACATTTCCATATGCATCATAATTGCTGTAATCTATTTGGCGCAGTATTTCACCATCATTGTCTTTCACCACCACTTGTGTTACGCTTCCTTGCTCATTTCGTGAATAGGCTGTGTACGTAGCTTTATTCTCATCTACTGGTTGCGTTACGGTTGCTAGTAAATGATTTTCGTCATACGTATATGTCGTTTGTACTCCTTGTGTATTTGTCTCTGAAAGTACATTTCCGTAGTCATCGTATTCTGTGCTGAGCGTTAAAGTATCTGCTGTTTGATTATTGCTTGTTGTCACTGTAGTCGGTACAGAGACGGGATAGTTTCGACCTGCTACTTGTTTTGTATAATCGTACTCAGTCGTTTTTTCCAATTCGTCTACTTTTTGAACAACAGACTGTTCATAGTACTGCGTATCGGTATCAGCATCGATATAGTCCTTCTTGTATTGCAACGTCGTTTCGGTTAAACCATTGTCTATTGTTGTGCTGAACGTCATGTCTTTATCATACGAACTACCGAAATCATCCCCGTTATAACTCATCATTTGACGTTGATAAGTCTCTGTTACGTCATCTTGATAGATGATTTTATCTTCTCGTGAAAATAAACGATATGCTCCATTCACTGCATCTTCACCAATATAACGTTTAACTGGTGTTGTCTCATACGTGTATTCCGTAATTGCTCCTGTTGGATGATATATTTTTGAAATCAATGCATATGGGTTTGCAATTGCTCGTTCAGGTTTCGAAGCAAATAAGTTAAAATCTGCTGTTTTAATCGTATAGTCATATGTTGTTTTTCTTCCTTCAGCATCAACAACATAGTCAAGAAGTTCTTCTCCTTCTTCCGTACGCTTAGAATACGTAACCGTATCGTCTCCATTCGTAATGGTCACTTGCTCTTTCGTATACTCTATATTTATCTTATTGCCAATTGCATCTTGTATTTGAGTCAATAAAATTCGGTTATAAGCATCATTTTGCGTGTACATAAATTGAACCGTATTTTGATATGCATCTTCAATTTGAATCACTCGTCCATCACTAGTAAAATATTGCTTTATTTGCCCATCTTCTGTAGTTAGAACATAAGAAGAGTTTTGATCATTTACATTTACAGAATTATCTTCGGTAAACGTTAACCCTTTCCATTCTGTTCCTTTTAATGTTTCTCCGTCCACTTCATAGCTACCGCCGCTTGCTAGATGAACATATCTCTTTCCATTTTTCAATTCCACATAAGGTAAGCTCCAGCTCCAACCTTTACCTATAGGGTACAACTCTTCTTCTAGTGGTGTAGAAGTCGTATTGTAATACGTTCTATAGTTTGTTCTAGATACTTCGACCGACTTAATCGTTGCATTTGGAGTGTTAGAAATATAATACTTGTATTCATTATCTCCAGTTTCCACTAATGAACCTGCACGACTTTCTATTTCTTTTTTTGCATTTTTTGCATCAGAATAAGATTTAAATAGCATAGTCTGCATTGTCTCCTCGGAAGAAGAAACAGGCACCTGAATAGTTTCAATCCAAGGACTTCCTGACATCGTATACACATATCTCCATCGATAATTATCCTCACATGGAGACCATGATTCATAATATCTAGTACTACTGTATGACCCAGGGGTACTTACTGTTCCAGAATAATTTTGCTTCCATACTCGTGTGTCTGAAGCTGGTTTCGTCACCGTTCCAGAATAGTTAGCAGTGAAACTTTGTGTACAAATCCACCCTGGATTACCATTCGTAGGACAAGTTTTATTTGTCGTAGTGGACGTTCTAGATAATGTACCGCTATATCCTCCACTGTTATAACTTTTTGAACTTGGACAAGAATTAGTATCGCTTCCTGTTCTTACCCAAATTCCACTAGAATTATATTTCCCTGGTTGTGTATTTGTACAGGAAGAAGTTGCTGTCTTTGAAGATGCTGGGGTATAAGAGCCAGACGTAACATAAGACGAACCACTTTTCGTTAATGTTCCAGAATATTCACCACTATTATAAGAGATAGAGGAGGAAAAACTGTTACTACTCCTTGTTCTGGAATCTGTTACACTCATTGAATCTCCAGGAGTATAAAAAGAAATATTGTCTGCTGCTACATTTGCTTGAGTCAATGTATTATAAGTTCCATACGTATACTCTTTTGTCGGACCAGGAAAACCAATATGATTATGCGTTCCATCACAATTGTCATCTTCATCCACATCATCATACATTTTATATTTAACTCTATATCTTGTTTCAAAACTTTTTTTATCTGCTTCAAACTGGACGTAGTAATCATAATTTGAAAAAGAATTAGTTGTATACCCATAGTCCATTTCATGAAACTGAGATGCATTTGAATCATATTTTCTCAATAGAGAAAATCCTAATCCATTTCGACCAGGTAGTGTCATATCCGTTGATTGTAATGATACACTTCCAGATAAACTTGAAATAGATTCATTGTTAATTCCAATAGAGTATGGTGCTTCATTAATAGATGAAACATCGAATACTGGTTCTTCTTCAAGTTCTGGCGGACCCTCAATGTCACTTGCCTGTATCATTAAGCGTAATGAACTTGGTGTTGCATAAACTTCTTCTATTACACTTGTTGATTGATATACGTCATTAATAACACTTGTTGGCTCATATACATCACCAGTCACTGTTGCTAGACTTGTTTCAATGACATTAAGGTTACGTAAAATAGGATCGGGTAATTCATTGTATACCTGTCCTGTTACCGTTTGAGATAAATTTACTTCTTTCGGAAATAAAAGCTGCACTGCATCTTCATAACTCATTCTCTTAATTTTTGCATATAGTAAAGCTACATAAATATCCTTCAGATTATACCCTTCCTGTTGTTGATCTTTAACAAAGGCTTCATTAACATCAAAACGATCCAAAATCTTTTGAAGCTGTTCATTTTCACTTCCATTATTAGTAGTATCTATTTCTGCCAACAATGGAACAGGAAATATAGTGAACAACATCACAACGAGCATTAGCTTGGCAATATAATTATTCCATTTTTTCATCTTATATGTTTACTCCTCTTCGGTGTCTATTCATTATCTCCATGTATCTGTTTCTGCTGTGTATGCTTCTACAATCGATAGATTACCGTTATCATTTCTACCACCAATAGCATAGATTTCACCATCTAATTCTACGACCTCTAAAACAGACCTCTCGGTTGGCATCGCTGTTTTACTTAACCAAGTGTTAAGGATAGGATCATATTCTTCTACTACATCTTCATATCCTGTACTATTAGATCCTCCAATTGCATAAATTTTACCATGCAATTCTGCTGCACCTAAGTTAATTCGTTCCGTTGGCATGTTTGCTTTACTAATCCATACATTAGACTCTACATCATACACTTCTACCGTTGATAAGTAGTTATTATCTAACCTACCGCCAATAGCATATATTTGTCCGTTCATAATAACAGTGCTAAGACCAGAACGTGCGGTATTTAAACTTGCAACTGTAGTCCATGAATTTTGCACTGGATCGTACACTTCTACTACATCACTGTATCCAGAATCTGTCCTTCCACCCATTACATAAATTTTACCATTAAGTGTTACTGCATCAGAAAGTGATCTTGCTGTAGGCATTTCTTGTCTCTGTGTCCAGGTATTTGTGATAGGATCGTATTCTTCTACAATACCAGTTCGACCAATATCATCCGTCCCCCCAATAGCATATATTTTACCGTTGTATTCAGCAGTAGCTACATTACTTCTTGGACTAGGAATACTTTGTGCACTTGTCCATTTATTAGTTGCTTTATCATACACTTCTACAGAATCTAAGTTTCCACTATCATTTTTACCACCAATAGCATATATTTTACCGTTTAACTCTACCAATCCTTGGGCTCTTCTTTCTGTTTGCATGGATGCAACTTTAGTAGGCTCTTCTGGTTCAATAGGATCGATCGGATCAACAGGCCCGGTTTCAGTGTCTTGGTCATCTGCTTTAATGTAACCTGTGACGGAAGTCTTACTGCTCACTAAATTTCCATTATTGTCATACACATAGGAAGTGTCAAAAGTCGTTACAAATGGTTCTGCTGTTAAAGTATACATCTCAGTTGCAGAGGCATCTCCATTTACACTAATAACTTCAACATAATACTGCTGATCTTTGACCGAATGAAAATAAATGTTTTCTGGTTTTCCTGTGCCTAACAAACCAGAGACTATAGCATTTTGTTGAGCATCGTAAATAGTTAAGTTATAATCTTTATTTTCTGGGACTTGTAATGTTACTGTCGTTAGTCCATCTTTAGAAGCAGTAAAAACATAATAGTCTTTATCACTACCACTACTGATGAAACCTTCCTGTTTTACTTGCTCTAACATTTGTATTGCATTTGTAAAACCATCGTTAGGTTCTACCTCTGATGATGTGATATCAGAAGCGCTTATCGCTATTGGTACAGCTGCTGTAGATATCATTAAAGCCGCTAAAAATGTTTTCTTTTTTGAGTTCCAATTTTTCAATTTAATCCTCACCCTATTTTTATGTATATTAGCTATATAAGTTAAATTAATTTATCTTTAACATTGATAGCCAAAAAAATTATACATTAATATTTAAATCTAATAAAAACTATATATACTATTAATGGAATATATTAGTTTTTTTATTAGTGGTAAATAATTCTTATAATTTTTAATTAAGTAGTTGGTGTGTTGTTTATTTTATATTAAGTGAATGTTTGTTTAGTAATTAAGAAAAATTTATTACATTTCAAAAATAGATACCCCACATAAACAACAAAAAACCGACAGCCTCTGCTACCGGTTATGTTCTTACGTTATTCAATTCTAAAAATGCATTCAATAACTTAAACTTACTACGTACTCATGAACTGAATCATACTGTTTTCAGCTATGATTTATAGTAATCCAAACCAATTTCTTACCATTAAAACATCTAAGAACAAGAAAACTGCTAGTGAAACTCCAGCAAAACCAATAGCAAATAAGTTCTTTTGTTTAGCTGCAATTAAACGTACAAACCCAATAGCAATAACAATCGTAAATAAAATCATGAAAATATCCCATGGATCAAATCCACCGGCTGCTTCCGCTTCCGCTGCTAAAAATAACATGGAGATGCCCCCTTTTAAACGAATCAAAGAATTTGCTGTATAATATGTTACCGTTGTTGTAACAAAGATGCAAGTTGTTAAGGAAAAGTGTAACAACATTGTCACCTTTATACGCTTTTTGCTTCCTTTTCTGCTTTTGTGCTATATATCAGTATACCTCGTTTTCAGCTCGTTGTCAGTATTTCCCTTCAATATTCACACTACATTCCCTTGTAAGTTACTTATAAGAAATTGTTATACCTTTACTGCTTGTCTAGCCCGTATTTACTGTTTAAATAGCATTTACGAGACCGTATTTTTGTGATAATATGTTAGTTAATATTATTTCATACTATTTTTATCGGAATTAAAATTTCTGCAAAGTTTACCAATATAATTCATACATGCAAGTTTATTTTTACTACGATATAAGTTGAATGAACTTGTTCGAACTTATTACCACTATGCATAAGATGAAGAAATCTCTACATCAACCATTACACTTTCACTTTGCTATTGAGGCGTGAACTTGTATCTCATTATTTCTTCATCTAACATACTTTCGTATTTGCATATTACAACTACAAATCATAACATCTAAAAAAAAAACAATCATGGGGACATAAAGGAGGAGACGGTGACATGGCATATGAAAAAAAGTGGGCGGAAGATCATTCGCAATTGAATAAAGTAGAGTTGTTAAAGCTAGAAAAAGACGGGTTGGACATCATTCGTACCATTATTGATGAGTATTCAAAAAAAGGTTATGCATCTATTCCAGAAGAAGAGTTAAACCGATTCAAATGGGCAGGAGTATATGAACAAAAGCCAAAAGACGGATACTTCATGATGCGCGTACGCATTAACGCAGGAAAAATGACGACAAAACAAGCGAGAGCATTAGCACTTATTGCACGTGATTACGGTCGTGATCTCATTGATGTTACGACAAGGCAGGCGATACAGTTTCACTGGCTGCAAGTGGAGGACTTGCCGGATATTTTCAAACGACTAGACGAAGTAGGGTTATACTCCTACGAGGCATGTGGAGATTGCCCGCGTACGATTGTAGGTAACCCACTGGCTGGCATCGATAAGTATGAATTGTTAGATGCTACACCTATAGTAGAAGAGGTTAACGATTTCTTTCTATTAAATCGTGACTTTTCCAACTTACCGAGAAAATATAAAATATCGATTTCCGCTAACATATACAATTCTGCTTTAGCAGAAATTAACGACTTGTCTTTCACGCCTGCTGTGAAGCAGATTGACGGAGAAGAAGTAAAAGGCTTCCACGTATGGGTAGGTGGAGGGTTATCTGCAAAGCCATTTTTAGCACAGCAATTAGATATTTTCGTTCGACCTGAAGAAGTGTTGAAAGTTTCTGTTGGGGTGACAACGGTTTTCCGTGATTTCGGTTATCGTAAAAAACGTCATCAAGCAAGATTAAAGTTTCTTGTTCATGACTGGGGCGTAGATAAGTTTAAAGAGGTATTATTGGACCACATTGGCGATATGCCAGTGCGAGGAGAAGATATGACGAAAGAGTGGAACGCTGCTTATTTTGACGGTGTTCATCCACAGACGCAACCTGGATTAAACTTTATCGGCTTAAGTGTCCCTGTCGGTCGTACGAACACAGAGGAATTTATACAGCTATGTGATTTATCTGATCAATTTGGTGATGGCATTATACGGACTACGATGTCTCAAAATATTGTATTATCTGGTTTTAAAGATGAGGATGTCGAGAAAGTATTAGAGTACAAAGTGTTACAGCGTCTCACTCCTAACCCCAATAGATTTATGAGCAGAACGGTCTCTTGCACAGGTAACGAATTTTGCAATTTAGCGATCGTGGAAACGAAAAAAAGAGCCGTAGATGTCGCTAATTATTTAGATGAGAATATAAAGTTAGAAACGCCAGTACGCATTCATTTTGTTGGCTGCCCTAATTCATGTGGACATAAATATATTGCAGATATTGGCTTGCAAGGGTCTCTTATCAAAACAGCAGATGGCATCGTGGATGCATTCGATGTTGCCGTTGGTGGTATTTTAGGTCCAGGTGCAAAGTTCAATGATAAATTAAAAGGTAGAGTCCCTGGTGATAGTGTGGGTCCAGTGCTTGGACATTTGATCACGTATTACAAAGACAACCGTATAGACGAACACGAATCTTTCCATCAATATGTACAACGTGTAGGCGTACCTGCTTTTCAGCAAAAGCTAGATGAAGCGTTACAATTGCAAGTATCATAATGGATAAAATGATGTAAAAAAGTTATACAGTTATACCATAAAAAACGATATAAAAATGACCTTAACGAAGACGTTGAGGTCATTTTTGTGATGTTTTTACTTTGTATGCAATGATGTTTTTCAGTTGTTTTAAGCTTATATTTAAATTTGTGTGTGCAATGATGGTTACCCTTATGTTTGTAATTGTCGATCTTTATCTCTTTGTAGCAATGGAGCTAAATATTTTCCTGTATAAGAAGCTTTCGTACTAGCTATTTTTTCAGGTTGTCCAGACACTAGTATCGTACCGCCTCCACTTCCCCCTTCAGGTCCGAGGTCAATGACGTAATCTGCTGTCTTAATGACATCTAAGTTATGTTCGATCACGAGTACGCTCTCCCCTGCTTCCACAAGACGATGCAATACTTTTAACAAGCGATCAATATCATCGATGTGTAACCCTGTTGTCGGTTCATCTAATATATACAACGTACGACCAGTGCTACGTCGATATAATTCGGAAGCCAACTTCACACGTTGAGCCTCACCACCAGAAAGTGTCGTAGCTGGTTGTCCAAGTGTAATATAACCTAAACCTACATCGAGTAACGTTTGCAGCTTCCGCTTAATTTTAGGAATATTTTTAAAGAACTCGCATCCATCTTCCACGGTCATTTCTAGCACATTGGAGATCGTTTTCCCTTTATATTGTACTTCCAACGTTTCGCGGTTGTATCGTTTCCCTTTACATATTTCACACGGAACGTACACGTCAGGTAAGAAGTGCATCTCAATTTTAATGATGCCATCCCCTTTACACGCTTCACATCGTCCGCCTTTGACGTTAAAGCTAAAGCGACCCTTTTTATACCCTCTTACTTTTGCTTCTGGTATGGTAGCGAATACGTCGCGAATGTCATCAAATACACCGGTATACGTCGCTGGGTTAGAACGAGGTGTACGACCGATAGGAGACTGATCAATATCAATGACTTTGTCGATATGATCTAACCCAAGGATTTCTTTATGTTTCCCTGGACGTGCTTTCGCTCGATTCAATTCTCGTGCGACCGACTTATATAAAATTTCGTTGACTAACGTACTTTTACCAGAACCAGATACACCGGTTACGCAAGTGAATAATCCTAGTGGAATTTTTACACTCACATTTTTCAAGTTGTTTTCCGTCGCCCCTTTGACTTCTATCCACCGATCATCCGGTTCCCGTCTCACTTCAGGAATAGGAATGAACTTTCTACCTGATAAATATTGTCCAGTAAGCGACTGTTTATCTTCCATCACTTCTGCCGGCGTGCCTTGGGACACGACATCTCCACCGTGTATACCAGCACCGGGACCGATATCGATAATATAATCTGCTGCCATCATCGTATCTTCGTCATGTTCGACTACAATTAACGTATTACCTAAGTCACGCATATGTTTTAACGTCTCAATCAAGCGATCATTATCTCGCTGATGCAATCCAATGCTTGGTTCATCCAATATATACAACACGCCCATTAAACTCGAACCAATCTGTGTCGCTAAACGAATGCGCTGTGCTTCCCCACCAGAAAGCGTTCCTGCTGAACGGCTTAACGTTAAATAATCGAGGCCAACGTTCACTAAGAAACCGAGTCGATCATTAATCTCTTTCAAGATCATATGAGCGATTTGTGTGTCTTTTTCACTTAAGTATATGTTCTGGAAAAAATCTCGAGCGTCTTTGACCGACAATTCTGTCACATAGGCAATGCTTTGTGAAGCTACTTTTACCGCCAAACTCTCTGGTCTTAAACGATGACCTTTACATGCTTTACATGGGTTCGTGCTCATATAATTTAGAATGTAGTCTCGAATACCGCTCGATGCCGTTTCCCTATATCTTCTTTCTAAGTTGCCGATGATGCCTTCAAACGGAACTACGGCTTCTCTATTCAATCCTCCTTCACTTTCAAAGCGAAAGCGAATTTTCTCTCCATTTGTTCCATGTAGTAAAATATTCATTTGCTCTTCACTGAGCTCTTGAACAGGGACATTCGTTTCAATATGGTAATGTTCGCACACGGCTTTTAAAAATTGTGGGTAGTAATTAGAAGAACTGCTAGCCCAAGCTTCAAAAGCTCCTTCTTCAATAGAACGCCCACGATCTGGTATGAGTAATTCAGGGTCGACCACCATTTTCATTCCTAACCCATCACATGCGGAACATGCTCCGAATGGGCTGTTGAATGAAAACATACGGGGCGCTAATTCATCTATACTAAATCCACACTCTGGACAAGCGAAGTTAGAACTGAATACTAATTCTTCAGCACCAATGACATCCACAATAAGCTTACCATCCGATATTTTCAGTGCTGTTTCGATGGAATCTGCTAAACGAGTGGCTATTCCTTCTTTAATTACAAGTCGATCAACGACGACTTCGATGGAATGCTTTTTGTTTTTTTCTAATTTGATATCATCAGAAGCTTCTCTAATTTCACCATCCACACGCACACGGACGAATCCTTGCTTTTGAATATCTTGCAATAATTTAATGTGCTCTCCTTTACGACCAGAAACGAGAGGCGCTAATAATTGTATTTTTGTTTTCTCTTCTAGCTCTAAAAGACGGTCGACCATTTGTTCCACCGTTTGCGAGGTGATTTCCAGTCCATGTTTCGGGCAATGTGGTTTCCCAACACGAGCATAAAGCAAACGCAAATAATCATACACTTCAGTCACCGTTCCGACGGTAGAACGTGGGTTGCGGCTCGTTGTTTTCTGATCAATCGATATCGCAGGGGACAAGCCATCGATGGCGTCCACATCCGGTTTATCCATCTGCCCTAAAAATTGTCGTGCATAAGCAGAAAGAGATTCGACATATCTACGTTGTCCTTCTGCATAGATCGTATCGAAGGCCAGAGATGATTTTCCTGAACCACTAAGACCCGTTAGGACCACAAACTGATCTCGAGGTATGGAGACATTAATATTTTTCAAATTATGTGCGCGAGCACCTTGAATCACGATATTCCCTTTTCCCACTACATTCACTCCTGACTATTCCGATAAATATCTACATCTAAATATGTGCTACATGCTTACCATGGTGTATAACCTGTTTTATGTTTTTATCATGTTTCATTGTTTTCGCTACATTGCATTTTAACTATCCTCAATCCTCAATATGAAGCCGTTATGATTCTGCTTTTAGTTCCAATAAAGCATCACGCAGCTCAGCAGCTCGCTCAAATTGCAATGCTTTCGCAGCTTCTTTCATTTCTTTTTCCAATTGCTCCATGACACGTGCTCTCTCTTTTTTAGACAGCTTTTTATTGTCTGTCTTATAATCTGCTTCAGATTCTGCTACTTTCATCGTCTCGATAGAGCCGTGCACTTTTTTCTGAATGGTCTGTGGTGTAATACCATGCTTCTCATTGAAATCTATTTGCAACGAGCGACGACGTTGTGTTTCATTTATCGCTTTATTCATCGATTCTGTGTGTACATCACCATACATAATGACACGACCGTGAACATTTCGTGCTGCTCTACCTATCGTTTGAATTAAGGATCTTTCTGACCGTAGGAAACCTTCTTTATCTGCATCGAGAATCGCGACCAGTGAGACTTCCGGTAAGTCTAATCCCTCTCGCAGCAAGTTAATACCGATCAAAACATCAAATACACCTAGCCGTAATTCTCGCAACAATTCCATCCGTTGTAATGTTTTAATGTCGGAGTGCAAATAGCGTACTTTAATGCCTACTTCTTTTAAATAGTCCGTCAAATCTTCTGCCATCTTCTTCGTCAGTGTCGTGACGAGTACACGCTCTTTCTTTAAAATACAAGCACGAATTTCATCGATAAGGTCATCAATTTGTCCTTCTGTTTTTCGCACTTCAATTAACGGATCGAGCAATCCTGTTGGACGAATAATTTGCTCGACCATCTCAGGACATTGTTCCATTTCATGTGGACCTGGTGTAGCAGAGATATAGATCAGCTGATTCACTTTTTTATCAAATTCGTCGAACATAAGCGGTCGATTGTCTTTTGCAGATGGCAAGCGAAAACCGTGATCTACTAATACGGTTTTACGTGCTTGGTCTCCGTTGTACATCGCTCGAATTTGCGGTATCGTCACATGAGATTCATCAATAACAAGGAGGAAGTCATCTGGGAAGTAATCAAACAACGTATACGGAGTCGAACCCCTTTCACGAAATGCCATCGGACCAGAGTAATTTTCAATACCAGAGCAAAATCCCATTTCTGCAATCATTTCGATGTCATAACGAGTGCGTTGTTCCAATCGCTGCGCTTCCAGCAATTTGTTGTCAGCTCTTAATTCTGCTAAGCGCTCTTCCAGTTCCGCTTCAATATTTTTGAGTGCCTTTATTCTCGTCTCTTCTTTTGTGACAAAGTGAGAGGCTGGGAAGATAGCAACATAATCACGTTCTCCTAGTATTTCTCCAGTGAGAACATCTATTTCTGTAATTCGTTCGATCTCATCTCCAAAAAACTCTACCCGCATCGCATGTTCACTACGAGATGCTGGGAAAATCTCTACTACATCTCCTCGTACACGAAACGTTCCCCGCACAAAATTCATGTCGTTTCGTTGATACTGAATGTCCACTAAGCGATGTAAAACATCATCACGGGATTGCTCCATCCCTGTGCGAAGTGGCAACACTAAGTTTCCATATTCAGAAGGTGCACCTAGCCCGTAAATACATGACACACTCGCTACGACAATGACATCACTTCGCTCTAGTAATGAGCTGGTTGCCGAATGTCGTAGTTGGTCAATTTCGTCATTAATGCTTGCGTCTTTTTCTATGTACGTATCAGAGGAAGGGACATACGCTTCCGGTTGATAGTAGTCGTAATAACTGACGAAATATTCTACGGCGTTATGAGGAAAAAAAGTTTTGAACTCACTATACAACTGCGCTGCTAGCGTTTTATTATGTGCAATCACAAGCGTTGGCTTGCTTACTTTTTGTATTGTCTGTGCGACGGTAAACGTTTTTCCCGTACCTGTTGCACCTAGTAATGTCGTATATTTGTTACCTTTATTCACTTCTTGCACTAACTTTTCAATCGCTTTGGGCTGATCACCTTGTGGTGAAAATGGTGAACTTAGTTGAAATGGCTGTTGTCGAATGACAATTTCCTCCAAGTTTCACACCTCCTATTAACTTTTGAAACTGCACTTCCGATATATTGTTATAAGCGCATATCTACACTATAAGAATACTTGTTCTCATTGCTACATTATAACTTTTTTTACTCAACGATGCAAACTAACTTGAGGTGATCATGTATGGATTTTATGACTATTCTAGGTATTATTATTGGATTATTCTCACTCATTGTAGGATATATGTGGGATGACGGTAGTTTAGGTGCACTTTTTGTGCCCAGCGCCTTACTCATCGTTTTAGGTGGAACTATAGGTGCTGTTGTTATTAGTTTTTCTGCACAAAAGCTTAAAAAAATACCTACAGCTTTAAAATTAGCATTTTTCGAAAAAAAGATAGACAACAATGAAGAAATTGAAGAAATGGTCAACATGGCGGCAACAGCAAGACGCGAAGGCGTATTGTCGCTAGAAGAGTACGTGCAAAAACACGAGACACACTTTTTGCGTGAAGGTATGCTGATGGTAGTAGATGGAACAGATCCGGAGCTAACAAGACAAATTTTAGAACTTGAAATTGACTCCATGCAGCAAAAGCAAGAGGAATATGCGAAGATTTTTGAAGCCGCTGGTGGATTCGCTCCTACGATGGGTATCATCGGTACTGTAATGGGATTGATTCATGTGTTGGGTAATGTGGATGATCCAACTAACCTAGCTCCAGCCATCGCCGTTGCCTTTTCCGCAACATTGTATGGTGTTATGAGCGCCAACATTATTTTCATTCCGATTGCAAATAAAATTAGAATGCGTACAAGAGAACAAATTATAAGTTTTGAGCTCATGTTGGAAGGGGTTTTGTCCATCCAAGCTGGTGAAAATCCACAATTAATTAGAAAGAAGTTAATGTCATTTGTTGACGAGAAGCAAGCGCCTGTACTGGGAAAGGACGTAAGATAGTATGAGGAGAAGAGCGAGAAGTCGAGATTCACAACCAACAGAAAGTAGAGATCGCTGGTTAATCACATATGCGGATCTGATTACGCTACTACTCATTTTCTTTGTCTTTTTGTATGCTATCAGTCAAATTGATTCGCAGAAATATGCCGAGATTTCACAAGCGTTACAGTCTCAATTTAATGATGGAAGCAATCAACTATTGGAAGACGGTAGTGGCCTTATCGACGGTCTTTCCCGCCAAGAAAAACAAATGGAAGAAGTCAAACAGCAACTAGAAGCATACATAACGGAAAACGATTTACAAGCATCTATTACCGTTACGGACGAACCGATTGGTATTCGTATCACGCTAAAGGATAAATTTTTATTTGATTTAGGAAGAGCCGATTTGAAGAAAGAAGCAGTACCTATCTTAGGTACATTGGCAGAATTGTTTCCTACATTAGACGGAAACATCAGTATTGAGGGTCATACCGATAATTTAGCAGTATCTACTGGTTCCGTTTATCAGGATAACTGGGGTTTATCTGCTGCTCGATCATTATCTGTACTTCGTTACTTTACTGATACAGCGTATTTAGACCCTAATCGATTTGTCGTCACCGGATATGCCGACACTAGGCCTGTTGATTCAAATGAT
Source organism: Longirhabdus pacifica (assembly GCF_004115085.1). Taxonomy (GTDB): domain Bacteria; phylum Bacillota; class Bacilli; order Paenibacillales; family DSM-105158; genus Longirhabdus; species Longirhabdus pacifica. Next base: position 9,069 of record NZ_QXJP01000035.1, on the reverse strand, counting down.
ACAGAAGAAGGTCGCCAGAAAAATAGAAGAGTTGAAATCGTTATTTTACGAAGTGTAGAACAAGTTAATCAACCATAGAAAAAGAGGCAGCTATCACAAGCTGCCTCTTTCGTTTATGTTAATCAGCACGTTGCAACTGCACTTCTTTTTCCTTTTTGCTCTCTATTAAAACGGTCAAGCTAACGAGCGTGACAAAGATCGTAGCTCCCATATCAGCTAAAATCGCAATCCATAACGTGAGTACGCCTGGTATCGTCAACAACAATGCGAATGCTTTTAATGCAAGGGAGAAAACGATATTGAATTTAATAATGCGATTGACATTGCGAGATATGGATACTGCCGCTGGTAATTTACCTAAATGATCTTGCATTAATACAATATCCGCTGTTTCTATTGCACTATCTGTTCCTTTTCCCATTGCGATCCCTAAATCTGCGGTAGCTAAAGCCGGGGCATCGTTAATACCATCGCCAATCATAGCCACCTTGCCTTTTTTCGCTAGCTCTTTCATTTTTTCTACTTTTTGTTCAGGTAATAGTCCTGCATATACGGCACTCACACCGACTTGTTGTGCGACTTTCTCTGCTGTCATCTGATGGTCTCCCGTAAGCATGACGGTCTGTTTTATGCCAACATGATGCAGGTTGGAAATCACTTGTTTACTCTCTTCTCTAGTTTCATCTGCAATACCAAATAGTCCTAGTATGTGTTGTTCATCTGCTACAATGACAAGGGTCCATCCTTGCGCTTTGTAGTGATCCATAACCTGTTGTATGTTAGACGGTATGTTTAACGAAGTCATGAGAGCTTCGTTGCCAACAAAATAGCGTTGTTCATGAATGATAGCTGTTACGCCTTGACCAGCAATAGTTTTTAATTGTGTGGCTTCTAAGTGATTCACATCATGCTTTTGCACTTCATTCATCACCGCTTTGGCAATAGGGTGTGAAGACGTAGATTCAATCGCTGCTGCCACACTAAACAATGCTGCGTCATACACTTGCCATTGTTGCACATGTGGCTCCCCTTTGGTCAACGTACCTGTTTTGTCAAAAGCAATCGTATCGATCTTGCCTAATTGCTCGAGGAAGACACCGCCCTTGATAAGAATACCATTGCGAGCGTTGACAGTAATACCAGAAACGATAGCGATAGGGGAAGATAAAATCAAAGCACATGGACACCCTACGATCAACACCGCTAACCCTTGATATAGCCATGTTCCCCAGTCACCTCCAAAAAATAAAGGAGGAAAAAGCATGACAATAGCGGAAATCACCATGATAAGAGGGGTGTAATATTGCGCAAAACGGTTAATAAATTGTTCCGTTGGGGTCTTTGTTTCCTGTGCTTCTTCAACCAAATGCAATATTTTTGATAAGGATGATTCTTCATATGCTTTCGTGATGGTGACGCGGAGCACTCCTTCATTGTTGATGCTGCCACCGAAGACGGACTCTCCTTCCACTTTATCTACCGGCATCGACTCCCCTGTAATAGCGGCTTCATTAACCGAACTAGTTCCAGATAAGACGATGCCATCGGAAGGTATTTTTTCTCCTGCACGTACGAGTACGACATCCGCTACTTGCAGCTGCTCTACAGGCACCACTTGCTCTTGATTGCCTATGAGTACTGTCGCTTGTTTCGGTGCTACATCCAACAACGCGGCCATGGAACGACGTGCTTTTTCCATGCCAAGTCCTTCTAAATATTCATTGAGACCGAATAAAATAGCAACTAACGTGCCTTCCTTCCATTCCCCGATGCTAAAAGCACCGACTAAAGCAATCGTCATCAGCGTATTAATATTAAATTTAAGACGAATTAAATTTTTAAGTCCTTTGACAAACGTTGCATATCCACTTATTGCAGTAGCTAGAATATAGCCAGGAATAGCCACATAGGATGAAAGCTGTGATTCAAATATGATTAAAGTAAGAAAGATAACGGTGGATAGGGAAAGCAGCAGTTTCCACTTACCTCCTTCACTTCCATGTTCGTGTGTATGATCACTGCCCGTCTCTTCTGTAAGATGAGTAGAACCAGTGACAGCAGAAGCTTCTTGCACTAATGCCGCGCCATCTGATGCTAATATTTTCTTTACCGCTTGCAGATCAACAGCTTGATCTATTTTCAACTTTCCTGAGTTGTACAAAATTTTTGCTGTATGACCCTGTTCTAACTTATGAATTTCCTGCTCCAATTCTTTCGCACAGTTGGCACAAGACAAACCTTGTATTCGATATTCTTTCATTGTCTTCACCTCATTTAGTGGTGTCTAGCGTGATTAATAGTTTGGTTTAATATATCTAACACATGGTTATCATCCATGGAGTAGTACATCGTTGTACCTTCTCGTCTATATTTTACGAGACGCAAATTTTTCAAAAAGCGTAGTTGATGCGAAACGGTCGATTGCAATAAACCGAGATGTTCAGCGATATCATTCACGGAAAATTCTTTATCCGATATCAAATGTAATATTCTTATTCTTGTCGGTTCCGATAAAGCTTTAAACGTTTGCGATACTATAAATAATGTCTCTTCATCTAGTTCATCGTATTCATCTTTACTATCCCCTAGGGATGCATGCTTTTTTTCTTCTTCCATCATTACAAACCTCCAGCATGTTGTAATATATGATTATATGTTCATATTTATATATTAACATATTAAATACATATCACAATATGTTACTTGAAAAAAATGCAAAAAAATCGCTCCGTTATAGAAGCGATTATCCAGCAGGCATATATAGAACTTTACTAATTATTATCTTCACATTGATATGCAGTCACTTTACACTTGCACGCATTACATGGTTTTCTGTTTTGTATCATCTTCATGAATATGACGTTGTTTCCAGCCGGAAAGACGCATCTGAATGTAACTCCATATAGCGTGTTGTTTCATTTGCATCACATAGTTCACGTTATCATCTGGACAAAGTATCATGCCTAGCTGATGATGCTCCCCATCAAATACCGCTCGCTGTAAAAATTTACTCTCCCCATGATGATCCTTGATTTCTAGCTTACAAAAAGCAGCATTCATTCTTAACGCTTTGTGCAGTTGTTCACTCGTTTCGATCATGTACCCGTTTACTTTATATACCGTTTCACCTGCTGCAATGCCAAGTTGCGCTGCTGGACTGTCAGGTATAACCGCCAACACTCTCAAACCTTGCTTTCCGTTTGTAAAAAAAGGAACCCCGTTCTCTTCTTTCTTTTTATTAGCCCAAACGATACATTCATGACCAACGATACATAACAACGCACCCAGTATCGTGAGCACAGGAACAAAGGTAATGAGTACCGCTACACCACAAACCATGAAAGCATACAGCAACAACCATGTGGAAGATTGTTTCGCTTTTTGCTGAGGTAATTGTGTCAATGACCATGTGGAGTAACCTAACAGAATAGGAAATGCCGTCAACATCCATCCTTCTTGGCCACTTCCAGATGAAAAGAAGGTTGTCCAATCCAACGATAGTCCTTGGATTCCACCTTCACTTGGAACAAACATAAACAAAGGCAATGGCCAAAATGCTTGTAATTGATAAGCCCCAATAAGTTTGCCTCTTTTCCCCGTTACTACTGCAGGTAATTCCATGCGCAGTGAGCGGAAGCGAAGCAGTAAGCTTTCCATGATGTGCAGAACTCCCACCATGATTAACAAAGATGGAAAATGAATGTCGTGTATAAATTGCAGCCATTCTATTTGTGAAGCTTGAGGTATCCACTTCCAGATCACCTGTAGTATGCCAATGAAACCAGCTACGTAGGCGATGCATATAAAGCGAAAACGAAACAACATTGCTGCGATTGTTGTAATCCAAACTGTCATCATGAGTTCAGTTGTGATATATACACCTAACAAAACAAATACACTGGAAATACCGATTCCTAAAAGGGTTCCCCATAAAATGACGGTAAGACTTTGTTTCGTCACAGAAGAAAGACGATTGCGAAACAATTTTCTTTCTAAAAAAAGCTGCCTTCGAAATTGCAACATAATAAGTAGTAGTGATACATAATAAAAAGGAGAAAGAAATAACATAAAAACGGCTTCTAATATTTGTTGTCCGATAACATCGATGTGAGACATGATACATCTCCTTTTATATTTTTACTTTGCATATGAGTTCATAACTGCTCCCTAATATACTTCACTGCCTCTTGTAATTGAGGATCTTGTGGATCATTGTCTTTTCTTATTTGGAGTTGAATTTGTTCTAATAGTTTTAATTTCGTTTCGTTATCTGCTTCCCCAGTTGGAGCTAATCCATGCTGAAGTTGAAACTGCACCAACGCTTCTTTCGTTTGTTGGTCAAAATACAGATCCTTATCGATACTGTAGCCTAATCCTCTTAAAATGAGTTGTAAATTTTGTACTTGTTCACCGTACATTTCAAGTTGCAATGTGTCATCTTTTTTAAAAGGGATAAAATGATGATAGTCTGGTAACATCACTTCTATCGTTGGTGCAACGCCAACACCGTGAATATGATTACCGTTCGTCGTCAGCCATTTCGCTGCAGTAATGCGTATTTTGCTACCGTCTCTGCCTAAATTAAAAACGTTTTGCACCGTACCTTTACCGTACGTTTGCACACCAACAACGGCATGATTCCCTGCCTCTTTCAATGCAGATGCTAAAATTTCTGAAGCGCTGGCACTTTGCTCATTCACTAAAACGGCAATCGGATAGTTCTTCCCTTCCAACATAGATCTAGTTACTTTTGTATCGCCTTCTGCATATTCCTCCTGTACAATAATGCTACCTTTAGGAAGCAAAGGGTCTAATATTTCAATGACACTAGACAGCATTCCTCCCGGATTATTACGCACATCAATAACGAGTCCTTTAATCCCTTGTGTCTCTAATTCAGACAGATGCTCTTGAAACATTTTTGCAGTAGGAGAAGCAAATTCAAATATGTCGATATATCCAATGTTGTCTTCTACTATTTTTGAAAAAACAGTATCCAATTTCACATCGTCACGAATAACAATAATTTCTAATGGTTCCGCAAATCCTTCTCTTAAAATTTCTAATTTAGCCTGTGTTCCTTTAGGACCTTTAATGTACGTCACAGCTTCCGATGTCGTCATACCTTCTAATGAAATACCATTCACGGAGAGTACAATGTCTTTCGGTTTAATGCCTACTTTTTCCGCAGGAGCTCCTTTTATCGGTTCTTCAATGACAAGTTGACCATCCATCATGATCACCTTCGCACCAATACCTGTAAAACTAGACTGTAACCTTGACTCAAATACTTCCACTTGTTCCGGATCAATATATTGACTAAACGGATCATCAAGCGCATCAATCATACCCTGCAATGCACCATCAATTACCTGCTGGCTATCTAAAGGATTTAGCGATGTCGTTTGCACTATTTTGTAAGCTTGTAGTAATTTTATTAATTCATCTTCTGTTACACCAGATTGTTGCATGAGTACATCCGTTGGCGAAAATGCAGGTTGTGTCTCTATTATTTCTGTTGGTTCGCTTTCATTTTCATCTCCATGCAGCACTACTTCCCACGCTTCTCCTATACTAGGCAACAACACCGGCAGAAATGAACCAATTCCAAGTGCTAGCAGTAAGGACAGCACAGTTAATATACGTGCTCTTGAAAGCATAGATACACACCTCGCTTTTAAAAAAAATATGATTTTATCTCTTTTACTTATTGGTTGATTATACCATAGTTGCATGACATACAACCTTGATTTGTTTGACATTGATATATAAGTTCAAGAAATTGTTCTCTCAAAAGCTCCATAGATGAAGCTCTACCTTTTTTTCTTATGTAATATATAAGTTGAAGAAATAATGAGTTGCAAGTTTACGCCTCAGTTGCCAGACGTAAAGGTTGTCATATTGTAATTTCTTCATCTTATACATAGCGGTAATAAGTTGATTGAACAAGTTCATGCAACTTATCTATAAAAAAACAACCCTTATATCGCAAAAATGCCCATATTCATGGGCAAAATGCGTGTTCATACTTATGGAGAAATATAGTTTCGCGGATTCACTTTCACGTTGTTCTCTATCACTTCGAAATGCAAGTGATTCCCTGTTGAATCTCCTGTAGTCCCTACGCCACCAAGCGTATTCCCTTTTTCTACATTGTCTCCTACACTAACCGATATCGAACTCATATGCGCGTATAACGTCTTCAGACCATTACCGTGAGAAACGATAACACAATTTCCATAGGAACTGTACCAACCTGCTACAACGACCGTACCATTATCTGCCGCATAAATTGGGGTGCCTGCACTAGCTCCAAAATCGAGTCCTCTATGCATTTCGCTACCCCTAAAGTTTCGAGGTCCAAATTCACTCGTAATCACATACTGTCCAGCAGGAAGTGGAATTCCTAATATACCCGAACCTGCTATGTATTCATTATTTTTTTGCCTCTCTGCTTCGATTTTTCGTTTTTCTTCGTACAGCTTATCTGTCTCATCCGCGAGCGCTAGCAACGCTTGCTCTTGTTCTTCGGATATATGCTCATGAAATTCTTCTTCCTGCCTTTGTTCTGCTAGCACGGATTGTTGCTCTGTCCTTGTATTTTCTAAATCCGCTTTGATGGCTTGCACCGAAGACTTGTCCGCTTCTAATTTTGCAAGAAGCACTTCAATATCAAGTTTTTTTAAGACAATCAACGCTTCATCTTTCCTGTTTTGCTCTAACGTTTCTTTATCTTGTTCCACGATCAACTTCATATTGTTCACTCGATCCAAAAAATCATTAAAACTAGAAGATGAAAACAGGACATCGATATAAGAGACGTTGCCATTCATATAGGTCATGCGTAAACGTGATTTTAATTTCTCATCACGTATGCGAATGCGTTCTTCTGCTTCTTGTCTCTCCTTTTCCGTTTGAGCAAGTTCAGCTTCCGTGTTAGTAATACTAGCTAGTAATTCATCCAACTGCTTCTCTTTCTGTGAGATTTCCCCGTCCAGTTGCTGTAATTTTTCTCTCGTTTGCGCTATTTCGAGCTTTAATTGTTCTATTCTTTCGTCCGCTTGTTGTTTACTTTCTTCTATTCCCTCTTGCTGCTGTTCTAGCTCTTTAATTTCATTAATAATGTCCTGATATGTTTTTTCACTGAATGCTGGATTTTGAACAACAACAGTCAACATCAAAACAACTAATATTACGCTTCCCCAGCGCCTCTTCAATACAATCCCTCCTACTTCATCATTGATCGTGAACCATGATGGATCTATACTTTTAAGCCTATATGAAACTATGACATACACACTCTTACACTCTTAAAAATTTTCGCATAGAAATAATCGATCCCCAAACACCGATAATAATACCGATGCTACATAGTAAGAAGATAAGCTGGAATGTTAATTGATTGAGTGGAAGATACTCCCACTGGGTTACACCGAAAACAGTGCTCTCCTCAAAGTCTATCAATTTCCAGTATCCATACAACAAAACGCCTGTAGGTATAATCGAACCTATTAACCCCAGCATGAATCCTTCAATAAAAAAAGGCCAGCGGATGAAGCCGTTCGTTGCTCCAACCAATTTCATTATAGAAATTTCTCTATTACGACTAATAATCGTAAGTTTGATGGTGTTTGAAATGAAAAACATCGCTGTAAAGGCAAGTCCTGCTACAATGGCAATACTTACGGTTCGAATACCTGAAGTAAATGCAAGTAATTGCTCCACTGTTTTTTTACCGTAGTCTACTTGTTCGATCGGCATCATCTCGAACTTATCATTGATTGCTTCTACTTTGGATACTACGATATCTACATTTTCAGGTTTGTTTGCTTTTAATGTGAACTTATCAGGCAGCGGATTGCTTTCTCCAAAATACTCCGTTAAATCTAGCTCACCCATACCTTCACTTAACGTTTCCAAACCTTCATCTTTTGGAACAAACGTAATGGAACTCACTTCTGGGATCGTTGCGATCTCTGTTTGTATCACATTGATCTGTTCTTCACTTTCCACCACATCTAAATACACGCTAATTTCTACTTGTTCTTCTACCGTTTTGGATAAGTGATTCACATTCAACGTTAAAATAACAAATGCACCTAAAATAAACAATGAAATCGCGATAACACTAATGGAAGCAAAAGACATCCATCCATTACGGAAAACACTCTTAATACCTTCGCGAACATGACGACCAAGGGTACTAATTTTCATAGCCATATTCCCCCCTGTATTCGTCACGCACAATCTGGCCTTTCTCGATAGCGATGACTCGCTTACGATAATTGTTTACGATATCTTTGTTGTGTGTAGCCATGACAATGGTTGTCCCTCTAAAGTTGATTTCTTCTAATAGTTTTAATATATCCAATGAAGTATCTGGATCTAAGTTTCCGGTAGGCTCATCCGCAATGATAACAGAAGGGTTGTTGACGATTGCTCTAGCAATCGATGCCCGCTGCTGCTCTCCCCCGGATAATTGATTTGGCAAAGATTTTACTTTATCTTTTAACCCTACCATCGTCAAAACTTCCATCGTTCTTTTTCTGACTAATTTCTTCGGTGCCTCAATCGCTTCCATAGCAAAAGATACATTTTCGTATATAGATATTTTCGGCAATAATCGGAAATCTTGAAAGACGACACCAATATTTCTTCGAACGTATGGTATTTTTTTATTTTTTAATTTACCCAAGTTGAAGCCATTAACGAATATTTCACCTTTTGTCGGTTTGACTTCACGGTAAATCATTTTCATAAATGTGGACTTACCTGCACCTGACGGGCCTACCAAATAGACAAATTCATTTTGATCAATTTTAACATCTACGCCTCTTAAAGCATGAACGCCATTAGTGTATGACTTCCATACATCTTGCATCTCTATCAATCTGTCTCACTCCTGAAATAGTATAAGTATGTTATCTATGTAGGTGTCCTATATGCATAAACCCTACTGTCACTAGTATTCATTTGTGAACTACACGCCACTTAACACCCTTACGGGTCGTTTGAAGTGGATGCTTCTTGGGAAGTAGATACTTTTGTTAGCTATCTATATTTACCAAG
>NZ_QXJP01000034.1 GCF_004115085.1 Longirhabdus pacifica | reverse complement strand
TATTGTTTCACCGTAACGGCAGGGGCTTGATACCCATTCGATGGTTGCATCACTTGTTGACCGTTTGGCAACGCATAGTTTTGCATCGTTGCTTGATCTATGCCATACAGTGCTAGTCCATCTATTTGCCAGTAGGAGTATTCACGGCTAATATTATAATCTTGGGATACGGTCTCGGTTTCAGCGTAATCGACCCATTTCTTCACTTCTTTTTGGCCTGTGACATTTCCGTTAGCATCATACTCCTCTTCAAAATGACTAAACTCTTCTTCTTGCCATTCCAGATTATATGTTTTCTCTACGGTGACTTGATAGTAGTTCGTACCGAGTTTTTCTTGAAATTCATAGGCATACAAATAGCTTTTCGCATCTGTCACAGCTATTTCCAAACATTCAGAAGTCGGTATGCCTTGTGTCACATCAAACGTTCTTTCACAGTTGTCTATGTATCCTTTGGCATCTGGGTCTAGATCCTCCCCTGTTTTTGTTTCTCCATCACTGGAAGAATTATCTGGCGGATCTGTAGAACCTCCACCACCTGTGTCACATGCTGGGTCGTTCGGTGTTGCATCACAATCGACATTGACTACAGTAATGACTGCACTATCCGTTAGCTCGAAGCCATCCTCGTTTTTCCATACTGCGGTGATTGTTGTGTTACCTACTGTCTTTGCTGTCACTTTTCCTTGTGCATTCACAGTGGCAACAGCAGGATTTTGCGAAGTCCACGTCGTTTTACTTTGCGTAGTGACATCCATCCAACTTCCCCAGCTTGTCTCTCCAAAGTCCATCGTTCGAACATCGGCATATATATTTCTAGTGCTGCCCACTGCCAAAGTAGCATCTTCTCTTACTTGGATCTCTTTGGATTGTTCGATAATCCCTTTCCATGTCACTTCAAGTGGCGTATAATATCCTATTAAAACTTTTGGATAGTTCGTACCATATCGTATGCTATACACTTCGTATTCTGAAAGGCGATAGTTGTATCCCGTTTCTGTTTTTAATGTTACATATTTTTCATCTTTACTGACTTGTTGAACGTAGATGCCTTTGAAAGTTTTCTCAGAAGGGGGTTGTTCTACAAATTTAATGTTTTCAATATCATAAGACTTGAGTTTACTGATTGGGACATTTACTCTATCACCTTGTTTGTCAAAATATTCAAACTCAGTAGGTTGGTAGTTATTCATATCTATATGATCGTTAATCACTGTAGTTTGGGGGTATGGGTCCCAATCGTTCCCCGCATTTGGAACTTCAATCATTTTTTTATTAAAATATTCATCATGATAATCGGCCCGAAAATTTCCATTGTCGATTTGATACCAATATACACCTGGTCTGGGTTTATTGTTTGCTTTCACTTCAATCGTCATCGTTTGCTTATTAGTAGGTGGATTGGGACTAATTACTACCGTGTTAGATTGTGCGAATAACGGTGTGATTACAATGGAACTTAGCAGTATTACAATAATAATTGTACATTTAGCTATCTTCAACTTTTATCCCTTCTTCTCAATTTACTCTGGTATATAGAAACTAGAAAAAGTATTGATATTTACATCGAACGAATAATATTCTCCGCTCTCTCTTTGCACTGCGTTACCCATCCACAATTTATTTGGAGTATCTTGCCCGAAAAAACCTACACCACTATTTTGTGGTAATGTATTTAAACCGTATTTTTCAGTGGTCCCGGTATTTTTAATAGATGAGCCTATAATAAAACCATTGTCAGGTAAACTATTAACGTACTGAAATTTACTCATATTTTCTACAGCAGAAGTTACCGTTACCTCCAAAAATACAGAATATAATTTATCTAATGATTCTTGGATATACGGATATCTCACTATATCAGCTATTAACGTGTCTTCATCATAAAACATATCTCCATAGACCCCTCTAATATCCTCTGGAGAAATAGCATCAACAACTATCATGCGGTGAACCATAACCGTTCCCCAGTTGTTTGCCATTTCAATCGGTTGCTCTGTAATACGATCAAATTTTGCTGGAATTTGATTTTGAGTATGATAAACATATGGAGTCATAGAAAGTAAGTTTGTCCCTGTCGTTCCTACTTCTCTTAGCTCATCTAACCAAGGATATGTGTCTGCATTCGTTCCTTCAATGCCCAAGTAGTTGTAAAGCAATGCTACGACTTCTGCTCTTGTCGTTGTCTTGTCCAAACCAAAGCTTCCATCCGGGAAACCTGACACCAGTTTACTTCCTTTTGCCACGGCTAAATAAGGGATTTTCTCTTCTGGAATCCCTTCTTTGTAATACTCCGTAAACGGTACTAGTGTCCCTTTCGTATCTTCAAAAGCTTGAATAAAGCTTTCCTCTGCTTGTTTCAATCCATCCACTAGCCACTTCGTCATCTCATACCTAGTTTGACTATCGTCAGGAGCTAACCCACTAGCATAGTCAGCTTTATCAATAAAACCTAAACGCACTAAACGATTTATCTCTTCTTGCGCCCAGTGAGTAGAAGGCACATCGTCAAAACCATCAAAGTCCACCACCTCTTCATTTACAGCTGTAGCTCTTGCTATAATAGAAGCAAATTCTGCTCTCGTAATGTTATCATCGGGTCTAAATGTATTATCGGGATAGCCAGATATGTATCCATCGTTTACCGCTTGTAGTATTTTTTGCTCCGCCCAGTGACCTTCAATATCTTCAAAAGACGTGTTTGCTTGTGCGGATAGTACTGAAAATGGGATAATAAAAAATATACCTAATATTAAACCTAGTAGTGTTTTTTTCATCGTTCATTCCTCCAATATGTCATCAGTCGTATTTCACAACCTGTGTTGTATTCTTAGAACAGTATTTTTTGACTTCATCTACTTATTCGATTTTTCCACACTGTACATAGTTCATAATAATCATATTCATCTATGTGCATATGTTTGTCAGCGTGTTCCTCCTCTGTGTTTAATAGTTACTACTAATCCTTGTTTACTTTTATGACTGCTTTAATATAATTTCCAGGTTGTGGTGTAAAGATTTCTCCATCTTATGCATAGCGGTAATACGTTGGTTGAACCAGTTCATTCAACTAATATAGTATACAACAAATTATGATGAATAGGATTCATTTTCTTCCAAAAATCTACATATTACAACCTTTTTATTGGAATGGGGAACAATCTTGAATATAGTATCCTTTCTTCACAGCTTCCTCAGGTTCATAGAAATTTTGTTTAATCGTCACACCTGAGCTAGGTAGGCAACCTTGTTTATAAGCAACTAACTCACCTGTCGAGTCAACGGTTCCAATATATTGATTTCGCAAATAGATGGAGTTCCCTCCGAAAGCAAATGAATCAAATAACTCTCCACTAGGTAACGGGTATCCTTGTATGAACGATAATAAGCCAACATGATTAATAGACTGTTCGTTCCAACCTCTTGGCAACGTAAACTGTACAGCCAGTCCCATCCGTTTGCTCAATTCCAGATGACGGTTAATGGCTCCACTTAAATCGGTTTCAATCGCATCTGTAATCGTGTGTAGCCGTTGCTGATGAAACTGTTCTTCTGTTAGTAATGGAGATAAATCGGTAATCAGACAGAGTTCCTCACGATTTCCCGATAGAAAAACATTTTGGCTCACATCATACACTTCTGCTTTATCATCCATCTTAAAATACAGAAGATTTCCATTACTCAATTCATAAACAAAAGGTCGTTTGGGCCAAAATACAGGCGATAACTCCTGAGTCCCATTCACATTTAACAAATCTTGGTTGGTGATCAATACATATCCGTCATAGTGAACTAAAACCATTGCCGGCATATGAAGCTTCAAATTTTGGATTGCTATGGAATCCGTCTCTATTCCTAGCTTTAATGCTAGATTTGCATAGAACACATCCAATACTTCTTGATCCACAGACAGTTGTTTTTCTCTTTGATACCTTACATTTCGTGTAATTTGTTGTGCTTCCAACATATTTAAATATGCACCAGCATCTGCAACGGCAGCTTGGAAATGATGTTCGTACTGTCTGGCTACCTTTTCATTCGCATCATACATATCTTGTTGCGTGTCATTCATCATCGTGATCATAACTGCGATGATAAGAAAAATGAGAGTAATGCTAAGGGGCTTCACTTCGAACCATCCCCCCATAGCGCAACACAATTGGTATGTTTGGTGTCTGAAATAAAAAACTTTTAAATCCAGAAGAAAGCGTTCTACCTGTCGATTCAATCCTCACATTAAAGAGATCTCCGACATACATATTCACCTTTCGATCCGGATGATCTACTGGAGTCGTCGTGTCATTCTTATATAAAACACCTAAAATCTCACTAGTAAAATAACCATCGTAACGAACATGAAAAGTATCTTGAAAAGTAGCACCGTTGTAATTCGGTTGTAGCTTTTTTTTGTAATACTCCAACGTTACATCATAAGTTTGACCTGTTGCGTCTAACGATTTGAGAAAAATGTCGTAGTCTCTCACCTCGATGTATCCTTTTCCTCTTACCGTATCTACAAACGTAAACAAAGCTGCTTCAGCCACTCTTTCCGCAGTTTGATCCGTTTGATCCGCGGTACGATAGGCTGGATAAACGACAAAGGAAACGACAAGTAGAATAATGACGATGAACGCTTTAAAAGCATCTACCATCCCGCTGCTCCTTTCTATGTAAGATGAGGTGGTAATAAGTTGCTTGAACAAGTCCACTCAACTTATATTTAAGATGAAGAAATAATAAAATATAAGTTTACGCCTCAGTTACCAGGCGTAAAGGTTGTCATATTGAAATTTCTCCATCTTATGCTTAATGGTAATAAGTTGCTTGAAAAAGTCCACTCAACTTATCTAGTAATATTCAAATATTCAAGAGAGCAAGCAACTACGATGGTGTAGCATACACTTTGGAGACCATGCCATTGTTGTCTCTTACAATCTCAATCTGATATGTCACATCTTTTACATTTCGTAAATTGACGTTTTGTATATCCGTCTTATCGTTGATAGAAATGCCATCAAGAATAAGTACATAATGACCTTCCTGCGCATAAATGACCATGCCTATCACTTGCTGTCCTGACATCTCCAATAAATCGGATCGTCTATCGTGATGTTGTTGTACTACATCTCTGTTCCCTTCTGATTGATGCTGAACAGCATATGAAAATTCGTGTTGTAAAAATTGAAACCCACCTAATAAGAAAACGATCCATGCAAAAACAAGAAACAAAAAATTTCTCGCTGCTTCCATAAGCACTCCTTTGTTTTTAAAAACTAGACAATCTATGATAAATAATGAATGTAGGCTGTTGTCTAATTACCCTTAACTTTTCTGTCTAGCTAAGTGTAGCCGTTCCACTACTTTATTTTGCCTATCTCATTTATGAGTTTACGAATTATTTCATTATTCCTGTATAAATTCAATAATTCGCACTTCATTATTTCCATCTCTATAAATTTGTGAAGTAAATATGCCTGTCGGATTGACATAGAAGTTATTGGATGTATCTTGCAGCGCTGAAATGTCAGCAGTGGCATTTGTTCCATTACTAGTTTTACATGCATGTGTATCTAAATCTACTAATGGCTCAGAAGAAGTTGGAATATCATAACAAGTCTCAAAATTATTTTCAGCATAAAAACCACCTGACAGTATTCCTGTTTTAATATTAATTGAAAATTGAGGTCTATTTTCATATTGTATAGCGGCATTAATCACCTCTTGACCCGTTACTCCTTTGTTATCATATTTTGAATATTCCAATCTAGTAAGTGCTGTCGTTTGTGACGTCGTGTTATCTTGCGCTTTTCCAAATAAAGCATCTGCTACAAAGTAAATACCTACACCAAAACCAATAATAAGTAACGTAATGACGATTCCAATAGCAAACTTTAATCCGTATGATATATTTTCCATTTATACATTCTCTCCTTTTTCAATCCATATTTTTTTTAAAATTACTGTTGTTGAAAATAAATAGCGCGAATAATATCGTTCTTATCTCTTACTAAAGTAGATATAAACCTTGCTTGTGGAGAGATATAATAATCACTTGTCCCCTCCATTAATTGTTGCTGCGTCACGTTGCATGCCATTGTGCTAGAGCTTTCCAATGAACCCGTTGTAAAATCAAAATTTGTGCAGCTCCCGGTTGTCCCATCTGTATACACTCCAAAGTTTTTGTTACTCGTTTTAACATACAATGTAAAATCTTGCTGATCTCCATATCTTCGATAGGCGGTCAATAATTGAGATCCACTGACAATTTGATAATCGTACGCTGTATATTCGCTGTCGATTATCATCCTAGCTTGATCAGATGCCTGATTGTTAGCCGTCCACAACATCGGTTGGGCCAAGTTATATAGCAATATGCCAGCAGATAAAATAAACAACGTGATGACGAGACCAAATACCCACCTTAAAAAATGAGATATATTTTCCATGTGCTAACTCCTTACAATTGATTAGTGATTGAGGTCATATCACCTAGTTGTTCCATGGCTAAATAAACGAATGGAATGAGTAAATATAAAATAAAAGTAGCATGTAAGGGAATAAAACCAATCAACTGCCCTAAATGCGTTCGGTCCGACACCATTTTTTCATAGTGCAATTTCCGCTGATCAATAGCGAACGATCGCTCTTGTTCTATATCATCAAAAGCTTCTCTTACCGGTACAAGATCCGCTGCTACTTGAAGTCGATCTATTAATTGCTGCATGGACGTAAACTTCACTTCTTCTTTTAACTTTTGTAAAGCATGCCATGCTCCCGACTCGTAATCTAGTAAACAACGTAAAAGTGGATACTCAAAAATATAGCTATACCGTTGTAACCATTCGAGCAAATCATACACGCTAATACGATCTATTTTAGAAAGCATCATGACGATGTTGGTGAATGAATCTACTTCGTTTTGCATTTCCCATTTTTGCATTCGTTTTCGAAACCATAAATACACATTTGGAAGCTTGAACGACGCAACTGCAACGGTTATTGCAATCAACAGTTCATACCACTTGTAATATTCTTTATTGTGATTTTCCACTTTAGTCACCAGTGCTTCCACATATTCATCTCTTGTCAGGTCTTTCGGTATGTAAGGATAATCTTCTACTCTTTCTAAAATGACTGATCCTGCTTCTTCTGGTGACAAGTTTTTTGATACGATTTCCCCTAACAATGTCGATTCAAAACGATACTGTTCCTCCCCTATCACTGCCCCCGCTGGATGCTGGTAAATGATCATATTTTTGTTTGGATGTATGATATTATCTTTGACTTGGTAGTGAGCGGTGAATTGCATACAAATGACAAGGATAAACATACTTAATGCACACAGTATTTTTTGAAAATATAAGTTCTCGATGGATAGATGACTGTTATTTTCTTTTAGCAATTGCTTTGCTTTCATATAACTCGACTTATGAAAATGTGGCGTGACCCTTAGTACAATTTGATTAATCCATCTATTTTTCCGTACTTGTGTTAACCATTTCCCCTCTGTTTTCACTTTGTATGCATGATCATCAAATCCTTTTAGCGCTCGTAACCAAAAGAACGTAATCGTGAAAATCACATAAAGCAGAAATAAAGAGTACACACCCCACTTCGATCGATAATAATCAGAAACGACTGGAAATTGACTTTCAGACCAGTGTTGCAGTGGCTCTAGCATAAACAATGGTACAATGGCGATAAAGATCAATCCTGAAAGCTTCTGGTCTAATTTTGTTCGCCTGTTAAGATCTAAATGAATTTCTTCTCGAATGTTAGACAGTGCTTTTAAATATTGTGATTCCCCATCTTTGTCACCAAACTCAGCAATGATATGACTAATACCTGCTATTTGTTTCAGATACCGGTTAGGAGCAACATCATAGTATTGTCGCAATTCATCTTCTGGATCTAGCGCGTATAGTAATGAAGCAATTTTTCTAGCATGAGGTGCGATGATAGCTTTCGCACGATCCGCTGCTCTTTCTAAACTTTCTTGCACCATATGCGTCTGATGATACTCATGCCGCACATCCATAATAAAATCAGACAATGCTTGGAGTAGCTTTTTTTCCACGTTTTTTACAAACACATCGATGAAAAAACTCCCGATATACAGTCCTGCAAGCATCATCATGATTCTTGTTGTCCATGCTTCTGTCCACATAAAAGCAATGCCTACGATGAACAATACGATGGTAATGACCATCATCGTAACATTTGCAGATAACCGGCGAATTTCTTTCTCTTCACCAGGATACAAAATCTCAAATCTTTTCTTAACTTTCGTTAATAGCGCTCTTAGTATCACTATTTTATGCAAGTATGGATAAGCTCGTATGCCTATGGTAGACCATTTCTTTTTCTTTTGCTGTGGTAATAGCGAACGCAATCGTTGTTGCTCTTTATAATTAGCAGTGTTCATCTTCTGCTTGATGTAAAATTGCAGAAGCAACAGAATAACTAATAAAACGAGCAAACTGCCCATGATGACTTGAATCCATGTGATCACATTCATGAGGATCTCCCCCACTTCTGTTCGATAAAGCGTTGAAATGCAGCGGCATCGTCGGGACTCATTTTACTAGCCATATTGTTGATCGTCATATTGCTAGGACGGTGCTTTGCTGCATATGCTCCATCTTCCCAAATGATAATGTCTTGATGTTGATACGTTTTTCGGTCTGTTTGTCGGTAAAAGTACTCCGCCACATTATCCATAAAAGCTGTTACCTTACGTTCAAACTTGGTTTCACCTTTATAGTCCATACCATATTGTTGTGTTTCTTCCATCGGAATACATTCCGTAATACGGTCAATATACCGCTGACCCGTTGGACTTTTTACTAGATGCACGTTAAAATTCAGCACTTCTACAACTTGCTTTTCCGCAATAGTTTCATTGGAGAATCCACCCGCTTGCAATAAGCTATTCCGCAATGATGACACAAGATTAGGAAACGTTTTGGCATGATGTGTACACAAGGTAAACAATGACGCTACGGTTGCCATCTGGATCATGTAACTCGCTACGGGGTGAGACGCAACTTCACCTAGTATATTCACTGCTCCGTCTGTCTTCTTCTGTATATCTAATCCTTCTTGTCCACTTACGGTCGGTGTTTCCCTCATACTTAATATGTTTCGATCGGCATATATTTTTCTAGCACGCAACTCAAACGCCATTTCTTGGATACGAATGTTATATGCCCGGTTAATATAACGCATCAGTGCAAGTAATGTCACCGTTTTCCCAGACCCTTGTGACCCTGTGATGATCGTAACTTGCTCGCCTTTGATGAGGTATTCTAGCATTTTAATTGGCAGTTCTGCGTGTGTTCCTTTTATCAAATCTGGAAGTGTCATCAATTGTGTATTAAATTTCCTTACGAAGAACGCCCAGCTTTCAGACATTTTAGGTCTCACTACGACAACGCGACTTCCATCTGCCATGTCATTGACGATGTAAGATTTTGATTCGTTCAACTGCCCAGGGCTTCCAAACGTATAAATATTTTGACATACTCTTTTCAGTTCTAACTCCGATGCAAAAGAAAGAAAAGAAAGGTGCAAGGACTTACCTTTATAAAAAATCCATACGGCGTCATGTGCTTGTGGCAGCATTCTGGTTTGCTCTGTATAATGATGCAAATCCAGGTTTTGTTTCATATCAGAAGGAAGACCGCTTGTCCCGCCATTGACGCCGTCGATATTTTGATCTCGAATTTCATCAATGACACCAAGCCCTTTATACTTCTGGTATACGCGCTGTACGACAATATCTAATTTTTCATCAAACGTCAGTCTCGGTTGTTCAAGCTCATAAATTTGTATGATTTCACTGGCATGAATGTGATAACCTACCGACCCGTCATCGTATTTTTTCTCTTGGTCCAAATGATATTTTTCTATTAATTGTTGTAACCCCTCTTCGCCGTGTTCCTTCTTATATACATAGAGTAAAATATCAAAACAGTCTTGAGCAGACAGGTCATTACTTCTATGAAAAGGAATGAGTAGATGAATGTTGTCTTCACCTAGCTTGTACGTATTTTGTAGTAAATCTTTCATGTACAATTTAACGTACCTTTTGGCTGAAATATCACCGTTCATGCAGCTGCGCAATGATTTTCGCAATTCATTTCTTCTCGCTTTTCGCCGCTGAAACTCCTCCATGTTTGGGTTTCCTTCATATAAATCTGAGGCGATGAGTTCATGCATGGCATCACGAATAAATTGTTGTATGGCATCAAAATTGTACATATGCTGTGTCAGCTTGTGCTCTGTTTCATTGAGATTGTTTCTAAACCACAGCATGTATATAGCAGTACTAGCGCCGATGATAATGATGAGAATCAATATGAAGTTCATCATTAAGCTGTGCCCCCAACGGATTGACCCACATCCATTTTGATATTGACACCTGCAACTTCACATATGTGCTCTAACAATTTGCGCACCTCTTTGAAAAAGAAGTAATTTTCATTTCGTTTATGCACATGCCGATGTCGCATAAAGAAATCAATAACAGCACTTTCGTTGTATGCATTCATCCATGCATGGCACCTTGGTATCGTCAAAAAACCTTCTTTATGCTTGTACTTCCGTGCAATGTTAGCATACGTATGATGAATATGTTTGTCGTATTGACCCAGCACTAGTAAGTAAGGCTTTGAAGCTAAAACTTCATTCCACTCTCTTTCCATAAAAAAGCGATCCAACAAGGCCGTATTTTGATTTAATGAAATGACAATGAGATCACAGCCTTGCAATACAGATCGTGTCATATTGTTCATGTATGCACTATTGACGTCCACTATCGTGCAATCATAACTAACATCGGCATGATCAAGTATATGAAGCATGCCATGCACATCTTCTGTCTCATTCCGCTTGACTGTGCCATATAAAAGATCAAGTCTATTAAACACAATAGGATGCGTATAGTCTTTAATCATGTTACCTTGTAACTTACCGCTTTTAGCTAGACGAATGAGTGCATCCATACCAATATCTGTATCATGACCAACATTCTTTTTCATCCCTAGCACGTTACGAGAAAATGCTCTTTCTAAAGTGGAATGAGCCCATTCCGTATGCGTGATCAGTGTTTTTAATGATGTTTGCGTGCCAAATGCCGATGCAACAGCGATACTATTAAACGTTGTACCTACTCCATGTATAGGTCCCCAAAATGCTATTTTCGCCAAAGTTACCCTCTCCTTAATGCCGTTTTCCATATGACTTTCATTTGTTTGCGATCACAATCTAAAATTTGCTGACAAGTGTGTTTTAATGCGGATTTATAATCTCTTGATAACCGCTTCAACATTAATTGGTTATTATATTGATTTTCAATGTTGATGATATAATCCATTTCATCCATTGCAATCTCCGTAGATGATGACGGCATCGTAATGTGTAAGCCATCGTAAAGATGATTCAGATACGCATCATCAATGCCACACTCTACCGCAGATAAAATAATTCTTTCCGTATCGACAGCTGGTGAAGATTCTTGATTTGCACTTTCATTCATTACGGCTAGGAGTTCCACATCTCTAAGCAAACTAGATCGCTCATAAGACGTAACGATGTATCGTTTATGCGCTTTAGACCATTGATTCCATGTCATATGATGCTTTTGATCAGTGTTCGTAATCACAAAATCATACTCATTCAGATTGCTCCCGCTCTGTAACTCCGCAAACGCTTTGTCATGAATAACGACATCAAAACCTTCAAACTCTGTTAAACCTTGTTCAAAGCTTCCTAAATAATATTTAGCAGATTGACTAAACGTCGCATCGTTGAGCAATACTTTTTTACCTGCACAACGCAACAATTTACACACGTACATCATAAAATGCGATTTATCTGTGGAACCGAGAAAAATGACATGTTTCATCTTCCATCCCCCTTACAGTTGATCCTACTCATCAACAGACTCCTCATCAATTTCATTTTCTAGCGATGGATCAACAGATTCCACTGGTGTTTTTTCTGGATCAATAGGGGACATATATCTCGTAAACTCCGTATCTCTAAACTCATCATCCTCTACTGCTGGATTTTGATCATTCAAGTTGGAATTCGCAGTGCTAGTCTCATTTTGCTCCATCCCTGCTGTGGAATTTTCTGCATCATAAGTTTCATCATAAGGTACTTCACTGTTCATTCTTGCTCGTTCCCTGCTTATCATAGCGCGTTCTTCATCACTCATCGCAGCGATATCTCCCTCAAGTGCCGTACGTGCTTGTTTGCTTAATTCTTGTTTGGCATTCAAAATGATGTTTGGATCATTCAGCATCAAATCTAATACTTCCATATTGACAGGATAATTAATTTGAGGCTCTTCTTGAATTTGTGGATCTTTGTAAGTGAGCGCGTAAATGATGCCATCTTGCAAGTAAGCGTCAATGACAGCACTGGACATCGTAAGAATTTCTTGTTCATCCACATCAAGCCAAACCGTACCATTTACGTTTAAACCGTACACTGTCTTCTTGCCCAATACGGTGTAGTCTTGTCCGGTAGGAAAATTAATTCGAACATCAATCACATCATCTTTTTGCAATTTCGTTGGCAACATAATGGTATTGTATTCTGCTACCCTCAAATCTGGAGTCACCCTCCCTTTTTCATAAATCATGCTGTTCACTACCGTTCCATTTTGGTTAATATTTATTTTTGTTATTTTTCCAACCACGTCCTCTGCGCTGGTAATAATATTTTTGGGTGTCATATCTGCTGGCAATTCCCCTAGTTGAAACATGTCTGCTGATAATTCTTGTCCGGCTGGTATATTTTGTTTTGCTAAAATGACTGTCTTCTTTAAGCTCATTTGCTCTTGTTTGTATTTTTCTGCTTCACGTAACTCTTCCTCATACTGCTCTACTATCAAATCTTGTTTGCTGTTCATTTTGGTGTAAACAAAAATGCCCAGCACAGAAAATAGAATGAAACTAAGGAGCACACCTAACAATCCTGCTACTATCAGTTTTTTAGTTCGTTGTCGTATAGCGAACACTTTTTCATCTCACTCTCCCATTTTTATTAAGTACATTGCATGCTATAAATAAAAAGGTATTGTCCGTCACATTCGAACAATCATCATGACATAAATCCCAGCTAACACAAGGGAAGTTGGCACCAGCAACCACCATATGGATAGCCGCTTCTTTTTTTGGTTTAGCGGTAGGTGATCTAAAACTTCATCAAACACCGCTATCGTTTTTTCTTGTAATTTCATCGGATAGGGGTTGGAGGGTACAGCATACATACGTTTAGAACGCAGTTCACTTTTTATCTCCAACATTTGATCACTTTCAGCAAATGGAATACAATACACCCAATCTTTTGTCTCTTCTTTTTCATATTGTTGTACAAAATCTAGTATTTTTTGTTTTTTCCATGTCGCTGCACTTCCGACCACAAGTCTCAATTGGGACCTTCTAAACTCCCCCATCCATGCCTGATTAAGATCACATCCAATATCTAAAATAATAAAATCGTATTGAAGACGGATCACCGTTG
This sequence comes from Longirhabdus pacifica, assembly GCF_004115085.1. GTDB lineage: Bacteria > Bacillota > Bacilli > Paenibacillales > DSM-105158 > Longirhabdus > Longirhabdus pacifica. The sequence goes on along the minus strand of NZ_QXJP01000034.1, from coordinate 11,714 downwards.
CAATTTCAATCGTTGGTTCACACTTGTAATACGTCACTCCATGCATACTAAAACAACTAGTTTGCACCTCTTTATGCTGCTTTCCATCGTAGTCCTCTTCAATGTATTTAAATTCGTTACTTTTGTTTGCTTCAATCAGCGCTACTTTGTATCCCTTTTTATTTAAATGATGAGCAACCATCATGGCAGTATGCGTGCTGCCCATTCCTTTATGTGTGGCGATGACACTTATCATGACTGTCCCTATGTTCATAGGAGTGATAGATTGTTCTTTTTTATTGTTGTCATGCTTGTTTAGCAATTTGTAGAGTGCATGCTTCACTTCTGCCGCACTTTGATAACGTTCACCAGCATCGTGTTTCGTTAGTTTTTGAACAATGGAAGATAACTCCTGCGGTACTTTGGCGACATGATGCAGTGGTGTAGTAGCATGCTGATCATACCGTTTCCCACTGATAGCAAAGTAAATGAGTGACCCTAACGTATATAAATCGGTGCGATGATCGGATTGTCCATCTAAAAACTGTTCTGGTGCTGCAAAACCAATCGTACCTAACTTAATGGTGTCGTCCTGTTTTTCTTGGTTATAGCTTCTCGCAATACCAAAATCGATTAATTTCACTTCGTTTTGCTTCGTTATCATGATGTTGGAAGGTTTTAAATCGCGATAAATTATAGGTTCCGCTAAGTCGTGGTGCAAATATATAAACACATCACATATTTGCAAACTGTAATGAAGGGTGTCCTTCCAGTCCATAACTCCTTTTTGTTTCAATACTTCTTGTAACGTTGTGCCTTCAATATAGTCCATTACAACGTAGATGTGCTGCTGTTGTTCATCGGTATAATAGTCTACGATGCGTGGTAAATGCTGATGATTTAATTTTGTTAATATTTCCACTTCAGATATCACTTGTTTTCTTTGCATTCCGGTTAGAGGAATTTCTTTAATGGCCCACTTCTTTCTGGACAGTTTTGTATCTTCGGCCAAATACACTTTCCCCATCCCACCTTGGCCAAGTAAGGAAATGAATTGATAACGCTGCTCTAAGGTATTCATGTCACTTCACCTCTTTAGAAAAACATCACTAAACATAAAAAGCACCCACTAAATACTGGTATGAACATACCAATGATTTAGTGGGTGCTTCCACACTAAGTTTATATTCTATTTTCTTCATTTTATTTATGTTTGTAATGCATTATTCGTCATGAATATTATATTATTTGTCATGTACATCCTATATTCTACAAATTTTTTGGAAAAATTGCAACTAATAAGTTGATGGAATACGATATTCCCAGAAGTCATATGCGACAAACACTGGCGAAAAAACATCTCCGATATCGATTAACAAAGGATCTTCCTCTTCTTTATTGTAGCGAGAACTAATGTGCGTCAAGATTAAAGTTCCCACATTGCATTCCTTTGCCATTTGCGCGACTTCTTTTGCCGTACTATGAAAATATTTATAAGCGAGATCTCCCAAAGAACTGTCAAACGTCGCTTCATGCACGACCACATCTGCATCTTTACATAATGCTTTAGAGTTTTCACAAATCCTCGTGTCGCCTAGTATACTGACACATCTTCCTTTCGTTGACGGCAACAATAAATCGGATGCAGGAATAAGTGTACCGTCATCTAGCCTAACAGGTTTTCCTTTTTTTATATCCGCATATATCGGGCCTGGCGGTACGTTCCATTGCTTTAATTTGTCGAGTCGTAATTTTCCTGGTCTATCTTTTTCCTCTATCCGATAACCATAACTGTCGATTCGATGGTCTAATTTTAGCACATGCACTTTAACTTGCTCGTCTTCGAAAATCATGCCCTCTTCTATTTCTTCAATATGCAAATCATAATTTAAATGAGCATCACTTACTTCCAGTCCTACTTCTACCCACTTTCTAATCCCTGGTGGACCGTATATCGACAGTGGTGTTTCTCCACCTTGAAAAGCGCGACTGGTTAGCAACCCATGCAATCCATAAATATGATCACCATGCAAATGCGTAATAAATAATTTTTCTAGTTTTCTCATTTTAAGCGAAGAATGTAAGATTTGATGCTGTGTTCCTTCGCCGCAATCAAACATCCAGATCGTTCCGCGCTCTTCTAACATTTTAAGTACTGTACTAGTCACATTTCGTTCTTTTGAGGGCATACCAGCACCTGTACCTAGAAACAATACATCCACGTTCCTTCACCTTCCAACTGTACCCATCTTTTTCTTTACGTAATTCTATATTCATCTGCTAACTTCCTGCAAGTATTAACTTCCTACATTAAAATACTTTGCTTGCGGATGAGCAAACACCATCGCAGATACCGACGCTTCGGGCTCCATCATAAAACCTTCCGTTAAAGAGACTCCGATTTGTTCTGGTTTTAATAATTGAAATAGTTTTTGTTGATCTTCTAAATTCGGACAAGCAGGATAACCAAACGATACTCGAATGCCTTGATACCTAGCTCCGTGTCGCTCTTTCATGGTCAACTCCGGTGCATCAGGAAAACCCCATGTATCCCGCATCATATGATGCATTCGTTCTGCAAACGCTTCTGCGGTTTCAAGCGCAACGGATTGTAAAGCATGAGAACGTAAATAGTCCCCTTCTTCTTTCCATCGCTGTGCTAAATCGCGAATACCTTCCCCCGCAGTAACGACGATAAATCCTACATAATCCATGATGCCACTATCTACCGACTTTATAAAATCAGCTAAACATAAGTAAGGCTCTTTTTCTTGACGTGGAAAATCAAATGTTTCGATGACGGTCTGTTTGTCTGCTGGATCATAGATGAGAATTTTGTTCCCTAAAGATTGGGCAGGAAAAAATTGATACATGCCGTGTGTTTGTATGATTCCATCGGTTTTCGCCGCTGCAAAAATGTCATCTACCGTCTCTTTTAACTGTGTTGCTTTATGATCTCTTTCTTGCAATAACGCTTCTACCTTTCCTTTTAAACCGAGGTGGTGACCTAATAACATCTGCCAATTCACATACGGAATAATGTAGTCTAACGGATAGCTTCGTAAAATGTGTGCCTCACAATCCTGGGGAGTGTATACAGATACATTCCTATCCACAGAAGAGGTAACCGCTCTTGTTAACTTTGGCAGTTCGGCTTTTTTACCTGTCGTTTGGACGTCGGATAACTTTGTTTTTCTTAGTTCTTCAATGAAGACTTGCCTTTGCTCCGCATCCATGAGTTGATTCGCTAAATCCAGTCCATTCATCGCATCTTTTGCGTACAATACGATGCCGTCATACTCCGGGCTAATTCTATTTTTAGTAAACTTTCTTGTCAAGGCGGCGCCACCAACGAAAATCGGAACGTCAATGCCCGCTGATTTAAGATCTTGCGCTGTAATCACCATCTGCTGTGCAGATTTCACGAGCAATCCAGATAGTCCAATTGCATCTGGCTTTTCCTTTTTATACGCTTCAATTAATTGCTCTGGAGGTACTTTAATCCCTAAATTGACAATCTTGTATCCATTGTTGGAAAGAATAATCTCAACTAAATTTTTACCGATGTCATGCACGTCACCTTTTACGGTGGCCAACATAATTTTACCTTTGACAGCCGTTTCACTTTTTTCCATAAAAGGTTCTAAAAAGCTAACCGATGCTTTCATCACTTCCGCACTTTGCAACACTTCGGCCACGATTAATTCATTGTTGTTAAACAATTTCCCCACTTGATCCATGCCTTTCATCAAAGGACCATTAATAATATCAAGGGGTTTACTGTTTTTTAGTGCCTCATCTAAATCGGGTATTAGGCCTTCTTTACTGCCCTCGATCACATAATTAGCTAACCGTTCATCTAGAGGGAGCTTTTTTTGATCTTCTTTTTTCACAACTTTCTTTTCCCGATAAAAAGCAACGAACTCCGCTAATGTTTCATCGGAAGTGCGGAAAATCAAATTTTCAGCCAATTCTCTTTCTGAAGCTGGAATGGAAGCAAACCGCTCTAATTTTTCCGAATTGACGATCGCATAATCTAGTCCCGCTTTCGTACAGTGATACAAATACACAGCATTCAGCACTTCTCTACCTGCTGCGGGGATACCAAACGAAACATTACTAAGCCCTAGAATGGTTTGACACTTTGGCATCGCTTCTTTAATGAGTCGAATTCCTTCAATCGTTTCTTCAGCAGAGCCGATGTACTGTTCGTCCCCTGTTCCAACAGGAAACACAAGCGGGTCAAAAATAATGTCTTCCGCTGGTATGCCGTAATGATGTACAAGTAGGTCATACGAACGCTTCGCTATGTCCAATTTACCTTCTCTCGATATAGCCTGTCCCTCTTCATCAATGGTTCCTACGACGACGGCTCCACCATAACGATGCATGAGCGGTATAATTTCTTGGAATTTCTCTTCTCCATCTTCTAAATTAATCGAATTGATAATTGCTTTACCTTGTGAGTATTTTAATCCCATTTCAATCGCTTTCGGATCGGTAGAGTCGATGACTAGCGGAACTTTTACTTTTTTAACGACAAATTTTAAAAACTCTTCTAAGTCCTCTACTTCATTGCGATCTGGATCTTGCAAGCAAATATCGATTACGTGCGCACCGTTTTTCACTTGCGCTCTCGCAATTTCAGATGCTTCTTCAAATTTCTTTTCGTTGATGAGTCGCTTAAATTTCCTAGAACCTAATACGTTTGTTCTTTCCCCAACTAAGTAAGGACGATTGGCTTCTTCAATATACACTGCATCAATACCAGAAACGGCTGGCGGATGACTTCCTGCTTGCAGGCGGGGTGCATATTGATCCATCGTATCTTTAATGGCTTTAATATGGGCTGGTGTCGTTCCACAGCACCCTCCTGCTATGTTCAACCACCCTTGTTTCGCAAAATCGTCCAACTTTTGTGCAAGGGATTGCGGTGATTCATGGTAATGCCCGTCTTCGTCAGGTAAACCTGCATTAGGATAACAGCTAATGGCGGCATCCGTCAGCTCAGATAACGTACGAATGTGATCACGCATAAACTCAGGGCCTGTAGCACAGTTTAGCCCAATAGAAATCGGTTTAACGTGCTCTAACGACACATAAAATGAATCAATTGGCTGTCCTGCCAGTGTCGTTCCCATCGGTTCAATCGTACCGGAAATCATAATCGGGAGCGTCTTTCCACTGTGTTCAAAAGCTTTATTTATGGCGATACAACCTGCTTTTACATTCAGTGTATCTTGGGACGTTTCCAATAATAAGGCATCCACCCCACCATCAATGAGCGCTAGCGCTTGTTCAAAATAGCTGTCTAACAATGCCTCAAACGTAATACCTCCTGTGACAGATAACGTTTTCGTCGTGGGCCCGATCGCTCCAACCGCATATCTGGGATGTTCCACTGTGGAAAATTGATTTACAGCTTCTACGGCCAGTCTCGCAGCGGCCAAATTAATTTCACGCGCCATATATCCCATGTTGTATTCATCCAGTACGACACTAGCAGCACCGAACGTATTCGTTTCAATTAAGTCTGCTCCTGCTTCTAAATACTGTATATGAATAGAAGAAATAATATCTGGTCTCGTCAAGACAAGATTTTCGTTACAACCATCAAGCTCTTCCCCGCCAAAATCTTCTGGAGTCAAGTTTGCTTCTTGAATCATCGTGCCCATTGCACCGTCAAGAATAAGTATTCTTTCGTTTAACATTTCTTTCAATCCACGTTTTGTCATGATGTATGTGTTCACTCCCCCACACCTATGGTATGTCCATTTTTTTTGCTGTTTAAATTGTATCTCTAATGTATAAATATTAGCAATAGTCTATCAGAAAAGGGGGTTTTTTGCCACTGATAAATCATATTATTTTACTCGGAATTAAAAAACATGAAAAAAAGCGTATACAACCATATGATGTATACGCTCCAAGATCATTGCTTCATCTTACTTATTTCCATTTATCTCCGCTACATGATCTTCTTTTATAATAGAGAAAAGTTCGTCTAAATGCTTAATTTCGTAAGTAGGAATGACATCATTTCTTTTTTCTTTTTCACTTCGATTTATCCACACCGAAGGCATTTGCACACTGTTGGCACCTTTAATGTCGGTCATTAAATTATCTCCGACCATTATCGCTTCATCTGCTTGGATGTGGAGCTCACCAAGAACATATTGAAAAATTTCAGGAGAAGGTTTTCCTTGTCCAAAATCACCAGAGATGAAAATATGATCAAAATAAGAAGTTAACTCAGGCACTCCGTCCAACTTTTCTTTTTGCAAATCCGGTGCACCATTCGTTAACAATGCAAGCTGATAGCTCTCTTTAAGTTTGGTTAATACCTGTATTGCTTCTTCAAATAAATGTGCTTGCTGTCTGCGTTGACTAGCAAAATATTCCCCTAGTTGCTCTCCTAATGCGACATCATCAATGCCAAGCGATTGTAGTCCATTCGTCCATGACATCTTTCTGTATTGAGGCACTAATTGTTCTAGCTGTCTAAAACTGTCTGCCTCTCCACCAGTAAAATTGCCCCATAGTCCTTCAAACGGGTTAATACCGATATTTTGTGTAAAAGCATAAGTAGGATAAGAAGCATATAATTTCCTAGCTTCACTGCGCACCGATTGTTCCAATTGTATAGGATCTACGTCATGATGAGATGAAGCTAATTTACACGTAGCTGCAAAAGCTTCTTTTACACATTTCTCGTCCCATAACAAGGTATCATCCAAATCAAAAATAATCACTTTCAAAGCCATGACAACACTCCACCCCTTATTCACCTATAATCTCTATATATGTTAAGGTTTGTTACTTACCTTCACTTGTTATTTTAATATTATGTTTCTTTGCAAATGTTTGCAGTCGTTGTTCCATTTCTTGGATCGGATAAAAGTTCATCATCTTCGTAAAAAACCATTTTCTTTTCATCTGCTTAAAGGAAATCATAATTTCACCTTTGCGAACCTGAATTTCCTTAATGTCTTCTGCGTCCATAATGATTTCACGACCTAATTTACGTGTGGCAACGGAAGAAGGCGTAACTTTTAAATAAGGTCTTTTGAAGTAGTAGAACACCGCAAGTAAAGCATACAACACAACAGTAACCCAATATAACCAAGATCGCTCTTCTGCACTAATATTAATAGTAAGTAAAAAGAACGCGATAGCCAATAATGTTAATGGGAAAATAAAACTTCTTCCGAAAAATTTCTCTTCCTGAGATTTCGCATTACTAACACTACTACTACCACTTCTTTTTTGTGTCTTTGCTAATTTTTTTTGCTTTTGATACATTTCTGATTGATTTTTATCAACCATTCTTTTCCATTTTCTTGACAAGATGCATTTCTCCTTTTAAACGTATATCGAATACATAAAGTGAATACATACCGTTACATTTCTCTTTTGAACCTATCGATAAAGCGATAAGGATAAACATTGGATAGACTGCTAACCTCATCTAGTTTGTTCCAATGTTCAGGTGATAAAGTAAAGCTTAATGCTCCCATGTTTTCTTCGAATTGTTCCAATGTACGTGCTCCAAAAATAGGGGACGTTACACCTTTGCGACCTAGCAACCAGTTTAGAGCGATTTGTGCAGGTGTTTTATTTATTTCTTGTCCAATGTGCTGCAACGTCTCCATCACGAGGAAGTTCTTGTCTGTAAATCGGTTTTTCCAAGTACTTTCACCTTTTAACGCACTTAATCTACCTTCTGTCGGCACGATGTTTTTATCGTATTTCCCTGTTAAAAAGCCGCCTGCTAATGGTGACCAAGGAAGTACACCTACTTCTTCTTCGTTACAGAGTGGGAATACTTCCCTGTCCATTTCACGTTCAATAAGACTGTATTGAGGCTGAATAGAAACAAATCGTACTTTGTTATGAAAATCACTGTATGCTAACGATTTCATCATTTGCCAAGCTAAGTAGTTGGAACAGCCAATATATCTGACTTTACCTGAAGTAACGAGATCATCTAACGTACGTATCGTTTCTTCTATTGGTGTAATGTGATCCCATGTGTGCATCTGGTATAAATCAATATAGTCCGTTTGCAATCGCTTCAAACTATTCTCTACTTGATTTAAAATGTGTTTACGAGATAATCCCACATCATTAACGCCGCTAGTTATAGGAAATCTCACCTTCGTAGCAATAATCATCTCGTCACGTCGATGTTTCAGTGCTTTACCGACAATCTCTTCTGATTTACCACTCACATACACATCGGCTGTATCAATAAAGTTTCCACCGTACTCCATAAAACGCTGAATCATTTGGATGGAATCTTCTTCGTTTGTCGTATTGCCAAATGTCATTGTTCCTAAGCAAAGTTCAGATACTGCAATTCCACTCCGTCCAAGCCTTCTGTATTTCATGTTTCTCACTCCTAATGTTTTGGCTTTGTATCTTCTGTGTCTTCATCTACAAATTCAATTCGCTCCAGTTGATCTCTCATTCGTTCACGAAATGAGGTCAAATATTTTTTGCGAAGTTTCTCTTGTTCTTTTTCTTCTGCTTTTGTTAAACCTACTGTTTTTTTCTTGTTAGCGAGTTCATTGATACGCGAAATTAATTTAGGATCAATCATGCTCATCCTCCTGTTCTATTCCATACTTTGACACGTCAAAGAAGTCTTGTCAAGGTAACCCCCAACACTACTTTTAAAATTTATGTGAATGCAAAAAGATGAATCATTAACAAGACAAAAAATCGTCTTTCCAATTCAAGATGAAAGGAAGACGATCATATGTACAATATCAATGAAAAATTAAGATGAAACAAACAAAAATCAAAAACAGACAATGAAGCAGAGTAGACATCGTAACCTAGGTTAGGGTGAACTACACGCAACTTAACACCCTTACGGGTCGTTTGAAGTGGATGCTTTATGTAGATGTTAATGGAGATCTGATATTTTACATTTATTGCTCAACATGTACAGGAAGCATCAACACCTGCCCCACCTGCAATACGCTGTTGGATAAATCATTTTGTTCCTTTAACAAGTAAACATAGTTTCTTGTATCCATGGCATAAGGCTTATTTCGAACTGCAATGTCCCATAACGTATCTCCTTTTTTCACTATAACAGTAACCTGATCTTCCATTACTATCGTAGATGCAGTTATCATATCTTCAGATATATCAGGCTTGTTTAAAGAATATATAGTAGCGGAACCTAATAAAAAAAGTAAACAGGAAACTACAAGCATGACGCATACTTTCACCATTTTTATTTTTCTTTGCTTTATCATTGTTTTCTTCTTTTGTTGTGTAACATTAAAATCTATCGGGGAATAATACATTGATCACCACTCCAAACATTTGTTCTTAATGACTTCATCATAATACGAACTTCTGTTTGTGTCAATGCTATTTACGAACAAATGTTTTTTCATTACAGTAAAGTGCGATAGAAATGATGGATGTATGCCACACTCCCTATTCCGCCACATTGTCACCGTTTAAGCATGTATTTAGAACTAACGTTTGTACGAACCACAGTTCTATGTTATACTGTTCTAAATATATATAAAGCGGAGTGATAAAAGTGATAAAACTCTCTAAGCGTCAACAAGCGATACTAGACTTTATAAAGTTGGAAGTTAGAGAAAAAGGATACCCGCCATCTGTAAGGGAAATAGGAGAAGCAGTTGGACTAGCTTCAAGCTCTACCGTACACGGTCATTTGGAAAGATTAGAAAAGAAAGGTCTTATTCGTAGAGACCCTACAAAACCTCGTGCCATCGAAATTTTAGATGAACGAGAAGATCAATCCAATGCATTCCAAGGTGTGCAAAGAGTACCTTTAATCGGGAAAGTTACCGCTGGTGTCCCTATTCTTGCAACAGAAAACGTAGAAGACTATTTTCCACTACCTAACCAATACGTTGGAGACCACACTACTTTTATGCTTCATGTATCTGGAGATAGCATGATTGAAGCTGGAATACATAACGGGGACTATGTTATTGTTAGACAACAACAGTCAGCCAACAATGGAGAAATCGTCGTTGCCATGACGGAAGATGATGAAGCAACAGTGAAACGTTTCTTCAAAGAGGAAGGCCACATTCGTCTTCAACCTGAAAATTCATCTATGGAGCCGATACTACTCAACAATGTTTCTATTTTGGGAAAAGTAGTTGGATTGTTTAGAGATATACACTAAGTGTATTATGGTGCTTTTTGATGATAAAGCAATTTTATGGATACTAACATTATGATACTTATAGTAGTAAATGCAGAAGGAAGATGCAGTCTATGAAGAATGCGATCTTTCTTCTTTTTATATATTTATAATGAGGATTAAAATAATAAAGCTGAACTGAAGGAGGGGACAACATGAATCACGATTTAGCTACACATTACTTGGGAAATGCTTCAAAAGAATTTTTGAGATTGAAAAAACTTGCAGAAGGAGCACTGTTACAAATTGAGGATGAAACGTTTTATGGCAGAGTGAATGAAGAAAGTAATAGTATAGCTATCCTCATCCAGCATATGTGCGGCAATATGTACTCTCGCTGGACTCATTTTTTAACGTCAGATGGGGAAAAGAAAAGCAGGAACAGAGACGGGGAGTTTGAAGAAACCCCACTCTCACGTGAGCAATTAATGTTGAATTGGGAAGGTGCTTGGGATGTCGTGCTAGACACCATAAGTGGGCTAAAAAAAGAAGATCTCATGAAAACTGTCTATATTCGAAAAGAACCTCATACCGTTCTGCAAGCGATAGAAAGACAGCTCTCCCATTATGCTTATCATGTTGGACAAATCGTGTACATCGCTAAAAATAGCATCCCAGAAGATTGGAAGACTCTGAGCATGGCTCGCAAAAAATCAATTCAAACGAACACATAGTGCTCGTCAAGTTTGGAATGTATTTAAAATTTCACGTTTTAATTTCAAATAATTAGGACTTGTACTATTTACCTCATCTTCTTCGCTATCCGTATGATCTAGGTTATACTTTCCTTCGTGAAGAGAACTAATACCGTATAAATCTGCTCTTGGGTCCCACTTCAACAGAATGATGTACTTTCCACCATTTTTTAATGGAGTATAATTAGCATATGTCTTCATTGTTTTCCCAGGAGCAATGCCATTGTCATACAAATAATATGGTTCTGTTATTGGGATGGACTCCTGTAGATTCATATCACCATAGGAAGAGCTGTCCTTTATTATTTTCTGCACATGTACATTGGTTACAGTATATCCGTTTGCATTGGGATATCCAAATTGATCCCAAACTACATACTCACGATCTCCATTAGGCACTACTTCAAGTACTATCTCTGCATCCGCAATAGCTTCTTCTATAGTATTAAATGATTTATAGAATGGCTGATATTTTACTACCGTTTCTATATGATAATCTGCTGACACATACCAAATAGCAGATAAGATGATGACACTAATGATGGAAATAACCGTTATTCGCTTCAATGTAATACACTTTCCCCTTTTGTTAAACTTTTAATAGACAGAAGTAGTAAAATGAATTAGTTTGGTCTAATACATTATCTTCATCTCTTTTGAGGAAGTACTCCACTTCGTTTAAAACTTTATCTTTTTCCGACAGAAGACTCCCACTTCAAGGAGTGAGAAGGGCGTAGCCCCATGAGTAAGTGGGAGTTGAATGTCGGTAGGCGTAGCCTAAGATTGTTTGGTATAATTTAGATATTGCTAGAAAGTGAGGTGGAAACAATGTTAGT
>NZ_QXJP01000033.1 GCF_004115085.1 Longirhabdus pacifica | reverse complement strand
TAACGCCAACCGAAATTCATCTCCACCTTATCGTTGGGCTTCGCCCTTCACACGCTTGAAGATGGAGACTTCTTTCAGAAAACGTTAAAGCTATTCAGTTAATACTTTTATGTAAATTTATATGTTCAAATAGATGTTTATGAATGAATTAAAAATAAAAATAAAATTCATGAAAGGTTGAAAATGTGCATTCAACCTTTACGTTTGATTATTTGTCAGTTTAAAATAACACTAAAAATCTAAATATGAAATCTACACTAATTATTATTCATACTCATGTTCACTTCCATCAGCTGCGCGGATTGAACTAACTGTGCTGTGATGAGTCCACCAACTGCTCCTGCGTCTCTTGCGGTTAAATGACCCCAGTAATCTTTTTGCATTGTTGGTGTGTTAGCTATATACCCTAACTCTCCTGCAAATTCCTCATTTACTTGAAGGTTAGTTGTTGGTTTTTGCACTGGTAGCCCTAATTGTGCTGCTATCTCATATTTCAAATCATATAATGCCTGATTACATTGTGGTACGACCTTTGCATTGGCCACATGGTACACCTCACTTACATGTATTTACTATCGAGTTGTAAATATTCCTATTCACCGACGGTATGACCATATTATTTGCTTACAATACCTAACGTACACGATTTAAAATATGTTTGTACTGGATGTAATTACAACATTATAAGCGCTTTAATCAATGGAATCCATTAAAACTGAAATGAGGTCTGCAGCTTCAGCTATAACGTTCTACCATTATCTAAACCATTCAAGAAGTAAGTACGATGTACCTCATGCACATAAAAATTATCGCTCACATCTACTCAAATACAAACACATTAAAGAAAGAAGAGAACGAAAAAACGTCCTCTTCACTTCTGCATCTATAATTTCAAAACATTACTCCGTAATATCATTTCCACTTGCATCTAAATGTTGGTATCCACCATTAACCATAACATAAATGGTAGCCGCAGTACTTGCATCAGCTTTAATACCTCTTCCCTCTCTAGGAAAACGCAACAAATGGTTAACAGATATAGCAGCTCCAGGTTGAATGTCTTCTCCGCCTGTCAAATCCGGAATGCCTACACCATCATCACTAACCGCAAACACTTCACCATTACGAACAACAAATTCTGTTCCTTCATCTGCATATAATGTTTGACCTTTGGTTAATTTAACGATAGTACTAGTGGTTGAAATACCTCCACCATTACCATCAAAATTGCCTATTTGATTTTTAATTTCATCTGCGTTTTTTTGGTCTACGTAGCTTTTCGTTACTACAGGATCTTCTATAGATGCTGGCTTATCCGTTACCACACCATCTGCTTCTGTTGGCAATTGAGAACCTATCACCACACCACTTGTTAACAAAGCGGTACATAATGCTAAATTTGTTATTTTCTTTTTCATTGTCTTCACCCACTCCTATGTGCTTGACTGTATTGTACATGTTATAAAATATCAAAAGTAACCATTATTAATTCATTTAACCAATACTTCAATTCCTATATATTTGAAATGTGTTGTTATATCTAGTATCTATAGTACTTATCCCAAGATAATCTTTTTGTAGCTAGTAATTTTTTATGTCCTTCAAATTCATCATATACGTTCAAGTTAAAAACACCATTGCTGTCAAAGAATTTTTCAGGAAATGAAGTCTCATTTGAATGACCTTCTCCTACTTTTAAATTCTCACTTGCAAGTGCCAGAGACGTACTATATTTATCATCTCCGTCTAAAATTTCGATATGGAGACTATGACCATCTGTATTCAATTCATATTTATTATCTAGTAATAAGTCATATTTAAATTTAAAAAGAAAGCTGTTTTCTAATGAGTTACCTACAATATCATCCATCTTCAAAGTGTACGGAGTAAAGTCTAGTTGTTTAAAAGTATTAGCAACTGCCATATTTTCTTCCGGCAAGTTAAATAATCTTACATGAATCATGGCTGCTGCTGCATTTTCACCTTCACCAACCAATGATTCTCCTATTAGTAAATCAAAGTCTTCTGCTGTATAGTTATCTGGTACTTTACTCCACGCAGCAATACGAACCTTCCCATTTGGCATCACTTTAGCTTCACTAAAATCTGTTATCGTTGCTGGGTAAGGTATCCCATCATTTGTCTGATAGTATGCTGCTAAAGAAGTGAGGTCGTTGATTCGTTTTTCCAAATTTTCCAACTCAATCTCACTGTACACAATGTTTGTTCCATTACCTTCATAAGTCGTAGTTTTTTTAATGGATATATTCATTTGATCGCCAATTTTATTCATTTTATACGTTCTATTCTCACTCACTGTAGGTATAGTGAATTGTGTTGTATTCAATTTATAATCCGCAATCGTTTGAACCGCACGCTCGCCCTCCATTTCCTGCAAAATGACATTCACTTCATTGAACTCATAAGTATACGGGAAAGAACCGTAAGCTATATACGTCGTGCTCTGACCTGGTTGCAAATTAATAATCTGATCTTGATTGATCGTTTTCACCGCTTGATCCTCTACTCGATGTCCATTTAACAAAAAAGTTGCTTTCAAACCATCAAATAAAGGAAGTGCATTTTCAGAATCATTCTTCACATTAATTTCAATAGCGATAATATCTTGCTCTTGATAAGGCAAACGTTGTGCATTTTTCATCGTAATGTTATACACACCTGATTGATTTTGATACAGTACTTCTTTATCCATATCGTCGGTTTTCAACATGATAGGAAAATTAGCAATAGTAGTTGCTTTACCTTCATTACCTGATACATTGATGTTTACCGCCGAAAGCGTATCATAGCTGACTGTCGCAGGTATTTTTGCATTTAACTGAATAGTAGCATCGCTCTCAGCATCAATGCTATCCACAATACTATCTAATGTCAAAGTAATGACTTGTCCGTTAGTCGTTACAAGCGTATACGTATAGGTAGGTAAAGCTACCTGCTCTGTATGTTCATTAGTGATATTTAAGTTAACTTTTAACTGGCTGTCATCTAATATAATTTGTGATAAAGAAGCTGCAACCATAAGTTCATCTTGAACTGCCAATTCATTTATTTCTTCACTGTAAAATAAAGCTGTAGGTGCTTGATTAAATTGCATGTTAAAACTAGCAACAGGTATACCTAACTCTATATTTTCTTGTGGTGTAGTCATGAAAACCATGCCATTCGTAATGTCTACAGCATTCGGAATATTAGCCGTCAAAGACATTTGTCTTACTTCTCTAGGTTGAATAATTGAAGTTACCGTTGTTGTTTCATCTGTCGTCGTTGTATCTGTGTTAGAAAGCTTGTATATCAAACCATCTTTTGTTTGGAAGTAGTATTGATAATTTGGGATGTCTATACTCTGATCACTGCTGTTTTGCAACTGCATTTCAATATTAATGTAATTACTATTATAATTCGCTAATTGATTGGTGCTGTTTACATTTACATCAATATAAGCATGATTAACACGAAGTTGCTTTGCATTTTTAAGATCTGTAACAAATGTATACATAGATGGAACGCTGATTGTTCCAACAGAAACATAGTCTATAACCTCACTATTCCACTGTTGTAACGTAAATTGTAATTGCTGCAGCGTTTCCTGATTCCCAACTTCAGCGTAAAATGTTTGGTACTCTGTAGATTTAGCAGAGAAAGTCTCAATACCAGCATGTTCTTCAATTAATTTCACACTGTAACTTGCTCCAGATGCAGAACTCAATTTAGACCAGTAATCTAAAGCAGATAAATCTTTATTGCTATTATTATGGAATGCCATCGTATATGTAACTAGTTGACGATCTCGATATGGTATGAGGTATAAGTCTTGAACTGTCACGGAAAGATTGTTTGATAGATTTATGCTTCCTATGATATGAGTAGAATTTTCACTTGTTGTATCGCTTGCTATTGATGAAATCGGATTTAATAGTAATGTAAACATTAAAGTAAGTATGAATAAACGCTTTGAAAATATGTATTGCAATGTTGTTACCTCCCTAATAGTCTTCTATTGAATTAGACGTAATTAGAGAAAAAAAGTTTCATGTATTTTAGAAAATATAACATAACTATCATTATATATATGGATTATTATACTGTGAAGTATTACTCCTTTATTTAAATTATAATATTAGCATCATTTTACTCTTGTTAACCTATTAAAATAATTTATAGTATTACAAAAAAGAAGCCCTCTTTAGGGCTCCTTTTTTTAGAAAAAAGCTATTAAGGATTAGTTACAACATCAACTTCAAGATCATCAAAAGATTTAACTTCGTTATCTTGAGCATCTTGAATACCAAAAGCTTCGTTGTAGCTAACTTCAACTGACTTGTTGAATGGAATATAATTATTTTGGTCATCCATTGCAGCTGTTAATGTAACTTTGTTAGATCCATCAAAGCTCACACTACCAATGTCACCTCTAGTAAGAGAGAAACCATTGTTGTTAGTTGTACTGAAAGTGTTGTCTAAATTTTCACTGAAAGTTAAAGTGATTGTAGTTTTATCAGTATTGAATACTGCAGAAGTTACTACAGGTGCAGCTTTATCAACTAGAGCAAAGTCTGAATCAGCCAACTTGATACCGTACATTCCATAAGAATCAAAGTCACTATCGTTACCCATGAAAGTTTTGCCGTAAACATTTCCAGTAACTGATGTTCCTAAAGAATCTTCTTTAAGCTTCAAAATAACTACAGTGTTTGTTGCATCTGGATCAAGGTCTTGATCTACAACTTCGAAGTAATTACCTGCGCCCATTACTCCAAATTCTCTGTAGTCTACATCGATTAAAGTACCATCAACATATAATTTCACTTCATCTTTACCTACTAGCTCAGCATTTTCTAATTTAAAGCTACCTTTAGGTCCATCGATATCTATTACATCTGAAGCCTCAGTAAAGTTACCAGAAACGTCAGCTACTCTTGCGATTTCAATTTCATCAGTTTCATCAAATTTAAAATCACTTAATTCTACAGTGAACTCAACAGATTTACCTCCATCTGTTAATTCTGCTTCTAGATCATCAATTTTACTAAAGTTAGTTTCATCACCATTATTCGCAATATAAGTGTACTTTTCTAAGTCTAGTACTGAATACTTACCCTCAGTAGTCATTTCTTCTTTAAAAGCAACTTTTAAAATTTGATTGTCTGTGTTTTCATAATATAGAGTTACTGTTGTTTCAGCTAGTTTAGGATCAGTTAAATCATCTACGTTGAAGTCTGATGATGTTTTTTCAATTTCATTGCCAGATCTGTCTTCAACATCTTCAATAACGATTGTGTGATCACCAGATAAAGCTTTTTTGAAAGTGATAGTTGCTTTATCATCAGTCAAATCTGCATCGATAATATAATTTTTCAATTCATCGCCATCTTCATCTAATAAAGTGTAGTTATCTACATCTTCAGTAGAATCTTTATCCATGTCTTCTGTGTAAACAAGAACTATTTCGGACTCATTGTCACCTGATTTAATTTCTTTTAACTCAGGAGCTGTTTTGTCAATTTCTACAACGATTTGTTCAGAAACTTTATCGTTTTCATTGCCCCAGAAATCTTCCAAACTATCTGCTTTAATAATTACTGTAGCAGTACCTTCACCTAAGTTATTAGTAGTAAAGTCTAATTTTAGTTCATTTCCGTCAACATCGTCAGCATCAATAGAATCAACGACATTTTTGCTGTTAGTGTGATAGAAATCAGTTTTATCATTTGAATTTAATTTAATCGGCTCATTAAATACTAATGTTGCTCCGTATGTTGTTACGTCTTTGTAATCAATAACAACTGGTGCTTCTTCGTCAATTGTAACTTCAACTGATTTAGTTTGTTTATCAACACCTAATCCAGCGAAATCTTCAATTCCACTTCCGAAAGAAAGAGTAAACTCATCTTCAGTCAATTTGTTGTAAGTAACGATAAGGTATTCATTCATAAGTGTACTTGCAGGTGTTACTTCTTTAACGTGATATTTAGTATTCCCTTTTTTTACAGTAATATCGTTTTTCTCGAAAGTTTCAATCGGCTCAGAAAAAGTAGCTTTAAATGTATTGCTTCCAATCGCATCTACATCTACTAATTCTGGGAATGTTGTATCCTTAAATTCTACTCCTTCTACTTCAACAGTTTCAAGAGTGTTACCATCAACATCCTTTAGGTCAGAAATTTCGAAATCGATTGAATCTTGTTGATCAGCAGCTACTGCCATAGTAATCACTACAGTCATTCCATCTTCTTGTAGGTCATACCTTGAATCTTTAGTAGATGTACTTAGATCAGCACTTCCACCATCAATTTTGTAGTTGTTGTCATTTCCTGCGTTTTCTAATTCGTTGTTAAATTTAACTTCAACTTGCTTCAAGTTAAGAACTTCTACGGATACAACTTCTAACTCATCTGGAGTTCTTGGATCTTCGATCATACCTTTATCAATAGCAACTTCGAAAGAAGCGTCCATTAATTGACCACGAGTTGCGTTTACATTGTAGTCGTTCATTTCAGGGAAAAGATGTGCTTCTAAAGCTGCTGCAACAAAACCATTAGCCCAGTCGCTAGCACCTTCAACTTCAGCATCTTCGTCTACGTCAAGACCTAACATAAGAACAAATACTTTACCCATTTGCTCAAGTGTTACGTTTGCTTCTGGATCGAATTTACCTTCGCCGATACCTTCAACTAGTCCAGCTGCAGCTGCTGCTTCAACATAGTTGTAGTACCAAGCATCTTCAGCAACGTCAGAAAACGTTGGAGTTGCAAAATCAGCTTTTACGTCAAGACCTTCTAATAGTCCTGCAACTTTAGCGAATTGTGCGCGAGTCATCAATTCTTCAACAGCTGGATCTCCAGCTTCGTTGATACCATTGAAAATACCTTTTTCTTTTAAATGTTTAAACTTCTCTTCTGTAGTGATTGTGTCGTCAGCTGCGAATGCCATACCACTAAAAGCAGTAAGTACCATTGCTAATGCTAACAATATAGATAAACTTTTTTTCATAACCTTTGTTTCTCCTCCTTGGATATCTTTCATTTTATTAGAGTTAAAAAATATAAATCCATAGCTCGATTTCCTCATCTGTGAGTCACCCCCTTCCCAGAGTTGAGCAATATAATTGATTTAAATAAAGTCTGTAACACATGGTTACAGAAACTTGTAAACATTGTACTAGACACGAGACAAAATATTACCTACCCATTATACATCGGGTATGGTAGCTCGTAAAGATAAAATTTGTGAATTGTTTCCTTTTTCTTTCCTAGCTAAAAAAGAAACGTAATCAGCATAACATCTCGCATTTATAAGCAATATTTCATTGCTCTGTTGTGTTCTTCTAAAGGTTAAACGCATGTGATTCTAAAAAGTTGCGTCTTTTTCAAAAAAACTTTTTTTCTACTCAACAATTATGTAATGCAGTAGGCTGTTATGTGTGTTAAAGCGTTTGTTTTTAATATTTTATCTGTCAACAGAGACTAGTATACTAAAAATTAATCAAACAGTCATTGTAGAATTTTTACCAAAAATACAGATATAGACCATTTGTCCATATCTGTATTTATTTTGAAGATGACTTATAGATTTGGTATTGATTTGTTCTCTAACAACACATTCATAATAACAGAAGCCGCTTCTGCACGTGTCATGTTTTCTTTCGGTGCAAAATAGTACTTATCTTTCGAACTGCTAGAAGTGGTGTGCTTAATACCTGTCATTAAGTCATCTTTCGTCACAGCTAAAATAGCTGCCTTCGCATAATCGTTCATGCTATTTACATCCGTGTATAACTTGGATAGTTTATCATTGATTTTACTCATGTCTTGCGGGTTGTACTCAATGTCTAAATCCATTGCACGTGCAATAATCATTGCTACCTGCTCACGTGTAATGTTGGCATTGGGTTGGAACAAGTCTCTCTTAATACCACGAATAATACCTGCTCTCGCTGCCGTTTCAATATATTTGTATTCATATAAACCACCAGAGGATGGATTTACTGTACCCACATCGTAAAATGTTGGATTGTTATCATAGTTAAGTGGTATTTGTAATGCTTTTACAAGCATCGTAGAAAATTCACCACGATTAATAGGATCATTCGGTACCATTAATGTCGTTTGTTTGTTTTTCATCAATCCTTTTGCATACAACGTATCCAAGTAATCTCTTGCCCATGGATGTGCTGTCACGTCAGAGAATGAATTGTACATATACATCACGGTATAGTAACCGAATTCTTCAAATGGCACGGTAATCGTGTTCTTTTTCTCGTCTACCACACCACCAATGTTTTTCCACTCGTAGCGTTTTGCTCCTGTGTAATTTTCGTTATATCCATAGTGATATACCGTGACATAGCGCCAACTGTTTTGCACCATGTTTGGATCATAAGCTAATGTCAACTCCCCAGCTTCTGACGGATAATACACTTCATCTAAGTTATTGTTATTTCGAGTGTAAAATTCCTCATCACGTTCATATGGATAAATACCACCATCATAAATCGCCAGATCACTATTGGAACTGTTATACATTCCACCATCAATCCAATACAATGGGCTTGCCATGCGGAATCGTCCCGTCTGTTCTTTTAGAAGGTTCTTGATACTTGGTACACTTTCAAACACAGAGTTTTCTTTGCTATATGGATGAATCGTTTTGTTCACTCTTCCATCAATAGGATCTGCAATCCCTATTAATACATCACGCAATGGAGATAAAGATTGATCAATGCCATCGTGTCGTTTACGAAGCATGACAGTGCCCTTCTCAAACTCCAATTTCACTTGTTTATCGAATGCGTCCAGCTTGCGCTCTTCAATCGACTCTTTGTGGACTGCACCTATCGCCGTCGTGTCTGCATTAATTAAAATGATTTCTTCTTTCACTTCTTCGTCTCCACGTACGATCGTAATATCTACATCGTTATCGCCTGCTTTTAATCCATATACATCAAAGACGAATAAATCTCTATCTACATTATTAATCTCTATTTCTTGTATTTCGTCTAATTCTTGTTTCTTATTGTATATAATTTTATCCGCGCCTTCTGCTTCCAAGTACACTCGAGTATAGTTTCCGTTGACGACACCTTCCTTCGTCACAGGATCAATAATAGGATAATGTACAATGAAGTCCGCTGGTTGGCGGATAATTTCCAATATACCTGATGCCGTTAATCCTTGTTCACTCATCACATTTACTTCCACAGTATACGTACCAGCATCATACATCTCTAATATTTCCGATTTGAATATAGCGGATCCATTCGTTGGAATAGCTGTACTATTTGATGGACTCGGAGTAACATTGCTTATTGTATCTATAATGTCCTCATTACTATTAATCGTGTCTCGTATAAATCCTGAACCGTTCCATTTATAAACATCTACTTCTCTAAATGGATCACCATCTTCATCATAACCTTTATAAATAAACTCGATTTCTTTGGCATGAACGATAGAGGTTTCAAACTTTAATGACTTTTCTTGTGTATAGTACGTTCCTGCTTGTTCATTTGGTTGTACGAAAACATTATTTTCGGCAAATTTTGTTTCCAAATCTACATACGAAACATTTGGTATTTCATCCGTAAAGTACGACAGTTTATAGGTGCTCGTCGTGATTGGCAATACTCCACCTGGATTTGTTGAACCATTCAACGTGCCTTGTGGATAAATTTCAAACGTTAATATGTTGACTCCATCTATCAACTTCCAATTAGAGCGACTCGCATTTTTAGCGCCGAAGAAAAAGCGAAACTCATCCAATTTTCCGTTTACATAATGATAATCACTTGATCGCACTGTATCCACGTTTTCATTTAATTTAACTAAAATATCATATTTACCGTTCTTATCAGGAACAATATTTACTGGTTTAAACTGGAATACAGGACCGTCAAATGCGTTTCCTGATCCATCTACACCTTTAGGCTCTACTTTATTGGAAGTAAATACTTCTCCGTAATAAATATTTTTCACGGCGATATACGGAGCAGGATTATAATTAATCATGTATTGCTTTGCTCCGACTAAGACTTCATTTCCATTAAGTACAGGAACAAATTGAATAGCACTGAGCCCTTCTGGAAGCAACTTCTTATCTACTTTTATCGTGGCTGCACCACCAGTAACAGGCGCTTTTACAACCAGTTTATTATTCAAATACGGCAAACGAATATTGACTTCGGTTGCTCCCTGTTTGACAGTAACGTAGAATGTCACTTCATTACTGTTGATGGATATTTCTTGCCCGTCATACAGTTGCATCCCGTTCGCATCATCAAACTGGACTTTTTCTACGTAAGGCTGATTCTTGTTACTATAGTAATATATAAATTGTTGGTTATCTTCAACATATACAGCAGAACTAGGGTTGAATGTAACATCTAACACCTGATCTGTACGCGTAGTGTCAATCGCAATGTTGCTGATTTTTACATCCTCTATAATGTAGTAATCTTTTTGATCGGAAACATTTAGCGTTGTCGTTACGCCAGTATTTCCTGACTGGTATACCGTATACGTTACGCTGTTTGATGCTTCTTTTACATTTGTAAATTCAATTTGAACCGGGTTCCCACTATTATTTACTTCTAACGAAACGATGTTGTGTGTCATATCGTCCACTGCGCTTCGATTAATTTTCACATCAGTTTCAATTTCATAAAGGTAGGGGCCAGATCCAGTTAATGCCTCAAAGGTTGGTTGTCTAAATAGGTTAAGATCTGACGGTTTTAAATTCGTCAGTTGACTCGTTATCATCGTATTAAATAAAAATGATTTCCCATTGTTATACGCGAATTTACGATCTGTTTGATATGTAGACGTTGCATTGTATCCTTTTACTTTCAGATCGTTATCCCCTGGACGAAGTAATAAATAATCAGAATCCTCACCAGCTTGGAAACCGAAAGCGCCATCGCTATTTAAATAGTAAGGAGATTGAGGTGTTGGCTGTAATGTCGTAAACCCATCTAAATTCGTTAAGTTTCGAGATGTACCTTCAATGAAGAATGTATTGTTGTTTACGTCGTTGTCTTTCGGGTAGATCCCACCATTCACAAGTAAATCGCCATCTACTGACAAACTACCTATACTTGAGTTGTTCGTGAAGTGAACCCAAGCAGGAACAGATTTCGGGTTAGAACCAAATTCGTATACAAGCGTAATCTTATTCAAACCTTCATTCAGTTGTACACCTTGGAAGTACGCTTGGTTAGGTCCTAACTTTGCAGCGGTCTTTGTCTTTACCACTTCCATTGTGTCTGATTCTACATGTGTAATTTCATAATATAGAAGGCCTAAGTTCTCATCTGCTATATTGTTATAATTAAAAGTAATGTCTATCGTCTCACTCGTCACTTTTGTCGGTTGAGTTGGACGAGTACTGGATGTTTCTAGGTTTTCAATTTTCAAACTTACTGAAGTTTGTGCACTAGCTTGATATGGTATCAATGTGACTATTAATGCAACCATTAGCAAAAAACTAGTGGCACGCTTCCAAATATGATTCATTTCGGTATCTCCCCTTTGTTTAATCGAATTCAATCTATTATTTAATATCGGTATAGTTGATGCTGAATGTTATATATTTTATAGTAATAGTTGCAAAAATAACGTAAAAAAAATACGCCATCACCTTATCCCTGCAGGGTATTTACAAGAAAAGAAATGCCGTTTTTCATCGTTTCTTAAAAAAACATAAACGCAGCATATGTCTGAAACAAGAAATATATCATTAGTATACATATTTATTGAAAGGTGTTGGAAAACGAACATGCATGTAACAACTATCGAAACTATCGAACATTTAAAAGGGCAGCTTATTCAAACCGATTCTATTAGCAATCTAAATAATGAACATCACAATCCGTTCGTTACCATTAGTAGTAAACTTGATTTGATTCAACATAATTTAAAGGGCAAATCTATGATGCATGGTGAAGATGATATTGATCCACGCTATGTGAAATTGGCTATTTTAACTTTAATGCAACTGCATGGAGATGTGGAAGAAATTAATACGTTTGAGATTATGGAGCAAGCGAATAAAATGAAGCAGATGACAGAAAGTATTGTGAATGAAATAGACTGCTAGTTCAGAAGATGCCGTCTATTTCAACCATCGCTCTGCAATATACGCCGTCATGATGTTAGCACCTTCTGGGTTCAAATGATTCACATCATAAAAGTGTGCTGGAAATTGCAACGAAGGTGATGCTTGTTTAACTATCGCTCCATTTTGTTCTGCACTGTATTGCAGTGCCTAGTGGTATTTTTGATACTGTGTATTTGTCATCTTGTTCTATTTTCATTTCCTATTCATAGGCCTAGCAGCCCTTCAAAAACGAAAATGATCATATACCTCTCCACTCATCTCTCAAATGGTAACAGCCTAATATCCCACCGAGAAGCAATGCATCAACTTTATTTTTTTATCTTTGCTTATATTATTTATACATTTATTTAAAAATAAAAATTGAATACTCAATATGAGGCGACACGAAAGAAGCAATGCATATAAATGCGGTCATTTTAAAAAAGCCTCCAGAGGAGGCTGAACGTCTAGTTCATTTCTTTGAATTCTTTTGTTGCTTTTTTTCACTAGGTTCTGTTTACAGTCATCACTGTAACCTATTACTTCATCATGCGTGTGCTGCCGAGCAGTTGTACTACTTTCATTCTAGTTCTCCGCAGAAAATGAATGACTGGTTGCTTCTGACTAATAATGCCCGTGTATTCTGCACCCAGTTGCAGAAAGAGTAGCAAGAGTGGCAGTATCACTAACGTAACCCAAAGCGGTTGATTTGAAAGTAAAATCGCTAAAATACCGAAAGAAATGGAGATCAAATAAATAACAAGCACCGTTTGCAAATGACTTAGTCCTAATGACATTAAACGATGGTGCAGATGATTTTTGTCAGCTTCCGAAATCGGTGTTTTGTTTACTATACGGCGCACAATCGCAAATAACGTATCCGTAATCGGCACACCTAATATAAGGAGCGGTGCAACGAAGGAAACGACTGCCGCTTGCTTGAAACCAGAAATAGACAACGTCGCTAAACAGAAACCTAAAAATAGCGCGCCAGAGTCACCCATGAATATTTTTGCGGGGTGGAAGTTGTACACTAGAAACCCTAGTATGCTCCCTAACAAAATCGCTGTTAAAATAATGACGATCTCGTTGCCCATGAAGATAGCCATGACAAGCAACGTTGCTGTTGCTATAGCTGATACACCTGCAGCTAGTCCATCCAAACCGTCAATTAAATTAACGGCATTGGTCACTCCCACAATCCAAAAAATAGTGAAAGGAATGCTGAACCAGTCTGGTAGTGTATGTGCATTTAAAAACGGTATATTTATAAAATCAATTCTTAGATCAAAGCCAACAACGACGATAATCGCTGCGATAATTTGCACGAGAAATTTGATCTTGGGAGATAAGTTGTATTTATCATCTACCGCCCCGAGCAATGCAATCATGGACCCACCTACAAACAGTGCCCATGCTAACGCACGTTTTCCTGCATCCATCACTTCAATTTGCGGTAACATGATAATAAAAGCGACAACGAAGGCTAAATAAATCGCCAATCCACCGAGACGCGGCATGACTTTCGTGTGTACTTTTCGCTGATTCGGTTGATCCACTACGCCGATCCATATCGCAAATCTTTTCACTAACGGTGTGATTAATATCGATACAAGTAGCGCGGCACAGAACCCGATGACAATTAAATTCAACATTTTATCTACTCACTCTCCACTCTGACGATCAAAGATTGGCCTGCTGTAATTTCTTCTTATCTTTTCTCACTTGCATCACAAATTTAGGCAATGCTAACATACGCTTATATCTCGTCGGTTGTTGCAACAAACGGTAAAACCATTCTAATCGCAACTGTATAAATAATTTTGGCGCTCGCTTCAATTTTCCCGCAATTACGTCAAAACTGCCACCGACGCCCATCATTAATGGTACTTGAAGCTGCTGTTTATATTTTGCAATCCAAGGTTCTTGTGTATTCACGGATCTCGCCACAAACAAGAGGTCAGGTTGCACCTTTTGAATATCTGCGATCACTTCCGCATCTTCTGATTCTGTAAAGTAACCGTCTCTTACTCCTACAATACGCAAAGAAGGAAATTGCTTACTCATGTTGTGCGCAGCTTCTTTAACCACTTCATCCTCTGCTCCTAGCAAGTATACTTTCCATTCGTATTGTTCGCCAATGGACAGTAACTCATGCATCAAGTCGAATCCACCTACACGTTCCTTCACCGGATGACCGATGTAGTCAGCTGCCCAGACAATACCTGTTCCATCCGGAACGACAAGGTCTGCTTGCTGCACCGCTTTTTTGTATGTGTCATTGTGCTTTGACTCCATCACGATAATCGGATTTGCGGTCACCACTTGATGGGGCTTTCTTTCCTTGATCGACTGCGTTAAGTAATCCACGGTGTCTTTCATTCCCCATTTACTAAAAGGAATGTCATATATATATACTTTTTCGCTGTTATTTTCCATATCCATCTAAACTCCTACCTATTTAACGCAACAGCTTATGAATTTGTTGCGCAGGAATTTGTGATTTTTTTTGTAGCGTTTCGATACGCTGTTGTTTATCTTTTTGCCATGCTTGTTTATGATCCAATAGATAAATGATTTCATTTCCCATCCGCTCCGCATCGATATGATTCACATCACCAATCGGTTGCATGTCCAACTGAGATAAAAACTGATCTATTTTCGGATCATAAGAAATACCGACCATCGGCACTTGCTGCGTTGCTGCATAAATTAAAGAGTGCAGACGCATGCCTACTAGTATATCACAAGATTTCACTTCGCAAATAATATTTTGCGGGTGGAACGATGTGGTAAGCATAGAGCAAGGAATGCTTGAAGCATATTGACGAAGCTTTTCCATCGTATATTTACTGGCTTCCATATCAGTCGGTTGATGAAATGGAATGAATACGAATTCTACCTTTCGCTGCTGATAGGCAGCATACAACCCTGCGGCAATACGATCTAAATCCGAGCGATCTTCTTTCCAAAAGCGAACGGATATGCCTACACGTGGTAGGGCATGCGAAAACTCACCGCTTCCGTTTTTATTCAGTACACCTAATACAGGGTCAGGTACCATATCGATTGCTTTCGTTACACCACTCTCTTGGAGCAACGCTAACGATTGTTCATCGCGCACAGAAATATAAGCCGCTTGATTAGCGACTTTGGCCGTCCAAGAGCGGAATAGTTTGCGCTGAATCGGCCCTACACCTTGGGCATAAATGAAGGTAGGCTTCTTCATCCATTGCGCAAGACGTAACACGCCGAGATAGTAAGGGATAGAGCGACTGCTCGTCACATCTTGCAACAAGCTGCCGCCTCCACTAATGAGTCCATCACATTCTTTTATTGCTTTGATTAAAGCAGGCGATTTGAAGCGATGTACTGCTCGCACGCCATACGTTTCCTCTGTTTGCAGCGGATTTTGCGAGAGTACTACGGGCTCCACTTGTGTTTCCTGCGAGTACGTTTTATTTTGCTGTTGTATTGCATCTAATATCGATAGTAATACTGCTTCATCTCCACTGTTTCCAAATCCGTAATAGCCGGAAATTAATACTGTTTTTTTATTTGATTCCACTTATTCCAGCCCCTTAATGCTACTTCGAAAGCGATAATAATCATAAAACCAATGACGATACCTAGAATCAAACCATAAGTTACTCTTAGCATGGAAACAGGTAGCATCGTGTGCAAATGGGTGAACGTATTCACCATTGATAGTTGTCCGAATACCCCTATGACAAATAGTTCCGCACCTTTGCGATATTTGAGCGCCACGTAAGCCGCAAAAATAAACAACGGATGTCCAATTAAAAACTCAGAGGTACGTGGACGAACTCCGAATGTATGTTGTAATAATGATCGGAACTCTTGTTCCAATGGTAGTGTTTGTCCAGCATTTCCCGCTCTGGATAAATAATAAAGGACAATACCACCGAACAATGCAGCGAGCACGACGTAGATCACTTTAATGTTCATGAAAGCGATTTGCTGTAAACGCGCCAAGCCTTGCTGTTCTTTGGAGTAGGAAGCATACATTGCCGCATATATTGCAATAATCGCGATAGGAGCTAATTTCAATAACGAAACGCCTCGAAATTGATCAATTAACACCATGTACGTCATACCTTGCAATATCCCACTCACTTGGGAAAAGGCAATGGCCGTGATTCCAGTAGCTAACAGGAATAATATAACTGCTGAACCGGAAGCGGACAGCATCGTTTGCTTTTGTTTCATCTGTTTCACTTTATCCATGGCATACATGACAGCGTAACTCGGTGTACAAATGGCGGTACCAAGTGCAGCTAGTGTATACAATAACGATACAGAGAGCACATATAAACCTGCACTTCCTATCACACCAATGACGAAAAACAATACTGCCGGTAGTCGTAAGCCTCTACCCATCGTTAAACTGATCATAGCGACAGCACCTAATACTACGAGCAGTTTAAGTATATTGTTCCATGATGAAGGTGTAAACGTGAACGGCTGTGCTGTATCCAGCGTGTACCCCGCTGCTTCTAAACGTGCTACTGCACCGTTATCCCCTTCACTACCTAATAAAACTTCCAATGTATGCTCCATGGAATCTTCAAACATTTGGTCATCTGGTCTTTCTATCGAATCCCCATTCAAGTAGATCATACGGATGTTGCGATCTTCCACTGCCAAAACGATCCGATCTTCCAAAATGTCAGGGTCTAAAAACATTTCTTTTTCTAAAATAGAGTGAAGACGAATGACATCGTAATCAAGTAGGTTCGCTAACTCTGCTCTACCAGCCTGCTGCTTGTCCTTACTTGTTTCAATCAACGCAAATCCGATACCATTTTCTTTCATCCACTGCGCTGTTGCTTGTAACGTTAATCGTTCTTCCTCATCGGTGTTGCCTGTTACATCATCACCAGAAAAAATAATCCAACGAACGCCAACATCTGCTAATTGAATGAATGCCTGCTCCATGACTTCAAAATGGAAGGGACGATTGTCAGACATTCTTGCTGCGATGTGAAATCCGTAATCACTCAGCATTTCCATTTCCACTAAATCTGGAAATAGTGGCATAATAGCCACGTGGTCTAGCACTTCTTGTATGATGATGCCTTGCCCCGCTTGATTATCATTGTTTAAAGAGAATGATTCCATCTCCACGTTCAAGAGGGAAAGCTGCGTTTCTATTAAAGGTTGAATACGTTGCCTTACTGCTTCATTTTTAAATGTGACATACGTGTAGTTTTCATCGTCACTCACCACTACGTTCAGAACATCTGCGGCTTGTTTGGAGCTATATAGTGACAATTCCTGCTCCATCGCGTATTGTTCCAGCGACTTTTCCCCTACTGCCATCGTCGTTACACCAGCATCTCTCAATGCTGTTAATTGGTATTCCAAATATTGTTGCGGGTTCGGTTCATTTGCAGCAAGAAACGTTAAATCACTATAATCGTATACAATTTCTACTCCAGGTGCACTTTGTTCTGCTTGCCATCGCTGCACAATTAATGGAAGGGAAGCCACTAAACTAATGATGACTACGATCCATAACAGGCGATGGGCAATTTTACTATATATCCATTTCTTCAACAAATCATTCCACTCCTATATACGATTAACATGCATGAACGATCTGCATGACATCTTGCTTTAGTTTTTCTATGAATGCGCTCGCCTCTTCTTGAGACGATTTCTTCACGGAAAAGTACATTTTGATTTTCGGTTCCGTTCCAGAAGGTCGCAAACATACCCATGATTGATCAGAAAGAATATATTTTAATACGTTTTCCTTCGGTAAATCATCTATACCTTCTGCATAGTCAATCACTTGCTCCACTTGCACCCCTGCTAATGACGTTGGTGAATGATGACGCCAGTGGTTCATAATCGTGTCAATTTGTTGCATACCGCTCTTTCCTTTTAACGTCAACGATTGCAGTGCATCTTCGTAGTAGCCAAAGGTAGCATGCATCTCATCTAGTACCATATCTAACGTCTTCTGCTGCTGCTTATAGTAAGCAACTGCTTCACTAATGAGCATGGATGCAATAATCGCGTCTTTATCCCGAGCATAAGTTCCTGCTAAATAACCATAACTTTCTTCGTAGCCAAATACAAATTGCTTCACATCATCTTGCTCTAGTTGATTCATTTTTTCAGCAATATATTTAAAGCCGGTTAATGTGTTCCATGACTCTAGTCCATAATGTTGAGCGATAACTGCACCTAGCTCACTCGTAACGATGGTCTTGATAACAACACCAGCTGTTGGCAATTGGCCACTTTCTTTCATACGCGATAGCATGTAATACAGCATAATCGCTCCAGACTGATTACCATTCAGTATGGTGTAGTTGCCTTCTTTATTTTTCACTATCGCTCCCATACGATCACTATCTGGATCTGTTCCGATGATGAGGTCCGCATTCACTTTTTCCGCTAATTGCAATGCTAACGTAAAGGCTGCCTTCTCTTCTGGATTAGGGGAGTCTATCGTTGAAAAATTAGGATCAGCCGTTTGCTGTTCTTCCACCACATGCACATTATTTGCACCAATACGCTGCAATGCTGGTGGTACGATATGCGCTCCTGTACCGTGTAGTGCCGTATACACAATACTTACATCACGCATCCACTGCTGTTCTTGTTCATTCAACATGCTTTCTTTTGTCACAGCGGTAATATATTTGTCATCCATCGTGTCATCCAACCAGTGCAGAAGCCCTTGTGATTCCGCTTGCTCTTTCGTGATTTTGTTCACTTGTTCAAGCGAAGAAATTTCAGAGATGTGTTGTATGACACCGTTCGCTTCATGTACGACAAGTTGTCCCCCATGTTCGTTGTATACTTTATACCCGTTATATTCCGGAGGGTTGTGGCTCGCTGTGATGACGATGCCTGCGTCAGCACCTAGCTCTCTCACACTGTAGGAAAGCTGTGGAGTCGGTCTCAAACTTGGAAATACATATGCTGTAATGCCGTTACCAGCTAATACTAATGCAGATTCCAATGCAAAGGCATCTGAATAATGTCTGCAATCATATGCAATGACGACTTTCAATCTCTTCTCTGCTTGCTTGGACTGGCTCTGTATATATGCAGCCAAACCTTGTGTTGCTTTCTGAATCGTATATTTGTTCATTCTATTCGTTCCTGCTCCGATAACTCCGCGCAGTCCACCTGTACCAAATTGCAATTCTTTATAAAAGCGATCTTCAATTTCTGCATCATTACCCTGTATACTTTCCAATTCACGTTTGGTTTCTTCATCAATCATGTGATCGTTTAACCATGCTTGATAACGCTCCACACTCATCTGCCTCTCCTCCAGTTATTTTTATATTTTTTTATTTATTGACCAATGGCAAACATGATTTCACCTTCAGCCACTATCTTATCTTCGACTTTGGCAACCGCTTTTCCTTTACCTATCATGCCTTTGCTTCTTGTGATTTCTACCTCTAGTTGTAGCGTATCTCCTGGTGTCACTTGTCCACGAAAACGCATGTTGTCTATCCCTGCTAGAAAACCGATTTTCCCTTCGTTTTCTTCTTTTTTCAGTATAGCTACTGCACCTACTTGTGCCAACGCTTCTACAATCAGTACACCTGGCATGACTGGATAATCAGGGAAGTGTCCTGGGAAAAATGGTTCATTCATCGTCACATTTTTAAAGCCTACTGCTTTTTTACCTACTTCCAATTCCGTGATACGGTCCACGAGTAAAAAAGGATTACGGTGAGGGATAACTTCTTGAATTTCTTTAATATTCATCATCAATGTGCACTCCAATTCTATGGTTATTCTGTCCCTTATTCGGTCGGTTACAAATTTAAATGTTGCGTATGTTTTGCTTATGTTTTGTGTACAATACTAAATGTCCCCTTCATGATCTGCAGTAATGAAGGTTGATATAATAGAGTATATTTATCGGGTTTTCACAAAAAATGCCTGGTAAATATGCTCTTATCTTTTTTTCTCATTTATTATACCTTTCTGGCACACAAAAGAAAACTCCCTCAATATGTAGGGAGTAGATAAAACGTATTTATGTTGTATGTTCAGCTAGTCAGCAAAAACTAAATCATACACATGTTTCCACGTACTAAAGTCGAAAACATCTGCAGCTTCGCCATGACCTATCACAGCATAGCCAATGTATAGTCCACCAAATAAAGCAATAAAGCAACTGAGCGCCACGATGAATACTTTTAGCCATGTGACTCCCCAGTTTTTGGTTTTACCCGATTTTGCCGATTTTTTGCTTTTGTTTGCTGGTTTTTTGTTTACTCCTGGCTGTTTATCTTCGGTTTTCCTCTGTGCTTGTGCTTGCATTTGCTCACTCATTGGAATCTTCCTTTTCTTATCCCCTTATGTTGGTTGCTAAGTTCAACATGGAATCTGCAGAAGCAAGTGCTTTTGCTCCTAGCTGATAAGATCTTTGAGCGGACAGCATATTCGTCATCTCTGACGTCAAATTGACGCTGGACTGCTCAATGAAACCCTGATGTACTTTAACCCCCGACGCAAGAATTTGATCTCGATCCATGATCGTAACCAATTGATCGAGTTGTTGTGCATCCATATCCGGTAGGGCATAGGATGACTCACCAACAGGCTGAAGAAGATGCTGAGACGATACGTTTGCAATGCGCAATTGACCGAGATAAATGTTCGGTACATTATCTTGTGGCGGATCAGCAAAAACTTCACCTTGTTGATTAACCACTATTTTATGATTTTTCGGGATATCTTGCAACTGCATAATGCCAAGACTATCATTTAAATGAATGGGGTAGCCTTCAGCGGTTGCTAAATACGCTTTTTGCGTTAAGGCATCTTCTTTGATAGACAAGTTGAAAGCACCATTTCTACTGTACAATGTTTCGTAAACTTCACTTCCGTTTGCATCAAGTAAAATATTACCGTTATCATCAAACTTCGGAATATCTATAACGAAAAAGGCATCGCCTTGCAGTGCAAAGTCATATTCATTGCCTGTTTCTTGTAAACTGCCTTGTGTAAATTGCGTATATATATTCGATACGTAACCTCCAAAACCGGATGTTGTACCCAGTGGGGTCATTCTGCCATCTAACTTGAATTGCTCATCCTGAGGTTCAACATTACGCAATACATCTTGAAACGTTACGGCAGATGTTTTATAACCGGTGGTATTCACGTTGGCAATGTTATTGGAAATGACATCTAAATGTTTTTGACTACTTTGCATCGACACGAATGCATTAATCATGGAATGGTTCATCTGTTATCCCTCCTTTTACACTTTACCTATTTCATTTACTGCTTTTTCTAAATTACGATCGTAATATTGCACCATTTTTTGATTAGCTTCATACAGGCGCAGTGCGCTCATCATTTCTACCATTTCTTGAGAAGGGTCCACATTTGAACGCTCAACGAAACCTTGTTTTACAACAGCTTGATCTAATGCTGTTAATGCTTCAGGTTGCTCGTCCCCTACATAACGATAAAGACCGTTACCTTCCATGATGAGTTGGTATGGATCATTTACTTTCACCAATTGCAGGTCATCTATGAGTGTATCTCCGTTATACACTACTTGTCCTTGTTGATTCACTACTAGTTCTTGAATAGGAATGATGTCCCCAAAACGATCAACAAGCTCTATCCTTTGTCCATCTTTGTTGAGCACTTCTTCCCCTGAAGCCGTCATGAGCTGTCCTTCTGATCCAACGACAAAAGACCCTGCTCTCGTATATAACACTTCTTCTTGGGCATTTTGTACGGCAAAGAATGCTTGCGGTTGATAAATGACTTCACCGTTATCCGTTACGTGTTTGCCTGACTCATCAAAGGTATATTGCTCGCCATCGATTTCTGTCATTTGCGATACGATTGCAAAATCAAATGCATTGCCCGTCTCTAATATGTCGCCTTGCTGAAATACCGTCATACTTTCTTCCATCATGACTCCACCGTGCATGTAACCTATTTTCGGAGGTGCACCTTCATCTGTATTCATTCTTTGCATCAATATTTCAGGGAACGATCGCATAGGGGCAACTTGTTTCTTGTACCCTGTCGTTTGTAAATTAGCAATATTATTCGTCACCATATCATGTCGCTGCTGCTGTGAAATCATCCCTGAAGTAGCGGTGTACATTCCTTTCAACATATAAAAATCCTCCTGGCTAACGTGATTTGTTCGGTACTTTATCTAAATAATCCAGCATCAGTCCCGTTCCTTTTACTACACAATGCATCGGATCTTCCGCAATTAACACTGGTACTTTCAATTGCTCAGACATTAATACGTCCATTCCTGACAACATCGCGCCTCCACCAGTTAAGATGATGCCACGATCAATAATATCTGCAGAAAGTTCTGGTGGCGTGCGTTCCAATACATTTTTCGCTGCCGATACGATGGCACTTACACTGTCCCATAATGCTTCTTTAATTTCATTTGCATAGATGGTAATGGTGAGTGGCAAACCGCTAACTAAATCTCTTCCACGTATGTCCATTTCATTATTGGTTTGTTCTGGCGAGACGGTACCGATATTAATTTTTATTTCTTCTGCCGTGCGATCTCCAATTAGGAGCTTATATTTGTTTTTAATATATCTAATGATGGCTTGATCCAATTTGTCACCGGCAACTTTAATCGAGCTAGAGGTTACGATATCTCCCATGGATAGTACGGCAACGTCTGTCGTACCACCTCCAATATCTACGACCATATTGCCGCTTGGTTGGTAAATATCCATACCCGCTCCAATAGCTGCTGCCTTTGGCTCCTCTTCTAGGAAGACTTCCTTCGCTCCACTGCGAAGTGCCGCTTCTCGGATCGCTTTTTGTTCTACGGATGTGATTTCAGTTGGTGCACAGATTAAAATGCGGGGACGTGCGTACCAGAGCTTGCCGCCTACTTTGCTAATAAAATACTTTAACATAATTTCAGTAATCTCAAAGTCGGCAATAACGCCATCTTTTAAAGGTCGAATGGCTGTAATATTACCAGGTGTTCTTCCTACCATCTTACGAGCGGCTTCTCCTACTTCAAATGCACGCTTAGAGTCACTATGGATAGCAACGACGGACGGCTCGTCCAATACAACTCCTTTACCCCTAATATGAATAAGAACATTTGCCGTTCCTAAGTCAATGCCTATATCTTTCCCAAACATCATATATCCTCCTTATATATTCTATGTTGCACCAGCACTTACATTGATTTTGATTACATACTGTAATGGGTATCCTATATAGAGATATGCTAACACTTCGCATTTTCAACTAGATAAGTTTGCATGGATCACTAGTAAAAAATAGGAAGTGTAGCAATCATGTACTATGTATTTCTTTGCAAGGATAACATTTGAAGGGAAAGTATAAGTATTGCATTGTACTTATACTTTCAATATCGGTTATTGAACACTGGATGCTGAGAGTAAATTGAAATGATTGCATTATTTTTATTATCGCTTAATTGGGTTTTTAACATGAAAATTCTGTTTTTAACACACAATATTCTAAAATTCGAGGTATTATTGAAAAATCCTTTATATTTTTATAATTTGTTATGTGTTTATTTTGTTACTTTTCCTTTTCCCTGTCCTTTTCCTTTCTTCCTTTGCTTATACTTTATTTTTGTTGCTTCGCCTCCACGCAAATGTCTAATGGACTTATGGTATTCTAAAATATTTTTAACTTCATTGGCTAATTCAGGATTTATTTCAGGCAATCTTTCGGTCAGATCCTTATGCACTGTACTTTTTGAGACACCAAACTCTTTTGCGATATTTCTAACAGTTTGCTTTGTTTCAACGATACATTGACCGATTTTAATCGTGCGCTCCTTGATGTAATCGTGCACGCCCTCGCCTCCCAACTACAACATATTTGCTACATTATATGAGTGGAGAGACTATATATTCTTTGTTTCCAAGCCTGACAAGCTAATTTATCTGAAAATATTCCTACTTCACGTTTCCATTTTCTCTTTCACTACAAAGAAAAAACCCCCTCATAAAATTTGAGGAGGCTAAAATTTTTTTGTTACACATTAAATTTCAAATATTATTGTTTCAACCATTTTTCCGGGTTTACGGGAACATCATTTTGGTACACTTCGAAATGTACATGGGCTCCTAAATCTTTTTGTGATTCACTTCGACCAGCAGCTGCAATGACATCACCTTTCATCACTTCTTGTCCTTCTTGAACTTGAACGTCCTTTAAGCTTTGATACACTGTTTTCAATCCATCTGCGTGCGTAATTTCAACGACTACACCAACGTAAGGAGGTTGATCTACTCTTGTCACCACGCCACTCATTGCGGCAGATACTTCGAATTCTTCCGTGTCTGTCACGATGGAAATACCTGTGCTCGGCATAAAGGTGGACTCATCAATTTGAAGCATGGCTGTAAGCTTTTGTTCTTCTGACGCATCTTGATCATAGAAAGGAACGACAACTTGCATCGTTTTACTATCTACAGGCCATTGCATCGCTTCAGCTGGAGAGTTTGCTGGTACAGAAGCTTCTTCGCTATCATTCACACTATCATTTGTACCATCATATGTCGTCAAACCAAAGTCGTTGTCTCCTACTGGTTCTGCATTATCATCCCCTTGCGTGGTCC
Organism: Longirhabdus pacifica; assembly: GCF_004115085.1. Lineage (GTDB taxonomy): Bacteria > Bacillota > Bacilli > Paenibacillales > DSM-105158 > Longirhabdus > Longirhabdus pacifica. The sequence continues at coordinate 1,909 of NZ_QXJP01000033.1, read as the reverse complement.
ACACCATGATGCCAAGTATAATTGCTGCTGCTGTTACATAGATTGCTGGTAGCGCCCATCTTTTTTTTGATAGACTACGCCAAAATGACGGTTGTTGATCCACTTTTCCCTTTTTGTTTGGATCCCCGGATTGATTTTTATCTACCATATATTCATCACCTCAGCAACCATTGTTGCCATTTCGCGATGTTTTATACTTATTTCATAAATTTAAACCATTATTTTGCAAGACATGCTAGACAGAGGATGCTATTCTCTTCAATTCAATTTGCTGATAATAATATGTTACGATATCTGCAGCTTTCTTCCCTTCTAATGCCATCCCTTGTGCCCCGTATTGACTCATGCCAATGCCGTGTCCATATCCATACGTCGTAATATGCACATCGTCTTCTTCCATTTTCCAAACAAAATGTGAAGATGGAAGTTTTAATTTCTCTCGCACTTCTCTACCAGAGAAAGTATTTCCTGCAATGACCACTTCATTCACTCTGTTCCCTTCTGTAGCGGACAATAACTGATACCACTCTTCTGTGGGTGTAGACAAGCTAGAAAGTCCTAGCATCTGTTGTATTTCTAGTAGTGTAAACGTTTGGGTTTGTTCATATTTAGGGGACAAGCGCTGATCCCATGGGCTGGCTACACTACGTAAGTATGGTAGCTCCTTATCCCAATAGTCTTCTGAGTTTTCAGTAAAACCGTTGCTAGTGGAGAAAAAAGAAGCTTCAATCGGTCTATCATGATAGGTCATAATCATATCTTTCGTTTCTGCTATGGCATGTTGTAATTTCTCGTTATATGCATCATATTGCTTTCCCCACTGTTGTTTTCTTTCCTCTTCTGTAAGAAATGCTTGGTGATATATTGTATTCGTAACCAAAGCCCCGTCTACAGGAACATGGGACCTATCTTGATCCATCATACGGCGTACAATATATGTTCTAGCCGCTATCGCTTGAGCTTTCAATGCTTCGATATGAAAGTCCATTGGCATTTCCGCAGCCACCACACCCATCACGTATTGCTCTAACGGTAATTGAATGATTTGCTCTTGCTGATCCATATAAATCGAGACTATTTTATGTTTCGCGTGTTGTGGTAGTGTCATCAAAGCTAACTGCTGCTCCTGCTCTCCTAGTTGTGATGCGTTGAAGTTGTTAACTTGATTCATTTTTACGTTCATTTGTGTACTATCTGTGTCACCAAGCTTCATGACCATAGGAATAATTAATGTGAATGCTAAAGCAAAACCTGTCGATAGGATAAACCATTTCCACTCTCTCTTCATCTGTTTCTACCTCCAAAGATCTATGAATCATCTAACATATGAAATGATGTTAACTCTCCTATATTTATGATAGATTGCGAGAAGATAGAACGAGAATGTGGAGAGAAATGAGTACAACAAGGATATATTTGAAGGGGATATGCATGGTGGATGCAAGCATTTTTACTTTAACGACCCTGATGGGAATAACGTAGAGATCATCTTCCCCTATGTACAAAAAGATTGGAGCGTGAATGAGATTGGTATGCCTTCCAACCACGTCAGTGCATTTGCTGCATTTCTTGAAGAAGGGCTAGCGGATACGTTTCAACATAAAGGGGAGTTGTTTCGGTTTTATGGTGATGAAAAAGGGGTATTCGTGCTTGTTCATGATGAGAGACCATGGTTTCCTACGAAGCACATCGCGCAAAGTTATCCCATACACATTGTTGTTAGCGGGAAAAAGGATACCACGTTGCAGCATCCCACTCTCCCCTATCCCATTTTAACAACAGTAGATACTTAGAAGAGTTGAAATAATTTGATACTGATATTTAACGTTTTCTGAAAAAAGTCTCCATCTTCAAGCGTGTGAAGGGCGAAGCCCAACGATAAGGTGGAGATGAATTTCGGTTGGCGTTA
>NZ_QXJP01000032.1 GCF_004115085.1 Longirhabdus pacifica | reverse complement strand
TATCTTTACAATGGAGATGGATTACTCACAGAGAGAACAGAAGATGGGGAAACCACTCGCTACTACTATGATGGTCAAGTTATTATTGCGGAAGCGACGATAGTCAATGATAAACCGAAATTAAAAGCAAGATATATTCGAGGTAAAAAATTAGAAGCGATACAATATGAAGATAACACCAAAGCATATGTACTATACAATGGACATGGGGATGTAGTAGAGTTACGAGATGAGCAAGGGAACGTACTCAACGAATACAGCTACGACATATGGGGTAACCCAATTGTCGAGAAAGAAACCGTGCATAATCCATTCCGCTATTCTGGAGAACTGTGGGATAGTACAACGGAGTTGCAATACTTACGTGCACGCTGGTATGATCCAAGTGTAGGAAGGTTTATTAATGAAGATAGTTATGAGGGTGAACTTAACAGTCCGTTAACGCAGAATCTTTATACGTATGTGTTGAATAATCCGTTGAAGTATATTGATCCTAGTGGTAATTACTGCGTTTCCGCCGATGGAAACTGGGCACATGATGGGGGTTGCTCATCTGACTCAAGTTATTATGCTGGCGAAGACAGTGAATTTGAAGGTGCGCCTATAATAGAGGATGGAATAGTGACGGGATATCTAAATGTAAAAATTCCTTATGCAAAAAAAGAAGGTAATTTTTGGGATATGTATGGAGGAGAAGTAGCTAAAAATACTTTAGTTGGTACCACCGATGCTTTTGCAGGTAAATATATAACTGATTTATTAAAACCTAAAAATATTTTAGCTGTGACACCAGAGTTCGGTCACGCTGCAAGTGTTTCAGGAGTGAAATACCCATCAAATACACAGAAATTACTTGGAAATACTTTCAAAGTAGGAGGTGTAGCATCTATTGGTCTAACGGGATTACAAGTATACGACGATTTTCAAACATATAGTGGAGCAGACCAATGGATTGCTGCTGGAATAACTGTTGTCGGAACAGGTGTTACTATTGCTGGAACTGTTTTAATAGGATCTGCTGGTCTCCCAGTTGCAGCTGTGGTAGGTGGAGGTGCTTTAATAGGTACTGGAGTTAGTATTGCTGTTTCTTGGATAAAAAATTCAATTTTTAATTAAAGAGAAGGTGACGTATTGGAAATTTTATTTAATAACATACCCCTACCTCTGTATTTAATAATTACCATAGTTTCATCTTTTATAATAATTAGATACTTTGTAAATAATCATCAGAATCACCCTAAAACGATGAAAATTGGGATGTTGCTTCTAGCATATACGGGTATTACTGCAGGTATAACGAGGTTGATTATAGAGACAAAATTATTTGAAAGACATCATGAAATAATTGCGTTCCTTCCTATACCAGGAATTATAATAGCTTTGCCCTTACTCTTTTTAAGCGCATTTAGTAAAAAAAACCATAAATTAGATAAACAACGAAGAAAGGTTATGGTTATAGCATCGATTGTAGGATTAATGTGTATATTTATTATGATTATTTTAGTAATACTGGCTCTAATAATATGAACTTTGAGTGTTATTAAAATTATGTTTACAAGAAATTATAACTTTGAAGATTCAAGTTAGGTTTTCTTGTGAGAATCATTTTTGTTGATATTGTGAAATTTTGTATGACATAATTAATTTAAGCAGGCTATGTTGAAATATTTCAACATAGCTTAAGAATAACGTCGGTTCCGTGATGATCGACGTTAGCTAAAAACTAACCTTCTATAAATGTGCGGATGGGCAGAGTTATATCATTCTCATTTAGGTGTATACACTGCCTTAAGTCCATAAGCATATAATAACAACTGGTCATAAGCTGAGTCCTTTGGAAACGTACAACAATCGACATGAAGTTTAAAATGAATGAGTTCGATATTCCCATTGAAATCTATAGCTAATAATAACTTATAATAATAATTATTGGATCCAGTTGATCCTCTAACTTCTTGATATAATTCTTGAAATTCATTTTCAGTAGTATTCATCTGCAAATTTTCTATAAGATATTCGGTTAAAACTCGATAGGGATCTGTGTCCTTTGTAGAAAACTGTACTGGATAAGCACTGAGCGTCGTAATTAGTTGTAATGCAGGATTGTTGTTAACAATAGTTATTGCTTTATTCAAGCTAAAATCTAATGTGTTTTTATCAACTGCATCGTGAAACTTCTTAATACCGTCTATCACATGCTGCCAATTTGTATCAGGTTGATTGGAAGCAACAATGGTTTTACTAAATGTCGACTCCTCATTAAGGTATTGAGCGTTTATATTCAATATAGCATCAAAGCCATTAGAACTGGGAATGGTTACAATATTCCACTCTCCTTCTACACCGTCATCATTTCTTTCATTTTTTTCACCAACTGCAGTATAACTTATGGTAAAAATAAACATTAAAATGAGTATCGTGGACAGGGTAACGACTTTCTTTTGGTGCATTATCATATGGGCATCCAGCCTTACTCATACTCTGTACAATATGATGTTTTTGACAGTAATCTACATATGATTTTGCCGAAAACTGCACACCTTGATCACTATGAAATGAATCCTTTTTTAGGGCGATGCTTGCATATCGCTTCTTGTAATGTCTCTATGGCTAGATCTGCAGTTATATATGCTGCTGTTTTCGTGGCCACAATGCTTCGATCCTTTAAATCAAGAATCGAACAATTGTAACGTAATGAGCCATTAGACAAATGAATATAAGTAAAATCAGTACACCACTTTTCATTCTTATGTTCGGCTGTAAAATCTCGATTCAACAAATTTGGAAATACTTGATGTGCCTTGCCTTTTATATATTCTGGCTTCTTTTTATATACAATAGATCGTAAACCTAGTTCATTCATATATTTGTGTACAGTAAGTAAGCTGTAAAAGTGACCTTTCTTCTCTAAATATCGTTTCATCATACGATATCCAGGTTTGCCGCTATAGTGGTGATATAGGTCATGGATACAGCGGAGGACTTCTTGCTTACGCTCTAATGCTTCTTTTTTTCTTTGTTTTACATAGCCATAATATGCAGTAGGAGACAATTGAAATCTTCTCAGTAGCCATCTGATAACAAATTCGGCGGCATGTCGTTGGATAAACTTATAAATTAGTTGCCTGTTTCCTTCGCAAAGAATGCTGCCGCCTTTTTTAAGAAGCGATTTTCCTTTTCTAATTCTTCCGTTTTCTTTCTCAGTGCAGCAAGTTCATCAAATAGAGCGGAGTTATTTGAATCATGACTTGATGGCTGATTTTCGCATTCTTTACGGTATTGCTTTATCCAAAGGTTCAGGCTACCCTGTCCAAGTTGATATTCTTTAGTTAAACTATTAATGGTCCTACCATCTTTCAAATGCATGAGTACTAGTTTTTCTTTAAATGATTTTTCATAATGTTTTTTTCCCATTGTAAACACCACTTTCTTTGAATATAGTATACGACATTTTTTATTCTACGTGATGTTACAACTTCACTATATCACGTCACCGTTTCCAAAAAGGTTGGAGGTTAATATGTCTATAGATTTTTTTGTCGAAAAAGATAGGGAGTCAGAGAAAAAAGAACATGTAGAATTTCCTGAAGAAATGAGTGAAATCCTTTATTATAATAAAGATTTTTTTCAAAGGATATAAGTTTATTGACGGATTTAGATCCTTATAGCGATACTTTCTTCTCTCAGGAGCAGATTGTTGACATAAAGGATATTGCAATATTAATACAAAATGAAGTAATAAAAGCATCCGTTCCATCCGATCTCATTAATGAAATAAGAGAGTTCACAAAGCAATTTATACATGCTTGTGATAAAGCACTAACACAAAAGCTAACTTTATTAGCTATAGGAGACTAATTCATTGATATGAAAAAGGAATAAAGGACGGTTATGCATGATCGTCTTTTATTGGTGGTAAATACTTTGTTCACCAAAATTCAATGGACACCATATATCTACAGTTAATCATGGAAAATATGTGTAGCTTAAAAAGGTGGTAGATCAGATGAGTATAGGCTTAATTGGGCTAATAATTGGCTTAATACAAATATTTTATCCAGAAGCTATTATGGCATTTAAACCATTAGGTATAAAAAACACTCAACAAATTAGAATAGGAGGATATCCTACAGTTGTCATAAGTATAGTTATTATCATATTTGCCATATTCGCAGTTTAAATTTGGATCATATGCTGTTTATGGATTTTGATATTTAATGTATGTAACCTGCTTGCCTTTCCGAGAGCTTAGGATAATATGAATGGTTAAAATAACTAAAAAAAATAAAATAATTATTGCAGCGTCAGTACTGTTTTTTATATGTGTTTTGATTGTAGTATTAATAGGGTTTACATTTTTAGAAAAAAAACATAGAGAAGAAATAGAGCGGGTTATTCTACTTAGAGATGGTGAAGAAATCGAAATTACTAAGGTGGATGCAGTAAATTCTCCGTTTGCCAAAGAAAGTACGAATAGTAACCTCATTTATAAAATAACTTATCAAATAGAAAAAAAAGATTTTGTCGCGTGGTATAGGGGGAGCAATAATTTGGCTGATATTCATGCTGAGGCTGCAGGTGCATATCCTGAAAAATGGATTTTCGAAGAAGATGCAAAAATACAGAAATTACTACTAGAAAAAAGTGCAATTTTAAAAATCGTGGAAACAATACGTGATAGGGATACACCATTTAATAATCAAAGTAATACAGGGAAAAATTATAATTTTTACAAGATAACGTACCATAAGAATGGCAGTGAACATATAGCATGGTACAGAGAAGTAATTATGGAGGAGAGTACTTTGACAGAATTACACGATGAATGGATATTTGAATGATATTTTTAAAATTTAGATTACATAGTTTGATTTGTTTACATAATGAAATACAATAATTGAATTGCATCAGACAAAGTAAAGGAGAAAAATGAACGTGAGGAGTTATATTCCCAAGCATAAATTGGATTATCATACAATTGATCTGCTTAAAACTTTGAAGGAAGATAAACTAGTTCTCATTATGGATGATTTGATTGAATGGATAAGAGATATAAATTAACCGATAGCAATGGATATTATAAAAAAATTATTATTCCACTGGATAGCAAGTTAGTTCCTTCATTGAAAAAAACTTTAAATTCCAATGGTTACGACTGGATAGATAATATTTTAAATTATTTAGTTATTCATTTGTCAAATTCAGCTATTGTACAATTGCATGATGATCTTGAGAAAAACCTTTATTATACTGATCCAATTATATTGGATTATAATATCAAAGAAACGATTACCAAAATTTAATCAAAATAAATGCTACTACTATTTTTAATCGCATTTACTAAGGAAAACTACAAGTTAGATAAATCAGAAGTATATCTGCTTTAATAATATAAGGCAAGTAAGCCTACTCATATTTCTCAGCATTTAGCACACACATAAACCTACAGACTGGTATAATAAGGGATAAAATCACTCCACAAACATAACAAAGAGGCGTGCCGGCGTTACATAAAAAGCTACTGTAGTTAAGCGAGGAACAAAAAAGTGATGGCTCATCACGGTTGTGTTGATGCGCAAATGGGTCTATCTATTAGACAAACCTTCACCATCCATAACATTTATCAACAAGAAATCTTTCAAAAAGAAGCTGTAAAAAATACTATACGAGGGGGAATCATGGTGGAAATAACCATTAGACCCATACTCCTTACTGATGCAAAAGATATTTGGGAGATGCGCATACAAGGGGAAGTAGCTAATAATATGGGTACAGATATCTCAGAAAGACTTGAAGAAACTGAAAATAAAATTAAATCATTGGATAGTAATACACGTTCATTTGTTGCAGTTGCTTCTTTAGAAAATGGAACAGAAAAAGTGGTTGGATACATCGTACTCTCTATTTATAATAACCTAAGATATAGTCATATTGGATCACTTGGACTGATGGTAAATCCTAAATATCAGAGAAATGGTATTGGGAGTAAACTGCTAGAAACAGTTATTGACCTTGCAGACAACTGGCTCCATTTATATAAAATTGAATTAGAAGTTGATGTGGATAATGAAAAAGCGATTCAATTATACAAAAAATACAACTTTGAAATGGAGGGCACAAGAAGAGCGACGAAAGTTTCTGACGGCAAGTATGTCGATTGTTATTATATGGGACGAATTAGATCGTAATGTCGATTAAACATAGTGAATTAGTGACCCCATAATGAACTAGGACATCAAGTGTGTACATGGATTACAGTATCCAATTAGCAAGCCGGAATCCAAAGCGCTCACACAAGAGAATGAGCAACAAATGAAAAAACTCGGTGAGAAAGATTTGGATATTGTTATTTTGCTTGATCCCATAAAAGTGCAGAATTCATTCAAGCATCCCCTCTTTTGTGAGAAGATGAACTTATCCAGCAGCAAGTAGTGAAACAGTAAAAGGTAGAGGGGAGTGAGCATACCTCTATCATCTTTTTGCTCTTATTTTATGATTCATTCGCTCCACTAACATACCAAAGCGACGTGGGTGTTCCATATAACTACTGTAGTTAAGGAAGGTACGGTTATGACCAAAAAGAGATGGCTCATCACATTTGTGTTGATGCATAAATGGATTTTTCTATGTGGATTCATCATCACTACATTAATGACCATGATCAATTTAATATATCCGTTTCTTAACGGAACCATTGTCAATATCGCTTTTTATGATAAAGATATGAGCGCTTTTTTGAAACTGTGTCTTATATATGCTGGCATACTCTTTGTGAACCAGTTTGTCATTGCGACGTTAAATAATCTTATTGCATCGCAGAAGGAACAGCTATACATGTTAAACGTGTGACATTTGCATATGAAGGTAGCGATGCATTTCGTCTTCACGCTATTTCATTCTCTGTGAGCAAAGGTGAACATCTGGCTATCGTTGGAGAAAGTGGCAGCGGAAAGTCTACCATTACTAAACTGTTGACAGGACAAATAAAACCGCAAAGTGGTTCAATACACATTGGTGGAACGGACATCAGTCAGGTGAATAGTGAGAGTTTGTCACATAAAGTGAGTATCGTGGTACAGGAACCAGTTCTTTTCAATATGACGATGAGAGAGAACTTACTGCTGGCAAAACCAGACGCAACGGATAAGGAATTAATACAGTGCTGCCATAGAGCGAGAATCTATGACTTCGTTGAAACATTGGAGTATAAGTTAGATACGATAATCGGAGAAAAAGGTGTCCGGCTTTCAGGAGGTCAAAAACAGCGTTTATCCATTGCCCGTGCTTTTTTACAAGATAGGGACATTATCATTTTTGACGAAAGTACAAGCGCGCTCGACAACGAAAATGAGGGTGACATTATAGCTGAACTCAAGCGTCTTTCCATAGGCAAAACGATGATATCTATCGCCCACCGTTTATCTACCATTATGGACTGCGACAAGGTAATGGTTTTAAAAGATGGCGCAATGGTAGCTTATGATACGCATGAAAACTTGCGTGAACAGAACGACACGTATGAATTGCTTTTTAAAAATCAGTATGTCGCAGCTGGATCTGTGTAGATGTAAATCCAACATCATATGCCATGCAACGACTTAGTAAAGTAAGCAACAACTTTTTTTCGTTTTTACAGTATATTACTTTAAACATAGACGGAAGCTGGTGTAAAAATGAAAAGAAAATATATGATACTACTTGCAGTCATTCCTATTATCGTATTTATTTACGTAGCTGCAATGGAATCTTCTAGTCAAGAAATAAACGTTGATGAACTGGAGGGTTTCATGCTGGAATGGTTTGAGCAAGAAGTCTATACATATGAAAACATGCTGCTACTTCCATTGGATGTAGTTGAAACCCTGTTTCAATCTTCGGTGCACTTGTCTGAAGATGAACACAACATTACGATTATCGGTGTGGATCATGTGATCGAGTTTAAGCTGGATAGTAGAGAAGTAGTGTTTAACAACAATACATATACAATGACATATCCGCCGCTTGTCATGAATGACACCATATACCTTTCTGATGCTGCTTTATTTAAGCTGCTTGAAATTCCAATACATTCGGAGGAAACAACACAATCAATTGAGGACCGGTTGGGTAACCTGTATGATGTAATCAGGAGTAACGACTACGTATGGAACAAAGTGAACGATACAGCTTTTTGGTTAAACAAACAGGACGGCACATTGTATGGTAGCTTCGATAATAACCCAGTAGAAATAGTAGGAACAACGGATATAGAATTAATAGAAATAACAGAAATGACGATACATCCTTTCGATAACGATCATCGTAATATGTTACTTACCATAACCGATCTTTATGGGGAGCCGCATTTACATTTTGACATTCATAAAATATTACTGCATGAAGGGGAAATTGCTAGAACGTCATCCATTGCGTACTGGGGAATGAAATCTACAGAAAGTATTGATTTTGTTTCGGATCATATGGTTATGTTAGACGAACATATGATGTACATTGTAGCGAAGAATGGGGACATCATACAGACATACAACCTGATCGAATTAACAGGCGTAGAGGACATCTTTACGGTGGAATGGATACATGATGATTACTTATTAGTTAAATCGGGTAAAGAAGGTGTATTATATTTGATTTATCTTTTGACTAACGAAGTAAAACTACTCTACAAGGAAATCGTGAGCATAGAACAACAAGAAATTATAGATCATTACATCCAAAATAACGTTCATGCTTCAGAGTTTAGAGGGGATGAACTACATTTCAAAGAAGAAAAAGAAGGGCGACTGTATTTCACTTTTGATCCTTACTTTGAAAACGAAGAAATGATGTTGGAATATGAATTGGACCCAACTGAGTAAGGGGGAGATACAAGTGTACATCTAATGGGGGAATAACAATGGACAAACTAGCTATAGAAAAAGTAATTGGTGAGGAATACAGTGGTGTTATCAGTGTCAAACAGGCTGGTAAGATGGTATTCGAAAAAGCCTATGGGTTTGCTGATATGAGAAATAGGAGAGTTAATCATCTAGATACTAGATTTCAAACCGCTTCAGGTTGTAAAATATTTGCTGCGGTTGCCATATTACAATTAATAGAGAAAAAAAGATTATCATTTGACTCAACACTAAAAGAAGTAGTAGATTTTGAGTTGAATGAGATGGAACCTAGTGTAACAGTGAGGCAATTATTGAATCATACATCAGGAGTACCTGATTACTTTGATGAAACCATCATGACCGAGTACGAAGAGCTGTGGAGCGACTTCCCGATGTATAACATTAGAAGCCTGAAAGATCTTCTCCCGCTTTTCATAAACAAACCGATGATGTATAAATGTGGTGAAAAATTTCAGTACAACAACACGGGATATGTATTACTAGGTATGATTGTAGAGAATATTACTGGAGTTAGTTTTGATCAGTATGTTCAACACAATATTTTCGATAAAGCGAATATGAAGCAGTCCGGCTATTTTGAATTAGATAGATTGCCAGAAAATTGTGCTGATGCATATATATTCGATGAGCATACAACATCCTATAGAACGAATATATATAGTGTGGATGTGAAAGGTGGTTCAGCAGGTGGGGCATTTGTAAGTAGTAGGGACATGCATAATTTTTGGGAACCATTGCTCCATCATACATTATTATCTGAGGAATTAACCAACTCGATGTTATCGGTACAAGCCAAAGATGATAGTACTATGTATGGTTATGGTGTGTGGATGGATGTAGACAAAGATGGTGAAGAATATTATTTTGTACAAGGCTCTGATCCCGGAGTGAGTTTCTATTCCGCTTTAGATATCAAGAGAAAAGTGAGTATAACGTTAATGAGTAATATGCATCATGATGTATGGAAATATAGTAACAATATAATGGATGTATTAAAACTTGAATCATCACGTTAAGTAGAAGAGAATCGGTTTCTTTTTCATGTCTAACCTACATATCGTCGTATCTTACGTTATCTGAAAACTAAAGCTTTCATATGAACAGAATGCTTGTAAAAAAAATTATATTCAAAACTAATATTAGAAATATAAAAACATAAAAACCTGCTGCTCTTGGCACTGCACCTAGCAGTGTTGGTAATCTAGCGTAGTGTGCATCTATCTCTTGGGGGCACTACGCTAGACAAGCACCAACTCATCTATTTTCTTGCTATGCCTTCTATAGCTCCATATCTATCCTTCATGTACCGTTTTATTGAGGTTGATTCACCGTATGTCTTAAGATAATCACGTTGTCATATACAAGGTTTTGCGTCCAAACGAATTCACCTTGTCCGAAAGTTTCACTAAAATTAGTATAGCTATTCTTATTGTCCACACCAATTTGACCCGTTGTATACGTTACGGCATTCGGGAACGTGCTGTCGTCAAAATCTACTCCATACCAATTGTCGGATAGCTCGAAATGAGCAGCATAACAATCTGTTGTACAAGTTACATCTCCTCTATAATCCGGTGACGTATGAATGATCTTTCCGTCTTTTTCCTGTATAGTCAAATCTTCTTTTGCTGCTAAAGGTGAAATGTAATAACTTTGTGCTAACCAGCTGCCGTTAGTCACTGTTCCATCACTGAATACCGCTACGATACCAGCATCTCCAGGATGATAGTCACTTCCTTTGTTTGATTCCGTACCTAATCCTACATTTTCTTCCCAATCTACTGCCTTAATAGCATAAGTCATCGGGTAAGAAGCTTTAAAACGTACGACATGTGAGTTAAACGGTGTGAAAGGAACAGCATCTTTCGCTACAGGCTCTCCATTAACGTACAACTCAAAATAATTATCTGCGAATATGTATCCTGTAATGATTTCCCCATCTTCGTCTATTTCGACAACAGGGATACTGTCTAAGTCTAATTCGTCAATGGAATTGAATTGTACGTCAGTACATTGATTGAGTAAATCCGATGCCGTTTCCATATCAGCTGGGGAAGTAGGAACCGTCCATGTAGAGCCATCCTCTTCGGTCACTTCACCTACTGCACTCACTCTTCCGCCTTTACATTCAATAATACCTGGATTAATCACAGTCCCCTCACCTTGTGAGAAAACGACCGTATTAGCTGTATGTGAGCCACTTGTATTGCCGTTTGTTTCTCCTTCATCTGAACCTTGTTCTGTTTCTTCTGTATTTTCTTCTGTATCTGTTTCATTCGTTATGTCTTCCTGCGTTTCTTCTTGTTCGTTCACGTCTTCTGCATCCTGATTATTTCCACAAGCAGATAGTACTACCATCATAAGCACAAGTAGCATAAACATCATTTTCGTTTGTTTCAATTGATTTCATCTCCATTTTTTAATGTTTTTCTTTAACGTACATGTTTGAGAAATATAAGGTACGGACATTCACTTGACACGGAAATAATATACACTGTATATATGTCAAATAGATGTCAAAGTGTAAATCACCTCATTTATTCATGTATAATGAAATTTAATTGTGCGTTAATATTGGTAAAGCATCATTCATGACAATGTGTTTGTTATTTCATTATGGTATTATTTCATACGGCACCTACATGGTCAGCACACATTTCTTTTCTACATAAGTTGAATGAACTTGTTCAACCATCGTATATTTGTATGATGAAATAAAAGATGATGTATTATGCTTATGTATAAAAGATCTAAAAAAACGAAACAACTGCAAGGAGTAGAATATGAACAAAAATCCGACACAAAGTCATGAGCGAATCATATCGTTAGATATCATTAGAGGATTCGCATTAATAGGTATATTATTAGTAAATATGCCAACGTTTCATACGCCAGACGTACTAGCTGCTTTGAATGGAATTCCACTCTTATATGAGGGAACAGATCATTTACTTCGCCTTCTGCTAGATATGTTTGTCCAAACGAAATTTTACCCTATTTTTTCTTTTCTTTTTGGGCTTGGAGCTTTTATGTTTATGAGTAGGACGAAAAAAGGCTTATGGGATCACCATACATTGTATAAAAGAAGAATGCTGGTACTGTTAGCATTCGGTTTATGTCACCTGATTATATTTTGGAGCGGCGATATTTTAACGACATATGCCCTCGCGGGACTGTTATTGCTTTGCTTCGAGAAAGTAAAGAATAAAACGCTATTGTACTGGGCAGCTTTTTTCTTCATATTTATGACGATGACTACCTATCTCCTTACACCATCTACTTATCCAGTTTTAGATGCTTACGGAGTGAGCAAGTTAAATGAAGCGATCGACATGTATAGATATAGCAGTTTTGCGGAATTGTTACGATATCGCTGGAATGAAGAAGTGGTATATATTTTATTCCTCAATACCATTTTTTCTATCATGAATATGCTGCCGTGGTTTTTACTTGGTATGTACTCTGGCAGAATAGGCTTGTTTAAGCACAGCGATACACATATGAAGTGGATTCAGAGGGTATGGTGGACCAGTCTATTGCTTAGTCTTTTTCCATTAACCTACATGGTCATCGTTTATTTGAACGGGATAAGCAGCACGTATGTGAATGACTTGCTCGCCGTTGAGCTTAGTGGCATGACGTTATCGATATGGTATATTGCATCCATTGTTTTATTGCTACAAAAAAAGGTATGGCAAAAAATATGTTACCCGCTATCTTACTTCGGACGAATGGCATTTACTAACTATTTGACACAAACCTTACTTTGCTACCTTATCTTCGTTGTAGGTGGATATTATGGACAAGTGAGTTTAGTAGAAGGAACTTGGATTGCACTTGGTATTCTTGCGCTGCAAATGATATGGAGCTGGCTGTGGTTGAAACAATTCCGTTTCGGTCCATTAGAATGGCTCTGGAGATCACTCACTTACGGTCAGCTACAACCGTTAAAAAGAAATAAATAACAAGCTTTGACCTAGAGCCTCTGAGCATATACAATGGATAAGGACTTGCAACATCTTGCAACATTCTTACAACATTGTTGTAACTGAAAAAGACCTTACAATGCTGTAGTATGTGCGTCCATGCACATGCTGTCAGCATTTTTAAATAAGATGACACGTTTTACTTTCAATAGATAAGGTGAACAATATACAAATGGAGGTTGGACATGGAAGCGTATGAGCCAATAGAGTTGCTTGCCCCAGCAGGGGATTGGGATTGTATTAAAGCGGCAGTAGCAAATGGAGCGAATGCTGTTTTTTTTGGTGTAGATAAGTTCAATGCACGGGTGAGAGCACAAAATTTTACGATGGAAGACTTACCTAATGTGATGTCCTTTTTGCATATGTACGGAGTCAAAGGATTCGTCACGTTTAACATTCTAGTATTTGAAGATGAGCTGCAAGATGCGAAAAGGCTCGTAGAAGCATGCATCGATGCAGGGGTAGATGCTTTAATTGTACAAGATTTAGGTTTGGTAAAATTAATTAGAGAAATCTCCCCAGACTTTCCGATACATGGTTCGACGCAAATGACGATTACGTCTCCTGAGGCGGTAGAATTTACAAAGCCGTGGGATATCGAGCGGGTCGTTTTAGGTAGAGAAAACAACTTGAAACAAATACAAAAAATTGGTGAGCAGGCTAAATTGCCGATGGAAGTATTCGTACACGGTGCACTCTGTGTGTCTTACTCTGGTCAATGTTTGACGTCGGAAATGTGGGGCGGTCGTTCCGCTAACCGGGGGGAATGTGCGCAAGCATGTCGCTTACCGTACGACCTTATTGTCGATGATGTGCATAAACCGATGGGTGATGTCACGTATTTGCTTTCACCTAAAGATTTAGCAGCGATTGAAATTGTACCGGAACTCATTGAAGCGGGAGTTACGTCTTTCAAAATTGAAGGAAGATTAAAAACACCGGAGTATGTAGCCAATGTGGTAAGTAAGTATCGACAAGCGATCGATCGATATGTTGCAGGGAATAAAGCAAAACCGAGCAAAAACGATATGCGTGAGCTGCAACAAAGCTTTTCGCGTGGTTTTACTTACGGCTTTTTAAAAGGAACAAACAACAAAACGTTATTAGACGGCACGTTTCCGAAAAGTAGAGGGGTGTTCCTCGGGGTAGTAGAGAAAGTGACTGCGGAAGGTGCGATTTGCAAATTAGAAGCACCGTTGAAACGTGGTGACGGTATTGTTTACGATGCGGGAGATCCAACGAAAAAAGAAGTTGGTGGACGCGTATACGATCTATTTCAAAATGGGAAAAAACTAGACGGGGAAGCGACAGAAGGAGAACGAATCACGATCATGCTCAGTCGCAGTCAAGTGGACGTTCGTCGCATTCACGTAGGGGATAAAATTTGGAAAACCAACGACCCTAAGTTAGATAAGCGATTACGTGAAACGTTTGAGACAGATAAACCTTATCATACGTTTCCACTTTACGTGCATGTCGGTGGAGCAGAAGGTGCGCCGTTAGTAGCGACATGGACAGACATTCAAACGGGTGCTTCCATCACCGTTCAATCTGAAAGTATGTTGGAGCAGGCGATAAAACGACCACTAAATGACGAAACATTACTGGAGCAGTTCGGAAGAACTGGTGGCTCTATTTATTACGTCCATGAAGTGAACAACGAATTAAAAGGTGATGTCATTGTACCGCTTCGTGCATTAAATCAAATGCGCCGTGAAGCAGTGGAACAACTCACTACATTACGTCAGCAACCACCGAAATATACGAAACACAGCGTGGAAGTGTATGCCGATGCTGCTCATGAGCAGCAAACACCACCAAAACCACAACTCACCGTACTTTGCCGAACACTAGAGCAAGTAGAGGCAACCGTACAAACAGACGTTGAATGGATATACGCTGATTTTGAATTTATTAAGCAGTTTCCAGCGGCAGTGAAATGTGTACGAGATGCAGGGAAAAAGATTGCCCTAGCTACACCTCGTATTCACATGCCAGGTGAAACAGGCTACTTTAACAATATATTAAAGTTAGAGCCAGATGCGGTGCTCATCCGTAACACCGGAGCATTGTACTATTTCATGAAGAAAAAAATGGAGACAGGGTCATCTCCACTATTGTTTGGTGACTTCTCACTCAACATTGCAAATCATAAAGCCGTAGATTTATTTTTGCAATCCGGCTTAGATCAGTACACGCCTTCTTATGATCTTAACATTCAACAAATGATGGATCTATTAGAGAAATCCAATACTACACCTTGTGAAGTAGTTATTCATCAGCATCTTCCGATGTTCCATACTGAACATTGTGTGTATTGTACATTTTTAAGTGAAGGAACAGACTATACGAACTGCGGTCGCCCATGTGAGGAGCACCGTGCATCATTGCAAGATCGTATTGGCATGTCGCATCCTGTGAGAGTAGATGAAGGATGCCGCAATACCGTGTATAACGCCATTGAACAATCTGGTGCAGAATATTTGAAGCATTTTATACAGCATGGTGTAGGAAGTTATCGGGTAGAATTTTTAGAAGAAAAAGCAGACAAAGTGCATGAAGTGATTGAGCTTTACACCAAGGCACTACAAGGGGACATTTCCGGAACGCAAGTATGGAAGCAATTAAAAGCAACGAATCAGCTTGGCGTAACGAGAGGCCAGCTAGTAAAGAAGTAACAACGTGAATGGTAAACAAAGCATAGCATGAATGTAACATGATAAAAAGATGGGGCGTGCAGGGATTTATAAACCAGCAGGGTATCCCATCTTTTTTATTTGTGATGCATAAAATACAGAAATATTTTATATAGATATTTGACCCAACAAATAGTATGATAATTCCATATGAATGAATGATTACTATAAATTGAATGGTTTATGATTCTATCAAGGTAAAGGATGTTTATCCTGATTTAGTAAATGTCGTTTAAACACAGTCTCATAAGCTACTACCTAAAAAATGAAAGGAGTAATGTATGAGGAAATGGTTTGCCTTTTTTATTATTAATTTAAAAATGATTTTGTTGGAAAAAGTAGTTTACTTGTGGACCATCATATTACCTGTTGTCCTTGCCATTGGACAAAGTGCATTTTTAAAAGAAGTAGAGCCTGTATTTTTTTTGCATTGGTTTTGGGTCTACATCA
Source organism: Longirhabdus pacifica (assembly GCF_004115085.1). Taxonomy (GTDB): domain Bacteria; phylum Bacillota; class Bacilli; order Paenibacillales; family DSM-105158; genus Longirhabdus; species Longirhabdus pacifica. The sequence goes on along the minus strand of NZ_QXJP01000032.1, from coordinate 12,781 downwards.
TGATTAGTTCATTTTTGAATGGAGTTGGTTTACAATTAGCAGAGCTTAAAGAATACGGACTTCTAAAGACATTTACATTAGTTGCTGGTAGTAAGTTGTATGCAATTTGGGGTTTAATCGCCTCGCAAATTGTATATTCCATGATTAGTCTTTCTGTATTCAATATTATCGTTGGTTCATACTATGGTGTATTTAGTATCAAAATGATTTTAATATCATATGTAGGATTACTAATATTAAGTATTCCGCTATCTTTCTTATTTTTGCTCATTCCGTTAATACCTGCAAAAAATTCATCCATGAATACATTATTAAATCTTATTATGTACCCATTGTTCGTCGTTAGTATTAGTGATGTAATTTTAAAATTCGGTCTATCTTATGTGCAACTGTTAAATCCGTTTAAACTTGCATCCGAAGTCATGGTGTTGATTTCGTCATTTTTTTCTTTGGAAATTAGAGTGCAACAATATACGTTGCTCGAAATGATGTTGATGGTAATGCTTTACTTAATAATAGGTATCATTTGCATCAAAAAGATAAACTTACTGTCCGTTATTCAAAGACAGTAAACGTGTAGCTTTATTGCATGATGATAACAAAGATACACTATGTAGCTGCTTCATCCATAATGAAAAGAAAGGAATGGGCACATGTATAATGTTGAAAATCTAAAATTTAAATATAAAAAAACGGACGAGTACATACTAGATAACGTATCCTTCTCATTGAAAAAAGATAAACTAAATGTCATTGTCGGGTTAAATGGTTCAGGAAAAACCACGCTATTTGATTGTTTGACTAGTGTGCTAAAACCAGAATCAGGACAAATTCAATTCCCGCGTTACCATGATATCCTTTACCTTACTCAAACGTTATTTTTTTCATATGAACTAAAAGGGAAAGATTTTGCTAATTTTATTATGAGGCTAGACAATAAAGCGAAAATAAAAGACCCCAGCTCACTAGCAAGTGAAGAACACCCTGATGAAATACAGCTGTTATCTAAATTGTGGAACAGGAAGATAGGGAAGATGTCACTAGGAGAACGAAGATGGCTTTTTGTTTTTTTCCTAACTAAAATAGACAAGCCATTATATATTTTGGATGAACCTACGAGTGCAGTGGATCCAATCTCTAGGTTGAAAATCATAGAAAAAATGAAACAGCTAATAGCAAGTGGCAAGGTGTGTGTCTGTTCTACGCACCAACTTCAAGATCTATTATTTGAAGATTGTCATATTATCTTTTTGCACCAAGGTAAAATAAAGTATGAAGGTTCTTTTTATGATTGGTTAGAAATAAATGAAACTCAAAATCCTGATATTGCATTTGAAAGAATGACAAAAGAAATAGCGCTATAATGCTTCAATATGTCCAGAAATGATTCAAATATGTTTTTCTGTTTATATATAAATCAATAGAGCCATAATAAGATGATAAAAAGATGGGGCGTGCAGGGACTTATAAACCAGCACGTATCCCATCTTTTTTATGTTTTCCACGACTCCACTCACCATAATCATCACCGTAAAAGTAAAGTGTTTTAGAAAATCATAAAAAAGATACATAAAAAAATAGAATGAAAGGCATATTATGGATGAAAAATAAAATAGGAAAGGGGACCTCCTTTATGTATAACCAAACACAAGGTACTAAACCATTGTCCGCGAAAGAGCTTTCTTATATGAGCGACAGTATGAAAAATCAAGAAATACTAATGAAGCTTTGCGTACAAGCTTCATCAGGTCAAAACCAACAATTGAGTCAGTTTTTTTCTATGATGGCAAATGAAGCATTCAACGACTTCAATGAATTGTTAAGTTGTATGCAGCAACATATAAACATGCAGCACCAGCAACCTATGCAGCAGCAATCGATGTATCAGTAACCCATGCACTAACATCCATCATATCCAATATAGGAGGGATACATATGTATAATCAGTACAACCAGCAACAACCGTCTTCGATGATGCAACAAGGCATGAGTGGCATGGCTTTAACAGATAAAGACTTTTCCAACATTATTTTATCTGAAATGAAGCGTACAGCTCGTGAATGGACGACAGCATGTTTAGAATCAGAATGCCCTACCGTGAGGGAACTATTCCGCTCAAAATTAAACAAGACGTTAGATTTACAACATGAACTATACGATTTGATGAGTCAATACGGTTTTTATGGTCAAGTAAAGCCGGCTATGCAGCAAGATATACAGAGCCAATTACATAGTCAGAGCGACAAAGGCTATAAAATGCACAGCTTCATGTATGACCACTTACCTGCTTACCAACAGCAAATGGAGCAGTCATATATGCCTTCATCGTTTGGAAATGAGGGAATGGAAGGAAACTATGCTGCACAGCCGCCTATGGTGGCATCTTCTCAGCAGTATGGAACCCACTACACTCCATCACAAGCACCATACGATAGACAGTATCCAAGTTATAGTAGCCAGAGTGAAAGTCAGTCTACAGATATGCATCCATCTTCCATGCAAAGTACAATCGCAAGCATGCAATACCAACAGCCTTATCAAACGCAAACACCAGAACAGTCTTCAGCTTCTAGCGAACAGACACAACAGTACAAAACAAATAGTACGACATCGCAACAAGCAAAAAATGAAAGTGATTATGGTGCATCAGCGACTACATCCTCACTTACTCATAGCGAAAATCAAAGTGAAATTAGCAGTGAGTTAACAAGTGCATCCAAAAGAAAAGCAAATACAGAGATAGACCAATATTTTTAATTCGCATATGCATTGACACTTCAAATAAAGCATAGCGAGAATGACATGAAAAAAGCGGAGCATAACAGATGCCTCCGCTTTTTAGTGTATAAGTATATATCATAGATTTGAAACGAATACAGCGCCAATCCTAAGATTGACGCTGGCAAGTTATTTTTACGTGTTTACATCATAGAGTGCAGTAACATTTATCTTCCGTACCACCATTTGCGATTAAGGATATCTTGTGTGTGGTCAGGACTAAAGTAGTCTACGGAATAAGAGTAATCATAGTTCATAATACCTTTAATACCGCTTCCTTGAGGAATATGGGAAAGACCATAATTATGACCAATCTCGTGGATCGCCGCATGCCATGTAGCAGAATAAGACTGATCTAACATCACACTAATCGCTACGCTTGGAGCACTACGGTATACATAAGCAACTCCACCAGCATTGAATTTACGATCAGCTGAGAATCCCATCACGAAGTCATATTGACTAGAACCATGGTCACCTCTTAGATCGTAAAGAATGCTTCCTGCATCGGTTCCTTCGGATGCCCATTCTACATAGGATACAATATTGAAATCTATATCAAAATCTCTGTTAAACGTATCGTCCATTCTTTCTACGATATTTTTAGTATAATCTACCCAATCTCTGTGTCTTGCGCGGTACTCTTCATCGGCAGCAATCAAAACATTAACGACGTGAGTTCCTTTATCTCCCGTTTCTACCGCATTTAGTCCGAAACTATTATTTGCAGAGGTAATAGATAGAGACGGTGCATCTGCTGATAGGAAAACACTTTCTTTCGTTCCATCTTCTTTATGAAGCGTTGCTACTGTAGTACGTTCTACAGTTGCATCTTCAACAATGAAATCCTCTGGAGATATAGAAATATCTTTTGGTAACATATGAATTTCTGCATTTCCTTCCATTTCATGATCATGCTCATGATCATGATTCGTTGTTGCCCCAATATTTACTGAACCTTGAAAAGAAAAAATAAGTGCTGCTGCTGTTAACGTTGTTAATACTTTTTTCATTAATGTCACTCCTTCAAATAATATAAATTTTAAAAATACCAAAATTGCATTAGCGTGTGGTTAATTCATCACCCCTTTACTATAAAGTTAGAAAGCTTTAAAGTAATAAAACCTTATCATATAGTTAATAAAATATGCTAAAAATTCAATATATAAGGCATTTATTCTATCACTTGAAGCTTTCTAGCAAATATTACAATTTTCATTATAATATAAAAAACATCATTTTTGTATAAAAATTTACAAATTTTTTATGAAATAAACTATTACTTTACTATTTTAAAATAAAAAAATGCTTGGTATATCAAGCTATATTTACATTTTTTCATCAGTAAAAAATCACTATATTTTGACTATTATTTTAGTTGATTAATAATGAAAATGATGCATAATAAACCATGACTCATTGTGAGCCATGGTTATTATCTCGATGTATGATGTTGTCATGTATTATTATCTCAATATAGTAACATCTAATAGAGAGGGTTGATTAATCCCAAATGGACCATGCTGCTTCTATTAAATTACCCATCGGGTCTTTGATATAAAAGTATAGCGCAGTATCATTGCCGTTTCCTTCTCCACCGCGACTTACAATATCCGTTACTTCTATTCCACGTTCTTTTAAATTTTGATGTGTATAATGAAGGTCTTCGCAAGTGATAGCAAAAGCAGAATATGGTTTTCCATTTCTTAAAAAGGTTGTCGACGTTTCATTTTCTGTTTCTACTAATAGAATGACAGTGTCACCATTAGGTACCGTTAACACGCATACATTACCGCCCGTTCCTTGATCCAGAAAAGCACCCATTTTTAAGTTAAAGCCTAACTTTTCTACATACCACTTGATTGACTCTTCGATATTATTTGTTGGTAAATAAACACTAGAAACTTTACTAAATAACGATTTTTCCATCTTTTAAACCCCTTTCAAATTTTGAAAAGTGATTGGAGTAATTTCTAGATGTCTGAGTACTACACCATATTTATGTAAATTATAGCATTTGTACCATAGTAAGCAAGGGGAAATAGGGCGGCTTTGCACATTTATTTGAACTACATCATTTGACAGGCCCTTCACCATCACATAGATTTAACTTATAAGAAGAAAGATGGAGGGAAAGCTCATTACACATTCCATATTGCAATGTAAGCATATGTTTAAGCTCGATCCAGATAAAACCATTTCGGATGCAGCACTGAAACAACTTTGCCTTTCTGGAACGGACGGTATCATCGTTGGAGGCTCTTCAGGGGTTACATTTGACAATACGGCATCACTATTAACACGAATAAGGCAATATGCTTCGCTTCCTTGTGCGTTAGAAATATCTAATCGTGATGCTGTCGTACCAACGTTTGATTATTTTTTTATACCCATGGTACTGAACACGACACAGATAGAGTGGCTGATTGGACAACAATTGGAGGCTATTAAAGATTACGGTCAGTATATTGACTGGAATACAGTCATACCAGAAGGATATATCATTTTGAATGAACAAAGCACAGCAGCTCAGCTAACGGGAGCGTTAACCGACTTATCAGAACACGAAATTCTCGCTTATGTGACCCTCATCGATCAAATGATGAAATTGCCGATATGCTACATCGAATACAGTGGTACATATGGGGATATGACATTACTACAGCGTATAGCAGCACAAATAAGTCATAGTAAACTTTTTTACGGCGGTGGCATTAATAGTAGTGAAAAAGCCAACCAAGCTAGGCAATTTGCGGATACGATAGTGGTGGGCAATGTCATCTATGAAGACTTGCAAGCAGCGCTAGCAACGGTACAATAACGGAAAAACAAATTCCATTTTTTCATTGTACAAAACAAATTGCATTTCATATTTTCATCTTATATAGTGGTTATAGAAACAATAACGAGAGATGACATTATTTATATATAGAAAGGTATAATACGATGACAAATGGAATGATCGATATACAGGAAGCAGTACATAGGTTAAATGACGAGCAGCGTGAAGCTGTAAAGTCTATTGAAGGACCCTTACTCATTATGGCAGGAGCAGGGAGTGGCAAGACGAGAGTCCTCACGCATCGCATTGCTTATTTAATTGCCACGAACAAAGCAGCGCCGTGGAACATTATGGCGATTACGTTTACGAATAAAGCAGCGAGAGAAATGAAAGATCGCGTATCGCAATTAGTAGGTCCATTAGGAAACGATATTTGGGTTTCTACTTTTCACTCTTTGTGCGTAAGAATATTGCGCAGAGATATTGAGCGTATTGGGTATACGTCTAACTTTACGATATTGGATAGCAGTGACCAATTGTCCGTGATTAAAGGCTGCTTGAAAGAACTAAATTACGATGTCAAAAAGTTTGAACCGAGAGCGATCCAATCTTTCATTAGTAGTGCAAAAAATGAATTAGATACGCCAGATCGCTTTGCCGAAAAACATAGTGGGTATTTTGAAGAAGTCGTAAGCCAAGTCTACACGCTGTATCAGAAAAAATTAAAAACGAATAACGCACTCGATTTTGATGACTTAATTATGAAAACGATCGAGCTATTTCAACAAATGCCAGAAGTGTTGGAACGATATCAGCATCAATTTCAATATATTCATGTGGATGAGTACCAAGATACGAACAGAGCACAATACATGCTGTGTCAGATGTTAGCAGATAAGTATAAAAACTTATGTGTCGTAGGGGACAGTGACCAGTCTATTTACAAATGGCGTGGTGCAGACATTAGCAACATTTTAAACTTTGAAAAAGACTACCCAGACGCTACCGTCATTTTATTGGAGCGAAATTATCGTTCTACTTCCAACATCCTGGATGCGGCAAATGCTGTCATAGCGAACAACATAGGAAGAAAAGCGAAAAATTTATGGACCGACGCAGGACAAGGCAATAAAATTACGGTATTCAACGCGGATAGCGATCATGGCGAAGGATACTTTATGACGAGTACGATTCGAAAAAACTTAGATCAAGGAAAAAAATATAGCGATCACGCTATTTTATATCGTACGAATGCACAATCTCGTGTTATTGAGGAAGTATTAATTAAATCGGAAATACCATATCAAATGGTCGGCGGAGTGAAGTTCTATGATCGTATGGAAATTAAAGATATACTAGCGTACTTAAGGTTAATCGCTAATCCCGACGATGATATTAGCTTGCAACGCATTATTAATGTGCCAAAGCGTGGTATTGGTGCGGCAACATTAGATAAACTAGGTCAAATCGCTTCCCAAAAAGGTATTTCTATGTTCGCAACACTAGGAGAACTTACTTTTTCTGAGTTGAGTACGAGAGTGGTTGCAAAGCTGGAACAGTTTAAACAACTGATGGACCAGTTAACACAGATGTTGGAATACTTATCTGTAACGGAGTTAACGGAAGAAATGTTGAAGCGTACCGAATATCGGGATCAATATCAACGAGAAAATACGTTAGAAGCAAAAGCACGACTCGAAAATATAGAAGAGTTTCTTTCTGTGACATTGGAATTTGAAAAACGAAATGAAGATAAATCACTCGTGTCGTTTTTGACGGATTTGGCCTTAATCGCAGATATTGATACGATGAATGAGGATACAGAAGGGAAGCCAAGTGATGCCGTAGTGATGATGACCTTGCACAGTGCCAAAGGGCTGGAATTTCCTGTTGTCTTCATTCCAGGCATGGAAGAAAGCATTTTTCCACATAGCCGTTCCCTGCAAGAAGAAGAGGAATTGGAAGAAGAGCGCAGACTTGCGTATGTCGGCATCACGAGAGCAGAGAAAGAACTTTATCTGACCCATGCCCAAAGCAGAATTATTTTTGGACGAATGAGCTCTAACATGCGCTCGCGTTTTATCGATGAAATACCAGATGAATTAATGGAAATGCAAAATGAACGTGGCGGTATGTCTGCTACTGGTTCTTCCTTTTCTTCTTTTGGACAAAAAAATAAGTCTACTACAGTGAAAACCAAAACAGCGGGTGTAAAACGAAATCCAAGCCCTGACGTAGAAGATATGGAAGTGGGCCATAAAGTAGAGCATGCGAAATGGGGGCAAGGTGTCGTCGTAGCGGTCAAGGGAACAGGTAAAGATAAAGAATTGCAAATCGCCTTTCCTGCACCAGTAGGTGTGAAGCGATTGCTTGCGCAGTTTGCACCGATTACGAAAGTGAATTAGTGTCAAGGATGATAAAAGCACAACAATGAGAACGAACAAATACACAAGGAGAAAGGAAGGGGCCTGTGGCACAGAGTGAATTAAGAGAGCTTGTAGATAAGCTTAATCATTATGGAAGACAGTATTATACGTACGATAATCCAGAAGTGACGGACAAAGAATACGATGCGTTGTATGATCGCCTTGTACAGCTAGAGCAAGAAACGGGAACCATTTTGCCTGATTCTCCAACGCTGCGAGTAGGTGGAGAGCTCTTACAAGGATTCCAAGAGCACAAACATATTTCGAGATTATGGAGCTTGGATAAAGCGCAAAGTGACGCAGATTTAGATGCTTGGTATAAAAGAATTAATAAATTGATTACAGATTACAATGGGCAACATCCGGAGGAGCAGCTTCCAGATCCATCTTTTGTCGTGGAATTGAAGTTTGATGGGTTAACATTAAATTTGACGTATACAGATGGAGTATTAACGCAAGCTGCAACGAGAGGGAACGGGGTAACAGGAGAAAGTATTTTGTCGCAAGTGAAAACGATTAAATCGATCCCGCTCTCCATACCTTACACAGATGGCGTCATGGAAATTCAAGGTGAAGGTCTCATGTATTTAAGTGTCCTTGCAGCCTACAACGAAACAGCGACTGAACCATTAAAAAATGCGAGAAATGCTGCTGCTGGAGCGCTTCGAAACTTAAATCCAAAAGTGACCGCTGAACGAAAGTTAGATGCTTTTATTTATAATGTAGGATACAGTGAGGAAAAAACGTTTACAGATCACGAGCAAATGGTTCACTTTTTGCGTGAAAATCATTTTAAAGTGAATGACTACATTCGCTACTGTGACGATGTACCTCAAGTGCAGTCGTATTTAAAAGAAATTGAAGATATGCGTCATGAATTAGACTATTTAATAGACGGTGCTGTTATTAAAATAAAAGATATGCGTACACGAGAAGTGCTCGGCTATACAGAGAAATTTCCGCGTTGGGCGATTGCCTTCAAATATGCGGCAGAAGAAGCAACAACAATATTAGAAAGCGTAACTTGGGAAGTAGGTAGAACTGGTAAAATTACACCGGTAGCTTTAGTTGCTCCAGTAGATATTGGCGGCGTAACGGTACAGCGTTGTACATTAAACAATGTTGGAGATATTGAGCGCAAAGGTTTAACACATGCGCTTGGCACGTTAGTTTATATACGAAGGTCTAACGATGTCATCCCAGAAATATTGGGCAAAGCCAGTGAGGAAGACGGCGGACAAGAGATTGTATATCCAAATCAGTGTCCGTCATGTCACTCGCCCTTAGTGCAAAAAGGGGCACATTTATTTTGCGAGAACCGTCTAGAGTGTAAGCCGCAACTTATTGGTCGACTCACTCATTTTGCTTCCAGAGATGCGATGGATATAGACACCTTTAGCATCAAAACAGCAACACAATTACATCAAGAGCGTGGCGTCAATGACCCGGCTGACTTGTATGATTTAACGTTGGAACAATTATTAGATCTCGAGCGGTTTGGGAAGAAAAAAGCTGAAAACTTAATATCAGCATTAGAAGAAAGTAAACAATGCGATCTAGCTTCCTTTTTATTTGCATTAGGAATACCGAATACGGGGAAAACGACGACCAAAGTATTGGCAACACAGTTTGGCTCATTAGAAAACGTAATGGAAGCAACAGGAGAACAGCTAGTAAGCATACACGATATTGGGGACATTGTGGCAGAGAGTATCGTCACGTTTTTCCAAGACGAAAGAGTGAGAACAAGCATACAGCGTATGCTGGAACGTGGTGTTTCCCCAGCGTCTCCACAAGAAGAGATTGATGTAGATCAGTCAGAGCACGTTTTTAATGGGAAGACGATCGTTTTAACTGGAACATTGCATAAGATGGGTAGAAACGATGCGAAAAAGAAACTAGAAGCAGTGGGTGCGAAAGTGACAGGCAGCGTATCCAGCAAAACAGACTACCTTCTTGCAGGTGAAAAAGCGGGAAGTAAACTCACGAAAGCTCAAGAGCTAGGCGTTACTGTGTTAGATGAAGAGCAATTTATACAGATGATGGGTTTAGCTGACTAGGCAAGCAATGCAATAAAAAGTAATGAAGATGTTCTACAAAAAAGGGTGAGATGATGTCATTCTTTTAGTAGAGCATTTTTTGTGCCTTATGATGTAGAAACATCTATAGAATTTAATGAACCAATGTAACTACCTATAGTTGCACGTTTAAATAAAGGTAGAAATAAAAGTGAAACGAACCATAGTTTTAATCGTATACATAGTTGTAAAATAAGACACCTGAAAAGAATCATCATACATATAAAAGGGAATGAAACCCATACATGATAGAGAGAGGTGCTACATATCGTGTGATCACTCACTTTTTGCTATAATAAGGAATTGCACATCATAATATTAGGGGGAAACGAAAAAGATGATGAAAAGAAAATGGTTATTTTTATTATTAAGCATGGTACTGCTTACTGTTGTACTAGCAGGTTGTGGTTCAGGAGATGATGAAGAAACAGACGACAGTGTGAAACTTGAAGAGCTAAACGAAAGTGATACATTTACACTAGATGTGATGTATGCAAATGAACAAGCTTTTATGGAAGACTACGGTATCCTATTTTCAACGAAATATCCAAATGTAGAATACAACGTTATCTCTACACTGCCAATATTTACAGCGGATGATCCGAAGGAAGAGTTTCAAAAAATTGTTGAAGAACAAAAACCAGATATTTTTGCTTTATCAAGTGATCAATATGAGCAATTAATAGAAGAAGGAAGATTGTTAGAGTTAGACTCTCTTATTACGAAAGATAATTTTGATACGGAGGGAATTTCTAGTGGTGTGCTGGATTTACTAAAAGAACCAGGCAATGGCACATTATATGGCTTGTCTCCAACGTTTAATAGTTTCGCAATATTTTATAACAAAAATTTATTTGATGAAAACAATGTGGCTTATCCACAAGATCAGATGACGTGGCAAGAAGTCATTGAGTTAGCGCAACAATTTGAAAACAATCAATCTGGAGAAGATAAAATTTATGGCTTTTATGCTGAGAACCCAGCATTAGGTGGCGCAGGTAACCTTATGCTGTCTATCGGAACAACAGAAGAACTGATCATTATGGATGCAGAAGATTCAGTGGTAAATATGAACACACCAGAATGGAAAGAAGTTTTAGAACTGACGATAGATGCGTACGAAGGGGAAGCTTTCTATAAAAAAGGTGACACGGAAACAGACTTTAGTGATCCCATGTCTATATTCACAAGTGATAAATTTTTAATGGGTAAAAGCGCCATGACGGTGCAATTTGATTATTATTTTAATTTTATGGAGCAAGCGGGAACTCTAGTAGATGATGCTGCTACTTTTGATTGGGATATTGCAACGTATCCAGTGGATGAATTGAACAGAGATGTAGCCACTGGTTTTAGCTTGGGTGAAGTATATGCAATTAATGCCGATAGTGACAATGTGAGTGCTGCTTGGGAATTCATGAAATTTGTAAATGATGAAAATATGGCTAACCTCAAGTCTAAATCTTCCTCTGCCTTATTATCTCGCACAGACTACATTCCGAACGAGGAAGGTAAAAACATGGAGGCATTATATAAACTGCAACCTACTCAAAGTGCAGAAGACGGAATCAATAATCTAGGGTATGAAGACATCTTGGCATTTACAGCTATTCTTGACGAAGAAGCAACAGCTGCTGTGAATGAAGATAAAACAGTGGAAGAAGCTTTAGAGTCTATGGAGCAGCGTGTTCAAGAGTTAGTAAATGAAGCGAAACAAAAAGAAGAAGATGAGCAAACAGAAGAGTAAATGATAGATTACACTAATGATGCTATCTTTATATTGTTTATAATAATATAATCTCTTATAACCATTGTAGAAAAGGAAAGTTCATTCTTAATAGAATGAACTTTCTTCTTTGTTGCATGCTATATTCGGATGGAAAACGAATCGATCAAAGTTTACGTCTGAATAGTCAGGCGATAAATTATGAAGTAGAGCTTTCTCCATCTTATGATTAGTGGTAATAAGTTGTTTGAACAAGTTCATTCAACTTGATATAAGATGAAGAAAAAATGAAATAGGAGTTTACGCCTCAGCAGCCAGGCGTAAAGGTTGTGAAGTAGAGCTTTCTCCATCTTATGATTAGTGGTAATAAGTTGTCTGAACAAGTTCATTCAACTTGATATAAGATGAAGAAATAATGGAATAGGAGTTTACGCCTCAGCAGCCAGGCGTAAAGGTTGTAAAGTAGTAATTTCTCCATCTTATGAATAGCGGTAATAAGTTGTCTGAACAAGTTCATTCAACTTATCTATAAAATAAAAGAAATTATTTTTATAAAAGTGTTGCATTTTATCTTCGTTCCATGGTATATTATTTCTCGCCGCTTCAAATAATACAACAAGCGGTAAGACAGCAAGTTAAAATACAACACGGAAACAAGACAAATTCTGCTTCATATCTATAATGAGTGAGACGGAAAATAACTTATCGAAATGTTGAAAAAAATACTTGCAAAGCAAAACACGATATGATATATTGATTAGGCCGCTGTTGAGGCGGGCAACACAATCAAGCAAATAGCAACACACAACATTTGCACTTTGAAAACTGAATCGCAAGCGAGTCCAACAAGATTCTTCTTATGAAGAATGTAACCGGAAATTTAAAGTAACACATATATGAGCGAACAGCTCAAACTTTCAAAACTTTTTTGGAGAGTTTGATCCTGGCTCAGGACGAACGCTGGCGGCGTGCCTAATACATGCAAGTCGAG
>NZ_QXJP01000002.1 GCF_004115085.1 Longirhabdus pacifica | reverse complement strand
TACGAACGATCCGCAATCTTTTCCTTCTCCACCGAACATTGCTAATGGTCAACTATATAAAGATGGATTAATCATATCCAATGGTAGGGCCAATAAAGCCAACACGCCAACAACAGGGGAGATTACGTATGAGCTAGTACAAGAAATTGGATCATACGACAATATAATTACTGGGAACATTGCTAACTTAGACGATGTGACAGTGCATACACCCGTAGTCAACTATGCCGAAATTCCTGATGACAATCGTCCATTTGATCAGAGTCTCACTCCGGACACTAGTGTCAGTGTGTTAGTATTAGATCGTCATTTTACAGTACACATGGATGAGTATGGCTTTCATAGCAACATCAAAGGGTATGGGGATCGAAACTATGAAGACTATACCAAAAATAAAAGAGTGCTATTTCCATTTGGTGTATACAACGAAAGTCAAACGACGTACTATCCAGAAAATACATGGATTGATATTCCAGTAGGACAAGATGAGATAAAATTCTACCTCCCGACTTGGGTAGATGAAGGATACTATACTGCCACGACAGAAGCATGGGCGATCAATGATCAAGGTATATACGCATGTGAATACAATAAAAATGCAAACATAAGTAACTACTGTGCTGTAGAACAGATGGACGTGGAGGTTGTTGGACGTGTGTTCGATTTTCGAATATGGGACATCGGTGATTTTCGTTTTGAAGATGTATTTCGAAGTAGTCCAGGTTCGCTCCCTCATACAGGCCATGTGTACTATGCAGGTGGCCGAGATGAAAATGGGAACGTGACGAACTATACTAACAAACCAAAGTGGCTGCTGCCGATTAGGCCTACTTCCCATCCGTATTATCCAGAAAATGTACCGCACAACGGTTATTCCTTTTTGTTTGACTTCAAAACGATCGGGAACTACTGGGATGTAGATGAAGGCGTTCAAATTATACCTAGCTTCTGGTTCTTTCCGTATGGTGGTGGACATGGGACGGAAGTGGATTTATATTATGATACTTCGGATAAAAAACTGATTAAAGTGGGTTCAGATTTAGACAAGCAGACGTATCAACGCATGTACCAGTTGAATGATCCATTTCGCAATCTGAACAAGAGTGAACTAGAACACGCTGCATTATATGAATACAACTTCATAAGTCAGAAAACACACTCTTTTGACGCCTTTTATCAAGACTATGTCAAACGGGATATTACGATAGGACATGGCTTTGACTATATGTTTTTAGGTTACCCGTCTCGAACGTTAATTGGCCCGCAATCTAACGTACCAAGCAGTGTCCAAAGTCATCAAGCTTCACGTAGCATTCAACATTGGTATGGAGAGTACAGTATTCCGATTGCGCCATACATCTTGCCCAAAGGGACAGATATTTTAGCACTTGCTAACCAATATAATGGTGCACTAGACACGCATGAGAAGGAATTTATAACGGGTGGTTATATTATGGTTAACTTTGTCATTCAAAGTGTACGTGATGATGCAGCTATATTGGGGTATGATGCTCCATATGCAAACATGTGGGCGATAGAAGGGCAAGTGGCTAGTAGTGTGGATGATCGAGGGAATCATTTCACGTTCAAAGCTGGCGATATTATCATGTTTGAATCGGACTTTAGTGTTCGTAATGATTTTGGATCAGGAGCTAGATAAAGTATGATTAACTTTTAAAAAAAATTAATGCTGTAAAAGGGTAGTTACACCACCTGAAGAAGAAAGAACAACATTTCCATTGTTATTCATAAGTTAAAAAGGAGTGAATCATGTTCACTCCTTTTTTGCGCGAAAAAGTTGGTTCATTCACTTACATAGATCGCACTAGCCTTTATACTCAAACACACTATTTTAAACATACACACTACTTCAAAATTTTGCGTATGAGGTTAATTTTGTTTTTGTAAGGTGGGAATATAATTTTCGAATCTACTTTTGTTGATTTCTTCAATATGCTTTTTTTATGTGAAAAAGTGTCAAAACTATATTGACCATGATAGGCTCCCATACCAGCTGTTCCTACGCCACCAAAAGGCAAATTAGGATTTGCTAAGTGTGAAACGACGTCATTAACACTAACTCCACCTGACGAAGTCTCTGCTAAAATTTTATCTACAACGTCTTTATTTTCAGTAAACACATACAAGGCGAGTGGTTTTGGACGGTTGTTAATGGTTTTGATGATGTCATCCACATTATCATACGTTAAAATAGGCAGAATAGGTCCAAAAATTTCTTCCTCCATCACAGCATCTTCCCAAGTGATGTTATCTAATAATGTAGGCGCAATATACAAGTCTTCTTGCTTATGCTCTCCTCCGTAGACCGTTTTATTTTTATCTATGAGCGATGTAAGACGTTGAAAGGCAGCTTCATTTACAATGCGACCATAGTCTTGACTTTGTTCAGTGTTCTCACCATAAAATTCTTTCAGGCGTTGGATTAATTCCGTTTTAAATTGTTCTTGCACAGCACTGTGAACGTAAATATAGTCTGGAGCGACGCACGTTTGACCTGCATTCACAAATTTACCCCAAGCAATTCTTCTTGTTGCGACTTCTAAATTGGCATCTTTATCAACAATCGTGGGGCTCTTTCCTCCAAGTTCTAGTGTGACAGGCGTCAAATGTTTAGAAGCGGCTTCCATGACAATTTGACCCACCCTCGTGCTGCCAGTAAAGAAAATATAATCGAATGATTGCTGTAACAATTGCTGTGTTTCTTCTTTTCCACCTGTAACGACAGCAATGTAGGATTCGTCGAATGTTTCAGATATGATCTTTTGTACTATTTTTTCCGTTTGTACTGTATACTCAGAGGGTTTTAGAACAACGGTATTTCCTGCAGCCAATGCGCCTAACATGGGCTCAATTAATAATTGAAATGGATAGTTGAATGGACCAATGATGAGTACCGTTCCATAAGGTTCGCTGCGAATGATACTTTTAGATAAAACTTGGTGTATTGGTGTTTTTACTTTTTTATCTTTTGCCCAAGTATTTAAATTTTTGCTGATATTTTTAATGGAATCGAGTACAAAACCTATTTCTGACGTGTATCCTTCAAAATAAGGTTTTCCTAAGTCTTTTTGTAAAGCATCTAGTATTT
The DNA here is from genome assembly GCF_004115085.1 of Longirhabdus pacifica. Taxonomy (GTDB): domain Bacteria; phylum Bacillota; class Bacilli; order Paenibacillales; family DSM-105158; genus Longirhabdus; species Longirhabdus pacifica. Next base: position 275,817 of record NZ_QXJP01000002.1, on the reverse strand, counting down.
CTTGCTCGTTTTGCTTTATGGCGTCTTTTAACTTGTTTAGCTGTTGAATTCGAAATGCAATGCTTTTTGTTTCGCCTGTTTTAAAATATTCTTTCTGTTTCTTTACTATATTTTCAATCATCTTATAAACTCCCCTTTGCAATAATCTGAAAATTTTAAACATCATTTGTATGTTATTTATTTATCCGAAAACTGCTCTGGTTGTATCTTATGAAGTTAAACTAGATGACATGTTTTTTTTATTGCTGCAATTAATTTTTCCATTTGGTCAATGGAATTTTTTAATGTCAAGTAGTAGTGACTTTCTGTTCCTTTTTTCTCTACTTTAATGAAGCCAGCTGTTTTTAAAATTTTTAGATGATGAGAGATCGTAGGACGAGATAATTGTATTTTTTCTGTCAGCTGATTTACATTTAAATAGTCTTCTCTGCCCATTTCAAGCAAAATTCGTTGTCTATTTTCATCATGAAGAACATGAAATACTGGTGTCGTTTCATTGAATAATTGAATGGTATGTTCCAACAATTCATCTGTTATTTCTTTTTTTCTCATGTCCTGTTTCTCCTTTTTATGTTCATTGGTTTAAACTCATCAACATATATTTTAGTATACTCCATTGGTGCTAGATGTCAAGGCAGACGGAGGTTGTGGGATGTACAGTATGTAAAAAAACTAAAAAAACTGGTCATGGTAATACACTCTTAAAGTTAGAATATAACGCTAACCTTGTTGAAGTGACTACCTACCAACCAGTTTTTTTAATCATAAAAAGATATACAGTTGTATCTTCATAAATGAGGTACATGCATGTATTTTATCCTGGGACTACTTCAATCCTGCATGACCTTCAATGTTACAATCCTATATTATGCATTTGTTAATGTGTCCGTTAAAATAGGAACGATTTGTTTTTTGCGTGAAACTACACCTTTTAATGTTACTGTATTATTTTCTATTTTAGCATCGTATGCTTTTTCTACTGCGCTAGTTTCTTTTCCTAGTACAAGACCAACGGAGTCGTTGTTTAAGATGTCAGTAATCACAAGCATAAACAAATCTAATTGTTTTTCGTCAATAGTAGCTTGTAGTAACGTTTCTAATTCCTCTTGACGTGTAAGTACATCGTTCGTATCCACTGTATTGACTTGTGCTATTTCTACTTTGCTACTTCCCATTTGGAACTCTTTAGCATCAAGCGTAATCAGTTCTTTGACTGTTTTTCTGCTTAAATCTGCTCCTGCTTTCAACATGTTCAGACCATAACCTTCTGCGTCTACTTCTGCAATAGCAGCTAGTTCTTTTGCAGCCGCTACATCTTCTGGAGTGCAAGTAGGGGACTTAAACAAAAGGGAATCGGAGATAATAGCAGAAAGCATTAGTCCAGCAATGTTTTTAGGAATTTGCTTTCCGTTCTCTTTGTACATTTTGTTCAAAATGGTTGCCGTACAACCAACAGGTTCTGCTCTATAATATAGTGGGTTACTCGTTTCAAAATTTGCAATACGGTGGTGATCAATGACTTCTGTAATTTCAACTTGATCAATATCTGCTGCACTTTGTTGGCGTTCGTTATGATCCACTAAAATGACATGTTTTGCTTCGCTGGATACACTCTCCACCAATCTTGGTGCTTCTATTTGAAAGTAGTCTAATGCAAATTGTGTTTCCTCGTTCACATTACCAAGGCGAATGGCTTCGACTTGATGACCTAATTGTGTTTTCAAATCTGCATAAGCAAGTGCTGAGCAAATGGAATCTGTATCAGGGTTTTGATGTCCAAAAATTAAAATTTTGTTCATAATAACTCCTCCGAAATGAATAGTATTCTGTGGAATATGCATTCATATCACACTCTATAAGAGATTATAGCGGTAATTGAAGTAAAATTCTATTGTTTTTGTCGGATTTATTTTCGAAAGTTTGAAAATGTTAGGGTAAGGCCTAAGTACAGTCATGACTTGACCCATCTTGACAAGTGATAATGAAAACCATTATCATTTAATTAATGATATATGAAAGAAAGGAACCGGTATCTAATGAAAATTTCTTACTGCTGTAAAAACATAAAAAAACATGAAGCAAAAGCAGTCGTGAAATCGTTGAAAAAAAGCTTTCCAGATGCTAAACATAAAATGAAAAGCTGCCTTGGAGAATGTAAATTGTGCAAGCATCAATGTTTTGTACAATTAGGCAAGAAAAATTTAATTATGGGCAGTAGGGAAGGTTTGACGAACACAGTAAAAGAAGTTGTTCATACATAATATGATTTATCTATTTCGCTGAAGATATTGTGCGTAGTAGAGTGTATTTAAGTAAAGCGCTTCAATTTGTTTTTGGACATGTGCCTTACAGAAAGCTTGTTTGTTAGATCTCCGATTGCTTTTTATATACCAGAAATTTAATTGCTGATCGAGAGCAAAGTCCACACCGATTTCACCCATTTTGCCATAATACTCTTCTAACGTAATATGCGTTTTTTGCAGTAAATACGTGATGTTATTTTTTAGTTGAGATAGTCTTATATCGTTAAATTTAAAATGTTTTTTCATACATTGCTCAAATGTGATGTATTGACCTTGAACGGTAGTTAGGGCATTCATTTGTCCTATTTTTGCTGTTATTCCCGTTACATTCAATTCACCATCAAGGCCCCGCTGCAATTCTGCTCGAAAATGAATAGGCTGGCTTTTGACTTGGAGATGAGGAATGGGCTGTTGAATAGTGATGATATTGGCGCTGTAATAACGCTTGAATACTTTGATCAAATCGGCCATTGTTTTCACATGTTTTGTAATTGGTTTTTTTAACTTTAAATGATAACGGATGCGATTGTGATTTACTTTTGTTATTTTCATCTCTCGCTCTTTTTTAGCGAAAGTTCCTTTAATATGAAGGATAGGGTATTGCTCTAACATTCCAGCCATTTTTCTCCTTAGTATGGATGGTGATCTCAAATTTCCTTGCGTACTGTAAGGTATTCTGATGTCAGCTTGTTTACTTAATATTTCGTATTCTTTCCAACTCGTATTATGATCTAAAGGGGTATTGATAAATTGAATACGATATTTATTTTTCATCGTGGAAAGTATAGTTGTATTTCTTTTTGTTTTTTTACTGAAATGATACACGACGTGAGGCAGTGGAAAAAAATCATGTTCCCATCGATTTAACTGATGATTGTATGCAATGCCATGTATTTGCTTTTTTTTAAAGTTGATATGCTGCTCAGAAAAGAAGTAAACGGCAATGGTTTCTTCCAATTGTCTACTGACGTCTATTAGTGCTTTAAAATTAGGGAATTTCAAAATATTAGGTTGCTGCTTTGTCAGTTCGTTGGTAACAATAGATTGCACAAACACGCCGAGAATGGTTTTTGGACTATAGAAGCGTTGATTTAGTGGAGAAGCATGAACCACAGGAAAGACACCTCCTATTATGAAGACCTTTACGCCTGGCAACTGAGGCGTAAACCTATATCTCATTATTTCTTTATCTTATAGATAAGTTGAATGAACTTGTTCAAGCAACTTATTACCGCTAAGCATAAGATGAAGAAATTTCGATATGAAGACCTTTACGCCTGGCAACTGAGGCGTAAACCTATATCTCATTATTTCTTTATCTTATATAGATAAGTTGAATGAACTTGTTCAAGCAACTTATTACCGCTAAGCATAAGATGAAGAAATTTCGATATGAAGACCTTTACGCCTGGCAACTGAGGCGTAAACCTATATCTCATTATTTCTTTATCTTATATAGATAAGTTGAATGAACTTGTTCAAGCAACTTATTACCGCTAAGCATAAGATGAAGAAATTTCGATATGAAGATCTTTACGCCTGGCAACTGAGGCGTAAACCTATATCTCGCTATTTGTTCATCTTATATAGATAAGTAATACAGCATATGTCGTTACTATATCAGGAGGCACGGCAAGTACATAGTGAGGAAGTTAAAGTTTATTTATATATGATAAAATAAATCATAATTTGAAATTATAAAGGTCGTATCAGCTATACGTGAAGGAGGAATGACAGTATGATCATGGTAAGTGCTTGTTTGGCAGGTGTTGCTTGCCGATATGATGGTGGAGATCAGCTCATACGTAAAATTCAGCAGTTAACAGAACGTGAAGAAGCGGTAACTGTATGTCCAGAGCTGTTGGGAGGCTTGACAACGCCAAGAGAGCCAGCCGAAATCGTGGGGGGAAATGGGAAAGACGTATTACAAGGGAAAGCTAAAGTCATCGATAGCACAGGTAAAGATGTAACGGAAAAATATGTGGAGGGAGCTTATAAAACGTTAGAACTTGTGAAATCGTTGAATGTTGATTGTATTGTGTTAAAAGAAAACAGCCCATCTTGCGGCAGTGGGTTCATATATGATGGGCAATTTTCAGGTCAAAAAATAGTAGGAGAGGGAGTGACCACAGCACTTTTAAAGCAGCATGGGTATAACATCATTTCAGAGCAGAAATTTATGGAATGGTGATTGATGAACACAAGCATCAAAGTTCAATTGGATTGTCAGGATAAGAAATCCAATCACTCCAACTACCAGCATACAGTTTCACATCATGAATACCTATTTCATGTAGCGCTAACACGTTAGGACATGCAGTAATGCCAGATCCACAGTACACTACAATTTGTTTATGTTGTTCGCTGGTTATAGACTTAAAATGCTGTTGCAGTTCTGTTTGAGATTTCAAACGACCGTCCTCATGCAACAGTTCTTTCCAAAAATAATGCTTAGCACCAGGAATTCTTCCTGCCTTTTTATCTATTGGTTCTTCTTTGCCTTCGTATCGTTTACGTTCTCTGGAATCCACAAGTAAGCTACGCGGATCATCCAAATGTTGTTTGACATCCGCAGCAGTAAAAAGCATATGCTGTTGAACATCTAGGGTGAAATGCACAGGTACAGCCACAGCAGGAGGCTCACTGCTTACAGGATATTGTTCTTCTTTCCACTTCGTATATCCCTCATCCATGACATACACTTTTTTGTGCCCCATATAAGTAAGTAACCACCAAAGTCGTGAAGCCATTGCGCCTCCTTGATCATCGTAAGCAACAACGCGAACATGTTCATTGATTCCCATTTTACCTAATTTTGTTGCTAGCTGCTCCAAAGAGGGAAGAGGATGTCGACCGCCATGTTTTTTTATTTCACCGGATAAATCTTGCTCCAGATCTAAATATATCGCTCTAGGAATATGGTCTTGTTCATATTGGTGTCTTCCTGCATGACGATCAGCGCTAGCGAGTGGAAAGCGACAGTCCACCATAATGACATCTGGTTCGTACATTCTTGCTAATACCCAGCGTTTTGAAACGATTGCACTCATTATGTTCATCCTCCATTGTAGTTGATTAAAAAAGTAATGCTATAGTGGAACAAGCCTATGGCAGTTGGCCGCATAGGCTTGTTGTTCTTTTATGTTCATTTATTGTCGTCAAGTGGGCGATGCTTCATTTAATTTTGCATACAGATGAAGATCAATCCATTTTCCATTTATTTTTTCACATTGTCTCTTCGTACCTTCGAGAGAAAACTGCAGTTTCTCTATTAATCGAATGGAATTTACGTTATTAGGCTCTATTTTTGCTTCTACTCTGTGTAACGAAAGCGTATGAAACGCATGGTCTAATAAAGCTTGGATGGCTTCAGCAGCAAAGCCTTGTCCCCAATATGTTTTACCTAGTTCGTATCCTATCTCCGTTACTTCATTTTCAAAGTCAAACATGTTATATCCGCACGTACCAATGATGTCATGCGTATCTAGTTTGATAATAGCGTATCGTATCGCTTTGTTTTCTTCGAAAAGCTTGTTGAGTATGCCAATCATATGCAGCACTTGTTCTTCTGTTGTATAAGCATCAATATTCATAAAGCGAGTAACGTCAGGATCTGACCAAATGGTAAACAGGGATGCAGCATCGTTTTGTTCTAATTTTCTTAAATGCAGACGCTTTGTGTATACATTCGTTTGTATCAACACTTTCACCTCTAATTTTGAATATTTTAGATAAGGTTAAAGGTATTGATTTCTGCGCATAGTCCAGTCCCTTCTTTGTTAAAGTAAGGTAATTATAACATAGTTTTCTTTTCAATCATGCAAGAAAGTATGGAATAAATATTTAATCTATATTATATTAGTAGAGTAAGGTTGAGGAGGTTGATACCGATGATGATGTTATTGTAATTCTATTTATATAGTTAACTTTGTGTTAACTATCATCCATATGCACGTAACAATGAAATAGCATAGAGGAGGCTATATAAATGGAAAATAGAAAAAAGTTCGATCACATCGCACAGTTGGCGGTAGAAAGATATGATGTACCATTAAAATCAACTTCATATTTAACGGAAGAAACCAACGTCTTTTACAAATGGGTAGATGTAGAAAATAATGTATATGCTTTGAAAATATATCAAGAAGAATCGAGTACGTTGGAAGATAATCAAGCAGAGTTATTTTATATGGACATCGTGGTTAAAAAGAATAGTGTTGTCATTCCTAGTGTAGTGCGTGGAAAAGATGGAAAATTCGTTCAGCTCATTTCGTCAGAACATTTTGCTTTTCCTAAAAGAGTGGTTTTGTTTACATGGCTGGAAGGAGAAGATTTGGATGGACATGAAAATGAAGCGCGCTTTATTCAACTAGGAGAAAAAATGGCTCACTTGCATGAAGCAACACTCGGCGTAAAAATTCCAGATCATGTACATCCACGCAAATGGGATAAAGTGTTGTATTTCAAAGGGGAACAAGCCGTCTACAAGGAAAAACAATATCAGCGTTTCTTGACAGAGGAATACCATCAATTGATGGATCAAATCATTCCATTTTTAGATCAGGAGTTAGCTAAATTTTATGTTCATCACAGTAACGACATTCAATTTATTCATGCTGATTTAAATCCGTGGAATGTTAGAGTAGATGGCGACGAAATGTCTATTCTTGATTTTGAAGATTGCATGCTGGCACTTCCTGTACATGAATTTGCTTGTGTACTTTATTATTACAACTACGATGAAAATTTCGATATAGAAAAAGTGAAAGAGCAGTTGTATCAAGGTTATGAAAAAGTGCGGACATTACCTCACTTTACAGACTACGATTTAGATGTATTGATGACAGCTCGAAGAGTCAATTATTTGAATTATGTACTTCAAGTCGACGATGATCCTGTGCCATTCATTAATAAAAGTCTTCCGATAGTGCGTGATTTTCTTCGAAAATACGGTATCATATTGAACGACTAATGTTGGGAATATACTGATACAGTGATATCATTTATATCGTTATACCATAGTTATGCAACAAGAGAAAAGTCAGATGGTTATTCACACCATCTGACTTTTCCTTGTTCCTTATTTTTGTTTCATGCGCTGTAATATGTGCTCTATTTCTTCTGTAATTTGATCTGCTTGTAGAGGTGCTAGTTGTGAATCATCAGCTGAATCTTGTATGTATTGCTCCTTTAACTTTATTATTCTGAGCACGCTTCCATCGATACTTTCTATAGATAATGTTCCTTCTTCCACCGCTTGAGTCAGCATACTCATGATGTGTTCCATATGTTCAGTTTGGTGATTGGCAACCATCACCATGTCCGCTCCTGCTTGCATCGATAGTAGCACTGCTTCTGCTAAACCATAGTGTTCCACAATGGCTCCCATTGTCATGTCGTCTGTCATAATCACACCATCAAACTGTAGTTGTTCACGTAGTAAATCATGCATAATGTTCGAAGATAACGTTGCTGGATATTGTTCATCCAGCAAAGGATATAAAATATGGGCAACCATCACCACATCTGCTTGTTCTGCGATTGCTGCTCTAAAAGGAATAAGTTCTAACGCTTCCAGCTGAGCTAACGTTTTATGGATGACAGGTAAATCGTAGTGAGAGTCAACGACCGTGTCCCCATGACCAGGAAAATGTTTGATGACAGGAATAATATGTTGCTCTTTCATTCCTTTCATCGTGGCAACACCTAGCGTCGTCACGACATCTGCCGTTGCACTATAAGAGCGATCGCCAATAACAGGGTTAAGTGGATTGTTGTTGACATCTAAGACGGGAGCAAAGTTCATATTAAATCCAAAATACTGAACCTTTTTAGCAAGTAGTGCACCGATAGTATGAGATAACTCCGCATCGTTCAACGTTCCAATTAAGGCGTTGCTAGGTAAGTTAGGAAAAATTTCTTCCGGTATACGACTGACTCTGCCGCCTTCCTCATCGACACCAATAAACAGTGGCAGCATATTGTCGCCATTGGCTGCTTTAATGTCTTGTATGAACTGAAGCAGCTGCATTTCGTCTTCTACGTTATTTTTCAATAAAATAATGCCACCAACATCCTTGTCTGCTATCAACGTTTGATCCAAAGAAGATAAGGAAGTGCCATCCACACCAACATAGAGCATTTGCGCTAATTTTTGCTCCAATGTCATCTCCTCTAGTATGTTTTGCCTTGTCATGTCTCCTTCTTCTGTTTGTGTTGTCATCTTTTCCTTCTCACTTTGATGTTCCCCCACAAAATCGTTCAACGTATTTATTATGCTTGGTACAAAAGTTTGTATGGTTTGATCATCGTCTGTTTGTTCCCCTAGCGGATAGGCTTCGTCTTGCTCCTCATGATGCTCTTCAACCAGTAACGTTGTATCCTCTTGCATACAACCGGTAATCATAAGAAAAAATAAGAAAAAAATCATCGGTTTTATAGTTATTTTTATCATTATCTCGTTGCTCCTTGACATGAATAAAGTGAAGTCTACTCCATATATTTTTTATCTTCTTTCTATCATACCATAATCTTCAAAAGCAGCATTTTCCATCAATAAGCGCATGTAGTACAAATACATCGTAAGACGAAGTAGCCACAGCTGCTGTAGTTTTTAGCAATTTTAAATATGGCAACATCCTTCGTGACAAAAAGGGTTTTTCTTTGAATTGTAAACGCTTCATTCTCAGATTAGTATAGACGTATAGTCATCATGATTGTACAACACCATGAAAGAAAAGGAGAAATAATATGGCAGACAAAGGTTTTCGTACAAAAATACAGAGGTTCGGTAGTTACTTGAGTGGCATGATTATGCCAAATATAGGAGCGTTTATTGCTTGGGGATTGATTACCGCGTTATTTATTCCAACAGGTTGGTTTCCAAATGAAGATTTAGCTCAGCTTGTAGGACCAATGATTACTTTCTTACTCCCATTATTAATTGGTTACACAGGGGGTAAAATGGTTTACGACGTCCGAGGCGGTGTAGTCGGTGCTACCGTCACAATGGGTGTTATTGTAGGAACAGATATTCCAATGTTCCTTGGAGCTATGATTGTCGGTCCACTAGGTGGATACTTGATTAAAAAGTTAGATGGTGTTATTCAGCCCAGAGTAAGACAAGGCTTTGAAATGCTAGTCAATAACTTTTCAGCAGGTATTTTAGCAGGTATTTTAACGATTATTGCTTTTAAGGGAATTGGACCGGTTGTTGAAGGATTAAACAACTTGTTAGCGAGTGGTGTGGAAGCGATTATCGATGCAGGATTGTTGCCACTTGCAAATATTTTTATTGAACCAGCAAAAGTATTGTTCTTAAACAATGCCATCAATCATGGTATTTTAAGTCCGCTTGGGACGGAACAAGCTGCTGAAGCAGGAAAGTCCATTCTATTTTTACTTGAGACTAACCCAGGACCAGGTTTAGGCATCTTGTTAGCGTTTATGATTTTTGGTAAAGGAACAGCAAGACAAACGTCTCCAGGGGCAGCAGTAATTCATTTCTTTGGTGGGATTCACGAGATTTATTTCCCATACATCTTAATGAAGCCCATGTTAATTCTTGCAGCTATTGCAGGTGGAATCAGTGGTGTGTTTACGTTTACGTTATTTAATGTCGGTTTAGTAGCACCTCCATCTCCAGGAAGTATTTTTGCTTTATTGGCGATGACTCCAAAAGGAGGAGGACACTTAGGTGTTATTTTAGGGGTGCTTGTTGCAACAGCTGTATCGTTTGCAGTGGCATCATTGATTTTAAAATTAAGCAAGGGGAACGAGGAAGACCTTTCTAATGCAGCAGAAAAGATGCAAGAAATGAAAGGGAAAAAGAGCTCCGTTGCCAATACGTTTGAAGCAAAAGAAAGCAATGAAGACAATAAAGATCTTTCCAATGTGAAAAAAATAATTTTTGCGTGTGATGCAGGAATGGGTTCCAGTGCGATGGGAGCTTCAATCCTCAAAAATAAAGCGCAAAAGGCTGGTTTAAGTATCGATATTACGAATACATCGATTAACAATATTCCGAATGATGCAGATGTCATTGTAACGCATAAAGACTTAACATCTCGTGCGAAAGACAAGCTACCTAGTGCTTATCATATTTCAGTAGAAAACTTCTTGAACAGTCCTAAGTACGATGAATTAATTCAGAACTTAAAATAACGGTGGAAGGAGCTGATCTAAAGCAAAGATCAGCTCCTATTCCTTTTATGAAATACAACAATTTAATCATGTCATCAATACTGCTGACAAAACACTAATTTCATTTCATTGAATGAGCTTACAGACTTTCATATCATTTGATATGAGGAGATGGTTCGTCATAATTATGATGCGTTTAGCTCAAACTAAATAAAATATTTAACTTTCCAAATAGTGGGGTTGGTTACGATTTATATTTCTGCCCGAGAAAGAAAAATTATGGAACTATTAGTTTTTAAACCCGAGAAGACAACGGTAAAAGAACTTTCTAAAGAATTGGATGTTAGCTCTCGTACGGTTCATCGGGATTTAAAAGGAGTAGAGCATATATTAAATCAATTTGGGATGAGACTAGATAAAAAGGCGGGCGCAGGAATTAAGTTAATCGGTGAAACCGAAAGAAAAGACAAGCTCCAGCGTTATTTACTTAACATCTCCCACAATGAATATACGCAAGAAGAAAGACAAATGGTGATCTTATCATCACTTCTATCGACATCAGAACCAATTAAACTGCTATCTCTAGCAAATGAATTAGATGTAACCATTGCTACGATCAGTAACGACTTAAACAAGATAGAAGAACAGTTACATGCCTTTGGTTTAACACTGCTGCGCAAGCGCGGCTATGGTGTGGAAATCGTCGGAGATGAGTCAGCGAAAAGAAAGTTTATGAGTAAAAATATTAACGATAATTTAAATGAGTTTGAGCTCATATCGCTGATCAAAGATAGCATGCAAACTAAAATAACGGATGCTAATGCCATAGATAACATTAACAATCGACTATTAGGATTCGTCGATAAACACAAATTATTTCTTATTGAAAAAGAAATCAATGCCATCAAAGACGACTTGCCGTACGACATCGCGGACAGCTCTTATATCGGATTAATCATTCATCTCGCGCTTGCTATTGAACGCATTCAGCAAGGGGAAGAAATTACATTTGATATCGATGAACTAAACAATTTAAAACAGTTCAAAGAATTCGAAGTCGCTCAAAAAATGGCAACCGCATTAGAAAGTGCGCTCCATATCCAAGTATCACAAGGTGAGCTAGGTTATATCACGATGCATTTAATGGGAGCAAAAATTCGCAATGACTACGAAGATTTTTTAGAAGATTCAACGTTAAACATTGGCGTGTCCATACAACATCTCATTCGAATTATTAGTGAAAAGTTGGACTATGATTTGACCAATCATGCTTCCTTATTCCAAGGGTTAGTTGCTCATTTCAAGCCAGCCATTCATCGAATAAAGCAAAATATGGACATTTCTAACCCGTTACTATCGAAGATAAAAGAAGAATACGACGACTTATTTCACATCATTGAAGAAGGCATCTCAGAAGCCTTCCCGAACTTAGATGTGCCAGAAGAAGAAGTTGGTTATCTTGTTATGCATTTTGCATCCGCTTTATTAAATCAACATGTAAGTAATGAATATAAAGCTTTAGTGGTATGTTCCAGTGGAATAGGCACGTCCAAAATCCTTTCCACAAGGTTAGAACACGAGATTCCAGGCTTGAAAACAGAAAACATTTCGTTGTTTGAACTCGACAGGATTGAAAATTATGCATATGACATCATCGTTTCCACCGTGCCGCTCAAAGATTTTAGTGAGAAGTACACGCTAGTCAGTCCGCTACTGTCCAAAATGGATCTTAAACAAGTGCTAAGTTCACTCATGAATGAAAAATCCATGGTACACAAAAAAGCGGAGTATAAAGGCAAAGAAAATCAGGTGAATGGTAAATCGTTTTTACTGCAATTGGAAAAAATGATTTTATACGGTGTCATCATTATGGACATCATGAAAGGCTTTAAACTTTTTCACTTACAGAAAGAAATGCAGCTTGAAGACACACTACGTGATGTGTGTGAAAGATTGCAAGAGCAAGGTAACGTGAGCGATGCAGACAAGGTGTTTCAAAGTTTGCTGAAACGAGAGAAGATGGGTGCTTTAGGTATTCCAGGTACGACGATGGCTTTATACCATACTAGAAATAATGACGTGAATGTTCCTTCATTCCATATGATTACGTTACTCAACCCCATCACGGTAAAAGCGATGGATGGCTCAACGATAGCGCTAGAGACGATACTGCTCATGTTAAGCCCAACAGAGGCAAGTGAAGCGACACTCGAAGTACTCAGTGCTATCAGTTCATTAATGATTCGCGATGAAAAGTCTATCCAAACGTTTCAATCGGGTTCTGAAGAAGCAATATATCAATATTTAGTACATGAATTAAGAACATTTTTTGAATTAAAAACCAATATCAACATAGAGGAGTCATAATCATGGACAAAAACATTTTAAACGAAAAAAATATTACATTGAATGCGAGCTTCAGCAGTAAAGAGGACGCAATTAAACAAACAGGACAAATTCTCGTGGAAAACGGACACGTTGAAGCAAGTTATATTGAAAAAATGTTAGAGCGTGAAGAGCTAACGTCCACCTATATGGGTAACTTTGTTGCTATCCCGCACGGTACAGAAGATGCAAAAAAAATGGTGTTAAACTCTGGATTATCTATCGTACAAGTTCCTAACGGAGTAGATTTTGGAAGCGGAAATATCGTAAAAGTATTGATTGGTATCGCAGGTAAAGGAAATGAGCATCTTGACATTCTTTCTAAAATAGCGATTTTATGTTCAGAAGAAGAAAACATCAACAAAATTTTACAAGCTTCATCAGAAAGTGAAATGCTGAGTCTATTCAACGAGGTGAACTAACATGAAGGCCCTACATTTCGGAGCTGGTAATATTGGTAGAGGTTTTATTGGAGGTTTATTATCACATGCGGGTTATGAAGTATGCTTTGTAGATGTGAATGAAGAAATCGTTTCTTTGCTGAATGAAAAAAGAGCATATCGTGTCGTTTTAGCAGAAGAATCCAGCCAGGAAACAACCATCACCAATGTAAGAGCAATCAATAGTTTAACGAACCCAGAACAGGTTATCCAAGAAATTGCAGAGGCAGATATCATTACAACAGCCGTTGGTCCTCATATTCTAGAAAAAATTGCTGGTCTCATAGCAAAAGGACTAACACAAAGAGTGGGAAGCAATAGTACACCGTTAAATATTATCGCATGTGAAAATATGATTGGTGGTAGTGCGTTTTTAAAAGAGAAAGTGTATGCAGCTATTGCTGAAAGTGATCAAGCAAAGTTTGACGCACTGTTTGCCTTTCCTAATGCTGCTGTCGATCGCATTGTACCGCTGCAAGAAAATGAAGATAAATTAATGGTGTCTGTAGAACCGTTTTTCGAGTGGGTGGTTGATCGCTCCAGTATGGTAGGGGAAGTACCTACTATTGAAGGTGTAACGTATGTAGAAGATTTAATCCCTTTTATTGAACGTAAACTATTTACCGTAAATACTGGACATGCTGCTGTGGCCTACTTAGGTCACCAAGCAGGGCTAAAAACGATCAAAGAAGCGTTAGAAGATGAGAGTGTAAAACAAGATTTAAAAGCGACGTTGCGTGAGACTGGTGAAGTATTAATTAAAAAATATGGATTTGATGCAGATCAACATCAAAAGTATATCAATAAAATAGTAGAAAGATTTGAAAATCCGTATATTAATGATGATATTACTCGTGTTGCACGTGGTCCTATTCGTAAACTTGGGCCTAACGATCGATTGATTTCGCCAGCGAGACAATATTATGAACTGCTTGGGAAAGAACCCGTCCATTTAGCGAAAACGATCGCCGCTGCGTTGCAATATCGTTTTGCTGAGGATGAGGAGTCCATGAAGTTACAACGTATTGTGGAAAAAGCAGGATACAAAGGGGCGTTACAAGAAGTCTCCGAACTTGAAAGTGGACATGCCTTAACTCAAATTATTTTACGTAATATAGAAGCTGAGGTTAAAATTTAAGAAATATATAAGATGAAGAAATAATGATAACTAAGTTTGCGCCTCAGTAGCCAGGCGCAAAGGTAGTAATATTGTAATTTCTCCATCTTATGGTAGCGGTAATAAGTTGTTGAACAAGTTCAATCAACTTATCTGATCAAGAAATAATGATAACCATGTTTGCGCCTCAGTAGCCAGGCGCAAAGGCTGTAATATTGTAATTTCTCCATCTTATGGTAGCGGTAATAAGTTGTTGAACAAGTTCAATCAACTTATATATAAGAAGCACGAGCCATTTTGATTCCTTTTCAAAATGGCTTTTTTGTGTTATGTATTTCTGTTACTCCATTCTAATGATGGTTCAATCACTTCATTTCATTGCTGTATTCCATTACGCTATAGCCTTCACTAACAACTTATTCCACATCATTTTTTGCAACAAATGTTCGCATACAATGCTATAATAGAATGAAATCATGAACGGCTCGTTCGTTTGAAAGTAAAGTTATAGTCTATTGTAATGGAGCGTTAAATATGAACCCGATACAAGCAAAGTATAAACACATTCATTCCTTTATCCAACATCTGCAATCGCAGCCTTCCTTTATGGAAAATGTGACCCATTGGCATGTTCAGCCAGCGAAACCAGCACAAACAGTAAATGTGCCAGAAGCGCTACACTCTGATATTAGAAAAGCCCTCAAAGAAAAAGGGATGGAGCAGCTCTATACACACCAAGCAACTGCTTTTCAAGCCGTGGAGAAAGGAAACCATATCGTCGTTGTCACACCGACAGCGTCTGGAAAAACAATGTGCTACAACTTGCCTGTTCTCCATTCCATCATGAAAAACGATCAGCATCGAGCGCTGTATATATTCCCAACGAAGGCGCTAGCACAAGATCAGCTTGCATCCATGCAACAGATGATTGACCAGATGGAAGTGGATATACGCACACATACGTACGACGGCGATACACCACCAACGATTCGTGAGAAAATTCGCAGTGCAGGTCATATCGTTGTAACGAACCCAGATATGCTGCATGCAGCAATTTTACCGCATCATACGAAGTGGGTGAAGTTGTTCGAGAATCTAAAATACATCGTCATCGATGAAGTCCATACATACCGAGGGGTGTTTGGCAGTCATGTTGCCAATGTGATTCGCCGATTAAAACGAATTTGCGCCTTTTACGGCTCGAATCCACAGTTTATTTGTGCTTCTGCTACGATCGCTAATCCGAAAGAGCATGGGGAACGATTAATAGGGGAGCAAGTCACTCTCATACATAATAATGGGGCTCCGTCAGGAGAAAAACATTTTGTTTTTTACAATCCACCTGTCGTGAATCAGCAATTAGGTGTTCGCAGAAGTAGTGTACTCGAAACGAAGAAAATCGCTACCATGTTATTAGAAAACGAGATTCAAACGATCGTCTTTGCACGAAGTCGTGTACGCGTGGAAATTTTACTCACGTATTTACAAGATATCATCAAGCGTAAAATTGGCAACAAGACGATTCGCGGCTATAGGGGTGGCTACTTACCTAAGCAAAGAAGAGAGATTGAAAAAGGATTGCGTACAGGAGAAATTCAAGGTGTTGTCAGTACGAATGCATTAGAGCTCGGAATAGACATTGGTCAATTGCAGGCGTGTGTCATGAACGGCTATCCAGGCACGATCGCGAGTACACATCAGCAAGCTGGCAGGGCAGGGAGAAGACACGAAAGCTCGCTTACAATCATGGTCGCCAGTAGCAATCCGCTGGATCAGCATGTGATTCAGCATCCTTCTTTCTTTTTCGAAACCGCACCAGAAGAAGCGCGAATTGATCCAGATAATTTACACATCATTATCGATCATGTGAAGTGCGCTGCTTATGAACTACCTTTCGAGCAAGGAGAAACGTTCGGAGAGGAATCATTAGAAGAAGTATTAGACTTTTTAGTAGAGGAACAGACGCTGCATCGTGTACAAAACAAAGTGTACTGGATGAGTCAATCTTTCCCTGCACATAACATTTCTCTGCGTCTTGCAGCTCAAGAAAATGTCGTTATCATTGACCTGAGTGAAGGCAGTAAAGTCATTGGGGAAGTGGATCGATTTAGTGCGCCAACACTTGTGCATGAAGAAGCAATTTACTTACACGAAGGCGTACAGTTTCAAGTAGAAAAGCTTGATTATGAAGAGAAAAAAGCGTATGTGAGACAGGTGGATGTCGATTATTTTACCGATGCCAGCTTGGCGGTGCAGTTTAAAGTTCTTCATACCGATCAGCATCAGCAAATGGAACGTGTGGAGCGATCTTTTGGAGAGGTCACGGTCAATGCACAGCCGACGATTTTCAAAAAAATTCGATTGCGCACACATGAAAACATTGGATCAGGTCCGATCCACTTACCAGAAGAAGAAATGCATACGAGCGCATATTGGATTGCTTTTTCTTCCGCGTTAGTGACATCGTTATCTGTGCAGTGGGAGCAGGCATTGCTTGGACTGAGTAATGTATTCGGACATATCGTACCTGTGTTTTTAATGTGTGATCGCTTCGATATTCGAGTCGTCCCACAAGTGAAGGCGGTTCATACGGATCAGCCGACGATATTTTTCTACGATCGCTATCCAGGTGGCATCGGTCTTAGTGCAAAACTGTATCATATCCACGATGACATCATGATACAAGCAAAGTCTCTCATTCAATCTTGTCCTTGTGAAAGTGGCTGTCCAGCGTGTGTCGGGGTGAGAGAAGAAGTCGGAAGTACAGGCAAGCAAGATGCGCTCCAATTGTTGGATGAGCTATTGTAAATATGAAGATGAAGAAATAATGTAATATACCTTTACACCTTAGTAACCAGACGTAAAGGCAGCATGTTATTTTAAAAGAAAAATGGGAGGGTGTTTCATGAGCCGATTGCAAAGAGGATTGCAGCGTCTAAAACAATCAAAGCAGACAGCGGAACCTCATATAGATAACCACAAAGACCAAGTGTCGGAAACATACAATAACAATAACGTAATATCATCATCTCCTTCTTCCCATTTGCCTCTTTCTTCTTTGCAAAAACAAGAGCAGAAGGAGGATTGGTCTGCGCTGCAAGCAGCATGGTATCCGTATGAATCTACCGGGTTTGTGAGGCGCATAAAAAAGTTCCCATTGCACACCACTTTTGGACAATATATGTTACAGCAATTTCTCATCGAAGCCGCTGCATTAACAGAGCTCATACAACAGAAACAGAAACATACGCCTGAAGCATCTGAAGCGACTACTCAAATTTCTAGTCAAGCTGCTGTTGAAGCCACGGTTTCAACTGCTGCTGAAACTAAAACTGAAAGTGATGTTGCTCCATCCACCGTACAGTACGATCAATTGCTCTTCTTTGATAGCGAAACGACGGGACTTGGCATGGGAACAGGAAATATTCCTTTTCTCATCGGGATGGGATACGTTGACGTTGAACATGATGCGTTTGTCGTGGAGCAGCTTTTTATGCGAAACCCATCAGAAGAAAATGCGATGCTGCGTTATGTGAAACATAAAATGAGCGCTTATCCGCACTGGGTTTCTTATAACGGAAAATCTTTTGATTGGCCATTGATAAAAAATCGCTTTGTACTGCACCGCATACAGTGGGAAGATAGCACGCTACATCATTTTGACTTTTTACATCCAAGTCGGAGTTTGTGGAAAAGAATTTTACCAACGTGCCGATTGCAGCATGTAGAGCAAATGAAACTAGGCATTGAGCGAGAAGGTGATGTACCTGGTTCGATGGCCCCCCAATTATATTTTCAATACTTAGCGGAGAAAGACAATACGTTACTGCAAGGGGTGTTTGAACATAACGAGCAGGATATTGTATCGCTTGTGCTGTTAGCGATTCACCTCTGTCAAGCAGTGCAGGGCAAGCTGGACATTACTGCAATGAGAGCGGAAGAAATATTTCAATTAGGGCAATGGTTTATACGAATCGGAAAAGAAGACGACGCTCATGAGCTGATGCAGTACGTATATGAACTACATGATCATGAACAGAGAAACAGCGAAGTAACAGGGATTAGCTTACCGCTAGCAGCGTATTTTAAAAAGAAAAACAAATTACATGAGGCCGTGCAACTATGGAAAGTACATATTCAGCAAGAACAGCAGCGGACATTGAAAAGTGTGGAACCGTATATCGAGCTGGCTAAATACTATGAACATAAAACAAAATCATTAGACGTGGCACTGTACTATGCAGAGCAAGCGAAACAAACATTCGTTGCAACAGTAAATATGACTGCAAATAGAAATAAAGAAAAAAAGACGCTGGAAGCTGTAAACCATCGTATTCAGCGATTACGGCATAAATTAGGAGGAGCACAATGAAGACTAGTATGTATGGAGGCAATCACAGCTGGTGAGTGCCCAAAGTTGATTTATTTTAAACAAAAAGAAAGGACTTAATGTAAGCTCATTACCGTTATAGTGGTTGGGTATAATGGAGGATAACGGTTCATGTCAGTGACGAGTGATGAGATGAACACACTGAACACATCTCTCTGAGGAGGTTGTCTTATGCGTTATGGTTGTCATCTTAGTATAAAAAATGGCTACCTACAAGCAGCGAAAACAGCCAAAAAACTCAACATTCAAGCCTTTCAATACTTTCCGAAAAATCCTCGAAGTTTGAGCATCAAAACGTTTGATGTGCATGATGCAGCGGAATGCGCATCTTTTTGCAAAGCGCATAACATTGTATCTGTTGCCCACGCTGCTTATCCTACAAATTTAACAGTACATGATCCGAAGCAGCAGCTTACCATGATGCAATCCATATGGAATGAACTAACGATAGCAGAGGCTTGTGGATCACTAGGGTTAGTACTTCATTTTGGCAAGTTTTCTGGAGAAGATACATTGCAAACGTATCGAAATAGTTTACAATGTATACATGCCATTTGTTCACAGTGGAACGGAAAAGCAAAGCTGCTGATTGAAAATGACGCAGGAGGAACAAGTGGGTTTGGTTCTACTTTCGAAGAAAGTGTGACGATAAGAAATTTATCCCAACATCAAGATAAAATAGGATTTTGTTTAGATACGTGTCATTTGTTTTCAAGTGGGGTATGGGATGGGAATAACCATGCTACATGGGACAAGGCATCCAAGAAGGACGTATGGGAAACCTACAAAAACCATGTGCATGTCGTTCACGTCAATGATTCTATGTATCCTAGTGGATCAGGAAAAGATCGCCACGCCAATGTAGGAAAAGGTCATATCGGACTTGATTCCTTGCAATCTTTTTTAACACATTTTAATCCACTGGTTGTGCCTTTTATCTTAGAAACTCCATATAGTAAAACAGGAGAAAAGGAACAAGAATTACATACATTATCCCAGCTCATACAACGATCACAATGACATGATTACGAAATAAGATAGGAGATAGGCGATGATGCATGTTTATTTAGATGATATTCGTAGATGTCCAGAAGGTTTTGTGTATGCAAAAAATAAAGAAGAATGCATTCTATTATTACAAAGCAACGAAGTAGATATTTTATCATTAGATTACGATTTAGGTCTTGATGAACCGACAGGATTTGATGTGGTGCAAGAGATCGTACTATCCAATTTATGGCCGAAACAAATATACTTACATACATCAAGCGACTATGGGCGAAGACGCATGTACGAATTGCTGTTTCAAGCGAAACCAGCTTCCACAACGTTAAATCATCAAGCTATACCGGACGCTGTGCTGGCACAAATTAAAGAGAGTAGTTCATCATGAGTCTGAGTCAAAACAAGGCAGCTCAAGTAGCTCATAGCGGGAAAGATAAGTTGTCCCCTATGGTGCAGTTTAATAACGTATCCTTCACACGAAATCATAAACACATACTGAGAGATATACATCTTACGATAAATAAAGGAGAACATTGGGTCATTCTCGGTCGCAATGGTACAGGCAAAACGACCATATTAGAGCTAATGAACGGTTTTCACTTTCCTAGTGGTGGTCAAATTAAAGTACTCGGTCAACAGCTAGGTCAAGTGGATGTAAGGGCATTACGCAAGTCGATCGGTTATATTAGCCCATCCATGTTCGAAAAATTCAATTTGCAAGATCCAGTTTGGGAAGTTGTAGCTACAGGTGCTAGTGCTTACTTACGTTGGTATGAACAAGTCCCTTCAGATGTGAAGGAAAAAGCGCATCTGTTACTAGAGGAAGTGGGACTCCAATCCCTAGCCAATCATCCCTTAGGTTTATTATCGCAAGGAGAAAGAAAAAAAGTATTAATTGCAAGGGCCATGATGAACGATCCGCTTCTGTATATTTTAGATGAAGCTTGTGCAGGATTGGATCTATATGAAAGAGAAAAATTATTGGAAGATTTGCAGACACTATCAGCAAAAGGAACGCTTGTTTATGTCACGCACTATTTGGAAGAAATCACTCCTCTTTTTACCCACGTTGCCTTAGTGAAAGACGGGACACTACTAGCAAAGGGAGAAAAACGGAGCATATTGACTACCACGAATGTTCAAAAAGCGTATGATCTTCCATTAAGTATAACGTGGAACCATGATAGACCATCTGTCCACTTGTAACATGACATCCATATAAATGAGATATAAATGAGGAGAGAAACCAAGATGGAAAAAGAAAAAGTGATCATCATCGGAGCTGGTCCTTGTGGGTTGTCCGCAGCGGCTGAATGCCAGAAGCAAGGTTTGAACCCACTGATCATAGAAAAAGGTTCCGTCGTTCATTCTATATATCAATATCCTACTTATTTGTCCTTTCATAGTTCAGCAGATCGTTTGGAAATTGCAGATATTCCATTCATGACACCAAATGAGAAGCCGACAAGACACGAAGGATTAAATTACTATCGAACGGTAGCTTCACGCCTACATCTTCGAATCCATATGTATGAAGAAGTTGTACAATTGGAAAAAACAGCAGCAGGCACGTTTATGATGACTACCCAACATCGTACAAAAGGAAAACAGCAGTATGAAACAGAAAATGTGATTATAGCTACAGGATATTTTGATCATCCTAAAACGCTACATATACCAGGGGAAGACCTGCCTAAAGTGTCTCATTTCTACAAAGAAGCACATCCTTATTATCAAATGAAAGTGGCGATTATTGGTGGGAAAAACTCAGCCGTCGATGCTGCAATTGAATTAGAAAGAGCTGGAGCAGAAGTAACCGTCATCTACCGACAAGAAGCGTTATCGCCTAGTGTGAAAGCGTGGACGAAGCCTGTATTCGAAAGTTTGGTAGCCAAAGACAGAATTAACATGCTTTGGAGCGCAGAAGTGAATGAGATAAAAGAAGAAAGCATCATCTATTCGCAAAATGGAAAAAGAGTAGAAATGGAAAATGATTTTGTATTTGCTTTGACAGGATACCGACCCGATCGCACGTTTATGACGCAATTAGGTATTCAAATTGACCAAGAGACAGGGGCACCGTTTTTTCATGAACATTCGATGGAGTCTAATGTAGAAGGTGCATATATCGCGGGTGTCATTGCCGCAGGGGAAAATGCAAACGTCATTTTTATTGAAAATGGTAGAGAACACGGGAAACCTATTGCACAGCACATCGCTAGCAAATAGGAACCGTTCTTTTGCATGGAATATTTGGAGTTAGTATAAAAGTATGGATACAATGAAGTTAAGTCTCTATGTCAAAATAATAGAGAGGAAGTGTCCGAGGCGAAACAAAAAAAAGATACAATAAAGCGTTAAAAGAAACTATCTTAGAATTGTATCAAACAGAAACACCTTTAAGTGAGCTATGCCGCGAATATGGAGTCAGCAGCGAAGTAATTATCTATAAATGGAACAGAGCCCATACGCCTATACAAGGTAAAGAAGTTATGACTCCAGCAGACTTTACGGCGATGCAAAAAGAAAACTTCCGCCTTCAGCAATAAGTAGAAATACTAAAAAAGGATATAAGTATATTCATGCAAAATTAACCGATCATCGATCATATTGCATAGGAAAAAGACAATCAACCTATTCAAGTGTTTTGTCACGTTCTTGGTGTACCCAAAAGTACGTTTTTTTACTTAATTGAAAATATATAACATCGAAGAATAAGTATCACAACTCGATTTTTGTCTTACAAATGTAACCTATATATACAATGATTTAATCGTATTAAATTTGCAATCATGACAGTTTTTAATTGCTATGATAATAACATGGAATAGTAAACGAAACAGCCTAATTTTTAGAGGTAGGTAGTCAAATTTTGTGACTGTTATTTGAGTAGTGGAGAGATGTCTTTATAGGAATGAAGCTAATCAAATGTGAAAAAAGTGTTGTAATTCGTTGAAAAAGAAGGATTTTGAGTATGATTTGTCCAATATCTCTTTTATAGAGTCATTTCAAGGGTAAGTTGAATGAATAAAAACATCTTTGATTTTATAATTAAACCATAAAAGTAGGGGAATTGGAGGGGCATTATATGAACGAACAAATTCAAATACCTTTTAAAAAAGATGGAAAGATAATCTCATTAATTAATATGAAAGGTGGAGTTGGCAAAACAACATTGAGTGTTGGGATTGCTGACTTTTTAGCTAATTATAGGGGGGGATCAAATAAAAAAATCTTATTAATAGATGTAGACCCACAATTTAATGCTACTCAAGCTTTACTAGATAATTATTGTGATGAAGATTACTTCGAAAGCATCTTGCCCAAAGAAAGAACTATTAATAAATTATTTAAGCCTCAAGTGCAATTTTCAGAAGAAAGTAAAATTCCTACCACTGAAGAAATGATAGTGGAATTAACAGATAATTTGCACATTGTTTGTGGAGATTTGAATTTAGTTTTAGCAAACAAATCAAGCGATTACTCATATATTAAAAAATTAAAAAGGTTTATTAAGGACAATAATTTAAGAGAAATTTATGATCTGATAATTATTGATTGTCCACCTACGTTAACGATTTATACTGATAGTGCCTTAATTGCATCTGATTATTATTTAATCCCAAATCGAATTGATAGATATTCTATTATTGGTATATCATCTCTTCAAAAAGCTATAAAAAATTTAACATCAGAAGAAGATATAGATTTAAAATGCTTAGGATTAATTTATACTATTCTTGATGATGAGTTGACGGCTAAACAAATAGATATGAAAACGAATTTTGAAGAAAAATCAGAAGTTCAAGAGGTGTATATTTTCACCGCTAACACTAGTTATGTTAAAGATATTCAGGTAGGAAAACAAGGTCCAATTCCAACTAGGTACAAAAAATCTAGAAATGATCTTCAAGATATTTGTATAGAGCTTTTGGATAGAATAGAATCCAAGGAGTTAGACAATGTATGAATAATAAACTAAATTATTACAGAAGCGAGCTTAAATCTAAAAACGTTGCAAAGTATAAGTTGGTAGGAATTACCACTGAGTTAATACTTAATACAACTATCTTCTCAAAAAATGAGAATATAGTTCCTTTTTTAAAAAGTGTTTATAATCTAACTTATAAAGAGTACATTATAAGATCTAGAACAATGATATTAGCTAGAACAGCAAGGTATATATATAAGTTGGATAGTAAGGAATATGAAAATTCAAGAAAGGAACTACTGAATTTCATCAACAAATGTTTACAATTATCAATTCAAAATAAAGAAGTGAAAAATACAAGTAGTGATTTTAGTAAATGGATGGATGGGATAACAGATGCCGACAGCTGAATTAACATTTAAAGAATTGGCTGATGTAAAGTTAGAAATAAATACTTTTATTGACTTAGAATTTGATAATATTGGTGAATTAGATAAAAATAACCTAAAATTTATTTTGAAAAAGGTTGTTTTTTTAAAGTATCTAATTAGACAAGATGCCCAATTTTTTTTATTTCAAGCACTATCTTCCGACATTATTTATTTAATTTCATCTATAAAGAAAGGAGAAGTAAGATATTATTATTTCAATATAAGATCAATAATTGAACATTCACTTAGGATTATTAATAATATCGATTCTACGGATACTATAACTAATGCTAATCTAATAAAAAAAACACAGAAATTATTAGATGATAGCAAAGCAAAAATTAACTTAGACGTTGTCAAAAATGAGTACAATACTTCTTGTCTTTATATACATGGAAACAAGAGTGCAGACTTACAGTTAGTTAAATTTTATCAAAACTGTGTTGAACAAAAAGGTCCAATCAAAGATTTAACTAAAAAACTAAATGTCTTGATTAAGTTATTTAAGGAACTATTTGAGTTATTAATAATAACTCAATGTTCCATAGTGGATGCGGCCTATCATAGAAGGAAATCAATATTGAAGTTTTTAATAGGAAATGAATCATATTCAATATTTGAACAATTTAAAAAGGAATAGTGGAAAGGTGTTCAACAAGTATAAAGAGTTGTTGTTTGATGCTAGTCTAAAAAGTGGGCACGGTAAATAGGGAGAAAATATCGTGTAATAAAAGCTATCATTTACCGAACGGGAGTGTCTACATATGAGAAGAAAAAGTCACGATAAAGATTTTAAAATTGAAGCAGTACGTATGGTTGAAAATGGGAGGAAAGTTGCTGAGGTAGCACGTGAACTAGAGCTGGCAGATCAAACCCTTCATAATTCGGTACAAAAATATAGAAAAGAGCCGAAAAGTGCATTTGTTGGTAGCGGAAATAGGACCCCAGAAGATAAAGCAGATTTAAATTAGAAGAGGAAAACGCAATCTTAAACAAGACATTAGACTTGTATTTCGTGATCCATTGTTGACTGCAGAGTATATTTTATTTTGTAATTTTTGGTTAATCAACACGCTTTGCAGTGTAACTGCTTAGATCCTTAGATCACAGTATATATTCAAATCTAAGCATATGTTTACACTGTATACCGTCTTCAAAAATTTCTTCTTTGTATTTATC
Source organism: Longirhabdus pacifica (assembly GCF_004115085.1). Taxonomy (GTDB): domain Bacteria; phylum Bacillota; class Bacilli; order Paenibacillales; family DSM-105158; genus Longirhabdus; species Longirhabdus pacifica. The sequence continues at coordinate 250,494 of NZ_QXJP01000002.1, read as the reverse complement.
TACAAAATAATGATGCCATAGTTCGAACAGATCAAATCCACTTTTTTGATAAAAAGCAATATTTCCTATACTAGAGTTGCCTGTTCCAAGTATGATTCTTGTCTTTTTCTCATGTTTAATATGCGCTATTGTATACTGAAGTAATTGTTTTCCGTATCCTTTTCCGCGCACAGCTTCAATGACGCCAATATTCATAATTTCTACTTCTTTTTCCGCTGTATTTTTATAATGACATACGCCTATACATCTTTCTTCATCCATCATGGCAATTAGCGTACCTTCATCAATATATTCTAGGACAACGTTTTTATCTGGGTCAGCTATTAGTAACAAATCCATAAAATTTTGTCTATCCTCTGTTTTAATATTTTTAAATTCCATTCATGTAACCTCCTTCAATGGCTAGCCTTTTTATTTGTATTATATATCATATCACTGCAGCGTATCATTATTTCATCTTTGATCTGAATCAAAGTAGAAATTTTTTATCATGATCATACTCAATAGCACATGGAGTTCAACAAAAATTTGTCTTACATATCATTGATAATGTGGAAACATAAGCTATCCTAGGAATAAGGAATGATGCTAAAAGCATGGTTTTAAATTGTTTTTATTTGAAAAATATTTCTAAATAGATAATGAAACTATCGTGTATACACAGGTAAGGAGGAATGAAAAATAGATGAAGCAGTTTACTTTATTGTTGGTCATTTGTTTTATCATGGTCTCGGCATGCAGTGAACAACACGAAAAATTAGAAATTATAACTTTAGCAGAGGCATACCCTGGTGATCTTAACAGCATTACGAAAATAATCATTGTAGATGGGGGAAGTGGGGAGAGAAGAAGTTTTACAGATGTAGATGATATACAATTATGGCTAGATCAAATTAGTGATTTAGAATTTCATCCAGATCCTAACCAGGAGTCTAGAAATGGGTTTCGATATTCCGTTTCGTTGTATGAAAAAGATGAACGCATGTTTGGGTTTACCCTAAATAATATAAATGGAAATTATTATATTGCTGATTCGAGACTGCTACCATCGATTTCAGAATTTTATCTTTCAAAAGATGATAGTGTTGACTAGTTTACTTAGGAGGCAAGGGGCATGGAATACATTCAAATTACAAAAAACAACATCCAAGATGAGCACATATGTTGTGCGTTAGGGACAAAGCAATACGAAAAAGCTGTGAATGAAAAGAAACAATGGCTCAGTAAACGAATGGATGAAGGATTAGTTTTTTATCGATTAAACGAGCGAGCAAAAGTGTTTATCGAATATTTACCTGCTGAAATGGCGTGGGTACCTATTCATGCGCCTAATTATATGTATATTGATTGTTTATGGATTGCTGGGAAATATAAAGACAATGGGCACGGAAAACAATTGCTACAAAAGTGTAAAGAAGACGCTATGGCTAGAGGTATGGATGGGATGGTACATATAGTAGGGAAGAAGAAAGTTCCATATTTAAGTGAAAAACGGTATTTTGAACATATGGGTTTTACATTAGTAGATCACATAGAACCTTATTTTGACTTAGTTTCGTTGACTTGGAATGACGAGGCCCCTACACCTTCTTTTAATGTAAATGATAAATCTTTGGTCACGAATCAAGGAGTAACTATATATTATACTGCGCAATGTCCTTATGCTGTAGGTATTTTAGAGCAATTACAAAAAGTTGCAGAAAAGAAAGGGGTTAGTTTCACTACGCATCAACTAACGACTAAAGAACAAGCGCAAAATGCCCCTACTGTTTGGACAACGTTTGGTCTATTTTATAATGGGAAATTTGTTACACATGAAATGATGAGTCCCAACAAATTTGAAAAAATTCTATCACAGTTGCTTGAAACATAACTGAAATACTATGTTTGTCGTACCAATTCTAATTATGCATGTTCGGTGTAAAGATAAAGCAATTATTTTATTGCTTCTTTAGTATGTCATTATCTAAATATTTTACTAAACTTATAGGTTAAAAATAAAAATAATGAAAGAAGGAATGTGTAGAAATTTGTTGAATACTAAATAGGATAAAAATTTGGGGGTATTCAACTATGACGAAATATATGGTTAAATTACTGTTTCTATCATTATTTATGTTAATCATTCTAGTAGGGTGTAATAATGAAGAATCAAACTTAAGTGATCTTGAAGGTAGCTTTATAGAAATACTAGATAATTATTCGTATTTATTAAAAGATCAAACAGGTAAGACCATGGAAGAAATAAAAACAATGGAACAAGCTGTATTGATCAATGAGGAGTTAACCAAAAATACGGGTATTTCAAATGAAACTATAGAGTTAGGTTGGTTAGATTACGAAATTGGTAAGGCAGATAAAATACATATTCGCTATGTATTTAGTAATAATACTTTAACTCAATACGCAATTAAATTTCGTTCGATGATTAATAATGGGGATTATACAGATGAAATTCTGAGCAAAGATTTTATTGCCACAGAGCTATATAAAAGACTAGAGGAACAATACGGTGATCCAGATTTTAAAAATTCCAGCGTGTGGACTTGGAACAAAAAAGATTTTGTTGTGAGTTTTAAACCAACTATGCTAGATGTTGTTTTTAATGATTTAAAATAAAGAGCAACATATTATTTTGTAAAAAATTGTTGATATTTTGCTAATATGCGTATAAACTAAATGTAGTTTACGTTTAACAAGTGTTATCTTATGTTATAATTTGAAGCCAACATCATGTGAAATTTATTTTAACCTATAATGATACAATGCGGAAGCACCGCTAATGATGACCTTTCACGGTCTAGTTAGCGGTGCTTTTTTGTTGTTGGAAAGGAGTGATATGCATAGTTGGAGCAATTAAATGAAGTGCGTATCGCATGGTTGATTGCAGGCATTGCCCTTATTTTTATACTAGGCGGTGTACTTAAGCTATTTGGCGTCATTTGAAATACGATTGCAGGAAAGAAGGAGATGTTATTTTAATTTTCTTGGCAGATGAAGATGAGAAATATGTAAAACTTTTTTGTGACTATATAAGCAGATCCCTAACACTCAATCAGAAAGTAAAAGTGAAGGGCTTTACGACAGCGGAGACACTAAGTAATGCACTTCAAGGAACAGATAAGCCCAACATTGTTTTAGCTGGAAAGTCATTATGGGACAGTAGCATGCAGGACATGGAACACGGAGTATGCGTAATAGAGCTTGCTCAAGGACAAGAGGAAGCCTTAGAGTCAGCACCTTTTAAACTGGCTAAGTATCAGTCCATCGATGATCTGCTGCAAAAAATAGAGCAAATAACGTTACATCAGTACATGCACAGCACGCAAAAAAGTGGTACCCCACAACAGCATGGAAGTTGTGTGATCTCTGTCGCATCCGCAGCTGGGGGAGTTGGCAAAACAACGTTTTGCAGGTGCTTAATTCAGCATTATGTGAATGAAGGCAAGAAGGTACTTTACTGCAATATAGAAACGTTTAGTTCATGGCTCGAGTTGTCTTTGCAAGAAAAAAATGATGCATTAGATAGACTATTTTATTATTTGCAAAGTGACTCAGATCAAGTAATGGAGCAGCTCAAGGCTTGTATGACATATGACGAAGTCATGCAATGCCATGTCTTGCCTCCTATTTATCAGATGGAGGTGATGCAAGAAGTCACCGTGACCGACATGCAGAAATTGATCGATATGATACGCCAGTTAGGATTGTATGATGTCATCATTTTGGATCATGATGCTGGTTGGCATGTCCGATTGGAAGGTTCCAGTGCTTGCAGTGATGTTACGTTATGGTTGATGTCTGAGGCAGTAGTAACCAAGACGAAAACACAGCAGTTGCTACATTATTTATTACATAACAAAAAAGTACAACGACCACAACATCAGCTAGTGATGAATAAGGTGACGAACGAAGAAACCAAAGATTGGAATAACGAGACGCTACCGATTAGCATGAGACTACCGTATGTTCCTCAGTGGAAATCATTACAGGTGCGCATGAAGCAAGACATTCCATCGGTGTACTTGCAAGAAATAAACAAATGGCTAACGTCCAAGGAGATGAGTTTCATTGAACCAGGAAGAAATCATTCTCTCCATTAAAAAAAACTTACAGCATTATATCGAAACATACGATTTTGAAGATGACGGTGCAATGCTGAGATGGATTGAAGAGCAGACGTTAGATATAGCTATACAATTCAATAACAAAGCAAAAAAAGAAATGGTCATGCGTGTGTACAATGCATTTCGTGGTTACGATGTATTACAGCCGCTTATCGATGACCCTGCGATTACAGAAATTATGATCAACCATCACCAGCAAATCTTTATAGAAAAAGAAGGCAGGGTGATGTTATCTGATTACGTTTTTGAAAGCGAACAAAAATTAGAAGATATTATCCAACTTATCGTGGGCAAAGTAAATCGAATTGTAAACGATAGTTCGCCCATCGTAGATGCTAGACTTCCAGATGGATCAAGGGTAAATGTGGTCTTGCCTCCGATTGCATTGCATGGGCCAACCATTACTATTCGTAAGTTTCCAGAGCAACCATTAACGATGGATAATTTAATCTCATATGGCTCCATCACAGAAGAGGCTAGTCAGTTATTGAAAACATTAGTAAAAGCAAAATACAACATTTTCATTGGTGGAGGAACAGGATCAGGAAAAACGACGTTTCTTAATGTGCTTTCCCAGTACATTCCCGACGACGAAAGAATTATTACGATCGAAGATTCAGCAGAATTACAGATTCGCACCATTCCCAACATCGTTTCCCTTGAGACAAGAAATGCGAACACGGAAGGAAAAGGAGAGATCTCTATTTCTCAACTTATTCGTACATCACTACGGATGAGGCCTAATCGCATCATTGTAGGAGAGGTGAGGGGAGCAGAAGCATTGGACATGCTGCAAGCGATGAACACAGGTCATGACGGCAGTCTAAGTACAGCCCATGCCAATTCTGTCCATGATATGGTCAGCAGATTGGAAACGATGGTACTTAGTAATGTACAGCTTCCGGTAGAGGTCATTCGTTCGCAGATTAGTTCTGCCATCGATATATTTGTTCATTTGTCTCGCATACGTGATCGAAGTCGAAGAATAATGGAGATTAGTGAAGTGAAGGGAATGGAAAATGGGGAAATCCAATTAAATCCGTTGTATCAATTTGTAGAAGACGGAGAAGAGAAAGGGAAAGTCCTAGGTGGATTACGTCACACAGGGCAGTCACTGTTCCATTTAGAAAAACTACACCTTGCTGGATTATCCTTACCTGAAATCAAGGAAGGAGGAGCGCATTGAAAAAGATTTTTGTGAAAAGTCCTTTCGTAAGTAAAAAGAAAATAGTGCAAGCCACTGTGATTGTAGCGATCATACTATTTGGAATTGGCTACGTATTTTTTCAGCATGTGATTGCTGCCTTCATTATTTCGTCAGCAGCCATCTTTTATCCGAAAATGAAAATAAAAGATTGGGAAGACAAATACAAGTTTGATTTAGCATTGCAATTCAAACAAGTGTTAATCGTTATTAATTCTTATGTTTCCGCTGGAAAATCAGTAGAGACCGCTTTTCAAGATTCTTTTAAAGAAATAAAGATGTTGTTTCCAGATGAGAATACGCCAATCGTAAAAGAGTTGCAATTAATAAATCGTAAACTACGAAATGGACAGCCGTTGGAAATTGCTTTAAAAGATTTTAGTGAGAAAACAAAGCAGGAAGATATTCAAGATTTTACAGAAGTATTTAACGCATGTAAGCGAACCGGTGGCAACATCAGTGAAGTGATTCGTAAAACATCTCAAGTTATAGGAGAGAAAGTGGACATTCAACAAGAAATTTCGGTGTTGATTGCACAGAAAAAGTTTGAATCACAAGTGTTAACAGCGGCTCCACTTGCATTTATTGCTTTTTTAAAATTAAGCTCTCCTGAATATGTCGCCCCTCTATATGTTGGTGGTGGTAGAGTCATTATGTTTATCTCATTGGTGGTTCTCGTGGGTTGTTATTACATGACGCAAAAAATGATGAATATTAAGGTGTGAGACAGTTGATCTACGTGTATTATGCTATAGCAGTTTTGCATATTGGTATCTTTATGACTGCCCTCATTACTGTAAGGCCTCATCATAAGCAATTGGCAGAGGAAGAGGGTAAAGAAGCAAGTTTTAGACCTTTTTTAGCTGTAGGGGTACGCTGTTATGACATGCTGCGTATACAAGGATGGGCAAAAAACTACTTAAATTTAATCTATGTCCCTATCAACACGCTAAAATTTTCAACGAAAACGTGGGAAGCAGTCAAAATAGAAGTCGCACAAATCATTACCATTCTTTTATGTATGAACATGCTAATTAGCCTTTTAATGATTGGAACGTCAGCAGACGTAGCAGGCATTTTTCTCATTGTTTTACTGTCTCTGATGATTCCGTTTGTTAAATATAAACAGCTACAGCAAAAAGTAAAAGAGCGAAAAAGAGAGATTTTAATCGAATTGCCGAAACTGCTGAACAAACTAACGTTGCTCGTTGCAGCGGGAGAAACTTTACTGAAAGCAATGGCCAAAGTGGTGGAAGTTAGAGAAAGAGAAGAACATAATGTTCTCATCACGGAATGGAAAAGAATGATTCATTTACTAAGTCATCAATATTCTTTCCCACAAGCGATGGAAGAAATGAATCGAAGGCTAGCGGTGCAGGAGGTGTCCCTTTTTACGAATACCGTCTTGCTTAATTATAGACGGGGAGGGAACGACCTTGTTGTAGCTTTGAGAGGACTATCTCAGCAGTTATGGGAATCTAGAAAAACGCTTACGAAAACAATGGGTGAAGAAGCTTCATCCAAATTAGTATTTCCGATGATTATTATATTTTTAGTCGTGTTAGTTATCGTGGCTACACCTGCGATTATGAGCATGCAATTTTAGAAGAATAATTCAAATGTGAGAGGAAGATTATAACTATGTTAACTAAATTTAATGCAAAAATAAAAGATTTTCATGAAGATCAAAGAGGATTAGGAACATTAGAAATATTATTAATCGTAGCAGTACTTGTCGTCGTCGCTATTATTTTCAGAAAGTACATCATTTCCTGGGTAGACGGTTTGTTTGGGGATATTGATGGGGAAATAAACGACAAAGGTGGAAAGGGTGATATGACTAATCCTGGACCAGGAAATTAAATGAAAAAATACAAATGGTTTAAATCTCAGCAAGGAAGTTTTACGCTTGAATCTACCCTAGCATTTCCTGTTATCATTATGTTTGTCGTATTGCTGCTCGGTCTGACGACGGCTTCTTATGATCATGTTAAACTAATTTTTTATTCGCAAACTTCTGTCGAACGAGCAGCTTACATTTGGGATAACGAGCAAAGAGATATAGAAACAGGGGCTTACGGCATGAAACCGAAAACCATGGGAGCATTTTACTGGCGATGGACGGACGATAAGGCATACAATATTTTTTTAGGTTTTAATAACCCCTCTGTAACAGTGGACATTCCTGCTGGTGAAAGTAATAGTGACGATAGAGCAACGATGAAATTAACCAAAGCCATTCAAGATTTACCTGCTGATGAAGCTTACAGTGGCAGTCTATCTTACTCTAATTATATTTTAGAGCGAAGAGTGGATGGAAAGCTGGAACAGGAAGTGAACTCTCCTTTTATTAACCAAGTCAGCATATTAGGTGAAACGGAAGTCGTGCTTGGTGAAGAAGCAAAGTCATGGATAATAGAACCGACGGAGTTTATTCGTACAGTAGATTTTATAGTAACGTATGCAAAAGCATATAAAGATAATTACGCCAAAGATGGTGAAGATACATTAAACAAAAGTACGGCAACAGAAGCCATCAATGAATTTTTGGATATGGATGAGCAACAAGATGAAGAAGAGAAACCATATAAAAAATTAAAGGATCATGGAGCAGCAGTAATAGAGCTAAAAAAGATGGTAAATGGTAAAAAGTCTTCTATAGAAACATCTTATGGAGAGAGGGACATCGATGCTTTAGATACAGATGGTGTAATGCATCACGCCTTATCTTCATGGACAAATAGCAGCTTGGAGGATCAGTTGGTAAAGGATATAGAGCTTGTAAGTGAAGGCGAAGTGGTGGTATGGCATTTTTTTGAGACCAAAAAGACGATTAAACTGGAGCCTACGGGAGAAATGCGGCAACGAATTATCGATGCTGGTATTACAATAGTAGTGCATAAAGAGGTGGAACATGAAGAGGAAGAATAAGATAGGGAATAATGCAGAGATGAAATCAGAACGTGGTGCAGCTACTATTTTTTTCATGATTATTTTATCAGTGATTTTTTTGTTTGTGACGATGTTTGCGGATTTTGCGAGAATTAAAGCAGGTCAGTATCAAGCAGAATTAGCGATAAAATCCTCACTACGTTCACTTTACTCTCATTTTGATTCTACAATACAACCTTATGGTTTATATGGAGTCAATCACCAAAATCCAGATGCACTAGTGAAGCAGATTATAGAAGAAAATTTACGCGTTAGTGATGGTGATCATAGCTGGTTGGACACTGATGTGACCGCTATCCAGCTAAACCATGGCTATAACCTAGCACATGTAGATGTGTTTGAGCAGCAAATTATGGAGGATATGAAATACACCGCACCGATAGAAATCATATCTTCCATTGTGAATACATTCAGTAAAAATAATTTGAAAGAAGAAATGGAAAAGTCCGTTAAACTTGCGGATGAGCTAGAAGAAATTGAAGAGCTAATGAATGATCGAGATAAAAAAGCAAATGCATTATGGAAAGAAACGAAAGATTTTATTGGTAATAAAGGATCCGTTTCTCATTTATATACGGTCGTGGATGTGGATTTTGAAGCATTGGACAGCTTAGCTGATGAAATTGGCGATGAAGATGAGACAGAGCTAAGGAACAAACTGAAATCGTTAAAAGATGAGAAAAAGGAGTTGAAGAAGCGAATGAAAGAAGAGCAGACTGCAGAAGAAGATGAGAACGAGGAAGATGATAGTGCTGAACAAAGCAATTCTAGCAAGCTAGAAGAAGAATTAAAGGAGATTGAAGAAGAAATAGAAGAGGTCAACGACATACTAGATAAAATAGATCAGTTTTTTGAAATCTATGATGAAGTTAGCGATAAAATTGAGCTATATCGTGCTTCTTTTAAAGAATCAAATGAAGATATATCAAAATACTTAGAACAAACAGAAGATTATAACCATAAATTAAAGCAGAAATTGCAAGAGGCAGATTTAGATAGAACAACATACGGGCCTCTAATCGACAGTATTCACATTTATGATGATGACTTTTTTTCAAAATATCGTAGTAACATGGCAGATATTTTAAGCAAATTTAATGCTTTTGAGCAATCATTTCAAAGCATATCTGTAGACAAACCAGCTGATTTCAACCCACACTACAGTAAATTAACAACAAAAAATCATGCTTATTATAATAAAGCGAATAGCGTGTTTACTTACGTATCAAACAATAGAAAAAATATCGAATCAAAACAAGATGAAATGGAAAAAGAGAAAGATAATCAACTCGATGAAATAGAAAAGCAATTAACTAAACTAGATACCATAACAGGCATTTGTCCATCTAGCCTACAACCCCTCTACGACCAATTAGAAGGTGAGAACGGATTCTATAACATGTACAAACAGTACAATGAGAGTGAAGACAATGAGTCATCTATGTTGATTGAGGATATTCAAGATAGTGAAAAAATAGGGAAACAATCCATGAATTTTCTAGATCAAATCACAAACGCATTAAATGATGTGGCAGCAGGTGTATATGTGAATGAATATGCATTAACAAAGTTCAATTATAGAACGATGCAAGAGCCGGGAACAAAAAGTACACAAACAGCAACTGCTCTTTCACAACCATTACAACATACATTGCCTACACAAGAAGCAGAGTATATTTTGTACGGTTTTGACACGTGTAAAAAAAATTTAAGCTCTGCCTATGCAGAAATGTACTTAATTCGTTTAGCCATTCATACAGCAGAAAACTTAACAGAACCAGATAGTAGAATTTTATCCCTTGGCTCTCCATTATTGGCGTTTCTAGCAGCGGTTGCAGAAGCGGCACTTGAAGCGTATAACGATATGAACAAGTTAATTGAGGGTAAGGATGTTTCTATTTCAAAAAAATTCACGAAATCATTGACATTTAACTACAAAGATTATTTACGGTTATTTATGCTCATACATCATAATCAACAAAATATGATGTACCGCATGCAATCATTAATTCAATTGAATACCGGTGTCAACCTGCAAGACAGGCCTGTCTATACAGAGGCTCAAGTGACGATGCAGACCAAACTATTATTCATGCCTACAACGATGAAAATGATCAATCGAAATGTAGAAGAACGCTATGATTTAGAACCATTTCAATTCGTATACTCCTATTAAAGGATGAAGGTGATGTTATGAAAAACATAATAAAAAGTCATAAAGGGGGCATTGTGCTTGAGGCGGCACTTGTATTGCCTATATTCGCGATGTTTGTTTTAAGTTTAATATCGTTGATTAAAATCAATGCAACAGAAATGATGGTGCAATCAATGGTATCAGAAACAACGAAATATGTTGCAACACAAGCGTATCCGATACACTTGGCTGTAAAAGATACTGAAAATCTTTCTTTTGGAGCGTTATTAAACCAAGTCAATGTAGGTAAAGCTGAAATGGCTTCAGATGAATTTGGAGGCCATTATCAGTCGATGATATCAGAGCCGATCCTGAATTTTTTACAGTCTGCCATGCAATACGTGACAGGTAAAGTACAGCCTGAGATTGACAAAGTACTTTATGCAGCGGTGAAGCCTGTCGTATATCGATTTGCAAACAAAAATGGGATAGATGAAGAAAATTTAGAGATCGTAGATGTGGATGTGCCGAGTTTTAAAAATAAAAATGATGCTTTGTTAGCCATTGAAGTAAAGTATACGGTAGAACTTCCAATACCATTTGTGAAGAGAGAAATATCGATATACAAACGTGCTGTGGAACGTATTTGGATAGGAGGATAATAAAATATGGTATGGATCTATAGTGTGTTGTCATTATTTGTTGTTGTCGCTTTAATTACAGATATGTGGAAGATGATCATTCCTAATGTATTGACGGTGAGTATGGTGATCGTTGGATTGATTTTGAATGTGATGCTGTTTGGTTTAGAGCAGCTTATTCCTTCCCTCATCGGCGCTCTAGTCAGCTTTGTCGTTATGTTTGTCTTATACATGATTGGAGCAGTCGCTGCTGGTGATGTGAAGTTCTTCGCTGGAGTGGGAGCGTTGGTTGGTATGCAATTTTCTTTATATTCCATACTATATTCGGTTATTTATGCAGGCATCATTGGGATATTCATCCTGCTCTTTAAAAATAAAGTGAAGCGGTATGTGCATCAATTTTTTAATCACATGATACAACTAGTAACACTAAAAAAAGTTGCTTTTCATTTTGATCATGAGGAGACAACGTCATTTCCATTTATGGTAGCTGTTGCTCCAGCCATTTATACAGTCATGTTTTTATAGCTAATAATTGATAGGTAATGAAGTAAGGGGTGCAAAAAATGAAGGAACAGAGTACAATTTTTGGATTTCATTATGATTTTATTCGTCATGATGGTCATTGTATCGTATTAAGTAAAGAAGGAGGTATACCTTCTAAACTGCTATCTTCACTGCAAGTGAATATGTTGCAGCAAACAGCAGTAAATGGTTTGTTGCCATTGTATGTGCATGAAATTAATGAAAAAGTACAATTGATGTATTATTTTACGGGCAAAAGAATGCTATCGCAACACTTAAAAGATCAAGATTCATTTTCAGAGCAGCAATTTCTTACATGTTTATTACATATATGTCAAACAATCCTGAAAAGCGAAAGTTATATGCTCCATTCTTCTCAATTTATCGTTCATCCAGACTTTATTTTTGTAGGCGGAGATGTTACAGATGTTCATTTAATATATTTACCTTTTGAGCAATTTGATATGGAATTGACATTAATGAAGCAAATAGAACAATTAACGATGGTTTTGACACCGTATGTAGGAAACATGGATGCAGGTTGCATTCAAAGTTTGTTGAAAATATTTCAACACCCTGAAAACAGTATGGAGATGCTGGCAAAAGAGTTAGAAAAATTACTTCAATCTTCTTCTCCATTGGATAATAGCATGCAGCGAGAATCTGCTTCTCTTCATACGGATTTTGGTACACCAGAACCATCGTATGTAGAACACAATGATTTCGGTAACGATTCCGGCAATGATTTCAAGCAAGAACCTAAACAGCCAAAAAACTTCAATCTATTAGATGATAGCTCTTTTTCTCTATCATCACATACAAAGGATAAAGATGCTTTTCTCCCACTAGTACCAAATGAAGAGGACAATACATCTATTTTTTCTGAAACTAGCACTAAACCTAAAACTAAACCTAAAACCAAAACTAAAGCCAAAATTAAGTCTAAATCTAAAGCTAGTGCTAACGCCAAAACCAAAATGAACACCGAAAATGAAACAGAAAGCGTAATGAATGGTGGGCAGAATCCCACACATTTGTTTGATCAGAGTCTGAATAAATCCAGTTTGACCATCGTGATATGTATAGCAGGTATGATTTTTCTTTCTATATGGTATTTATTTGTTGTAAAGTCCAGCGAAGCCATACTATATATTTGTATTGGTTTTTCGCTATTACTAGCGGATAGCATGTTTGTGATGCTTCGAATATGGAAACCACCATTTCTATATGCTGAACAACATACCACAGTATCAACTGAGCCATCTATGTATAGCCCTATTCCGCACCATGAAGAAAACTTTCTAGCTACTTCAACGAACGAGTATTATGAGACACTAGCTAACAACACGACATTATTAGCAGATGATGATGGAAAAACGGTGTTGCTACGAGATATAAATAAAGACAATGAGCAAGAAGAGACACACGTACAAGGAATTCAGCATAAGGATACTCCAATCCGAGCGTGGCTATTGTTGTCTGGTCAGGGAGAAGAAAAAAGAATACCGATTGAAGGCAAAGAGTTTATCGTCGGTAGGGATAAAAATAAAGTGAACTACGCGGATCAATCTGTAGGCGTTTCTAAAACACACTTCGAAATTTTAAATCGTGAATCTGAATATTTTGTAAAAGATGTAGGATCTAGTAATGGAACCTTTTTGAATGATGAACAACTTGTACCGTATAAATATTACCCTTTAAACAACAATGATCGAATTGTCATGTGTAGCAAAAGATTTCGCTTTATGAAAGAGAGTGGGGTAAATAGGTAACCGCTTGAATTAGCAAGCAGTGACCTTTATAATGAGGGGGAATAAGAAGATGAAAGTCTTCCACAAAAAGGAGAATACATAATGGCTAGAACCCCTTCAAATATGATGCCTTTAGGCACAAAAGCACCTGATTTTGTATTGCCGGACGTGACGACAAATAGTAAAAAATCATTAGGCAATCTTGCTGGCAATAATGCTACGGTTGTCATGTTTATTTGTAATCATTGTCCTTTTGTTATTCATGTTGTAGATGAAATCGTAAGATTGGCAGAACACTACATGGACAAAGGCATTTCTTTCATCGCTATTAGTTCTAATGATGTGATAGCTTATCCAGAAGACGCTCCAGATAAAATGAAAGAGTTTGCTATTAAAAATAAATTTCCTTTCTCTTATTTGTATGATGAAACACAAGAAGTAGCAAAGGCGTATGATGCAGCATGTACACCTGACTTTTATATTTTCGATGGAGAATTGGATTGTGTATATCGAGGTCAGTTAGATGACTCTAGACCGGATAGCGGAATCCCTGTGACAGGAAAAGATATAAGAGAGGCTCTTAACCTTATGTTAGAAGGTAAACCTGTGTTTAAAGAGCAAAAGGCGAGTCTAGGTTGTAATATAAAGTGGAAAGCGTAAAAACAAAGAAAAAAACAATTTTCTACAATTGTTATTGATTTTTTTTATAAAAAAGGGGAAAATAGAGAAATCATATTTCTGCGAGGTGAATTAGACATCATGAAAATTATACTAACGGAATGGTTACCAGCACTTGGCACAGGGATGATTGTAGGACTTCTTTTTTCCTTTCTGAAATTGCCAGTTCCTGCCCCTCCTTCGGTAGGAGCTGTTTTTGGTGTTCTGGGTGTAACACTTGGTTTGCTGTTGTATGGTTATTTCTTTCGGTAATACATAATATTACCATTCAGCCATTTATTTAACTTAGTGAAGCAATACAGAAAGTCCAATTTATTTTATAAGATGAGGAAAACCATATAAAGCCATTATACTTAACAAAAATGTGTAAACGCATTCATATGTTTCTTCATCTTATGTATCATCTTTACTAGAAGATGAGCCTGTAAATACATATATTTTTATAGTGAATGTTAGTGAATAGTCAATACATAGTATAATCATGTTACACGTTACTGCGTCTCTTCTTTGTTGATTACATCCATGTAGCAGTATCATTTTCATTGCTGGAGTGATACATGTTGGATACATTTCATGAACCCGTAGTATGCAAAGAAATGATCATACAATGGAAACAAAAAATACAGTCAGAAGGTGTTTCTAATTCAACATATAATGCAGCAAAATTAGCTCAAATGATATATCAACAAATCAATGAGGCGATCCCACCTTTCCCGTCTAAAGTAAAAGAAGCAATGACGAAACAATTAGTCCGACATTTTCTACAATCCGGTGTCGATGTCCTGACGAGTGCAGATGTTATTGATATGAGTATAGTGGAAGCGGAAAAAAACGAACAGCAGTGGGAAGTTCTAGTGGATTGGTTGCAAGAACAATATCAGATGACTTTGCCGCAAGAAGTACATAAAGAAGTTAAGGAATATATAAAAAATTATAAAACGGAAGGTAAAGCCATTCCATCCGTTTTGCAATACATATTACATTATCATGTACCAAATGGGATGGATGATGTTGCTGCGACGCTGCAAATGGAGAAGTCATCCATAAAATCAATAAAAACAATATCGTTGCTTCGCAGTAAAATCCGAACGCATAAACGTGGATCTATTATCACTATTTGTGTTGTTGCATTTCTTTGTACAACCGTTATCGTTGCGGCAATAAGCAAGTCCAATGTAGATTATCGGTGGGAAGGAAGCGGTCCACCAGTTTATTATATGAATGTGAGTATGATGTCTCATCACATGACTGAAAATAGTTTGCCAGCAACGTATCAATTCACTTCTGTCGATCATGGTAAATTAAAAGCTTGGTTATCGGAAAAAGACTCTTTACTCTCGGAAGAACCGTATTTTTCGGCTTTAAATAAAACGGCACGAAGATTTAATATTCATCCACTGTTGCTTTTCGCTATAACTGGACAAGAACAAGCCTTTGTACCAAAGTATCATGAGCAAGCAGCAGAAATTGCAAATAATCCATTTAATGTTTATCATAGTTGGCAAGACTACAATACGACCATCGATGAATCTGCACGTATCGCAGCGAAGACGATTGTTCGCTTAAGTAAGGACAGGCCTGAAGACGTAGACCCTATCCAATGGATTAATCGAGAATATGCAGAGGATAAAGCATGGTGGGTCGGTGTGAAGTTAATATTTGAAGATATGCAGCGTGATATGATGCTAGATGATGTAGTGAGTGAGCAATCATAAAATAATGAAATAAACAGGAAATGCGATGCTGGGAACTAGCGGGGAAACTAAAAAGAAGGTGAATATATGACATGTTTGATCCTACCGTATTTGATAATTTAAAAGTTATTGTCGAAGGAACCGTCTATGATGCTGAGGTAGACAAACAAATTAAAATTTTAGATCGAGAAGATCACGTAAACATTGCCAACATGTCAAGAATGTTTCGTATTTCTTTTCAATTGCACGACAGCGAGGCTTTAATAACAGAGGACAAAACCAAACCTGTAGCTGCGGTGAAGCTTCATTCTGGATTAAATGACTTTTATATGGAAAGTAAAATAGAAGCAGAGAAGGCAACAGAGAAAAATAACAACATTTTATCTTTTCCAAAGCCTACAACAGAAAACGGGTATGGCTGTACATTTACTGTCTCGTTTAGTATAGAAAAAAAATTATCATCTTCTGATTTGCAAAAACAGTACATACTGCAATACGAACCATTATTAGAAACCATCTCCACATCGTGGGATGAAAAAACATCGTATGATGCAACATTTTCTTATGATGCACTGGAACGATGCTGGAAATCTGGTTATACATTTACAGTACATGTGCCACATAAGATTGGTGAAAATCAAATGGATTTATTGTATGATGCATTTGTCCGTACACAAGAAACATTGCAAATGTTGGAAGAGCACATGGAGAATGAAGCAGCTAATTAAGCTTCATTCTCCTTTTCTGATTTTGACTCGAGCAAACGTATTTTATCTTCTATTTTAGACAACCTTCTATTTATTTTGTAAATGATAGGAGTGTATATCACTACAATAAAGCCAACTACTCCAATTACTAATTCCACTTTTTATGACCTCCTTTTTTTTCATAAGTTAAATGAACTTCTTCAACTAACTACCACCAAGCATAAGATGGAGAAATCTTTACAATAACCTTTGCGCCTGCCTGGGTACTGAGGCGTATACTTGGTTCTCATGATTTCTTCATCTTATCTATTGTATCATTTCGATACTTAAATTTGATTCTTACATGTTGAAAATGATAAAAAATCACAAAAAGTAATAATGTAAACAAAGGAATATCAAAAGATATCATTTTAAATTGAAGACTACAAGCATTAAATAATTTAATGTTGTAAAATGAAAGAGTATAGTATAAATTGGAAACTAAGGTTGAATATTTAATATTAATGTCTATATTTCACTGAGGAGGTGATTTATCTTTGCGTTTTCGAGTCACATATCAGGCAGACAGAATTCCGTTACATTATCGTATGAAAATGTATAGTTTAATTAAAGAAGCAATCAAAATAGCAGATGCTGATTACTATCACAAAATGTTTGAAAAAAACAAGAATGAGATGAAGCCATTTTCGGCAGCGATCTACTTAAAAGACTTCCGAATCGAACAAAGTCATATCCATTTAAAAGAATTCTCTATTACCGTAAGTGCTGAGATGGAATTTGCCATTCATGCATTCAATGGATTGAGAAAATTAACCCAATATGAAGTGGATGGAGTGAAATGGAATCAAACCTCTATTTTATTGTTAAAAGAGTCAGAAATTAGCACAACTAGCGTTGTCTTATCCACCTTGTCTCCCATATTAGTTGAAGATAAAGATGGTAAGCCACTATCTCCTTTTACTGAAAACTATGAAACCGAAATAAATTATTATGCAAATTTAAAAGTGGCACAGGCAAAAAATAGATCATTGCATCAACCTATCGTTTTTACGCCAATCAACATGAGAAAAGTAGTGGTGAAAGAGAGTAATCGCATATTCCAGCAATCTCATCCAGAACAATCGTTATACTATACGGCTTATAAGGGAATGTTCAAACTTCAAGGTCATGTAGAAGATTTACAGTTACTTTACCAATTAGGACTAGGGAAAAAGTCAACTTTCTTCGGATTAACTGAAGTCGAGAGAGAGGGGGTGTAAGCGTGTCCATACATATAGAAAGTCAAGAATGGATGATGACAGCGGGACTCATTGGATTTACTCGTTTACTTGATGAACAAGTGAAGATGACGAGAAGTGGGGTAGAAATAACAGCGGACACGATACAAGATGTAGCTTCAAAATATATTTATGGTTTAATCGATGAATTTAGTGTAGTCGAGCGAGAGATGAAAAGGTTGAACCGGTGTCTAAGCCAAATGAGAAAAAAACCAGCGGAGATAAAAAAACATACAGCTGATATGCTTGAAAGAATTAAAGAACAATATAAAAGAATTGAAAAATATTTTCCTGAAACAGAGCAGTGTGCTGCTATCAAGACACTAATGAAACAGTTAAAAGAAGTGACTACAGCAGAAGATGTGGACAAAGTAGAACAAATCGTAAAGGGCTATCAACAGGCTGCCTCTACTCCCATGATCAACGAGAAGCTGACCTTGAATTATGCCAGAACGGTGATCCTTACCCCACTTTATGGACAGACGAGTATTCTGCAACTTAGTTTTAATGGCAATACAAAAGAACATATCAAACAAATAGAAAAAGATTTTGTTACACCAGCCTATTTAGAGCTTCAATTTTATCATCATATCCAACACACCACAGATCCTCAGCTCATCATTCAGTTTTTATCACAACACGAAGCACAGTATAAGCCTTTTAAAGATTGGTTAAAAAAAATAAAAAAATGCACAACAGTGCAAGAAATTAAGCAATACTTGTATGAAGAAGTATTGCCATGTAGCTTTATTGACGAGTTACGAGCTACACAATCGTATGAAGAGAAGATGTTTTCTCCACTTGCACTATCCCGCATTAAAGCAGCTAATTTTTACTGGGATTTTGATAATAAGCAGCCCATCCCTATGAGTGCGGTTGCGAGACTTGTTTTATTTATGATTCCGTTTGGCATGACGTTTTACAAGAGGAAAAGAGGCAATGATACATCATATGAAATTATAAATTTTGCAAGCATCATCATGTCAGAGCAATCTTTTCCAGCTATTTATAAAGACAATACACATTATAAAACACTTCGCTCTAGTGGAGCATCATTCCCTGAAGCGATTATCGGTGTATTGGAAGAATCACTTGATAAAGCGAAGAAAATGAACAATGCTTGTACGATCATAGAAGTGCATTCTCAATATCCAGGTAAAAAAACATTACTAGATTACTACCACGTTCCACCATACCTCACAAGTTATCTTGCTAAGTATGGAAAGGGGATTACATTACTGCATCAGTATGATTTGCGAGATACTTTTTTAAGAGAGATTTTACAAGGCATCGATCCGAAACAAGTATTATTTCAATATTTACGTGAAGCAGTCAAAAATGATCAACACGGACAAGGTGCTTATCATGCGGTAAGGGAACGAAGAAGAATATTAAATGCGAGGAAGGATGTGAAGCAGATGACAAGTTATGATAAACGTATTACATTTATAAAAAATTGTGGTGTTAAATTGAGAAAGAAAATGGTTAGCCGTCCAGGAAATGAAGGAGAGGGGACATATCGTGCAAGCGGACGTAAAAAGCTGGAAGGGGTTGCATACCGACTTATTAATGCAGTGAAATCAGGAAATAAAAACGGATTTATGGATACTATCTTCCGCTTGTACATGAGTGCTGACATGGAGATACCAGATATTTTTGTGGATGTATTTAAAGATGAGGGGCTAGATTTTGAAACCATTGCTTCTGCATTTATTGCTGGAATGTTAGAAAAAGATACAACGAAAAAAGAGGAGGAGACAGCAAATGGGTAAAGCACTATCACTAACAGTCATTATGAAAGCCAATTCACTAAATTACGGTGAGGGAATTCGTAACCTATCGGAATTGAAAAAAATTCATCGTGGGAATGGTGACGTGCTCACCTTTGCTTCTCGACAAAGCATTCGCTATGACATCGTTCGCTTAGGAAACGAGTGGTTCGGTTGGAACTTAGATACAATTGATAAAGCAAAAGGAACACTTCAATTTCGTGAAGATGTATCCATAGAAGATTCAGTAGAAATGGATCTATTCGGATATTTAAAAACAGGGAAGAAATCACAAAAAAGACCTGCAGTTGCAAGATTGTCGCATGCTATTTCACTTGAACCTTATCGCAGTGATATGGAGTTCTTAAACAACCTGGGACTAGCGGAGCGCATTAATGAAACGCCTGATATAGCTAATATTGAGCAGCATGAAAGTTTGTATACGTACACGTTAACGATGGATTTAGATAGAGTTGGACGTGATGGGGATGTTACTTTGTCTGAAGAAACAAGAATAAATCGGATACATCAACTACTTGATATCGTCAAATTATTAAATCGTAACATTCGTGGTCGTCAAGAAAGCCTTGCACCATTGTTTGTTATCGGAGGATTGTACCCGATTGCTAACCCGTTTTTCTTGGGCAGAGTTGCATTAGAGCAAAATACAAACAAATGGAACTTAAATGTGAGTGCTTTGCAAGATGTGTTACAAACTACGTTCGGTAATGAAAATATCGGAAATCATACGGGTATTGGTTTTGTATCTGGTATGTTTGGCAACGAAGATGAATTTGCTCATTTGACGGATGATGTAAACGGTACAGTGGAAAGTTTCTTTTCAACTTTGAAAAATCTCACTTCTGAATATATAGAGGCGAGTGAATAATGAGAGCTTTGCGATTAAAATTGTATCAACAAACAGCTTGTTACAAAAAGCCCTTTGCTTTCAAAGTATCGGAAACGTATCCGCTACCACCGCATTCTACTGTAAAAGGAATGTTGCATGCTGTTTTACAAGCAACATCCCTTATACCAAAAATGAGAATTAGTATTCAAGGTCGTTATGACACGATGGCAACGGACTATCAGACGCACTACTTTTTCAAAAAAAATAAAACAAAAGAATTTGCCTTAACTGCAGATGGATTAGGTGTCGATAGAGAGTATGTAGATATAACGACGATGCCAATTTATATGCACATGCTGTATGACGTACAATTACTGATTCATGTCACAGCAGACGAAAGTGTGTTAGAACAACTGCATTACACCCTGACAAACCAAACGATACATTTAAGCTTAGGTCGTTGGGAAGACTTAGTCAGATTGGACGAGTGTGAGTTGGTGACGTTAACTTCGCTAGCCGAAAGGAAAGACGAACCAACTTTAAAGTATAACGCTTATGTACCGCGAGATATTATTGAAGATGAAACGTATTTTCCTTATCAGCTGAACTGGACATATCGTATAGTAAAAGGAGTTAGAGTTTGGGACAAGCTCTCTGTTGGGTATATGACAGCTGGTGAAGTGATAGAAAACTTTAAGAAGCTAATGATTGATACCTCAAGCGATGATATTGTCTTTTTTCCTTAAAACCAATTAAATTCAATAAATTCCTTTTGAAACAAGGGAGCCTGCTTGTATAGGCTCCCTTCTACATAAAAAGTATATACATGAATAGACCAAATGGAGGGACTACGTTGATTTATTACGCCAAGTCGCAACCGGTAGAAACGATACAAGAACACACAGCACAATTATTAACAAGGTTTAGTCATTTTAAGAATTTATATCAGCATAAAATAAACATCTTTACGGAAAGAGACTGGGATTTACTTGAGTTATGTGTAAAGTACCATGACATTGGTAAAGCGGACGTCGCCTTTCAAATGAAAATTAGAAAAAATATGATAGAAAATGGTTTGCAAGTAGAGGTATTACCTGAAACGATACCACATAGTTCCAACGACATTCCGCATAGTCTTTTGTCTGTCATGGCACTTCCCGAACACATTATAGAGTTGACACAAGAAGAAAAAACACTTGTTTTTCAAACTATTGCCTTTCATCATGAACGAGAGTATGGTCTTTATGATGATTCATTGAAAAAGCAGATTAGAATACAATATGAACAAAATATTCTTCCTTATCATATAGAGATTGAAGCACAACATAATCTAAAAATTTCTATGGACGTAAAAGAAAGTAAAATTAACAAACTTAAGCGAAGAATCAGTCCAGATCATGATAAATATGCTCACTTGTATAAAAAATATGTACTAATGAAAGGGTTGCTCCACCGCTTGGATCACGCAGCAAGTGCGCACGTTCCCATAGAGTTGGCGACGGAATTTAACACTGCAGCATATGTTAACCATTTTTTTCAGACGAAACTGAAAACCACATTGAAACCGCTACAACAATTTACTTTGAATCACCAAGATCATCATGTAGTTGTGGTTGCCCAAACTGGAATGGGAAAAACAGAAGCAGCATTGCTGTGGTTAGGTGAGCAAAAAGGGATATTCACTCTACCTTTACGTGTCAGTATTAATGCGATGTATAAAAGGATTAGAGATGAAGAGAATTTACATTTTTCTAAATGGAGTGATGAGTACGGGGAAGAGGCAGTAGGTCTGTTGCATGCTACAAGTTTAGATTACTTGTATGATGAGATAGAGGCAAATGATCAACTGCTCGAAAAAGTACATGGTCAATCTAAACAATTTGCCAATAAGTTGATTATTTCTACGATCGACCAAGTGTTGAAATTTCCATTTTACTATTTAGGATTTGAAAAAGAATATGCCACCATGGCAACTTGTAAAGTGATTGTGGACGAATTACAAGCTTACGATCCTAAAATAGCTGCGTTATTAATTCGTGCAATGACGCTAATAGATCGAATCGGTGGTAGTTTTATGATTATGACGGCTACCTTACCCCCGTTTTATTTTAATGCATTGGAGCGGGAGCTTGAGGAATGTAACATTCCATTTAAATTTGAAACATTTATCGATGATGATGTTGTGCGTCATCATGTGCGTACGAGAGATCATTGTATATTAGATAATGACATCATAGCAGAAATTACAGAGACAGGTACACATAAAAAAGTACTGGTCATCTGTAATACCGTAAAGCAGGCACAAGAGGTATTTAAAGAGCTTGAACAGAGAGAGAGAAACGATGACAACCTTTTCCTCTTGCATGCTAGATTTACGAAGCGGGATCGCAGTCGATTGGAAAAAGAAATTTTAACGTTTGCAAAAGGGGATAAGGTAGGCATTTGGGTGACGACACAGCTGGTTGAAGCCAGTCTCGATATTGATTTTGATGTGCTGTATACAGAAATGTCATCACTAGATAGTCAGTTTCAGCGATATGGAAGATGCAATCGTAAAGGATTAAAGTCTGTAAAGGAAACAAACATTCATGTCATGTTACACGAAGTATCTGGGAACGGAACGGTATATCATCAAGAAATTTATGATTACAGCGTAAAACTTTTATCTCGTTTTCATAGTGGTATTCTGAAAGAATCGGTAAAACAAGAAATGATCAATGATTTATATGACGAACAACGTTTAGAAAATGAAGATTCAGAGTTTAAAAAAGAATTTGACAAAGCATTAAGGGAATTTAAAAATCGACCACACTATAAATTAAAGAAAGCAGAAGCACAAGAATTATTGCGAGATATTCAACAAATAGAAGTAATTCCAAAGGAGTTATTAAACGACGAAGAATTTCAGCAACATGTAGTATCATGGCAAATCGCATTAACCCCAGTAGAGAGAAGAAAAAGAAGAAAAAGAGTAGAGGCATACAGTATAGCTGTGAATGAATGGAAAGCAAAAAAGATCGGTATTAACAAGATAGACGGTACAAAAGAACTATATTATATCCATTGCAGTTACTGCGAGAGAACAGGGCTACTAACAGAAGAAATAGATTTTATCGATTAGGAGGGATCGTATGCAGCATCAAACGATAGGTGGTGTAGATATCCAGTACTATGTCGTGTGTAAACGTAAGCTTTGGTTGTATAAGAAAGGAATTGGTATGGAGGAAGAATCGGACAGGGTAATGCAAGGGAAGGTGTTGCATGAAATAGCATATCCAAGACTTTTACAAAAAGAAATTTTGATAGATGGAGCTTTCAAGATAGATGCATTAGATGGTGAATATGTTAGAGAAGTTAAAATCTCTAGTAAGATGCAGAAAGCGGATACTATGCAGATGCTTTACTACTTATATCAATTATCACTGAGAGGCATCAACAAAAAAGGGCTGATTAGTTATACAAAAGAAAAGAGAACAGAAGAAATAGTATTGAATGATGATAATCGACAAGTAGTTGTGGATGCAATAGAAGGTGCTCAGAACATTTTACAGTTACCTTCACCACCCAAAGCAAAGAAGGTCCCTTATTGTAAGAAGTGTGCTTACTATGAATTCTGCTATGTACTGGAGGTGGACGAGCATGATGCGTGATCATTATGTTTTTTCTAATGGAAGATTAAAACGAAAACATAATACGATTTATTTTGAAAATGAACAAGGAATACAAAAGCCGTTACCTATAGAGAAAATTCAAACGCTGCACATTTTTGGAGAGGTCGATGTAAATAGTAAATTACTAACCTACCTGAGTCAATATGGTGTTTGTCTACAATTTTATAATTATTATGGTTTTTATACGGGTACATTTTATCCGAGGAAACGCAAAGAAAGTGGGATTGTTATTGTAAAACAAAGTGAGCATTACGCTTTTCATGATAAACGTATGTTTATTGCCTATTTATTTTTACAGGGAGCTATACATCATATGCTACGGAATTTAAGGAGAAGGAAGGAAGACACACAACAGTGTATAGATGAAATTGAATTGATAAGTAAAAAAATGCAGCAGGCAAAAACTATACAGCAATTAATGGGTTTTGAAGGACAAATTCGTCAATTGTATTATCAGGCATTTAATATGATGATTAAACAGGATTTTGTTTTTGAAAAAAGAGAAAAAAAGCCTCCTCGTGATCCATTGAATGCAATGATTTCATTTGGAAATTCATTAATGTATCAAGTGGTTCTTTCAGAAATATATAAGACAGTCCTCAATCCAACGATAAGTTATCTTCATGAGCCTTCAGTAAAGCGTTTTTCATTAAGTTTAGATATTGCGGAAATTTTCAAACCATTACTTGTTGATCCGCTTATTTTTACTTTAATCAATAAAAGGGTTATTACGAAAAAACATTTTGATTATTTGGAAGGTGAGATTTGTTATTTAAATGATGAGGGACGTAAAAAATTCATTAAATCATGGGAAGATCGTTTGAAAACATCGGTCAAGCATCGTTCATTGAATCGTAATACAACGTATAGATACTTGATTCGACTTGAGTGTTATAAATTAGTAAAGCATTTTATTGGCGATGAAGTATATAAACCGTTGAAAGCGTGGTGGTAAGAATGTTTGTAATTATTACTTATGATATTGGTCAAAAGCGTGTAGGTAAAGTGTGTAAAAAGTTGCGAGAATACTTGGATTGGACACAAAATTCTGTGTTCGAAGGTGAGATAACAAAAGGTTTACTGTCAAAATGTTTAAGTGAATTAAATCATATTATGGACAAAAATGAAGATTCACTCTATGTTTATCAAATCAATAATCCTCGAAATATAAAAAAGGTGGTTCATGGACAAGAAAAATCTCCGATTGATTTATTCTTGTGAATATGTGTAAAGTTGTAGTAGGGGAATTGATGAAATTGCAGTGAATCGTTTTATTGATCAATTGGCTTTCATGCCATATATACCAACGGATTTCAGTCATATTTTCAAGTATGGCAAAAACACAACTGGAAGCTTACTGCAAATTAAGGTATTATGATAGTATCAACATTCTTTGAAAATGCTTATATATCAAGGGATTTAGCAATTTTGATTTTAGGGTTTTATTTGAACGTAGTGGGATATAAAGGAATATAAAAAGAAGAAAGCGGCGGCAGTTATAACCGTTTTATTTGAACGTAGTGGGATATAAAGTACCCGAAGTAGATCGGTTTGGTGAAGGTGTTTCAGAAGTTTTATTTGAACGTAGTGGGATATAAAGGCGAAAACGGAACCCCCGCCACTATTAATTTCAACGTCAGTTTTATTTGAACGTAGTGGGATATAAAGACTCGTTCCGTGTATGCAGGTGTCATGCTTGGTTCGATGTTTTATTTGAACGTAGTGGGATATAAAGGAATAATCTGCCGCCACGCATATAGGTGAATAAAAAGTTTTATTTGAACGTAGTGGGATATAAAGAATAAAGTTGTAGTTCTCACAAGCTATGTGCAATCCCGTTTTATTTGAACGTAGTGGGATATAAAGGGAAAAGACAGCGTAATTCTTGCCGTCCCAGATCCGTTTTATTTGAACGTAGTGGGATATAAAGTAGCAATCCAAAACGGTGAGTCTCAAATATGCACAATAGGTTTTATTTGAACGTAGTGGGATATAAAGATACGATTACGATAATCAGTCGTTAGGGGTCACTAACGTTTTATTTGAACGTAGTGGGATATAAAGTGAAAAAGTCAGAAGTTGAGGAGATCAAAGCCTTTCTATGTTTTATTTGAACGTAGTGGGATATAAAGAGTAGACCTAAGCGCCCGTGTTCTTATCCTCGTTGTCCAGTTTTATTTGAACGTAGTGGGATATAAAGTTGAAAGTGGGACCATGGTGGAATCACTTTTAGGGTGAAAGTTTTATTTGAACGTAGTGGGATATAAAGAGTATTCAACAATCAATTTACCGTTGACGAGTTTTATGGTTTTATTTGAACGTAGTGGGATATAAAGTAAATAGTAGCAGCTAATGCCGCTTTCCCATTCGCCAGTGTTTTATTTGAACGTAGTGGGATATAAAGATACCTAAGAAAATGCCAAACGCCGGACCCTTTTGGAGTTTTATTTGAACGTAGTGGGATATAAAGTTCAGATAGAGATAAAAGGATATACGAAAAATCCGAGTTTTATTTGAACGTAGTGGGATATAAAGCCGACACCAAACGGACAATGACGATGCTAGACGCCACAGTTTTATTTGAACGTAGTGGGATATAAAGTAGCTTCTTGGAATGGACGTGTTGTATTGATTGATGACGTTTTATTTGAACGTAGTGGGATATAAAGATAACAGACTACTTAGCCGTTTAACAATAGGGTTAGTGTTTTATTTGAACGTAGTGGGATATAAAGTCGACACGTTGAAAAGAAGTGAAGGAACGTATGCTACAGTTTTATTTGAACGTAGTGGGATATAAAGTTGATTCTAACAGCACACGCCAACACACCAGACTCAAGTTTTATTTGAACGTAGTGGGATATAAAGATAGCAGTGGCAATATATTCCTTTTTACTCATACCCCGTTTTATTTGAACGTAGTGGGATATAAAGTCGCATCGGACAATTGACTGACGAATTAACAAGGTCGTTTTATTTGAACGTAGTGGGATATAAAGTGATGGTGGCGGTTCTAGTATGTTGTATACGAACGTACCGTTTTATTTGAACGTAGTGGGATATAAAGGACAAGTTTAAACGCAAGGTAGAAGAAGAGAAGCTAGAGGTTTTATTTGAACGTAGTGGGATATAAAGTTCTGAGTGTAGTGATGGAGAAACTGAAACTCCCCATGTTTTATTTGAACGTAGTGGGATATTAAGTCTAAAAATCGCCGCTCGTGAATTACTCACGCATGACAAAATAAGCGGCGAAGTCATTAGTGTAAGCTCTTACAGTACTCTTTCGTATCTCAAAGTTCATGCTTACATAGAAATAAGTCTCAAAATCAACTTCATTTGCTCCTCTAATTGCTCATTCTTTTCATGCAGCTGATTTAGTGTCTGCTGCTGATTGCCGTTGAACAAAACGAGTACTTGATTATCATTTAACCGTTCTAACACCCGATAGCCTACGCTAGCTTTAGTAGCTATTCCTTCGTCATTAGGTAGACAGTATTCTCCTACGTTGCATGTTCCGTCATCTCGTACTCTAATTTGTCCTATTAGACCTACAACTTCCCATTCAGGTCGTTGCATCCTTGGGATGTAGGTTTTATTTTGATCGAACGCTGGATTAGGAATGAGCCTCCGTTTCGTTTGGGCAGGAGTAATTTCCTTCCCATTAGCATCGATTACTGCTTCAACCTCTATATCTTCATATTGTTTTCGTCCCCATTCGTCTGTAGAAAATCTTTGTTGCCAATAATGTTCTGCGCTTCCTGCAATAAGAGCAGGGGTAGCGCTAGTGATTCCTAAAATATATTCATCTTGAGAGGTTGCTTTTCTAATTTGCTTGCTTTCTTCAGCAAAAGTAACAAAATAACCAACATCGATAGCTTTACCATCATGAGATTCGAACATTTCAGCAAAATCAGCACAGCATGGGTCTGTCGTATTTACACTTTGAAAAAAAGCATCCCCGCTGTTTAGAATACAAGCGTTAACCATTCTATTGTTATGGTCTGAACCACCAGCCATAAACCAACCATAATCTTCACACGCATCTCCGAATTGACCCATTACGTGAGCGCCAGTAAAGCCAGCAGTGGAAGTGCACATGCCCTCCGCATGCGAGTGATCCCCGCTTGCAGTTGTTCCTAGACCTTCTGCATGCGACGCTACACCAGAGGCGGTAGTGGATGCTCCCTCTGCATGAGCTGCCGTACCTGAAGCAGTGTTAGACTCACCCTCAGCGTGTGAAAAATCTCCACTTGCTAATGTAGTAGATCCTTCAGCATGACACCGGATTCCACTTGCTATGGTGAAAAACCCTTCTGCATGCGATTCTTCGCCTAATGCCTGTGTAAATCCACCTTCGGAGTGAGAGCTGTCTCCCATTGCCTCTGTACTTCTTCCTTCCGCATGAGAGACGGGTCCCATGGCCATAGATGCATCACCTTCCGCATGAGCTCCTCCTAGTGCCATCGTGACGCTGCCTTCCGCATGTGACTCACTTAACAGTGCAATGGTGGCATTTCCTTCCGCATGAGCGTCTATGCCGGTTGCGACGGAATTGACGCCTTCCGCATGGGAAGCCTCACCAGTGGAAGTTGTTGCTATTCCCTCTGCATGAGAAGCCTCACCAAGGGAAGTTGTCGACATCCCTTCCGCATGAGAACAGGTTCCACAAGCATCGGAAGAGCAGCCTTCCGCATGAGATGACATGCCAACTGCATTGGTGTTTGATCCTTCTGCATGAGCATGATCACCAGCAGCAAAGTTACTAGATCCTTCTGTATGAGCAGCCATACCAAATGCTGTATTTCGTATTCCTTCTGCATGGGAGAAGTCACCATCAGCTACTGTGTTTGCACCTTCTGCATGAGATCTTATTCCATTTGCTGTTGTTTCAAATCCTTCCGCATGCGATTCTTCTCCAATTGCTTGAGTAAATCCTCCTTCTGCATGCGAACCACTTCCTCTTGCTTCTGTACTTCTGCCCTCTGCATGGGAAACGGAACCTAAAGCCATGGATCCATCGCCTTCTGCATGAGCTCCTCCTAACGCTAATGTTCTGCTTCCCTCCGCATGCGATTCTCCTAATAATGCAATGGTTCTATTTCCTTCCGCATGCGCAACCTCTTCTCCCGCTATGGAACCATCTCCCTCGGCATGAGATGCTATACCAGTGGAAAAAGTAGATCTTCCTTCCGCATGGGAGAAATCTCCTAGTGAAGTCGTTAAAGTTCCTTCTGCATGAGCGCTTTGCCCAGATGCCACACAGTTATCTCCTTCCGCATGCGCGAATTCTCCGCTAGCTACAGTAATGATTCCTTCTGTGTGAGAACTGCTTCCAGTTGCTAAGGTGAAAAATCCTTCAGCATGGGATTCTACCCCTGAAGCTTGAGTGAAGTTTCCTTCCGCATGCGAGGCACTACCTAAAGCGTTGGTTTGTACTCCCTCTGCATGGGAGCAGTCAGCGTCAGATCTAGTTAATCTCCCCTCGGCATGAGAGTCATTTCCTGAAGCAGTAGTAGATCTCCCTTCTGCATGGGCATTAGCACCACTAGCCATTGTTATATTTCCTTCTGCATGAGCACACACACCAGAGGCTATAGTACTACATCCTTCCGCATGTGCATCGTCACCACTAGCTTCGGTCAAAATTCCTTCTGCATGTGCATTAACTCCTGTAGTGATGGTGCGATTCCCTTCTGCATGTGAACAAATGCCAACGGCAATAGTGTTGCATCCTTCGCTATGTGTACCAAAGCCTTCGGCAGTAGTTCCTGAACCTTCTGCTAGAGACGCTCTGCCATTAGCTACTGTGTTTTCACCTAATGCAGTAGAACAAATTCCGTTTTCCTGCCTATTACAAATATCCATTCCATTTCCTCTCCTTATGACCATAAGTTTGCTATTTGTTTGTTTTTCATGAAATAGACTTTAGCAATAAGATATTCGCGGAAAGGGCATATTGATTGGATGATGGCCTATGTATGCCGACAAATTAAATTGTGAACAGTGAATAGGGTGTATACAAAGTAAAAGCAGCCCTCAACATAGAGAGCTGCTCTTTTAGATATAATAAGTAAATTGAAAATGGATACGATTAGACCTGAACTAATTGCTTACCAATATTTTCACCAGAAAATAGTCCTAAGAAAGCTTGAGGTGTATGTTCAAATCCTTCTACTATGTTTTCTCTGTATTTTATTTTTCCTTCTGCTACCCATTGCCCAAGTTGCTTAAATCCCTCTCCAAATCGATGCATGTAATTTGTTACGATAAACCCTTGCATGAGAGCACTATTTTGTACTAATTTAACTAGTAATCTTGGCCCTACTTCAGGATCTTCTAAGTTGTACATGGAAATCTGTCCACATAATACAATTCTAGCACCTTGATTAATTTGAAGTAGTACGGCATCTGTAATGTCTCCACCAACATTATCAAAATACACATCTACACCGTTTGGACAAGCTTTTTGTATTGCCTCGAACACATTCTCCGTTTTGTAGTTGATGACTTCGTCAAATCCTAATTCTTCTTTCAGATATGCATTTTTCTCGTCGCTTCCTGCTATGCCGATTACTTTTGCTCCTTTTATTTTAGCAATCTGTCCCACAACCGATCCTACGGCACCGGCTGCACCAGATACGACAACGGTTTCACCTTCTTGTGGTTTACCTATATCTAGTAAGCCAAAATATGCCGTTAGTCCTGGCATGCCGATAGTACCTAATGCAGTAGAGATTGGAGCTAGTTCAGGATCAATTTTCATCGCGGTTTCAGCTGGAATAACCGCATACGTTTGCCAGCCAGATTGTGTAAGCACAATATCACCTTGCTTCCAGTCAGGAGAAGCAGATTCAACGACTTCACAAACGGCACCACCATCAATAAGACCACCTACTTGATATGGAGGAACATAAGACTTAGCATCGTTCATTCTTCCTCTCATGTAAGGATCAACAGAAATAAAAAGCGATTTTACTAGCAGTTGTCCTTCTTGTAGGGAGGGTAAATCTGATTCTACTAATTTGAAATTTTCTTCCTTAGGCATTCCGCTTGGGCGATCATTTAAAACGATTTGCTTTGTTTTCATTTTCTCTCTCCTTCATTTTGAAAAGATTTAAGATGAAGACGGTTACGGAGTAGCTTTGCTTTTTATCCTCATGCTTACGAAGTAGCTTTGCTTCGCAAAGCTTTTGGGTACGAAATCAGTGAAACAAGATTTCACTTTTTTTCTTATGCTTACGAAGTAGCTTTGCTTCGCAAAGCTTTTGGCATCCAGCTAAGCAAGCTTAGCTTTTTATCCTCATGCTTACGAAGTAGCTTTGCTTCGCAAAGCTTTTGCAATAAAACATCATATGAGAGAAGTCGGTTACTTATGTACAACATTTACTATGATTATTTTATTGCGATTGTGTGTTCAGATGCGTTTGCGAGACAGTATTTATTTTGTATATTTTACATATTTATTGTAACATTAATGGAAAGCTAAAGTGAATTGAATTTCATGCGCTTTAACTAATATTTTTATTTATTTCAAAAAATATAACATCGAATTTAAAACGTATCGGTTAAAATATAGGTTTTAAACGTTGAAAGGGGAGAAGAAGAGGAGTGAATACTAGATACAATAAGATAGGAAATACATATAACGTCACACGGAAAGCAGATGACAGGCTGACTCATAAGATATTGTCTCATTTGAATATAAATGTACCTGCGCATATTTTGGATGTAGGTGCAGGGAGTGGAAACTATAGTTTTGAATTGGCAAACATGGGGTATAGGGTAACGGCTGTAGAGCCTTCTCAAGTTATGATGGAACAATCAAAGAGACATAAAAATTTAACTTGGAATCAAGGAGCTGCTGAAAATCTTCCTCTGGATACGTGGATGGAATCATTTGTACCAATGCAATACATCATTTTAGTTCTTTGGATAAAAGTTTTAGTGAGATGAAAAGAGTTTTAAAATCAAGTGGAAGCATTGTGATTTTCACGAATGATTTTAGATTGATTCCTTCAGATTTTTGGATGTTTCATTATTTCGACGACTTATTTCATGATGCGATGGATAAACATCTTCCTATTTATAAACTTGTATCTTTAATGGAAAAAATATTAAAACGAAATGTTCAATTACTTCCTTTTCTCATCCCTTACAATATAGAAGATCATTTCTTTTGTTCTGCATGGCGAAGACCAGAAAATTACCTTGATGAAATATTTCGAAAGGGTATATCGTCTTTTGCTAACGCACCTAGATCTATTGTGGATTCATCTGTTGAACGTTTAAAAGCTGATTTATCCAGTGGAAAATGGGAGAAGCGATATGGAGAGATGCTCAATCTATTACAATATGATTGTGGTTATCGTTTTCTTGTAGCGGAGTAAACAAAAGTAGTAATCAATAAAACATCCAATTTGATTAAAGCACTTTAAAAATCCTGTTTTTTCAGGATTTTTTTCTATGTAAGCATCAAAGAAAAACCAACAGTAACATGTCATTATGATATAATTTTAACATGAATAAATAACACACAATACAATTGTGTAAAAACGAGAAGAAGAACATCAGGAGGTCATTTTTGAATATGAGTAAATTTTGGAACGCTATCGTACAAGGAATCGAGCCTTATGCAGCAGGAGAGCAACCAGACGGAGATTATATTAAATTAAATATGAATGAAAATCCATTTGCTCCTTCTCCGCAAGTGATACAAGCTATACAGCAAGCTGCAAATGCTGATTTGAGATTTTATCCTCATCCAAATGGAGATGATTTGAGGGAGGCCATAGGGGAAGAACATGGTTTTCCACTTGATCATATTTTTATAGGTAATGGTTCTGATGAAGTATTAGCCATGTGTTTTATGGCCTTTTTTGAAAATAAGGACGGGAAGAAGCTAAGGTTCCCAGACCTCACTTATGGATTTTATCCTGTCTACGCTAATTTGTTAGCGCTTTCCTATGATACAGTACCAGTAGATGAAGATCTGAAGGTTAATGTAAAAGACTATTTACATCATAATACTGGTGTCGTTATTGCTAATCCAAATGCACCGACTAGTAGAGCGTTACCGCTGAAAGAAATAGAAGAAATTTTGCAACATAACCAAGATTGTGTTGTCATTATAGATGAAGCGTATATAGACTTCGGTGGTACATCGGCATTATCCTTAATTGAACATTATCCTAATTTAGTGGTCACTCGTACGCTCTCTAAATCCCGTTCCTTGGCTGGTATGCGTGTTGGTTATTGCATTGCACAACCAGAATTAATCGAAGGCATTAATCGAATTAAAAATTCTATTAATTCACACACAGTCGATACAGTAGCTCAAGCTGCTGCTGAAGCTGCAATAAAAGATACAGCTTACTTCAATAAGACGGTGCAATCATTAATACAAACGAGAGATCATACGAAAGAGGCATTAAGACAGATCGGTTTTAAAGTCATTGATTCTAGCACAAATTTCCTGCTTGCAACGCATGAAAAGTATGATGCTGCTTCATTAACAAACCAGTTGAAAAAGCAAAAAATATTAATTAGATATTTCCCAAATGGAAGAATTAATGACTACATTCGCATTAGTATCGGAACAGAAGAAGAAATGGAGCAATTCATCCATGCGCTTACAGATATCATGAATGACGATAAGGCATAGTTTCCAATTACTCCATCATACTGTTTATATTGCACTCTCTTTGACCTCATGTATGAGTTGGGTTGAAGAGAGTTTTTATATTTATAAAATAAAATAAGATCGTATGTTCCCTTTTATGTTACTATTTGATATAATAAGCAAAATAAGCAAAAGAGAAAAAAGATGTTAGTTTTTCTTAAACGCTAAAGAATGATTAGCATAAAACGGTATAGCATGAAAAAATAAGTAAAAGAAGGTGAAGGACATGTCATACGTATGATATAGTAGTGATATTGTGAAAATGGAGCACTTTGCTTTGCGCAGCACCATGTTTTATGCAGTACTTCATTTTTCATCATGTGTAAAGATTTCTTCATCTTATGATTAGCGGTAATAAGTTCCTTTAACTAATTCAATTCACTTATGTAGTTTTAAAATAGTAGTTACTTATTTCAACTACATTTATTTCACTGTAATGTACAGTCAAAGGATGATGTTTATGCAATGTTATGGAGTTAACATTTCTGCAATAGAAGAAGTGAAAATAGAAGAACTATCTGGTTTTATCTCTAAAGAACGAAGGGAAAAACTAAAAAAGTTTTATCACCGCGAAGACGCAGTTCGATCTTTAATAGCAGAATTACTTTTACGGCATATACTGGTCAAAGATAGGCAATGTCAGTGGGAAAGCATCTCTTTTGAAAAAAATGAATTTGGTAAACCACAGTTGAAAGATGGAGCGGATATTCATTTTAATTTATCACACGCTGGAGACTGGGTAGTGTGTGGCATTGCAGAACATCCTATCGGTATCGATGTTGAAAAAAAGAAAGACATTGACGTACTAGCGCTATCACAGCGATTTTTTGCCAAAGAAGAAAGTGAATTACTATTAAACATTTCGGATAAGCAGCAACAACTTGAAATGTTCTATACCATTTGGACATTAAAAGAAAGTTTTATCAAGCATGTTGGTAAAGGATTATCCATTGCATTAGATTCTTTTTATTTTGAGCTGAAGGATGCCATTCGCTTTCATTCTGTTACCTATGAAGATACATACCAATTTCATTCTTTCTCTGTTGAAAGTGATTATATTTTTTCAATATGTAGCAAGAGCAGCAGTCCTAAAAAACAACCTGTATTGCACACACTTAGTATGGAACAATTTTTATCATCGTGCTTACCACACGCTGTTTTCATAAAGTGAATGGTGCTGTTGAATAAAGAAGAGTGAGGGGATTAACATGTTAAAAAAAATGTTAAGAAAAATTCCTTTCTTCCTCTTATGTAGAATAACCCAACTTAGACTGCAAAGGAAATGGAGAGATATTCGGCAAAACCGCCAATCTCCAAAGCTTGTATTTGCAGCAGAGAGACAAGAAGAAACATACCCTTTTCGTTGTAAAAAGCATCAGTCGCTCTTGCGAAGGAAACTCGGAAATTCCAATCCACAATTGCAAGAAAATAAAATTGTCAATTTAGCGCTTTGTATTCCTAAACTAGATGGCTTAGTGATTCATCCGAATGAAACCTTTTCTTTTTGGAGACAAATAGGAAAACCCACTAGAAGGAAAGGATTTATTGATGGATTATTACTTTCACATGGTGAAGTAAGAAGTGGTGTTGGCGGTGGGTTATGTCAATTAGCTAATCTGTTATATTGGCTAGTTTTGCATACTCCTTTACAGGTAACAGAGCGGCACCATCATAGTTTCGATCCTTTTCCAGATGATAGGAGAACACTTCCATTTGGAAGCGGTGCAAGTGTGTATTATAATTATGTAGATTTACGTTTCTACAACCCATGTGAGCAAAGCTTTCAAATTAAAGTATGGATGACCGATAAACATCTCAAAGGTTCTATACAAAGTGATCAGCATTTGCCATATAGTTATCACATTGAGGAACGTCATCATCAATTTATACAACAAGATGAAAAGTGGTTTAGGCAAAATGAAATTTGGCGACGTAAAATAGATAAACAAAGTGGGCAATGCATGGACATTAAGAAAGTATTGAGTAATTTTTCAGAGGTGAAATATATCCCATATGAAAAAACACATACTGTTTGACTTTGATGGAACCATTGTGAATTCTAAAATGTTATTTTTTGAACTGTACAATGAGTTAGCTGACGAACAAGATTTGCAGCGTATATCGTTGGCTGAAGTAGAACAATGGAGTCAGTTAAGCCTGCCGAAACGGTTTTTAAAAATGAACATACCAATTTTCAAATTACCTATGATTATTAACGAGATGAAAACAAAGTTAAATGAAGTGGTCCCTACGATACAAATGGTAGACGGTATGGGACACGTTTTGCAAAAATTAAACGAATCTGGTTACAATATAAGCATTCTTTCATCTAATTCTACGGATGTCATCGAACAATTTTGCCACACTAACCAGTTAGACTATATTCAAGATGTGTATAGTTCTGCTCATATTTTTGGTAAACACCATTCATTAGAAAAATATGTAGATCAGTATGACATATCCAAACAACAAGTATTATATGTTGGAGATGAGTATAGGGATATTGCTGCTTGTAAAAAAGCAGAAATTCCAATCATCGCTGTAACGTGGGGATTTGATGCGAAGACGTTATTAGAAGAAGGGGAACCTAATTATTTAGTGGATGATCCCACTGAATTGTCAGCAGTCATTCATGCATATCCATGGAGTAGTATATAACCATTTCACTATATCGGTATAAAATGTTGCGAGGAGATAAAACAAATGAAACAATATTTAGATTTGTGTCGTTACGTATTAGAAAATGGACAAAACAAGGGAGATCGAACGGGAACGAACACGATCAGTACGTTCGGCTATCAAATGAGATTTAATTTAGAAGAAGGCTTTCCGTTAGTAACGACAAAAAAGCTGCATTTAAAATCCATCATTCATGAGCTATTATGGTTTTTAAAAGGAGATACGAACGTGAAATACTTACAAGACAATGGCGTTCGTATTTGGAATGAATGGGCGGATGAGAATGGGGATTTGGGTCCTGTTTATGGTCATCAATGGAGATCTTGGCCAGCAAAGGATGGTGGCGAGATGGATCAGATTTCTAACCTCATTGAAGAGATTAAACAAAATCCAAATTCACGTAGATTAATGGTAAATGCATGGAATGTAGCGGATATACCGGAAATGGCATTAGCACCGTGTCACTGTTTATTTCAATTTTATGTTTCAGATGGCAAATTATCTTGTCAATTATATCAAAGAAGTGCGGATGTATTTCTAGGTGTGCCGTTCAATATCGCTTCCTACGCTTTATTGACGATGATGGTAGCGCAAGTTTGTAATCTAAAACCGGGTGAATTCATTCATACGTTTGGAGATGTGCACATCTATCACAACCATATAGAACAAGTAAAGTTGCAATTGACAAGAGAACCTAGACCTTTACCACGTATGCGTATCAATCCAGAAGTAAATGATATTTTTGCATTTCAATATGAAGACTTCAAGATTGACAATTATGATCCTCATCCACTTATTAAAGGAGTCGTGTCCGTATGATTTCACTTATTTTCGCCATGGGAGAGAATCGTGTCATTGGTAATAACAATCAATTGCCATGGCATTTACCTGCTGACCTTGCTTTTTTCAAAAAAACGACCATGCATCATCCTATCATTATGGGAAGGAAAACCTTTGAGTCTATTGGCAAAGCACTGCCTGGCAGGTTGAACATTGTGGTTACACGAGACAAAAACTATGAGGCAGAACATTGCACGGTCGTACATAGTGTAGATGAGTTGGTGAAAAAGTACGGGGACACGAAAGAAGAAGTGTTTGTTATCGGTGGTGCAATTTTGTATGAATCTTTTTTACCTTATGCTAATAAAATGTATATTACTAAAATAGAACATGAGTTTGAAGGAGATGCTTTTTTTCCGAAATACGATGAGAAAAATTGGGTGGAAATAGAGGCTCACAGCGGGGTAGTGGACGAGAAGAATATGTATAATTATACTTTTTTCAAGTATGAAAGAAAATAAAAACCCTTACAATTTAGGTGTTGATAGACAACCAACTTAACCAGTTTATGCTTAAATACAAAGTATTATGCATAATAAATCTTAAAAAAATAAATAGTATTCCATTCTAATAATGCCTTTTTATGGTATAATCAAGTTATTATAGATAAATGCCTATATATGGACGATCAGCAATCTCTCTATAAGGAGGTGGTTGCTATGATGGAAGTGAAAGACTCTATACAATTGATGGTTATGTTTGGGATGTTTATTATTTCAATGTTGACTTATTTGAAGAAGAAGTAGCCCTCATATAAGCGATAGTTGGAAGAGGACTACTTCATACGGTTCCGCTGATCGCCATAAGGCCATCTTAGGATTGGGACCGCAGTTTCATGGCGAGTGAACTGCGGTCTTCTTTAATCACAAATCCTATTTTACCACAAAAAAGTAAAAGTTCAAATGATTTCATTCACATTATTTGAAATTATTAGTTTATCTGAAATAATTAACTTTTATGGAAAGGGGGTTCAATGATGAACAGCGTAGAACATATTCGTAGACAGCTTAAAGAAAAGCAATTGCACCGTCTGCATGCCATGGAACCCGGCCGTAAATTAGATGTACTTATTGCTACGTATGTCATGAAGTATGTGGTTGAAAAAATAACAATAGATAATATTGAAGATTACTGGTATAGAAAAAATCCAATATATGCCGTTAACCAACAGCATGAATTAGAGCGAGTTCCTAATTATTCCACGGTTATTTTTAGTGCGTTTCAATTACTAGATCTATACCCCGATTGGAATATGACGAAAAAAGATGGAAAGTATAGCGTGCAACTTGCAGATCAGAAAGTACCCAACGATGAAGTCAAAAGTACGCATATTGAAATAATACCTATTTATACGGATTTAGCTGAAGCCATATGTAAATCGTGCTTGCAATATGTAATCTATAACAACAAAATGATTGAAGAGTTAATTGAATCTTCATGAATGTGTAATTCTCGTGAAAAGTATGTCATGAATATGTGATTCCCATGAAAAATAAGAAGCAGCTACATTTACTTTATGAATGATGTGGTATACTTATGAAGTATTTTACTAAAAAAATAGTCATCGGTTTTTGATAGGAGAAGGGAGCTTGTAATCATGATATTAGTATGTGGCGGAGCAGGTTATATTGGTAGCCATGCTGTATTAGAGTTGATTGAACAAGGAGAAGAAGTTGTTGTTATAGATAATTTCCAAACAGGACATCATCAGGCAATAAATAAAGCAGCAATTTGTGAACAGGGCGATTTACGTCATAAAGACTTTTTACGTGATGTTTTCAAAAAGTACAATATTAATGCAGTCATACATTTTGCAGCAGATTCCTTAGTAGGGGAAAGTGTTCAACACCCTTTAAAATATTATAATAATAATGTTTATGGTACGATGAATCTTCTAGAAGTGATGGCAGAGCATGACGTTAAACATATTGTGTTCTCCTCCACGGCTGCAGTGTACGGTCAACCTGATAACATTCCGATAAAAGAAAGCGATTTCACCCTTCCGACTAATCCATATGGAGAAACGAAGTTAGCTGTGGAGCGCATGTTGAAATGGTCAGAACAGGCTTACGGTATACATCATGTCATTTTGCGATATTTCAACGTTGCTGGTGCGCATGTTTCTGGAACGATCGGTGAAGATCATAGACATGAGACACATTTAATTCCTATTGTACTTCAATGTGCGTTAGGTCAACGGGAACAAGTTTCTGTTTATGGTGATGATTATGATACGCCAGATGGGACGTGTATTCGAGATTACATTCATGTCACAGATTTAGTTCGTGCACATATCCTTTCTCTTCGCCATGTGATGGAAAAGAAAGAAAGTTGTATTTTCAATCTGGGGAATGAAAAAGGTTTTTCAGTAAAGCAGATTATCGATACGGCGAGAAAAGTAACGGGTAAGCCTATTCCATACACAATAGATGCTCGTAGGGAAGGCGATCCAGCCATTTTGGTGGCATCATCTGATAGCATTAAAAACAAATTGCAATGGAAGACAGAATATGGTGATATCGAAAGTATCATTACCACAGCTTGGAATTGGCACAAGCAACATCCAGAAGGATATCGCAGTCCAGCGTTTTCAACTCATGCTTAACTATTACGTTAGAAAAACGGTATGAATCAAGTGTCGTCTCATAACTTGGTAACGATTTAATTTCATATTTTTACTTAACCTTTCAATGGTATTGAAAGGTTTTTTTGTGTTTGTAAGCGTATATCGCATTCTTTTTGCTCATACAATATTATAATTTCATATTTGGAGAGGGGAACATGCTACATGAGTAATCGTATGGTGTTGATGCCTAGAGACAGTGCATGTCTTTTCACGTACTGGGAGGTAGAAGAAAAAACAAAAAAGTGGATGGGACAATATTTTCAATCCAACTGGAATGAACTAGATTTTAAACTCAGATTGTACAAAAGTGAAGATGCCAATGTAGCAAATGGAAAGCTGCAACATTGGGATATGAACATTCAGAAAGAAGATGATCATTTTTTTATTTTTAATCTGGTTCCGGATCAATTTTATTATATTGATTTTGGAATTGATAAATGTACTGATGAAAAAATCTTTACGTTATTGCGATCTAATGTCGTTACATTACCCTCTAATAGTATACGAAGAAGAAAAGGAGCACCTGCAAAAGCTTACCCTAGCAATGTGCTATATAAGCAGCCAATATGGAGGGATTACAGAAGAAACGCAAGTTGGTTCCGTAAATTTACAGGATACAACCTGACGAAATAAATAACAAAATAAGAATAAAAGAGGTTCAAGTCATATTTTCATAAAGATATGAAAGTTAAATATATATAACCTACTACTCAGGGCAATCAGGTTCTTTATTTTATATAGAAGGAGTGGAACATAGATATTGATGAAAACCTTTAATTTGATGTTACATGCCCACTTGCCTTATGTTTTTCATGGACAAAATGAAAAAGCAATAGAAGAGAGATGGTTGTTTGAAGCCATAACAGAATGTTATTTGCCGTTATTAGATACATTTGAAAGATTAGTGATCGATGAGATTCCTTTTCAAATTTCGTTATCTATTTCTCCGCCACTAATCACGATGTTGAAAATGAAAGAATTACAAGAAAGATATATACAGTATTTAGATCAAACCATTAAACTTGTGGAAAGGGAATTGGAAGTGTACGGAAATACAAAAGCTCCTCCCTCGTTAATCATGCATTACTACGAACATTTCAAACAGTTAAAAGTCTCGTATTGTACAAAATGGAACCGTGACTTGTTAGCGGCATTTCATTCCTTTGAAAAGCTTGGTCATCTAGAGCTCATTACGACCTCTATTACGCACGCTTTTCTGCCATACATTCATTCAAAAGAAGGCAAGAGAGCACAAATTCAACATGGTATTGACGAGTTTGTAGAAGCATTTGGTTCTAGACCGAAAGGCATATGGCTGCCAGAATGCGCCTATGAACAAGCATTGGAAGAGTTGTTACTCGAGGTCGGCATTCAATATATGTATACAGACAGTCATAGCATCTATCAAAACGAAAACGAAAAAGAAAAAGCATCCTCTTACGTATCTCCTGTTGTCACACCAAAAGGCATTGTTTCTCTCATTCGAGATGATAAACTATGCAGGCAAGTGTGGAGTCTATTAGAAGGATATCCTGGCGATGCAGATTATCGTGAATATTATCGTGATCTTGGTTTTGATGCAGAAGAAAATTACATCAAGCCATTTCTTCACCCATCTGGCATTCGCTTGAATACAGGGTTGAAGTATCATCGGATTACTGGAAAAGAACATAAGGATTGGTACAATCCTGTGATAGCCAAACAAAAAATAATGCAGCATGCAGAACACTATACTCACTTGCTGGCACAGTACGAGCATAACGACAAAGATGTAGCAACTCCACTCATTACGGCTGCGTTTGACGCTGAATTGTTCGGTCATTGGTGGTATGAAGGTCCCCAGTGGATTGAGCAATTATGTAGGAATATTGCAACACATCCATCGGTACAAATGTCTTCTCCTTCCCGTTATTTAGAACATCACATTACAAAAAACAGAACCGAATTAACGTTTTCAACTTGGGGAAGAAATGGACATGGTGAAGTTTGGCTGAACCATAAAAACTGTTTTATTTATCCCAAATTGCATGACATGGAATATAAAATGATGGAGTTAGTAAACCATTATATACACCCTACTGACTTGGAAAAACGAGTGTTGGAACAATGTGCTCGCGAATTATTTTTATTACAAAGTAGCGACTGGGCTTTTATTTTGGATAATGAAACGACGGTAGAATATGCCATGAGAAGAATGAATTTGCATTCAGAACGA
Organism: Longirhabdus pacifica; assembly: GCF_004115085.1. Classification (GTDB taxonomy): domain Bacteria; phylum Bacillota; class Bacilli; order Paenibacillales; family DSM-105158; genus Longirhabdus; species Longirhabdus pacifica. The sequence goes on along the minus strand of NZ_QXJP01000002.1, from coordinate 208,475 downwards.
TTTTATTATTTAGTGGATCAATTAGCAAGTCAACAAATAGATGCAGTCATACTGCAAGAAATAGAGTCTCTAGATCGAATTGCAATAAAAGTTAATCTTTCTCACTTTCAAACAATGGGAGAGATGAGAAAGGTAAACGATAAGAAATCTAGAGTCATTGTACTTTCTTGGGAATTTCCACCACTTGTCATCGGTGGCATATCCGCGCATGTTTATGAGCTTACCCGCCAATTGGCAAACAAAGATGTAGAGGTTCATGTTGTCACCTGTCATAGTCAAGATAGCGAGGCTTATGAATGGGTACATGGTGTACACGTACATCGCTGTTTACCTTTGCAATCCGATGATCATGAATTTATAGATTGGGTATTTCAGTTGAACATTGCAATGTATGATAAAGCGATGGAGCTCTTCTCTTATGGATTTACTTTTGATATGATTCATGGTCACGACTGGCTAGTTTCTTATGCTGCGACGCAGCTGCAAGAAGAATTGAAAATTCCATTAGTTTGTACAATACATGCTACAGAACATGGGAGGAATCAAGGCATTTTCACAAGTTTACAGGAGAAAATATTTGCTCAAGAGAGTAAGCTAATGAGACAATCACAAAAAGTCATTTGCTGTAGCAAATCAATGTACGAAGAAATTAAACATGTTTACGGCATTCATGAGAGTAAAATTAGGACTATACCTAATGGCATTAATGTTGAGCACCATGTCGATTCTAACAAAACGTATATGGAAGATTGGAGCGATGATCCCATTGTTTTCTTTATTGGAAGATTGGTAAGGGAAAAGGGAGTGCATATTCTGTTACAAAGTGTGCCGGACATATTAGCACACGTTCCCAATGCAAAATTCATGATAGCTGGAACGGGACCCATGGAAGAACATTTACATCAGCAAGTACAATCGGCAGGGTTACATGACAGAGTGAAGTTTTTTGGTTTTGCCGATGAAGAAGATCGTTACCATTTATTTCGCAAGGCCACCATCAGCGTTTTTCCAAGTCTCTATGAACCATTTGGTATTGTTGCACTAGAGTCCATGGCTGCTAATGTTCCTGTTATCGTTTCTGATGTAGGGGGATTAAGTGAGCTCGTAGAACATGATCAAACAGGAGTAAAAGTGCCATCGCACGATATAAAAGCGCTAGCTTCTAGTATTATTCATATGTTACAACATCACGCATGGAGGGATGCTCTAGCCCATGCAGCATATGAAAAAGTGAAAAGTGACTACAGATGGGATCACATTGCCCATAAAACGCTAGAGGTATACAGTGATGTGACAGAGAAACAAAAACAAAATACATTCCACACAAATGATGATGGTGTGGACATAGCGAACTAAGTGTAAAATTTAGCTGTCAAAGACAACAACCTGAATTGTAGGTGGATACAATACAGCCCCTAAAAGTTAGAGTAACAAAACTAACTTTTAAGGGCGTTTTTATATTTATATATAGGACATGAGTGCACCGCCAGCCGCTGCAAAAGCAACAACAAACCATGCTGGAAATTTCCATACCATCAGCAAAGCAAAAGTGAATAGAGCCAGTACAAAATCTTTTGCATCGTTGATGGAAGTCGTCCAAATGGGATCGTATAATGCTGCCAACAAAATACCTACTACTGCTGCATTCACACCCATTAAAGCTGCTTGCACGTTTTTGCGTTTTCTTACACTGTTCCAAAATGGCAGCAAGCCAATAATAAGTAAGAAAGAAGGGAGGAAAATAGCTACCGTAGCAATAACAGCACCTTTCCATCCACTAATGACCATACCTAAATAACTGGCAAACGTGAATAATGGTCCTGGTATTGCTTGCGCTGCTCCATATCCAGCAAGAAAAGCTTCTTCCGTAATCCAACCAGAAGGAACCACTTCCCTTTCCAATAAAGGTAATACCACGTGACCGCCGCCAAACACGATAGATCCTACACGATAAAATGTATCAAATAGTTGTAAATAAAAGTTTGGAAAAGTGCGGCTTAGTATCGGGAGAACCAATAATAAAGCAAAAAATAATATTAGCGCAATGACACCTGCTATTTTGTTAACAGAGAATGGTATATCTGTTGAATGTGCGGGTTCTTTTACTTTGTTTTTAAAAGTGAAATAACCGATGATAGCTGCTAACAAAATAAGTAATAATTGTATCGATACTGTAGGTGAAATAAGAACAAAGCTAGCCGTAATCATCGCTATGGCAATACGTGGCTTGTCCGGTGTTAAATTTTTACTCATACCGATAATCGCTTGAATGACGACCGCCACCGCTGCAATTTTTAAACCAGACAACCAGCCTGCTTGCTGCACATCATAAAAATTTGTTAAATATGCGAACAGGACGAGTAACAAAATAGAAGGGAGGGTGAACCCAATCCAAGATATGATGCCTCCAAGCCATCCTCCACGCATCATGCCGATGGCGATACCGACTTGGCTACTTGAGGGGCCAGGTAAAAATTGTGCTAGTGCAATCGTGTCAGCATAAGATTTCTCATCTAACCATTTTTTTCTATGTACATAGCTTTCTCTAAAAAAAGCTAAGTGGGCAATGGGGCCTCCAAATGAAGTGAATCCTAACTTCGTACTTTCCCATAATAAGCTACCTAGCCTATGACCCAGTGATGTTTCATGGCGTTCCATAACGATGTCCTCACTTTCATATGTTGATAAATCCAGTATGAATACGGTTGTCCCAAAAAAGTGTAACACATTTTATGAAAGCTTGTAAGCTGTGAGCATCATAATATATGGTTAACTTTATGTTGAGAAACCATTTATGATGCACCAAATTTTTTCTTGTAGTGGGCTAAAGCTAACAGTGGCCAAATTTTATTGTAACTGTAATAACGAATATAAAAAATACCTGGTAAAGCACCTCCTGTAGGATAAATATCATTTTTCTCATGTGGTATATGATCGATAAGATACTGTATTCCCTTTTCTATCGCATCGATAGGCTTGTCATGTGTGGCAATTAATGCATCGACGGCCCAAGCACTATGGGAAAGAGTAGAGTAGGCTAAAGGAACGTATTTGGCTCGCTGATCACTGACACAAGATTCACCCCAGCCCCCATCATGATGTTGTATTTTCAACAGCCAGTTGACTGCTCTTTGAACACAGGGATGATCTTTTTTCTCTTGTACCGCCATTAAACCTGTTAGTGCTGCCCATGTACCGTAAATATAGCAAATGCCCCATCTACCGTACCATGAACCGTTCATTTCTTGATGGTCATACAACCAACGAACAGCTTTTGCAACAAAATCCTCGCTATTCGTTAATGCTGCAAAATTCCCTAAATATTCAAGTGCTCTGCCTGTTAAATCAGCGCAAGACAAATCAACAGCTGCATGCTGTGCGCCATGTAAAGGAATCCATTTCAGCACCTTTTTATTTGTTTCTTTTTCAAACGCTGGCCATCCTCCATCTTTATTTTGCATGGATCGCATCCATTGAAACCCTCTGTGAGCGGCTTTTCTAATATCTGTGTCATTGCTGGAGTATGCATGCAATGCTCTTAAGGTGGCTGTCGTGGTGTCGACATCGGGATTGATGGTATTTGAATCGGAAAATCCCCAACCTCCAGCTTGTGGATGTTTTAATCGCCGACCCCAGTCACTGATTTTGTGATGTTGGCGTAAAGTTAAATAATGCTTGGCACGCTCTAAACTTGGATGATGCTCCTGTACACCAGCTTGTTGCATCGCATAATGTATCAGGGCAGTGTCCCATACGGTGGAAGGGGAATTTTGAATCATTACCGTCTGATCACCACAGCATGCCATACTGTAAAGCCCTTGTATTGCATGTTTTATGACAGAATGATCTTTTTTATATCCTAATGAAGACAAAGCATAAACCATTAAAAAAGTGCTGCTTGCATAGCTGTATAAAGTCCCGTCACCTTCAATTCTTTCTAATAAAAATCTTTCCGCAGCTTTCATGGCTTTACTTCGAAGCTGCTCAGGCTTGACAGATAATTGTTTAATATATGTTTTAATGTTTGACATCAATACATGCGGGAATTTTGTAGATGATTTTCGCTGTGATGTATTGAAAGGTCGTGTGGCTATAGCATTGTCAATCATATCTTGAATTTGGGGTGTACTAGGATGAACGATAGCAAATTTTTTCGTATAAAGAATAAGAAGGGAAGCGATATGTACTCTAGCATACCCGGAAAAATCATAGAAGTGTATTGGTGAGTTGGTTGGAAGAATCATCATTTCAATTGGAATAGGTGGGAATCTATCCCATGAGTATTGTCCAGTGACAGCGAGTATCATTTGTGTCATTAAGCTTTTAACTTTGTTTAAGCCTCCCCTGGACAAGATGAATTGTTTCGCACGTAGCATGCGTGGATCATCTGCTTTGACATAGTGAGAGTATAACAGTGCATAATATGCTTCTACTGAAGCTTCTAAGTTTCCACCTTTTTCATCAGGAAAAACTTTCCAACTACCATTTGCTTGTTGCTTAGAAAAAATACGATGACATAAACGTTGAATGGTAACCTCATCCTGTATTTGCAGAGAGCGCAATAAGATAATCATATAAGCATCCATGGTGACACCAAGTTCGAAACAATATCTCCATGTACCATCTGTTGATTGCTCGTTAACAAGTTGGGTAAGCATTTGATTGATAGTTTGGTCTATTTTATTTCGCATGAATCCATCCTCACTTTCATCTATATCTTATTGTATGAAAGTGAGAAAGATGTTGTGTTAGGATGAAGTGTAAAATAACGAAAAAATGTGTACATCCTCTATGTAAGTGTTTTAATGTGTATTTATTTTTGTTGGAATTGAAATGAAACCTACAAAAAACATATATTTGTTTTAAACGATTCGATTTTTAATTGGTATTTGTATCAGTGTAATGAGCTCGCTCTGATCTTTTGTTGCGTATTTATCTATAACCGTTAACTCTACGCCATCACCAATAATATCGTAGTTTCTCTTATCCAAATCACTTAGTATTTTTTTATAGGAGTGATCCATCGTATCTTGACTGCCATGATGAGGATAACAAGCAAATAATCCTGCTGGAAGTTTTGTTTCTCCTTCACATTGATGTGTAGTCTGATCACACAAATAAAAAATACCTTTATATTGCGGGGATCGTTTTAATCTTAGATCTTCTTTCATCGTTACAATACCGATATCTCCTGTAAAAAAGTCGACATTATTTAATGGGATACTATTCTTAAGCTCACGAACATAAAGAGAGTAATGCGTTTTTGGATTCATAGTAGGAATGGTATTCACGACATGAATCGTTCTTTCTGGTATAAACTCATAAGTTACTTCGTTTTGTTCCCGCAATTGTTTGGCAAATTGGATTAGAGCTACTTTTTTCTCTAATATCGTTGCGGTTTCTTGTATGGCTTCCATTTCGGTTTGTAAATCGGTTAATTTTGCTTGTAACAGTTTTTGTGTCTCTTCTAAGGTGAGATTATTAATATAATCTTGAATGTCTTTTACAGAAAAACCGATTTTCCTCATAAATTTGATCGTATCTAACATGATTAATTGTTCCATCGTATAGTATCGATAATTACTATTCTCATCAATGAATTCTGGTTGAAAGATTCCTTTTTTATCATAGAAGCGTAATGTTGATTGAGGAATAGAATACATCTTGGAGACTTCACCAATTTTAAATTTATTCTCTAGCGTAGCTTTGCTCATGTAAACCCCCACTTATCCAATCTTATTTTATAAACATATTTAGCTTTACTTTACATAAAAATCGCTTTCATCATGTAAATGATAATCAGCTTACTGCTTTCATGCACTCGGTATAATCTTTTGAATTTTTTAATTTAATCTACTTAAACATAGGACGCTAAGATTATGCTGAGGTTTAATTTATTGATATGAGGAAAATTAGTATTTAAATACATTGTAAACTTGTAACCTACTTCAATGTCAAGAGTTTTTTGTAGTTTATACAGGATTCAAGTCGTTTGCGTACAAAAATAAAATATACTAGCATCAATAATGGAAAAAAATGAGATATATGAAAATACAGTAATGATGGAGGCTCTGAAAGCAGCCGCAGAAGATGTTGTAGCAGAAGAAGGCAGAATGGAAATTACAACGTCTCCAGAACAGTGTGAAGAAGTAAAAGATGCAATGGAGCAAAAAGAGTACGTGTTGGAGCGCATGGATTTTACCATGATGCCCTCAACCACAGTAGACTTAATTGGGGAGACATTTAATATTCTAATGCTATTTACATTGATGTTAAAGCATAACGATGCAAGAACTGGATCATGTTGCTGTCATGATTGCTGTCATGGATGATGTTTGGATCATGTATAGCAATGAGATCCGCGCTTGCATTTTTTGATACCATCATTTTTAATGAAGCATGTCCCATGCATTTTTGGCAATTAAAGCAATAGAAACAGTGATGAAAACGACTTTTATAAACGATGTTCCTTTTGTTATTGCTAATCTAGCACCACACAAAGATCCTAAAAACATCGCCATGGCGAGTGGAATACCATAACCGTAATGAACAGAATCAAGATACATAAAAGTAATCAGGGCAGCTATGTTACTAGCAAAATTCAATATTTTAGCATTTCCTGCTGCATGTACAAAATCAAATCCAACAAACAAAAAAGCAAAAATTAATAGCGACCCGGTACCGCCACCGATAAATCCATCGTAAAATCCAATAGAAAACATTAAGATTCCGAATAATACTGCTGTTTTTACTGTTAATTTTTTATATGTAGAAGTCGTTCCCCAATCTTTTTTTGCAACCGTGTAAACGGACACAACAGTTAGTAACACTAGTATAATTATTTTCAAATCCTCAGCGGATAGTATACTTACAAGAAAAACACCCAACACTGCGCCACAAAGAGAAAGTGGGAATAAAATAGAAACCAATTTCATATTTACTTTCCCTGATCTAATAAAAACAATGGAGCTGGTTAAGGAACCAACCGTAGCAGATAATTTGTTTGTGCCTAAAGCAACACTAGGAGGTAAGCCTGTTAATAGTAGTGCAGGAGTTGCTATGAGACCTCCTCCACCAACAATCGAATCAATGAAGCCAGCTAAAAATCCAGTTAAAATTAAAAACAACACGGTATACATACTGATGTCTTCTATGTTGATCATCTCATCTCTTTATAAAGTTAGTTTGTGTATGTATACATCATAATACAAAAACATTGTTTTTTCGATTATTTTTTTAAAAAAACGTTTTAGAGAGAAAGCAGATGCTTCTGGAGCAATGCTTCTCTCTCTAGTAAGTTTACTTTTCTAGTAATGAAAAGCTATACTTGCCAAATTCAATGCTGTGCGCACGGCGATTAGTATGCATGACAAAACATGCACCAACATGAAAATGGTAACTGGACATTGTTTAGTATAAAATATGATGGTTTAAGCTGGTTGGTTTAGATGATGGAGTAAGCCTTTTATATTCTATATGGTAATACTCCGTGATTGCATTTGATGTTAGTCTGTTTTCGTAATAACAGTATCCAAATAAAAACAGTGGAAATAAACGAAGGTATCTCTCCAAAAAATTTAACTCTCCTTTCGTCAAACTAAATTCAGTCTATGCAATAATATGTAAAGTGTTTGGATTATAATCCACTTTTTTTAAAAACACATAAAATGTTAATGGTACGATGCTACATTTTAAGCATAAATATACGAAAAAACATGCTTTCTCTGTGGAGAAAAAGCATGCTGCTAAGGGGTTGAACACTATAATGATGCAGTATAGTGCATTGTTTTTTTTCTAGAAAATAAAGTGTGAATCGCTAATATTTCATATGCAATAGAGCTTGATTTACTTAGGGTATATGTATCTTCTTGAATAGACGACGGACTGTGAAACATGGAAAGTAAAGTCGTAATACATTCATGAACTTTTTTCTGCATGTCCTTAGATTGAAATGTTGGATCGTCAATATGATGATGGATGACTTCCCACGCAGACCATAATATTTCTTTTTCTTTAGTGGAGATATCGTCACCACTATGGTGATTTATAGAAAGAATATCCCCAATATGAAAAGCGGTTTTTTGTATGATGCTTAATTTTTGTTGCAATCGCATTAATTTAATAAATGGTTGCTTCTTTTTTCTATGATAGCGATATTCTTCATGTTGAAAGTCAATAAGTTGTTGAATGTTTGCTAGCTCTTTTAGCAGTTGATCTAACTCAGATTCTAGCTTCTTTCGACTGCCTGTCCCATATATTTGATAGCGGAGGCTTTGCTCCACAAGCTCTTTTGTTTTACAAAATAATTGCTCATAAGAGGAACTAATCTTCTTCATGAAATTAGGAGGAAATACTAAAAAGTTGACGGCAATCGACACAATAATGCCTGTAGACGTTGTTCCTAATCTAGTGAGGAAGCTTAAAAAATGATGATCTTCTGTAACTGATATCATATTCATCGCGGTTAAGGTTGCTACAATAATGGCATCGTCCCATTTCAACCTATGACAAATAAAAATAGTGAAAAAAGCAGACAAACTATAACTAAGCGGATTTCCACCTAATACAGAATCAAAAAACATAGCTAAGCCAGCTCCAAGTGCTGCAGCTGGAAGTCTTACTTTTCCTTTTACAATGGATGAGCTTACAGTGGGCTCAATCGTCACAATGGCAGCAATAACAGCGAAAATAACAGGCCATCCTAGTAACTGACATATACTAGCGGTAATAAAGACAGCAAGCGCTGTTTTTATTAATCTTTTACCGAAAAATGCTTTGACCCAAATGGGAACTTGCTTTTCTTTCAAAATAAGTCATCCTATCTGCTGTATGCTTTAAATCATTTCGTTATTCCCAATCAGTATATCACAAAAAAATGAATGTATAAGTTTCTACATACAAAAACACCTTTCAATGAAAGGTGTTTTGGAAGATGCACGTATCTTACCATCCATTTAAAATATTCAAAAGATTATTTCCGGTTTCAGCTTCATAGGTTACAGATCCATTTGTAGAACCATCTATGTGTGTCGTCTCGTAATATACATCATGATCAGTGGCTATATCATACATCAAGTCTATAAAAACATCATTATATAGATCCATGCCTGCATTATATTCTGCTAATATTTCGTCATTTGATTTGTAATCAAAAATGCCGTCAATATCAGCATAGGTACCAAACATAAGTTCCACTGATTTTACATAAACATTATGTAGTTCTTGTACTTCTTCTGTTTCAAGTTCAAGGGCTCGTAATTCAGCAAAAAAATCATTTGTGTTTTGCTCTATTTCTTCTAGTGAGGTGAAGTCATCATAGAGAGATTGATACAACTCGCTTTCTTGTATTTGATATGAAGAAAAGTGATCGTTTAAATAAACTACGAGTTCTTCTTGTACTTTATCCTCATAAATGAAAAGTGCAAAAACGACGAATAGGATGCCAATGATGGAAATAACAGCACGTATTTTTTTTCTCAACTTTCAATTCCTCCTGATTTAATAGATATATTTTTAAATGTTTATTAAATGTTACCATTAAAAAAAATAAAAATCAACGTTTAAATAATTAACAAAATATATTGTTTCATTCATACACTGGTTTCATTTATGTATACATTCTATATCGTCATATTTTTATGTATAATGAAGGAGAAATGAAAGAAAAGGACATAGGAGATGTAAAATGAATAACAAAGTTATTATTTTTAGTGGTGGACTTTTAAGTGAGCATGCTCTTTCCCATATAAATGAAGGTGATTTTGTCATCGGTGCCGATCGTGGTGCAAAGTTTCTTGTTGATCATGGAATTACGTTAGATTTGGCTATTGGCGATTTTGATTCGGTGGAGGAGAACGACAAACAGCGCATTCAAAAAAGTAGTAAAAAATTTATTTCTTGTGACCCTGTTTTGAAAGATTATACTGACACGGAAATGGCCATGAACCACGCCATTGAAACAGAGACACAAGAAATAATGTTAACAGGGGTTACTGGAACTAGATTAGATCATGTTTTTGCTAGTGTACATCTATTAAAAATAGCGTTAGACAAACAAATCGTATGCTCCATCATAGATGACCACAATCATATACGGCTCGTAAACCGGCATCAAAAGACGATATTGAAAAAAAATGATAACTACCCCTATGTTTCATTACTCCCGTTATCGATGGAAGTGACCGGTATTACGTTGGTCGGGTTTCAATATCCATTGCACGATGCTTCGCTTTATATTGGGCAATCACTCGGTATTAGTAACAAGTTAGTAGATTCCAAAGGTGAGATTGTTGTGGAATCAGGTGAGTTGCTTGTGATGCAAACAAAGGACTAATGCATGAGCATAACATGAAGCAACCCATGAAGATATATTGTTCAACTATGTAAGGTCGTTTTATCGGTGAAGGCTGGTTAATTTATAATGTGCTCTTTCCGTTTGAATATGCAGTACACTCCCGTTGATGGCAACGTTAGGGATACCTTCAATTGGAACTACATAAATATCTTTTGGCAATTCGCTTTGCAACAGTTGGTAATCGGTGTCTATTGTCCCTGTTCCATGCAAGTATATAGCGGATTGTGGCAAGTAGCTGTCTAGATCATTAGGATCAAGCGGTGCATAGATCACTTGATCTAAATTCATGATAATCACATCAATATCTGTGCCTTCTTGCTTATGTATTTGGATCGTTTCTCCTTGGTGCTCATGTGACCATGTCCTAATTGTTTGGATATTGTCCATATTTTGATCTTCCTTCCTAATGTCATCATATGATACAATTCCCCATGGGAGTTTATTTATACTCATAACGATTATTGGAGGCATGATATAGATTATATCTATAGATTGTCAAATTGATGTGTGTAAATGTGTGTGGATGCATACCAATAGCGATACAATTCGACTGTTACTTTCTAGAACTAGTCGCAGCATGAGATACAATTACTTTAAATATTAAATGAGGGTTACGGTCATGAATAAAAGAACGTTTTTCATATTAGTAAGTATTATTTTTATTACAGGTTTAAATCAAGGACTTCTCATTCCTTTGCTGACCATTTTGTTGGAAAAGCAAGGATTATCCTCAACATTAAATGGTTTTCATACAGCAGGTTTGTATATCGGTATTATTGGTACTATGTTTTTTGTAGAGAGATGGGTTCTCCGCCATGGTTATAAAAAAATGATCATGATAGGTACATTGATTGTCATGGTGGCCTCTATTTTATTTCCACTATGGGATGCCTTAGCATTTTGGTTTGTATTACGTATGCTCATTGGTGTGGGGGATAGCATATTACATTACACGGTACAATTATGGATTGTGTCTACTAGCTCTGCTGCCACAAGGGGACGTACCATATCCTTATATGGCATGGCATACGGAGTAGGTTTCAGTGTAGGTCCTTTGGGGATCAATTTGTTGGCTTTAAATCAATGGATCGCATTTGTTCTCTTATCTGTATTGTTTGGTGCTGCTTTTATTGTCGTTAGAGGATTATCTAATGAATTCCCTCAAACCGAACGAGAAGCAGATATGTCCACTAAACCTAAAAATAAATATGCTTATTTATACCGATTGGCATGGTTTCCACTTATTCCAGCCTTGTTGTACGGATACATGGAAGCGAGCATGAATGGTATTTTTCCTATTTATGGTATCAATGTGCTTGGCTTTGAAGCGCCAGCGGTGTCTCTTTTGCTATTTGCAATCGGTGCAGGTGGTCTGATTTTTCAATACCCACTTGGTATGCTAAGTGATAAGATAAGTAGAAAGAAAGTGTTGATGGGATTGGCACTTGTAGGTGGAACAGCATTCTTACTCGTTCCTTTTGTTCCTAGCTCTTTTGGAGTCATATTTATTTTGTTTATTATCGCTGGTGGGTGCGTAGGTTCATTCTTCTCATTAGGACTTGCCTATGCTGCAGATATATTACCTAAATCTGCTTTACCTACAGCAAATGTAGTCGCATCTTTATTGTTTAGTGCTGGAAGTTTAATGGGTCCGACATTAACAGGGTTTTCGATGGAATTCGTATCAAAACATAGCTTGTTTTATGGTTTTGCTGGTTTTTATCTTACATTCTTCTTGCTTGGATTTTTATTTCAACGAAGTCAGAAGAAAGTAGCTTACCAACAAATGGATACGTTGAATGAAGCATGATAATAGAATACAACTTAGAAGATGAGTGTAGAACATTCAAGAGGAGAGTGTAACGGGATGACAGTAAAAATAATTACAGATGGTAGTGCAGATCTTCCAAAGCATATAATAAATGAGTTCAACATTAGCATTGTGCCGCTTCGAGTGCATTTTCAAGATGAAGAGATGGATTCGACTACAAATATTGCAGTATATTACGAAAAAATGAAAACAGCAGATCAATTGCCAACAACATCTAGTCCTTCGCCACATCAGTTTTACGAAGCGATTACTGGTGCGGAGGATGCGGAGGGTGTGATTGTCATTACTTGTTCTGCTAATCTTTCTAGCACGTATCAACATGCCTTAATGGCAAAAGATATGATACAACAAGAAAGCAGAAAAGCAAACATAGCCATCATTGATTCCAAAACAGCTTCTATGGGTCTAGGACTGATTGCATACAAAGCGGCAAAATGGGCAAAGGAAGAACTGGATTTTAAACAAACGCTGGAAAAAGTAATAAAGCAAGTGGAGCAATCCAAAACGTATTTTGTTTTAGATACGTTGGAAAATGTCATTAAAGGTGGAAGATTAGATAAGATGAGAGGTAAATTTGCTTCTTTACTTAATATTAAGCTGTTGATGATGGCTTCACCAGAAGGAACAATACAAATTGAAGATAAATTAAGAGGTAGTCAAAAGGCGTTAAAGAAAATGGTTGAAAAGATTTCGGAAGTAAAGCAAGAGTTTAATTCTTCCATTCTTTCTGTTACGCATTACAATTGTGAGAGCAGAGCAAAAAAAGTGATTGAAATGATATTAGAGAAGCATGCTTTCCAAGAAGTGATCATTTCACCGATGGGTCCAGTCATAGGGACATATGGAGGAGAAGGCGCAATCATGGTTACTTGTTAATACCGTTGTACAAAAAAACACTGAAAAGGTCTGTATCGAAATAGATACAGGCCTGTTTTGATGTAAAGGACATGATTGTAACGTAATGTACATATGATGTTGATGACACTATATTGACTTATTTTTTGAACAACAAGGCAGTAAATTACATGCTACATAGAAAAATGAAGGGAGAGTGTGTGGTGAAGAAGCGGGTCTTCATAGTTGCACTTATATTTAGTGTTATCATGTTAGGCACCATGGTGTACGTAAACTTTCACGACGATGAGCAAATAACAGCGGAACTAATGGACAAGCAAGGCCATATCGTTGGAACAGCTACCTTTTCGACGCATAAAGAAGGAGTTCAAATTGATCTTCATGCCAACTTATCGGAAGGGATGCATGGATTTCATATCCATGAACATGGTGTGTGTGAGCCACCTGATTTTGTAACAGCAGGAGGACACTATAACCCGAGTAAGCAATTGCATGGCAATCATGCGGGTGATTTACCGAATATTGTAGGAAACGATCGTGGGTACACTAAAATTTCAATCATTACTGATCGCATTTCGCTGAAAAAAGGAAAGTGGAATTCCATCATAGAAGAAAACGGAACATCCATCATGGTGCATCAATACGGTGACGATGGAAAAACAGACCCCTCAGGAAACAGTGGTCCACGGATGGCATGCGGAGTAATTAAAAAATAGTTCTTTTAACTTGTCCTTGTCATTCCATACCTTAACATGAAGGTTATTCCTCCATGATGTTTATTATTTGTTTGCCTGTAACATCCTGCCTTTTTCTATACATGGTGGGATGTTTTTCATTCGTAATATTCCATACACGACATCATGAAATGAAAAGAATAGGACATACTTTTACATAGATAATGAGTTGAAAAAGAATGATAAAAATATAATATTTACGAAAACTTAATATTCCCTTTTCAAACAGCTGAAAGTTGGATATAATATGCGAGGTTAGTTTTTTGTCGAAATATAAGGAGACGCAATGGAGGAGAATCAGAGATGGATTGGCAAACGATAATTTTTAATTTCATCGGTGGTTTAGGGATATTTCTATTCGGCATCAAGTATATGTCAGATGGATTGCAGAAAACCGCTGGTGACCGCATGCGTAGTTTGTTGGATAGGTATACGACAAACCCTGTGATGGGAGTAATAGTCGGTATTGTTGTCACTATACTTATACAATCGTCTTCAGGAACGACGGTCATGGCTGTCGGGTTCGTTAATGCAGGATTAATGACGTTACGACAAGCAATTGGTGTTATTATGGGTGCAAACATAGGAACGACGGTTACAGCATTTATAGTTGGGGTAGATATTGATGAATACTCCTTGCCAATTATTGCAGCAGGAGCTATTTTAATTTTCTTTATCAAGAACAAAAAAGTACAATACATAGGACAAGTTATTTTTGGTTTCGGGATGTTGTTCCTAGGATTAAAAACGATGGGTAGTGGGGTAAAACCACTTAGAGAACTTGATGTGTTCGTTGATTTTATCGCACAATTCTCAGACATACCAGTACTTGGTGTTGTCGTTGGAGCAATATTCACCATGATTGTGCAGAGTTCCAGTGCTACCATTGGTGTGTTGCAAACGATGGCTTCAGAAGGACTCATTGATTTAAAATCATCATTGCCGGTATTATTCGGTGACAACATCGGAACGACAATTACTGCAGTATTAGCAGCAATAGGAACGACAGTAGCAGCTAAACGTGTTGCAGCTGCCCATGTTGTTTTCAACATCATTGGTACGATTATATTCGTGCTTGCGTTGCCGTTAGTGGCTATGGCAGTCGGATGGGTTGGAGAACTTACAGATGCAGACGTACGTATGGAAATTGCATATGCACACGGTATGTTCAATGTCTCGAATACATTAATTCAGCTACCATTCATTGCTTTGCTCGCTCTGTTAGTTAGCAAAATGATACCTGGAAATAAAAATGAACTCGAATTCGGAGCGAAGTATCTTGACCCAAGATTACTGGAGAATCCATCTGTAGCATTAGGTCAGGCACAGCATGAAATTGTTAGAATGGGTGAAATTGCACGTGCTTCCTTGATTGATGCGAAACAGTACTTTACAACGAAAGACGACAAAATTAAAAACCTTGCGATACAAAAAGAAGAAATCATCAACGATTTAGACAAAAAAACAACCGAATATTTAGTACAAGTACAACAAAATTCATTAAGTGAACAAGAATCCGCAAAAAACTCTATCTTAATGCAAACCATCAATGATATTGAGCGTATTGGGGATCATACAGAAAATATAGTAGAACTAGCTGAGTTTTCATTTGACAATAAAGTCACGTTTTCTGACAACGCATTATCAGAACTGCTAGAGATGATTGACATTGCAGATAAGACCATTGGAGATGCACTGAAAGCGTTGGAAAATGACGATGTGAAATTGGCAGAAACCGTGCTTGAAAATGAAAGTAAGTTAGATGAAATGGAGCGCATATTTAGAAAGCGTCATATTGCGAGGTTGAATCAAAACCTATGTAATGGAACTTCGGGTTCTGTATTTTTAGACATGTTGAGTAATTTAGAACGTATGGGTGACCACTCTAAAAACATCGCTCAGTATGTCATATATGGGGAATAGAAATAAAACAACATAGAACGAAATAAAGCGCGTTTATATTACCTCTAATGTAAGACAGCTCACTGTCTATATTAGAGGTTTTTTTATTCTCTTCCGTTCTTTATAGTGGTATAATTAATTCGTTAAAAAGAACAAGCGTTGAGGGAGGTATATGTAATGGTGGATGAACAACAGGAAACAATCTATCAGTTATGGCAATTTTATAATGCGATCATTAGTCTAGAAGATGCATTATCCCATGCTAACCCTTATGTACAAACGATTGTAGAAAAGGAATACCCACTTTTTAGTGAGCAAGTAAAACCCGTAAAAGCGTGGATATGGACATGCATAGAGCAAATTCAGCAATTGCATTATAATTAAATACAGTTTAAAATGAATTTATGCATCAATATTATTCGATGGAGTGTGAGCATATTGTCCATATATGATTATAATGTTTCCTATCGTAAAAAAGATCATGAACTAGAGCAGTATAAAGACAACGTATTGCTTGTTGTGAACACAGCAAGTAAATGTGGTTTCTCACCACAGTATAGTGAATTGGAAGAGATGTATCAGCAATATAAGGATCAAGGTTTTCAAATATTAGCTTTTCCATGTAATCAATTCGGGAACCAAGAGCCTGGCAATGATGAACAAATTCAAGAATATTGTACGATTAATCATGGTGTTACTTTTCCAGTCATGGACAAAGTAGACGTGAATGGAAAAGATGCAGATCCACTTTATAAGTACTTATCTAACGAAGCACCTGGCGTATTAGGAAGTAAGAGCATTAAGTGGAATTTTACTAAATTTTTAATTGATCGTGATGGTAAAGTGGTAGGGAGATTTGCGCCTAAAACGAAACCTTCTGAAATGCATGAGGAAATCCAAAAGCTGTTATAAAGTAGCTGCAAAAAGCACATACTTAAATCATCAAACGTGATGGTGAGGTGCTCTTATGCCTAGACATAAAAGCAGTAAAATAAAGGATCAGCAAAACGATGCATCACTGCAAGAAGAGGCGATGACGCCAAAAGAAAAAAGTTTGAAACATACCGCTCCAAGCTTAAATAACATCAATAAAAATCAAACATAATATTCACAAAAATAGCATCATCTGCTAAAATGAAAGAAAACCGCTGTAATGGCGGCTTTTTTATTTTAATTAGCTTTTCATTCATGGCATAAATCAGCATGTTTACAATGGAATAAAGGCTCTAGGGAGGCATAAGTCGCTTTGAATAATATTTTAGTGATGTTTACAGGTGGGACGATCGGCAGCAAAAATAAAGAAGATGTTATTAACGTACAATCTTCCTCCTATTTCTTATTAGATGAGTATCATCAGTTTACAGGAAATAAAGATGTGCAATTTGAACCTATACAACCGTTAAATCAATTAAGTGAAAACTTGCATCCTCAAGACTGGATTACTTTTCATCACACATTAAAACAAGCATTAAAAGAAGAACATTGCGGTGTTATTATTACACACGGTTCAGATACATTAGCGCATACCACATCTGCAATGAGTTTGTTGTGTGCTGAGTTCGATATTCCTATCATTTTCATTGCTAGTAATTATCCTATTCATGATCCAAGAAGTAATGGGCTTCGTAATTTTCGCAGCGCAGTTGACTTTATTATTCACCAACACATTCCCGGTTGTTTTGTCATTTATGAAAATGAACGAAGGGAATCTGTCGTGCATCTTGCGAGTAGATTACTGCAATGTACACATTACACGGATGAATTTAAAAGTTCTTTCGATGTTCCTTTCGGATATATGAATAACGGGGATTTTCATTGGAATACAAACAGGTTAAATCCTACGATAAATCAGGTGAAAAAAAATCAAGCGGCGCTGACGCCATGTTTTACTACACCTCAAGTCAGTACGGATGTATTCTATATTCAGCCTTATCCAGGTATTGATTATCGGTTTTACATGAGCGAAGGGCATGCGCCTACCAAAGCGATATTGCATGATGTGTATCATTCTGGTACCATCGGCACGAGAAAAGAAGCTCCGTCTGTGTCTTTGCTTGAATTTATTCAGCATTGCAAAGAACAACACATTGATTTTTATTTCGCTCCAATGCGAGGATGGGAGCAATCTATGTATCAGACCACACAGGCATGTATTGAAGCTGGTGCTATTCCACTTAAAAATATTACGGTGGAAACGGCTTTGGCTAAATTAATGATTGCTTACGGTTCATTAGAAGCGAAAGAAGATATTATATCGTACATACAATCACAACGCTTTTTTGAGTATCCTGACGTATAGGCATGACACTTCATTATGATCTGGAGTAGAGTCTAACTTTTTTGCATGTGTCCCGTTTTTCTTATAGCTTTTAACATAAGCTGCTACCACAAGGTATGCAGTTTTTTTGTTATTTATTGCAGTTATATTTTGGGAAATGGTCATATTGTGGGACGATTTGGCAATAATGCTACTATCAATACTTACATCTTTGTTTACTGGAGGAATGGTAGTGGATAATGTAGATATGGCCAGAGCTTTTTTTGGTTCATCGATGGCGTTTCATATTATTTTTGCAACATTAGGTGTGGGCATTCCCTTAATGATCGTTTTTGGAGAATTAATGTATCAAATTAAGAAAGATGACCACTATAAAATCATGGCTAAACGTTGGACGAGAGCGTTAGGCATCATACTGGGAGTAGCAATACCATCTGGAACCATTGTGGGTGTGCTCCTGTCTTTGCTATGGCCAGGATTTATGGAAATAGTAGGACAAGTGATTGCTGTTCCTTTTCAAGTGGAAATATGGGCTTTTTTTCTGGAAGCGATTTTTATGTCCATTTATGTTTTTGCAGCGGACCGGTTAAGTAATTTGATGCGTATCATCAGCGTTATCTTTGTCGCTATAGGGGCAACGGCATCCGCAGTATTTATTACCAATGTGCATTCATGGATGAATACACCGCGAGGATTTGATCTCGTGAATGGGGAAGTAGTCAATGTAGATCCCTGGGCAGCGGTGTTTAATCCTAGCTTTGCTGTCACTGCTACGCATGTTGTTGTTTCTGCCTATATGACTGGAGCGTTCATCATTGCGTCCATTGCAGCATTTCAATTACTCAAAAACAAGAATAACAATGAAAAAGAATACCACCGTAAAGCATTATTTTTGAGTTTAATGGTTGGGGGGCTCATGTCACTTACAACTGCAATTAACGGGCATGAAACAGCACAAATGCTACATGAATATCAGCCAGAAAAGTTAGCTGCGGCGGAAGGACTGTTTGAAACGACAGCTTATGCGCCATTGGCCATAGGTGGTTACGTAGATAAAGAAAGTGAAGAAGTAATAGGCGCAGTAGAAATTCCGTGGGCGTTAAGTTTTTTGGCAACCAACCGATTTGATGGTGAAGTCAAAGGATTGAATGAATTCCCTAAAGATACGTGGCCACCGCTGTATATTCATATTTTGTTTAATATTATGGTTGGTGTAGGCACTTTTCTTATTATCATTTCATTTGTTTCATTATTTTATAGATTTGTGCTGAAAAAAACGTATCCTAGGTGGCTGCTGTGGATTTTGACCACCACAGGGCTATTCGCAATGATCGGCATTCAATCAGGTTGGATTTTTAGTTGCACGGGACGACAGCCTTGGACGATTTACTACATACAAAAGACAGAAGATGCGGCAACCACATCGCCAGGTATCGGTACACTGTTTGTGATGTTCATCTCTTTATATGTGCTGCTACTTCTTTTGACGATGATTATTATGCTGTTTTACTTTAGAAGAAATCCGCTGAGTAAAGAGTTGCATGGGAAGGGCGTGAACGGATAATGAATGAAGCCTATGTAGCGATTTCGTTGCTGTGGATATTTATTTTTATTTATTCTATTGCAGGAGCGATCGATTTTGGTGCAGGTTTTTGGGCGTTTGTTTTTGAAAAAAATGAACAAACAAGAGCGGGAGTGTTGGCGAATAAATTTTTGTCCCCAACATGGAAAATTACAAATGTGTTTCTTGTATTGATCGTCATCGCGTTTGTAGGTTTTTTCCCGAGAGCTACCTTCATGTTAGGAACATTATTGTTGTGGCCGGTATGTATTATATTAATTTTGCTGACCGTACGCAGCTCATTTATGGTTTACGCCTATTCTGCTAAGTATTTTCAACGTGCACTGAAAACTAGCTCCGCTATCTCTGGGATCTTAATCCCTTCTTTGTTCATCAGCGTGCTTCCGATTACGTTAGGTGGTTTTATTGAAGAACAGAACGGTACGATGCAAATTCAATTTATGACATTGTTACAAAGTGTCACGTTATATACACACATTGGTTTTGGTTTAACATCTGCTTTGTATTTGAGTGCCTTGTTTTTAGCGGACTACGCTAGAGAGGCTAGAGATAACGCAGCCTATATCATTTACCGAAAATGGGCCATCATACTGGGTCCATTAACACTTGGTTTTGCTGTATTAGTAACAGAAACGATGGTAGAAGAGGCGAGCTGGATTGTGGATCGCTTTAGGGATAACGGATTGTGGTTTGGTTTATCCATTGCGGCTTTTATTTTCGCCTACATTTCTTTATGGATAAAAAAAGGCGACGATATTGGTCATCCTCGCTTTGCAGTAGTTGGTTGTATCTTGCAATATGGTTTAGCAAGTTATGCGTATGGAAACGCACACATGCCATATATCATCTATCCCATTTTAACGATTGAGCAGGGGGTGACGAATCCGGAAATGTTTCGTTCGCTGCTTCTGAGTTATAGTATCGGGATTGTGATATTGGTTCCATCTTTCATTTTATTTTGGAAGTTGTTTTTGAAAGATCAAAAATATTTAAACCCTAATGAAAACCCAGAAGAATAGAGCATTGAGCTTTCAGGTGAATGCAAACTTTTTGCTCACATGAAGCCCACTCCTTTGTGTGGGCTTCTCTTCTGTCTACTTTTTGTTAATCCTATTTTTTTGAGGGCGAATACTTAACTCTGTGACGATTGTTCCTTCAGGTTGATTTAAAATATGACGAAGCGTTTCGGATATACTTGAAGCACACAATGTCGTTTCGTCACTCTCGTATGGTTCGAAATGTAAATCATCGTAAAATGGGGTAGATGTAATATCTGGGTGAATGGTGACGACTTTTACTCCTGTTTTACGAACCTCCTCGAATAAACTATTTCCAAAATGAGTTAAACCAGCTTTTGTTGCTGCATACGCACATCCATGTGTACTTATTTTTTTCGCTGTAACAGATGAAATGTTAACTAAATAACCTTGACTATGTTTGAGTTGCGTTAAAAATAAGTTAGAAAGTAAAAGGGGCACTTGAAGATTTAACTGTATCATGTTGACTAAAGCGTTCGTTTCCAACTGCTCATGTGCACCAAATAAACCGACTCCAGCATTATTTACAAGCAAGTGCAATTTGCTATTCGTTTCTTTCTTGATGTACTCCACTGCGGTGTTCAGCTTTCCTACATCGGTCAGGTCTGCTTCAACGCTTCTAAAAGCATCATGCTGTATGGTACAAGTGGAAAAATCTCTTGCGATGCCATACACGATATAACCTTCAGACAGTAACATGTTGCTAATGTTCTCACCTATCCCTCTTGATGCTCCTGTTACAATGGCATTCTTCAATGGTAAACACTCCTCATTCCGTAAAAATCTTATCCTTATCTGCATGAGCGGCAACAGCAGCATACACATTATCGATGCATTTTTTCGTTATCTCATCCGGATAAGTCATGACACCGTTTTGATGGATGTATGGATAATGCACAAGTGCGGAATCTGGTCGCTGCTTTCGCATTGTTTTTAAATAATCTTTCGGTATGCGAAACACACCAATACTTATATCTTCGATCTGATCGGCGTTAATCGTTGCAAAAGTTTGCTCTATGCATTCCCGATAAAGGCTTTCAAAATGCTCAATATGTAACACGGGATCAAAGCACAATCTAACTTTCCATCCATCTTCCATCGCTTGTTTCATACTATGTAATCTTGCTTTTAAAGTAGGTGTTTTCGGTTCATGATTTGTAATCACTTCTTGTGGGGAGATAGTCCAAGCCAATATGACTTGATCGTGGGCAGGAATAGAAGATATCGCTTTGTAATTTGCACTTTTTGTTCTTAACTCCATCATGATATTTCTTTTACTTTCAGCAAAAGAAATCCATCGTTTAGCAAACGGAACCATGTGTTCAAAAGATAGTAAGTCAGCTTCATATGAAATGCTTAAATATAAAGGATGTTGCGCTAATACCGCTTCCACTTCATTAAAATAATCTTCTATGTTTACAAACAATACAACGTGACCAGATGGAAACATGCCTTGTAAAAAACAATAGTCACAATTGTAAACACAGTTCAACGTAGAGGAAGTATAGTAAAAATGTTTATATCCAAAATCGTGGCATACTTCTGCGCCCTTGTATAAAAACGGAGGCTTTTTCACAGCTAAAATAAGTTTTGCTGCTTCTTTTTGTAATGCAAATTGCTGTCTTGGTCTAGAAAATACATGTTTATAATTGTCAATTTCGATGATGGTTGCATGCGGGAACTGTGCCATGATGTGCGTTGTGAGGTCATAACTTTTTGCACTTTTTTCGATATAAATATGAGCATATTTAGGTGTAAAGGCATTGTTTGCAGATTTGTTCAAAAATCTCCTTCCTTTCCTGTTTTGTTGAGACGATAGGCATGGTAGCATAAGGGGCAATCCATTCTAGGGGCTGTTTTGTTCTTATTTTATATTGCATCGTGAGTTGGTTTAACTTGTGATATTGAGTAACCGTTAATCTCAACTGTGTTTTGATGTTATCTAACCATCGTTTTTCTTCTTCATTGAAAATTTCTTTTTTAGGCTGGATGATAGTAGAGAGCGCTGCTTGAACATGGATGATAGCTGGTAGTTGGTTGTCTATCCATGTAGTAACTTGATCACTTGTTATATGTGATGCATCTAAATAATCAGATATGACTTTTATACATACAAGTTGATGTGGACTCATAAACTGTGATGAAGCATAATACCACCCCGCGCCTTCCATATCCACCATGTCACTTTCAAGATGTAAGTCTGTTTGTAGATCAACAATGTGAGAAAAGCTTTCTAACGATCCTTCCTGTAATGCATGTTGAAACAGTATATCTGGATAAAAAGCTCTTTTCGTATCGTGGTGTACAATCTTATTGCAAATGACAGCTTCTCCAATAGTGAAATGTGAAGATTTAGCCCCGCAAATGCCTATATTAAACATCATATCATGTGATTGTATAGAATGAGATGAAAGAAGATATGTTGTTCCCATTACAGCAGACATGAGACCAGTTCCTGTAACGATAAGATTGATATCGTCATTTGAAAAATATTGCAAGTTAGAGATTGCATTCTTTTTTTTCAATGAAAACTTTTCGATAAAAGGCCTTGCTTCTGCATATAAAGCTGTAGTAATATAGAGCATATTTTTCATCCTTTCATTTCAAACAAATATACCATTTATATTGTTCAGTATTATGTTGTATTCGTCAAGGTTTCACATGTTGACGTGAGTGAGTTTTCATTGGTTTTAATTTTGTTTGGTGAATAAGCAGGATATATTTTAGTTTTGCCGAATATATATTCATACTGCGTAGAAGTATGTGAAGCACTAGAAAGAGGTGGAGCATGAGCAAGTTTGACATTATTTCATTAAATGTTGGTACGCCACAGCAAGTCATTGGGGAAAAGAGAGAAATTGTTTCCTCAATTAATAAAGTATCCGTGTTAGGCAAGCTGTGGTTGTCGAAAGAAAATATAGAAGGCAATGAGCAACAAGATAAGGAACATCATGGTGGAGCAGATAAAGCCATATGTGTGTACTGCGCAGACCACTACCCGTATTGGGAGAACTTGCTTGGAACTCCATTGGGGAGTGCTGCATTTGGTGAAAATTTAACGGTAAGAGGGATGACAGAAAAAGTCGTACATATCGGAGATATCTATCAATTAGGATCGGCTATTGTACAAGTTACACAACCAAGAGAACCATGTGCTAACATTGCTGTAAAGTGGAATAGGGACTCGATAGTAAAAGAAATGATAGAATCGGGTTTCACAGGTTTTTATTTGCGAGTATTGCAAGAAGGGGAGATTAGTAGTGATGATGCACTTGTCACCTACGAATTAGACCCCAATGCTGTCTCCATTGCTGAAAGTAATAAAATAAGATATAGCAAAAATGTTTCTGTAGCAGATGTGAAAAAAGTGCTAGCCATTGAAGCGCTTTCGGGCAGTTGGAGGAAGACGTTTGAACGCAAACTTACATCATAATGAGATCGTTATGAAATAAAATTTATTCCATTGGCGGTGAAGAGGATGAAAATCACTTATTTAGGTCATTCTTGTTTGTTAATAGAAGGAAGTAAGAAAAAAGTTATTATCGACCCATTTATATCAGAAAATTCAAATTGTTCTGTTAATTACAAAGATATTGAAGTAGATGCCGTGTTACTGACCCATGCTCATGCTGATCATTTTGGGGATAGTTTACACATCGCTAAACAAAATGACTGTCCTATTTTCGCTGTTTACGAGCTAGCTGCATATTGCAGTAGTCAAGGAGCTAAAGTGGTGGAAATGAATGTGGGTGGAACATTTAAAGAAGATGGCATTTTCATTCGATATACACAAGCTTTTCATAGTTCATCTCTTTTCGTGGATGGTCAATTTGTGTATATGGGTCAACCGTGTGGTATCGTGCTGGAGATGGATGGTAAAACCTTATATCATGCCGGTGACACTTCACTGTTTAGCGACATGAAAATGATCGGGGACTTACATCCTATTGATGTTGCTGCACTTCCAATTGGTGATGTATATACAATGGGACCAGAAGATGCGCTTATAGCAGCGGAGTGGTTACATGCAAAGCAAGTTATACCAGTGCATTATAATACGTTTCCACCGATTACCCAAGACGCAGGGAAGTTTGCCCGTGATTTAAAAGAAAAAGATATTACTGGGCTTCCGTTGCAGATTGGAGATGTGATGCAAATCTAGTTTTTATTCTTCATCGTAGACTTCATTTTATAAGCAATATCATTAGTAATTGTATGTTTTAAATATCACAATGTAGCAAACTAAAAAGTAATGTTGAGGAGGATGCATATGGCAAAACAAGCATGGGGAACACGAACAGGATTTATACTTGCAGCAATTGGTTCAGCAATAGGACTAGGTAACATTTGGAGATTTCCTTATATGGCATATGAAAATGGTGGGGGAGCATTTCTCATTCCATATTTCATAGCTTTATTAACAGCAGGTATTCCGTTACTTATTTTGGAGTTTTACATCGGGCATAGAATGAAAGGCTCGGCACCATTATCTTTCAAGAAGCTAGGTAATTTTGAGTGGTTTGGTTGGTGGCAAACGTTACTTTCTTTTATTATCTCTACCTATTATGCTGTCATTATTGCTTGGGCATTGTTTTATACGTTCAAAGGCTTCACTTTAGGGTGGGGAGAAAATACAGGAGATTATTTCTTTAATTCTTTTCTCGGCTTGACCGATGCTGGATCTTGGACAGATAGCTGGCTAGGTGGCATTCAGCTTAATGTTGTTATTCCGTTGGCTATTGTATGGGCCATTACATACTTTATTATGATTGGTGGCGTTAGAAAAGGAATAGAGCGCGCGAATAAAATATTTATGCCGTTACTATTTATTATCTTGTTAGTCATTTTAGTTAGAGCGGTTACGTTAACAGGAGCAGCTGACGGTGTGGATGCACTGTTTACGCCAAGCTGGGATGGATTGTTAAGTTCTAGTGTTTGGGTAAGTGCGTACTCCCAAATATTTTTCACCTTAAGTATCGGTTTTGCTACTATGATTACGTACGCAAGTTATTTACCGAAAAAATCAGATATTACGAACAATGCATTTATGATTGCGCTTGCTAACTGTGGCTTTAGTTTATTGGCTGGTATTGCTGTTTTTTCTGCGCTTGGGTTTATGGCAAATGAGCAAGGAATTGCGATTAGTGAAGTAGCTACAGCATCCATTGGATTAGCATTTGTTGCTTTCCCGCAAATTTTAAATACGATGCCAGGCGGAGAGATTATAGGGGTTCTATTTTTCCTTTCTTTAGTGTTTGCTGGTTTGTCATCTTTAGTCTCCTTAACAGAACCACTTATCTCTGGTCTCACGGATAAGTTTAAAATGAAAAGAAAGACTGCCATTCACATCGGAATTGGTGTTTCTGCATTAATAAGTGTGGTTTATACTACTGGATCAGGCTTATTTATTTTTGATGTAGTAGATCACAACATTGCCATTGTAAGTTTGAGCTTAAGTGGCTTGATCATGCTTATCTTGGTAGCATGGAAATTGAATACTACGTATGCAGCAAGGAAGTATATTAACGAAATATCTGATTTTCGAATTGGTCATTGGTGGAATTTTTGCTTGATTGTCCTCACACCTGCAATTTTAGGTTATAATACGATACAAGTCGTTGTGAGTGATTTAACAGAAAACTATGAGGGATATCCGGACAGTCTCATTTATGTCGGTTGGATTGTTGCTGCATTTGCAGTGGTGATGGCGGTTTACATGAGTACGTTTGAATCTAAAAATAGTGAGTTTCATACATCATCGATAACTACAAGCAAAGGAACTGAGGTGTAGCTATGAGTCTTGGAGCAATCATCTTTATGTCACTAGGATTGGTAATACTTTGGGGCGGATTTTTCATTTGTGCAAGTATTGCAATGAAAAACCAGTAATCATATTATATATTCGTTATAAGCAAATACAGTCTTATCATTTCTATGGTAAGGCTGTTTTTTTTGAAATCCTTTGTTATAATAGTTACTTACTTTCATGTGGTTTCATGTGATAAACTTACCGAATACTAAATAGAAATCAATGAACTGAAGTCAATGAAACATACCGATTAACATCATATAACATTTACAACTTAGGAGTGGAAAATATTGAAAATGAATGTAGAACGAATTAATGATATCAGAAATGAACTTTTAGACCATCCTATGTATAAGCAATTAACTTCCATGGAGCGTATTCAAGTGTTTATGAAACATCACAGCTTTGCAGTTTGGGATTTTATGAGTTTATTAAAGCGACTCCAGTTATCTTTAACATGCACAAATATTCCTTGGGTACCTGTTGATGAGCCTGATTATGCAAGATTTATTAATGAGATTGTTATCGGTGAAGAAACGGACGAAGATGGTGAAGGTGGTTTCATTAGCCATTATGAATTATATGTGAAGTCCATGAATGAAGTGGGAGCGGAAACGAACGGAATTTCAGATTACATTGAGCGAATTAAGCAGGGGGGCGATGCAATTGAATCCCTTAATCATATGGACATACCTGAATCCGTTAAACAATTTGTAAAACATAATATAGACCTTGCACAACATGGAAAGTTACATGAAGTTGCTGCTGCATTTTTCTTCGGTAGAGAAGGATTAATCCCTGATATGTTCGACAGATTGCTAGTGGAAATGAAAGAGAAAGAATTGACTACGGTATGGTTAGAATATTATTTGCAAAGACATATTGAACTCGATGGAGATGAACATGGTATATTAGCAGAAAAGCTACTCATATCCTTATGCGACAATGAACAAAAAATAAAGGAAGCGGAGCAAATTGCACGTGTCGCCCTAAACGCAAGAATTGGTTTGTGGAATGGTGTACTTAAAGAAATTGAAGAAAAAGGACTATAGGGAGGAATAGACATGGTTACTGTATTATTTGTTTGTCTAGGCAATATATGCCGGTCACCAATGGCGGAAGCAATTTTTCGTCATAAAGTAGAGCGAGCAGGATTAAGCAAACAGTTTCATATTGATTCAGCTGGTACGGGAGATTGGCATATTGGAAATCCACCACATGAAGGCACAAGAAATATTTTAGACGAAAAGGGAATTGTATATGATGGCATAAAAGCAAGACAAATTGAGATTAAAGACTTAAAACAATTTAATTATATCGTGGCTATGGACGATAAAAACATTAAGGATATTCAAACATTAGAACACCCTAACAGCGCCCAAGTACTTAAAATGTTAAGTTTTATGGAGAAAAGTCCGCAGAATGACGTTCCAGACCCCTATTTTACTGGTAATTTCCAAGAAGTTTATGATTTACTTTCTCATAGTTGTGAAGGCTTGTTACATTTTATACGTGAAAAAGAAAACCTATAAGTAATGTGGTAGTATCGTTAACTTATTTCCCAGGCAACCGCAAAGCATCCTATAAATAGGATGTTTTCGACAAACAAACATACGGGAAATTTTAGTTTTTACTATGAACATACTGTCTTTGTCGTGTATAATTATACTATGACGTATTTTGATGAAATCTGGCATGCAGCTGAGAATATAGGGAGGGAATATGGGAGATATCGTCATTATGTCGGACAGTGCATCTGACTTACCACCAGAAATAATAAAGGAACATAACATTAAATTAATTCCATTCCATATCACTTTGGGAGAAAGCGTATACAAAGATGGAGTGGAAATAACGCCACAACAATTATTTTCTGAAGTAGAAGAGTTG
This sequence comes from Longirhabdus pacifica, assembly GCF_004115085.1. Taxonomy (GTDB): domain Bacteria; phylum Bacillota; class Bacilli; order Paenibacillales; family DSM-105158; genus Longirhabdus; species Longirhabdus pacifica. The sequence continues at coordinate 180,203 of NZ_QXJP01000002.1, read as the reverse complement.
AAATCATTACCCAAAACTGCCGCAATTTCACCAGCAGATTACGTTCAACACATGCAACCATACATTGAGCAGGGGAGGAAAGTTTTATATATTAGCCTTTCTTCTGAAATTTCTTCAACGTATCAAAATGCTTTCATTGCAAAACAAAGTTTTGCAGAAGGTGCTGTGGAGGTTGTTGACTCCAGATCATTATCAAGTGGAATAGGACTGCTGGTACTAGAGGCAGTGGAATACGTGAAGGAAGGCATGCAACTACAACATATCGCAAGTGAATTAAGAAGATTATCTGAGCAAGTCCAAGTAGAGTTTGTTATTGATACACTGGATTATTTACATAAAGGTGGGCGCTGTTCTAGCGTGCAATTATTGCTAGGTTCTATGCTAAAAATTCATCCTTTAATTGCTATGGAGAATGGCAGTATGATGGTTGCCGAGAAGTGGCGGGGCAAAAGAAATAAAATGTTGCAAAATTTAGTTCAACGTACAACAGATACTACTAAAATCACAGTAAGTGGAAATCACATGTTTATAACTCACACCACAACAGATGAACATGCACAATGGTTAAAAGATGAATTGCAAAAGCATTATGATATGGAAATTCATATTGTACAAGCAGGGAGTGTCATTTCCAGTCATTGTGGCCCAGATACTATCGGAGTTATTTACATGACATCTAGTCAGCCATCCAAGAATTAGTTTTCCATGATATTTGGAGGCACTAATATGATGAAAAAAGTAAGCTCTATCGTTAACAGTATTGGATTTAAATTGTTTGTTACTATTATTTTAAGTATTATGCTTATCGTACCCACTTTAGGATATTTCTCTTATTTTCAATCTAAGAGTATTATTAAAGAGCAAGTTTCTAAAGTTTCGGAACAAACAGCGATACAAACGGCAGAAAAAATTGATGCTGTATTAAGCAAGTACGATAATCTAATCAAGCAAATTAATAAAGACGTAGCAATAGAAGAACAAACATTAGCATTACAAAATCAAGAACTGAGTGATACAGAAAAATCAGACATAGAAGTAGAGCTTGGCAAAACATTAGGTTTTTATGCTAGAAATCTAGACAATGTGGTGAATATTTCTCTTATTCCAACGGATTTCTCTAGTAAAATCATTTCAATCAAAAAAGGCACTGCTATCGATGAGGCAAATACTGAAATAATCAACAGTATCATAAATGAACAAGGTGGAGTAAAGTGGACGCAAACTTCTTTTGATGGTTTACTTGGTAACGCTCCCAATACGTTTGGACTAGGCAAATTATCTACAGATAAAAGATATGTTATCTATATGGATATCGACATCGATGTATTAGAAGAAACATTATTGGATCTTGATGTTACAGAGAGTGGAAGAAAATTAATCGTTTCTCCAGAGAGTACGATTATTTACGAAGAAAATTTTGATCTCATTACGACTGATTTATCAACAGATTGGACCATAAGCAACGCGGACAATAGACTGGTGAATGGTAGTGAATTTAGGTCAATGGGAGAATCTGAAAATCTTTTATCCAGTGGTATTATTCCTTCTACTGGTTGGGTTTTGGTTGCTGCACAACCAGCGGATGTAATGCTTCAAGATACGAGAAAAATATTCAACGTAACAAGTTATATTGTTATTTTAGCTGTCATTATTTCCATAGCTGTAGCTATACTGTTATATTATGTTATTGCTAGACCACTTCATCATATGGAAAAGCAAATGAACATTGCCAAGCAAGGTGATCTTACGGTACGATTACCTATTAAACGAAAAGATGAGATAGGGAAAGTATCAAGAAGTTTTAATGGCATGTTGGAACAGTTAACGGAACTTGTACAACAAACAAACCATTCTTCTACACAAGTATTAAAAAATGCTGCATCCTTATCGAAGGGATCAAAAGAAACAGCGAAACTTGCCAAAGAAGTTTCATTAGCGATGGAAAACATTGCTCAAGGTGCTGAAAGTATTGCAAGTGAAGCAGAATCAGGAAATGAAAAATCGATGGAAACGACAGATTTACTTCAAAAAGTCGTTGGAGATAATTTGGAATTAGGTACGTCTGCTAAAGAAGTAGAAGAAGCAAGTAACTCTGGTATGGATCAGATGAAACTACTAACAGAAAGAACAGAACAAACAGAAATAAAATTGAAATCAATGAATGATAGAGTACATGCTCTAAATGAAAGTACAACTTCCATCCGTCAAATTTTAGAAATGTTAGATGGTGTAGCAAAACAAACGAACATTCTTGCACTAAATGCTTCTATTGAAGCTGCACGTTCTGGAGCAGCTGGTAAAGGATTTATGGTTATTGCTGACGAAATTAGAGGACTAGCAGATGAATCTAAAAAGTCCATCCAAGTGGTAAATGATATTACAGAACATATTCAATCTGAAGTCGATGAAACCGTAAGCGTTATTCAAGAAATTAATCCATATTATGAGCAGCAAAAAATGACAGTGAATGAAACAAATGAGTTATTCAGTACTGTTCAAATGAAGATGAACCATTTTATTATGCAATTAGATCAAATAACAGGTAGAATAACCGAACTAGAGACGACACAAAAAGTAGTAGCTGCTACCATAAATAATGTTAGTGCATTTTCGGAAGAATCTTCTGCAACGACGCAACAAGTCGCTTCTTTAAGTAATACACAACAAAATGTGTCTGACGATTTGGTTCATCTTGCTGAGGAATTAGATCTACTTGCAGACTCTTTGAAAAAATCACTTGCACATTTTAAATTATCTTAAAAAATCATAAAAAAAAAGATGAAGCCATCAGCTTCATCTTTTTTTTATATCTTTTTTATTGTGTAAGCTTAGAAATGGTGGTTACTTCACCAATTCTTTTTCTAGTTTTTCTTGTAGTAATGGTACAATATCAAACAAGTCTCCTACAATCCCATAGTCAGCAACTTGAAAAATAGGTGCTTCTGCATCTTTATTGACAGCTACAATGACTTTGGATTGACTCATTCCAGCTAAATGCTGTATGGCTCCACTAATGCCGCAAGCAATATATAAGTCCGGGGTAACGACTTTACCTGTTTGACCAATTTGCAGAGAGTAATCGCAATATTCTGCATCACAAGCACCACGAGAGGCTCCGACTGCACCACCCAATAAGTCAGCGAGTTTTTGCAAAGGTTCAAAACCTTGCTCACTCTTTACTCCACGGCCTCCTGAAATAATCACATTTGCTTCGGATAAATCAATAGCTCCTGCTTTTTTATACACCACATCTTGTACTTGATGTCTAGCAGAGCTTGCTGCATAATCTAATTCATGAAATTCACTTTCTAAACTTGCTTCTGCTTTAGCAATATTGTTTGGTCGGAAAGTAACCACCCAAGGTTCAGCACTAAATTTACGAGTTTCAAAAGCTTTACCAGCATAAATTGGTCTAGTAAATAAAACGTCATCACCATTTTTCTCAATAGAAGTAACGTCAGAGATTTGTCCTGCGTCCAGTTCCGCTGCGATTTTAGGAGCCAAATCTCTACCGATAGCGGTATGGCCAAAATAAATGGCATTTGGTTTAATTTGATTAATGACTTGCATCAATGCTTGGTAATAGTGATCAGGTGTATAATTTTGCAAGTCCGGATGATCGATGCTGTACACTTCATTTGCTGCTGAAAGCGACTGTGCTAGTGTAGTAATCTGATGTCCTACTAGCAATACGGCAACTTTGTCATCATCATTCTTTGATTGATGTGCCGCGCCTAAAGCTTCGAGTGAAATCTGTCGAAGATTACCTTCTCTTGCTTCCGCAATGACTAAAAACGTTTTCGCCATAACATAACCTCCCTTAAGTATTTAAGACCTTGTCTTCTTTTAATTTAGCAATTAATTGCTCTACTTGCTCTTCAACTTCTCCTTGTAATATCTCCCCAGCTTTTCTGGAAGGAGGTGAAGTAATTTCTGTTGATACTGTTTTGCCTGAAATCTCATCTATGCCAAGCTCATCCAACATTAAACGTTGAAGAGGTTTCTTTTTTGCTTTCATAATTCCTGGTAAAGAAGGATATCTAGGTTCATTTAATCCTTGTTGTGCAGTAAAAAGTGCAGGTAGGGCAACTTGAACTGTTTCAGTATCCCCTTCAGCATCTCTCTTTGCTGTTGCTTTTCCTTCCTCTACATTCAATTCAGTAATAGCTGAGACGTGTGGAATGTCCAGTAAGTGAGCTAAGCGAATCGCAACTTGACCAGAACCTTGGTCAACCGAGAAAAACCCACCTATAATCAAATCTACAGATTGATCTTTTAAGTAAGCGTGTAAAATTTTAGAATAACTATGTTCATCTAATTGATAATCTTCAGGATCTATAAGTACCGCTTCATCTGCGCCCATAGCTAAAGCAGTTCTCAGTGCTTCTTCACTGCGATCTGGGCCAATGCTCACAATCGTTACTTTTCCTCCTAAATCATCCTTGATTTGCACGGCTTCCTCTACGGCATATTCATCGTAAGGGTTGATAACGAATTTTACATCGTCATCTGCTATGACACCGCTTTCAATTCGAACATGTTCTTCCGTGTCAAAAGTTTGTTTGAGCAATACGAAAATGTTCAAATCTTACAACTCCTCTCGTCAAAGTGTATTTTTTTAAAATTTCTATAATTTCATAATACTTTGATGACGTAAAAGTGAAAAGTATCATGAAACTAATCAAAGAATATGAAAAATATCATACTTGTTTACATCATAGCATAATTATTTAATGAATTGAACCCAAAAGAAAGAGTCAAAAAAACCTAATAACATGAAATTAATGCTTTACTCTACTTTTTTTGTTGAAAAATGGAAAGAAAACAAGAAAAATTTTTTTTGAAGCAAAATACATATCATGATTTAAAAAATATGGAGTAAAACGCTTACATAGCAGCACATACTTCACTGCTATAAATCGCAACTGTATGATATTCTAAATTAATAGACTAGTTGACCAATTCATTTTTTTTTAAAAAATTAGAGGAATTTGTCTTTCAATATGGTATATAATATATTTAGGAGGTGGTCAACAAATTGTCATAAATCTATGAACAAGTAGTGAAAGTTATTTTTGGAAAACTAAATACAGAAAGTGGGTGACTGAGTAATTTGCCGTAGTTGTTGTACTATTGCTTAGAGAATGAGGAGGAAACCAGATGCTTAGTGCACTCCATACTATACTGTTTGCTCTTGTTACTTTAGCTGCTGTAGCGATATTTGTGAAAGTAGTACGTGCAAGATTCGCTTTCGTTCAGATGGGGCAGAAAGTAGAGAAGAGGAAAACGATAGACGTATTCATCACCAACGTATTTGGACAAAAAAAGTTACTGAAAGATAAAAAGAGTGGAATCATGCACGTTTTTATCTTTTATGGTTTTATTATTTTGCAATTCGGAGCTTTAGACATCATTGTAAGAGGAATATTCAATACACATTTGCCAATGCCGAAACTAGCTTATGAAATTTTCGCTAGTATGCAAGAAATTACGGTTGTTTTAATCTTACTGGCCGTAGGATACGGTGGTTATCGTAGGTACATCGAACAGCTTTCCAGGTTAAAAAGAGGCTGGAAACCAAGTCTTGTTTTATTTTTTATTTTCTTCCTTATGCTTTCTGTTGTGTTTACGCTTACATTTGATAGAATTCGCATGGGAGAAGAGTTTATGTGGCACGTACCTGTAACATCCGCGTTGCTGGTCATGTTGCAAGGACTACCAGAGTTAGCAATCAATATAGGTTTTTATGTTTCATGGTGGGCTCATTTGCTTATATTACTAGCATTTCTGATCTATGTCCCACAATCAAAGCATTTTCATCTTATTACTGGACCAGTTAATATGCTTTATCAGCGTACAGGACCAGTTGGAAAACTTGAAAAAATTGATTTCGAAAATGAAGAAGTTGAATCGTATGGTGTAGAGAAGATTGAAGACTTTACACAAAAACAACTCTTAGACTTATACGCTTGTGTAGAGTGCGGTAGATGTACAAATGTATGTCCAGCATCTAGCACAGGGAAGATGCTTTCTCCTATGCATATGCTAATGAAGATGAGAGATCATCTTACGGAAAAAGGGGAAGCTGTTACAAAAAAATCTCCATGGGCTTTTGCAGGTGATACCTCAGGTGTTCACACAGTAGAAGAAGAACATCAGTTGGAGATGGATGGTTGGAAAGATCCTAAAATAACAAATATTGATTATACGATGGGTGCACAAAAAAAATCATGGGTAAAGAAAGATTTGGATGTGCACAATATTCAGCTCATTGGTGACGTAATGACTGAATCAGAATTATGGTCATGTACATCTTGTCGAAACTGTGAAGAGCAATGTCCAGTGGGGAATGAACACGTGGATAAAATCATTGATATGAGAAGACATTTAGTGATGATGTCCGGTAATATGCCGTCCGACGGACAAAGAGCGATGCAGAATATCGAACGACAAGGTAATCCATGGGGTATCAACCGAAAAGAACGATCTAAATGGATAGAAAGTTTCCAAGAAGAAGCACCATCTAATACTGTACCTACAGTAAAAGAAAACCCTGATTTTGATATATTGTTCTTTGTCGGTTCGATGGGCTCATATGACCCAAGAACTCAAAAAGTAACAAAGTCATTTACTAAGTTACTTCACGAGGCAGGAGTGAATTTTGCTGTTTTGGGCAATGAAGAAAAAAATTCAGGTGACACACCTCGTAGAATGGGAAATGAATTCTTATTCCAGCAATTATGCGAAGAAAACATTTCTGTATTCGAAAAATACGATGTAAAGAAAATCGTAACCACCTGTCCTCATACGTATCATGCGCTCAAAAATGAGTATCCTGATTTCGGTTTGAAGGCAGAGGTATTGCATCACTCGGAATTGTTAGCTCAGTTACTTCAAGAAGGTAAATTAGTACCTAAATTTGAAGTGAATGAAACTATAACTTATCATGACTCCTGCTACTTAGGCCGCTACAATGACACATACGAAGCTCCAAGAGATATTTTAAGAGCCATTCCAGGTGTTACATTGGTGGAAATGGAACGCAGCCACGAAACAAGTATGTGCTGTGGAGCTGGTGGAGGCATGATGTGGATGGAAGAAACGCTTGGAAAGCGTGTCAACATTGCTAGATTTGAACAGGCAATGGAAGTAGAACCATCCATGATTAGCTCTGCTTGCCCTTATTGTTTAACAATGATGGAAGATGGAGCCAAGGTGAAAGAAGTAGAAGAAGATATATCTGCAAAAGACATCGCTGAAATACTTGCCCTTTCAATATGGGGTGAAAAACCAGCAACCGATAAGAAGGAGGAGGTCATTGAATGTTAAAACAGCGTATTCAGAAAGCTGCGGTAATTGGTTCAGGTGTCATGGGAGCGTCTATCGCTGCTCACTTAGCAGGGTGTGGAATTGATTGTTATTTATATGACATTGTCCCAAATGAACTGAATGAAAAAGAAAAAAAGGCCGGTCTTACACTTGAAGATGCAAAGGTAAGAAACCGCATTGTAATGCAAGGAATAGAGGGGCTCAAAACATTAAAACCGTCCCCATTGTTCACTAAATCTGTTTTGGATAGCATTACACCTTTGAACTTAGAAGATCATACCGATAAATTTTCAGAAGTAAATTGGATCATTGAAGTGGTCACAGAACGATTAGACATTAAACAAAAAGTAATGGAAAAAATAGAGAAGCACTGGAAACCAGGCATTATTGTAAGTTCTAATACTTCTGGAATTTCTATTAATGAAATCGCAAACAATTGCTCTGATGAATTAAAAAGCCATTTCCTTGGTACACATTTCTTCAATCCACCACGTTATATGAAATTGCTTGAAATTATTCCAAATAAATTAACGAAGCCCGAAATAATAGAGAACATGAAATGGGTTGGGGAAACGCAATTAGGTAAAGGTGTCGTTATCGCTAAAGATACGCCAAACTTTATCGCCAATAGAATTGGTACATTTGGTTCGACATCCGCACTTCACAGCATTTTAGAAAATGGATACACCGTCGAAGATGTGGATGCTGTTACTGGGCCACTAATGGGCCGCCCGAAGAGTGCAACATTCCGCACGATGGACATCGTTGGTTTGGATACATTCTTACATGTGATTAAAAATGTTCATGATAGCTTGCCTGATGAAAATGAAAAACAAAAATTTATGGAACCGCAATTGTTAGTGAATTTGGTTGAGCGAGGCTGGATTGGTCAAAAATCCGGTCAAGGTTTCTATAAAAAAGTAAAAACAGAAAAAGGAAAACAAATCCTTGCACTTCGCTTTGATACATTTGAATACGAAGAACAGAAAAAAGTAAATTCAGCTGTGATACAAGCAGCAAAACAAGAAAAAACAGTGGCTGGAAAAATTAGAACGATGGTAAACGGAAAAGACAAATATGCTGATTTGGCATGGAATGGTCTAAAAAATACGTTGCTTTATGCAGCAGAAAAGCTAGGCGAAATTGCGGATACCATCGAAGATATTGATAATGCGATGAAATGGGGTTTCAATTGGGAGTTAGGTCCATTTGAAGTTTGGGATGCAATAGGCTTGAAATCTTCTGTCTCAAGAATGGAAGAGGAAGGTTTAACCGTTCCAACTTGGGTAAAAGAGTGGATAGCTGCTGGAAATGAAACTTTTTATAAAAAAGACGCAGGCAAAACGTTCTATTTCAACAAAGGGGAGTACACACAAGCTCCTGAAAAAGAGAATGTGATTTCCCTGCAAGAAGCAAAAGCAAAACATGGCACGGTATTGTCCAATGCTGGAGCAAGCTTAGTTGACATTGGTGATGGTGTTGTATGTCTAGAGTTCCATTCACCAAACAATGCTATCGGCGGCGATATTTTAATGATGGTACAACAAAGTGTCAAAGAAATAGAAAAAAATTACAAAGGTATGGTTATCGCCAACGAAGCGAAAAACTTCTGTGTCGGTGCTAACTTAGTTGCACTTCTAATGGATGCACAAGAAGAAGAGTGGGATGACATCGATTATACGATTAATCTTTTCCAACAGTCCATGCTCACGCTCAAAAAATCCAAAAAACCAGTTGTAGCAGCACCACATCGCATGGCGCTTGGTGGCGGAGCAGAAATTTGCTTGCATTCACACCAAATAACAAGATCTTCAGAAACTTACATGGGTCTAGTGGAAGCCGGGGTTGGTCTCATACCTGCTGGTGGAGGAACAAAAGAAATGGCCGTTCGCATGGGTCAATTAGCGAATGTGAAGGATGTTGAATTACAACCTTATATCAACAAAGCATTTGAAACAATAGCGATGGCAAAAGTATCGACCAGCGGTGCAGAACTGAAAGAGCTAGGCTTCATTCGAAAGCAAGATACGTTGGTAATGAATCAAGATCAACTCATCTATCAAGCTAAGCAAAACGTATTGCACATGGATCAAGTTGGATTCATACCTGAAAAGGAAAGCCTACATCGTGTAGTAGGGGAAAATGGTAGAGCAGTGTTAGAAGCTGCTATCCATCAAATGTTAAATGGTAAGTATATTTCAGAGCATGATGCGTTAATTGCTCGTAAAACTGCTCATATCTTAAGCGGTGGAGATGCTCCTGAAAACGCTTTAGTAAGTGAGCAATATTTACTAGATCTAGAACGTGAAGCATTCCTCAGTCTGTGTGGAGAAGTGAAAACACAACAACGTATTGAGTACATGTTAAAAAATCGCAAGCCGCTAAGAAACTAATGGTGCTAAGGAGGTAGAAATATGCAAGAAGCAGTGATTGTCTCCATGGGGAGAACTCCCATGGGTAAAGCAAAAAAAGGTAGCTTTGCACAAACACGTATTGAAGATTTAGGGAAAGCAGTATTAGAAGGGGTTATGGAAAGAACTCCTGGGCTGAAGAAGGAAGATGTAGAAGATGTCATTCTTGGTTGTGCGATGCCAGAGGGAGAGCAAGGGTTAAATGTTGCTAGAAATATTGCACTTTATGCAGGCTTCCCTACCACAGTGCCAGGGATCACGATTAACCGATTTTGTTCGTCTGGATTGCAATCTATTGCCTTTGCAGCAGAAAGAATTATGGCAGGATTTGCAGATTGCATTATCGCAGGTGGTGTGGAAAGTATGTCACATGTCCCGATGACGGGATTCCATTTAGCTCCGCATCCTACGATGATCAGAGAAATGCCAGAAACGTATATCAGTATGGGTCATACTGCAGAGGAAGTTGCGAATAGATTTTATATATCAAGAGAAGACCAAGACGCTTATTCCGTTCGAAGTCATCAAAAAGCAGCAGCTGCTATAGAAGCTGGTAAATTTAATGAAGAGATTATTCCTGTTACTACGTTTAAAAAAGGTGTAGATGAAACAGGAAGACCATGGAAAAAAGAAGTGACGGTATCTACGGATGAAGGGGTACGACCTGATTCTTCCGTGGAATCACTATCAAAATTAAGACCAGCATTCACCCAAGGGGGAACGGTTACAGCAGCAAATGCTTCTCAGATGAATGATGGAGCAGCTGCAGTCGTCATGATGAGTCGTAAAAAAGCAGATGAGTTAGGTCTGAAACCACTTGCTATTTTCCGTTCGTTTGCTGTAAAAGGTGTAGACCCAGAAATTATGGGTGTAGGCCCAGTAGAAGCTATACCTAAAGCTGTTGAAATGGCAGGCATCAAGTTGGAAGATGTTGATCTTTTTGAAATTAACGAAGCGTTTGCATCTCAATGCTTGCATATTATGAGAGAACTTGAATTAGATGAAAACAAAGTGAATGTCAACGGTGGAGCAATTGCTCTAGGACATCCATTAGGCTGTACTGGCTCCAAATTAACGAGTACGTTAATCTCCGAATTACAAAAGCGTGGCGGAGGTTACGGTATTGTAAGCATGTGTATTGGCGGAGGAATGGGAGCAGCAGGCGTATTTGAAGTATTAGCATAGATAAAAAGAATGGAGAGGATCGAAATGGAAAAAACACTATTTAAAGGCGGCTCATTTATTATCGATAATTTAGAGCCACATGATATTGTAACACCTGAGGATTTTACCGACGAGCAGAAAATGTTCAAGAAAACAGCAGCAGACTTTTTAGAAGGTGAAATTTTAACTAGGGAAGAAGATATTGAAAAGTTAGATTACGAACTCACCGTTCAATTGATGCGTCAAGCGGGAGAACTAGGATTGTTAGGTGCGGATGTGCCGGAAGAATACGGTGGTCTTGCATTAGATAAAGTGAGTTCGGGCATTATTGCCGAAACGATGGCAAGAACAGCTTCCTTTTCTTTATCCGTAGGTGCTCATACAGGTATCGGTACGGGACCGATCATCTTCTTCGGTAACGATGACCAAAAAGCAAAATATTTACCGTTACTTGCTACAGGCGAAAAAATAGCTGCGTATTGTTTAACAGAACCAGGATCAGGATCTGATGCTATGGCAGCAAAAACAACAGCAACGCTTTCAGAGGATGGTCAGCACTACATTTTAAACGGTTCTAAAGTGTACATTACAAATGGTGCATTTGCTGATATTTTCATCGTTTATGCAAAAATCGATGGAGAGAAGTTCACTGGTTTTATTGTGGAAAAAGAATATGAAGGTTTTAAAATCGGTGCAGAAGAGAAGAAGATGGGGATTAAAGGTTCATCCACGGTCCCATTGTACTTTGAAGATATGAAAGTGCCAGTCGAAAATGTACTTGGTGAAATAGGCAAAGGTCATCTGATTGCATTTAATATTTTAAATTTAGGTCGTTATAAACTAGCAGCTGGATGTTTAGGTGCTTCCAAAGAAGCGATTTCCATTTCATCAGAATTTGCGAATACAAGAGAGCAGTTTAAAAGACCAATTTCTAAATTCCCATTAATACAAAGTAAGTTAGCAGAAATGAATATCAAAACGTTTGTAACTGAAAGTATGTTTTACCGCACTTCTGGTTTACTAGATGATGCACTAGAAGCGGTGGACCCTGCGGATACAGATAAAATGAAAAATGCTAAAGCGATTGGTGATTATGCTATCGAATGCTCGATCAATAAGGTGTTTAGTTCAGAAGCCTTGGATTTCATTGTAGATGAAGGCGTACAAATACACGGTGGTTCTGGGTTCATTCAAGAATACAAAATTGAAAGAATGTACCGCGATGCTCGCATTAATCGTATTTTTGAAGGAACAAACGAAATCAATCGTCTCATTATTCCAGGAACGTTAGTAAGAAAAGCATTAAAAGGTGAACTGCCTCTTATGAATAAATTACAAGCATTGCAAGGAGAGCTTGTATCATTCCGTTCACAACAAGTGTTTGATGGATTGTTAAGTAAAGAAACGTATTTACTAGACAATGTGAAGAAGCTCTTCTTAATGGTTGGTGGATTAGCCGTACAAAAATACGGTGAAAAACTAGATAAAGAGCAGGAAATACTAGCCGCAATAAGCGATCTTATGATTTCTGCTTTTGCAATGGAAAGTGTATTGCTTCGCACAAAGAAACAACTTGCAAAAGATGACAGTAAAGATTACTTATCTGTAGCGATGACACAAGTATATATACAAGAAACGTTCGAAGAAATGATGAAAGTTGGAAAGCACGCTTTAGCAGCGATGGAAGAAGGAGATAGTTTGCATACGCAAATGTCTATCGTTCGCAAAATGGCACGCTTTACACCAGACAATTTAGTAGAGTTAAAACGCAACATTGCAGCTCAGGTGATTACGAAACAGCAATACTGTGTATAGTAATTAGATGAAATTAGGGGGCGACAATGTGAAGTCTAATCTTTGGCTGGAACATTATCCAAAAGAAATTAGCAATGATTTTGATTTTCCCAAATATAATATTGCTAAGTTTCTCATTGACGCCGCCCATCAACATCCTAATAAAACAGCGCTACACTTTCTAGGTAAAAAAACTAGCTATCAAGAATTATTGCAAAAAGCGTATCAATTTGCACATGTTCTAAAAGAGTTAGGTTTAAAAAAAGGGGAGCGAGTGGCCATTATGCTCCCCAACTGTCCTCAAGTGGTAGCAGCTTATTATGGAACGCTTCTTGTTGGTGGAACGGTAGTCATGACAAGTCCATTATATAAAGAAAATGAAATGAAGCATCAATTCAATGATAGTCATACTCGGTTTGTGGTTACGCTAGATTTGCTCTCCAAAAGAGTGCAAAAAGTACGACCAGAAACAAATGTAGAAAAAGTCCTAATCACGTCTATGAAACATGCATTGCCTTTCCCAAAAAATAAGCTCTATCCCATAAAAGCGAAAAAAGACGGCTTTGACTTAACAGTAAATTACGACAGTCATACGTTTTCCTTAGAAAAATTATTGCTCAAAGCATCTTTTGCTCCTATTTATGAGGAAGTAGATATTGAGAAAGACCTTGCTTTGCTCCAATATACTGGAGGAACAACAGGTGTATCCAAAGGTGTCATGCTTTCCCATCGTAATATTTTGGCCAATGCCCAACAGACGACCAACTGGTGTTACAAATTGAAAAAAGGTGAAGAAACCTACGTTGGGGTCTTACCTTGTTTTCATGTGTTTGGCCTCACTATACTACTGAATCATGCGATACAACAGTGTAGTACCATCTTGCTTTTTCCAAAATTTGATCCATTAGAAGTGCTAAAAGCAATAAATAAACATAAAGCAACGACATTTCCAGGCGCTCCAACGATGTATAATGCTATCATTCATCATCCTAAAGTACAGCAGTATGACCTTTCATCTATTAAAGTGTGTATTAGTGGGTCCGCCGCTCTTCCTGAAAGTGTGCAAGAAAAATTTGAAGCGCTTACAGGCGGGAAACTAATAGAAGGATACGGACTATCCGAAGCTTCACCCATTACACACGCTAATTTATTTTGGGAGTATAGAAAAAGTGGTACCATTGGTATTCCTTTTCCTGCCACAAAGTCTAAGGTGGTTGATTCTGAAACAGGAGAAGAGTTGCCCGTAGGTTCGATTGGAGAATTAGTAATTAAAGGGCCACAGGTGATGCAAGGCTATTGGAATTTACAAGAAGAAACTAACGATGTACTAAAAGATGGATGGTTGTATACAGGCGATATGGCAACGATGGATGATGAAGGATTTTTTGCCATAGTGGATCGAAAAAAAGATATGATTATTTCTGGTGGGTTGAATGTTTATCCTCGTGAAGTTGAAGAAGTGCTATATAAGCATCCAAAAGTGAATGAAGCCGCAGTCATCGGTGTACCAGATGATCACTGGGGTGAAATAGTGAAAGCATACATTGTACCAGATGAGTCCGTGACCTCGAATGAACTCAAAGACTGGTGCCGTGATCAGCTTGCAAACTATAAAGTTCCTAAGCAATTTGAGATGCGAGAGGACTTGCCTAAGTCTCTTGTAGGAAAAGTGCTTCGAAGAGAATTGAGAGAAGAAGAAAAGATAGAAAAAAAAGATGAAGACAAAGTCTTCATCAAAGCATAAAAAACATATATAATAAAAAAGATACAAATTATATTCTACATGATAAGAGGTCACAGAAATGGTACAGAATAATGAACAATTCATCGAAGGCTTCAACGAACGCACTAGGAAAACATTCACAGGTAAAATTGGTCAGTACATTGAGAAAGCAGAAGACGACAAACTGTTAATGATCTTAGACATTACGCCAGATCATTACAATGGTCTAGGGATCGTGCATGGTGGTGTTATTTCTACACTAATCGACGATGCTATGGGTGCCGTAGCGATGCTAAAATCTCGTTATGTCGTTACCATTAATTTGGATGTGCGGTTTTTAGCCCCATTCAAAGAAGGTAAGATTTACGCTCGCTCCGAAGTCGTTCATCAAAGCAGAAGCATGATAACAACAGAATGTAAGCTATACGATGAGGAAGGTAATTTAGGAGCAACAGGAACAGGTACATTTAAAATCATCAACCCTAAAACAATGTAGGAAATGACTCCTTAAGGAGTCTTTCCCCTTTCATATAATTACAGTAAACATGGTATAACATGACTTTATGACCCCAGTCAATTTTTGAATTTTTAACCTCACAGATACACTCTCACCAGTGAACTACAACAAACAATTTTCAAGATGAGCAAGACTTTAAATCATATCATTTTTTTCAGAACAATCAGACAGCGATTTGAAATCTCATGCAGTAATTAAAATAACGATACAAAGAAAACGCTTACAATTATATTTTTAGCATACATTTGATAAAGAGGAGAGATGGAAATGGAAAAAGTAAAAGTACGTGGTGGAGAATTTATAGTATCCGATATTGAAGCATCTGAAATCATCACACCAGAGGATTTTACAGATGAGCAAAAAATGTTTGCTCAAACTGTAAAAGATTTTGTAAATGGTGAGATTGAACCACACTTAGAAGAATTGGAACAAATTAATTATGACCTTCTGAGAAAGCTGATTCAAAAAGCAGGGGAAGTAGGCTTGTTAGGAGCAGAAATTCCGGAAGCATACGGCGGATTAGGCTTAGATAAAGTAAGCTGTACGATCATTGGGGAAAACTTGGTCAAATCTTCTTCCTTCTCTACAGCGATGGGAGCACATAACGGTATTGGTACGCTTCCTATTGTTTATTTTGGTAACGAAGAACAAAAGAAAAAATACTTGCCTTCCTTAGTGACAGCAGAGAAAATTGCTGCTTACTGCTTAACAGAACCTGGATCAGGATCAGACTCATTAGCTGCAAAATCCACGGCAGTGTTATCCGATGATGGAGAACATTATATTTTAAATGGTTCTAAAGTATACATTACAAACGGTGGCTTTGCAGACATTTTCATCGTATACGCCAAAGTAGACGGCGAGCATTTCAGTGCTTTTATTGTAGAAAGAGACTGGGAAGGATTCTCTATTGGTGCTGAAGAGAAAAAAATGGGCATAAAAGGTTCCTCTACAGTTCCCATTTTCTTTGAAAATGTAAAAGTTCCAAAAGAAAATTTATTAGGTGAAGTAGGAAAAGGACATTTAATTGCATTTAATATTTTGAATATTGGAAGATACAAGTTAGCTGCTGGTTGTGTAGGTGGTGGTAAAGAAGTTATTTCACTGGCTACCAAGTTTGCGAATACAAGAGAGCAATTTAAACGACCAATTTCTAAATTCCCACTTATGCAAGGAAAACTAGCGGAAATGAACATTAAAACATACGTCATGGAAAGCATGCTTTATCGCACATCCGGGCTTATTGATGAATCGTTGTCTGCAGTAGATCAACATGCAGAGGACTTCCTAATGCAAAATGCAAAAGCTATTGGGGAGTATGCATTAGAATCTTCTATTAATAAAGTTTTTGCTTCTGAATCATTTGGAAACATCGTAGATGAAGGCGTACAAATTCATGGCGGAGCTGGATTCATTCAAGAATACGGTATTGAGCGCATTTACAGAGATTGCCGCATTAATCGTATTTTTGAAGGAACAAATGAGATTAATCGTCTGATTATTCCGGCAACGTTAATGAGAAAAGCATTAAAAGGTGAATTGCCTTTACTACAAAAAGCACAAGAGTTACAAGGTGAATTAATGAGTTTCCGTTCACAACAAATCTTTGAAGGAACATTAGAAAAAGAAACGTACTTAGTGGCGAACTTGAAAAAATTATTCCTCGTTGTAGGTGGATTAGCAGCACAAAAATACGGTGAAGATTTGAAAAAAGAACAAGAAGCTCTAGCTGCTTTAAGTGACTTGCTTATTGCTATCTATGCCATGGAGAGTACATTGTTGCGTACGCAAAAGAAACTAGCAAGCGATCCAAATAAATCAGACTTAGCGGTTGCCATGACACAATGCTTTATCCAAGAAAAATTTGAGTCAGCAGTCGTCATTGGTAAACATGCACTTAGTGCGATGGAAGCGGGAGATATGCTTCATACACAACTTTCTATCGTTAGAAAAATGGAGCGCTATACACCAGATAATTTGGTTGCAATGAAGAGAAAAATTGCAGAGCAAGTGATTGAAAAAGAACAGTATTGCGTGTAAGTGTGTTGACAATAAGAGGGGAGGCAAATGTATTGACTTCGAAATCTTGGTTACAACATTATCCAAAGGAAATAAAACCACAATATGAATTTCCTAAGCACAATATTGCATCTTTTATCGTGGATTCGGAAAAAAAGTTATCAGATAAAACTGCATTACACTTTTTAGGTAAAGACACGACGTATAAAAAAATATTGGAAGATTGCTACCGATTTGCTAATCTGATTAGAGATTTAGGTGTTAAAAAAGGGGAAAGGGTTGCTATTATGCTTCCCAACTGCCCACAACTGGTAGCAGCATACTATGGTACGTTAATGGCAGGTTCCGTGGTGGTCATGACCAATCCACTATATAAAGAAAAAGAGATGATTCATCAATTTAAAGATAGTGGAGCAAAAATATTAGTAACATTAGATATTTTAAGCAAAAAAGCACAGAAAGTATTGCCACATACGATGTTAGAAAAAGTGTTAGTTACATCCATGAAACATGCATTGCCATTTCCTAAAAATGTACTCTATCCGATCAAAGCGAAGAAAGATGGTTTCGATTTAAATGTGCAGTATGATGACAAGATCGTTTCATTTGAGAAGTTAATGAGTGCCTCTTCTACTAGTAAAATATTAGAAGAAGTAGATGCGGAAAATGAAATAGCATTATTGCAGTACACGGGCGGGACTACGGGAGTTTCTAAAGGCGTTATGCTCACCCATTATAATATTGTTGCGAATACGTACCAAGCACAAAAGTGGTCCATTTCGGAGGAGTATGGTGAAGAAATATACGTTGGCGTCCTACCATTTTTCCATGTATTTGGTTTAACTACGCTACTAAACAAAGCTTTTTTAGGTGGAGGGAAGCTTCTACTATTTCCGAAGTTTGATCCAGATGAAGTGTTAAAATATATTCATAAAATGAAAGCAACGATATTCCCAGGTGCACCAACGATGTATAATGCAATCGTGCATCATCCTAAAGTAAGTCAGTATGATTTATCTTCCATTAAAATATGCTTAAGTGGTTCCGCTGCCCTGCCGGTAGCTTTACAAGAAAAATTTGAAAGCATAACAAAAGGGAAATTAATCGAAGGGTACGGTCTTACAGAAACCTCTCCTATTGCGCACGGCAATTTAGTAGAAGGATATCGCAAAATTGGTAGCATTGGTATTCCTTTTCCAAATACGGATGCGAAGGTAGTAGACTCTGAAACGGGGGAGGAAGTACCTCTAGGTGAAATAGGGGAGCTGATTATTAAAGGGCCTCAAGTTATGAAGGGATACTGGAACCGAAAAGACGAAACAGACAAAGTACTGAAGGATGGCTGGCTTTATACAGGGGATATGGCAACGATGGATGAAGAAGGGTTCTTTGCTATCGTAGATCGGAAGAAAGATATGATTATTTCCGGTGGTATGAATATTTATCCTCGTGATATTGAGGAAGTATTGTATGAGCATCCTAAAGTAAATGAAGCTGCTGTCATCGGAGTGCCAGACGAATATTGGGGTGAAATGGTGAAAGCATATATCGTTCCAACTGAACCCCTTACATCTTCAGAACTGGATGAATGGTGTCGAGAAAAATTAGCTAATTTCAAAGTGCCAAAACAGTATGAAATTAAAGACGATTTACCAAAATCATTAGTAGGAAAAGTACTGCGGAGAGAGTTAAGGGAAGAAGAAGAAAAAAGTAACGAAAAAACAAAAATAAATGTGTGAACCATCATGTCACAGTAAAAAAATATTCACTTAGCCACGTTGTTGTTACTTTTGTTATTTGTTATGATCACTGTAACCACATTTCGTGAGATGCTATAATGGAAAAAGAAGAGTATATCATTGATGCTCTTCTTTTTTTCATCAAGATGTAAACGTTACATAGGTGACTTATAAAGCGCTAACAACAAATGTTCATTACAGGGAGGAGAGTCAGTATGCATCTGTTAAGTGAAAGAAAGGCAAATGACAAGTATGTTATCTTTAATGCAGATGATTTTGGAATGAGCTATGCTAATAATCAAGCAATTCAATCTTTATTTTTAAATCATCATATTTCCTCGTCAACGTTAATGGTACCGTGTCCATGGGCAAAACAAGCTGCTCAGTGGGCTGTTGAACATCCACAATATGATATAGGTGTACATTTAACATTAACTAATGAATGGGATAAATATAAATGGGGACCACTTCACAGTAACTTAACTTCTTTAACAACTCCAGACGGATATTTTCCTACAACAACAGAACAACTGGAAAACATGGCAAAAGAGGAAGAAGTAAAGCTGGAGTTAGTTGCTCAAGTGGAACGCGCTTTAGAATGGGGATTGGATATCACCCACCTAGATAACCACATGGGTTCCGTTTATGGACTACATACTGGTAAACATTTTATAGCTTCTATATTTGAAATTTGTTTGAAATTTCAACTTCCGTTTCGCTTCCCACGTCATTTTGAACATTTATTTGTCAGATCTCTCCCTCCTAAAGTTGAAGAGGAAATAAAGCAAATAACGACGATGGCGGATCAGTTAGGTATTGTCATCTTAGATTACTTGTACGGTGTTCAGTATCAACATAAACAAGAGGATACGTATGAGACAGTGAGAAATGAATTTATTCAACTCATAAAAAATGTCAAGCCAGGCATTACAGAATTTATTTTTCATCCTGCTATCATTACGGAAGAATGGAAAGAGGTAAACCCGCATTACAATAAAAGAGATTACGAAAGGCTAGTATTGGAAGATGAACAATTCAAACAAGTGTTAAGGGACGAAAATATTAAATTAATAAGCTGGAGACAACTTCGAGATACGATGAGAGCAGATAAATCATGATGAAATGGGAAAGAGAGAAGTAAGAGGGGGTATTTCCTTAAATCCCCGCTTGCTTCTCTCTTCGTTATGGATCTCATTACATGTTATATTTTCATGTGAAAAAGTTCAATGATCAGCTTTCTTCCATAGGGGTGAGCTGTTTTTTTAATGGCGTATTGTTGTTGACAGGTTCCTGCTCTTCTCTATTGGAAGTTCGTAGTGGAATTTCTTTGAGAAAGAATGTAATGACACCTGCAATAATGACAAACAGTGTACCAGCAATGAATACGTAAGCTAAGGCATCATTTAAAGATGCTTTCAACACCAACACAAGTTGATCAAATTGCGATACGAATGAGGAAGGCAATGTCGCACGAACATCAGCTAACTGTTCTGGATTCATCAACGCTTGAGGGCTGTTCAATACAGTAAACGCTGCTGGTAATTCCTCATTTGTTGTTGGCACATTACTCATGTTGCTCGATAATTGGCTGCTCATTTGATTAGCCATAATATTCCCTAAGATGGCGACACCAATAGTACCCCCAATTTGTCTAAATGTTTGCATAGCAGAAGTAGCAACACCAAGGTATTTATGACTGACCGCATTTTGGACCGTAATATTGAAAACGGGCATGTTCATCCCAATCCCAATCCCAATGACCGTCAATACGACAATGACTTGCCATAGCGGGGTCTGTAATTCAAAAGCGGAGGTGAAGTATAACCCTATTGCCATAATCAAAAATCCAATAATAGCAAAAGCTTTATATTTCCCTGTTTTTGAAATGAGAATACCGATGATGATACTCACGATAACCATTGAAATGGTCATGGTCATTTGAATAAAACCAGAAGTCGTTGCTGATTTACCTAGTACACCTTGAATGTAAAAAGGGACATAAATGATAGTGCCAAATAAACCCATCCCAAGAAAAAAACCTACTGTATTGGATACGGTAAACACGCTATTTTTGAATAAATACAATGGTAAAATAGGACTTTCAACTTTTTGTTCCACAATAATAAATGCTATTAAGGAAAACAAAGACATAGAGAATAGACCTATAATAGGAAAGGAAACCCAATCATATTGCTTTCCTGCCCAAGTAAATCCAAGTAATAACGATACAATCACCATACTGAGTAACAAGGAACCAACATAATCTACTTTTTCTTTTGCCCCTGTTCTTGTAAATGTTGGATAAAGAGAAAGAATCATAATAAAAGCAAGAATACCTAGTGGTAAGAAGACCCAGAAAACCCAGTACCAATCGAAATGATCCACGATGTAACCACCTAAAGTTGGTCCTATTAAACTAGATAAACCGAATACAGCTCCTAACATACCTTGCCAACGACCCCGTTCACGCGGTACGAATAAATCTCCTACCGTTGCAATAGCAGCTGACATAATCATTCCAGCTCCTAAGCCTTGAATACCTCGATATAAAATAAGTTCTACAATGGCAGAAGATGTTCCACATAAAAAAGAACCTACGGTAAAAATGCAAATACCAATAAGAATTAATATTTTTCTGCCGTATATATCTGACAATTTTCCAACAAGCATTGCAGCAATAGTAGATGTGAGCATATACGTTGTAAATACCCAGTCAAAATACTCGATGCCACCTATACTTTCTACGATTCTGGGTAGTGAAGTGCCAACAATTGTCATGTTCACCGTTGCAAAAAACATGGCGGACATGATAGCAATCATGATGGTAACTTTTTGTTTTTGATTTAACTGATCCATGCTTCCTCCTCATCAAAATGTTGTATTTATTATGATGTGGTTTTTTTTGTTAACCACTCATTCGTAACAGACTTGAAATGTTTCCATTCTTGAGCAATAGCAGGCTCTTGTTCCATATATGTAAGTAAAGCTTTGATGAGAAATGACCTTGGCTCTGCTTGTTGCATTTCTTCTTCTATAAGTTGAAATGAGTCTAAGTATTCTGTCTTATTTAATTTAAGAAGCTGTGATTTTAGTGACAATGTAGCCTTTGCTAATTGTTGTTCTAAAGTTAGTGTAGCTTCGTTATGATGATTAGTTCCAGAGTGAAATTGTTCCATGATGTCTTCTGAAATGAGTGGTGGTGAAGATTGTTGCTCTAACTGCTCAATGATATGATCTAGCTGTGCCACAATGAAAGCAGCAGCTTGTTCATATTTCCACGTTGATTCAGATTCGATGAGCACCATAATATACTCTTTTAGCATGCCTTGCAAAAAAATAATAGCATTCCAGCTAAATTTACTTAATGAGCTGCCATAGGCTTCACACAACATATCTTTTTGCCATAACGTAACTTCTTTTTTGATGTGCTGCATGAACGGTATAATCTCTTGCTTATCTTTCAATGACACCTCTTTTAACATTAACGAAACGAGAACTTTTCTTTCGACCATGCTCCCTATAATCATGCTGAGTTGTTCCACTAAAATTTCTTTGGGAGACAAGCTAGAGTCGGATTTGATAGCTAAAGCTTTTTCATACATGAGCTGATTAAAATATTGAAAACAGGTAACAAATAATGCTTCTTTGGAAGAGAACATATTGTATAACGAACCCTTGGATATGCCACAGGATGTAGCAATCTCGTTCATAGAAGTGTGCGTGTATCCTTTTGCAGCATAAAAACGAAGTGCTGTTTCAATGACTTGTATTTCTTTGTCATTCATGTATATCGCTCCTACAATGTAGTACTAACTAGTCAATATAAGTACTCATCGGTCATTTAGTCATATGGTAACTTTTTCATGCAAAGTTGTCAATAAAAAAAGATCAAAAACCATTGACTAATGATTTTGTTTTGTATATAATCCTAATCATTCATGAAAATGATTGATAGTTATTTCATTAAAAATTGCATACATGTGATTATCTTATCCAGAGTGGTGGAGGGACAGGCCCTATGAAACCCGGCAACCTATTCGCAGATGCGAATGTAAGGTGCCAATTCCTTCAGAGCGATGTTTGCTTTGAAAGATGAGATAGGCGGAGTTTATATACTAAACCTATTTCATTTGAAATGGGTTTTTTTATATTTCATGAATTTTATTGAAAAAAAGTACAATGTTTTGAGGTGTCAGCATGATTAATCTTACAAATGTATCTAAAGAATACATTGTTGTGAAGAAAAAAGTAAATGCGTTGTCTGAAATTAATTTATGTATAAAGAAAGGTGAAATTTTCGGTATTATCGGCTATTCAGGCGCAGGAAAAAGTACGTTGGTACGGTGTATGAATTTGTTAGAAAAACCTTCCACAGGGCAAGTGGAAATTGGAGGGGTAGATTTAACCGCATTACCTTCAGCAAAGCTACAGTCAGAAAGAAAAAAGATTGGGATGATCTTTCAGCATTTTAACCTACTTTCTTCTAAAACTATTTTTGAGAACGTTGCTTTTCCGTTACGATTAAATAAAGTTCCTAAGAAGATGATACAAAATAGAGTAGATGAATTGTTGCAACTAGTGGGATTAGAAGATCATCGTAATAAGTATCCTTCTCAATTGTCTGGTGGGCAAAAGCAGCGGGTGGGCATCGCACGAGCATTAGCAAACCAGCCAGATGTATTATTATGTGATGAAGCCACATCTGCATTAGATCCTCAGACGACACAGTCCATATTGGAGCTTTTGTTAGATATACAACGAAAGTTAAAACTTACGATCGTCATTATCACGCATGAGATGCAAGTGGTACAAGCGATATGCGATAGAGTTGCAGTTATGGACATGGGAAAAGTGGTAGAAGAGGAAAAAGTGATTGATATTATGTTGCAGCCAAAGCATGAGATCACGAAAAAGCTGATTGCCGAAACAACAGGGGATGACAAAATGAACACCATACTGCAACAGGCTGATCGCAAATTATTAAAAATCTCTTTTAGAGGCGAACAAACATACGAACCGATTCTTTTTGATGTCATCAAAGAAACGGGCGTATCGCTTAGTATTTTACAGGGATCTATATCTCGATTAAAAGAAACGCCGTATGGGCAGTTGATCGTAGAAATTTTTGGTGACCAAGCTTCATTTGAACGAACCATTCAATCACTGCAAGATCACCACGTACAATTGGAGGTGCTGTAAATGGATTGGATGCGAATGATACAGCTTTTTATTGATCCTGAAATCATACAGGCGACAAAAGACACCTTAGTCATGTTAGGCCTATCGACACTTTTTACGATTGTGATTGGTTTGCCGCTGGGCATCATTGTGTTTTTATGTTCAGAAGGGCAATTACTATCTAATAAATTGATGTACACCATTTTATCTACTGTCATTAATATTTTTCGTTCCATACCGTTCGTTATTTTAATGATTATGCTTATAGAGGTCACTAGGTTTATAGTCGGCACTTCCATTGGGGTGAGAGGTACAATTCCACCGCTTGTCATTGCGGCAGCACCTTTCTTTGCTCGATTAGTGGAAACCTCTTTACGAGAAGTAGATAAAGGTGTCATTGAAGCAGCTCAAGCGATGGGAGCTTCACCAAATCAGATTATATGGCGAGTGTTGTTGCCAGAGTCCAGACCTGGATTAATTGCTGGTATTACAATTACAGTGGTTACGTTAGTTTCGTACACCGCTATGTCAGGTATTATTGGTGGAGGCGGATTAGGCGATTTAGCCATTCGTTATGGTTATCAGCGTTTCGATACAGAAGTCATGCTAATCACGGTATTTATTATTATCGTACTTGTTCAAATCCTACAAATGTTAGGGGATCGATTAGTTTTACGATTTACTCGCAAATAGGATTTTTATATAAACAAGACATTTTCATACAAAGAAAAAGGGGAGAGAGAAAAATGAAAAAATATGTATTAACTTTACTTGCGGTGGTTTTCGCCTTTAGTTTAGCGGCTTGTGGACAAGAGGACAACGAAGAGGGCACTGCATCAAATAATGCAGGTAGTAATGAGGAAGAAGTAGTCACGTTAGTAGTTGGTGCGACACCTGTACCACATGCAGAAATTTTAGAAGTAGTAAAACCGATATTAGCAGAGCAAGGTGTTGAGTTGGATATTAAACAATTCAACGACTACGTATTGCCTAACACTCAATTAGTAGAACAACAGCTAGATGCAAACTTCTTTCAACATCGTCCATACTTAGCACAGTTCAATGAAGATCATAGTGAGACGTTAGTTGAAGTTGCAGGGGTGCATATTGAACCACTTGGTGCTTACTCTAATAACATTGAATCCATCGATGAATTAGAAGAAGGGGCAACGATTGCTATTCCGAACGATTTGACGAATCAAGGTCGTGCATTAGCATTGTTAGAGAAAAATGGTTTGATCACATTAGCTGAAGATGCTGGAGTAAGTGCAACACTGAAAGATATTGAAACGAATGAAAAAAATTATGATATAAAAGAATTAGAAGCTGCGATGTTACCAAGAACGTTGGCTGAGGTAGATTTGGCTATCATCAATACAAACTTTGTGGTTGAAATTGATTTGGCACCGATGGAAGATGCATTGTTTTTTGAAGAAGATGCAAATTCACCATACGTTAACATATTAGTAACGAGAGAAGATAACAAAGAGAATGAAGCAATCAAAAAATTAGCTGAAGCATTGAACTCTGATGAAGTGAAAAAATACTTTGAAGAGAACGGTGAAGGTAAGTTTGTACCTGTCTTTTAATAACCGTTATGACTCAACACATAGACCTGATGGTTTAAAACAAAAACGTCATGACTAAAAACATTAACGCTATCGATCAAAAAAAATATCAAAAAAACGAGTGCTGAATAAATATCAGTACTCGTTTTTCTTTTCATTTTAACTTCAATACAGAATATGGAGCTGTCTTTCACCTTATTTTTCACTTCATAATTAGGCTTTTTCGTTGTACATCGTTTCTTTTTTGTTGCGTGGTAAGATGTAGGAAGATGAAGCCATAAGCAATAAACTACCTAATCCAATACAAGATAGAATGATCATTGGTGTGCCGAAGGCAAATCCTTGTTCAAAATAAAAAGTTTCTATTAGTGCTTCCATACCGAAGCGAAGTGGGATCCAAGAATACAAGAAAGTTTGAGATAATTCTGGTAAAAATTCAGGTGGTAATTGCAAGATCGGGATAGCAGCTAAGAAGAGCAGTAAGTTTAAAGCAATGGCGCTCCATCCTAAATATTTGATCATCGTCGTGTGAAGGAGATAGTAGAAGAATACAATCATGCTCAATAAAAGACCCGTTTCCCAGGTGCTTGTTACGGCCAATCCTAGCATACCTTCTGTAAATAGAAGAATAGTAAAGCCAGTCAAAATAGAAGCTAACAGACCGCCTAACCATTCACTTACATTCACTTTAAGTCCGCTAAGATTAGATCGCTGTACTATCCCATCTTTAGATCTATAAAGAAAGTAAAACATAGTGCCAATCGATAATGCACCAAGCCATGCTAAATACGTAAGTGCAATTGGTGCGTGTCCTTTAGCACTGTTACTGCCTACAGGTGCTACCTTCTCTACATTCCATATAATTGGCTCAGCCAGTGCTTCTACATGTGCAAAAGATACAGATTCTAAGCCAAACTGCTGAAATCCTTGTAGCGTCGTGCCTCGAATGTTCATATTCACACCTTCAAATAGTTGTGAAAAAATGGTTTCGTTTACGGTAGCAGCCGTTGTATTCAACCCTTCGTTAATGTAAAAAGTAGCCTGTGCTTGTTGCGGCTGTTCTGTTTGCATCGTAAGCAATGTGGCGCTCAGTGAGTTAGGTAAAATAATGGCAGCGTAATATTCTTTGTTATCCATTGCTTCTAATGCTTCCGCTTCACTGTCTAACACCGTCCATGTGTAAGGGGACGACATTCCATTAGGTAGCATTTCTTGTGTCAAACCTTGTGTAATCATCTCTCCCATATGTACTGGCCCTAGTTGTGTTTCTACACTTTGATCCAGATTGACAATTGCAACAGGAACGTCTTTCGGTTTTGGATTGACAGTAGAACCTAACTCTCCAACGGAAAATACAAACAAAGCAGCAACTAAAAAAATAAGTCCAACCCAAAAAAATTTCTTCTTAAAAAGAATAAACAAACGTAACCCTCCTTTGTTAAGCGCTTACAAAAAAACATTGCTCTCCTGAGGCGGAAAACTAGTTTTTCTTTGGCTTATATACATAAAACTATGTCTGCAAAGCTGCATGTATGACAACTGTTATTTTGCTCTATTCATAGAAAGTGGAAGGCTGTTCGACTAATGAGATTTATTGCTAATATAAAAAAATTTCGATTATAAGATTATCTATGGCATTTGCACAGGAAAAATAATGTAATCTTTCATATAACATAACAGGAGGTGTATTGATGGGAAGAAGAGGTATTGAGATATGTAAGAGAACGATCACGTTAAAACAGGTTTCTGTAACCGATGACCCTTGTGGCGATAATTGTAATCCCATAACTGGCCGTCCATGTGGTGGTAACTGCACATTTTGTCAAATTGTTGCTATACTTGAAAATGCATGTGTAGGATTTTCTTATGTTACAAATGCAGATATAAGTGTCAGGCCTGAAGGTGGTTTGAGATATACACCAAGTAAAAATGTTCAGATGTCAATCATTAGTGTTCCGAAAAAAAATAAAATATCAATCAAAACATTTAAATTTACAAATCTTAAAAACAAAAATAAAAACAGCTTTCTTGTTCAGACTTTCGATGAAAATGGGAGAGTTGTTAATAAGAGAATCCCATTCTCCGTCTTAAGAAAGATGGAACGTAGAGCAAGAATGAAGTTAAAAAGAAAAAGATAGCATGCAGTATATAACCCTGTAACTTCCAAAAAAATGGGCTACAGGGTTATCGTTATATTGTCTATTCAAGCTTCCGATCTCATGCTTTTATTACTCTTTTCAGGAAAACTCAACCTTAGACTAACAACAGATGCAATCAAAAAGAAAATAGCTGCGGTGATAAATACAACAATTAAAGAAGTAGATTTCATGTAAATACCTGCTAACGAAGTTCCTAACAATAAAAAACCGCTATAAAGAGGTGTGATAATTCCGTTAACACGTCCAACATAAGATTGATCAATGCTGGTGATAAATAAGGTAGCAATGATGGTACTAGCGACGGCTAAGAAAAAAGATGTTAACCAACGCATACTTCCAGTTAATAATGGCCAAATAGATAATACTTCAATGATCGTTCCAATACATAGAATAAAAAAACTTGCAAAAATGAAGCGATGAAACTTTTCTTTACGTACTGGTTTTATGGCTGCATAAATCCCCCCAACTAGCATACCAAAACCTCCGATAGCCGCAAACCACTGCAAGTTTTCCTTTGGTAAAGATAATCGATCGATGATGATAAATACTTCGAGAGGAGTGGTTAGTCCTGCACCAATAGCTAAGATAGAGTACATTAACATTAGTGTTTTCAAATGTCGGTGCTGTTGAATATATTTAAATCCATCTTTCAAGTCTCCCCATATAGGTTGAGAAACCTTATGCTGTATAGGTTTAGACTTTGGTAAGAAAGTTAAAGTGATAGCAGACAAAGCAAAAATAACTAATAAAATTTGAAGTGAAAACATTAATCCAAATGTCTGATAAAATAATGTTCCAACAATAGGGCCAAGAATGAAAAATAGTGACATGTTCATTTGACTAATAGCAACCGCTGCTTGCGTATGTTCTTCAGGAACATGATCTTTAATTAACTTTAATGAAGAAGGTTGAGAAAATTGGGATACAATTGCTGATATGAACGTGGCTGCAAAAACGGCTTGCCATATATTCATCTCTAAAATAAATATAATAACTAAAATAGATAGAAAACTTAAAATATCCCCCCATATCATCGTACGTTTTGGGCGCCATCGATCTGCAAGTGCACCACCTATAATGGAAAAAATAAAAATGGGTGCGTATTCCATGACGAGTAACAATGAATTCGCAACAGGATCGGCATTTGTTTTTTCTAAAACAAAATAAAGTAGTGCCATATTTCTAATCCAGATGCCTATATTCTGTAATACATCCGATGCCATTAAAATGATAAACACTCTGTTTTTCATCAGCTGCTGCATACGTATCCTCTCCTATGTATAGATAAAATGATATCAAACTGGTAAAAGCCAAATGTATATAAAGATTTAAATCACATAAAATTTATATTATATTTAATATTTAATTTTACTTAAGTATTAAATAAAATAAAAGAAATGTTGTAAATAGATGCTTTAGATGCTTAAACATTTCTAATTCAAAATGAATAATATGATTCCTTTGTTGTATTACGCCTCATCTGTATTCTCTGTTTGTTGTATTTTCAAACCATACTCTAGTATTTTTTTATTCAAGCTTATGAGTAATTCTATATCCTTTTCAGATAGAACAGCATAATATTTATTATATATGCTTAAGTGAAAATCATCTAAATCGCGATTGAACTTCATTCCTTTATGATCTAGTGAAACGAAAATTTCTCGACGATTATTTAAATTAATTTCTCTTTTTAAGTAATGAGATTGTTCCATTTTTTTTACTAATTGACTCGCTGCACTTGCTGTTATTGAGAAGTTTTCTGCAATCTCACTAATGGTCATCTTTTTATGACGGTGTAATAAATCTAGTAATATAGATTCTCTAGAAGTCATTTCCGCGTAATCTTGTAATACATGTTCGAAATTTCTCGTAAATAAATCTCTTAGTCGGTTATCCAATTGTATCATTTGACTTAGCAAGTGATCACGATTATTCAACGTTATTTCCTTCCTTCCAAATATAACCTATAAAACAATAATAACAGACAGTTAATATTTAAGCAATGTTAAATGTTAAGTGTCTGTTTATTAAAGGGTCTCATTTATGCTTGTGCAATCATGAGACTCGGTATATAGGGATCAGAAAAGGTTCATGTACCCTTAACAAGGAACAGGAGGACCAATAACGACAGGTATTTGTTTCGAGTTGACAAGTGGTTGTATTAGTGTGTTATAGACATTAGGATCAAAGTCTAAGCTTTCGTTCCAGACGCTAGCATCTACGTTGAGGTATAAGGTGGAAGCGTTTTGTGTTTGGAACGTGTTGTTGAAGAAGAGTAACAATTGAGTATCTTTTTCCAAGCCATTTGTCCAGTGCAACCACCCCATGTTAACAAAGGCGGTCATGCCTGGTTTATCTAGCATACATTTAACGACTCGATTTGTAGTAGGGTCTAATATGGAAGTTTCTGCTTTTCCTTGCAAGAGATAAGTGAGTTGCCACGCATTAGGATGCCAATGTGGTTCACGAATACCGTCCCCCAGTTGAAATAGCGCGACAGCACCACCAACCATGGATGGTTGCTGCGTGTTTTCAATCGAAAAAATTGCTGTATTGGGATCATTTGCTTTTTGAAAAACGACGTTATCTTTTATAAAGTTACAAAAATTAGGTGTTCCTTTACCCAACTCAGGGATATCTGGAAGGGAATTTACTACGGTTTTGTTAGCCATGATACTACACCATCTTTCTTATATTTGGACTTTAATACCTTGATTTATAGAGTATAGTATGCTCCGGCATCATAAGTGATTGGGCAGTAGTCTAGATTTGGGCATTTTGTTTAAAAAATATATGGTAAAAGTAAAGTCATACATGAAAATCACATCTAAGTAATGTACGAGACGTCAGTGATGTTATATATAGATTATGATGATGACATAACATAACATAACGTAATGTGGAATTGACAATACGCTAAACACTGGCATATTATATATAAGTAAATTATTATATAATCTAATACTTATATGTTGATGTGAAAATTGGCTAATACGTGCATGTAGGAGGTGTTTTATGTTGATAGAAACGACAATGGAAATGGAGAACGCTGCGAGTATACTAAAACTCTTAGGGGATCAAACAAGATTGACAATGGTAAAAATGTTGGAATCGCATGATTATTGTGTTTGCGAGTTTGTTGCTGTGTTCCATGCAAGTCAACCAGCTATCAGCCAGCATCTGCGAAAACTAAAAGATGCAGGTATTGTGAAAGAAACGAGAAAAGGACAATGGATG
Organism: Longirhabdus pacifica; assembly: GCF_004115085.1. GTDB lineage: Bacteria > Bacillota > Bacilli > Paenibacillales > DSM-105158 > Longirhabdus > Longirhabdus pacifica. Next base: position 149,365 of record NZ_QXJP01000002.1, on the reverse strand, counting down.
ATTTATGCTTTGAACCCAAATAGCCCATACTTCACATTAGTCCAACATATACTTCAGCACGTGCCAGATCAAGATTATCGCATAAAAGAATTAGAAGAACAGGGGCTACGAGTTTCTTGTGACTAAATGGAGGAATGATAAATGACATCAGTAATATTAGCGTCAGCTATCTTCATCCTCACACTCACCTTTGTTATTTGGCAGCCGAAAGGACTGTCGATTGGCTGGTCTGCATGTGGTGGCGCTATGTTAGCGCTTATTGTCGGTGTGGTGGATATGAGTGATGTATTGGATGTGACGATGATTGTTTGGAACGCGACGTTAGCGTTTATTGCAATCATTATAATTTCGCTTATTTTAGATGAAATAGGCTTTTTTGAATGGTCTGCATTGCATATGGCAAGAGCAGCCAAAGGGAACGGCTTGAAAATGTTTGTTTACGTCAGTATGCTTGGAGCAATAGTAGCGGCTTTTTTTGCTAACGATGGTGCAGCATTAATACTTACACCCATTGTTCTCGCCATGGTACGAAATTTAAACTTTAGTGAAAAAATGGTGTTTCCATTTATTATTGCTAGTGGTTTTATTGCTGATACAACTTCATTGCCTCTCGTTGTAAGTAACTTGGTCAACATTGTATCTGCTGATTTTTTTGGTATTGGATTTGTTGAGTTTGCATCTAGAATGATTATTCCTAACTTCTTCTCTTTAGGTGCAAGCATACTGGTTTTATTTTTATATTTTCGAAAACAAATTCCTAAAAACTACGACCTATCTCAATTAAAGAAACCCTCGGAAGCGATTCGGGATCAAAAGATGTTTCGATTATCATGGATCGTTCTCGGTATATTACTTATCGGATATTTTGCTAGTGAATTTGTTGGCGTTCCTGTTTCTCTTATCGCGGGTATCGTGGCTATTTTCTTTCTTTTTATGGCAAAAAGAAGTGCTGTAGTGAACACAAAAGCAGTAATAAAAGGAGCACCATGGGCTATTGTGTTTTTTTCCATCGGTATGTACGTGGTTGTGTACAGTTTGCGAAACGTAGGCTTAACGAGTGTGTTAACAGACGTGATACAGGGAGTAGCAGATCAAGGTTTGTTTGCTGCTACTTTAGGAATGGGCTTTATCGCCGCGATTTTATCTTCATTGATGAACAATATGCCAACCGTCATGATTGATGCGCTTGCGATTGCAGATACTAACACTAGTGGTGTGATAAAGGAAGCACTTGTTTATGCCAATGTCATTGGTTCTGACTTGGGCCCTAAAATTACACCGATTGGCTCCCTTGCTACTTTATTATGGCTGCACGTTTTATCTTCAAAAGGTGTAAAAATTTCTTGGGGTACTTACTTTAAAACGGGAATAATTTTAACTATTCCTACGCTCTTTATCACTTTACTTGGTCTATATATGTGGTTGCTGATTATTCATTAACAATACTTAAATGCTTAAAGGAGCAAATAACATGTCTAAAAAAACGATCTACTTTTTATGTACTGGGAATTCTTGTAGAAGTCAAATGGCGGAAGGATGGGCTAAGTATTTTTTGAATGAAGAGTGGGAAGTAAAAAGTGCGGGTTTGGAAGCACATGGTTTGAACCCCAACGCAGTGAAAGTCATGAAAGAAAACGGAGTCGATATTTCTAATCAAACATCCGACGTGATAGATCCAAACATTTTAAATCATGCGGATCTCATCGTTACCCTTTGCGGTCATGCTGCAGATCATTGCCCTGTTACACCATCGCATATTAAACGTGTGCATTGGGGGTTTGATGATCCTGCAAAAGCGGAGGGAACCGAAGAAGAAAAGTGGGCATTCTTCCAACGTGTTTGCCAAGAAATTCGTGACAGAATAAAAAGATTTGCGGAAACGGGAGAATAACAAGTAAATGACAAATAAAGCGAAAGTGGTGAAAAATGTTTGCTGCTTTCGCTTTTTTTTATAAACTGTTCTCTTATATGTTGTAATAATAAGGAAAATAATATAACAAAGACTAAATTTAGTTATCTCAGTGTGGTTTTAGCAAAAATATGATAGAGACTAAAATTATAAGTATGGATGTAAGGTAAAAAAGAAGTGGAGGGGATGCAAACATGCTAAGGAGTGAAATGAAAGACTTACGAGATGCGTTGTGCAACATTGCGGTAAATTCTCCAAACAGAATCGACCATACATTGCTCTATACAAGTAAGAAGCTGAATCGTGTTATTGAAAAGTCACAACAGAAGCAAAAAGACATGGCACAGTCAAACATTACAGCGAAACATTACGATATAGATACGGAAGATGCATATATGAATATGGCTATTTCAATGGAAGTACATCTTCATGGATCAAACATAGGTGAAAATCTAGATACATTAGCGATAAAAATAACAGGAAATGCAGAGAAATTCAAGAAAATGACGGAAGCTGTGATTTATCATGTCGATCATAAATAAACATTTGTCGATACGTACTACATAATGATTTATTTTATCATTTTATCTTTTTGTTTAATAAGCATGAGGTCTGTCATAAAATTTACAAAAAAATAAGGATAAGTTATTTACTATCCTCTTATCCTCCAATGTGTGACATTTCTATTTTTTTATTTGAGTTGTTCGTTTGTTGAGAGCGCAATGCAGAATACTCATCTTTTCGACCATTCCATATGTTCTTAATACATTTCATAAGCTCTTCGTCTGAAGCTCCATCCCGCAGTGGTGATCTTAAATCATGTCCGCTTGTTGCAAATAAACACGTGTACAAATAACCTTCTGCTGAAATTCTGGCACGTGTACAACTGTCACAGAACGTGTTGGTGACAGAAGAAATAAAACCTATTTCTGCACTACCATCGGTATAACGATACCGCTTTGCTACTTCGCCAAAATAATTTGCTTCTAAAGGTTCTAAAGGCATCTCTCCACTAATCATTTCTACAATTTGCTTACTGGATAAGACATGCTCCAACTTCCAATCATTATGATTACCGACATCCATAAATTCAATAAACCGAAGCGTATGCCCTTTTTGTTTAAAATAGGATGCCATCGGTAAAATGTCTTGTTCGTTCATTCCTTTTTTTACGACCATATTAATTTTTATTGGAAAGCCAGCAGCACTGGCATGATCTATCGCTTGCAAAACAGATTGTACATCAAAACCTACTCCATTCATCTTTTTGAAGCGCTCTGAATCCAAACTGTCTAAGCTAATGTTTAATCTATTTACGTTTGCTTCTTTTAGTTGCCCTACATATTTCGTTAGCAAGGAGGCGTTTGTTGTGAGAGCAATATCTTCAATTCCTTCGATCTGACTTATCTCTTTAATCCACATCGGCAGCTGTTTACGAAGCAGTGGTTCTCCGCCTGTAATTCGGATTTTATTGACACCTAACGCTGCAAAAATACGGGTCAGTCTACTCAATTCTTCAAAAGATAATATGTTGTCTTTTTCAAGAAAAGGGTAGTCCATCCCAAATTGTTCAATGGGCATGCAGTAAGGACATCGAAAATTACAACGATCTGTAACAGAGATACGAAGATCTTGTAAAGGTCTATTTTTTTTGTCTACTATTTGATGCTGTTGCATAAACGAGATCTCCTTTACAGTAATTTATCATCTCATAGCGTATTGTCTTGGGTAACATTGTACCATTGATCCATATAAAAGAATAGATGAATGACTTATCATGTACATCTGTGACGCGTATCACAGTTTCCTTCCCTTTTTTATTTTATGATAACAATAAAGATACGGTTTATAAGTCATATTTTTTGAGGGGGAATATGCATGTTTTGTTATCAATGTGAGCAAACACCTACTGGTGGTTGTAAGGTCGTAGGCGTTTGTGGCAAAGATGAAAATATAGCTAGTTTACAAGATACGATGATTTTTGCTTTAAAAGGGATAGCAGCCTATGCCACACATGCTAGACAACTTGGAGCTTCTGATCCCGAAGTGGATGCGATCACACACGAAGCACTGTATATGACATTGACGAACTCTAATTTTAATCTGGAAGAACACCTAGCGATGGCGATGAAAGTGGGCAGCGCAGCCGTTAAAATAATGGATGTATTGGATCAAGCTCATATTAAACATTTAGGGGTTCCAACTCCTGTCACTGTTTCCCAAAATAAAATAGAAGGCAAGTGCATCGTGGTGACAGGGCATAATTTATTTGCTTTAGAGCAGCTGCTTGAGCAAACTAAGGGGCTAGGTATTAATATTTATACACATTCAGAAATGTTACCAGCTCATGGCTATCCGCAATTGAAGAAGTATACTCATTTAAAAGGGAATATAGGGAAGGCCTGGTTCGATCAGCGAAGGTTGTTTGAAAAGTTTCCAGGGGCGATCTTAGCGACAACGAATTGTGTAATGCCGATAAAAGGAAGCTATAGTGATCGATTTTTCTCCTATGATGTAGCGGGCTTAGAAGGCGTGACTAAAATAGAGGACGACAATTTTCAGCCGCTCATTGATTGTGCGTTATCATTACCAGAAGCAAACATGCAATCAGAAGAAACATTGACGACGGGGTTTCATCATGAAACCGTGTTAGGTTTAGCGCCGGAAATTATCGATGCGGTTAAACAAGGAAAGATTAAGCGTTTTTTTGTCATTGCAGGTTGTGATGCCCCAGGTAGCGGGGGAGAGTATTACCGAGAGTTGGCTACTTCACTGCCACAAGAGACCGTGATTCTTACAACTTCTTGTGGAAAGTTTCGATTTAATGATGTAGATTATGGTACTGTTCCCGGTACGGATATTCCAAGATACATTGACCTAGGTCAATGTAATAACTCCGGTTCCACGGTAAAAATTGCGATGGCCCTAGCAGATGCGTTCGAATGTGACGTGAATGATCTCCCCGTCAGTATTGTACTCTCTTGGTTCGAACAAAAAGCAGTCGCTATTTTGCTAGGACTATTTAGTCTAGGGATTAAAGACATCCGTGTGGGACCAAAGCCTCCAGAATTCTTTACCCCAGGGGTGCTCGAAGTGCTGCAAAACCAATTTGGAGTCAAACTCATTGGCAATGCAAAAGAAGATATGAAGGATATGTTAAGTGTGGTTTAAATGTCTGACGTTAGCCGTGTTGATGCCATGATATGTGTTAATGCATATACGGGAAATAAGTAAACATGAAAAAAGGATAAGGTTTGAAGCAGAGTGTCCTGAAACATATCAGGGACACTCTGTTTTTTTGATTACACCGGTGTTTACTTTTCAGGGAATTTCCGCATGTATTTCAGGGAACTCCCTAACTGTCAATGTGTCATTTCTCTTCTATACTGAAATTAATCAGAAGAATGGAGGAATCACAATGCAGACAACAATACAAGATTGGCAACCGGAAAATCAAACTTATTGGGAAAAGAAAGGGAAGAAGGTTGCAACTCGAAATTTATGGATCTCTATCCCTGCATTATTGTTATCGTTCTGTGTATGGATGCTTTGGTCCGCGGTAGCTGTAAATTTAAACAGTGTTGGATTCAATTTTTCCACAAATCAATTATTTACGTTGGCAGCATTACCAGGCTTAACGGGCGCTACCCTTCGTATATTTTATTCCTTTATGGTTCCTGTGGTAGGTGGTAGGAATTGGACGGTTATTACGACGGCTTCTTTACTTATCCCTTCGATTGGAATTGGTATAGCAGTGCAAGATCCAAATACTTCGTTTACTGTGATGGCTTTACTTGCCGCGTTGTGTGGCTTTGGTGGAGGTAATTTTGCTTCATCGATGTCCAACATTAGCTTTTTCTATCCTACAAAAGTAAAAGGGATGGCATTAGGACTAAATGCAGGTCTAGGGAATTTAGGTGTTAGTGTGGTTCAATTTCTTGCTCCAATCGTGATAGGAGTTAGCTTATTTGGTGGAGACGGACAGTGGATGCAAGTAGATGAAGAAACGAAGCGGGTATGGATGCAAAACGCGGCCTATGTGTGGGTTATTCCTATCGTTATCACGAGCATTGCAGCATTTTTCGGCATGAACAATTTATCATCCGCAAAAGCTTCTTTTAGCGAGCAGGCGGTTATTTTTAAACGGAAGCATATGTGGCTAATGACATGGCTATATACGATGTGTTTTGGTTCATTTATCGGCTATTCGGCAGCTTTTCCACTTTTAATAAAGCATCAATTTCCAGAAGTGAATGCACTGCAGCTTGCATTTTTAGGACCGATGGTTGGCGCATTGCTTCGTCCAGTAGGAGGATGGATATCGGATAAATTCGGTGGTGCAAGAGTCACCTTTTGGGATGTCATCGTGATGATCATCGCTACATGTGGTGTCATTTACTTTATTAATGTAGATCATTTCGGTGGTTTCTTCATCATGTTTATGATTTTATTTGTTACAACAGGCATTGCGAATGGTTCTACCTTCCGTATGATACCGATTATATTCGAACCGAAAGAAGCTGCACCAGTACTCGGTTTTACTTCGGCGATTGCAGCCTACGGAGCGTTTTTCATTCCTAAAGCATTCGGTTCTTCTATTGAAGCGACAGGTAGTCCAGATGTAGCACTGTATGCTTTCGTTCTGTACTACGTGATTAGTTTAGGCATTACATGGTATTACTACGCTAGGAAAAATGCAGAAGTAAAGTGTTAGCAATGAAATGAAGTAGGCGAAGCGAGGTGATGGTAGTGGAAAAATTAAAAGCAGATATTATGTCTCATCTAGATTCATTACGAAACTTAACAGCAACTGATTTTTGTTCCCTTGCATTGATGGACGATCAAAATATCATTCGTTGGCGGTATGTTTCTGGCAATCGCAATGATCGCTACAAACGAATTGCTTTACGATTAGGTAGGGGGATTGCTGGTCAAGTTATTCGCTCTGGCCGTCCGATGTATTTGGATTCGTTTAAGATGAAAGCAGGAGATGATCCGAAAGAGTATCCCATTTTACTTGCAGAAAACTTGAAATCGGTGCTGGCTGCGCCTGTGACGATCAATCATAAAGTGCAAGGTGTATTAATGATTGGATATCGCTATCCTGCAACGTATACAGACCAGCAGTTATTGTTAGTAGAAGACGTAGCGGAACAACTTGGCTCTATGCTGCAAGCAAGGGAGAAAGAACGTGGCAATGTGATTTACTTATATCCTTTCAATGGAAGTGAACATTGATGGGGGAGGAAAAACGTTTGGAGGGTGAGAAAGATGCAGCCACAAAAAAATGAGCAAGAATGGGAACAAGTGAACGGGTTAGATCGTGCTTTTGCTTCTCGATTTGCGAAGAACATGTTTTTTACGTTGTTAACGATCGTGATGCTATCTTTTATTGGTTCCCGCTTTTTTACACATCTTGATTTAAACTTATACGGTTATATGGTTGGTACCATCATATTTTTGGCAGGTTTTTTTTATCGGTTTATGGCGTGGGCAGAGAGACCACCTACTAAGGTTTTTATTCAAAAAGGAAAGAAGTTATTGTTTCGAAAAAACACAGCTTCCACATCCGTAGATCACATGGTATCCCATAAATTTATATGGAATAGAGGGATATATCGATGGACACAGCATATGTTGATCGGATGGGGGTGTATATTATCTTGTTTTGTCACTTTTCCGTTAGTGTTTGGCTGGATGTACTTTACGATGGCGGAAAATGGTATGTATACCGTTGTTTTTATGAGTATAGATGTAATGGAAGTAAGGGCAGATGGCCTATTAGCTTGGTTGTTTTATAACGCATTAAATATTTCGGCTATCATGGTGATTGCAGGGGTATGTATGGCGCTATATCGTCGATTGAAAAATGAAAAACAATGTGCAGAGCAAACGTTTATCTACGATTTTATGCCCTTGTATTTACTTCTTTTTATTAGTGTGTCGGGGCTATTACTGACAGTTACGAACGTATTTTTTGCAGGTTTTATGCAACCTACGATCTCATTAATTCATCAATATGCTGTCATTGTAACGTTAATTTATTTGCCATTTGGGAAACTTGCTCATATACCTATTCGTCCACTCAGCGTGTTGGCGAAAAATTATAAATTACATTATGGCGAACAAGAAATGAAGAAGTGTCATCATTGTGGAAACGAGTTCATTGCTGCGGAACAATCGGCAGATGTCATAGATGTGCTTCGTCAGAATGGAATGGAATACAAGACAGAAGACGGTGTTCATTTAGCGGAACTTTGCTTGCCTTGTCGTAGAGAGACACGTTTGCAAATGTTCAAACATGCATCGGCTTCTATGCTGTCAGTTGGGAGGGGAGAACGAACATGACACAAAACATCAAACAAGCAGGAGAACAGCTTATTCCTACACATTGCAGTTATTGCGGCATGCAATGCGGGATGAATTTACGAGTAGATGTAAAACAAAATAAAATTATTGGCGTGGAGCCAAGGTACGACTGGCCTGTAACGTTAGGTAAAATGTGTCCCAAAGGGGTTACGGCGTATCAGCAGACGAATCATGAAGATCGATTGTTAACCCCATTAATACGAGATGATGCATCGCTAAAGGGAACAAAAAAAGGATTTAGAAAAGCGACGTGGGAAGAAGCATATGATCTTATCGTAAAAAACTTTCAAACATTGCAACAACAGTATGGAAAAGATACGTTATCTGTGTTTAGTGGCGTATCGATGACAAATGAAAAATGTTATTTAACAGGAAAATTTGCCAGAGTCGCACTACAAACGAAATACATTGACTATAACGGACGATTTTGTATGTCTAGTGCGGCCGGAGGTATGTTAGGTTCTTTTGGTGTAGATAGGGGATCGACCTTTCCTTGGACAGATATTAATGAAACGGATTGTGTATTTCTAGCTGGAAGTAATGCAGCGGAGTGCCATCCAACGATGATGTTTCGTATTTGGGAAATGTTAGAGCGCGGGGGATATTTAATCGTGGTGGATCCGCGTAAAACTCCAGTTGCTAGAAGAGCAGACGTTCATTTGGATTTAAAACCAGGTACGGATTTAGCCATTGCAAATTGTATGCTACATTTACTCATTCGAAATGGACATATAGATGAAGCATTTATAGAGAAACATACGAATGGATTTGCAGATGCGGCAGCATATGTGCAAGCCTTTACGCCAGAACATACGAGTAACGTGACGGGGGTTGCAGTAGAGAAGTTAGAAAGAGCGGCTGAAATATACGGAAAAGCACCGAATGCCCTCGTCATGTTTGCTAGAGGGATTGAGCAGCAACATAAAGGAGTAGACAACGTGCAAGGTTATATCAATATGGCCTTGGTGACGGGTAAAATTGGACGAAAAAAGTCTGGAGTAGCAACGTTAACAGGACAAGGGAACGGGCAAGGTGGAAGGGAACACGGGCAAAAATCAGATTTGCTTCCAGGATATAGAAAAATTACGAACCCTCAGCATGTGAAAGAGGTGTGCGAAGTATGGGGTATTACACCAGAAGAAATGCCTGACGCTGGTGTATCCGCTTATGAAATGTTTGAACTCATGGAGAAAAAAGAGATTCGGTCTATGTATTTGCTTTGTTCCAATCCTGCTGTTTCTGCACCGAATTTAAATATGGTGAGAAATGCAATGAAGAATTTGGATTTTATGGTATGCTGTGATTTTTATTTGTCGGAATCGGCGGAGTTTGCTGATGTCGTATTGCCAGCCGTGACGTGGTCAGAAGACGAAGGTACGGTGACGAATTTAGAAGGAAGAATTATTAAAATTAATCGTGCACAGCGTCCATTAGGGGACAGCAAACCAGATTGGAAAATACAAGTTGAAATTGCGGAACGACTAGGAAAAGGGAAGTACTTTTCTCACCTAAAAACAGCAGAAGATGTGTTTAATGAATTTAGATTAGCAACGAAAGGTGGGACAGCAGATTATTACGGTGCAACATGGGAAAAGATAGAAAGCCAAAAAGGCGTATTTTGGCCTTGTAAAAGTGAACATGACAAGGGAACGCCGTACTTATTTTTAGATAAAACATTTTATCACCCTGATGGAAAGGCGGTTATTCATTCGCCCGTTTATCGACCACCGGCAGAAGAACCTTGTGAACAATATCCCATTATTTTAACGACGGGGCGTGTAGTGTTTCACTATTTATCAGGAAACCAGACGAGAAGAATACCTTTTTTACAAGAGATGTGTTCAGAACCATTTGCAGAAATGCATCCAATGATGGCAAAACAATATGGGGTATGGGAAGGGAATAAAGTAAAATTGACGACGCGGCGCGGAGAAGGTGTGTTTAAGGTGAAAGTAACAGAGGCCATTCGCAAGGACACGGTGTTTGTACCGTATCATTTTGGAGATGAGCAGTCTGTCAACTTATTAACCATTGCTACACTAGATCCGAAGTCACGTATGCCAGAATTTAAAGCATGTGCAGCAAAAATGGAGGGATGGACATGACCAAAAGTGTGTTGTACTTAGAGTTAGATAACTGTATCGGCTGTCGTTCCTGTCTAGCTGCATGTACGCAGTGCGGAGGTCATGATGAAAAATATCGTAACTACGTAGTGGATGTGAATCCATTAGTAGATACACAAACGATGCCGCTCATGTGCTTGCATTGTGTCAACCCTGCGTGTGCACGCAGCTGTCCTGCACAAGCCATTCAAATACATGAGACGGGTGCCGTGTTGTCAGCACGAGTAGAAAAATGTATCGGTTGTCAAAACTGTACCATTGCTTGTCCGTACGGCATACCTAAATTTGATGTTGAACAAAATTTAATGTATAAATGTGATCTTTGTATTGAACGAACACAGCACGATATTCCACCAATGTGTGCGAGCGTTTGTCCCACTAATACGTTGCAATGGTTGACGAAAGAGCAGTTAGCGATGAAGAAAGAACAGAACGTGTTGGACAATGGAAAGTGGATTGCTAGTTCAGATCATTATCTTGAAAATGAGACGAATGTTCATATTAGCTTGCCAGGTATTTTGCAGAAAAAGCAAAAACTTTTTTAACACATCAAATAATACCTTGGGACTGGCAACGGAGGCGTAAACTTATATCTCATTATTTCTTCATCACTATACTATCAACATGGGGGGATAAGAATGGAACATGACCATCATAAAGACAAAACAAACGAAAATAAAACGATAAATAAAAATAATACGGTGCCATTTGCAGAAGATAATTTTACTCATAATATTAAACAGCTCCAAGAGCGTAAACTAGATCGCCGTGGTTTTATGAAAACGTTAGTAGGAGCTGCTGGTGTATTTGCTGTTTCTACTTTACCTTGGGGAGCTCTTGCTATGCGTGAACTATCAAGGGATGGGGAAAAGCAATATGCTGAGAAGGAAATTGTAAAGCTTGATGATGTAAAGGTAGGAGAAGCAGTTCAATTTACTTATCCATCAGAGCATCATACTGCATTACTCATACGAACAGGAGAACAAGATGTGGTCGCTTATCAAAATGCATGTACGCACCTTTTATGTCCTGTGTTTTGGGATAAAGGCAAAGAGAAGTTGGTCTGTCCATGCCATCATGGATTTTTCGATGTGACAACAGGTCAACCTACCGCTGGACCACCACAAAGACCGCTGCCTCAGATTACACTTACAGTGAAGCAAGGTACTGTTTATGCGACGGGAGTGAAGCGATATGAAACGTAGTTATTATGGGGTTCTATGCCTTTGCTTCGTTTTACTATTAAATATTTTTTTCACACAAAAAGCTATCCATGCATTTTACTATCAAAATTATGATGCAACGATCATTTTTGCTATATTAAATCTTGTTTTATTTCCTGCTGCAGTGATCATCTATCAACGTGAAAAGAAGGTGTAGTATGGGGTATGATATTTTAGTACAACTGTGCTTTATAAATAAAGTGGATGATACATTCCAAGGTAGAGTGGAGCATGAATTGTTTCAACTTTTCTCTGATAAATTTACATGGCTAGTGGAAGGGAAAGAAGAAGAGGGTCTTCATATCATTACGGTAGATGGCAGAGGTATTGGCGAATGGGCTAACGAAGAGCAATATATCGCATATATGGAGCAAAAGATGGATAACGGCATATTTAACTGTATTTATGGGTATAGACTTTCCTTTTACGCACAAAAAAACAAGTGTTGTGGTCGCTATGCATAGTCCATTATCCATTTTAAATGCATGGAAGCATAAGAAAATCAGTGTACAGCTACTTACAGGGGAAAGTACACCGTCGCCTGTGGTAAATATTATCGTGAATGATGTTGCCTATTGCCCAGACGGTACACATATTCGAGTCTATTTTGCTGACAAAAATTTTATCGGCATCCCAGTGTCAGCTAAATTTACATGCTATAATCATATGATACAAGCGAAAGATATAGATGCTGAAATCATGTATCTTCTTAAACAAGGTGTTGATCTGAGAGATGAGAATACGAACACAGTGCACAATAGACAGGGAGATGCAAACCTATGATTAAAATATTAATTGTAGACGATCATGCTATGGTGAGAACAGGACTGACGATGTTGTTAAATGATAAAGATCATTTAGAAGTCGTTGGCGAAGCGGCAGAAGGAAAAGAAGGGATACAAAAAGCACTTGATCTGGAACCAGATGTTGTTTTAATGGATTTAAGTATGCCGAATGGATTAGATGGGTTACCAGCAACATCTGAACTGAAAAAGTGTTTACCTCACACAGCGATTTTAATTTTGACGATGAATGATGATGATGAATATTTATTTCGCAGCATTCATGCTGGAGCCTCAGGCTTTATATTGAAAAATGCTCCACATGAAGAACTGTTGAATGCGATAGAATGTGTGGCTGCGGATAAAGCATATCTGTACCCGACGGCAACGAAACGGTTAATGGAGCAATATATAGACCAATTCAAGCGTGGAGAAAACATCGATACGTATGAGAAACTGTCTATTCGAGAAAAAGAAGTATTGTCTTGTGTGGCGAAAGGATACGCCAATAAAGAAATCGCGCAAATGCTAAACCTTAGTGTGAAGACAGTAGAGTCACACAAAGGGAAGTTAATGGAGAAGTTAAATATGAAGACGCGTCCAGAGCTAGTGAAGTACGCCGTAAAGAAAGGATTGCTTCAATATGAGTAGTCAGCAAGTAGATCAGTACGGTGCGCTACTCCCATCTGATGGTACAACGAAAGATAAAGCGCGATTGCTGAAACAGTGGAAGGATATGCAATTTGCTTTAGATGAATCTTCTATTGTTGCTATGACAGATAAAGAGGGAACAATACATTATGTGAATAACAATTTTTGTGAAATTTCTCAATATAGTAGAGAAGAACTGATAGGAAGCACGCATCGCATTGTAAACTCAGGTTACCATACGAAAGCGTTTATGAAGCATTTATGGGATACGATTACCTCAGGAGAAGTATGGAAAGGGGAGTTGAAAAACAGAAAAAAAGATGGTGAATATTACTGGGTGGATACGACCATTGTCCCTTTTCTCGATGAACATAAAGTTCCATATCAATATTTATCTATCCGTCATGAAGTGACAAAAAGAAAGCAGATGGAGGAAGAATTAAGACAGATGATGACGAGAGTCATGAATGTGCAGGAAGGAGAAAGAAAACGCATTTCCCGTGATCTACACGATACGATTGGACAGAGTCTCTTCTCCCTCCTCATCCAAGTGGATCGTCTTCATCAAGACATACAGCATGAAGGATTAAGTCAAATTCGCCTCAGTCTCAATCATGTGATGGAAGATGTAAGAAATATGGCTAGAGAGATGAGACCTTCTGTTCTGGATGATTTAGGCGTGGTGCCAGCAATTCGTTCTTACATACAAAATTATTCAAAGTATTTTGGTATCGATGTTCATTTTGAGTGTTCATTGAAATCCAGATTAGATAAGCAAGTGGAGACGGCAATGTTCCGTATCGTTCAAGAAGCGTTAACGAATGTAAGTAAGTATGCAGATGTAGAAGAAGTAAGCGTAGCTATTTTAGAATGTCGAGACAATATTACTGCACGTATAGAAGATAGTGGGGTCGGCTTTATTTTTGACCATCATGCTAAAGGGGTAGGTATTTTTAGTATGCAGGAGAGGACGAAAGCCATTGGTGGAAATTTAAAGATCGATACCGAACCGGGTGAAGGAACTAAAATTTATTTATCCATTCCGAAGGTTAGCGAAAAACAAGATAAATATATGAACGTAGACGATAAACGATAGAGCTAAAAAGATAGGGGGAAGCGTGATGAAATGGACGACCATTTTATTAGCAGGGGGACAGAGCAAGCGTATGGGAAGATCGAAAGCCTTGTTGCCGCTTGGTCAAATGACGATGATTGAACATATAGTAAATGAAATGCAACATCTATGTGAGCGTGTGGTCATCTGTACGAATGCTAAGGAATATCGCTCCATTCATGCTTTATTTGAACATGATGCTCATGTACACGTCATGGTGGATGATAGAAAATGGCGTGGCAAAGGTCCTTTAGCAGGCATAAGCAGTGGGATTAGCGCCTATGCTAGTGATTTGTATTATGTCGTTGCTTGTGATATGCCTCAATTACATGCGACATTCCATCAATCTTTTAAAGCCTATGTAGCAGACATAGTGGCAAAAGGTAGAGCGGACTATCATGCCTTTGTCCCAGTCGATCAACAGCGTCTACAACCGTTATGTGCAGTGTATCATCCATCTATAATGCCTTATGTAGAACGTGGTATGGTGGACAATCAATATAGCATGTATGCTTTACTAGAGAAAGTAAAGTTGTTGACCATAGAGGAGCAAATATGGAAAAACTGGTCTGACGATAAGCATATATTTATAAATACGAATACAATGGAACAGTTTCATACATGGCAGGCATTATCACATGTAAAGGGTAGCAGAAGGAGTACAACGCATGAGACATAGACATACAGTAGAAGTAACGACAGCAAGAAAAATGATATTAGAAGATGTGCAATCTGGCTTAAAAGAACGTATGTCATTAAAAGATGCAATAGGGCGTTACGTAGCGCAACCTATAGTTGCAACACACGATGTACCTTCATTCCATCGTTCTCCGTATGATGGATATGCTATTGTAGCAGAGGATACGGATGCAGCAAATGATAAAAACCCAGTCTATTTACCAGAGGTGGACATCATATATGCTGGAGATACGATGAAGAGAACGCTAAAGCGGGGGCACAGTATGAGAGTGATGACAGGGGCTGCTATACCAGATGGAGCCAATGCTGTCATTCCGCTTGAACTCGTGACGTGTTCACTACAAGATGGAAAGCCTACCATGCAAGTGAAACGTAAAATTAAAATGGGAACGAACATTTCTTATGCAGGAGAAGATATACAATCAGGGAGTCTTCTCATAGAGAAAGGGAAAAAAATAGATGCAGGGATGATGGCGATTTGTGCGACATTTGGTTACGATCAAGTTACAGTATATCGAAAGCCGAAAGTCGGCATCTTATGTAGTGGCAGTGAATTGTTGCCTATCGAAGCCCCTTTGCAGCACGGCATGATTCGTAATAGTAATGCGTATATGTTAATGGGTCAAATACAAAGAGTAGGAGCAGAGCCTGTTCTATTCCCTGTGGTACAAGATGATAGAGAGGAAACGTATCATCGTATTGCGAATGCGATAGAAGAAGTAGATATATTAATTACGACAGGCGGTGCCTCTATCGGTGATCGTGACTATATTCCAGCTATACTAAATGATTTAGAGTACACATGTTTATTTGATAAAGTTGCGATGCGACCAGGAAGTGTGACCACCGCAGCGAAAAAAGGATGCAAATATATTTTTGCCTTATCCGGTAACCCTTCCGCTTGTTACGTTGGCTTCGAACTGTTTGTTCAACCGCTCATTATGGCTTGTTATGGTATAAAGCAACAGGCAGAGCTTGCATTACAATCTGCTATATTGTCTCATGATATCGTTCAGAAACATCCATTTACGAGATTTATTCGTGCAAAAACATATATTGCTGATGCTACATGTATGATTCAAACCATCGGACTAGATAAATCAGGGAGTTTATCTTCTTTACTAGAGGCAAATGCGTTATTAGTTGTGGAGCGGGGGAGCCCTACTCTACTAGCAGGGGATAAGTTGAATTATATAGCGTTGACATAACAATTGGAGCAGGGGGAACGGTGGATCATATGAAAATCATCCAAGTCATAGGGTTTAAAAATAGTGGGAAAACAACATTAGTAGAGAAAATCATTACATATCTCACGCTTACGCACAATATGAAAATTTTTACAGTCAAGCATCATAAAGATGAATTTGATTTAGACACAAAAGGTAAAGACAGTGAACGTCATGCATCTGCTGGAGCAGTAGGAACGATCATGCAATCTCCTACCACTTTTGCTTTGAATATGAAACAACACAGTGAACTTAGCATGGAAAACATGCTTGCTGTCATCCACCAACTTGGCTCATTCGATATGGTTATCATAGAAGGATACAAATTAAAATGCTACCCTAAAATATTGATGGTAAGGGATGTGCAAGATTACGTTACTCTCCAGCAAGTACAAGACATACAATGCATTGTTGCTATGAATGAAATGGTGCGACAGGATATTCTAGAACAGCAAAAGAAACAAGAAGAAAGTGAAAGCAAAGAGAATAATGGGAAAGGAAAAAGTGTCCCTGTTTTTGTACGTCACCATGAGCACGAGATGCTACATTGGCTTGAAAATTGGCTACAAGAAGCATAAAAAACAACACCTCCAATTGAGTCGTGTCTAACAATTGGGGTGCAGTCCAAATATTTCCTTCTCTTTTAAGTTATCCTTTTGCTCTTTGTTTTTGAAAGGTCTTACAGTGGTTGCATCGTTGTTTTTTGTTGCCAAGATTGAAACGATGTCCAAGCTTCACCTGATTCTAGCGTTTGTTTCGCCATATAAATACCTTGTTCAATAGAGTTTGCTTTGTCCGCGATCCAAAGTCGAATGCCGCTATTCAGTATGACCATGTGATGAAATGCTAGATCCGCTTTTCCTTGCAAAACATGTAGCGTCTTTTCTGCTTGTAATGCCGCACTCCATTCATAAGCGGGTACTTCCATTTGTAATCCGTACGTTGCTGGATCGATAATGATAATATCGTGTTGTTGGTTGTCTACGAGGACAGCTCTTGTAGGCTTTTCAATGTTTACATCTTCCGAGCCTTCCATCCCCTGTGTAACCAATCCTTTTTTTATCCCATTTTGACTCATTAAATAAGCTACTCTCTCAAATATGGTGCCGTGAAACACACCTGCAGCCATGTAATCAGGTTTTGACACCAACATAAACTTTTCGATCGTATTGTATAACGTTCTTAGCCCTAACTCTGTTCTAATGTTACGAATGTCTTGAAGAGGAGGACACCATTCTTCTGTAGGGACAAATAAAAAACCTGTCTCTTTCGCACTCTGCATTAACTTTTGCTTGTCTAAAACAATGTTTAATTCTTGCATGACATCATACAACGTAATCCCCCACTTAGGTGGCATCGTTGGACTAGCATGCAACGTGACGGGAACATCATTGGCAGCAAGCACAAAAGCGGTAGGAAGGGTGGCGAAAAAAGATGTTTTACGTCCATCATAAGGACCCGCACAGTCAAAACTGTTCTCCATTTCAAATGAAGTGGTGTAACGACGATAAGTATGTATAAATGCTTGTAGTTCTTCCACTGTTTGCATCTTAATTCTTTCTGCAACGAGAAAAGCTCCAATTTGTGCTGGAGTTGCCTCATGATCGATAATGAGCTGTGCTGCAGTAGTGGCCTGTTCATAACTTAAATCTTTGGCTCCTCTTTTTCCTCGTCCCACTTCTTTTAGTAAGTTTCTCATCATTTTCTTTTACCTCCATAGTCTTGGTCTTGTAACAGTTCGTATACTTTTACGATGGAGATGGCCACATCCACGATTCGTTTTCTTTCATTCATCGCTTGCTTTCGTAATACATCATAAGCTTCTGCTTCTGAAATATTTTTGATCGTACAGAGTACACTTTTTGCTCTTTCTATCCACTTTCGATCTTCAATTTGTGATAAAAGTTGGCGTTTCTCTTGCTTCCATTGTACTCTTCTTAAATATTGATAGGATGTAGCAAGTAAAGCCCAGTGCATTTCTGTGGATGTCAAATTAGTATACAGCATCCCGTCTACTGTAAACTCTATATTACACGCTTCTTCGACAATTGTCTCCCTGTCACACCACCAAATGATAGGAATATCCTTCCATTTCATTATTCTATCACACCATGTTTTGGTTTGTATTACAGGGAGGTAAATAATGATGGCATCCATTTTAGGAGCACGGTCCATGATGTGCTGCATCGTTTGCACGGAGAAGCTGGTATAGCCTATGTTAGAAAGAATGTGGACTGGATGGTTTCTTTCCTCTTTATCTGTTTCTGGGTGATTTTCACTTAACACTGCAAAAGATGTATACATCTAACCCCTCCCGTTGAGCTTAATGTATGTTAGCATATATAACACAAGTATGAACATAATATAGCATAGTAAAGCGCTAAAAGTCTATGTATCATGTGATAAAAAGAAAATAAACTTAATGCGAAATATGCTCATTTTCAATATGTGATATACGCATTTTATTTTCGATGTTATATATATTGACATGTGAAAAAGGTGCAGTTATAATATAGCTAAGTTTTGGGAATTCAGGTGACACGATGGAGTGTCCCTTTATGTGAATACACTGATGCACAGCGTTGTGCATGTTGGCAATGAGGCCGAGTTTGATGCATTTTGTCATGCATTTAAATCGGTCTCTTTTTGATTGGATTTTTTATTAGAAATATTTTACTAGAAATTAGAAAAATTAGAGGAGTGAAAAAAATGAATGAAAGTAGAGAGAGTAATCCGTACAAAGGGAATATGAAAATATTATTTTTAACGACATTTGCTTTTTTTGTCAGTTTTGTAGTTTGGTTTAATATGGCTCCGTTTGCCTCCACGATTGAAAAAGCGCTAGATTTAACAACACAGGAAATGGGTGTGTTACTGACCATGAATGTAGCGTTAACGATCCCAGCTCGAGTAATTATCGGGATGTTGGTGGATCGATTTGGACCTCGAAAAGTATATTCCACATTGCTCGTTATCATGAGCATCCCTTGTTTTTTGTTTGCACTCGGCACAACTTTTACACAGCTTATGATTGCACGTATGTTTTTGGGTATTATCGGTGCTGGTTTTGTCGTTGGTATTCGCATGGTGTCAGAGTGGTTTCCTGCTAAAAAAATAGGATTAGCAGAAGGCTTTTACGGAGGATGGGGTAACTTTGGATCTGCCGCCGCGGCGTTTACTTTACCGCTTATCGCCATTGTTTTATTAGGGAACGTAGAAGATGGATGGCGTTACGCCATTGGTTTAACGGGATTACTCAGTTTGATTTATGGTTTTATCTATTATTTTTCCGTACAAGATGCTCCGAATGGAAGGGAGTACAAGAGACCACATCGCAACGGTGCGATGGAAGTCACAAGTTATCGCGATTTATTTTTTCTCGTCTTTATGACCATGCCGATGTTTTTTATTTTAGGTGTATTAACGTGGAAAGTACAGGGACTAGGGTTTTTGAGTAACACAGCGACGTATGCCATCTACGCTGGATTGACTGCTTTATTTTTGTTCAACAGTTTTAAAATATGGTCTGTGAACAAAAGTTCATTACAGCAAGGTGTAGCCAAAAAAGAAAAGTACGCTTTCAAACAAGTGGCGATATTAGATTTTGCTTACTTATGCACTTTCGGTTCGGAACTTGCTGTCGTGTCGATGCTTCCGCGCTTTTTCGAAGAGACCTTTACGCTTTCGGTTGCAGCAGCCGGTATGATTGCAGCGAGCTTTGCTTTTATGAACTTGATTGCTAGACCAGGTGGTGGCTGGATTAGTGATAAGTTCGGTCGTAAAAAGACACTCATCATTTTAATGGGAGGTCTCGCTATCGCCTACATGTTGATGGGCAATATCGATAGTAGTTGGTCGCTCATTGCCGCAGTAGCATTAACGATGTTATGTTCGTTCTTCGTGCAGGCAGGTGAAGGTTCGGTATTTTCGATGGTTCCCCTTGTCAAGAAACGACTAACAGGGCAAGTTGCTGGCATGGTAGGAGCTTATGGTAACGTAGGTGCTGTTACGTTTTTAACCATTTTAACTTTCGTTTCTCCACAAACATTTTTTGTTGTCATTGGTTTATTTGCCGTAGCTTGTTTTTTCACTTGTTTCTTTTTGAAAGAACCTGACACAGCAAAGATAGAACAAC
This sequence comes from Longirhabdus pacifica, assembly GCF_004115085.1. Classification (GTDB taxonomy): domain Bacteria; phylum Bacillota; class Bacilli; order Paenibacillales; family DSM-105158; genus Longirhabdus; species Longirhabdus pacifica. The sequence continues at coordinate 129,134 of NZ_QXJP01000002.1, read as the reverse complement.
AAGCAATAGAGCAAGAAGAAGTGAAGCAAAACGAAACCCCACAAGAAGTTATTGCGGTTCGTGTATAGGAGGGAGAAAGAGATCATGAAGAAAAAATTAGTGTTGATTGGAAACGGCATGGCTGGCGTGAATGTGATCGAACATCTACTTAAATTGAATGCAGATAGATATGACATTACCATATTCGGGGAGGAGCCTCATCCTAATTATAATCGAGTGATGCTTTCCAAAGTGTTGGCTGGTGATGTAAGCATGGACACGATTATACTCAACAATGATGACTGGTATGTGGAAAATGATATTACGCTGTATAAAGGGGAAAAGGTTACGCAAATCGATAGTGAAGCCAAAACAGTAGTAAGTAGTACAGGGAAAGTCGTACCTTACGATGATCTTATTATTGCCACAGGTTCCAGTGCATTCATGTTGCCACTGCCCGGAGTAGAAAAAGATGGTGTCATTGGTTTTAGAGATATGCAAGATTGTGAAACGATGAAAAAAGCGGCTAAAACGTACAAAAAAGCAGCAGTCATCGGCGGAGGCTTACTTGGCTTAGAAGCAGCTAGGGGTATTTTAAATTTAGGAATGGAAGTGGATGTCATTCACCTCGGCCCTCACCTGATGGAAAGGCAACTAGATCCTACTGCGTCTCATATGCTGCAACAAGCATTGGAGCAACAAGGCATGAACTTTTTATTACAAAAACAAAGTAGTGAAATTTTAGGGGGTGAACGGGCAACGGGGTTACGCTTTCAAGATGGAACTTCCATCGATGCGGATTTGATTGTGATGGCAGTGGGGATTAAACCGAATGTGCAATTGGGTAGAGAGGCTGGTTTGCATGTTGGCAGAGGCATTGTCGTTAACGATGTTTTAGAAACCAGCATTCCTCACATTTACGCTGTAGGGGAATGTGCAGAACATCGCGGTATCAGCTATGGCCTCGTTGCACCACTGTTTGAACAAGGTGCGGTACTTGCCAAAAAGCTAGCGGGGACAGAGACAGCACCATATGAAGGTTCTTTGGTTTATTCGAAGTTGAAAGTTTCAGGCGTTGATGTATTCTCTATTGGGGAATTCATGGAACAGGATGATGTTCAGGGAATAACCATCCATGATGCATACTCCGGTGTGTACAAAAAAGTCATGATTCGGGATGAAAAAGTGGTAGGCGCGATTTTGTATGGTGACAGTAGTGACAGCACACGGTTACTTTCCTTCATTAAAAATGAAACGAATATTGCTGATTTGAAAAAAACAGATTTACTCACGAACGTGGATGGTGGGACCGAAAGTGTTGGAGTAGCTCACATGAGTGATGATGAGATTATCTGCGGTTGCAATGGGGTGAGTAAAGGAGACATTTGCCAAGCGATAAAAGAGCAGCAGCTGCAATCCGTAGAGGAAGTGAAAAAGGTGACAAGCGCTTCTGGATCTTGTGGTGGGTGTCGCCCGCAAGTTAGTGAACTGCTGACTTTGACTTTAGGAAACGATTACGATAGCAGCAAGGAAAAAACAAAAATGTGCAGCTGTACAGATTACAGCCGTGATGAAATACTGGAAGTCATCAAAGATAAACAGCTAACATACGTGCGAGAAGTGATGCACGTGTTAGAATGGAAAACCGAGGAAGGCTGTTCCAAATGTAGACCTGCTTTGAATTATTACTTAGGCATGATATATCCAAAACAATATGAAGACGATGCTACTTCTCGTTTCGTTAATGAACGTATGCATGCTAACATTCAAAAAGATGGTACGTTCTCCGTTGTGCCTCGTATTTACGGAGGTGTAACGACGCCTGCTGCATTGAAAAAAATAGCGGAAGTCGCTGAAAAATATCATATACCGACAGTGAAAGTAACAGGTGGACAGCGAATAGATTTGCTCGGTGTGAAAAAAGAAGATTTAACGAATGTGTGGGAAGAGCTGGATATGGCTTCTGGCTATGCTTATGGCAAAGCACTACGCACAGTAAAAACGTGTGTGGGAGATACGTATTGTCGTTTTGGCACAGCGGATGCAATGGGGTTAGGTATTCATTTAGAGAAATATTTCGAGCGATTAGAAACACCGGCGAAAGTGAAGATGGCCGTTTCTGGATGCCCGAGAAATTGCGCAGAAAGCGGGATTAAGGATGTAGGTGTCGTTGCTATCGATGGTGGCTTTGAACTGTATGTAGGCGGTAACGGAGGCGTTAACGTTAGGGCTGGTGATCACCTCGTCACAGTGAAAACAGAAGCCGAAGTAGTGGAAACTATCGCAGCATACTTACAACATTATCGGGAAACAGCACATTACGGTGAACGAACATCAACGTGGGTAGAAAGATTCGGATTAGCAGCTATACAGGAAGTGCTAGAAAATAAAGAAGAACGTGAACGACTTTTATTGGCTATGCAACAAGCTCTATCTCAGTACAAAGATCCTTGGAAAAAGGTAATAGAAAGCAAAGAGAAACAAAAACACTGGTATGAAGTCGTCAGCGTACCAGAATAAATAAAGGAAGTGAAAACCATGACATTAATGAATTCGGCACAATGGATCGATGTAATGAATGAGAAAGACTTGTTACAAGGAACGGGAAAAAAAGTCGTTTATAAAGGAAATGAAATTGCCGTGTTTAAGGCGATGAATGGAGACGTCTTTGCGATGGAGAATAAATGTCCGCATAAAGGATGGGGGATTGTCGACGGTATGATTTCAGGAAAACATGTGTATTGCCCTATGCATGATAGAAAGATTAATATGGATAGTGGATTAGTTGAAAAACCAGATACAGGATGTGTGCAAACATTTCAAACAGAAGTAAGCAATGGGAAAATACGCATTGCTTTTCCAATAACGTGAAGTATGCATATCGTTTGAGCTTAATAGAGAGATGAGGGGCAGTTATGGGTGAGGAGAAAAAGATATCACACTGTTGTTTTTGCAGCATGCAATGTCAGATGGAAATTACAAAAAAAGAGGGTCAATATGAAGTGAAACCGAGTTATTCCTTTCCAGTTGCTACAGGAAAACTGTGTCAAAAAGGACTGCAAGCGGTGGAACATACGATTAGTGAACAACGTATAAGAACCCCGTTTATGCGAAGCGATAGAAAGGATGCATGGAGTGAGTCCACTTGGGATGACGCTTTATCCTATGTAGCGGATAACATATTGTCGCTGCAACAAGCACACGGAAAAGATGCAGTAGCGGTGTATGGCGGCGGATCACTTACAAATGAAATGTCATATTTGTTAGGGAAATTTACACGCGTCGCTTTGCAATCCAAATATATCGATTACAATGGCCGTTACTGTATGTCTTCTGCGGCGACAGCAGCGACAAAAGCGTTTGGTATAGATCGTGGCATGACGTTTCCTTTACAAGATATTGCTAAGTCAAAATATATTATTCTAGCAGGAACAAATATAGCAGAATGCCAACCTACGATGATGCCATATCTTCTACAAGCAAAAAAAGCAGGCGCAACCATCGTTACGATTGACCCACGAAACACATTGACGTCTAAAATCGGGGATATACACGTACGTCTGGAACCGGGGCATGATTCTATTTTCGTGAATGGGCTGTTGCATGTTATCATCTCCGAACAATGGTGGGATCACACTTTTATAGAAGAAAGAACGTCAGGAATTGCCTCGCTGATGGAGACAGTAGCATCCTATACACCAGAGAGAGTAGAAGAAATGACAGGCATATTAGCTGCCAAAACGAGAACGATTGCGAGACAATTTGCACAGGCAGATAGTGGTATCGTTATGACGGCGAGGGGCGTGGAGCAACAAGCAGACGGAGTAGATAATACACTAAACTATATTAATTTATGTCTCGTAACAGGGAAAATAGGTAGAGAAGGTTGTGGCTTTGGGGCTGTAACGGGTCAAGCGAATGGGCAAGGCGGGAGAGAACATGGGCAGAAAGCAGATCAACTTCCAGGTTACCGTTCTATTGAAAATGAAAAAGATCGAAATGAAATTGCCAAAGTATGGGGCATAGAGGCCAAAGATCTTCCTCGCAAAGGGGTTTCTGCTTATGAACTGTTTGATAAAATTCATCAAGGAGAAATTAAAGCGATGATGGTGTTAGGTTCTAATCCTGTTGTGTCTAGTCCGAACAGTTCCTATGTAGAAGCTGCACTTCAAAAACTAGACTTGCTCATCGTCATTGATTTATTTGAGACGGAAACTGCACAATATGCAGACGTGTTTCTTCCCGGTTCTTCCTTTTTAGAAGCTGCAGGAACGTTAACGAATTTAGAAGGAAGAGTATTTTATCGACCGCAAGCAAGTGTACTGCCGAAAGATGCTAAATTAGATTCGGAAATCATCGTAGAGTTAGCAACACGCCTTGGAAAGGGAGCTTTTTTTCCGTATGAAACAGCAGAAGATATTTTCGATGAATTGTGCGTAGCTTCCAAGGGTGGGAAAGCAGACTATAGCGGGTTAACGATACGTAAATTAGTGGAGCATGATGGTGTGTTCTGGCCCTGTCCAACGACAGATCATGCAGGAACACCAACCATGTTTGAGCATACCTTTGCTCATCATGATGGTAGAGCGTATTTTCATGCCATTGTACCCAAATGGAGTGGTGAGGCAGTAGACGAACACTATCCTCATATTTTAACGACAGGAAGGTTGGGTATTCATTACTTGAGTGGCTCACAGACAAGAAGAACACCAAAGTTACAACAAAAAGCACCTGTACCTGTTGCTGAAATACACCCTTGGCTAGCCAAAAAAATAAAGCTTGCAGGGAAGCGAATGATTAAAATAACAAGTCGACGAGGATCTATTACATTGCAGGCTAAAATTACGGACAAAATTCAACCTAATACTATTTTTGTTCCCTTTCATTGGGGTAAGCAACTGTCCATTAATACATTGACAAGCGATCAGTTAGAAGCGACATGTCGCATGCCTGAGTTTAAACGATGTGCAGTCAAGGTAGAGGCCATGTAGTCATCACATGGCCCTATTTTCATTACACTTTTACAAAACTACAAGATCATGCAAGGTCATATTTATCATAAAAAGATAAAAAGTTAATTTCATCAGTGAAGCTGGTGATATCATTTAACTATGTTGTACAGCAAGTGTCACCTGATTGTGTTTCTTCATGTTTTACTGTGTCTACTTTAGTGTCTTCTTTTGTTAAAAAGAACTCCCACTCATGTCCATCTGGATCGACAAGCCAAAATTTATCTTGTTTGGCATAACAGCATGTCGTATCATTTTCTTCTCGATCTATAAGACCTGATTCAGTTAGCCGTTGTTTGTGTTGATTTAATTCATGGGAACTTCCAACTTGAAAACCGAAATGATTAATGTGATTCCCTTCTACCTTCGCTACAGGGCGTAAAGTGAAATGTAAAGCAGGGTTCTCTAATAAAAACTTAGTGTAGTTCGTCTTCACCTTGACTGGATCTACTCCAAATAATGTTGCGTAAAATGCAGTGGATGCTGCTAAGTTCGTGACATGTAAACCTACGTGCATATACATCGTTATTCCTTCTTTCTTAATGGGATTATAAAATATGAGCTAATCTTACTTGATATAAAAGGTGAGCTCGTATTTCAAAACTTTTCATATCAAATATTTTTGATATGTTGATCAAAAAAAATTAATCAGACGGACGAAATAGACAACATAGCTCAGATGATAACAAATGATTGACCTGTTTTTGGTTTAAAGCATAATAATTCCACTTTCCTTTTTTCTCTTGTATAATAAGGTTAGCGTCCAATAGTATTTTCAAGTGGTATGAAAGTTTAGACTGATTCATTTCCATGATCTCACACAGATCGCATACACAAACTTGACCACGTGCACATAGTTCATTCATCAACTTTAGTCGCTTAGGATCAGAAAGGGATTTAAAAGCTTCCGCATAATGTTCAAATGTTTTTTCATTTGCAAGTATTGGCTTCATGTATTGTATTCATCCTTCTATGCATCAATTTTTTTTGATATATACTACTATATGCTACATTGGACTATGATGCAAGTGAAAAATAAAAAATCATTAAATTGGAGAAATAATGATATACAAGTTTACGCTTCAGTAGTCAGGCGTAAAGGTTGATAGGAGATTTCTTCACCTTATGCATAGTGGTAATAAGTTGTATCAACAAGTTTCTTCAACTTATATCATTAAAATGTGATGCGTGTATGAGATGTTTATACAACAAACTGAAATTAAATCCATTTGTTTAGTGAGTTGTCGTGTTAAAGTTATACTATGTAAACTTGATTATCCATATATAATATGTAGACTAAGGTAAGAAGAGGTAAAACAGGTAAAAACATATTGCAGGAGGTTACTATATGTCTAGTGGAACACAAACAAGAACAGAAGCGATTTTGAAGACAACATCTCAATACGGTGCTAATAATTATCATCCATTACCTATTGTCATCTCAGAAGCGGAAGGGGTATGGGTTAAAGATCCAGAAGGAAATAAATATATGGATCTATTAAGTGCTTACTCTGCATTGAATCAAGGACATCGCCATCCTAAAATTATACAAGCCTTAAAAGAACAGGCAGACAAAGTAACGTTAACTTCCAGAGCTTTTCATAACGAGAGACTAGGTGAGTTTTATGAAAAGTTGGCAGCGTTTACTGGAAAAGAAATGTTCTTACCGATGAATACTGGAGCGGAAGCAGTGGAAACAGCGATTAAAGCGATTCGCCGCTGGTCACATCAGCATAAAGGGGTACCAGAAAATGAAGCGGAAATCATCGTGTTTGAAGACAACTTCCACGGTCGCACGATTACGATCACGTCATTTTCATCTGACGATAGTTACCGCAAAGGATTTGGGCCTTTTACACCTGGATTTAAAATTATACCTTACGGTAATATAGATGCGCTTAAAGCAGCGATTACGCCGAATACGGCAGCTATTCTCATTGAACCGATTCAAGGTGAGGCAGGCATTATTATTCCACCTGACGGTTATTTAAAACACATAGCCGATTTATGCAAACAGCATAATATGTTGTTCGTTGCTGATGAAATCCAAACTGGATTCGGAAGAACAGGAAAACCATTTGCTTCAGATTGGGATGAGGTTGTTCCAGACATGTACGTGATGGGTAAAGCGCTAGGTGGTGGCGTATTCCCAATATCCGCGATAGCAGCGGATAAAGAAATATTAGGGGTATTTGACCCTGGTTCCCACGGTTCCACATTTGGAGGAAATCCACTCGCTTGCGCAGTAGCGATAGCAGCACTGGATGTAATCGAAGAAGAAAAGTTAGTAGAGCGTTCATTAGAGCTAGGTCAATATTTTATGGATGAGCTAAATAAAATAAACCATGACGACATCAAAGAAGTTCGCGGCAAAGGGTTGTTTATTGGTGTAGAAATGCATACCCCAGCTAGACCTTACTGTGAACAATTAAAGCAAAAAGGGTTGTTATGTAAAGAAACACATGAGAACACCATCCGCTTTGCTCCGCCATTAACGATTACAAAAGAAGAAATTGATTGGGCTCTACAGCACATCAAACAAGTGTTGCAGCCGAACTCATAATTCTTCATCTTCAAGCTAATCATGTAAATAGTAAACCGCTTTTTGTGTCGTTCACTTTGAACTGGCATGAAAAGCGAATTTTTATTTATTCTAAGTGAGAGAGAATCAATGTTCCATTTTGTACGTGCAAGTTCACGAATGCTTGTTGTTGTAAATAGGAGACATAGGCATGAACGACAGTATGAGTAAACGTATATGGAGCAACATGATCTGGAATTTTATAATGTGTCATGCATTGTTGCAATAACTGATGAAATGGGATCGCACCAGCGATTTGAATTTCATTTTTAAAATATGCGATAGCGTCTTGAATTCCTTGTATGTGTTGTTGTATCAAGTCAGACATATGTTCTGTTACTCCACCGTGATACAAAACATAAGCAGTCATCGTTTCGGATTCATGTAAAGATTTTAATTTGTGCAGTGTTTGTATCGTTTTTTCAATATCAGTGAATAGCAATAGCCCAATTTTATCTACAATGGCTGGGCCGAATAGCGCATCTGCACCATACATGACTCCGTCTGGACTCATTACATTTATCATGGCATTACTGTGACCTGGTGTAGTAACAATGTGAAAAGGAACACCATCAATAAGACGAATATGATCTTCGAAAGGAATCACATCGGTTACGATCGATGGTTTAGCTTGTAATTGTTTTGTTTTAAGCTGTGCATAAGGTGCAGCACCACTTGTAAACATGAGCGGTTCTAAATAAGGTTGTTCGATAAATGACTTTTCAAATGCAGTCGCATAAATGCGCAAGTCATCATACTTGCGTTGTAAATAGTCATTGCCACCTATATGATCCGCATGTCCATGTGTGTTAATGATAGTGTTAATTTGATACCCGAGTTGAGAAACGGCTTTGTCTACTTTTTTAATGCCATCTTTATCATTCGTACTGTCGATAATGATTGCTGTTTTTTTATGTGGATGCAAATATACGCCTACTGATAATACACCATCTGCATAATAACTATTGCCATGTACGTGTATGAGTTCCAAGTAAGTTCTCCTCCTTATATGGGTGTTGGAATATGATATGAATGATATCATAAATATTTATTTTTTTGGAGGGTGGGTAACATCTTTATGACACAAAATAACGAATTGGTTTGACTTAACGTATTTGACTTCTTTACTGGAAAACAAATAAAAATTAATGAAAGGAGAAAAAAGATTAGACATGAAAGCTGTTCTATTTATTGTTGAGATAATGAGAATACTCGTTATATTATTTTTAGGCATGTTTATACTTACTAAGATTGAAATTGGAATATATGAGTTGATATGGAAAAAAGAATTTATAGATATTAATTATTATTTGATGTGGATTGGTAATGTTTTGGTGATATTTTTAGTCTACAGAAACAAATTGCAATTTTCAGGTTGGTATAAAAGTAATGTACATACTAAAATTTCTGGAAAATGGTTATGGATGAACATAGGTATAGTAACTATTTGTATAGGATTAGGACTATTTATACACTAAGGTGTGGGACATCTAAGTTTCTCAACATCAAAAAACAACTTTTTATAGTAGCTTAATATACTAATTAGAAAAAAAAGGGGGAGGAAACATTGATAAGAGGTTATATTCTGGTCATACTTTCTGGGCTAATGATTATTTTTATTCCTATTATAGTGATATATAACATTGTAAATGAAAACTATATCTATAATGCTACTCCTATTATACTTTTTCCATTTAGTGTAACGCATTTTATAATTGGATGGTTAAGAATAAAACAACTAAAGAAAGATCGACCAAAAGAACATGAATAGTTTTAAATAAAATTTAGTTTATTTTAAAAAAATGGAAGAGGAGATGCAAATGAAGCTGTACAGTCTAAATAAAGAACATGGGAAGCATATTACACAGTATGATTCTAACTTTGTCATGTCCAAAATTCTACAATCATCTCGTAACGTACATATGGGGTGTATGCACCTTGAACAATCTGGGGTCATTGGATGGCATCAAGCTAAAGTATCTCAACTCCTCATCGTTATTGCAGGAGATGGAAAAGTAAGAGGGGCAGAGGATAAATGGCATCGTGTTTGCAGTGGAGATGCTGTGTTTTGGCAAGAAGGCGAGTGGCATGAAACGATAGCAGAAAATAAAGGTATGACAGCGATCGTAATAGAAGGAGAACAATTAGAAGTGCAATGTTTAGAAAAGTAGAAAATAAGAGCAAGCTAAAAGCAAATTAGGCACTATACTCTAACATATCATATAACTTCCAAGCACCTTGAGCATCTTTTTTCATGTAATATATTTGTGTCCCCGTTGTATCTTTATCATCGTAGTAATTTACAGTTTCTCCATCTTTCGTTACATGCAGCTTACTATGAGCATCGGTGACTTCAATCATAGCAAATAGTTCCGATTTAAATAAAACTTCCACGGAAGGATCTGGGTTGTATGTTGCATATACATCGAATCCTTCTTTTTGTGCATAATCATAAAAGCTTGCATTCATGTTCATAACCGCTGCATAAAAACCAGTCGTATAGGAAGAAAGCCAGTCAGTAGAATAGTATGATTTTTTTGTTTCATACGTGTTTTTCCATGCTGTATAATAATTTGAAAATGATGTGATTAATGCTTCGTTAGATGGAAGTTGAACATTGGCAAGCATACTAGCTTTGTACAATGCAGAAAACACTTCTGCTCTCGTCGCAACTTGATACGGTCGAAATGTGAAATCGGTGTACCCTGTAGCTATAGTGAGATGTTGCGCTGTTTGAATATATGTAGTTGCCCAATATTGTTCTACATCTTTAAACAACGTCTCATGTTCGTTCGGCATGTTTATTTTTCCTGAAAATGCCCTCACTACCATCGTGATCATTTCATCTCGTGTAATGTGGCGATCGGGCTCAAAATGCTCAGCATCTGTACCACTAATGACATTCGCCTCATATGCAGCGGCTACACTTTCACTATACCAGTCGTTACGGTTCACATCTTCAAAATATGTATGCCCATTCTCTGTTGATTCATATCCTAATAATGCCGCTAATGTAGACACCATCTCGGCTCTTGTCATCGGTTGATCGGGATACACGTACGTTTCATAAGGGCTGACATGATATCCACTGACGATATCTGCTCTAATAAAAGTATTTGTCGCGCGATAAGCCCAATGGCTGGCATCTATATCTAACTGAAGATAGGGAGATAAAGTACGTAAAAATGTAATTGGTGAATCGTGAAAATAGGTGACATGTTGTGTATCAATATCCGCTTGAGATGCCGAATCCGTAGTGAATGAAATCGTAAATGATGAATCCAGTATAGCGTTATCATGTATAGAGGGAATAGGAGCTTTCATCGTATAGATCGAATTTTCATTCAGTTGCCCTTCCACCACAAAGTACATATCCGTAAAAAACTTTGTAACGACTTGATTGCGAAACGTGAGCGGGATGTTGGCTTTATTTTGATCTTGTAGGATGAAGTTACCGATGTCTTGATCATCTACTGATTTACTGACTCTCATTTTTATCATGTTAGTAATTGAGGGTATGATATCTCCGTCTTTAATATCTCTATATTTTTCGTCAACATCCATATACATGAGCTGTATAAACCGAGGATGCTCAAATTGTTCTTCTTTCTTTAATCTATCACTTGCGGTCGTTAACGTGATAGGTTGTACGATATCTTCTTGTATAACAGGAGTTTCGGGCGTTACATCCTCATGATCAAAAACATGCATATGTAAAATTGAACCGATAAACCATATAGTTACAGTCATTAGTGACAATAATAATAGATAGCGAATTTTTTTGTGCATTATCGATCCTCCTAGTTCCACAAAAAAGATTTTCATATTTTTAAATGTACATACTCTTCTAGTTGTCCTTTATAATATATATATAATGTATGGTAAAATTAGAACTGCAGTAACAACCTTTCCGATGGTAAAAAAGGGGAAAGATGTTTTAACTTGCTGAGGCGTGTCCTAAACACAAAAAATGAAGGATAACGTTGTCAATAACATTGTACATACATAAAAATAATATAGATTGAGGCGAAATGCAGTGGAAAACAGTCAAAAAAAGAAGCATATTTGTTTTACTGGTGGTGGAACTGCAGGGCATGTGATGGTGAATATCACGTTAATTCCAAAGTTTTTGCAAGCGGGTTGGAACGTGTCTTATATCGGTTCCAAAGATGGTATAGAGAAAAAATTAGTTGAAAAATTCCCGATTGATTACTATGAAGTGTCGACAGGTAAGTTAAGAAGATATTTTCATGTCGATAACTTTAAAGATCCTTTCAAAGTGATCAAAGGTATTTTTCAAGCTAATCGTATCATGAAGAAAATGAAACCAGATGTCATTTTTTCTAAAGGTGGTTTCGTCAGCGTGCCTGTCGTGATAGCAGGTCGCAAACAAAAACTACCTGTCATCATACATGAATCAGATTTAACTCCTGGACTTGCAAACAAAATCAGCATTCCTTTTGCAAGTAAAGTGTGTGTCACGTTTGCAGAGACGAAACAAAGCATACCATCGCAAAAGTTAGGTGCAGTTGGGGCTGTTGTTCGGGATGAGCTATTCGCAGGGGATAAAAACAAAGGATTGTCTTTATGTTCGTTCACGAAACAAAAACCAGTGCTGCTTGTGATGGGTGGAAGCTTAGGTGCACGTAAAATAAATGAAGTATTACGAGATCATTTAGATGAATGGATGCAGCATTTTCAAATCGTACATCTGTGTGGAAAAGGCAATATCGATCACAATTTACGTCGCCAAGGATATGAGCAATTAGAATATGCCGATGAAACGCTGCCTCATATTATGGCTGCCTCTGATATCGTCTTATCTAGAGCAGGAGCTAACTCCATTTTTGAACTACTAGCACTTCATAAGCCTATGTTTCTTATTCCGCTTTCCAAACATGCGAGCAGAGGAGACCAGATCTTCAATGCCAAACGCTTTGTGAAAAAAGGGTATGCGGAAATGATGGAAGAAGAACATATCGACGAGAACAACATCGTATCTTCCGTCGTAAACATGTATCAAAATAAAGTTGAATATATGGATAAAATGAGAAGAAATGACGATATAGTACATAGTGATGCATTGATGCAATACATTGTGGAACATGTGAAATAGGTTTGTCTATAGTATGAATGAAGAATGTATAGAAACATAATGGGGGAGGGGATTTTTCATGCATCATCATGAGAATGCCGTTGCTGGTGTTTTGCAGCGAAGTGGACTTGTACTCGAAGGTGGCGGTATGAAAGGCGTGTATACTGCTGGCGTCTTGGATTTTTTTATGGAGGAAGATTGGTACTTTCCTCATATATTTGGGGTGTCTGCCGGTGCATCTACTGCAGCATCTTATGTGAGTAAACAAATAGGTAGAAATAAAAGAATTATGATCGATTATGTAGACCATCCAGAATATATTGGGCCGAGAAACGTGATTAAGGAAAAAAGTTTCATCGGGTTAAATTTAATGTTTAATAAAATTCCTATGGAATACGATCCTTTTGATTTTCAGGTGTTCCATGATGCTAAGCAGAAGCTATGGATGGGTACGACAGATGCAATCACTGGAGAAGCGCACTACATTACGAACGAAGATTGTAAGGAAAACGGATGGAACATTCTAAAAGTGTTGCAGGCTTCTTGTAGTCTACCTTTTGTCTCGCCTGCAGTTCATTTGGGTGGAAGGATTTTATTTGACGGAGGGGTAGCAGACCCTATTCCGATTACTCCAGCTTTGCAACAAAATTTGGACAAGATCGTCGTCATATTGACAAAAGATGTGGATTATCAAATTAAACCGTTTAAGCGAAAATCTTTGCTCAAAATGAGATATCCAAAGTACGAGGGATTAAAAAAAGCAATGTTAAATAGAGCAAATGTGTACAATCAATCTTTAGCTACTATTAAGAAGTTGGAAGAGCAAAATAAAGCATTTGTTATTCGTCCTTCTAAAAAAGTAGAAGTCAGTCGATTAGATAAAGATAAACAAAAGTTAGAAGACTTATATGACTTAGGTTACGAAGACGCAAAACAGCAGGCCGTTGCCCTTAAGCAATGGATACAACAGAGTGACAACTGCGTGAACAAACATAGTAAAGATTGTATATCAACATAACAACATCATGCATGCAAGACATGGTAGTGCGATTCTAGTTTGGAGTACATTTTTATAGTGAAGGCGAGAGGTTTAGATGTTGCTTGTTCTTATTATTTTATGGTCGCTTAGTGTCATACTCATGATGGTAGACAAGAAGAGTAAATCGAATCGTGCACTGAGTTTACTTACGTTTACTGGTGGGAGTGGTGCTCTGGCCGCTGTTGTTGCTAATGATGTCATGACACTGTCCGTAGTAGCATCATGGGATGTAACGTCTATGAAGTGGCAAATACTAGATTGGACAACAATGGTCTCCTCTGTCATCTCTTACTATGGAGTTCCTTTTTCCTTTTTAGTTTTTGCTATACAATATCATCAAACGTTTCAAAAGTGGAATAGATATATTATTCCTGTACTCACTATACCTTCTTGGTTGATGTTGATTTTTACACCAGCTTATCCTCCAGACAACTTGGAAGTATATCCAATTTTATTAATATGGGCACTGCCTTACTTCGTTGCAGGGATGATTCTAATATGGAAGGCAAGAAAAAAAATGCCGCTATCCATGCTTAATAATTACCGATTTACTTGTATCGTCGTACTTGTGCCTGTCGGATTCACTTCATTTTTCAGCTACATTTTACCGGTATTAGGCGTGTACAGAATGTGGCGTTATAATTCCATCGTCATTCCGATTGCTGCTATCTTATTTTTGTATGCCATATTTAAGTATGGTTTTTTAGGGATACAGTTGCTTCTAAATAGGCGACAATTGAATCATACATTGCAGTCTATTACATCGGGAACGACGATATTGAACCATGCTGTGAAAAACGATATTGGTAAGATCAAGTTATTTAGTCATAAACTAAAGTCATCGGTAGCGTCCGACCATGTGGAAAAAGAAGAGATGCAAGCCGATGTGGAAGTCATTTTAAACGCAGCGAAACATATTGAACATATGATACAAAAATTGCAAAAACAAACGAAAGAAATTGAACTCGATATCACTCCTATTGATGCTAAAGCGCTAATAGAAGATTGTACGGCATCATTTTCACTACCAAACATTCATGTACATTACAACATCGAGAGTGGACTGAATATCATGGGGGATAAGACACACATCATGGAAGTGCTCAACAATCTTATCATCAATGCAAAAGATGCGATGCCTAGCGGTGGAACCATTTCCATCGAAGGGTATTATCATGCTAAATATGCCGTCATTGAAATCACAGATAATGGTACGGGCATTCAAAAGCAGCATCTCCATAAGGTGAAGGATCCTTTTTTTACTACAAAAAGTAAAGAAGGCTTAAATTTTGGATTAGGATTAGCTTATTGTTCTCACGTTTTAAGTAAACATGGCGGTTCCCTATCTATTGATAGCACTGTAGGTGAAGGGACTACAGTGAGCTTAACTTTTCCAATAAAGGAGAGGGGTTTAACGGTTGATGGAAAAAATAAAAATCATGCTTATCGAAGACGATCCAGACTGGAGAAGGGGTTTGTTAACGTTTTTAGCAAGTGAAGCCGATTTCGAAGTGGTTTATTCTGCTGGTACAACGGACGAAGCGGTAAAGGCAATAGAAACGATACATACACATGTTATATTGATGGACATTATGCTCTCCGGTGAAGCAGATGGTATTATGCTAACGGAACAGGGAAGTCAAAAAGGTTATAAAGTCATTATGCTGACTTCGCTCGAACAGAAAGATATGATTTTCGCAGCATTTCATGTTGGGGCCATTGACTATCTCATTAAATCGGATTTTGAAAAGATTCCTGATAAAATAAGGGAAGTCTATGGTGATAAAGCTACCATAAGTGAAGATGCCGCTGTACATATTCGTTCAGAATTTCAACGGTTAAAACATGTGGAGCAAGAATATGCTGTCACTTCCATGAAAAACTTGTTAACCCCTTCTGAAATACAAATTTTAAAGTTAGTAGATCAGGGTCTCACGCAATCGCAAATAGCGGAGGAGCTAGTGATTTCGATTCGGACAGTAAAGGTGCATATAGGCAATATTTTAAAGAAGATGAATGTATCCAGTAGCAAAGATGCGTGCCATAAATTGAAAACATTAGGTGTTATTTAAGTGTATGTAAGTCATGATAATACGATATGATCTATGTCATTAGTGATGGTACTAACAAAAGTTAGTACTATTTTTTTTTCGTGATTTTTATACAATAGATTTAGGACCAGGTCTTAAAAGCTGATGATGGAGGTTATGAAAATGAATAAATTAAATAAAACGAACGATTGGGTGAAACAGTACTGGACATCATTATTAGGTGGATTGTTTATTGTAGCAGCAGTAGCTTACGCATTTAAATTTGTATTCAACCAAGGATGGATATCTGATGCAATGATTGTGGCAATAGGATTGATTGTTGGGTCTGGAGCGATTATACCAGGAGCTAAATTGCGCCCCAAATTACCCGTTGCAGGTGAATCGATTATTGGTTTAGGTACAGCCGTCATCTATGCGACATTTTCCTTTGCAGGAATTTACTTCGCACTTTGGGAACCTATCATTGTATTTTTATGTATGGTGGCCGTAACGATAGGCGTATCCATCTATGCTTACAAAATGGATTTACGAATCGTATTAAACTTAGCCTTAGTAGGAGGCTATGTCGCACCATTAGTGATGCAGTCAGATACAGATCAAGTGTTTACTCTTTTCTTATATTTGCTCGTAATCAATAGCATGTTTGTGTTTGTAAGTTTACAAAAGCAATGGATGGAGTTGAAGATCCTTCCTTTTGTAGGTACGTGGGTCATGTATACGGTATATTACATTCACTATAGTCCAAACACGGATGGATTATTTAACTTACCTATTCGCTATGCTGTAGCATCGTATTTATTTTTTGTTCTCGTGTTCTTTGTTTCATCTTGGATTAACAATCTCAAATTCGATGGTTTGAATTTGTACTTAACAATAGTGAATGCGATCATATTTTCCATGTGGTCATTGCAAATTTTCGAAGATGTTCAGTTATTCTCCTATACGTTGACCTTGATGGGAGTGACGTATTTAATCATTACATTTGTGATGTATTATTTAACGAAGATAATCTCTCCACCGGTCATGATTCATTTTCTAGGAGGCGTATTTTTACTACTGCTTTCTTTTTCAAAAATGGTGGATGGTGTCGATGTGAAGCCGATGATTATGACCTATATATGGGTTGCCATTGCATTGGTTATTATCCTTATAGGGAGATTTACATTTAAATCACTGGCTTTACTTGTATCGGGGTTCATTTGGTTAGGTGATATTATTTACTGGCTTCTTGTTACTTGGGACACACCACGAGCAGATTGGTTCGGTACGTATATTCCTTTCTTAAACTGGGGTGCATTTGTTTGGATTATCTTTGTTATCATGGGGTTTTATTACGCATCTGCTTTAAAAGAAAGCGAACCTGTACGCTTTCATGGCGGAACAAATATTTCTTTCTCTAGTGTTGTTGCCATCATTAGTCACTTGATGATCGCTGGTTTAATTTCGGTTCAGATTAACAATATGTTTGAAGAATATAGCTTCCGTTATATTGATTATGATCTTACTTTATCGTTAGCTTGGGGAATCCATGCCGTATTACTTTTCCTTTGGGGTGGTTACATTCGAAACATTTTATTTAAAGTTTTTGGTGGTATAGTGATCGGGATGGTTGCAGTAAAAACGTTAATCTTTGATTTAACAGGAGAAGAGACGATCTACAGAGTCATCATTTTGTTCATACTTGGAGCGCTTTCTTTCCTCATCACTTATATAAATAAAAAGTTCAAAACAGTTGAAGATACGGGTAAGCATGATCGTAATGCTAGAGCGAAAAACGAACAAAATCATCCTAGTCATAATCATCCTGGTCAAGTACATCCGTCTCATTCACATGTACAGCTAAACAATATGAAAGCGAACGATGAAAGTGAAAAACCAAAAAAATAAAAACAAATCTAAATAACTAAAAAGAAAAACCAGCCATCATAGGAAGAGGTTCCCCATTGGTTGGTTTTTCTATAGTTTAATTTCTATTGGTACTACTCCGTGGTTAGTGTCACTTCAATTTTTCTATAGCGATGTTTATCTCGCTCTCGAACGGTAAAGGTTAACGTGTGATGCTTCCACACTTGTCCTTCTTTTAAAACTGGATTGTGTGCATAGAGCCAACCACCTATCGTATCGAAGTCTTCTTCATCTAATACAACATTGAAAATGTGATTGACATCGGATATCAACACTTTGCCATCAAACACATATGTATGATCGTTTAGTCGTTCTATTTCAGACGATTCATTGCTATCGAATTCGTCTCTGATGTCTCCTACAATCTCTTCAAGAATATCTTCTACTGTGACAAGACCTGCCGTGCCACCATACTCATCGTATAAGATAGCCATTTGTACTCTTTCTTGCTGCATTTTTATGAGTAGCTCTTTTATCGGTGTAGATTCAGAAATAGAGAAGATAGGTCTAATGACTTCTTTTATATTTAGATTTGGATCTTCCATATATTTAAGGAAAAATTGTTTTGTATTTAGAATACCGATGACATTATCTTTATTTTCATCTACAATTGGAAAACGTGTAAAATGTTGGTCTTTCATTGTCTGTAAGTTTTCTTCCAAACTTTTATTAGTGTAAAGGCAAATCATGTCCGTTCGCGGCACCATAATTTCCCTGGCTTTCAATTCATCGAATTCAAAAATGTTGTTCACATATTTATATTCGGATTGATTGATTTCACCACTTTTATAGCTCTCAGATAAAATAAGTCTTAATTCTTCTTCTGAATGCACTTCATCATGCTCATTGATTTCTTTTAAACCAAGTAATTTTACAAAAAATATAGCCGTATTGTTTAATGCCCAAATGACAGGAAACATAATGCGATAAAACCATATCATCGGCTTAGCAAGCATTAAACTTATACGTTCTGCTTTCTCTATGGCAAACGTTTTCGGTACAAGTTCACCGAGTACGACGTGTAAAAATGTAATAATAGAAAAAGCAATAATAAACGATATGGTGGAAGTCACATTTGGGCCTAAATGAACAATGTCAAATAGGGGGTGTAACAGTTTTTCTACTGTCGTTTCACCCATCCACCCTAGGCCGAGTGAAGTAATGGTAATTCCTAATTGACATGCAGATAAGTATTCATTTAAATGTGTGGTTACTTTTTTTGCTGCTAAAGCTTGTGGATGGTTACTTAAGACTAATTGATCGATGCGACTTGGGCGTACTTTTACAAATGAAAATTCTGCTGCTACAAAAAAAGCAGTAGCTAAAATAAGCAGTACTACGATGCTTATTTCAATAAATAACACATTTACTCACCTTCCAGTCTATACAAAATGACGTTAATGATAAACCATATGATATCATAACATGTCATTTTTTACATCTTTATCTGGCACTCACCTCTAATCTAAGGTGTTCCCTTCTTTATCTACTATTTCTTCTTTCATGAAAGTTTGTATCATAATGCTCCCTATGAAAGCTATTGTTCCAAAAACAGCCCATGGTATCCACGTGCCGTTGTAATTTTCTAGCCTATCCGATCTGTAAGGGCACCTGAAATGATAGGTAAAAATTATCTAAACAATAGTGCTGATGTGAGTACCGTACCAGATTGCCAAGCAGTAAATTGCAATTAATCAGTGATATATACCGCAAAAAAAGTAAAAACAGAGAAATATGCTGCATTCATAAAAAAAGTAGACATGATTATTACTTTGGTATAAATTGGTATTTATTGCATATTGCTGATTTTCATGTATGACCCCCCATATGACATGAAAATTTTGTAAGATGGTATAATCATACCAACACATTACATTGTACACATATCAATACAAAAAAGAACAAATGTTTGTAATGAAGTTACTAAATAACATGAGGTGATAGTAAATGAAAATGAAACGTGAAGAGAAAGATCAATTAATTTCTGCTATTCAATACTATTTTGAAACAGAAAGAGGAGAGGAGATCGGTTCTATTGGAGCAGAAGGCTTCCTTGATTTTATGACAAAAGAATTAGAACCATATTTGTATAATGAAGCGATTAAGGACGCGATAAAAGTAGTAAAAGAAAGAATGGATACGGTAGAAGATGAATTGTACGTATTGGAAAAACCAAAAAGATAACGTAAGTCTCATCCCATACCCGTGGGTGGGTAATAAATGAAAGTTGTGGTTCACTTATATAGTCATAAATCCATCACAGAGAAATAAAATGTAATAATGACTACAGTAGGACTTGCAGGGTAGGGTTGAAAAATAACCTGTTGCTTTTTACAACAACCTTATTTATAATGATTATAAATTAATAATTATTATAAATTAATGTTGAGAAATGATTATACACTTATGAGGTGATGGATCTTATGACAAACAATAACAAGAAAAAACTGACAACTGGCTTTGGAGCACCTGTTGGTGACAATCAGAATTCGATGACTGCAGGTTCTAGGGGCCCTACATTAATTCAAGACGTTCATTTATTAGAAAAATTAGCGCATTTCAATCGTGAGAGAATACCAGAGCGAGTAGTCCATGCTAAAGGTGCTGGTGCTCACGGTTATTTTGAAGTAACCAATGATATGAGCAAGTACACAAAAGCGAGCTTCTTATCCGAAGTTGGAAAACAAACCCCACTGTTTATTCGTTTCTCCACGGTAGCTGGTGAAAGTGGATCAGCGGATACACTTAGAGATCCACGAGGCTTCGCAGTTAAGTTTTATACGGATGAAGGGAATTATGACTTGGTAGGGAACAACACACCTGTATTCTTTATTCGAGATGCGATTAAATTTCCTGATTTTATTCATACACAAAAACGACATCCACAAACACATTTAAAAGATCCAAACGCAGTTTGGGATTTTTGGTCTTTATCTCCTGAATCTCTTCATCAAGTGACGTACCTCATGGGGGACAGAGGTATTCCTGCTACGTACCGTCATATGAATGGATATGGTAGTCATACGTTTAAATGGGTGAATGAAGACGGAGAAGCTGTATGGGTGAAATATCACTTTAAAACAGAACAAGGTGTAAAAAACTTAACAAACGAAGTTGCCGCTAAAATAGCAGGTGAAAATCCTGATTATCATACAGAAGACTTATTCCATGCTATTGAAAATGGTGACTTTCCCGTTTGGAAGTTACAAGTACAAATCATGCCGATAGAAGATGCAGATCATTACCGATTTGATCCATTTGATGTTACGAAAGTATGGTCACATAAAGATTATCCTCTTATGGATGTAGGGCGATTAGTGTTAGACCGAAACCCTGAAAATTACTTTGCAGAAGTAGAACAAGCGGCGTTTTCACCTGGATCTTTTGTACCTGGCATTGAAGCTTCCCCAGATAAAATGCTACAAGGGCGCTTGTTCGCTTACGCAGATGCACATCGTTATCGCGTCGGCACAAATCATCAGTCGTTGCCTATCAATAGACCAAAATCAGAAGTGAATCATTACCAGAGAGATGGACAAATGCGATTCGATGATAATGGAGGGAAATCCGTTTATTATGAACCAAATAGCAGCGGTGGTCCTGCAGAATCACCTGAAAATAAGCAGACACCATATACGCTAGACGGTGAAGTGAATAGTGTAGCATATGATCATGATGATCATTACACGCAAGCGGGTGACTTATATCGCTTAATGGATGCGGGAGAGAGAAAGCGTTTAATTGAAACGGTTGTTAGTGCAATGAAACCAGTGGAAAGCGAAGAGATAAAAAGAAAGCAAGTACAGCATTTCTACAAAGCTGATCCAGAGTATGGAAATCAAGTGGCGGAGGGTTTAGGCCTTACTGTAAAGAAGCCATAATATAATGTATTTATGCATGACAGTCGTTCTGATTTGCAAAAAAATACTCCAATATAAAACAAAAGTATTCCTTTCAATGGTTAGAGTAAAAAACTAACTTGGCACTTACCTCTAAAAGTTTGAGTAATAAATCTAACTTTTAGGGGTGTTTTTATGCCTTACTCCATCCTTAAAATGCAACAAATTTCTAAAGTTTATTACGTAAATAGTGTAAAATATTGCATAAAAGTATTTTATTGCAATATTTTTAAATGAAATCTATTTTAAAACGAAGGAGATGTGTAAATGAAAAAAGCTTTTATATCGTGCCTTGTTTTTATGTTTTTATTTAGCATGATGGCGATTCCGAGCCAAGCGCAAGGAGTAGCTTCTGCGCCTACACCTCCAAATGTTGTTGTAGAGCAGGGGTCATGGTTTGAAGGAGCTGTCCCACCTAATGTTGATTACAATAAATCTCCCATTGTATTTATTCACGGACTAAATGGAAGCGCAGTAGGTTGGTTTACCGATACCCTTTATTACGGAAAAAATGATATGTATGACTATGCATATCGTAACGGTTATCGCACAGCTTTTGTTAATTTGCGGGATGTCAGCGGAACAGCAGGAAGTGTTTGGTATAATGGCAGTATGCTCGCCAACATGCTAAAAGAAATGTATGAACATTTTGGAAAAAAACTAACGATCATCGCTCATAGTAAAGGCGGTGTAGATGCACAAGCAGCACTTGTACATTATGGGGCCTCTTCTTATGTCAATGATGTGGTTACATTAGGTTCCCCACATCATGGCACACAGTTGGCAGATCTCGCATACAGTTGGTGGGCAGGATGGTTAGCAAAAATTATAGGTCAGAAAAATGATGGCGCTTACGCGATGCAAACAGGAGAAATGCAGAAATTTAGGGCTTTGACAGATAAAGAAGAAAGCGTTTACAATAATAGTTATTACACTGCATCTGGGAAAGGTCATGGACCATTTTTATCGGCATACTGGTTTGGAGGAGCGTATTTGAAAAATCCAAATGACGGTGTTGTTCGTGAGTATAGTACAAAACTTCCATATGGTTATCATTTTTTGAGAGGCGGTAAAAGTGTAAATCACGATAACATTAGAAAAGGAAGCGTATCTTTTTCTCTTATTCAATCGGTGTTACATGCTAATGCGAATAAGATGATGGAACCTTTAACTCACACTATGCCAGAAAATGAAAGCGCAATCCCAGAGCAACTGTTACGAGGTGGACCACTTGAAGCTGGTATCACATCAGAAGTCATTCCTATTGAGAGTGGAAATGATGTGGTGGAAATTCAAGTCCTAACAGGGAAAAGAAACGACATTTTATTAAGCTCATCACATGGGAACTTTTTGTCTTTTCATACAACTACCCAGTTAGAGCATGACGATTCATTTTTTACCGGAGCATATCTTCAAACGTACACTTTACAAAGGCCAAAAGCAGGGGAATACAATGTAGAAATCAACAGTGAGGGAGATGATGCTTATTTCATTATCGTAAATTATAAAGGGTCAAATGATTTAAATCAGCAATTTTCTTCTATGGAGCAATTAGACAGTCAGATATTTTCAAGCAAAAATATTCTGAAAATAAAGAAATATGAGAATAAAGAGAATTCTTTACAAAAAATAGTAGAATATAACGACTTGTTTGATGGTTTCGACCAACAAATGATCGAGGCAATACAAAGGCCAACAGAAAACATCACATATGATATTGTAGGCCAAAATGAAAAAGGGGAACTTTTCTATCGAACAGTAGTCAACTCTTCATGGGATTAAATCAACATAGATAGAAATACATTCCTTTTAGTGAGGTGGGACGATAGTTTTCAAGTCCCACCTTACGAATAGATGAAACATAATAAAATATAGTAATTAATCATTGCATTGATATCATTCAAAATACAGAAGGGATGAACGTAATGAAAACAGAAGTGAAGTCAAAAAAACGTTGGTGGCCCAAAAGTAAGCGTTGGAGAATAACGTTAATATTAACGATGACCATGCTTTTTGTGGTAACAGGAGCACTTGGTTTTGGATATTGGATGTTACATAAAAGTCTCCCTACCATCGAAGGGGAAGTTGTGATGCAAGGCTTGCAATCAGAAGTTTCCGTAGTAAGAGATGAAAATGGAGTTCCCCATATTCATGCTGAAAATAATCAAGATTTGTTTATGGCTCAGGGTTATGTCACTGCACAAGATAGAATGTTTCAAATGGATATGAGTCGCCGTCAAGCTTCTGGAAAACTTTCTGAAGTGATTGGAGAACAAACGATTGATCGAGATCGATATTTTCGCACATTAGGATTGCGACGAGCGGCAGAAGCATCCTATGCCATATATTCTGAAGAAGCGAAGCAAGTGATGGAATGGTACACCATGGGCGTCAATGCATATATTCAAGAAGCAAAAGAGAATAATACGCTGCCCATCGAGTTCACTGTATTAGGTTATGAGCCTGAAGAATGGACGATTGTTGATTCCCTTACCATTGGTAAATTTATGGCTTATGATTTAGGTGGGAATTGGAAAGGTCAAGCATTTAGGTATTATCTTGTGAATGCTTTTGACGAAGAAAAAGCGATGGACTTGTTTCCAACTTATCCTGCAGATGCAGAAACGATTATGATAGCAAAACAAAATGCTATCGATTTAAACCATAGTGTGACTTCAGCCATTTTCCCGAATGAATGGAATGGAAGTAACAATTGGGTTATCTCTGGTAGTAAGACAGAATCAGGATTTCCCATCCTAGCAAATGATCCACACCTTGGGGTAAGCACCCCAGCTATTTGGTATGAAACACACTTGAAATCTCCTGAATTAGAAGTGAAAGGTGTTATATTTGCAGGTGTTCCAGGTATTATCCTAGGTCACAATGCACATGTAGCATGGGGGGTAACGAATGTTGGCCCTGATGTACAAGATTTATATATTGAGAAGCGAAATCCAGATAATCCATACGAAGTAGAATACATGGGAAAATGGGAAAAACTTGACACCATTGAGGAAACGATTGAAGTAAAAGATCAACCTGCTGTGGAGATGGAAGTTAACATTTCTAGACATGGCCCCTTGGTCTCGGAG
This sequence comes from Longirhabdus pacifica, assembly GCF_004115085.1. Classification (GTDB taxonomy): domain Bacteria; phylum Bacillota; class Bacilli; order Paenibacillales; family DSM-105158; genus Longirhabdus; species Longirhabdus pacifica. The sequence continues at coordinate 104,484 of NZ_QXJP01000002.1, read as the reverse complement.
TTTATGGAACATAAGTCGGAAGAAAATGCGCTTGCATTACGCTGGACTGCACTTGATCCTACAACAGAGTTAGAAGCTATTTTACTTTTTGCGAAAGCGACAAATTGGGATGAATTTAAGTATGCTTTAACATTCTTTCATGCTCCAGCTCAAAACTTTGTGTTTGCAGACAAAAGTGGAACCATTGCGTATCGAGCTAATGGTAAAATACCTATCCGTGAAAATGGAGACAGTTTACTACCTGTTGCTGGTTGGACAGATGAATACGAGTGGAAAGACTACATCCCATGGGACGAGTTGCCAACGGTTGTGAATCCAGAAGAAGGTTTTATTGCAACAGCAAACAATAAAGTTATTGATGATGGTTACGATTACCACATTGCTAACTTATGGGCAGAGCCATATCGATTTCACCGTATTACAGAAGTATTGCGCAGTAAAGATACATTGTCAGTAGAAGACAGTCAAAAGTTGCAGTTAGATTCCATGAATTTACAAGCAAAAGAATTTTTGCCCCCTTTACTATCCATGTTGCAATCGGATAGTGCAGTTCAGTGGGATGAAAAGCAATTGGAAGCAATCTCTATTTTACAAGATTGGAATTTTGAGGATAACAAAGAGTTAAGTGCTCCTTTCATCTATCATCTATGGCGAAAACATATAGGTGAAGTCATTTTTAAAGATGCTTTTGAAGAAGATATGTATGATTTATTTCAAGGAAAGCATGCAGTGGAAGATCAATTAATTCGTAATGCTATAAATAATGAGCCAGGTCCATGGATACAAGAAAAGGGTGGACTGACCACCATAGCACAAACAGCTTTTCTAGCTGCAATAGACGAGGCAATAGAGTTACAGGGAGCAAGTGTAAGCAAATGGCAGTGGGGGGACTTTCATATGGCTTTATTTAGTCATCCCCTTTCATCGGTAAAGCCTTTACACCTGATATTCAACCCAGCAGCGCAAGCCTTCGATGGTAGTAAAGTTACGGTGGCAGCAGCACGTAATAATGAAAATGGCGAGGTAGTTCATGGAGGCGTTTGGAGAACAGTGATTGATATGGAAAACCCACGTGAAAGTTTCAATGTGATAGGTCCAGGGCAGTCTGGTCATGTATTAAGCGATTGGTATGATAATCAGGTCAATGACTGGATAACAGGAGAGTATCATGTAACCAGTATGGAAGAAAGTGAATATACAAAAGGTGGTCACATGCTGCTTTTAAAACCAACGAAATAATATATAGCATGTAATCTTTCAAGGTCATTCTTGGTAGATGAATCGTAAGGGTTATTATTGTTTTATAGAACACTGACTCGTTTAGTTCAGTGTTCTATTTTTATTAGAAATCAATACGATATCAAAAAACATCAAAATTTTACAATTTTTATAAAAATAAACTACTAAAATTTGTTATATTTTAATGTTTTAATAAAAATATCAAAAGAATACTTGTTACCAACTTTGAATATGATAGAATGAGCCAATTATGATTTTTTGTATTAACCTTTTTGGGAAAGCATAAGCTGAAACACTATGTTTAATATCTCAATTTTACTTAGATGGGCCTAGGTATGAGATAATATTGTACTTCTTTATTCATAAGGTCAGAACGGAAGAAGTAGAGATGTTTATCTTATATGTTGAATAATATTCTTTTACATAAATCTCACATAAAAAGTGCAAAATTATGAATTTAGTATTGATTTTATGTTTTATATAGTCTATTTTATTAATAATAACTGAAACTTTCCTTAATTCACTCAAATCAATGTAATTAACTCAACATTTTATTTTATTTGACATTTTAGTTTATATCATCTTATTTTTCGACATAAAATGATAAAAAGTGTTTGTCATCCTCAAAAATTACAGCTAGCAACGCATCAACGTTCTTGTTTCTTATGTTCTCATGATACTTACAACTATACCGCTAACGGTAAGGTGGAGAATCAGTGGTTGTAACTTTATGAATGTAATTCCCATCTTATATAGTTTAGAAAGGTGATGATGCTAATGTCAGCACTACTGGAAGTTAAAAATTTGAAAACACACTTTTTTAAGAAAAAACAAGTTATTCCTGCAGTAGATGGAATGGATTTAACGATTAAAAAAGGAGAGACTGTTGCTTTAGTAGGAGAATCTGGTTCAGGTAAAAGTATGACTTCCTTATCGATTATGCGACTTGTTCCAAGTCCTGGGGGCAAAATTGTTGATGGTCAAATTATGTATGATGGGAAAGATCTCCTGACTATATCCGAAAATGACATGGTGGATATTCGCGGTAATGACATATCGATGATTTTCCAAGAACCGATGACTTCTCTCAATCCCGTTTTAACCATTGGTGATCAAATTACAGAAACATTGATTGCACATCAAAAACTTTCACAGAGGGAAGCAAAGAAAAGAGCAGTAGAATTATTAGAAATGGTAGGATTTTCAAGAGCGAAAGCTATACTTAACGATTACCCCCATCGATTATCAGGCGGAATGAGACAAAGAGTCATGATTGCTATAGCGATGAGCTGCAACCCTAAACTTCTTATTGCAGATGAACCTACAACAGCACTCGATGTAACGATTCAAGCTCAAATATTAGATTTAATGAAGGACCTCAGCAACAAGTTTGATACATCCATCCTATTAATTACTCATGATCTTGGAGTTGTATCGGAAGTAGCGGATCGAGTTATTGTAATGTACTGCGGGCAAGTGGTAGAAGAATCTTCCGTTAATGATATATTTGAAAATGCACTTCATCCATATACACAAGGCCTTATTAATTCTGTACCATCCATAGATGATGACATCGATCGACTGGAATCTATAGAAGGTAATGTTCCTACGCCTGACCAGTTTCCAACTGGATGTAGATTTGCTCCTCGTTGTCCGAAGGCATTTGATAAATGTTCTTTACATATGCCAACGTTGAAAAAAATAGATGAACGCTCTATTCGCTGCTTTCTATACGAGGAGGAACAATCATGATTACAAAAAATGCAGACAATCCAACTAAAACGACGGAAGTAGAGCAAAATACGCTGCTAGAGATTAAAAATTTAAAAAAATACTTTCCGATTAAACACGGCATTTTACAAAGAACCGTCGGTCATATAAAAGCGGTAGATGACATTTCCTTAACCGTAAAAAAAGGAGAAACATTAGGATTGGTTGGAGAGTCAGGTTGTGGAAAATCCACTATTGGTAGAACCATCATCCGACTGTATGAACCGACAGAAGGTGAGATCACTTTCAAGAATCAGAATATTTCGCATATGAAAGAAAGAGAATTACGTCAAGATGTGAGGAAAAATATTCAAATGATATTTCAAGATCCATTTGCTTCCCTCAACCCTAGAAAAACACTGAGAATGATATTGGGGGAACCATTGAAAATACATTACAATCACTCTAGAAAAAAGCAGGAAGAAATAATAGGAGAGCTGTTAGAAAAGGTAGGATTAAGTTCCAAGTTTCTCAATCGTTATCCTCATGAGTTTTCAGGGGGACAGCGCCAAAGAATTGGTATTGCGCGTGTGTTGACATTAAATCCAGATCTAGTCATAGCAGATGAAGCTGTTTCAGCCTTAGATGTGTCCATTCAAGCTCAAATTACAAATCTCATGCAAGATTTACAAGCTGAACTTGGTTTAACATACATATTTATTTCCCATGATTTAAGCGTAGTCAGACATATTAGTGATCGCGTGGGCATTATGTATTTGGGTAAATTGATGGAATTAGGAACGAAAGCAGACTTATTTCAAGAACCACTTCATCCTTATTCACAAGCGCTACTATCCGCTGTACCTACACCGAAGAAACAAAAAACGGTACAACGTGAACGAATTCTTTTAAAAGGGGATATACCTAGTCCTGCTAATCCTCCGAAAGGCTGTGTATTTCATACAAGGTGTCCGCATGTGATGGATCGATGTAAGCAAGAAGTGCCATCCCTACTGCAAGTGAAAAAAGATCATTTTGTTGCATGTCATCTTTACTAAACAACATGATCGTCATAGAAAAATGAACGAAAAGGTATAGATGATATCAAAGGGGGCGATCTATGCGTACTTACTAGTAAGAAGTCCTATATGATGTGTTGTAAGAAGAATTACAAATGAAATAAATTAAAAATTAAAAAATTAAAAAGGGGAAGTGTCCATGAAGTTCAAAAAATTATTTTTACTATTACTAGCACTAACATTTGTTTTTGTCATCGCCGCTTGTGGAGATGAAACAGAAACAGAAGAACCGATGGAAGAGTCTGGATCAGAAACATCAAATGAAACAGAGGATAGTAAAGAAGAAGAGTCAGCAATGGAAGATGCAAAACCTGGTGAACCGAAAGCTGGTGGTACATTAATCGTTGGATCATCTGGTAGCCCTACTTTATTTAACTCACTTTACTCTACAGACACAGCTAGTAGTGACATAGAAAGTTTAATATATAACGGTTTAGTTGGAGCAGATACGACATTTGCGACAGAATATGATTTAGCAGAAGATGTTCAACTATCCGAAGATGGTTTAACGGTAACGGTAAAAATTAAAGAAGGCGTAACCTTCCATGATGGTGAAGCATTAACAGCAGATGATGTTGTATTTACGTACAATGTACCGAAGAGTCCAGACTATGTAGGGGAGCGCGGTAGTAACTTTGATGGTATTGATACGATAACAAAAATCGATGACTACACAGTTGAATTTAAATTGAATAAAAAAGATGCTACCTTTGTCCCTACTACATTAAGTTATGGTATTTTACCTGAACATATATTGAAAGACGTTCCTATTGCTGAATTGGGAGAAAACGAATTCAACACGAAAAGTCCAATCGGTACTGGTCCTTTCAAATTTGTGGAGTGGAAAGATGGCGAGTACGTTAAAGTAACTCGTAACGATGATTACTTTGAAGGCGCACCATATCTTGACGAAGTTATCTACAAGTTAGTTCCAGATGCAAATACATTGATCTTACAGTTACAAGCTGGAGATATTGATTATCATACTAGTGTTCCAAGTAGTGATATTGAAACAGTACAGGGATGGGCAGCAGATGAAGGTGTAGAAATTATATCAGAACTTGGATTGAATTATACTTATGTAGGATACAATCAATTAGATGAAAGATTCCAAGATAAGCGAGTAAGGCAAGCATTTACCCACGCTATCAATAGAGAAGAAATTGTAGAATTCATATTGAATGGAAGAGGGGAAGTGGCTCACGTACCTGAAAGTCCGTTATCATGGGCGTATAATCCAGATGTTCCAACATTCGAATATGATGTAGAGAAAGCAAAAGAGCTACTTAAAGAAGCTGGTTGGGAAGACACTGACGGTGATGGCATCATTGATAAAGATGGAAAGAAAATGTCATTTGAAATTAAAACGAATCAAGGTAATAAAGCAAGAGAAGAAATTGCAGTAGTATTACAGGAGCAATTTAAAGAAATCGGTGTAGAAGCAAAACCTAATATTGTGGAGTGGAGTGCTTTTATTGAAGCTGTAACTGCTCCGAAATGGGAATATGAAGTACTTATCTTAGGATGGCAACTATCTACATTCCCTGATCAGTATGATATCTTTCATTCTAGTCAGCAAGAAGAAGGATTAAATTTCACATGGTATTCCAACCCAGAAGTAGATACATTGTTAGAGGAAGCAAAACAAATACTAGATCAAGATGCATACAAGGAAGCTTATGGAGATATTTATAAAGGAATTGCGGAAGATCAGCCATATACTTTCCTTTACTATCCTATTTCAAATAAAGCTATACCAGATAATTTGCAAAACTATACTTTCCACGGTACCAATGATTTCTACAAAATAGAGACATGGTGGTTAGACGAATAAACTGTTAAAAAAGGGGCGAGGGAATCCCTCGTCCCTTCTTATGTAAATGAAGTATGATGGATACAGAAAAATACGAAATGATGCGAGATGATATCATTTTGATGAGTATAGATGATCTCAATAAATAAGAAACTTTGAACATTGATGACAGAAAAGAGAAGGGAGTTGTAACAAAATGTTATCCTATATTATTCGTAGAATCCTTACAGCTATTCCCTTATTAATCGGTATAACGTTAATTTCATTTTTCATTGTACAAATTGCTCCAGGCGACCCTACTAGTTTATTGATGAATCCTGACATTAAACCAGAAGATAAAGTTAAATTTATAGAAAAGTATGGACTAGATGATCCTATTTACATTCAATATTTCAAATGGGTAGGTAATATGGTGCAAGGGGATTTCGGTAATTCTTTATTAAAAAAAGGAACGCCTGTCAGTGAAATGATTATGAATCGTTTGCCAAATACGATTACACTAATGATTGCTGCTACAATCATCGCCATTATATTTTCCATTTTAATTGGAGTATATTCTGCAACAAGACCTTATTCAAAATCAGATTATCTTTTCTCAACCGGTTCGTTTCTTGGTCTTGCCACACCAAACTTTTGGCTGGGATTAATGCTGATTATGTTTACTGCTGTGAATCTTGAGTGGTTTCCTACTGGTGGGGTTGCTGATTTAGATGCTCCTTTTAGCATTTGGGATCGAATACATCATCTTATTTTACCGGCTTTTGTACTGGCATCCGCCGATATGGCTGCATACACAAGACATACACGCTCCAGTATGATCGAGGTATTGAATCAAGATTATATTCGTACGGCAAAAGCGAAAGGATTAAGAAGTCGTAAAGTTATTTTTAAGCATGGCCTTCGTAACGGGCTTACACCAGTGGTTACGCTTTTTGGATTGTCTCTTCCTTCTTTAGTAGGCGGAGCAGCAATAGTGGAACGGGTTTTTGCTTGGCCAGGTCTCGGAAGTTTGTTTATTGAATCTTCCTTTACAAGAGATTATCCAGTTATTATGGCGCTTATCGTACTGAGTTCTGTGTTCATTGTCATTGGTAATATAGTTGCAGATATACTATATGCGGTTATAGATCCACGCATAGAATATTAAAGGGGGGACTACAGATGACAAAAATAAATACAGTAAACGAATCTTCAACAGAAGCGTTGTTAAACCCCAATTTAAATCGAAAACCGGATACGATGTTTAAAATTATAGTATCCAAGTTTTTCAAAAATAAATTAGCCGTTATTGGGTTGATATTTTTAACCATCATTATATTATCTGCTATATTTGCACCTTTGCTAACACCTTACACGCCTGAGGAGCAGAGCTTGAGAGATAGGTTACTCCCTCCTAGTTCTGATCATTTACTTGGTACAGACAAATTTGGTAGAGATATTTTCACACGTATCTTGTATGGTGGACAAATATCACTACTTGTTGGATTTATTTCAATATTGGGTTCTGTTACCATTGGAGCTATTGTGGGGTCTATAGCAGGATATTTTGGTGGAATTATAGATTCCATATTAATGCGAATAGTAGATACGTTACTGGCTGTTCCAACACTATTTTTGCTGATTACCCTTGTCACCATTTTTACTCCAGGTATTGATAAGTTGATTTATATTTTTATATTATTTGGTTGGCTAGGCACTGCAAGATTAGTCAGAGCAGAATTTCTATCGTTACGAACGAGAGAATTTGTATTGTCTGCAAGAACGATGGGAGTAAAAAATAGAAGTATTATTTTTTCTCATATCTTACCGAATGCGATGGGTCCTATCATTGTATCTGCAACACTTGGAGTTGGCGGTATCATTTTGACAGAAGCTGCACTGAGTTATTTAGGTCTAGGAATACAGCCTCCTATACCTAGTTGGGGAAATATGTTGCAGGATGCACAAAATTACACCATAATGCTCAAAGCATGGTGGTATCCGACATTCCCAGGATTGATGATTTTAATCACAGTGTTAAGTTTTAACTTTATTGGTGATGGCTTACGTGATGCATTTGATCCTAAAATAAACGAGTAGTAGAATGGATGATCTAAATCATTCCTACAACTAAAAAACCACTATTATTATATTGGAATTTTTTATCCCTTATAATAACAGTGGTTTTTTGCATATAGTACCTATCATATGTGGTGTATATGACAAAATTAAGTTACAATTTAACTGATCATGCAATGCAGCAGAATAAAAAAATATGAGCATGTACTTATGATTTTACATAAGTAGGCTGCTACAAGTGAAAATAATGCTTATGTTAGGCAGCGTTCGTAAAGAAGGTAATTCGGAATGGTTACAAATGAAGTTGGCCCCTTTTTTGGTGGTTATTTAATCACAAGGGCCAACTCAGTTGTGGTTTTAAAATAGTTTAATAAGTTGGTCTTATTATTGGCCGCTTCTGGCGATAAGATCTTGTTTAATTTGTTCTAATCTTTTAATTTGTTGTTGAATGGCACTTTTTTGATCTGGTTGTAAGTCTAACGTTTCAAGTTGATTTTCTCTGATTTTTTGTACTTCTTCCAGTCTTTTAATTTGTTCAGATGCTGAATCTTCTGTTGCAGGTGTTACTGTTGGTGTAGTGCTACCTCCAGCATTCTGTTCTCTGTTTTCCAAAGTTTGACGAAGGCGATTAATTTGATTTTCAAGGGAGTCAGCAATTTCTGGTTGTGTTTTTTGCAAATCTTGCAAACGTTGGATCATTTCTTCAATCGGGTTAGGCACGTTATTCATCCTTTCTTTTCTGTATCCATCATTTTGAAAAGCAAAATTATGTTTCTCTAACACAAAATATGCGGAGAGTAAATAGGTGGTGACATCAAATTACATTACATTTCAAACAAAAAAATGTGAGCTAACCATTTAAGCCATGTTCAACATGTCATATCTATACTATATTGTTGCATGTGATGATATGAGCATGGTATACAAGAAAAAGTGAGGGGTAAAAGAAATGAGCAAAGGGCTATCCACTGTTGGTTTTATAGGTACTGGGGTAATGGGGAAAAGTATGGCACACCATATTTTAAAAGAAGGATATGAGTTGTACGTACATACAAGAACAAAATCAAAAGCACAATCTTTAATAAATGAGGGCGCACATTGGTGTGAAGATATATCTTCGTTAGTGCAATCCTCACAACTGATTATTACAATGATTGGAACGCCACAAGATGTGGAAGATGTGTATTTATCGGAAAAAGGAATGATTCATGAGGCAAATGAGGGTACATATTTCATTGATATGACGACTTCTTCACCGAGTTTAGCCAAAAAATTGTTTTCTGCCGCAGCAGATAAACATTGTTATGTATTCGACGCTCCAGTTTCTGGTGGAGATGTAGGAGCAAGAGAAGGTAAGTTGTCCATTATGGTTGGCGGGGATAAAGAGAAATTTCATGACGTCCTTCCTGTATTACAAACTATGGGCACTCAAATTATGTATCAGGGGGATGCAGGAGCAGGTCAATATACAAAAATGAGTAATCAAATCGCTGTAGCAGGCACCATGCTAGGAGTTTGTGAGGCAATGATATTTGCTGAAAAATCCGGGTTACATCAAGATACTGTGTTACAAAGCATCTCACGAGGTGCAGCAGGTAGTTGGACTATGAGTAATTTAGCGCCTCGCATCATAAACAATGATTTTGCACCTGGTTTTTATATTCGTCATTTTATAAAAGATATGAAAATTGCAATCGAGGCTGCTGAAGAATTAGATATGAAGTTGCCCGGGTTGATGTTAGCTAAGCAATTATATGAACAACTCGTGGACAAAGGCGAAGAAGATAGCGGAACACAAGCGTTATACAAATGGTATCAGCATCATATGAAGTAATACAATGTCATACATGTATCAACTCAAATAGCGCCTATTTGTAAGAAGACTACAAAGCTATGTGAAAAATATCATTCATACCGACCCATGATGCATGTTGGTGATTGAACCTAATACAGCATTTTAAATAGAAGGTATGAGACAATATATTGACATGGGAATACGTTATTATATATACTGGTTTTCAAGAAATACTTTTATAAATTTAAAATGAATGAAAAGGTGGAAAGAAATATGATGATGTTATCTTCTGTTCTCATTTTGGTGCTAGGTTAAGACAGGATCAGTCTGTCTATTTGCAGCTATCTATGTAAGCTGTTAACTATCCAATTATAGAACAGTAGATAATTAACTATTCCTTTCCATATAAGTTGAATGAACTTGTTCAAACAACTTATTACCACTATGCATAAGATGTAGAAATTCCAGCAATAGAATCTTTACGCCTGCCTAGCAACTGAGGCGTAAACTTGGTTCTCATTATTTCTTCATCTTAAATAGTCCTTTTTTTGCATGGGTAAGGTGTAGTTCCCTTACCCTTTTTAGTTTGTCTAGAAAGATACAGATCACTGCGGGTATATCATAGTTATATTTGCGTTATTTTGCATCATGTGATGTTAATAACGAAAAATAACACTGCATGGTGTACTCTAATGTATATTAAAAAATATAACAATCGAAATCCATATAATGTATACAAAGGAATAATTACTGTTCTCCCTAATTGATTTATTTAAACTAAAAGGAGAGAATACAATGAGTTTATTGACAGTAGATCGTGTGATGTATTCACACGGTGATAAGCATATATTTAATCGCATTTACTTTCGTTTATTACATGGTGAGCATATTGGTTTAGTCGGTAGTAACGGATGTGGAAAATCGACTTTAATCCGCATGTTAGCAGGTGACATCATACCGGATGATGGAGCCATTCATTGGTTGCCAAATACTCGCATCGGTTATTTGCAACAACACGCAGATTTACAACGTGGTGTTACTATGTATGAATTTTTACAAACTGCTTTTTCTCATTTATATGTGTTAGAGCGTAAAATGCATCAGCTAGCTGATGACATGAGTAAACAAAGTGAAACAGAACTACCGTATATTTTAAAACAATATGGAGAAATACAGCAGCAGTTAGAGCAAGCTAATTTTTATCATTTGGATGTTAAAATAGAAGAAGTAGCTGCAGGATTAGGCTTAATAGATATTGGTTTGCAAAAAGAGATGCAAATCCTGAGTGGTGGTCAGCAGACGAAAGTGCTGCTAGCGAAATTATTACTAGAACAACCAGATGTATTATTGTTAGATGAGCCGACGAACTATTTAGATGACCAACATATTACATGGCTTAGTGACTATTTAAAACATTATCCAGGAGCTTACATCGTGGTGTCTCACGACGAACAATTTTTAGATGAGGTCACCCATATTATCTTACATGTGGAACAACAAAATATAAAACGATATGTGGGTAATTATAGTAAGTTTCTGTCCACTTACAAAACAGAGCATGAACAAATGCATATTCAATATGCCAGACAGCAAAAAGAAATAAAAAAATTAGAAAATTTTATTCAAAAAAATAAGGTAAGGAAGGCAAAACAAGCGAAAAGCAGAGAAAAAGCATTACAAAAAATGGAGCCTATCGCAAAGCCCACCATGATGAGAAAACCCACATTTCATTTTAATGTCGCCATAGAGCCCGTTCGTGTTATAGCACAGCTTGAAGAAGTGGTGATTGGTTATGATCATCCACTGCTCTCACCCATTAACTTGAACATTCGACGTGGCGACAAAATAGCAGTCGTTGGTTATAATGGGATTGGAAAAACAACATTGTTAAAAACGAAACTACATCGTATTCAGCCGTTAAGTGGGTCTATTGCGCTCGGGGATAGAGTGAAAATCGCTTATTTTTCACAAACATTATCTTTACAAACTGAAGGAGTAAAGATAACAGCACACACTCCATTAGACTATCTCTGTGCCTTTCGAAGGGATATGACACATCGTCAAATTAGACAATTATTAGCTAAAGTGGGATTGGATCGAGATCATATCGAAAAAGATTTTCATCTTCTCAGTGGTGGAGAACAAGCGAAAGTAAGGTTATGTGAGTTAATGCTTACGGAAAGTAATGTACTAATTTTAGACGAGCCAACGAACCATCTGGACGCAGTTGCAAAATCATCGCTTAGAGAAGCTCTAAAAGAATACCAGGGAACGATCATACTTGTTTCACATGAACCTGCTTTTTATGAAGATTGGATAACGAAGGTCCTACATGTGGAACAATGGAAGTTGTAATCTTTATTTCTTCATCTTATGTTTAGTTGTAATAAGTTTGTTGAACAAGTTCATCCAACTTATATAACAGATGAAGAAATAATGAGAACTAAGTTTACGCCTCAGTAGCCAGGCGTAAAAGTGGATGTAGAAATTTCTTCATCTTATGATTAGCGGTAATAAGTTGGTTGAACAAGTTCATCCAACTTATCTAACAGATGAAGAAATAACGAGAACTAAGTTTACGCCTCAGTAGCCAGGCGTAAAAGTGGATGCGGAAATTTCTTCATCTTATGTTTAGTTGTAATAAGTTGGTTGAACAAGTTCATCCAACTTATCTATTTTCATATAAACTATGTTAAAAGCTATCGTTTTCATGTATATTAATAAAAAGATAGAGGTATACAGTGGCTATATACATCGTAAAGGAGGAACAATATGTCTGCCGAAAAAACGTCAAATACAAAATGGTTTGCATATGCCATCGAAGCATTGCTTGTATTAGCTAACAAAAATGAAATATGCCCTAGTGCTCATGTTGCCGTGAAAATTGAATCTCAATCCACGTATGTGAGAAAAATATTATCTTATTTAGTGAAGGCACAACTTGTGGGTGCAAAAGAAGGACGCGATGGAGGATATTATTTAAAAAAACCAGCACATGAGATTACTTTAGCTGATGTGTATACGGCGATGCAATTTCCCGATCCTCTTCCAAAAGTTATTTTTGGAGTAAACGATCAAACAGGATGCATTAGTTCAGAGACAAAATCAGTAATGACAGAGATATCTAATGAGATGGAAGAATGGTTGATGGTCAAATTGCAGCATAAGACAATCGCCGATTTATTACCAGTAAATAAAGTGAATTAAAAACATATACAGTACGTTACAACATTTCAAGATTGTATATGACAGGCATAATAGATGCTTTTTATGCACGAAACAATGTTCGAAATAATGACAATATATATATTTTAGTACCTTTAACCCATATGCTATCATATGGGTATGAACATAGATGGAGGATAGAGATATACATGGACAAAAATTTAGCTATGAAAGAAAAAAGTTATAATGTTTTTATCGCCATTTTTTCTGTAACGGTGGTTATACTTATTGCAATTCTTTATTTTCTTCCTGACTATGAAGGAATGGTAAACTTTGATGTTACCATCTTCCCGTTGTTGAATGCGATTTTTAACGTATTTACGTTTTCATTTTTGCTGTGTTCCTTATATGCAATCAAAAATAAAAACATTAAAGTACATCGCAACTTCATACTGGCAGCCTTTGTATCTACGTTTTTCTTTTTAATTTCTTATGTTACGTATCATTTTTTAAGCGAACCAACTCCGTTTGGTGGCAACAGTATATTAAAATATGTGTATTATTTTATTTTAATATCTCATATTTTATTAGCGATACTAAATGTACCACTAGCATTGTTGAGTGTCGTAAGAGGCTACATGGGACAAGTTGAAAAGCACCGTAAAATAGGTAAGATTACAATGCCAATATGGCTATATGTCAGTTTCACAGGTATACTTGTTTACGTACTTATATCACCTTACTATGGTTAATATGGTTAATTCTTAGTTTTTTAAAATATCTTATGGCATTGAAGTATCAACATGCTTTAAAGTATATCATGCAAGTTAAAAGTTTGGTTTTAACATGAAAACCTTCTAAAAATCCACTTGTTAGTATGACTGTGGTTTTATCATTGTGGAAATGAAATGGAAGGAGGTTCATGTGAACCAAGCTTTTTTGATATGCCACTTTTAATGTCTAAAAATGATTAGCCGATATGAGCTTATACTGTACTTGACAAAGTTACAGTTTAAGTTTTATACTGTGTATATAAATAGTACAGTATAAAAGAGGAGAGCTGATCATGACGCAAGAGAGAACAAGTAACCAGGAATATTTTGATAAAATAAAAGAAATTAAAACAGAAGGTAATTTGCCAAAGGAGATTGAAGATCAAAACTTTTTTACGATAGCTAAAGAAAGATCTTCCATTCGTCATTATGATCCTAACTTTAAAATAGAAAGAAAAGAAGTACAAGAAATTTTAGAAACAGCTATTTTAGCACCATCATCATCTAATTTGCAGCCGTGGAGATTTCTTGTTATTGAAGATCAATCGTTAAAAGAAACGTTATTACCGATCGCAAACAATCAAAATCAAATTGTTGATGCATCTGTTGTCATTGCAGTTTTAGCAGATTTAGAAGCTTATAAAAAAGCACCGGAGATTTATCAGCAAGTCGTAGATAGTGGCTCCATGACAGAAGAAATTAAAGATTTCTATATCAATCAAATCAACCAACATTACGGGAATTTAGACGAAATGAATGCCATGCGTGTTGGCATGATTGACGGTGGAATTGTGGCACAACAATTAATGCTTACAGCAAAGGCAAAAGGATATGACACCGTACCAATGGGTGGATTTGATCCTGTGAAATTTGTAGATACCTTTAACGTACCGAAGCATTTTACACCAGTTATGCTCATTTCTTTAGGGAAAGCTGCACATGCAGGATTTCCTAAAAAACGTTTACCACTAGACGAAGTTACTACTTGGAATACATTTTAATGATGACATCCGATCCTTTATTTTTCTGTAAAGGATCGGTTTTTTTATACTTCCATAAATTATATTGTTATTTTATAATGATAAAAAACTATGTATAAAAAATGAAAATGAAATGGAGTTGGTGACATAAGGAAAATATTTTGCTATAATGCAATGAAAAATGAAGCAATGAAGTATGATGTGATTAAAATGCAAATCAATTACATTTAGGGTAGTAGATGCACACATGCTGATTGAATGTAGTTTATTGTATATTTTAAAATTATTGATGATATCACTTTGGTGTTTTTACACTAATAAATAATGGATTACAATGAAGGGAGGGGTATTGGATTTTAACGCTATTTTTTACTGTAACATCATTCATTATGACGATAATAGTACTCTACATATTTATAACTACAGCATCCAATATCAGCCAAATTAATCAAACTCTTTTGTTCATGATTAAACAAAAAACACCGACGCTGTTAGACGCAGTGAAACTAGAGGACATGTCTACTTTAACTTCTATTATTGAAGAACGAAGAAACCAATATAATTTGGAAGAGGCGCTTTTGATGGCCATAAAGATGGAAAATGCAGCAATGGTAAAAACACTTTTAGATGCGGGAGCTGATCCTGATTTTCATGATGGGGATGGCATAACCATGGTGCAATTAGCAGCAACATTTGAATTTACTAATATTGTTCAAATTTTACTAGAAGCAGGTGCCGATTTACGTATACTGAATGGAAACGAAGAGATTTCAGCACTGCAATATGCAATAAAACATGGTTATCCAGCGGTCGTAGATGCCTTGAATAAATCAGAGTCTGAATAATATGGATATTAATAACATTGCTCTGACACCTGAAAACACTCGAAAAAGGAAGTTTTTAAAAACATAGAGTGCAGCAGATCACGACCTCGCTGTACTGATATATTCCCTTCCATTTTTCGAGTACCTTGCTTCCATCATATAAATAAATATCTTGTCATTATCATGTTTTTGCTATAGAAACGTTTTTTTATTCTGTATACTTAGCGAATAAATGTTTCTGCTTTTTCTAAAGCTAGTTTGGGTTCCATTCTTTCTTTATAATCAGGATCAGCTTCTACATACTGAATTATTCCTTCTTGATCTATGATATATGTTGCAGGTACAGGCAATTGACGAGCGAGGCCGTCAGCGTTGTGTTTCTCTAAATCAAGACCGAATTTTGTATATACTTGAAATAAGTCCTCAGGTAATTCAAAAGATAAATTGTAGCTTTTAATAACAGATTGAGTCTCATCGCTTAAAACTTCAAAGGATAAATCATGTTTCTGTTGCATGGTTAAAGAATGATCTGGTTTTTCTGGAGTAATGGCAACGACTTGAACACCCTTTTCTTTAAATGATGAACTTAAATCTTGATATGCCTTCAACTCTAAATTACAATATGGACACCACTCACCTCGGTAAAAAATGAGCACTAGAGGCCCTTTTTGCAAAGTATCAGATAAGGATACTTCTTTACCTGTTGCATTTTTTAGGGTGAAATCAGGTGCTTTTTCTCCTACTTTAAGTCCTTTTGCAATATCTGATTCTGCTAATGACTTCGTAGCATTTTCCATGATAGCAACAATTTCATCCGGGATTTTACCTACACTGGATTCAAATTGATTTTTTAATTGTTCTTTTAGTGACATCATGTGCATCTCCTTCACACTTAAGGTTTATAGTTCGAAAACTGTTGAACTTAAGAGGATTATATCACCTTTTACTTTATTCAGCAAGTAGGAAAGCATTTTTTATTGTAACTATATATATGCAGGGTCTACATGAGACAACGTTGAAATGATGCCAGGAAACCTTGCTTCAAGTTCATCGACTCTTACAGAGTAGTAATGTTCCTTGCCTTCAACTCTAGCTTGAATTAAACCAGATTCTCGAAGCACTTTAATATGATGTGAAACAGATGATTTGGGCAAGTTAGTAAGTGGTATAAATGAACTACATATTTTTTCTTTTTCTATTAATAGAAACTGCACAATCTTTACACGATTGGGTTCACTTAATGCTTGCATGACTCTAGTAAATGGAATACTCTCCATAGGTGGTTGATAAGGTTGCTTCATTTCCAGTCTCCTTATAAGTGAAAATAAAATACATATATATCATAGCGATATGAAAAGATAATTTTACATGGGATAGTATAAACATATTATACTTATTTATGTATGAAGGGGAAAGGCAAACTTTAAAACTGTGATTGATCCGTAGACTTTTATTTGGGGCTCAATCATTTTTTTGTATGTGCCTTTTCCGTGTATGTTCGTTGTCTTCACTTTTAATCGTTTAGTGATTTCGGAATATTTGATAAAGCCGCTTGCCGGTGTCCTCATTTCTAGCTATAACAGAAATTGTTCTTTGCTCCTCAAAATCGGAAATAGGAATGGCGATAATATTTTCGTCTGTAATATGATGTTTAAAGATTTCTGGTAAGATGGAAACACCTAAATTGTTAGATATGAAGCCAAGAATACTTTGCCCAAATTCTATCTCAGCTGCAATGTTTAAGGGCAATCCTTTATGTTCGAATTCTCGATTAATAATCATTCTAATATCACATGTC
The DNA here is from genome assembly GCF_004115085.1 of Longirhabdus pacifica. Classification (GTDB taxonomy): domain Bacteria; phylum Bacillota; class Bacilli; order Paenibacillales; family DSM-105158; genus Longirhabdus; species Longirhabdus pacifica. The sequence continues at coordinate 87,250 of NZ_QXJP01000002.1, read as the reverse complement.
GTTGGAAGAAGAAATAGTTGTTCCTTACTAATTTCTTGCAACATTATACTTTCATCTTTTTTGCTTGCTAGTGGGTGCTGGGAGTGGATAAATAACATAAATGACTCAGAGAACAATGGCTTTGTCCAGTATGTATGTTTAATTACAGATTCATCACACATAATAACATCGATTTCTCCTTGTTCTAATCCTGACAACAATTCAGAAAAAGTATGGGATATTTTAATTTTAATGCTCCCATTGGGTACTTCATTTGTTACACTAGCTAACTTCTTAGGTATATAAAACGTAGAAACACTAGGCCAAGAGCCAAGTGTTAGATTTCCAGAACCCTGCGAAATGAGAATTTCACGACGCATGGAACGAATCTCATTTAAAATAGTAACGGAACGATCGTGCAATATCTTGCCAGCAGTAGTCAACTCAACTCCAGATGCAGAGCGTATAAAAAGATGGGCTCCAATATCATGTTCCAAACTTTTAATCTGTTTACTTAGCGCTGGTTGACTCATATTTAAATGCTCACTTGCTTTGGTTAAGCTTTTATATTCTGCCGTAGTATGAAATGATTCCAACCATTCTATTTTCAAATGTTTCACCTGTGCCTTTCTAACATTCCTTAATCAAAATTGCAATACATTATATATTATAGATGATGTTTATGTCATTCACCAAATATTAAGGTGGCATCAATCATTTTTTGTGAAAATATTCTATAATTGCTTCTTCTCTTTATATCAAACAAACATGCTGCTATCGTATAACAGAATGGAATCATTACATAATATAATGGAAGTACTCCATTAAACGTACACATGATATCATCTTTTGTAGTAACTGCTTAGATATTGAATCTGCTTGGTTACAAGTACAAAATGACACAACGCATCATATTTACAGCAGTTTGTATTTCAAAGTAATGTAATAAAATTATAAACAAAATGATAAGCAGCATGGTGCACAAAAGATATAGGGGAAGGAGGAAGAGGTCTATGTTTATGCAGCGAAATGTCATTAATGGTGAGTGGATGACGGCAGAAAGCACAATACCGGTTCATAATCCAGCTACCAAACAAGTCATAGGACAGGTGCCAAATGCTAGTGAAGCAATGTCTCTCGCAGCTGTAGATGCAGCATACGATGCTTTCCAATCTTGGTCACGAACGACAGCAAAACAAAGAAGCGCATTGCTGTTAAAGTGGCATGCGCTTATTGATGAACATAAAGATATGCTCGCTACCATTATGACAGAAGAATTAGGCCGTCCACTGGAAGGATCAAGAACAGAAGTGGATTACGCTAATCAATTTGTTGAATGGTATGCAGAGGAAGGGAAGAGAATATATGGTGAGATGGTTCCATCCTCATCAACAGAAAAAAGAATTTTCGTAAAAAAAGAACCTATCGGTGTGGTGGGAGCGATAACACCTTGGAATTTCCCTGCAGCAATGGTGACACGTAAGTTGGCTCCAGCGCTGGCAGCAGGTTGTACAGTGGTGCTAAAACCATCAGAAGAAACACCATATACGGCAATAAAGTTAGTACAACTTGCACATCAAGCTGGAATACCTAACGGAGTCATTAACCTCGTCACAGGTGATCCGGTACCGATTGTAGATGTTTGGCAGAAAGATGGACGAGTTCGCAAGATTACATTCACTGGCTCTACTCCTGTCGGAAAAATGCTGATGAGAGGTGCTTCCGATACGATGAAAAAATTATCGCTAGAGTTGGGTGGACACGCGCCTTTCATTGTGACTGAACACGCAGATATAGATAAAGCAGTAGAGGAAGCTATAGCTTCTAAATTCCGCAATGCTGGTCAGGCATGCATAGCTGCAAATCGATTTTTCGTACAAAAGTCAATTGCCGAAGACTTCAAAGAAAAGTTTTCTAACAAAGTAAAGCAACTCGTAGTCGGTAATGGCTATGATAGAAACGTAGATATAGGGCCACTTATCAATGAGCGTGCTGTAAAAAAAGTAAAAGCACAAATGGATGATGCATTGCAACGTGGTGCAACGTTAGTGACAGGTGGAAATGTCATCATGGAGGATAAAGGCTACTTCATAGAACCAACGGTACTGATGCATACTACCGATGACATGCTTTGTATGCAGGAAGAGACGTTTGGTCCGTTAGCTCCAATCACTTCATTTGACACATTAGAAGAAGCCATCAGGCGGGCGAATAAAAGTCCGTTTGGACTTTCTGCCTATGCTTTTACCAAAGATATTAAAGAAGCAATGATACTATCAGAGCAATTAGAATATGGCATCATAGGCATTAATGATGGACAGCCTTCTACAGCACAAGCACCATTCGGCGGAATAAAAGAGAGCGGGCTTGGTCGTGAAGGAGGACATCAAGGGATACAGGATTATCTAGAAACAAAGTATATCTCATTGAGTTTTTAAATGATGGGGCTATATGCTATCAATGTGACCATTAAACTAATTGATTTAATTGATCTAGTGCGATCATGAAGTAAGCCAACTGAGTTTTTTAACCTGAGGTGATTAGGCATAACCGTTTATTATTACCTCATAATGCAATGGAAGTACTCAAATGACGAAACAAGCTGTATAATTTTAGTTAGAAAAACAAATTTAAATTTATATTCAAATATAGAGGAGTGCGTAAAACATGGCAAACATATTAATGGTGATATCCAATGCAGTACAAGTCAAAGATTATCAAACAGGTTATTGGGCAGAGGAATTCGGAGTGCCATTGCAATTGTTTGAAGAAGCTGGTCATAATGTCACTATTGCTTCTCCAAAAGGTGGAGATGGAAAAGTAGATGAAGCTAGTTTAATGGAACAATGGGATCCAGATGGGGAGTCCAAAGCATTTCAAAAGTTAGAAAGATACAAAGATACAAAAAGATTGGCGGATTTATCAGGCAAATCGTTTGATGTTGTTTTCTTCGTAGGTGGACATGGACCTATGTTTGATGTGTCTTATGATCCTAATGCTCATCGCGTCATTAACGAAGTATATGACAAAGGCGGCATCGTTGCAGCTGAGTGCCATGCACCATCTGTATTAGCTTTTACTTATCGTGATGGCAAGTCCATTATTGATGGCTTAGAAGTAACTTCTTTCCCGGATGCATATGAGCCGAAAGAAATACTTTCATTTTTACCATACAGTGTGGAACAAGAATTAGCAAAAGTAGGAAAATATACTTCGAACTTAGACGTTCCTGAATATGCAGTATGGGGTAATGACCAAATCATTACAAGTAGAGATCCATCTTCTTCTGCATTAATTGCAAAAGAAATCATGAAAAAATTATCTTAATCGTTAGGTTGGAAAAGTGGGTACTCTAGTTGAGTGCCCCTTTTTTTGTGATTTTTAAAAAGTAATGAAATTAAAAAGTAATGAAATACAAGTTAACGCCTCAGATGTCAGGAGTAAACGTTGAAATAGAGATTTCTAGATTTCTCCATCTTATGCACAGCTGTAATAAGTTGGTTGCACAAGTTCATTTAACTTATACATACATTCATTCAACTTATAGACAGAAAGATGATAGTCAAGTAGACTAAAATAACGAAGTAAAGGGGAAAATCCGTCATGGTCAAAACAGCAGTAGAACTTGAATTAGGTTTTGAAATCATAAACATAATTAGTGAACGGATGGATGTAAGTGTCTACAAAGTCTGTAGAAATAAACAATGCTATTTACTAAAAATTCACAACAAAGAACTTCCCTTTAAGCGAGAAGTAGAAGCTTATACCCATTTTCCAAAAAAGGGCTTACCCGTTCCCACGCTCATACAATCAGGAAAAATATCGTCACAATATTATATCGTTCTAGAATGGTGGGAAGGCACCACATTGCTGGAAGCATTCCCTCAAATGAAACCGGCTAAAAAAGAGGAAGTACTATATCAAGCAGGTCAATTACTTGGAACGTTTCATTTTTGCATGACGGAGAATGAAATAAAAGAAACGAAGCTTTGGCAATATGCTTATGACGGTGTTACCAGTTATGATGACTACGCTTGGGAAAATATATTTGCAAAAAAATTTCCTTTGTGGATAGAGAAGATACGGTTTAAAAAAGAAGATAATCATAAGAAATTAATAGAAGCATTCCAAGTAACAGAAAAAGAAATGAAACATTTCAAATTTGATTCACCAATTGGCATCATCCATAGAGATTATGGTCTTCGAAATTTGATGATACATGATGATAAAATAAAAGGTATTATTGATTTTGAGCATACGATAGTAGGCGATCCTGTATTCGATTTGACAAAATTAATTTTCAATGACATAGACGATGAACATGATGTTCATCTGAGAGAGTCCTTTTTGGACGGTTGGAAAAAGCAAAGTCATATGAGCATACCTAATGAAAGACTAGAGCTTTACATTGCCATTCAAGGGGTTAGTACTATTCAATGGGTCGATAAGCAACCCCTGCAAGATCAACAACAACATCAAGATTTTCGCCATAAAGGGATAAAAATGTTATTTACAGCTAGTGAATTATTGTCATGATTGTTGCATGTTTATTTGAGACATGATTTCATCTACAACATCATCTACATGCTTATGCTCCGTATTTATGTATGGTTGAAATTGTCCTCCTTCAAAAGCATGAAGACATTTTTTTGTTTGTTGAAAGCACCAATTACCTTCGGTTTCACCGCGTTTTTTTAGTCTATCCGTTATGGTTGACTCACTCGCCATTAAGCAAAAATGATACGTATCTGGATCTATCGCTTTAAATCCATCATAATTATATTGAAAATAATGTATGTTCCTAATTGTCATGGGCACAATCAATGTGGTTTTGTACAGAGATATTAGTTGATCCGCTGTCGTAACGGTTTGTTGTCTCCATAGTACAAAATCTTGAAAATCTCCAGTCGATGCTTCACTTTCTCTAATGGAAGCTGGCAGCATCTCGCGCAGCAACATACCAATCATTTCGGGATCGAATATCATACTGTTCTCTAGTTTGGATAATAGTTGATTAGCGACGGTTGTTTTTCCTACGCCAAATGCTCCATTGATCATGACAATCATATGTGATCCTCCTAGCAAGGTTATGTATACATGTATAGACTAATTTGTGAATGAAAAGTTACTTATTGATGGATCCATAATAGAACAATGAAAGAAAAGATATCGGCGAGATATAAGAGAGGAGGAAAAAGATGAAGAGGGAGAGGGAGAGGGAGGGGACATGCTACCTCCCTGAAATAGTGTATCTGATCCTAATTTTGATCTGTTTAATACGCTTCTAACTTGATTTGTTCACTTACCATGAGCGTTGGTTCCGTAATACTCTTAATATCTTCGACGCTGTATCCTTTTGCAACTTCTACTAGTACAAGCCCTCGCGGGGTGACATCGATAACAGCTCTTTCTGTAATGATGCGATGGACGACTTTTTCTCCTGTTAGGGGCAATTTACAAGCTTGTAGTATTTTCAAATCTCCTCTTTTGGATACATGATCCATGATCACGATAATTTTTTTCGCTCCATGCACGAGATCCATAGCTCCGCCCATGCCTTTGATCATTTTATTTGGAATCATCCAATTGGCGAGGTCACCTTGCTCTGATACTTGCATTCCACCTAAAATAGCGACATCAATATGTCCACCTCGAATCATAGCGAACGATTCCGCACTGTGAAAATAAGCGCCACCGTCAATGGTCGTCACGGTTTCTTTTCCCGCATTGATTAAATCAGGATCGACTTGTTCATGGGCTGGATAAGCGCCAATCCCTAACAATCCATTTTCGGACTGCAATACGACAAACTTGTCTTTCGCGATGTGATTAGCAACCAGTGTAGGCATGCCGATTCCAAGATTGACATAGTCTCCACTGTTAATTTCTTGTTCCGCTCTTTTGGCTATTTTGTTGCGTATTTCTGATTGATCATCGAGTTGATTCGTCGTTAGACGTTCTATACGTTTTTGCTGATAGCCAACGATCATGCTTTGTACGTAGATACTCGGTGTATGAATCTCTTCCGGTCTGATTTGTCCAGGCTCAAGTAGTGTTTCTACTTCGGCGATGGTAATTTTACCTGCCGCTGCAATCATGGGGTTAAAGTTTTGCGCTGTTTTATTGTAGACTAAATTCCCCATCTTATCGCCCTTCATTGCTCTAACTAGACTGAAATCGGCTGTCAGGGCTTTTTCAAGTAAATAAGCTTGATCACCAAACACTTTACTTTCTTTGCCTTCTGCTATAGGCGTTCCAATGCCTGCAGGGGTGTAAAATGCGGGAATTCCAGCACCTCCTGCACGAATTTTCTCTGCTAACGTGCCTTGTGGTACGAGCTCTACTTCTAACTCTCCAGAAATCACTTGTTGCTCAAATAATTTGTTTTCTCCTACATAGGAACCGATCATTTTTTTAATTTGTTTATTTTTAAGTAAAAGGCCTAATCCCCAATCGTCAATGCCGCAATTATTGGATATGACGGTAAGCTGCTGCACATTTTTTTCAACGAGTGCTAACAGTAAATTTTCAGGAATACCACATAACCCAAAGCCACCAACCATAATGGTTGCTCCATCGTGAATGTCTTTTACTGCTTCTTGGTAAGAGGAAAGTATTGTCTTCAAGTGCACTTCACTCCTTTTTTATTTTATACAGGATAAACCGGATGCTTGCGATGGGAGAATACTAAGTATTTGGACATATACGTATTAAATCTTTGTATCAATTCATGTCGCAAATCGTTAGCAGGTACAATGCCATCAATAATCATCTCTGAAGCGAGTCGATATATATCGATGTCTTCTTTGTACGCTTCTCGTTTTTCTTGAATGAAAGCTGCTCTGTCCTCTTCTGGAAGTTCGGATATTTTTTTCGCATAGACAGCATTGACGGCCGCTTCAGGTCCCATAACAGCAATTTGCGCAGTAGGGAGGGCAAGGCAACAATCGGGTTCAAAAGCGGGTCCCGCCATAGCATAAAGGCCTGCTCCGTATGCTTTTCTCACAATGATAGAAATCTTAGGAACGGTTGCGGCGGACATGGCAGCGATCATCTTGGCACCATGACGGATAATGCCAGCACGTTCTACTTTTGTCCCGATCATAAATCCTGGTACGTCCGCTAAAAATAATAGAGGGATGTTGAAAGCATCCGCAAGTGTAACAAATTTCGCTGCTTTATCGGAAGAATCATGGAAAAGCACGCCGCCTTTTACTTTCGGTTGATTGGCGATAATACCGACGGATTGTCCATTCATTCTGGCAAACCCTGTTATGATCTCCGAAGCAAAAAGTTTTTTGATTTCAAAAAAGGAGTCTTCATCTATAATTCTATCAATCAATTCATACATATCGAATGGGACGTTTTGGTTTTGTGGTATGATATCTTCCAATGTTTTTTCAAACGTTTTCGGTGATAGACTTTCTTTTACACTTGGTTTGTTTGCATAGTTAGCAGGGAAGTAGGAGATATAATCCCTAGCCATTTTAATTGCTTCTTCCTCAGAAGTAGCAAGCACGTCACCAACACCAGATACAGAACAATGCATTCTTGCCCCGCCCATTTCTTCTAGTGTGGTTTTCTCGCCTATCACCATTTCGGCCATCCTCGGGGAACCTAAATACATCGATGCGTTACCTTCTACCATGATGACAATATCTGAAAAAGCTGGGATGTAAGCACCGCCCGCAGCAGATGGCCCGAACATAATACAAATTTGTGGCAGCATGCCGGACAGCTTCACTTGATTATAGAAGATGCGACCTGCACCGCGTCGTCCTGGAAACATTTCTACTTGGTCGGTGATTCTAGCTCCTGCTGAATCCACGAGGTAGATGAGAGGGATTTGCATTTTTTCCGCTGTTTCTTGTATTCTTAATATTTTTTCTACTGTTCTTGATCCCCAGGAACCAGCTTTTACGGTAGAATCGTTCGCCATGACACCAACGAGTTGACCGTGTATTTTTCCAATAGCTGTGACGACACCGTCAGCGGGTAGATCGTCAGCCATATGATTGGCAAACAAAGCATCTTCTATTTCAATGCCATCGTCAAACAATAATGCTAGTCGTTCACGGACAAACATTTTACCTTGTTTTGCATTTTTTTCGTGATATTTTTCTGCGCCACCTTTGTGTATATGGTGTACGACTTCATTTAGTTTTTGTTCTATTGTCATGATTTGTTCCTCCTATGTATGTTTTCATTCGCCTTTATATATTGGCTTACGTTTTTCTTTAAACGCTTGTAGCCCTTCGATCCGATCTTTTGTTGGGATTGTCATGTCATAAGCGCTTTGTTCCATGGCTAGTCCTGTATGTAGATCAACTTCACTCCCTTTATTGATCGCCATTTTAGCTTGGGTAAGGGAGATAGGCGCATTTTGTACGATGTGCTGAGCTAATTCATTTGCTTTATCCATTAACTTCTCTGTTGGAACGACGTGCTCCACTAAACGTATGTTTTCAGCTTCTTCAGCATCGATTCTTCTGGCGGTGAAAATGAGCTCTTTCGCTTTTCCTTTCCCGATTAGCCTGGGTAGACGTTGCGTGCCGCCAGCCCCTGGAATAATGCCGAGCGATGTTTCGGTTAAAGCGAATTTGGCATGATCTGCTGCCATTCGAATGTCGCATGCAAGCGCGAGTTCCAGCCCACCTCCGAGTGCCATGCCGTTCATGACGGCAATGACAGGTTGTGGCAAAGATTCGATGTCATTCATGGTCTTTCTAATGAGGGAAACAGCTTGACGAACTTGAATGGGATTCATATTTGCACGTTCTTTCAAATCTGCTCCAGCACAAAACACTCTATCGCCAGCGGCTGTCAAAAGCACACATCGCACCGATGTATCGTATTGAATTTCAGTCGTTGTTTGTTCTAATTCTTTCAACAGCTGCTGTGACAGCGCATTGGCAGCTTGTGGTCGATTTAATGTTATCGTTGCTATCCCGTCTTCCGAAACACGGTATAGTACTTGTCTATCCATTTTCATCCTCCTTTTACATTGGGCCTATGAACGAATGACGGCTCCAAGTCTCGCTTGTAAATTGTGACTCGGTAGCGCTCTATCCATTTTTTGTTGAATAAAAGATGTAGCTGCAAATAGCTTATCCTGATCTACTCCAGTATGTATGTTCATTTCTTCAAGCATGTAGACCACATCATCTGTAGCAACATTGCCAGATGCACCTGGAGCATAAGGGCAACCACCTAATCCGCCAGCAGCACTGTCGAAAGTTGTAATTCCCATCTCCATTGCGGTTAACATGTTCGCTAATGCAGTTCCTCTTGTGTCATGAAAATGCAAAGCAAGTTTGTCAGCTGGAAAACGTTTTAATAGTATTTCTAATAGCAATTCGACTTGTTTTGGATTCGCGACCCCGATGGTGTCCCCTAGTGAAAGTTCTTGGATGCCCATTTCAAACAGTTTTTCTGAAACATGAATAATAGATTCTGTATCGACTTTGCCTTCATACGGGCAACCAAAAACGGTGGATACATACCCCCGAACAGTTTTATTTGCAGAAAGGGCAGCTTGTGCGACGTTGTGTAATACAGGGAAGGTGCTGTCTATCGATTTGTTGATGTTTTTTTGGTTATGTGTTTCACTGGCGGACATAAAGATGGCAGCCTCATCTATGTTGGCTTCTAATGCTCGTTCCAGCCCTTTTTCATTCGGAATAAGTGCACCATAGGTGACACCATGTTGTCGCTTTATTTGTTTGAAAACTTCCAATGAATCGGCCAGGGACGGTATCCATTTGGGATGAACGAAGGAGCTTACTTCTATATACTTTAGCCCTGATAGGGACAGAAGGTTGATCCAATCTACTTTATCTGCGGTGGCAACGAATTTTGTTTCATTTTGTAATCCATCACGTGGGCCAACCTCTTTAATCGTAACTTCTTTAGGTAACTTCAATGTGAAGCCCTCCTAACGAATGATTTTTTAATCAACGATCATCTTCCAGCTACTCTATCTCTACTAAAACGTCACCTTCATTGACAAAGTCGCCTTCACTAACTTTAATTTCCTTTACTACACCACTTGATTCTGCCGATAAAGAAATTTCCATTTTCATCGATTCTAAAATAATGAGTTCTTGTCCGGACTGCACGGTATCTCCTTCTTTTACAACGATTTTCCATACGCTACCTGCCATGTTGGATATAAGATTGCTCATATGTTATTCCTCCTGAAATGTATGATTTTGTTGTTGACTGTGACATCAATGCATGATGATGTTATTTGTGTGATGAATTTATTGATTGATATATCTAGATATAAAGCTCGTTGTCGTATCTCCACTGTGAAACGCTTGATGGGACAACACTTCTCTCAGCAGTGGAATGTTGCTTTTTATCCCTGCAATGTTGTACTCCGATAATGCTTGTTGCATGATCTGTATTGCTTCTTGTCTGTCTTTTCCTTTTACAATTAATTTCCCAATCATCGGATCATAGAAAGGGGTTACGGTATCATTTTCCCTCACAGCAATCTCATGGCGTACGTTTTTTCCTTCAGGCAAAGTTAGGGTAGTTATCTTACCAGGAGAAGGGAAGAAGGTTTTCGGGTCTTCTGCGTAAATACGAACCTCGATCGCATGACCTTCTCTTTTCATGCTAGATTGTGTAAAAGATAAAGACTCTCCGGCCGCAATTTTAATTTGCTCTTCTACTAGATCTAGTCCAGTTATTTCTTCTGTTACAGGATGCTCGACTTGTAAGCGAGTGTTCATTTCTAAAAAATAAAAGTTCATGTTACTATCTACTAAAAATTCCATCGTTCCTGCATTGGTATAGTTAATGGCTTTGGCAGCTTTCACTGCGGCTTCTCCCATTTTTATAACTGTAGCTTCATCAAGGAAAGGGGAGGGCGCTTCTTCTACCACTTTCTGATGTCTTCGTTGAATGGAACATTCTCTCTCCCATAAATAGACGGTATTGCCTTTTTTGTCTGCTAATAGCTGTATTTCAATATGTCTCGGGTTTTCGATACATTTCTCCATGTATAAAGCGCCGTCACCGAAGAAGTCATTCGCTCGTTTTTGGTTACTTGCAAATGCTTTTTGTAGTGATTCATGGTCGTGTACGACTTGCATACCGATGCCACCACCGCCCGCAGAGGCTTTTAACATGACAGGATATCCCATACTGCTCGCGATGTTCATGGCTTCATTTGCATGTGATAGGGGATGAGTGATTCCTGGAACGACAGGTACACCAGCTTCTTCCATCGCTTTACGAGCTTCGATTTTACTACCCATGCGTGCGATCACTTCTGGGGAAGGCCCGATAAAAGTAATTCCTGACTGTTCACATTTTTCTGCAAATACTGCATTTTCAGATAATAAACCATAACCGGGATGTATAGCATCTGCTTTCGTTTTGGCGGCTATTTTTAAAATGTTTTCGATGTTGAGATAACTTTCACTTACTCTAGGTCCACCGACGAGAAAAGCTTGATCTGCTTCCAGAACGTGGAAACTGTTTTCATCTGCTTCGGAATAAATGGCAACCGTTTTGATGTTCATCGCTTTGCATGTACGAATGATGCGACGAGCAATTTCTCCTCGATTTGCGATTAATATTTTTTTAAACATAGATCACGACTCCTCACTCATAACACTTATCTGTATATAACAATATATTTTATGAAAGATGCTAACATGTATTTTCGATGGTTTTAAATGTTTATAATCCTATTTTTTTAGCGATAATATGGCGTTGAATTTCAGAAGTTCCTTCGCCGATTTCTGTTAATTTGGCGTCTCGTAAATATCGCTCTACTTTGTACTCTCTCATATAACCATAGCCACCGTGGATTTGAATGGCTTGGTTCGTTATTCTAGAAGACACTTCAGAAGCGTATAATTTTGCTATGGAAGCTTCTTTGGAGAATGGGCGTTCATTATCTTTTAGCCATGCCACTTTATAAATCATGTTTCTTGCTAACTCTAGTTCCATTGCCATATCTGCTAATTTAAATTGAATGGCTTGAAATTTGGAGATGCTCGTTCCAAATTGTGTTCGTTCTTTCGCATATTGTAGTGCAGCTTCATATGCCGCTTGTGCAATGCCTAGTGCCAGTGCAGCAATAGAGATACGGCCACCGTCTAGCGTATATAGAAATTGATTGAAGCCTTTAATTGGATCTCCCAACAAGTTTTCTTTGGGTACTTTGACATTGTCAAACACAAGTTCAGACGTATTTGAGCCTCTTACGCCAAGCTTGTCGTAATTGCTCGTTATTTTAAATCCCGAAATACCTGTTGGGACGATAATGGCAGATATGATTTTCTTTCCTTTGTCATTTTTTCCAGTGACAGCGGTTACAATAACTTGTTTGGCAAACTCCGCATTCGTGATATATGTTTTCTCCCCGTTAATGACGTAGTGGTCACCTTCTAGCACGGCGCTTGTTTTAGTGCCTCCTGCATCGGAACCCGCATTAGGTTCAGTTAATCCGAATGATCCAAGGGCTTTACCGGATGCTAGCGGAATAAGATACTTTTGTTTTTGTTCTTCTGTTCCAAAATAGTAAATAGGGGCTGCTCCTAAGGAAACCGCTGCAGCATAACTTAAACCTGTGCTTCCACAAGCTTTTCCGATTTCTTCGACTGCTATAGCATAAGAAACGGTATCTCCACCAGATCCACCATACTGTTCTGGGAAGGGGATTCCTAGCAATCCGAGTTCACCCATTTTCATAAACGTATCGTATGGAAATTCCCCTGTTTTGTCGATATGCTCCGCCTGTGGTGCAATTTCTTTCTCCGCAAATTTACTCACCATTTCTTGAATCATTTTTTGCTCTTTTGTTAAATCAAAATTCATTGTCTTGTCACTCCTCTCATGTAACACAAAGATTGTAAATTGTAAAAAATGAAAGTTCGCGTAGTACAAAAAGATAATGTAGTACAAAGATTGTGAAAAATCAGATTGTAGAAAATATAAGTCGTTCCATATTGATTATAATAAAGATCAGGAAAGATACATAGGGTTATTTTTAAATTTTTTGAATTCACTGTCATTTATCGGTGTCATAAGAAAGGATAAAGCGATGTTATATGGAATACATAAACTGTGATATTACATATATTATCGATGCTATGAATGAATAAAATAGTATAGAGTGACATGACTTATTGTTTTTATTTCAGATTGTTTGGAGGATGAAAAATGAAGAAGAAAAGGTTAAAGCTCACTGTAATATATATACTTTCTGTTTTCTTTATAGTGAGCGGTGGTTTATCCATGGATGCAAAAGAAAAAGTACAAGGTGATAGTCATACAAAAGAAATACAAAGTATACATGGGGCAACGATCACGTTAGATGATTTTCCCGAAATTAAAGCGCCTATTATGACTCCTGTATTTCCAAAGCATCAAGTTTATGAAGTGACTTTTGTAGAAGATATGGATCGAAATTCTGTAGAAAAAACACTGAAAAAGAATTTTGAAAATAATTATTTTTATGATTTCCATTACTTAGATAAGTATGAAGAGCAAATGAAACAGTTAAAAGCAAACGCTATTTTAGATTTTAAGTGGGTAAACGATAAACAATTACAACTTTCTGTTCAGCATGTCTTTTATGGGGATATCACTTACAATGACACGCTATTCAACCCACTGTACGAAATTAATGTTAGTGGAGCAAAAACAAAATCTGGGGAATGGTTGAAGGATGTGCCGTCGCTACAAGCTGTTTTATATCCATTTGACGAACAACTGTGGAGAGTTGCAGTGGATGGGTCTAAAATAGAGCAAGTATCATCTTGGAATGAATTATATCGCCCTTTACATATTATAGATGATCAGTATGCCATCATAGTAAGGCAACACGAATACATTTGCTGCCACGGTCAAGTACCAAATGGACATTATTTGTACGACATGATAAACGATAAAATCTATGAGTATCCACAAGAAAGCAATACTTTTAATGATGTGATGATAAATTATGTGGGCCATGCACCATTTTACGCAGATAAAAGAGGGTTTTTCTATCAGAAGCAACATGATCATATACAAATACAAGATCGCAATCAACAACAAGTGGAAATAAATGTAGAAGGTTACGTTCATGGCGCTGTATTTAGCAAAACGAAACAGCATGTTTTAATTGCTGCTTCGCAATCAGAAGAAGATGTATTTGATTTGGATTTAATCATTTATTCATTAGAAGATGGCAATATGATGACATTACAACAAGTATTAATTGGAGAGGTAGCATTAGGTATGGGACATGGATACAAGTATCCTGTTCCAATATATGATAATGGAAATGAAGTATACATTAAAATGATGGATCAATTTGAAAGAGTATACTATGCATTTCATTGGGGAAAGTGTGAGGTGACAACAAGAACATTTCCTTTACAAGAAACACTGATGGACATTGAATTTCAAGAATCTTATGATGGTCGATATCAAATCTATGGCAAACATGTTTATGAAAAAGGTGAGGAAATTACGGATAAAAGTTATGAAATAAAATGGATAGACAATACCCATAAGGTAGCGTATCTTCAATGGCTTAAAGATTCTAGTGATAATGTTGTCGTATACGATGTAGATCAAGATAAAGAAGAAATACTTGTAAATATAGAAGATACGATAAGAACGTTGATCATCGGAGCTACAGAAGAATGGATTTACATTCGTACCACTGGAGATATTAATCCGCTGTAGTATGTTTTGCGCTTTGCGCAATACACTTTTATGTTACAAAATAAATGTATCGTACAGGCTTTTAACCAACATAGGGTGACTAATTGTATATAGTAAAATTATCATTTCAATATTATTGACTAAAAATTAAGTTTGAAGTAAACTTATATTTAAATCAATAGATTGGTGGGGAATTTTTTAGTATGAAGAGAAGAATGACATTTATGTTGACAGCAGTATTATCCCTTTCACTTTTACTTGTGCTAAGTGGATGTAGTTCTGAAGCCTCTGGAGAAGATGAAAAACAGAATCAAGAAGAGGTTGTACAAGAAAAAGCGAATGATGAAATAGCGGAAGACCAAGTAGAGCAAGAACAAGAAGAACAAGCAGAAACTATTAACGAAGAAGAGATGACGGAGGAAGTAGAAAAGAAATGGGTAACGATTCAATTAGACGGATTACCACAAATTGAAGCCCCTACCGAAGCTCCGGTTTATCCTGGTAACCAAAGTTATCAGCTAACATTTGAGCAAGATATGGATCGTGCATCTGTAGAAGCGGCATTAATGGAAAATTTTACTCCGAGCGGCAATGAAATAACAAGAGAAGAAAAAGATAAAATAGATGCTTATAAACAAGATGCAACTTTCACCTTTCATTGGACCAGTGATAGCGCATTACTATTTTCTGTTGATTATACAATTTCCGAAGAACAATACTTTCTTATGTATGATGTAAATGTAAGTGGAGCAAAGACGAAGTCAGGTGATCAGGTACTAGAAGCACCAACATTAGAAGTTGTGCTTGATCCTTATGACGAACAATTATGGAAAATTGCAGTGGATGGGTCTAAAGTAGAGCAAGTATCATCTTGGGATGAGTTATATCAACCAAATCAGATTATTGATGATCAATATGTTACTTTAATTAGACCAAGGGTGTCTATTTGCTGTCATGATCAAGTTCCAAATGTCCATTACGTATATGATATGATCAATGATGAAATGTACGAATATCCACATGAGTATAATTATTTTGACGATGTGATGACAAACTATGTTGGTTTTGCTCCATTTTATGCTGACAAGCGTGGATTTTTTTATGAAAAAGGAAATGAGCAATTCGTGTTAGAAGACCCAATGCAACAACAAGTAGAAATAAACACAGAAGGCTATGTGCATGGCGCAATATTTAGCAAAGCAAAACAACATGTTATTTTAGTGGTGGGAGAAACAGAAGAAGATGTCTCTGATTTGGATCTCGTCATTTATTCATTAGAAGATGATACCGTCGTATCCATTCAAGAGGCATTAATAGGTCAAGTGCCGCTCGGTGTAGCGCATAGTTATAAATATCCTGTCCCTATAGTTGATAATGGGAATAAAGTATATATTACGATGATGGAGCAGGAAAGTTATAATAGTTTGAATTATGAGTATGATTGGAAAAGCTCCGAAGTACTATTTAAAACGTTGCCATCCCAAGTAGATCTTGTTGATGTGGTAATTAATGAATCAGATGATGGTCAATATCAAATTTATGGGGAGGAAATATACGAAGGAGCTAAGAAACTCGTTGAAAAACCATATGCTAAGCATTGGATAAAAGATAGTCATAAGGTAGCGTATCTTCAATGGCTGGATGATTCTAGTGTTAACGTTGTTGTTTACGATGTAGATCAAGATAAAGAAGAAGTGCTTATCAACATGGAGTATGGTTGGAGAACGGATATCGTAGGCGTAACTGGGGATTGGATTTACGTTGGTACAACGCAAGAGTTAAGTAAATAATAGGGTAATAAAGAAAAGAGGCTGAAAAAGTGGCTATCCTAACAGTTAGCGTAACACAACTGTTAGGGTTGTACCATCTCACAGTCTCTTTTATTTTGCCACAATCCATACGTGGCTATATTTGTTTCGTCATAAATACACTATTTGGGTCCAGCGTATAAGTGGAAAATGGTTCACAATATTGAAAGCCATAAGTAGCATATAGATTTCTCGCAGGTTCAAATCCATCCATTGAACCTGTTTCTAAACTGAGGCGTTCATAACCTCGTTTTTTCGCTTCTTCTATAATGTGTTCAAGCACTTTTCGTGCTACACCTTTTCGCAAATGTGCTGCAGCGGTTCTCATAGACTTCAGCTCACCGTGTTTTTCGTCTATTTGTTTCAATGCCCCACAGCCCAATAAATCATCTTTCTCCCAAACGGTCCAAAATGTAATTTCTTTTGAACGTAATGAATGTAAATCTAGTGCATGAATGCTTTCAGGCGGGGATTGTGCTGCCATTCCGTCTAAATGGCTAGTGATTAATTGTTGCACTTCCCAACTTTTCAAATCATCTACTTTAACAAACATAGCTTCTCCCACTTTCTACTTTTATGTATAGCGGTAATAAGTTGGTTGAACTTGTTTCTGCAACTTATCATAAGATGAAGAAATAATGAGAAATAAATTTACGCCTCAGGTGCAAAAACACTTGGCTACACCTCTGACTATTTTTAGTTCCTATTACATTTTATCCAATCATATTACTCCATCATATCATATAGTAAATCATATCGGACGACATGCTCGTAATATTAATTTCGTAATATTAATTTTTAAAATACATGATGATAGTTATATGAAACTTTTTATGCCTATGAAAAATAAAGTGCAAATCTTTCGCATAAAAATCTTGTTTTTCATTGTATATTAGTCTACTAATTTACAATTTAAAATTTTTGAACAAATCAAATGGATAAGCTTTTAAATATAATGTAAGGAGGTTAAACCATTGGCAAAAATCAAAAATCTTATAATCAATAGTGGTTTTGAAACAGGATCACTAGCACCTTGGACAACTGGAGTCCCTCCAGCAGAGGTGCAATTATTTTTCAATCCAGCTACTGCAGTCAATACTCCGAATTTATTTGGTAGCTGGGGAGTTGTTCTACCAGGTGGAACGGATGGCGTTTTCATCCAACAATCAGATATTGAAGTTAGAGCACTTGAACAATATGAACTTATTTTATCCGTAGCAAACAAGTGGGGAGGGGCACTTAGTTCAGCGGCTTTAGGTGTGACGATACAGTATTTTGGAGACCTTGGAGAGCTAAGAGGGACGGAAACGTTTACAATATTGGAAAAAAATTTACCGAATGCAGAAGAAGGTTGCTTTAAAACGATATATAAGAACTTACAGGAAGTACCACTTCTTGCTGTTAGTGCCACGCTAACGCTCGTAAAAACAGCTTCATTTGACGCGGTAGATATGGTCATTGATCAGGTGGAACTATTAGCAGTAGAAGGTATAGGAGATATGGGAGCAACAGGGGCAACCGGAGCAACAGGAGCAACAGGAGCAACAGGAGTAACCGGAGCAACGGGGGCAACGGGAGCAACAGGAGTAACCGGAGCAACGGGAGTAACCGGAGCAACGGGAGCAACAGGAGTAACCGGAGCAACGGGAGCAACAGGAGCAACGGGAGCAACGGGAGCAACAGGGGCAACGGGAGTAACCGGAGCAACAGGAGCAACAGGGGCAACCGGAGCAACAGGAGTAACCGGGGCAACAGGAGTAACCGGAGCAACAGGGGCAACAGGAGTAACCGGGGCAACCGGAGCAACAGGGGCAACCGGAGCAACAGGGGCAACCGGAGCAACAGGGGTAACTGGACCAACGGGCCCAACCGGACCAACGGGCCCATCGGGTGCAAACGGATTAATAGGCCCAATAGGAGTCACCGGTCCAACGGGATCTTTATCTAATGCATATATATATTCTTATGCTACAAGTGATCAGGTGTTGACGACCAATGCTTTAGTTTCATTTGAAAATGATATTATATTCGATAACATTAGCAAGCCTTCGGATGATACGTTTGTAATTGAAAGTGAAGGTGTTTATTGCATTACATTTATCGTATCTCATCTTCTCATAGGTGCAGTCGTTAGTGTTACCTTATTAAGGAGTTCAATGGAACTTGAAGGCGGAACTTTCGGTATGACGTCTAGTGATACTCAGGATATCGTTCAATTAAAAGGTGAATACCAAAATAGATTTTTTGTTAACGACATGATTCAATTACGAGTAAATCAAGATGTAACGTTCATGTCTCCAGATTTAAGTAATTCAGCAGTAAGTGCTACCATTAAAATAATAAGAGTTGCTGATTAAACTAAAACGTCCGATAATGTTCAAATGTTTAAAGTGAAACTTAAAAAACGTCATTTTCACATATTTCTGTGAGAGGCGTTTTTTTTGTTTTGCAGAATATAATATTCAGAAGATAAAACCTTAAATGGGATTTAACGCTTTGTTGAAGGAGGCCAGAAAGTGAAAACAAAAAATAAAGATAAAAATAAAAAACAGAAACAGTGGATCATTGCTTATTGTATTCTATACATTCCGATATTGATCTTCCAAAGTTATCAAGCGGTGAGCTCTCCATATTTATTTGTGAGAAGTTTAAGTTTATTTGTAGTCATAACTACCTCTATTGTAATAGGTGCATTTATAAGAGAGCTGTTTATTTTAAAAAAATATAATAAGAGTTGATGGTTTGTGTTAAAATCCATAATTAAAATTAATCATTTAAAATAAATCTTTTATCCAAACTAAATCTATGATAAATTAAATATATAAGGAGGAATGAAAGTGAATAGAAAAAAAGTTTGGATTTATATGATGGTTTTAATGGGGGTACTGTTTTTAAGTGGGTGTGCTGAAAACGAAGCCGAGACAGATGAAGATATTGATGCACAGCAAATTGGGGAAGAACAAGCAGAACAAAGCAATGAAGAAGAAGTAAAAGTACTGGATGGAAGGGATATAAACATTGTATACACAAAAGATCCTGATGCAGTTTCACCCATTACCATCAACGGAAGTGAACAGCAGTATGAGATTACATTTCCGGTAGCAATGAATAAACTTTCAGTTGAAAATGCAATCAAAAGTCAGCTCGAGCAAAGAAATGGAAATGTATCATTTGAATGGAATGACGATCAATCCCTTCTTGTAGATGTTACATTCGATGCAGATGAAATATATGAAAAAATCACGAACGCATATCCATTCATCACTTTTGTTAGCTATACCATAGATTTAAATGGTTCTATAACTGTTAATAATGAAAGGTTCGAAAACATCACACCGTTTGAAATAAGTATCGCTTCAGCTGCAGAAGAAGAATGGGTGAACATTTCATTAGTATCCAACTCAGCTGTACAATCTCCAACAAAATTAGCTGTACATAAAGAACATCAAAATTTTAAACTTGAATTTACGGAAGCAATGAATCAATCTACTGTAGAAGAAGCAATCATGAACCGATTGAAGGGAAATGAAGTGGTTACGTACGAATGGGAAGATGAACAGACACTGTACATCAACGTAGAAACAGATGATAATATTCTATTCCCAATGTATGAAATCAATCCATCTGGTTCTAAAACCAAGTTAGGAGAAACGAAACAATATGCATCCATGATGCAAGTCGTTGTAGAAGAAGGATTGCAGCTTTGGAGCGTAGCATTAGATGGCTCCACTATTGAAAAAGCATCAAATTGGGATGATCTTTACACCCCATCATATAGGATAGATGATCAAAACATAATTTTAACTCGAAGTTTAGGTTATTGTGAATGTGATGCATCTGTTCCGCAATTACACTACCTCTACGATGTGGAAACAGAACAAATGGCTCCTTTCACCATTGATGAAAATCATGTTTTAAATGTGGTCCAAAATTACATGGGTGTAGGGACGTTTTATGCAGATAAAAGAGGATTTTTCCTTAATGATTATGATGGTGAAATGTATGAATCCTTGTTCCCACAAGATGACATGGTTGAAATCAAAGTAGATGGGTACGTATACGGGGCGAAGTTTAATGATAATAAAGATGTTGTTATGCTCCTTGTAGGAGAAGAACGTTCCTATACAGGAGAGGATACAGAACAATGGTTTTCCGATATGGAACTCGTCTTATACAACTTAGAGGATGGTAGCATAGAAAAACATGAATTAGGTAACACAGACGTTACATTTAAAGTAACCAACAACATGGAAAATAGAATACAAATAAAAGATGACGGTGACATTGTTTCTATTCAGTTAAGAAACGAAGAAAGCAATGTGATCGTTTATGAATATGACTGGGAAACAAAAGAAATAACACAGCATCCAATGGAACAAATGCAAGATGAAAGTATGATTTCTCATTCTCACTCCGATGACGGTGTCATAACATTGACGAGTGAAAACAACGTTGACTGGAACATCTTTAAAGAGGACAAAGAAGTCGGAACATGGAATAACGATAGTTATGTTTCTTTTCAATGGGTTCCATCATCACATCGTATCGTGTATTTATCTTCTAACGAAGAAAAGGGGTATGATTTAGTTCAATATAATTTTGACACATTAACCGAAGAGGTCATTGTAGAACATATTTTACAAGATAATGAAATGAGATGGACGGAAGGAGTCATCGGAGTAAGTGATGATGCTGTCTACATGATTGCTAGCGAATAAGTACAATGGATAACCAAAAAGTAGCAAAATGCCTCGTTTAGCGTTAAAATATACTTAAAAACGAATTGAGGCGAAATCATGGTAGACATACAACACGGCAGTAATCGTTTTTACGTGGAAAAAGATGGTCAAGAAATAGGCGAGGTTACTTATGTTCCTCAAGATGGAAACATTGTAGTCGATCACACCTTTGTTTCACCAAGCATGCGAGGTCAAGGCATTGCGGAGCAGCTTGTAGACAAAGTAGTGGAGTATGCGAGGAATGAAGGATATAAAATTATCCCTACGTGCTCTTACGTGGTAAAAAGAATGCGACACGTGGAGCAGTATAAGGATGTACTAGCATCCACGTAAATGTGGATACAGCAGAGAGAAACAATAATGTATAGGAAGATAAAAAGGAGGACCAGATACGTGATGTCTGGTTCTTTTTTGTTGTTTTTCCCATCTCTATGAAATTTAAAAAGGAATTCAAGAAAAAAGTGTCTTTACCCTATAAAATTATATTGTTGGATGCAAATTATTTCACTTCTTCTGAAATACATAAAAGTGTGATATGTAATTAAAACGCTTTTACAAATTAAACAATTATATAAAAAGATTAAATATACTGATAACTTATGTCACATGACCTACTTTTATCTGCTTTATCCTGTAATTTAAAAAGTTTATAGGTCTTTTCTTTCAATTTTTAACGTATAGAATTATGTCTTATTGTCTATTATTTTGTAAAAAAAAGTAGGATATAATGTTGATGAACATCTTATATCCATATTTTTCATTGTAAAAAAAATTTTTGGAGGTGGAATAATATTAAAACGTTTAACAAAATGATTTCTTTCATTGTTGCTCTCTTGTTACTCTTCAATGTGTCCTCAGTGCAAGCATTTGTAGATGTGACAGCTTCAGAACAAGAACACTGGGCGAAAAAAGAAATTTCAACATGGAGTAACTATGGAGTCGTTAGCGGTTATGATGACGGTACCTTTAAGCCGGATCAACCGATTTCGAGAGCAGAATTATCCAGAATGATCAATAGTATTTTTGGATATTACAAGCTTAGCAGTGAGCAGTTTGCAGATTTACAACAAAATGATTGGTTTTATCAAGATGCGTTAATTGGTGTTCAGGCAGGATATATCCAGCAGGATGAAGTGAATGCTTTTAATCCTTACGGTTATATCACTCGTGAGCAATTTAGTGTCATCATGCAAGATGTTTTTGAATTATCTGGTGAAGGTAATGAACAGATACTAACATCTTTTCATGATGCTCAACTGATTAACGATGAGGCCAAAAGTGCTTTAAGCGTATTGTTAGCGCAAGATCTTTTACATGGATATGAAGATGGGAACCTGCGTCCTCAGCAATACATCACAAGAGCGGAAACAATTGCATTACTTGACAACATGGTAGAACATGTATTTTCTGAGCCGGGGACATATAAAGATCAAACTTTTAGTCACAGTGTTATCGTCAACAACCCAGATATCACATTGACGAACATGACGATTGGTGGAAATCTTTATATTTCTGATGGAGTAAAAGAAGGAGAAGTCTACTTAAATAATGTCGACGTTAAAGGTAGCATTATTGTGACCGGTGGTGGAGAAAACAGTATTTATTTCAATGACGCTACAGCACAAAAGACAATTGTCAACAAGGAAGACGGAAACATTCGTCTTGTTGCCAGTGGGTCAACGAACATTAGTAATGTAGACATTCAATCGGGCGTTATTCTGGAAGAAGAAGAGCTTGATGTAGGGAATACTGGTTTTATCAATGCAGAAATTTCGGGTAACATTCCGATTAACAGTGAAGTTTCTTTCTTAGGAGACTTTGATTCTATTGATATTAACAGCCAAGTTGGACTTAATGTCACTTTAGAAAACTGTTTTGTAAAAGAATTAGCTGTCATCGATGCATTGGAGCAAGAAGTGAACTCACAGATCACCACATCATTGACGATTATGAGCTCCACCATAAGTGAGTTACTCTCTAAAGCACATGGTGCAAAAATCTCCATCGCGAATACATCAAAAATTAACGATATGATTTTACAATCTGAAACTACGCTTGTACTTAAAAAAGGTTCTAGCATATCCAACATTGATGTAGAAGCAGGTGCTGAAGGATCGGTTATTTCCGGTGAAGGTACCATTGGTAAACTTAAGAATAACGCTGAAAAAATTATCGTGAATGGTAAAGAAGTATTGAAGGGACAAGTGATTGACTTTTCACCTCCATCAGGAGATGGAAGCAGTAACAGTGGAAGTGGAAGCGATGATCCTTCCTCGCCATCATATGATGCTGGAACATTAGTCCCAGATACAACGAACAATGTACCAAATGAAGCTATCGAAATTGTAATGTCATCAGGTAGTGATTATTGGAAAAATAATATATCTAAGCTAATGATCGATGACAAGCCTATTCCTATAGCATGGTACAGTATTAACGAAAATAGTATTACGCTAGACGCTAAGGTGTTTTATTCTAAAAGAAGTAACAATCTAGCCTATTCCTTAACATCTAATGATAATTCCAAAGTGACTTCACTACTGGAATACGATTATGCAGCGTACGACATTGACGTTCACGCAGCCGGATATGATCCTGTGTCTGTGGAACAAAGAATCGTTACTGCAGATAAGGAAGTGAGCGTAACGGATGCTGGATTATATTATTTCAAGGATTACAATACGGGGATAAAACCGATTAGAGAGCTAGAAGAACTAACACTACAAGATAGCAGACAATACTACCCTATGTTCTTAGTATCTAATGGAGAAAACGATTATGTGGATGCAACAACAGTCGAAGGTACCACTGTAACATGGACTGTTCTGGATACTAACGTAGTGGAAGTCGATGATTTAGGACTGGTAACAGGTATTGGCTATGGTGAAACGGATATCATTGCTGATTTTGGTGGTTACAGTGATACGATGAATGTAAAAGTAGGTAAGGAAACCCCTACGATCATCAAAGATAGCACCAACAATGCAGATGGTCAAGATATTGAAGTGACATTTACACCACAAGATGCAGCATGGTTTCAAAACATCACTGGCGTATATCTTGATAACCAAGAAGTCACGTTCACTGCAGCTAACAATGTGATTACGATACCAGCGGCTGCTTTTGCTGCTATTGATGCAAATACGAAAGAGTTGAGATACAGTGATTCTTCTATAAGCGGAAGCGTAACACAACATACGTATGGTGTTTATGATCTGGACATTAAATCAACTGGATATGTATCTGCGAGCGTATGGCAAGACATATACCAAAAAACAGAAGATGTTGGCATAGACCAGTACAGCATCACTTATGATAAGGGCAAAGATGAAGATAATGCATTAACGTTGGAAAAAGATTATGATAATACGATGACATTGTACGCTGATATCATGCTTAGTAATGGTCAACAGCTCCTTCCTGGTATGGAAAAATATTTTGACTATGAAGAAGGCGGTATGGTCATTGATCATCAAAATCTACAGTTAGGCATCCAGTGGTCTTCAAATACCCCACAGACTGCAAATGTAGATAACACAGGAATGGTTTCTGCAGTTGCTTCAGGACTGGCTAAGATACAATCGCAATACGCTGGTAAATCTAGTCTGTTTGACGTGATAGTAAATGGTGCACCACCTGAACTAAAACCGGACTTAAATATTACGATTGGTTATGGTGAATGTGAGGTTGTCTTCTCGGATCCAGAATGGGCGAAGTGGGCTGCAGCAATTACTGGTGTTTACATTCTAGATAAGGATGGTAATGAACAATTACTTTCTCCACAAGCGTATAAAATCACACAAGGTAAAATTACACTGAATGTAAACCAAATGTATTATAACTATGAAGAAAGTGGAAATAGAGTCGTTTACCTTACTATTGATAATGCTTTAATCAAAGCAACAGACAACATTTACAACATTTATGTAAAAGCAAATTATTATAGTGATGCTACGGTAATTCAACCTATTTACACAGGACAAGAACAATTAGTATCGTTGCAAAAAGATACTACAGACACTACATTAGGTCAACCTATCGAAATCGGTTTTAATGACAACGTACCAAATATGGAATTTGAGGATACCATCGTAAGCATCCGTGTAAATGACACGATTATTCCTCAATCGATGTTTGATATTCAATCTGATAAGGTTGTCATTGATCCAGCTGTATTCACTTCATCTGGAGCGTATGTGATTAAAGTAGATGCTATGGATGCAAACGGCGTCTTCGATTTAGACGATTATTATCTGCAAGTGACGCAAGTCATTATGGATAATCCGTTAACTCCACAATTTGCTTACGCAGAAGGAAATGATTTGTTTGTATGGGTGGACGAGTCCGTCAATACGGAACAACCTATTTTCTTAGAAAGATCAGATAACATGACCGTACAAGAAGCAGTATACAATTCTGTTTCTGGTGATGTATACAATCAGACCGACTTTCATTTACTACCTTATACAACGAACGATATGATCGTTCCAGAAGACTATACTGTAAATGGTAGTTCGGTGATTATGTTCGGTAGTGAGACCGTTGGACAATCCGTATACGGTAAAGTGTACGGGCTAGATGGGTACACAGATATTGAAATCAATATCGACAACGGCACTACATTGGTACACGGCAATGATAGTATTCCAAATGATGCAAAACCTTTACAAGTTGATGATATCATCACGATGAGATACAAAAATGAAATCATTCTCCAGCGTAAATGGGATGGTAGTCAGTGGATTCCTATCATGTAGCGCAAGTCTCATTGTAAAATGAATGTTTTTATCCCCAGTCTATGGACTGGGGATTTTTGTGTACCGTGACATCGTCACTCTACCTACAAAGACAGAGTAAGTGGAGTTGAAAGCTGAGTTATTTCTCGTCATCGTTAGTACAATGGAGACAAATATATTTAAGATACAGAAATAATGAAAAGCAAGTTTACGCCTCAGTAGCTAGGCGTAAAGGTTAAAGTTGAGATTTCTCCATCTTATGAAATAAGAAAGGGTGATGATCGTGTATAAGGATGAACAGTGGATTGGACAACCTTCAACGATTTCTTCAACCGGTAATATGAGGCGAGAACAAGCTTATAATCATAGAGTAAATAAAGCAAATGTACAAAAAGAAGCCGTATTGGAAAAACAGCAAGCTAACGGTGATGAAGATCGATATGCAGAAAAATTCGGTAACTTTTCTAAGTCATTACCGCACAATGAACTAGGTATAGTAGATATTAAAGCGTATAATGCGTATATTAGAGCATTGACTACAGGTACTTCATCTGATTTTGACGAGATCAAGATGGGTGGGGAAAATAAACTGTATAACCCTCAAGCCGCATATGCTTATGATTTGATAGGTTCAGATTGCTACCACTTAACGATGGAACCAGCACCACAATACAGCAGTGCACAGATGGCAGCAGAAATGGCCGAATTGTACTGGAGATCCTTAACGAGAGACGTTCCTTTTGCTAAGTATACTTCAGATGAAACGATGGAAAAAGCAGGACAAGACTTATCTACTTTCACTAATCATCGACATCCGACAATTAACGATAAGATTACGGGGGAAACAATCTTTAGAGGAAGCAGCCCAGGTAATTTAAACGGTCCGTTTTTATCTCAATTTTTATGGAAAGACATCCCCTACGGCGTTACGTCTATCTCACAAGCATATCAAGCACCTACACCAGGGTTAGAATTTATGACGGAATATGAAGCGTGGTTGGCTATCATAAATGGCAAGCATACATCCAAGACAAAAACGTATATTGAAAAGCCACGATATATTTGTACAGGTAGAGATTTAAGTCACTATGTGCATCAAGATTTCTCTTATCAAAGTGCATTATCTGCTTGCTTAATTTTATTACAATATGCAAAGCAAACCAGCGAGGCGCTTGATCAGGCTAATCCATACCATTTATCCGCTACTCAAAGGGGCTTTATTACGTTTGGAGATGCACATATTTTAGATTATGTAGCTAAAGTAGCAAGAATAGCTTTAGGATCAGCATGGTATCAAAAATTCCTTGTTCATCGGAGAATAAGACCAGAAAGCTTCGGTGGAAGGGTGCATCTTCACTTACTTGGAAAATACAAAACGCCTATTCATGAACAATTATTACATTCAAGCGTATTGAATGAAGTATATACAACGCACGATTCTTATTTATTACCCATGGCCTACCCTGAAGGCTGTCCAACGCATCCTTCTTATCCAGCTGGTCATGCAGTGATTATTGGTGCCTGTGTCACAGTATTAAAAGCCTTCTTCAATGAAGATTATATTATCCCAGATGCCATCGATGTTAATGAAGACGGGAGCGGACTAGTCCCTTATAACGACTCTGCCCTTACGATTGGAGGAGAATTAAATAAATTAGCTGCGAACATTTCACACGGTCGTGATGCAGCAGGGTTACATTATCGCTCTGATGGAGATGAAGGGATGAGATTAGGGGAGAAAGCCGCCATTAGCATGCTACAAGAATACAATGGACTCTTCAATGAAAACGTGAAAGGATTTACGTTAACAAAATTCGATGGTACAACGATTACACTATAGTGACAATCACACTAACGACAACGGTACCGTAGTGCTAGACGGTAATGATAGTATTAATGATATATATCGAATAATTTTTATTATCCCCAGTTACATGACTGGGGATTTTTTCACTTTAATAAGTTTTGGTACCAGTAAACTAGCAACATAGCAGGTGATGTGTCAGAAAAAATAAGATGAATTGTCATGTATACTTGATGCAACAATACAAATTAACAAAAATCAATATATACCCTTATGAATTTCCATTCATACATAATAAAATAGAGGATGTGAATAAAATATATTTTTTAGTAAAGGAGATTATAAATGGTAAAACGTATAAATCCATTTGATATACCTAAATTTGTAACACCATTGTTTATTCCTCCTGTTTTCAAACCAACGGTAATAAAAGATGATAAAGGAAAAGTCAAAAGCCACGACTACAAAGTAAGTGCAGAAGTTTTTTTTCAGCAAGTTCTTCCAGCACCGTATCCAAAAACTATACTTTTGGGGTATAAAGGGTTAATTGAAGACCCTAAAAAGTACCATCGTTGTCAAGCACACGATGATGATAAACATGCATCATGTGATTACACATTGAAACATCATATGAGACATGAAAAACATCACAAAGATGATCACTGTGATCCCCAATACGATGATGCGCATAGAGACAGTCATCACGATGAAGAACATGATGAGGGTGCATGGTATTACGATACAAATCATGATAACTATCATGAACCTCAAACACTTCATGCACCTTCCCATAACCATGACCACAAAGATAACTGTATTTTTTTTCAAAGCTCTCCGGGTCCTTCATTTGAAGCCATTCGCGGAATTCCAGTGAATGTGCAATGGATTAATAATATTACTGTTCCTCATCCATTCCCTGTTGATCCGACACTTCATTGGGCAAACCCTAACAACATAAAACAACCTGTGCCACCCTTTAAGCCGTTTCCACCTGGTTATCCGAAAGCACAAAGTCCTGTGCCCATCGTAACGCATTTGCATGGGGGAGAAGTAAGACCTGATTTTGATGGTAACCCAGAAGCGTGGTTTACATCAAAAGAGAAGAAGGTAGGTCAAGCTTTCGTAACAACAAAGTACAACTATTTTAATGGTCAACAACCAACAACACTTTGGTACCATGATCATACGCTTGGCATAACGCGACTCAATGTAGCATTGGGACTGGCAGGTTTTTATTTGTTACGTGATCCGAAAAATAAAATTGAACCGCTGTTGCCATGTGGGGAGTTCGAAGTACCATTAGTCATACAAGATCGAATTTTTAATGAAGATGGGTCTTATTTCTTTCCAGCAGATGGGGTAAACCCGGATGTTCATCCTTATTGGATGCCAGATTTTATAGGTGATGCTATTATTGTCAATGGTAATACATGGCCTAACCTAGATGTCAAAAGAAAGCAGTATCGTTTTCGAATATTAGATGGATCAAATTCAAGATTTTATCGCCTTCGTCTACAAGATAAATTTGGTCATAACATTCCATTCACACAAATAGGGACAGATGGTGGATTTTTACCAGAACCAGTAAAGTTAACGGAAGTGCTGATCGGCCCAGCGGAACGAATTGATATTTTAGTAGATTTCTCACAATTTGAACCAGGAACTCAGTTAACGTTAACAAACGATGCTCCTGCGCCTTTTCCTAATGGTCCTTTACCTGATCCACAAACAACAGGTAACATCATGCAATTTACCGTTGTTGATTCGATCCCTAAAAAACCGAAGGCTCTTCCTCCTAAACTAAATAAAATCCCGAAATTAACACCCAATGTACCAGATCGTATTTTAACGTTGAATATTGTACGTGATGCCGCTACAAATAATCCGTTGGAATTGTTGCTAAACGGGCAAAAATGGGAAGATGATACGACTGAATTACCGATTATAGGATCCACAGAAGAATGGCAAATTGTTAATCTTACCGCAGCTGTTCATCCCATTCATATTCATTTAATCGACCATTTACTAGTGAATCGTCAAGAAGTGGATGTAGACAGATACAATGAAGTCTGGATGAAGATGAATGGTATGCCTCCTATTGGTCAAAAGCCCAAACCACTTGCTGTAGAACCCTTTTTGCTAGGTGCTCCGATTGAACCAGAACCTAATGAACGTGGATGGAAAGATACGATCCAAGTGAACCCAGGACAGGTTACACGTATACGATTGCGGTTCACTCCTCAAGAAGTGGATCCAGCATTAGCTAAGCCTGGTGTAAATCTATTTCCGTTTGATCCTACTGTTTTCCCTGGTTACGTGTGGCACTGTCATATTCTTGATCACGAAGATAACGATATGATGAGACCACTTAAAGTATTGAGGAAGTTACCTTTAAAATGGCATTATTAATATGACTATCTCATGTATTTGCTTCTTTTTTCTATGTCAATAAAACGTCATTCACATGACAGATAAGAATATAGTTAAAAAAACGCGTGAACATGACGCGTTTTTTTAATTCATAGCGGAATGTATGATAAATTTTTTTCAAAACTATACATAAATGTAATACCCATTTTTTTGCTATAATGAGGACATAAGTCCTTTTTGAACGATTGAAATTGTTGTTTAATGAATGGTAGATACACGATGAGGGAGAGATGAATATGAAAGGACTTATACTGGCTGTGTTAGGAGGAGCCTTTTTAACGCTTCAAGGTGTAGCCAACGCAAGAATTAGCCAAGATATTGGAGCGTGGCAAATGGCCACCATAACGCAGTGGACCGGATTTATCATATGTTTTCTCATTTTACTGTTCTCCAAAAATAAAAGCATAAAAGTTAAAAGTTTATCCAAAGTCAAACCTTTATATCTCATTGGAGGCACATTCGGTGCTATCGTAGTGTTTAGTAATGCTACTGCAATGCAATATATTGGTGTGACGATTACAGTGGCACTTTTACTCATTGCGCAATTATGCCTCACCTTTACTATTGATGCAAGAGGATGGTTTGAAATCGCAAAAAAGAAAGTACGGATCTCACAATGTTTAGGTATAGGGCTGATGATTGCGGGTGTTATTATACTAAGACTGTGATGCATGTTTACAGTAACCTGCTACAAAAGAGAAAGAAGTGATGAAATGAAAATCATAGAAGACAAAGATAAATTAAATGGTTTTTTGGATAAGTTCCAATTAAAAACCGTGTTAAACGATAGTATATTGCCTCATCTATCCTTATGCTTATTTGAACCAGGAGAGTATATATGTTCGGAAGGGGATGAATTGACTTATTTGCATGTTCTTGTGCAAGGTAAAGTCAAAGTGCATACGACCTCTCCTGAAGGCAAAACATTAATACTTTCATTTATATCAAAATTAGAAGTGTTTGGCGATGTAGAGTATATTCAACGCCTTAAAATAATGAATACCGTAGAGAGCGTATCTCCTACTTATATGCTTAGGGTTCACCATAAGAAATTGCAACAATATACACAAGAGGACGTCAAATTCCTACAATTTATGCTTGATATTATTACAAAGAAGTTTCACTTAAAATCCACTACCATGCGCTTCAATTTATTGTATCCAGTAGAAGTGAGACTCGCTAGTTATTTATTATCTATTACGTACGATGAGAACGACGCGCTTCTTCATACGCAGCTAAGCAGTTCTCGTTTAACAGATATAGCGAATTTAATCGGTACTAGTTATCGACACGTCAATCGTGTCATTCAAAAGTTTTGCGAACAAGGGTTAACAGAACGTAGTAAAAATAAGGTTGAAATTAAAGACGTGAAAGGACTAAAAAAAATAACAGGACAAAGTATATATGAACCAATGTAACTTATGCATGAATCATCATAGAACATCACAATAAATAAAGGAGGTAGAAGGCATGACCATCATTTCCATATTGTTAGCGTGTATAGCAGGGTGTCTAGTCAGCTTGCAAAATATATTTAACAGTAAGGTCAAGGAGAAGGCAGGACAGTTGACAACAACGACGTTGGTACTCGGCCTTGGATTTACCGCTTCTTTTATCATTGGACTGACGATAGAAGGCGGAGACATGTTTGCATTAGATCATATGCAAACTTGGCATTGGTTTAGCGGGATTTTAGGAATTGGTGTCGTCACGTGTCTCGTTCAGAGTATTAGTATACTAGGTCCTACGTATGCAACATCGATCATATTAAGTTCTCAGTTATTATTTGCGCTGTTGTTTGATACGTTTGGGTGGTTAGGGTTAAATCAAGTTCCTTTTACTTTTACACAGTTTATAGGCGTTGTGGTGATCATTTCGGGAGCATTGCTTTATAAGTGGAGTGAATTGCAAGAAGCAAACGATCGGAAACGCCGTGAGAATGTAAATAGTATCAGTGGAGTAGAGAAGAAAGCAACCGCACCAAACTAATGATAAAGTAATGATATGTTTCTTCTTGTAATATAATCTAATATGTTTATATTACATACAGGGAGGAATGCATATTGGCTCAACAGCCAGAATTACGTGTAGATAGTTGTTATATCGTTGCTAGAGATATGACAAAATTAGTTGATTTTTATACGAATACGTTAGGGTTTGACCTCATCTTTCAAAATGAGTTTGTAGCTCGTTTAAAATTTGGGTCTGATCCATTCACGGGAACAACAGCATTAACGATCATGAACAAGAAAAAAATACGTGGTGGACCAAGCCCCATGCTTGGCATTAATACGACAGAAATTCAAGACACGTTTAATGATTTAAAAGCAAAGAATGCCGATATCATAACAGATATAACCGATTATACAAATCCAGAGATGACACCGCATTTTGAGTTGAGAGATCCTGAAAAAAACGTGATTACCGTTGTAGCTTGCCCGGAACAACCAGATCAATCTTGATAAAATTAAACATACCTGCATAATGAAAATAACTTATCAGGAAAAATAAAACAAATAAATGTCTCTTGCGGATGTTTATTTGTTTTTTACGTCCAAATATAATAATAATAGTTTACTATAATAATATTATGTAAACTATAATATATAAATCGCCAAGGAGCTGCGACTTATTTCAGCTCTGGTTTGGAATTAACTGTACTACATTTAAGGAGAAGCGTTATGAGCTAATTTTTGCTTCTTTGGCTTTAGCCATTCTCCATCCAATATGAATCCCCCTTTTTCCAATTGATCTATAATATAATCTTCATCTGTTTTAATGCAGACATTAAGTTTTCTACAGTAATATATTGAAATTCATCTACTTGGTCAGGCGTGAAAATAGCAATGTCTGCTAGATCATGAATAAAATATTTCATGAGCGTATCGTTCATAATGTCCATCTTTAATATGTCCTCATACGATAACGTTAAGATGGTGCTTAGACTGCTACTTCCAGTTTCAATTTTAATTTATTCACGATAGGTAAGTGCTTTCTTCTAACACTTCCGAACAAAATAATAAGATTTACCCATGTACGATGACTGAAACGCACATAACTTTTTTATGGATACATTGGGATTTTTTATTAATTTTTTTCTAATCTGTCATATGCCGTCATATGAGTGTCTTTATTTTTCGTGTATGTTTTTTTCAAAATCCATATCTTCGACTTAACTCACTAACAGATGTTCCAGCATGATATTGCTCAACTATAACGGATTTCATTGCATTATTGTATCTTTTTTGTTTTGAATGATTTCAGACACGCAGGAGGAATTAAACTATGACATAAGAAAACCATGTTCTAACAAAAAAACAAATAGCAGAGTCATTTTCTAATGGCATTTTAAACCTACTTTCCCATTTCTATCAGAAATAATGGAATGGAATATCGTTAGACTAATCTTCTTGTATCCACTGCTAGATCGGTATATTTTGATTTTAAGCGTAACGTGTAATCTTTTTGACGGAATGAAGTTTTAACTAAAGAGAAAGAAATTTAATTAATAAATAGTTGTTTTTATTTAGTTTATTAACTATACTAAATAACATGAAACGTTGAAAGTTATTGCAATAGGAGATGCAAGCTATAGGTATTGGAAGATTATTTTTAATTGCAGAGCTATGAATGCAATTCACTAACTTTTGGTGAGGTGGGAACTAAGCCCGAATTTAATTACCATCATTTCTTTATTTTTTTTAGAAATAAAGTATAGTAACTAAACCATATTAATTTTAATTAGTTATCTTTCTTACAAACGAATAAAAGTGCAATAAAACTTATCTTTCATTAAGGAGACATATAGTGGGTGTTATTTTTGCAATGTTATCTTCCTTCTTTTTTGCTTTTAACAACGTGATGGTAAAGAAAGGCATAAGTAAAGATGTTCATGGTGATAATGGCATATTTATAACTGTTTTTATGAATGTCGTTCTTTTAGGTGTACTTTGCTTCATTCTAACCGGGTTAAAGGGATGGAATCTTCAATTTTCATGGAAAGCTTTCTTATTATTTTCACTTGCAGGATTGTGCACAACAGGAGTAGGAAGGTTGACCTTAATTTCGAGCATTTCATATATTGGTCCATCAAAAGCTTCTGCTATTCGGAACTCTTCACCCGTTTTTACAACTCTGTTTGCTCTTTTTTTTCTTGGTGAAGAAATAAGTATACTCCCAGGTATTGGAATGTTGATTTTACTTATAGGAATATTAAATGCTGGATTTCGATTTTTTAATATTGAAACATCGAAACATCAACAGAATCACCTAACATCCTTCACTGATTCTAAAAGAATTCAGATCATGGGATTTGGATTAGCTTTATTCGCTGCTTTTATATTCGGAGTTGGTCAAGGTATTCGAAAACAAGGTTTAATTGAAATGAATGATGCTTTTTTCGGTGTATGGGTCGGAGCTTTGGCTTCCTTTGTTTTTATAATCTGCTATCAATGTGTCCGGGGTAAATTTATATCAAATTTAAAGAAGAACTTTACTGTTATTAATCCTTACTATTTAATTTCAGGAGTTTTATCAAGTTTTGGACCATTGTTCTTTTTTCTGGCAGCTCAAACAATGCAAGTTTCATACGTAAGTGTTATTGCCGCTGTAGAACCATTAATTACTGTATTGATTAGTTCCGTAATCTTCAAAGGAATAGAATCCATTACCAAGCATACTTGGACAACCATTGCCTTGATGTTCTTGGGAACAATGTTGATAGCAATTCATGTGTAAAATTTATCACAATAAAAAGGAGAGAGAGAACATATGAAGGAACATATACTTGTCGTGGGCGGCTATGGGCATGTAGGAAAGATGATTTGTGAGAAACTTGGGAAGAGATATCCTGGTAAAGTCATTGCAGCTGGAAGAAACTTAAATAAATCAGTGGAGTTTTGCAATACAACAAACAATACAGTAATGCCGCTTGAATTAGATATATCAAAGCCGTTGCCAGTAGATTTATTCGATAGAATACAATTGGTTGTTATGTGTCTTGATCAAAAGGATACAGATTTTGTACGTGCTTGTTTTAAAAATAAAGTAAACTACATTGATATTTCCGCAAATCATTCATTTTTAGCATGTATTGAAGAGTTAGAAGGAGAAGCAAAAAAAAACGAAGTAGCCTCTGTGTTAAGCGTTGGTTTAGCACCTGGTCTTACAAATTTATTAGCTAAACATACAAAAAGCTACTTAGATTATACAGAGTCAATTGATATACATATCATGTTGGGTTTGGGCGACCAACATGGAAAAGCAGCAATTGAATGGACGATAAATAATTTCAATACTAGTTTTCATGTTTATTCAAATTGGAAAGAAGTGAAGGTGGACACACTGAGCGATGGAAAAAGAACTCATTTTGGAAAAGAACTTGGAAAGAGAACGGGATATCGCTTTAATTTTTCAGATCAACATACCTTACCCCATACATTACAAGTACCAACGGTATCTACTCGACTTTGTTTTGATTCACAAGTGATTACAAATATAGTTGCCTTATGTAAGCAAGTAGGGATATTTCGCTTATTAAAATATTCGTTTTTTCGAAAAGCGATGGTTTGGTTCTTTAGTAAAATAAAATGGGGAAAAGAAATATACGCATTGAAAATCGATGTTTTGGGAGAAATTAAGGGTAAAAAAGTTATTGCTGAGTGTGATATGCAAGGTAGTCAAGAAGCATTAATAACTGCTACGATAGCTGCAACGGCAAGTGAAAAACTAGTCACTGCAAAAGAATTAAAAGGGATCTATCATTTAGACGAGTTATTGGATATAGCCTCGTTCTATCCCGATGTCATCGTCCCCAAAGTTCGTATAACTGAAGTTGATAAAAAGCATTAATATCATAGTCGGTTTTAAAAGTTAATAGAGTAACCAGAGCTAAGACATGTCTAAGTTCTGGTACATTTGTTTGGGTACAAAAGCACACATATGACGACTCGATCAGATCATGTGTGCTTCACGATTACAACATTAAACATAGAAGGCAGATAGTTCTACAACAAAAACAGAGGGTCAGAAAAACCAGCATGTTACACTCATCCATGCAAGGAGCAATGAAAGGAGGAAGCGAAATGCAAGGATTGTTAGAACGGATTGACAGTACCTTTCTGCAAGTGGAAGACATGGAGCGAGCATGTCAATGGTATCATGACACGTTAGGATTTCCCATTCTATGGCGAACAGATATTATTATCGCGCTTAAAGTAGGAGATAAGACACCATTAACATTAGTGAAAAAAGGAACAGTACCAGCAAATCATCCCCCGTTTCACTTCTTTACATCGAATATTGAAAAAGTAAGAGACGCGATGATAGAAAACAACATTCAAGTAGAAGAAATTAGAGATTATGGAACGGTGCAATTGCTAGATTTTATAGATAGTGAGGGTAATCACTTGCATGTATGTCAATACGAAATGGGTTAAAGGAGGGCTGTAAAATGATTGGTACAAAAGAAAAAGAGCAATTTCTCGAACAAGGCTATTTGATTGTTAAGAATGTTTATCAAGAAGATGAATTAAAAGCTCTAAACCAACAGTATTTTAACATTTGGTTAGAATTAATGGCGGCAGGTAAAATTGTGCAAAATAGTCAACGGCCATTAGAAACATTATATCCAAACCGCTTACGAGACTTTCATCGAGATAATCAAGAGATTACGGATTTTATGTTAAAACGAGAAGCGCTGCAATTATTAGAATTTCTGCTAGAGGAAGACATACTTGCTGTACAAAGCAATTACTATTTTAAACCTCCTGGTACGAAAGGGTTAGGGTTTCATCAAGATAACGTGCACATTGGGATAGAACCCGATACATCGTATGCGATTTGGGTAAGTGTAGATGCCACAAATGAAGAAAACGGCAGTTTAAATATTGTACCGGGTACGCACAAGATGGATATGACTGAAATTGAGGTTATTCCAGGCTCTAGCAATGCTTTTGGATCGGAGTTACAACAAAAGCCGAAAGGGTACACCACTGTAAAAGTAAACACCGAACCAGGTGATATTGTTATTTTTACGGGTAATATTTATCATGGATCATCAAAAAATAAATCTCAGTATCGCTATCGAAGGTCGTTTGTCACCCATTTTGCAAGAAAAAGTGTGGAGAAAATTGCTTTGAATTACAGCCATTTAGTAGATAAAGATGGGAAGAGAGTGCGAAGAAGAATTAATACGCACCCTAAAATTATAGAGGAACAAACGTCTATTTTTGATTATCGTGATGCTACTTTTTATGATCAAATTATTAAAGGCATGTAGCATCATGTCATAAATAGGTACAGGAAGAGGAGGAACATCATGATTTTTCATTATCCTTTGTCGACACAGAGAAAAAGAAACGTGGCATTAGAAGTGTATCAATCAATTTATTTCATTTCCGATCATATTCAACTTGTAAAAATAGAGGAAAATGCCATCGTTGTTCATTATGAAGAAGTTCAAGTTACTGAGGATGTTTCATTAAAAGATAAACTACAAGCATATATCGATGATATTTTGCAAACTAGATTTAGCATGTCTACATTACTTGACAATCGTGCTGATGTTGCTCCTTTTCAGGACAAGGATGCAGCACCTTACTTAGATGTAGGTGGGTTAAAATTAAATCAACCCCTTGTAAAATTGCAATTTGCTTTTGATCAGCTTTTTTTACAATTAGCTAGGAAGCATGGGGCAACGATGCGCAAATATCCTTCCATCATATCTCGACAACAAATGATTCACAGTGGTTATTTATTGCATTTCCCACAGCATGTATATACTCTCTCACAAATTCCTCATCAAGATCAAAAATTAGAAACGTATAGAAATCATATCGAACAAGAACAACATACATCACATTTATATGAACATAGCAATATATACTTACAACCTTGCATTTGTTTTCATGTGTATGAAGATTACGCAAGGAATAATGATACGATAGAAGATTTGGAATTAATCACTGCGTCGGGAAATTGTTACAGGCATGAATCACATCAGTTATTATCTACATCCAGACTTCAAGAATTTTATATGAGAGAAATTGTTTTTTTAGGCAAGCCAAAACGAGTAGAAGAAATGAGAATGAAACTTATCGAAGAAACGTGGCAATTATTTCAGGAGCTTGGAATGCGGGGCTCATTACAAGCAGCAACGGACCCTTTCTATTTCGTCGATGATAGTTCTGTTCGCTTTTTTCAATCTTCTAACGCACTGAAATACGAGCTTAAATTCTCCAATGATGATCAACACCATTTCTCTATAGCTTCTTTTAATTTATGTGGACATGTATTATGTGAAGCATTTCATATTGATCATTTAGCAAAAGATCTACACTCTGGTTGTGTTGGATTTGGTATTGATCGATGGATGCAAGCATTCTTGTCTGTACATGGTTGCGACGAAAAAACATGGCCAGATATCATAAAACATTGGATGTAATACTACTTCATGGTGCACGCAGGAAAAATATTGCAGTCACCGCTATAACACGAAACTTCATTGCCCAAACACTGAGGCAATTATAGTGGGATATGAGAAGATAAAGTTGTCAGATGACACGTGCTTTCCGGGGATTGTCATCTGACTATCCCAATAGTAAGAGGTGAAGAAATATGGCGGAATTTCTTTATGTAGACAACGTGTTTATTAAATCCAAAAATCATAAGAAACTAGCAGAGTTTTACACACAAAACTTTAGTTTACCACTCGCTTACAGTGATGATTGCGTAGAAAGATTACAAGTGGGTACACAAAAAGATAGAGCAATGCTGACTTTCGTTAGTGAAGATATGCTCGTTGATAGTCAATTATCCACTTTTGGTGTTGCTGTAAAAGACATTGACGTTGCTTACAAAGAAGTAACAAAAATGAATTTACATCGAGATACGCACATTCGTAGAATGGGACCAAATTTAGAATATATTTTCTTTAATTTTAGAGATCCAGACGGCAACTTGGTTACACTGGTACAAGCACCAGAATAATAGCTAGAAGTCATATGCATTAGCTCAAATGATATGACTGGCAGCATATATGAATGGTTAAAGAACAAGACCATCTTTTACTCTTCGGAGTGAAGAAGATGGTCTTGTTTTATATTATTACTTCATCGGTTTGTTTTTTCGATTTTTTCGTTCACTTAAATATTGTTGTTCAAATTGTAATTTATGACGTTTATTTAATTTACGCTGAATGACTTCACCTTTTTTGTTGTACAAATTTAAGTAATGCACAAATATTTTTTCTACACTGACACCAGTATAGTGGATAGCAAAGGCACGACGAAATGCGTAGGACGTTTGGTTAGCATGTGAACCGTGTAATACGTGTCCATTAAATATGACCACATCGCCTGGATTCGTAGGTACATCTACTTCTTGGTAGCCAGCGGGAACACGTACCGCTTGTCCATACGTTGTGATGTGCGCTGGAAGTCTAGGAGGGATAAGATCGAAATGTTGTGTGTTTGGAACAAATCGTAGACAACCGTTTTCTTTTTTTGCTTCATCAATACTAATCCAGATTGCCCATGTCGTTCCAGGTTGAACTCCGATATCATAGTTGTCTTGATGATAGGGAAGGGCACTGGCACCAGGAGGTTTGTAAAACGTATCTGTTCCTATTGCCAATGCTTCTTCACCTAAAATTTGTTCTATTAAATGAAAATGGCGTTCATCTAACATCGTATTCTTCAGCTGATCATGGTGCATATGTCTATCTCTCACCGTTTCGAAAATACTTATCAATGGCTTATTGTGGCGTTGAACTAACACTTTGGTACGAATCAAATCCAGCCATTCATGATGCAATGTTTCTTTCAATTTTTCTATTTCATGTGAAGCGTATAACTTGGGCACAACCACATATCCTTGTTCACGTAAGTGTGTCATTTCATCATTGTTAAGAAATCTCATCTCTTCACCTCATTTTTTACGGTATCGGTGATGCTATTTACTTCTAAGCATAAGCATTTATACCTTGGACATCTCTACTTTTGTTGTTACATGTGTGGTAGTCAGCCTTCTACTTTTATAAGCTTTTATAAACAACCTTGTTCAAGTTGCAGCATATCGTTTTTAATGCACTATCAAATGTTGAATAAAGTGTGAGAAGCCCATTATATTGATCTGGTGCCTGTTCTATTAAACTTGTGCACTTGATAAGCGCAAATGCTCACGAATAGACTTGTATGATGTTGGCTATCATCAATTTACTTGAAAATGGAAGAAATCTTATGTTAGGATTAATCCTATTGCTGGGAAAGGAGGTAAAAGTATGGAAAGCTTATCTATATCGTCCTACATACTCATATGTATCATGCTGTTTATTATCGGGTTATCTCTATTCACTTATATTTTAAAAAGGAGGAAGCAATCATGACTGGAAATATGAATGAAGCAACACTCATTACCTTCATTATTTATCTCATAGCGATGCTAGTCATAGGCTTCGTATGCTATCGGCTCACAAACAATCTATCAGACTATATATTGGGTGGAAGGAATTTAGGGCCTGGTGTAACAGCACTAAGTGCTGGAGCTTCGGATATGAGTAGTTGGCTACTGTTGGGACTGCCTGGTTCTGCTTATTTAACTGGTATGAATGCCCTCTGGATTACGACGGGCTTAGCGATTGGAGCTTATTTGAATTGGCAGTTAGTAGCAAGTCGACTTCGAATATATACAGAAGTAGCAAACAATTCGATTACCATTCCCCATTTTTTAGAAAATAGATTCAAAGATCAATCGAAAGTGTTGCGTGTGACCTCTGCCGTTGTAATTCTCTTCTTTTTTACGTTATATATTTCATCAGGCATGGTAGGTGGAGCTATTTTATTTGAGAGTTCCTTTGGTCTTTCGTATACCACTGCGTTGTGGATTGGTGCTATCGTGATTGTTTCTTATACGTTTTTGGGCGGGTTCTTAGCGGTTAGTTGGACAGATTTTGTTCAAGGCATTTTAATGTTTCTCGCCTTAATTATTGTACCTATTGTAGCCATCATGGAAATAGGTGGGATAGGAGAAACGATAGATAGAGTAGCAGCTATAGATACCACG
This sequence comes from Longirhabdus pacifica, assembly GCF_004115085.1. Lineage (GTDB taxonomy): Bacteria > Bacillota > Bacilli > Paenibacillales > DSM-105158 > Longirhabdus > Longirhabdus pacifica. The sequence continues at coordinate 46,017 of NZ_QXJP01000002.1, read as the reverse complement.
CTCTTAGATGCTGCGGCAGGTACGACGTTTATCGGTGTAATTTCTTTATTAGCGTGGGGATTAGGTTATTTTGGTCAACCTCATATACTAGCGCGTTTTATGGCCATCCAATCAGTAAAACAAATTCCAAAAGCAAGATTCATCGGCATGTCATGGATGATATTAGCTTCATTAGGAGCGATCATTATTGGATTTGTAGGAATTGCATATTTTGCTGATGCACCGTTAGATAATCATGAAACGGTGTTTATACAATTTACTCAAGTATTGTTTCATCCATGGGTGGCTGGATTTTTACTTGCAGCCATTTTAGCAGCCATTATGAGTACGATCGATTCGCAATTACTCGTATCTTCTAGTGCTGTGGTCGAAGATTTTTACAAATCATTGTTGAACAAAAAAGCGAGTGACCGTGAATTAGTATGGATTAGTCGCTTTGCTGTTGTTCTCATTGCGCTTATCGCTATTTTACTGGCAGACAATCCAGATAGTTCGGTGTTAGAACTCGTGAGCTATGCTTGGGCAGGCTTTGGCGCTGCCTTTGGTCCGGTTATTCTCTTTTCATTGTTCTGGAAACGAATGAATGGAAGTGGAGCAGTAGCGGGTTTATTTGTTGGAGCGGTTACCGTAGTCATTTGGAAAAATGCTGAGGGCGGTATATTCGATTTATATGAAATTGTTCCTGGTTTTGTTTTCGCTTCGCTCGTTATTGTCATGGTTAGTCTAGTAGGGGAAAAACCTTCAAAAGAAATGCAATCTGACTTTTCACAAGTCATACAGCAAATGAAGCAATAAATAACGTTTGATCAACACCTTGGAGAGAAAGTACCCCGAAAGTTAGAGTTAAATCTAGCTTTTGGGGTTGTTTTAACACTGTAAAAAGGAATAAAATGTTATAATTCAAATTGAAGAGGAGGTTGATTAAACTATGAAAACGAAACTTATGATGAGTATTTTATTTATTTTTTTTGTATGTCCATTTATCATAAATGCTGATGAACGACCTGAAATATCTGTTTTTATTAATGGAGATGAAAAAGAATTTACAGTAGATCCATACACACATGATGGTGTAGCGTTTGTTCCAATAAGAACATTTGATTTTGTAGGTGAGATAACTTGGAATGATGAATTAAGAAGTGCTGTATTGCAAAAAGATGATATCATTTTGGAATTTTTTGAAGGAGAAAATGTTATAAACAAAGATGACACAAAAATTGAATTATCAAGTTCTATACAAATAATTGATGGAAACATGATGATTCCTGTACGTTTCGTAGGAGAATTACTTGATCTTATTGTAGGATGGGATACTTATACACAAACCATCATCATTAGTGATAAGCCAGATAGAAGTGAAAAATACGTAAATGACGTAAAAAGTGATCTTATAATAGAACGTATCAAAGACGATGGAGAATATGGGCTAAAGTATAAATATTTATATAAGCTTATAGGTGTTACCAATCTAGATGACCAAGCCGTGCAATATACGACGGAGCTGATTAAAAATAAAAATACTTTTGTTATATTAGGTCAAGAAGATATAGGTGAAAATAACACTACACTTAGTTATATTTTTTTAGAAAATGGTACGTTTTTAAATGCAATTTTAATATCAAAAGGATTAGCAAAAGTAGATACTAATTCAATCAATACAATGTGGCATGATTTGTTTAATTATTTAGAAGATGACGCTAAAAGTGCAAAAAGAGGAGTATGGGGAAATACGCAATAACTAAATAATAGCAGGCCTCACTAAAGGTCTGCTATTCAGTATATCTAAATTCCATACCCATCTATTTATAAAATATGCTCTGGTTAAGCATATTTTTTTTAATCCAATAGTCCAGCTCTTCTATAGAAAAATATTTTTCTTCGAATACATCTAAATATTGAATATAATCGCTTGGTTCATATCCACGTCCAGCTAATTCTTTATTATTTAAATGTATTTCTTGTATTCTTAGTAATCTAGCGAACGTTTCATCATCCATGTTCATATAATCTGCTGCTTCTTCCTGTGTCAATAGTGCTTTTCCTCTATCAACATGATGGTCAGAGCACATATCTGTGTTCATATTTATACCGATAAAAACTCCAGCCAATATGATGGAACATGCTAAAATAACGGTGCATATCAAATTCATTTTATTTTGCATTGGTTTCACCTCTGAGAACATAATTCAAACAATAATTGGAACTGGTAAGTCAACTAATAGCCTATACCATTTTTTTGAAATTATCAAGAACTAAAACTATGTTAAATTAAATGATAGAAGTTTACGCCTCAGGTGCCAGGCGTAAAGATTGTGATGTGGAAATTTGGTGATTTATGTTTAAATATGCTTGTTATTAACATAGTTAATGAAATAGAAATACTACATAAAAGTATATATTATGTTTTTTACTGATAAATATAATTATTTTTAATTATTTGTAACAATTTTCTACTTTATGTTGACAATTTAGTTATTTGAAATTATTATATTGACTATAGAAATTACTATAACCTTATAAAATATTGTAAATCATTTAACTTACATTACATATATGTTATACATCTGCATGATCTCCTTAAATAGTTAGACACTCCTATTTATATCTTTTCATAATACATCATTCATATCATTAAATTTGTTTTTATAACATAATATTCCTTTTTTGGACATTCGTTTTACAACCCTTTTCATTACATCCATACCAAATTAATCTCTAAATAAACAAAATATAAAACTAAAATGATTATTTCATATAAAAGAATAAGCAGTAATTTTACACTACCATTTTTTAAAGTCGTTTATGCTGACATCTATTTTAGAAATCTATTGATACTAATGAAAGGAGGTGAAAAACATGAAGAGCAATCTAGTAACGGATACTTCATTCATGAAAAACAAATATGACATTCCTGATCATTTCAGTGAAGACAAACTTCAAGAATTGATAGAAAGAGCAAGTTATTTGAGTGATGAAATCAAGCGAGTTGAATATGACAATGAAGATCACACATTAGTTATACATCATCACCCACAGCTGTCCACAAAAATAAGTGAGTCTTTAGCAAAACTCATACATTCTATTCAACGCATGAAATTGATTGCGCCAACAGTGTTGGAGAGCAATGTGGACAGCATACCTTCTAAGCGAGTGAAACAGACAGAGAAAGCAATACATGCTGAATTAGATGTACTTGACGAATCTAAAATGCAGTTGCTGTCTAAGATCGATGATTTGATTAAAAAAATAGGTGCCTCCCGACAGCCTATTACAAGAAATTATCCTACTTTTTTAAGTGATCATAACTTGAAGAAAAACAAATATCATATTCATTTTCCACAAAATATCGTTGCTTTATATCAGATGCCACATGATTATACATTAATTGAGTCTGTGCGCCAAAAAAATAATGGTGATCATATATTACACGAACATATGAAATCTAGTGGGGGAATTCTAAGACCTTGTATTTGTTATCACGTGTATGAAGAGTTGGAACATTCCTCTACAGATAGTGCCATGTATAGTAGTGCTGGGACATGTTTCCGTAATGAAGTACCTTGGAAATTAGATGCATTTAGAAAAAAAGAGTTTAACATGAGAGAGTTTGTAGTGGTTGGTTCGGAAGAAGAAGTGAAGCGTACGCGTAATGAAATGATACAAGAAGTTTGGAGTTTGTTTAACTATTTAGGTTTAGAAGGGAAGATTGAATCCGCAACAGATCCTTTTTTCTTTTCGGGTGACATGAATAAAATCACACATCAACTTATGGCAGAAGCCAAATACGAGTTGAAATATAAAAGGCAGAATGGTTCCTATAGCTCTATAGCATCATTTAATTTCTGCGGTGATCATTTGTGTGACGCATATGATATTACACATAAGGAAAGTGGACAGCATCTGTATTCTGGTTGTATCGCGTTTGGTTTAAACCGCTGGATGTCTGCTATCATCGATTACTACGGTGAAGATCCTGCAGCTTGGCCAATTGTATTACAGTAAAGTGTAATGTTGAATAGCAAAGAAAAAAATGAAGACCGCATAGATTACTGTCGTTTTGATGCTTTTCATGCAATTGTGCAAACGATTTAACAAAAATAAGTTGCATATCATTACTTTTATTACAGTGAAATAACGTAAAAAAAGCTGTAAATACAACCCTATGAAGTTTAAAAATTCTAAATTCCAAAAAAAATGCGCAATACAAGTCAAACTAATGAATTGCAAACTAAAACAAAGTGTAAAAACGATATAATTTTGTCATTTTAAGTGTGCAAACGTTTTAACTCATGATGCAATGAAAATGGGAATGACATGAGTGATGACACATATTGGAGGGAACTCACATTGAAAAGTGATGATTCATTGAAGATCAATGATTCATGGACAGAACATGTACTTGTTTTAATTGAGGAAACGCTTAGTGAAGTGATGGGTAAACACATCAGTATAGCACTTGATTTAGACTTAGAAAAAGAAGGCATCGATTCTATTAAAATTGTTGAATTTATTTTAAACATGGAAGAGCAGCTAGACATAGCGATTGACGATGCAGATTTAAAAATAGAGAACTTCAAAAATATAGCATTAATTGTCGAATTATTCAGAAAATATAAAGACGAAGCGTAATAACAGTTTTAAACATGAGGTGATGAAGCGTGAATAAAATTGGAGTAATTGGAGCAGGAGTGATGGGTAGAGGAGTAGCCTCTAACTTCGCGCAGTCAGGTTATAAGGTACTGTTAATTGATATTGCGGAACATATTCTACAAGAAGCGCGTGAGGAAATATACAACAACGTGCGGTTCCAAGGCCTGTTTAAAAAAAGTGAAAGTGCAGTAGATCCAGACGAAGTATTATCTCATATTACATGCTCAACAGACTATGACCTATTAGCAGGTGTGGATTTCATCATTGAGAATGTGGCAGAAGAATGGGATATCAAGCGAGAGGTGTATAAACAACTAGACAGCATTTGTCACAACGATTGTGTCATTCTTGCTAATACTTCCTGTATATCGATTACAAAAATTGCAGCATTAACGAACCGAGCTACACACATTATCGGGGCGCATTTCATGAATCCTGTCCCAATGAAAGCGGCGGTAGAAGTCATTCGTGGCCATCATACAGCTAAATCCACTATCGATCGGACGAAAGAGTTGCTGCTGTCCCTAGGTAAAGAATCTATCATTGTCGATGATTACCCGGGGTTTGTATCTAATCGAATATCCCATTTATTTATGAATGAAGCAGCGTTTGTGGTGCAAGATCAAGTTGCTTCACCGCAGGCAGTAGATGATATTTTCAAAAAATGCTATTCGCATACGATGGGACCATTAGAAACAGCAGATTTGATTGGATTAGATACTGTTGTTAAATCATTGGATGTGTTATACGAAAGCTATCAAGACCCTAAATTCCGTTGTTGCCCATTGTTAAGAAAAATGGTGGACGCTGGACTGCACGGTAGGAAATCAGGTCAAGGATTTTATACGTACGCGTAAGCTTAAAATTTTAATTTTCAGATGATGAAGGGAGATTTAAATATGGAAACGACTAATGTGAAGGTGAAGCAATTTTTAAGTAAATTTTTTAGAAAACATGAATTACAGGATGATGAGGATATATTCTCTCTCGGCTTTGTCAATTCTTTATTTGCGATGCAGCTCGTTATGTTTTTAGAAAAAGAGTTTGGAATTAAAGTGGATAATAAAGATCTTGATATGAGTAATTTTAAATCTATTAATGCGATATGCGAATTAGTAGATCGTAAAGCTAGTTAAGTTATATCCATCCATTTGCTGAAAACATATCTTCAATTAGGGAGTGCGATACATGGAGTTAACAGAAAAGCAATTACAATGGAAAGATGAATTTAGAGCCTTTGTAGATGAGGTCGTTGTACCTCATGCAGATGTGCATGATCGTGAGCAATACTTGGAACCACAAGTGATACAAAAAATGAAAGAGAAAGGGTATCTAGGTTCCATGTTGGAAAAGAAATACGGTGGAATGGAGCTCGATTGGGTCACGATTGGGATCTTAAATGAAGAAATAGGACGAGGCTGTTCATCCGTTAGAAATTTACTCACCGTTCATGGAATGGTAGCCTTGGCGATCTTAAGATGGGGAAGTGATGAACAGCGAAATCATTGGCTTTCTACCATGGCAGCAGGCGAGAAGATCGGGGCGTTTGCATTGACTGAACCTGAGGTTGGAAGCGATGCTAAAAATGTACAAACGACGGCTGTTTTGTCTGACGATCATTACGTACTGAATGGGCATAAAAAATGGATTACGATGGGGCAAATCGCGGATGTTTTCATCGTGTTTGCACAGTGTGAAGGCAAACCTACCGCTTTTTTGGTGGAAAGAGACAGTCCAGGACTTACCACTACTCCGATTGACAGTTTGTTGGGATCAAGAGGTTCGATGCTAGCGAGTCTACACTTTGAAAATTGTAAAATCCCAAAAGAAAATATGGTAGGCACAGTGGGTATTGGTCTATCTCATGTAGGTTTACATTGTCTGGATTATGGCCGATATACCGTGGCTTGCGGATGTGTTGGTTTAGGACAAGCTTGCTTAGAACAGTCTCTCCAATATGCCAGAAGCAGAAAACAGTTCGGTTCTGTTTTAGGAGAAAATCAATTAATTCAAAAAATGTTGACCGAAATGACAGTAAACGTGAAGGCTGCGAGGCTGTTATGTTATCACGCAGGTCATTTAAAAGATCAGATTGACCCTGATTCTATTATGGAGACGTGGAATGCTAAATATTTTGCTTCGAAAATGGTGAATCAAGCAGCAAGTGATGCAGTTCAAATTCATGGAGCCAATGGTTGCAGTGGTGATTATCCAGTAGAAAGGTATCTACGTGATGCTAAAATTAATGAAATTATTGAGGGAACAACACAAATTCACGAAATGCTGATCTCAAAAAACTCATTGAGAAATACATAGCCACGTAAAAATACATGTTGGAGGTATGAACAATGAAATCAGAAAGCACCGTAGTGAAAGAGAAGCAAAAAATAAAATGTATCGTATGGGATCTGGACAATACCGTATGGGATGGCGTACTACTTGAAGATTCTAATGTGACCCTTCGTCATGGCGTGGTAGACATTATTAAAACACTAGATGAGCGGGGGATTTTGCAATCCGTTGCTAGTAAAAATGAACACCATGCAGCGCTAGAAAAGCTGGAAGAATTCGGACTAAAAGAATACTTTATTTATCCGCAAATTAATTGGAATGCGAAATCTTCCTCCATGTTGGCCATTGCTGAAGCGATTAATATAGGAAAAGACACCCTTGCATTTGTCGATGACCAGCCGTTTGAAAGAGAAGAAGTACAATTTGCACTTCCAGAAGTGCTTTGCATCGATGCAAACGATTTATCACAACTTTTAGACATGCCTCAGCTTCATCCCACCTTTATTACGGATGATTCGAAAAATAGAAGAAAAATGTATATGTACGATATAGAGCGAAAAAATGTAGAGGAAAACTTTGTTGGAACACAAGAGGAATTTCTAGCTTCACTGAACATGAAATTTACCATCTCTAAAGTGGGAGAAGGTGATCTACAGCGCGCAGAGGAGCTAACGCAACGAACGCATCAGTTAAATACAACAGGCTATACGTATGATTATGATGAAATTGACGCACTGAGAAAATCGGACTCCCATTTGTTGCTTATATCCGACTTGGAAGATAAGTATGGCACTTACGGCAAGATTGGACTAGCGATTGTAGAAAAGGGACAAGCGGTATGGACGATAAAACTTCTACTCATGTCCTGTCGGGTTATGTCACGCGGTGTAGGAACCGTCATGATGAATCACATTATGCACCTTGCAAAAGAAGCCAATGTAAAGCTGCGTGCTGAATTTGTAGTAACAGATAAAAATAGAATGATGTATGTGACGTATAAATTTGCAGGTTTTAAAGAAGTACAGGAAGACAATGATACGGTACTTTTTGAAAACGATCTGTCTGTTATGCAACCGCTACCTGATTATTTAACGCTGACGGTTAAACCATAATTAATGCAAAGAGAGGGACTTTATGATGGATAAATTCGCATTTATTTTTCCTGGACAAGGAACGCAGTTTACACAGATGGGGAAATCGTTTTATGAACAATACCCTATTGCAAAGCAAACTTTTGAAGAAGCGAGTGATGTTTCTGGTATGGACGTTGCTGATCTATGCTTTAACGGAAGTGTGAGCAGTATAAATGAATTTAACAATATGCAGCTAGCTATTTTAACGACGGAGCTTGCTATATTTAGATCGTACATGGATGACTACGGAGTGTATCCTCAATTTGCTATCGGGCATAGTATTGGTGAATATGCTGCCCTTGTGAGTGCTGGTGCAATAACGTTTGCAGATGCGATTCAAATAATGGAGAAGCGGGGGGACTTAATTAACGACATACTGCAAAAAGATATGGGTCATATGACGATCGTTGAAAAAACGAATCATGAAATGATAGAGAATAGTATACAAGAAGCAAATGCACAAGGCAGCGTGTTTATTGCTTGTTTTAATTCTAATAGTCAATATGCAATCAGCGGGCTACATGACAAGCTGGATCTTGTAGAACAACGATTACTGGATAAAGAAGCGGTAGTATCTCCATTGTTTAGCAGTCCACCTATCCATTCCCCGATCATGAACGAAGCTTGTATGGAGTATTTGGAATTCCTCGAAGATATTGAATTTCATCCTTTCCAATTTCCTATTATCTCTAACTACACGGGGGCTCCTTTATCTGATCCGAAAAAAATAGCAAAAAGCTTAACCTATCACCTCACTCATCCTGTGTTGTTTGCATCTTCTATGGATGTGCTCCATCGATATGGCGTGACCTCCACGATTGAAATGAGTCCGAAATTGTTATTAAGCGAATTCATCAAAGAAAATGTACCGAGCATGAAAACGTATTGTTACGGCTTGTTTCAAGATAAGCAAAGGTTGGATCAAGTTGTTTCCAATGATACGAATTTTGAAAAAGATATGCCGAACTTTGCAGGAAGATGCCTCAGTATTTTAGTATCTACCGAAAACAACAACGACAATCAAGAACAATACAAACAAGTCATTCAAATCTATGAACATATCAAAGAAAAATACAATACAGCATCGCAAGAGGGCCACCGCTATGCTGATGAATTGCAATCAGAAATGCTAAATAAATTAATACAAGCATTACAGATTAAAAAGTTGGAACCAGCACAAATAAGAGAATGTGTGAAAAGGTTGCTGGATGAAACGAACTCATTCTACCGTTTTGCTAATGTACTTCAAGCATTGTGAGGGATCGTCTAATGAAATTGTTTTGTATTCCACATGCAGGTGGATCCACGATAGCATATAACGTTTGGAAAAAACACTTAGATGAACATATCGAGTTTGTTCCCCTAGATCTGCCAGGTCACATGCCTCGCATTCGAGAGCCATTAAGTGACAGTATGGAAGAAATCGTGACAGATCTTACACATTTGATAAAGAAAAATCTCAATGGTAACGAACCGTATGCAATATATGGACATAGCATGGGGGGAATGTTGTTATATTTCTTATACTTTCGATTAGTAGAGGAAGGCCTTACGCTTCCTGTAAATTTGTTTTTTTCCAGTCGCTGGCCACCGTATCACAACAATAAAAAAGCGTATTACGATTTAAGTAACGAAGAAGAATGCAGACATAGATTAATAGAAATGGGAGGCTTTAGCCCAGAAGTTTTAAATAACAAAGCGCTGCTAGATTATTATTTGAACGTGCTCATTGCAGACTATCATGTGATTCAAAGTGTAGGTACATGCAAGCCAGATAAAATGTATGTCGATATGACGCTGCTATGGAGTGACAACGAACCCGATATCGCAGACGAAGACATTTACACATGGAAAAAATCCGCAGGGAAGGGCATCACGTTTGTGAAAATGAAAGGTTCACATTTCTTCCCTACAGAAGAGCCAATGAAAACGACCAACATCATTAATACAACGTTACGAAAATACATGGAAAGAGGGATCGTGTCATGAAAAATAACCAAGTTGATCATGCAGTATATAAAGACGATGATATAGCGGTTATTGGCATCGGAATGAAAATAGCCGGTACGAACAGCTTGGAAGAGTATTGGGAAGTGTTCGAAAATAATATCGATCTTATTCGAGACTTGCCTCAGCATCGTCAAGATGATTTAGAATATCTTTCCTATATTTATTCCCTAATGATGCCGAGCCTCGGTGGAGACGTTAAATATAACAAAGTCGGATATTTAGATCGAATTGATGAATTTGACTATGAATTTTTTAAATTGCCGCCTATTGAAGCACAGGTGATGGACCCGATTCAACGCATTTTGCTTGAAACAATTTACCATGCCTTCGACGATGCTGGATATACTTCGGAAATGTTGAACGGATCAAAAACTGGTATTTTTATCGGATATACACCGGGCTCATCGAAGGATAATTATGCTACTAATCTTTCGCATAACAGCCCAGACTTAATTAAATATTCGAACGTGGGTAATATGCCGTGTATGGTTCCTTCCCGTGCATCGTACTTATTGAACTTAAAAGGGCCTACTATGGTTATTGATTCTGCTTGTTCTTCCTCCTTAGTTGCCATTCATGATGCATGTTCCAGCATCAACAATGGAACTTGCTCTATGGCGATAGCTGGAGGTATTCGATTACATTCCTTCCCTATCGTTTACGAAGATACAAATGTAGGGTTTGAAACGGATGACAATAAGACGAGAACATTTGATAACAGTGCAAGCGGAGCGGCAATAGGAGAAGGATCTGCTGTTGTTTTACTGAAACGGTTAAAAGACGCGGAGCGGGATAAAGATCATATTTATGGTGTCATAAAGGGAGCGGCTGTAAATAATGACGGTGCATCTGCAAGCATTACTGCACCGAATCCAGCTGCCCAAGCAAATATTATTTTGGATGCAATACAGTCATCAGGCGTTTCTCCAGAGGAAATAGACTACATTGAAACACACGGCACTGCAACCGCGCTTGGAGATCCGATTGAGTTTCGTGGACTAGCAAGAGCGTATGAGAAATTTACGGATAAAAAACAATTTTGCGGATTAAGCTCCTCAAAAAGTAATATCGGTCACTTATATGAGGCAGCTGGCGTTGCTTCGTTTATTAAGGCATTGGCGGCGATGAAACATAAAAAAATACCTGGTGCAAGTCACTTCAATATTCCTAACCTTAAAATAGATTTTTGCGATTCTCCATTCTACGTCAATGACCAAACGAAAGACTGGGATAAGGAAGGACTGCGAACATGTGGAGTCAGCGCTTTTGGTATTAGTGGCACTAATTGTCATGTCATTTTACAAGAATATGAAAACAAACAAAGTGAGCCGCTCCCTGAGCAGCATCTACTAGGCATTTCTGCTAAATCGGCTGAAAGTATGTCTTCCTTAATTACAGCCTATAAGCACGATCTAGACACAACAGATGTAGATGTGAATCTGTTTGCGGCAAATGTAAATCGCTATCGCACGCATTATGAACTAAGATTAGCCATTGTATTTTCTGACAAGGATGATCTAATCGATATTTTAAGTCAACTAGCTGAACGTGAACCTTTAGCATGGGCTAATATTTCAGGTGTGTATTACAACCACGATCAGAAAGCAATGCAAATGGACTACAAGCGTATTCGCTCCACCTTAAAGCACTGTAATGAGAAAATGATGCAGCTTATGAAAGGGGATGCAAGCCCTTCTATCTACGATGACATTCGTTCTGATCTTACCTATTTAGCCGAGGTGTATAGTCACGGTGCGAAGCTTGATTGGAAATCATTTTACAATGAGATAGAGCCAAGCCACATTCCTATTCCTCATTACCCATTTAAAAGAACTCGTTGCTGGATACCGACCAAGAGTAGAGATAGTGGAGATTGGTATGAAATGGAGGAAAGGTTAGGTCTGCGTCAAGGGAGTAATGAAGCAAGTAACCAATACTCCAGTGGCGAAGCTAGTGAGGCCTCAACGCATGAAGGAAGCGCGCAAACAACAACGATGCTCTCTTCTCCAGATCGTAATAAGCGTAACGATGCTCATGCTTCTCATGTGGAAGTTGCAGCTACGACTAGCAACTTAGCAGATGTATCAAATGTATATGAGGATGCAACCGATTCTGATATGTACTATGAACGTAATTTTGTAGAAGCAGAAGAAGTGGGGGATAGTAGTGATCTAAGTAGATGCTTACTTGTTCATACTACTAGTGACGATGTAGAACCACTATATGAAAGCTTACAGCAACGATTCTTCGAAGTGCAGAAAGTTCCTATTGATACAGAAGAAGCAGTCAAAGTCGGAATTGAAAAATATTTTACACAGTTATATAGGGAGAATACGTTTGAAGAAATTTCTCATATCGTCATTGCGGATTTATTTGCTGGTCAAGCGGTTGAATCTGCTCAGCAATTGCTAAATATACAAAAAATGCAGCTATTAAACATCGTAGGTCTTTATCGCGAATTTTCCAACTATGAAAATGTCATCAAAGTAACCCCAATACTAGATAGCTGTTTTCAAGTTACAGGTGAGGAAAAGTTAAATCCAAACCACGCTCCTGTATTTGGTTTGTGTAAATCTTTCAACAGAATGTTTAAGAACATCACCTCCGTCTGTATCGATAAAGATGTGGAAACAGAGTGGATTAACATCGTAAATGAAATTTGCGGACGCTCTAAAAAAGATATCGTTCTCTACCGCAACAATAAGCGTTATTACGAAGGATTGCAAGAAGTCGGATTGCAATCAAGCCATGAACAACCGCTGACCATCAAAGACCAAGGTGTGTATGTGATTAGTGGTGGTTTAGGTGGCATTGGTTTTGAAACGGCGAAAGAAATGACGAATAAAGCGAAATCGATCACGTTAATTCTCGCAGGTCGTACGTCGTTACCGGATACAGCGGAATGGGATAACATAGTCCGTGACGATCCAGACAGTGATATGGCAGAAAAAATAGAACGCATGACAATATTGCAAGCTAAGGCACAACATGTCGCTTACTATGCACTGGATATTGGTGATGTGGATGCTGTTCAATCGTTGGTGGATGACGTGAAATCCACGTATGGAAATATCAATGGGGTCGTTCACGGTGCTGGAATTAGTGGAGGCATTACGTTTGAACAACTCAACGAAGAGCATTTTACTAACATATTGAAACCCAAAATTGTGGGTACGTATGCTTTGGATCAAGCGACGAGGAATCACAATCTAGACTTCTTCCTCATGTTCTCTAGCATCTCTACTATATTTAGTAGTGCTGATTTACCGGGTTACATTGCAGGCAACATCTATTTAGATAGTTATAGTGACTATCGCAATCAGCTATGTTCGGGAAGAAGTATTACTGTAAATTGGTCCACATGGTCTGAAGTCGGTATGGCTGTGAAATCTAATTTTACTATCGATACTTTATTCCAGACGATTAAGACAAAAGAAGCGATAAGTGCCCTATTTTCACTTTTAGAAGTAAAGAAAGGCTCCTACGTTATAGGTGAATTAAATTTAAAAGATAAAATCTCTATGCTGCTCAAAACGTATCCGATGCAGTTGTCTCCGAAAATTGAAGCGGCTTTACATGCTGGAGTAAAAGGAAATGGTAGCTCCAATGCATCCAGTCAAGACCATAGCAGTGAAAAGTATGCTGATGTGGAGCGTAAACTCATTGAAGTTTGCTGTAAAAACCTTGGCTATGATGAAATTAACGTTAACCATAACTTCTTTGAACTCGGTGCAAATTCTATTTTGCTATCGATTATATTTAGAGATCTGAATGACATCTTCCCTAATGTGTTACAAGTGACAGATCTTTTCTCTTACCCTACGGTAGCTTTATTAGCGGAACATATTAGTAGTAATATGGAAAACGTGGATCTACCTGAAGTATCTCATCCATCAATGTCTGCTACAACGAACACCCAAGCCGATCACAGTACTGTGAAACATGAATGGAAAGAGGAACCAAAACCAGAACCAAAACCAGAACCGAAACCAGAACTGAAACAAAACATGTATAGCAAAAACAACTTCAATGAAGTTAGCGACGTGCAGCGTGAGACGCCAGCCTTTACAGCAGTGTCACCGCAAGTAAAGCCAACTCAAGTGAAGGTGAAAGAAGTCACTGCGTATGATGAACATGAACAGGATGCAGTTGCCATCATCGGTGTTGGAATGGAACTTCCGACTAGTAATAACCTGGATAGTTACTGGGACATTTTAATCAACGGTATTAACACCGTTCGTGATATTCCTTCAGAACGATCCGTTGATTTGGAAAAACATCTACGATTCAAAAATCACGATGAAGACAAAATAAAATTCCGCAGATGTGGATATTTGGATGAAATCAATAAATTTGATCCTACATTTTTCGGGATTTCCCCTCGTGATGCAGCATTACTTGATCCGGTGCTTCGTATTTTTCTAGAATGCTGTGCCAATGCCATCGATGATGCTGGATATGGAGCAGATGGTGTAAAAGGCACCAATACAGGTGTATTTTTAGGCTATACCGCTAATCTTGGAAATGCATACAACAGATTGCTGACCGAAGTAGATCCAAAATTGTTCAACGATGCATTGCCAATTGGACAAGTCAGCATGACAGCGAGTAGAGCCGCATATTTCTTTGACTTAAAAGGGCCTAGCATGGTTATCGATACAGCATGTTCTTCTTCCCTCGTATCTTTGCATATGGCAGCTGAACAAATCCGATTCGGTAAATGCGACATGGCACTAGCCGGTGGAGCTTCTATTATGGGTATCCCGTTAGATGATGGAACAGGGGTTGGCTTTGAATCACCTGAAGAGAAAACACGTGCCTTTGCCGATCAATCTAGCGGTTCCGCTATAGCAGAAGGCGTGGGTGTAGTCATGCTTAAATCGCTGAAAAAAGCACAGGAAGATGGAGACTCCATTTACGCTGTCATCAAAGGAAGTGCGATTAATCAAGATGGAAGTTCGTTTGGTATTGCAGCACCTAACTATTTGGCTCAGTCCGAAGTGATTCAACAAGCATGGGCAGATGCGAATGTAGCGGCTACAGATATTAGTTACATCGAAGCGCATGGTACGGGAACACAGCTTGGTGATCCGATTGAAATAAGAGGGATCAACCATGCATTTAGCACCGCTACGGATGAAAAACAAATATGTGGTATCGGTTCTGTCAAAACGAATTTTGGACATGCCAACGAAGCAGCGGGAATGTGTGGCTTGTTTAAATCCATCCTTATTTTGCAAAATAAAGTGATTCCACCGAGTCTAAACTTTAAAACACCGAATCAAAACATAGATTTTATTACTTCTCCTTTATACATCACAGATAAAGTGACACCGCTCAAGGCGAAAGGGGAGAAGGCGAAGATTGGTATTAGTGGCTTCGGAATGAGTGGAACGAATGCGCATCTTATATTAGAAGAAGCACCAAGCACAAAAGCTGTTCCAGTTAAAAAAGATCATAAGAAACAAGATTGGGTCTTTACCGTATCGGGAAGATCAGAGCAAGCGGTGTTTAGACTTATTGATCGTTATACCACCTATGTTCGCGAGTATAAACAGCTGCATCTTGCAAATTTCAGTAGCACGTTAAATAGAGGGAGAAGGCATTACGCTTATCGTTTGGCGTTTACGTATCGTAACCAAAATGAGTTGTTAACGAAGCTAAAAAAATTACAGCAATGCACATCGTTCCAAGATATTCAACATGATTGGGTTCACGCTGGCCAACATGCCATTGTTCCAGAAAGTAAAAAAGAAAAATTCCCTCATGAGCTCACGTCATCAGAGCAGCAGCAATGGAATGATGAAGCATATCGTATGTGTCAGCACATTCAGCAACATACCGCAGCAGCGTTGGAAGATATCCTGCGCATGTATATTCGCGGTGCTAACGTACCATGGCATTTAATATACAGTGCACCATACCAAAAGCTACATTTGCCTACGTATCCGTATGAGCGTAAACATGTATGGTACAGTCTTCCTGACCTTCCTCAGAAGGTTCAAAAAGTGGAAAAGGAAAAAACATTATTCGATCACTTCTTCCATCATAAAAAATGGATTGTACAAGATGAATTCACCGTCAACTTACCAGCAAAAGATCAAGTGACTGTTGTTATTCATCATAACCAAGACGGTCATGTACATCCTATTTCAGATCGTATTAGAAAAAGAGGAGCTCGCGTCATGGATGTATTTGCGTCACACGATGCTTTTCAGCAAGTAGATGAAGATACGTTCCAAATACAAAATGATATCGATGACTTTAAGCAATTATTCACTCAACTCTCTGATCACACGATTCATAGCATTGTACACGCTGGAGCATTGCAAGATGTGAATATTGAACATGTCGACGAGATGTACGAACAATTTGACCATGGATTTTTCAACGTCGTGAATGTAACGAAGGGACTGCTTAAAGCTCGCTTAGATCAAGATATAAAGCTCGTCGTTGTCGCCTCTTCCGCTTATCGCATTTCAGAACAAGAGCGTCAGTTATGGCCACACAATGCAACCGTACTGAGTTTAGGAAAAGTTATCGAATTAGAAAATCCAAACATCCATTGTCGCGCTATCGATACGGACCTAGAAACTTCCGTAGATACTATTGTGGATCAAATTTTCGCGGATCACGATATGCATGTAGTGGGTTTACGTCAAGATCAAAGTTATGTCGAAGAGTTTAATGCAGTGGATGTCATGCCAGAAGTAGACCATCGCATTGTTGAAGGTGGAACGTACATTATTACGGGCGGTACATCTGGTATCGGGGTGCAAAATGCCAAGATGTTCAGCAGACAAGCGAATTGTAATTTGATTTTATTAAGTAGAAAAGGATTCCCTGATCCATCTACATGGGATGAATACGAACAGCAGGAAGACTACAAACAAAACATACAAGACTTTAAAGAAATATTACAAAGCGGCTCTACGTTGGAATTCATGAAATGTGATATTAGTCAAGCGGATGACGTACAACACATGGTAGATTCCGTGCGTAAGAAATACAACAGCATTAACGGTATTGTTCATTGTGCAGGGGTTATCGATCCAGGTTTCATGTTTAGAAAAGAAAAAAGCAGTTACTTATCCGTACTTGCACCGAAAGTGTTAGGAACGTGGTATTTAGATCAATGTACACAGCAAGATAATCTAGATTTCATCTTACTGCATTCCTCCAATGTAACGGACGCAGGTGAATCAGGACAAAGCTGCTATATGGCTGCCAACGCCTTTTTGGATGCTTATACTGATTACTTACATGCACAAGGCAGAAATGCGTACACCGTAAACTGGGTGGCTTGGAAAGAAACGGGCATGGCGCATAAGCAAGGAACGAACGTCGATACTGTCACGAGAGCAATTACGAATGAAGATGCAACGAACTATTTGTATCAATTGATCAAGAGTAGCCCGCAGCGTGTTGTGATCGGTCAGTTTAACGAAGAAATTGATTTTGTTCCTCTTTTACAACAAAGTCGCAATGCCATTTCGCCTGATTTCACAGCAAAAGTGTTCCAGTATGCGTATCAAACGCAAAAAGTGGAAGCAGCAGCAGCGACGGAAACAGCAAGTTCTGTTGCGGTATTAACCCCACCTCCTGTTCAACAAGAGCAACCTACAGTCATCCATGTAGAAGAGGAAGTAACATTAACGGGAAATGTCGAGGGGGTGTATACACCTACTCAGAAAAAAATAGGAAAAATATATTGCGACCTGCTCGGCTATGAAGAGGCTGATATTTACGAAGGATTTTTCGAAATGGGAGGCGACTCCATACTCCTGACAGAAATGCATGACATTATCGATAAATTATATCCGAACGTCGTCAAGATTGCCGATTTATTCGAATTTGATTCCATTCATAGTCTTGCAGAGTATATTGAGCCGCACGTCCAAGAAGAAGAGGCTGAAACGAGCCAAATTACACAGCCGGTAGATAATGTACAGCATACGCCCAATGCACAAAGTACCGAAAACGTACAAACCATCGAAATTACATTAAAAGGGAAAGTAGAAGGGGTATATACGCCTGTCGAACAAAAGATTGGTGAACTGTATTGCAAGTTATTAGGTTATGAAGAAGTGGATATATATGAAGGTTTTTTCGAAATGGGAGGCGACTCGATACTCCTGACAGAAATGCATGACATTATCGATAAGTTATATCCGGGCATCGTCAAAATTGCCGATTTATTTGAATTTGATTCTGTACAAACGCTATCTGAATATATCAGTTCTACTGTCGAAAAAAAGGAAAGTAAAGAAAATAAAGCGAGTCAACAAATGACGGATAGTAAAGGGAGTAAAGAGATCACGGAAACAGAAGAAAGTAAAGGTAAAGAGAGTACGGGAAACAAGAAAGAGCCTGAAAAGAAAAAGGCGATGGAAAGCAAAGAACAAAAAGAAAAACAAACGGTATTCGAGTTGAGTAGTCCACAAAAACGAATTTACACCGACTATCGATTTGCTGCGAACAAACATGTATACAATATCGGCTTTGTATTAAATAGATCGAAGACGGATGACGTGTATGAAGATTTTGTTGCCCATGCGAACGAGTTTTTCAGTCAGCATGACATGCTGCGAACGACATTTAAAACGGTAAACAGAAAATTGATGCAAGTTGTCAATCCGATGCAGCCTATTGATATCGACCATGTCAAAGTGGATTCGGTAAACGATATTGACTACAAACAATATGTAAAAACATTCAAACTCAACCAGTACCCATTGTTTCATTTAACTTTATTCGAAGCACCAGATGGTAAGATGTTATTCTTTGACGTTCACCATATTTTGCTGGATGGGTATTCAACAACCATTTTACAAGAGCATATTGAAGCCTATTCTACAGATACAACACCTGCCAGTGACATTACCCCATATGAAAAATATGTGGAGTTTGAGAAGGTGTTTCACAAGTCTGATGAATACAAATCGATGAAAGACTATTGGAAAAAGCAACTGAAAGGATTTGACTTCACAACTCCTTTTCAACATAAAGGAGAAGATCAAGCAGAGGATGCTGGCTATGGCCATACATCTATCACGCTAAATACAGATTTGACAGATCGTCTATCTCATTTTGCGAAGTCAAGAAAGACAACGATATTTAACATTTTCTTAAGTGCTTATGCTCTTACACTGTCTAAATTTACAGAGCGAACGGACATCGCCTTGTTGACTCCAGTGTTGAATCGCTACTTGCCTGAATTCAAACGTGCATTGGGCGTGTTTACTAACCTCATTCCTATCAGAATAGATGCGCAATCACAACAAACATTGGATGCATATATAAAAGAGGTAACGCTCACGACAATCAATGGACTGAAAAATCAATTTTATCCGTATGACCATCTCATCAAAGACTTCAAAAGTAAAAAACCAGCATTTTATTTCTACATTGATTTTGAAGACAACTCGTTGAAAAAATTTAGAGAGACGCAGGATATTCCTTATGCGATCAATATACCTAAATTCGCATTAGATTTAGAAATTAAAAATTTTAATCAGCAATACCATGTTATTGCTTCCTATAAAAAGAACGCGGTATGTGAGGAAGAAGTAGCAACGTTACTTGAACAATTCGTTACCTATTTACAAGAGCAATGTAAAGAAGAACACACCCAGCAATCCTTAGACACATTGCACTCACTTACAATGACATCAGTTGAATAGAGCCATGTCATACCATGTGCTGAGGGAATGCAAACAAGCCTAGCATTTCCTCAGCTGTTATAGGAGGCTGAATGCGTAAAAATGAAAATTATGGGTAATCTAGCAAGCTTGTATAAACTCGTTTTTATTAACAGTAAAATTTATTTACTCATTTCATTACTGCATATTATAAGTAATGCAGTTGCACCTTTCGTGACCATTATCTACTTCAAATACTTATTGGATGCGCTGCAATTTGGTTATGGACTGCCTTACATATTGAAAATTACGCTCACGATGATCGCCATCCATCTCGTCGTGACCAACACACAAATATACACCAAGAGTGCAACGACACTGCACTCCAAGTGGCTTCTCGTCCCTCTCACGGCGATGTTTTGTCAGAAGTCCATTGAGATGGATTACAAATATACGGAAGATCAAACTATCATTGAAGAAATGAATCGAGCTTCGTTTGTACTAGCAAATGGTGACAACTTGGAAAAATATTTAGAAGCCGTAAATGGTATATTTGTCGCGATCATTCAATTAGCATTCATCACCATATTAGCAACGTTGTTAAACCCACTGCTCATTATCTTCGTGTTAGCAGTGTCTGTCATCAATGCCTTCGTTAGTTTATGGGTACAAAGAAAAAACTACAGTCTTCATCGCGAGTCTTTACCAGTAGATAGGAAATGGCGTTACATTATCGATCTCGCTACGGATTTGAAATTTGCAAAAGAAGTACGCTTATTTCAATTGAAAAATTTTGTTATTCGAAATGGTGATGAAAATAGAAGTGCATTTTTCTCTTACTTTGATCGAA
Organism: Longirhabdus pacifica; assembly: GCF_004115085.1. Taxonomy (GTDB): domain Bacteria; phylum Bacillota; class Bacilli; order Paenibacillales; family DSM-105158; genus Longirhabdus; species Longirhabdus pacifica. The sequence goes on along the minus strand of NZ_QXJP01000002.1, from coordinate 25,441 downwards.
CGAATGGAAATGAAAGAAAAGGGTTGTTAATCAACACCATTACGAACATCTCACAGGAAGTCATGGTACTGATCATCTTGGCCTACGCGGTCATTTTTAGAGGATTAAGTATCGGTAACTTTGTCGTGTTAATGAATGGTATTCGTCAATTTAGCGATAGCTTTCGTGCATTGTTCGAGCAAGTCGTTAATTTGTATACGATCAACAACTATATAAATGATTTTTTCGTCTTTATGAGCCGTAAGAGTGAATTAAGAAATCCTGCTAGTAAAATCAAAATAAAACCAGGAAGCCCAGCAGGTAAATTTGAATTAGTGAATGTTTCTTTCCATTATCCTCACAACCCGAGAATGATTTTGAAAAATGTTAATTTAACGATTGAAGCGGGAGAGTGTTTGGTCATTGTCGGTGAGAACGGTGCGGGGAAGACGACGTTAGTGAAATTGCTTATGCGACTTTACGATGTGACGTCTGGAGAAATTAAGTACAACGGCATTAACATTAAACAGTACGATTATGACAGCTATATGTATGCATTAGCTACCGTGTTTCAAGATTACAAAATATTTGCCGTTAGTGCATATGAAAACATCACCTTCAAACGTAACGATCATGACCCTTATGTACAGTCATTGTTGCAGCAAAATCAGTTGCTGGAAAAAATAAAATCACTTCCACATCAAGAAAATACCGTGTTATCCAAAAGGTTTGAAAGTGATGGTATTGAGCTATCCGGTGGACAAGCACAAAAATTAGCTTTTTGTCGCGCCATGTACAAACAGAGTCCTGTTCTCATTTTAGACGAACCAAGCGCTAGCTTATCACCGATTGCGGAAAATGAAATGTATATTGCATTTGCCAAAGTCATTCAAAATAAAACGACGATTTTTATTTCCCACCGCTTAAGCAGCTCTACAATCAGCGATAAAATATGTGTGCTAGATGATGGTGAAGTGGCGGAGTATGGGACGCATGAGGAATTACTAAAGCAAAAAGGACTGTATCACCATATGTATGAACTTCAATCGCGTTATTACAAAGAAAGCGTATAAATAAGGACATACCTTTGTTGTATTCCACGCTTCCATGATCGGAGGAAATCGCTTGAGCAAATTACTTGCATTAACAAAAGAAATGATGGTTTACTTCCATAACATATTCCGTTTATATCAAAAAATATGGACCTTCGATAAGCTATACGTTGTAATCAGTGGGCTTTTAATCGCGATGAGAGTGATTCATCCCTTTAACGGCATTTTATTTTTAAAATGGATTGTTGATGAGTTAACCGGGCAAGCAAGATTGCCTGAAACTTTGCTGCTTATTGGCTTAATGTGTGGGATTGAATTTATCATCCGTTCTTTGGACAGCATATTTTGGACGTATGAACAGAAAAAGATTTTACGTTTCAAGACGAAGTTTTTAAAAGAAATTAATTTGAAAACGATGAATCTATCGTATCAACAAATAGAAGATCCGCAAATGATAGACGATAGACAAAAAGCCATGGAAATATTTTATCCTGGACAAGCTCATTTTATGGATTTGCAAAACACAATTATTGATTCCAAACAACTCATCGTCAATACATTGCAGTTATTTGGTGTCATCGCTATTCTACTCACACTTGGTCCTGTCATCTTTATCGTGCTATTACTGACGTATTTTGTGAGTTTAATTTTAAATACGATAGCTTCGCATAAAGAATTCAATGTGTGGAGCAACTCCCTCGTTCATATTGGTCGTCGCATTGGTTACTTTCAAGAATTGTCTACCGATTTCGCCTATGCGAAAGAGATGAGAATGAATCAATTAGGGCAGTGGATTGAAGATAAGATGCAGTATTATTTCAAACAAGTGAAGAAAGATGTCACCAAAGCCGTTCATGCTTTTACATGGATGAATATCATTTCGAATACGCTTCAAGTTATCGTCAATGGCGGTGTATATTTCTACATCGGATGGCTTGCGTATAACGCTGTCATTTCATTGTCGGAGATTGTGGTATACATGACGAGTTTAGGTGTATTCGTCAATGCCTTGTTTGGGATAACGGCATGTATTATTTCCTTGCAGAAAGCGGGAATGCATTTATCCACCTATTTTAAATATTTACAAACCGTTACGTTAAATGAAGCGCAGCAACAAGATGATGAAAGCACCCAAGATAGTAACTGGAGTATAGACCCTAAACAGGAAATTAAAACTTCAATAAAAATAGAGTTCGTTGATGTTTGGTTTCAATATCCGAATCAAGAAGAATATACACTCAAGCATATCAACCTCACGATAAACCCAGGTGAAAAGTTAGCGATTGTAGGGGAGAACGGTGCAGGTAAAACGACATTAATCAAGCTACTGTTAAGGTTATACAAACCGACTAAAGGAAAAATTTTAATCAACGGTACAGACATTCATGACCTTCATTTTGACGACTATACGAATTATATTACGGCCGTTTTTCAAGATTTTAATATACTCAACTTCTCATTGCTGCATAATATTGTTTTTGACAATGAATATTCAGATGAAAGTATTGCAGAAATCATCAGAGACTTAAATTTAGAAGATACGATAGAGAAACTACCACACCATCTCCATACGGAATTGGGACGTTTATTCCATCAGGAAGGAGTAGAATTATCTGGGGGACAGCAGCAGAAATTAGCGATTGCAAGAGCGTTGTTTAAAGACTCTCCTTTTATAGTACTGGACGAACCGACAGCGATGCTCTCTCCAAAAGCGGAATACGAAATTTATACCAATTTCTCTGGACTAACCAAAGATAAAACTACGGTGTATATTTCTCATCGCATGTCTAGCTGTCGTTTTTGTGATCGTATCATCGTGATGAAAATGGGTGAGATTATCGAAATCGGAAGTCACGAGCAACTGATGCGAGAGAGGGGAGAATATGAAAGGCTATACACAACGCAAGCTGAGTTTTACAAAAATTTGGAGGTTGCTAAATGATAAACAATAAGAAAATGGCATGTCTTTTTGGAGGACAAGGTTTGCAGTATATTGGAATGGGCAAGGAGTTTTACGATCGTGACGAAGATTGTCGACAATTGTTTGCAACCGCCAGTGACGTGATGGGATATGATATGGCAGACTTATGTTTTCACGGACAGGAAGAAATATTTGAGCGGGAATGGTATTCTTTGCCTAGCATGTTGACAATAGATTTGTGCGCCTATACGTTAGCATTGAAGGAAGGATACTCCTTTCAAGCTTTAGCTGGGTTCTCGCTTGGTGAATATGCGGCATTAGCAGCTGCTAATGTGGTCACGATACCTGATGCATTTGAGGTTGTGAAGCAGTTAGTTTTAGCTTCTGAATCCCATCTACAAGATGGAACATACGGCATGGCAGCTGTAAATATGCCTATGGACATGTGTGAAAACATATGTGCTTCCATCCAAAATGGATACGTTAAAATTGCAAACTACAATTCTCGCAAGCAAGTGACCATCGCGGGTACGCAAAAAGGGCTAGATCGCTTCGAACACATTGCTACCGGATTAAATATGAAATTCATGCCGATTAAAGTCAATCGTCCATACCATTCCACCCTCATGCAAGCGGCATCAGAGCAATACTACAATGAAATAAAAAGTATCACTTTTTCCGATGCTTCCATCCCTATCTATATGAATGTAGATGGTAAGGTAGAGACGAGAGGAGAAGAGATACGATCCAAAGTCGTGAAGCAATTGCGTTCCCCTGTGATGTGGTTGCAGATTATGGAGCATTTGCACGCAGCTGGTTTTCAGTACTATGTAGAATGCGCATTGAACAGTGTACTGTGTCGCATGGTCAGAGATACATTAGGTGTTAGTCAAGAGCAAACGATATTTTTAAACAGTAAAACCACTGCGTGATAAAGCAATGGAGAAGGGTAAAGGGAACAATGGTGAAAGCTTAGAAAGCTTCCGTTAAACATTGTTCTAGAAAATCCTTCTCCATTTCTGCTGTTTGCTGCAATTTATCAAGAATACTAGTAACATATTTGGAATGGTTATGAAGTGAATACCTCACAAATAAATTACGCATCGCTAATGCTAAATCTTCTATTTCTTGACACTGTACTAATAAGTTACCGTGAGCACCGTTCCATTTATGATCGTGAATATATTGAATTCTTTTTGTCATTAATAGTTTATGTTCATATAGAATATGCAGAAATCGGATGTCATACGGTACCTCACCTGCTAAAAAGGATCGAAAGTATTTTTCTATGTAGGAATAGCAGTCCATACCATATACGCAATGAGAAGGAGGTTGTTTGATCGAGGCGAATCGTTCGAAGGAATTGCTTCCATTCAAATATTCCGTCAGCGACTCTCGAACTAATTTGTAATTAAATGCATAAGATGCATGTGGATTTCGTTCAAATAAAGTAATAGTGGAGAATACATCGAAACTATCACTATAGGTGTTCTGATCCATACTGGCATGCATGATGTCTTCCACGGAATTGTACGACTGCATCAATGCCTCGTAAGATATTTGAATCGGTTTGAAAATCATCTTTTCATCATAGCCAAGCACATCAAACGTTTGAGCGTCATCGTCATAACCAAAAATTAAGTTTTCATGTAGGAAATGAGACTGATGATACGTTCTCCTTCTCGGTATATAGTACTCATCTAAATAAAGGTAAATATATTTTTGCTCATCGATAAAATACTTCAAAGTGGATAACATATCTTTTTGTACATGGTGTAACGTTTTTCTTGTTATTTTTTCCATTTTGAGCCACGGTGATTGTTTGAAATCAAAGGAGAATAAAGTATAGGGGATAGGAGAATTAGCGTAATCCATTTCTAAATTCGTCTGAATAAAATTGCTTAGTATCCAAGGACTTGTTTGTTCGTTGTATCCGATAATACTGAGGGGGAAAGCGTAAAACAGATATCCTTTTATAATTGGCTGGTGGTGTTCCAATCTATTAGCTGGCATATGACTCACTCCTTACAGTGATTTCTCTTTTTTTATTTCACGCATGTCATTCATTTAACATCATGATATATATGGTTATTATATCCAGTCATAGATAGACAAGCAATACCGAATAAAAAAGGTGTTCGTCTGTTAATACCTTGGCTTGAGCCATTCACCATCCAAAATAAAAGCGCCTTTGAATCTTCCTTTCTCCAGTTGATCCACAATATATTTTTCATTTGATTCGAATGCAGACATTAAGTCTTTTATAGTTAAATATTGAGATCTATCCACCTGACTTGGGGGAAAGATAGCAATATCAGCTAGATGATGGATAAAATAATGTATAAAGCTCTCATTCATATTGTCCATACGCAACACATCGTTGTAACTTAATGATAAAATAGTACTTAAAACATTGCTTCTGGCCTGTAATTGTATCGTGTTAACGATGGTCAAATATTTTCTTCTCATACTGCCAAATAAAAACAACAAAGATTGATTCATGTAATGAGCTTGAAAAGCACATAACTTTTTAATAGGCACATTCGGGTTCGTTACTAATATCTTTTCTAATCTATCATATGATGCCATAGAGGCACCGTTATCTTGTGTATACGCTTTCTTCCAAACATAAATTGCTGTTGAGCTTACTCCGTATTTTTGGCTCAATTCATTGACGGAAGCTCCCGCATGGTATTGATCCACTATGATAGACTTCATGGCGTTATTATATCGTTTTTGTTTGAAGCTCATTTTATGCACTCCCTTTCTGTGGTTAGCATAACTACAGTTTTATGGAAAAGGATAAATTTAACTATTCATGAAACAGGTGATGCATACGATATATACTTTAAGCGCTTTGATTGATGGAATTGAATCCATATACAAATACGATTTTATACATTAATACATGTTTTTCTTAGTCAGTGGACTTGTTGTACTTGCATGTAAGGTGATAAAAGTGAAGAACTAGTTCATGTTTTTACCTATTCCTTAATATTTCTACCAATAATTTTAATAGATGTGACAATAATCACCTTACTTCGACATAACTTTATTAGTATAATGTTAACAAATAATTGGTCTGATAAATGGAGTGTTGTATATGAAAATGGATACGTTGGGGGAGTTAGTCAGACAATATAGGGAAAAAAACGAAGTGACAATGGGACAACTTCAAGATGAACTAGGAATAAACAAGGGGGTTATTAGTAAGATAGAAAAAGGGGATACGCGAAGACCTGAATTCAAGACGATATTTACGGTTGCCGATGCGCTAAGTATTCCTTATCGCCTCATTATTGACCGATATGTCAATGTAGAAGATCGACCACACATACTCCATGAATTACTTGAAAAAAGTACGACAGAGATTGAGTTTGATGAGAAACTAATTCGAAAATTAGCTCTGAAATACTTAGAGTCAGATCGACATGAAACAGAAGATGCATTGTCTTCCCTGTTTCAGTTCACATCAAAGCTAGAAGATCGTGAGATACAGTTAATACTATACATAACGATAGCAGAATACGCCAGGTTACGAGGAATACCACCATATATCGCAAAAGGGCTGTTGCAAGTTTATTTTATACAATTTTTAGACATTCAAAAAGATAAACAAACTTATCATGAAGGAAAAGAAATTCTTCATTATATTGATTTTTTAGAAAAAGAAGAGAAAAGAGAATTTTATTTTAAGATGTCTTTTCAAGCTTATGCATTGGAAGAATATGAGGAAACAATTCAACTCACTCAATGTGGACTTGCAATTACATCCAAGCCATCTGAGCTAGAAGCCAGAGCATACGGTACAATGATCAATGCATATTTCGACTTAAAAAAATATGAAGAAGTAGAAAAACACTTGCATATTTTTGAAAAATATCAGTATAATTTTATTAAAGAGTTTGTTAGTATGACATACGCAAATATGAAAGCTAAGCAAAAGGAATACAATACTGCTATTCCTTTACTAGAAAAATGTTATAAAGAAATCAAACAAGAGCAAAAAATACATTGCGTTAATGAATTATTTAATATTTATATAGATTTGAACGATTTGAATAGTATACGAAAATTGATTCAAAAAGAGGATGAATACTTGCCAACACAGTCCCCAGCTTCTCATCAATATAAAGAGATTGGGAAATATCATTTATACAAAGGTAATTTTAAAATGAATCAAGGCTATTTAGATGAAGCATTAAGTTGTTATGGTAAAGCATTAGAAGTATATACATTCTTACGAAATTATAAAGAAATAGCATCAATTTATCATCATATTATTTCTTCTTGTATAAAAAACAATTATCAACTCAATACTATACACCTAAATTTAATAAATGTCGCAGCAAAAATCATCGAAGAAAATTAAGGAGGAAAACATAAAGATGAAGAAAATTTGTGGAACAATTCTATTGGCTGTTATTTTGATTTTTAGCGGTTCTATTAATTCAGATTTAAATAATAATTACGATAAACAAATTAAGTTCTTAAATTACGAGCTTGATCCAAGATAAAAAAATGAAAGAATTAAGTATATTTAATGATTTCAAATTTAAAATTATTGTTTGGTTTATTTTGTTGAATAGTTTTATAATTATGAAAGTATTGACTAAATGATCAATACTTTTTTATTTTCTAATTGGTAAAATATACATTAATATCAATCTATTCATTTAGTTTCATAAATAATATTTTTTTAATATTGTAATAAATATTATTTATGAAACATAAAGCACCAAGTATGGACAAGTATACACTATTTAATCTGTTAACTCTAATTGTGCAACATTAGTTACAAATTCACAAATGATAAGAGGTGTTAAATTTGCTTAGTAACATTGGCATAGCTGGTATATTAATTATGATTCTTATTTTTAGCATTCCTGTTATTCTTCTAGTATTCTTACTAAAAAAATTCAAGTAAAACTTACATATTATTTTAATGAATGTATATTTATGGAGCTGAGTCAGCATCTTCAGTAGTAATTGGCTTTCTTTTCCTCAAGTAGAGGAGGTGGAATATGAAAAAAACAGGTATGAAATACATTTTGATTCTTTTAATTGTTTTGTTGGCCATGAGTCCATTTTTGTACGTAGAAATTAAAATTTATCATGATGAACAAAAAATAAAAAGCTATCTACTAAATGAAAAAGGATATACTGAAAAAGAAATTTTTAGCATTGAAGGTAAATTAGCAAAAGCACCACTTTTTCCTATAACCGTAATTTTTAATGATGAAAAACATATTGAATATGAATATAGGGTAACAAAAACAAGTGTAATTCAAATTGGTGGATATAAGGATGGGTTTTCCGATTCAAGATCCAAACATGTAGAGAAAGATTAAATTTAAATTTATCATTTTCAAGAAAGTCCCGGTGTAGTGCATGCAGAATAAATGTTCGGTCATGCATATATTTCGTTAATCCTATTTACGTCCGCTAACATAACTCATGTAAACTTGAATGTGATTTTTCTGTCTAGTTAGGTGTAGCCGCTCCACTCTTTGTTAGATTAAATTTGAAAAAAATTGGATTAATATCTAAGTAATATTGTATAATCGGTTTCTAATTTTTTAAAAAAATAAAGAAAATGTCTTCAAAATATCATATAAAAAAGAAGGTAGCGAATTGAGAAGCGAACAAGAAATAATGAGTTTAATACATAAAGTGGCAGTTCAAGATGAGAGAATCAGAGCTGTCTATATGAATGGATCAAGAACGAATCCTAACGTTCCTAAAGATATTTTTCAAGATTATGATGTGGTGTTTGTTGTCACAGAAACCATGTCTTTCATAAAAGATACTGGTTGGATTAGCATATTTGGAGATTTGTTAATGGTACAAGAACCAGACAAGCTAGATAAAGGTATAGGGAAAGAAAAAGACTTTTCACGTACTTATACATATTTAATGTTGTTTACAGATGGAAATCGTATAGATTTGCGGATGCAGACAAAAGCAGATATGTTACATGAATACGGCAAAGATAAGCTCACTGTTCCATTGCTGGACAAAGATAACATACTGCCAGCTATATCATCTCCTACCGAAATAGATTACTATGTGAAAAAGCCGGCAGCAGGAGAGTTTGAGAGTTGTATTAATAATTTTTGGTGGTGTTCTCAAAATGTTGCGAAAGGTATATGGCGTGATGAGCTTCCGTATGCATCGCTAATGTTTCAATATACAACAAGAGACAGTTTAGATAAAATGGTCAACTGGTGGATTGGAATACAATATGATTTTCAAGTCTCAACAGGCAAGATGGGTAAGTACTATAAGAAGTATTTACCAGCAGATTACTGGGAAATGTACGAACAAACGTATGGTGATGGAGACTATCAACGTATGTGGAATGCTCTATTTGTTGCATGTGATTTGTTTCGTATATTATCCAAACATGTAGCGAAGCAATTTCATTTTACTTATTCAATTCAAGACGATGCAAACATGACCCAATTTCTTCACCATATTAGACAACTACCTCCTGATGCCAAAGAAATATATTAATTTGTCTTGCTTCTAATGATTTCCTTCCTACTTACTTCCTACAAAGAGAAAGCTAAGCCGAGAAAAGCTGAATACAGCATGATAAAATGAGCCCAACATGCTAGATTGAATGGCATAGGAGGGGATCACATTAAGATGAAATTGTCATGCCAATTAAGCCCTTGGGGGAGTGAACACCAACAAGGTATGGCCTGTATGCAGGACAATAATATACATCACATCGAGGTAGGAAGTAATCTGTTATGGAAGTATGAACGTGACATACCAGCATGGAAAGAGCTTTTGCTTTCATACCAATTACAGGTGTCCGCTGTATTTGAATTCGGTCATTTCGATAGTTGGAGTCGCCGGAGGGAGATATATTGGCATCACGATCGACTTGCTTCCATGCTTGCAAAGAGTCAAATTCCCCTTGTCATATTAGGTCCAGGACTGAAATACAACAAAGTTCATACTGTGGAAACTGCGCAACATGTCATGCAAATGATCAATGAAATTGCCAAGCGGTATGATGATAAAGGAATTAAAACAGCAATACACCCTCATTTCGGTCATTGCATTTTCACGAAATCAGAAATAGATGCCGTCATGGATGGAGTAGCATCCCACATTGGACTTATCCCAGACATTGGCCACTTAGCCGAGGCTAATATAGATATTTTGTCCTTCATACGAAACTATTTTCCCCGCATTTTTGCTATTCATCTCAAAGATTATGTAAAAATAAACCCTGTCCCAAATAAAAAAATCCAACGAAAAGTAAAATTCGTTCCACTTGGTCAAGGGAATTTCGACTTCTTCTCTTTATTCCAGCTCCTAAAACAAAAAGATTTCACAGCATGGCTTACATTAGAAATGGATGAAATTGAACGTGATCAATTACAACCATTATGTGCTAGATCACTGCAATTCATGGAACCGTTTATCATAAATAAAGGTGCTGAATAGCGATGGTGAATCCTATACAAGCAAGGTATTTCAATACAATTACGTATGATTCTACATCTGGGTGTATTACGAAACGAAGCACAGATGAGCAAAAACTAAAGCAAGAGATTAATTGGTATCTCAACCTTCCCTCCGCATTACACCATTACATTCCTACAATTGAAAACTATAGTTTAGAAGATGGTAACGTCTTTATTACGATGGAATACGTGCCTTACCAGACACTACATGAAACGTATTTGCAGCATCCAGATTGGGACAAGAAAGAACGCTTTTTCTCGCGTTTACTGTCGGTTTATCGAGATTTCTCAGCGTATGATGAGGTTTCTGTTACTTCTACTCATCTCTTTGAAATGTACATCGAAAAAACGTTAACACGATTACGAAAGCTTTTACAACAACAAGCATGGGCAAAAGCAATTTACGATAAAGGGAAAGTAGTGATTAATCATCACCCTTATCCGTGCCCTCTCACCTTTTTAGAGCAAAATCAAGCTTCTTTAGCTTCTTTATTCCGTGATCCTGTTCCGCAATTGATTCATGGGGACTTATGCTTTTCGAATTTGTTTACGGCTGAAGAAGGGGAAAAAATCATCATGATTGATCCGAGGGGTTCTTTTGCCTTACCAGGAATATATGGGGATGGAAGATATGATGTAGCTAAAGTCAGACATAGTTTGAGTGGATACGAACATATTATTTCTGATCGCTTTTACGTGATGCAGCACGATAACAACATGGAATATGGGATATGTCAACATTGGGAACATAAAAAATGGAAAGAGATGTGGGACGAGCTTTGTCCTGTTCCTTTACATGAAATAAAGGTCATTGAATCGTTATTGTTTTTGTCTATGGTTCCCCTTCATGTGGATCAACCAGCAAGACAGCTCGTGATGTACGGGCTTGGCACGAAGTTGCTGTATCAAGCTTTGGAGCAATAGAGAGGAGGGAGTGGAGCCATGAATATTGTTATTCCGATCGCTGGAGAAGGGAAGCGGTTTAAGCAAGCAGGTTTTCAAGTACCTAAGATGTTGGTGGAAACAAGAGGGAGACCCATGCTTTATTGGGCATTAGATAGTCTTCAGCCGATCATTCAACAACACCATGTTGTTTTTGTATGTTTAGAACGAGACCTTGCCCACTTTCCTTTGCAATCCATCATTTTGCAATACTGTAGTCATGCTGAAATTATTTCTTTAGATCAAGTAGCTGAAGGACAAGCAGCTACCGTGTTAAAAGCCGCACCATTACTGCATGATAATGAATCGCTTTTGATATATAACGGTGACACTTATTCTGTAATGAACACCGATGTTTTTAAAAACAAATCTTGCGATGGCATCATTCCTGTTTTTCCTTCGCAAGATCCTGCGTACAGTTACGTGCAAGTCGACGGTCAAAACAACGTCCTTTCCGTGAAGGAGAAGGAAGTGATATCTCCTTATGCGACGACGGGATGTTACCATTTTAGTTCCACCTCGTTATTCGTTGAAGCTGCCCAAAAAATGATACAAGGAGAAGATAAAGTGCTCGGAGAATACTACGTAGCTCCCCTATACAATACACTAGTCCAACAAGGATATACATTTATGATCCATGAAGTGGATGTATGTCATCCTATCGGTACACCGCAACAGTGGCAACAATTTCAAGACTTGAAAGAATTAGCAGGGGGACGGTGAACTATATGCGACATGTTTTTATTGGATTAAGTGGTGGAATGGGACCTATTATGCGAACAGCCCCTATTGCAAACTACTTTCAGCAAGCAGAGGTGCAGGTTAGCTTTAGTGCTTACGGAGAGTATAGTTTGAACATATTGAAGCAGTTAGGATATGGGATACTCCCTGATGAAGGGACAGTAGCTCCTAGTAGAGCCTATGCTTTACGTCCGCAGTCACAGTTTTATCATTTGGATCATTATTTTGCTCAGATGGGGTTGTTGGATAAAGCATTTACAGCAGCTTGGATACGGGATCGTATTGCCTTATTAGAAAAAGAGAAAGTAGATTTCGTTATCGCGGATTTAAGTCCACATACATTAATTGCCGCAAAAGTGCTAGGTATTCCTGCCATCTCTATTACGCAATCGTGTCTCCATCCAGATGGGAAAGCCTTATATCATTGGGGTAGCATACCTAGAAACATATCGATGGTTACACCGGTGATCAATGAAATATTAAGTGATTATCAGTTGCCAAGTATTGATAAAATAGAAGATTTGAATAAAGCGGATGTCAATATTATGCCGAGTATACCCGAACTGGACCCGGTACAACATGATGATGTCGTATATGTTGGACCGATTTCCATGAATATGCATGAAAACACTTCACATGCGGTAGCAGAAGACAAGCCCAATATTCTCATTTATCCTGGCAGAATGGAAGATTCAACTGGTTTAACTGGGCTGAACATTATAGAGTCTGTTATCCATGCTTTTGCAAAAAAAGCAGTCAACGTGATTTTAGCAACTTCGGAAACCCTCCCTTCCCACATGCAACAATCTATCCCTGATAATGTGACGCTTGTTCCTTATTTTAATGATGACCAACTTCAACATTTCCAGCTATATATTCATCATGGCGGACATGGTAGTTGTTTAGCTGCTATACAGCATGGTGTTCCTTCTTTAATTATACCAACGCATACGGAACGAGAGTTTAATGCTAGACAAGTGTATGAGATGGGGATAGGAGAGTATGTTTTACCTGGGACGTTTACGCCAGACCATTTATATCAGCTCTGTATGTATATGATGGAAGATCAATATAAGCAGCGAGCAATGGAATGGAAAAAGTGTTTAGAAGAACGTCACTACGGAGGAGCTCAATCTGTTTTTTTTCGAGCAATACAGTTAGAAAAGAACAATAAAAAGAAAGCTAATCCGTGAAAAGATCAGTCATATCAAGGGTTTTAAATTATTAATGTTATTAATTATTTATAGTATTAAATAAATGAGGTGAGTCATATGACACGAGAACAGACGGTGCAAATCGTGAAGCAAGTCATCGCAGATTATTTAAAAGTAAATAAAAATGAACTATTAGAGCAGGACGAGTTGTTTGAAAAACTGGGCATTGATTCTTCTGGTATTGTCTCTTTGTTACTGGATATAGAAGTGAAATGCATGGTCGAATTTGATATGGAAGATTTGCAACCAGAACATTTGTCTACGATAGACAGTTTAGTGAAATACATTCAGCAATTAAAATAAGCATGTCGTACATGAACACAATGGAGGAGGAAGAGGAAATGAAGTTATTAGTCATTGGCGGAACGGTGTTTGTTGGGTATCATATTGTGGATGCGGCACTAAAAGCGGGACACGAAGTCACATTATTCAACAGAGGGCAATCGAATGTAGATGCATTTCCAGAAGTGGAAACGTTAATAGGAGATCGTCACACAGATTTATCTGCTTTGAAGGGAAGGAAGTGGGATGCGGTCATTGATACACCTGGTTACATACCGAAAAGCGTCACGCATACAGCGCAATGTTTACAAGATGCTGTTGACGTATATGCATTTATGTCGACGGTGTCCGTGTACCAAGATTATTTGTATCCAAACAAAAAGGAAGATGAACCATTACTAGAGTTGGAAGATCCGACATCGGAAGATGTTCGACAATATTATGGAGAGTTAAAAGTGCTTTCTGAAAGAGCTATAGAATCTGTAATGCCCAATAGAGGTATTTATTTTCGCCCGGGATTAATCGTAGGTCCTAGAGATCCTATGGATCGCTTTACGTATTGGCCAACTAGAGTGCACAAAGGAGGAAAAGTACTCGTACCTGGTCAGCCTGATGATTTTGTTCAGTTTATTGATGTTCGGGATTTAGCTGCATTTGTGATCCACACGATCGAACAGAAGCACACAGGAGCTTATAATTGCATGGGGCCAGAGCATCCCATTTCTTTTCTACACTTTTTAAATGAATGTAAAAAAATAACGAACAGTGATGCACAATTTGTTTGGATGGATCATGAATTTTTACTAGATCGGAAAGTGATGCCGTGGGACGAGCTGCCTTTATGGAATCCAAAGCAAGGTGAGACCGCTCATATGACCCACTACATGGAAGTAAGTAATGAAAAGGCAAAAGCCAAAGGACTGACTTTAAGACCGATTTCAGAAACGATTAGAGACACATGGGAATGGGACATGACACGACCGACAGATCAAATGCGCTTCGCAGGGTTGAAAGATACGAAAGAGCAAAAGTTATTGCAAGAGTGGCTGCAACATCATGGATGAAAAATAGGGATATAACGTGATGAAGTATGTCTAACTCAGTTGAAAACAAAGGATTAAAGAGTTTTTAAAAATTACCACAATCGTTTTTTCCTAATTTCATGTCATTAGTGGAGCAGTAATTTGGAAAAACTTTGTTAAATGGGCAGAGTATTGATGACACTCTAGAAATTATTAAGACCGAAAGACAACTTATAATGGAAAAGGTATTAAATAAAATGGAAAAATCACCTACATCAGAATTGGCTTGATGAATTACGATAGATAAGGTAATATAAATAATGATTAAGCTATCTGGTTTTGCAAGATAGCTTAATTAAGAAGTTCTACCTTGTATTACAATATAGTGATAAGGATGAAGGAAAATGTCTTTGAGAAGTCAATTATTGAAAGGGATTTTGGAGGGCTGCATTTTATCTATTATTGACAAAGAAACGGTTTATGGTTATGAATTATCACAAAAGCTCCAACTATTTGGATTGAACGACGTTAGTGAAGGGTCTATTTATCCAATCTTACTTCGTCTTCAAAAGGAGGGGTTAATTAAAGGCGAAATGCGTGCTTCTCCATCAGGGCCTAAACGAAAATATTACCAACTTACAAATGATGGGGAAAAAGCATTGTTAGAAATTCAAGAAGAATGGAGAAATATTCAGAAACCTGTGGATAAATTATTGAATAGGGGAATGCTCGATGAATGCTAAGGCGTTAATCCAATTAAATAACAAAAAGCGTAAAGTATTGATAAAAGAAAATGAAGAATATTACGATAAAATGTTAGTCTACATTCGAACGAGTATAGTAATTTCAGAACAACAATCAGAAGAATTATTAATGGAGCTTTTAGATCATATCATCCATGCGCAACATGAAGGAAAATCTGCAGAAGATGTGTTTGGAAACAATCCCTCAGCTTATTGCGATGAAATGATCAAGCAATTACCAAAAGAATCATGGAAAAGTGGAGCGTTTTTTATAGGCTTCCTCTTACTCAAGCTAGCAGCATTGATAGCTATCATTAATGGGATAGGAAGTATTATCACACTATATTTTAAAGATAGTAATCAGACAGTTTACATAGGAACGGTGTTCGTTACTTTTTTAATAACATGTGTTATTATTTTTCTGTTCGTTTTTTTGACTTTCAAATGGCTGCAACAGTCTGTTTACAAAGTATCAAATAAAGTTAGAGATTTTTTATTTATCTTTTTCATGGCAGCTATTACACTTCTAAGTATGATCTTTCTAGCTAGAATGGTTCCTCCTTTTGGATATGCAATCGAAGCGGGAGGCTACGTATACTTAATATTGGGTCTTGCAACAATGATCATTACAAAATGGTTAAATGGCAAGTATCAACTTACAAAATAATGTTTAATCAGTAACGAAAGATTTTTGCATGCAAAGTCATTTCCATTTACACACACAAAATTATTGACGGTACAGAACAAAATGAATAAGGCTAAATATATGTACTTTTTTGTATAAATCCATTTAAACACATATGTAATAAAAACAATTAAAAGCCTTGAAAGCTTCTATGATGAAGTTTTTCAAGGTCTCTAACTGCTAAACTATTAAGTAATCAACGATTCAAGCTTGATTTATGTATTTTTCAAAATTAGAATATACTTTTTGCGCAAGTTTGGCGCGTTCAGCTATATCATCTAACATCATGTTTAAATAAGCCTGGCCATCCTCCGTAATTTGATAGTAACGGTTGTAACGGTCGTCTCCTTTCCATTCTCGCACAACGTGTCCATTTTCATATAGCTTCTTGAGCCTCGCACTTAAATACGAATCATTCACACCAACACCGCCCAATGCTTCCGCAATTTTTTGATCCAATTCACTAACATAAAATTGCTTCCCACTTTTCAATTCTGACAACACAACAAAATCAATGACTTGTTGCACCTTAATGAGATGACCAAGCGTACTTTCTTTTTCAACAGGATCATGTTTCCTAGGCATATCACAACTCAGCTCCATAGACCAATATAGTACAGCGATTATATCACAGTATGGCGACCATACAAAGCGTTTTATCACTAAACGTGTTTGCACGGTTTAAAATTTCGTTCTAACAAAGTTCATTACTTCTTTCGTACACAACATATGAAGGTCAATCAAAACTACATTAAAATGAGCATCATCCAATAATAAAATCTCAAATAGATAGATATAAAAAATCAAATTTACATATAATGTAAGATAAGATGTCGTTGTAATATGCTATAGGTTAAGGATTGAAATGGAATGGAAGCTTAAACATTCTTCATTCACTTATACGATGCTGCCCACGACAACTTCTTACACCTGTATTTGTGTAATAGTGGGATCATGCAGCTGTATGTTAAAAAGTTGCTTTAACAATGATGCTCTTTTTTCTATGGGATAAGATTTTTTAGTTTTCAAGCCATTTTATCGTTGTAATGATTTCTTTCCCTGTAAGCGATACTCTTCCATGTTCATTGCTCAATGTAACGATTAGTTTTTGTGTGAATGGTGAGGCTGGGCTTTGGTTCCACTTACACATATCTTCGAAAAATAAAAACTCTATCTCCTCCGTAGTAAACTTATAAGATGTCAACCATTCTTTTTCTTCTTCATCGTATCTTTGCACATAATAGATCATATCGTTCATTTTAGTAACTTTGTAACGTTCCCCGGCATCCACTACATATTCCTTTTGGTTCAAAGTAACGATATTGCTCAAATGAGTATGATCTTTGTACCACTCAGATTTATTTTTTTTCACTGTGGCAGCAATTCTTTTTACATTGTATCCCAGTTCTTTCAGCAGCCAATGAAATAGTCCATTAATTTCGTAGCAGAATCCACCGCGATGACGATGCACAATTTTTTCGTAAATACGCTGTAAATCCAGTGTAATAGGAACTTTTCTGATTACATCTAAATTCTCAAATGGCACTGTAAATACATGTTGCTTTAATAGATGTACAAGATTAGTATATGGGTCATCGTGTAATGTATTTACGTTAATTCGATTTAAATATTGTTCTACGTTCATTTTTATCACTCCCACTTTAAAATGGCATTCATAGTGGCATTCATTTCAAACCATCATGGTATGGATGACTTGACGGGTTAATTGAATGAGCAAATACATTTGTTTATATGTTAATGATAAAGGAATACACCTATTACAACATCGGTAAATAGGTGTAACCTGAGTACTGCTTTCGTAGGAGGAGAAGGAGAGTGCATTATATAATTTTTGCTCATTTCTGTTACATTAGAGGTAAGCATTTGATACTATGTGATGCTTTCTCCTTTTCGTAGTGTCATTCAAGGTCGTATTGCTGCATTAATGTTTTAATCATGTCTTTCATAGCATTCACTAATTGTGCAGGCTCACAAACTTTAGCTTCTGAACCTAAGCTCATGAAAAAAGAAGCAAAAAAAGAAAGTTGACTCTCAGGGAGACTTCCCTTTAAATAACCACTACCATGATCATATTTGTACAAATCTTGTTTCCATCTTATATCTGTTTCACAACGACGAACGCCTTCTTTAGTCAGCTCCACCATATACTCCACTTGCTTTGCGTCTCTTTGCATGTAGGAATAGAAATTTTCCAAATGAACATGCTGCAACTCTTTTGACTCTATTCCGGACGTATCTATCTCCACATCTAAAATTCGATCGCAGCGAAATACACGAATACTTTCACGTTCGAAGCAATATGCCGGACAATACCACAAGCCATTTTGAGCGTATACGCCTATAGGTTGTATGTGCCTTTTTGTCGTCCGTTCTAATCCGTCATATTGAATGCAGATGACTTGTTGCTTTATAGATGTATGTAAGAGTAGAGGCAGATGGGGAAAAGGATACTGCCTTTGCGGTGAAAAAAAATCTATACGATTTTTCATTTGATCGATTTCATCTCTAATATCACCTGAGAGATGTAGATAAAATTTTTGTAAGGCTGCTTCTGCTTCTTCCTCAAAAGGTAAATAAGCATAATGACGTAAAGCGTGAATGGCAAAGAAGATGGAAACCGCTTCTGCTTCTTTAAAAGCAATAGGAGGGAGCATGCTTTCTTTTATCACTTGATATCCACCATGAGGCCCTACTTCAGAATACAATGGTACACCGAGTTCACTTAGCTCCTGCAAGTCTCTTAATATGGTACGTTTTGACACTGAGAATTGGTCAGCTAGTTCACCTACAGTAAATTTTCTCATTCTGTTGACTGTCATCATGAGTTCAATTAATCTTTGTGATTTTGACATGTGCTCCTCCGTTGATTCGTCTCTCTATTTTAGATGTGCATTTTTTTATAAACTTTAGGTTTCTTTACTTAAAACGTGCTCTTCAAAGTGTTTACCCCAGTCTGGTGTTTGACCATTTACATCGGTAAAACCATATTCTCTAGCACATTCCCATGAACTTGTTACTGTACCTGTTTTACGATGAACATGAGGATCTGTTGCTAAAGCGGCAACCGCTCTTCCGACAAAAAATGGGGTTTCGGATGCGATAAAGTGAGGGTCTTTTTTCGCACCTTCCTGCCAGTTTTCTTCTGTCACTTCGAAAAGCTCTAACATTGCTTCTGATCTTAAAAATCCAGGGGTTAATGCGATACAAGTGACGTGATGAGGTTCTAAGTCTTTTGCCATGGCCTGTGCTAAATGGATGGCAGAAATTTTGGCTAAACTGTAATATAAGTTACCTCTATAGTTGTAATCGACACCGTCTGTTATTTCAATAATTAATCCTTTATCATTTTTCACAAGGAGTGGAGCAGCATAATAGCTCGTTATCATATGAGAGTGAACAGCATTTTTTTGCATTAGTAAACCATCTTGCAATGAATGCTCCCAGAACGATGCATTCCAATCCGTTAATGGATCACCACCCCAAACATCATTCACTAAAATATGCAATTTACCGTCTTGTTCCTTGTCAATGCGTTGAAATAGTGATTTTACTTCTTCTTCTACCGTATGGTCGACCTTGACCGGTATACCTTTTCCGCCTTTTTTTGTTACCAATTCTGCAGTTTCATCTATGGTTTCCGTTCTACCCATAGGAGAAACATTTCCTTTCGTCGTTCTTCCCGTTACATATACAGTAGCTCCAGCTTCACCTAACATCATGGCAATTCCTCGCCCTGCGCCTCGCGTGGCACCCGTAACGACTGCTATTTTATCTTTCAAAGGTCTCTGCTTCTTGTCATGCATATTGTTCATTCTTTTATCTTCCTTTCGCTTCCGTTATGTGTATGTTCCATAACTAATATAACAGACCATAGTGACAGTTATTGTCACTAATAAAGAATGTAATGCGATTATTTATAGTGTGAGTAAAAAAACAGCCAACTAACATGATTTGTAACTGAAAGATAAAAAATATAAAAGACAAAATAAGAATACAGATGTATATAAAATATCATGAAATAGCAAATTAAGAAAAGCGAACAAATGGGAGGTGGTTACGGTGAGCCATACTTTGAACAGTGAAGATTACCATATTATTGAACAAGCTTTGCATACAGCGCTAAAGTATCAAGTTGAAGAAGATACGTTGAATAAATATCGCCAAGTGTTAAGTAAGATGGATCATGACACTAGTGCGTCGACATTAACGAATAGCGACAATGAACAACATCAACAACATACCGAAGAAAAAACAAATGACGTGCAACAAGATGGATTTCGATATGATTATGACGACAGCAATGTGAATTTAATATAGGGTTATGACAATGCTATGTGCAAAAGGGGAGAGGAGGAAATAAAAATATGGAGTGAATAACAGCTCCATTACTTTGATCATGTCATGGATTCAGATTCCTCTCAAAAATAAAGAATCGTTTCGTTTTTAAATATTTTGATTACTTTAATGTAGGAAGTTAATGAAGTAAATCGGAAATAGCAGTATCTTTTATATTGAAATCTGGCACTAGAAGTTGAATAAACCGTTCCACGATAGGAGAGATCCATTTTTTATTATGGATGACGATTTGCGAAAATACTTCCATGTTTGCTTCCTCTACGGGAACGCAAGCTAATTGATTTTCATTCAGCTCACGAACCACCGTTATTTTAGGCAGTAACGAGATACCTAATCCCGCTTTTACACATTCCTTAATGGCTTCGATGCTATTAAATTCTAATGATTTACTGTAATGAACCCCATTATTTTTTAATGCTTTTTCAAATATCGTACGATAGGAACAATCTTTTTCAGCAAATACGAACGTTTCACCTTGTAAATCTGCCATTTTTACAGTGTCATAGTTACATAAAGGATGGTCCATGCATGCAACCAAAACCATTTCTTCTTTTCGCATGTTAATTTTTATTAGATCTTTATCGTGTGGACGGTATTCATCCATAACGATAGCTAAATCATATGTACCATGTCGCACTCCTTCGTATAAGTACTTACATAAATTAGATTCAACAGAAAAAGTAACACGCGGATATTCATGATTAAAATGTTTAAAATATTTGATGAGTTCAAATGTAGCAAGGGACTCAACCGTTCCAATAGAAAGAGAACCAGAGCATTCATCTGTATGTCGTATACGCTGTTTCGCCTCATTCTCTAAGCCGACTATATTGAGTGCATATGTGTATAGGTTTTCACCTGCATACGTTAGTTGCATTTTTCCACCAATTCTTTCAAACATTTTAGCCTCATAATATGTCTCTAGTTTTTTCATTTGGGTCGTTACACTAGATTGAGCATAACCGAGTTGTTCTGCCGCTTTACTGTAATTTTTCCATTTTACAACTTCAATAAATGTACGGTATATGTCGATATCCATCTACTATCACCTTTTTCGATTATTACTATCATTAATTATATATAACGATGATAGTAACGTCTATGATAAGCTATGAAACATGAGGTGATGACCATGAACACAGTAAAAGAGAAGAAATTGAATGCTATACAATTAAGTGGACTTATTATCGGACCTATTTTAGGCTCTGGAATTATTATATTACCGCCGCTCATTTACGAGGTCGCAGGGGAGTATGCGATTTTATCCTGGGTCATTATCATGATCGTAAACTGCTTTTTTGCATATTTGTTTGGACAATTAAGTATGAAGTTCCCTGGGGATGCTGGGGTTACACAAGCGATAGAAGCTGTATTTGGTAAACAAATTAGAATGTTAGCTTCGTTTTTTATTATCGGTGCTGTTTGTTTTGGTCCTATTGCGGTACTTTTGACGGCAGCACAATTTCTTCCTAATCCTTTTTTATCAACGGAATGGACGGCTTTTGTTTTGATGGGACTTTCCCTTGTTATTTTGTTGCGACATGTTTCTTTTGTCGGTCAGCTGTCTTTTATTTTATCTTCTATTTCCGTTATTTTGTTATTTAGTGGAGGGTTAGTATCCCTTGTATTAGAACCTAAACTGGTTTCCATGAATACTAGTTTTGACTTATCCTCCTTTGGCAGTAGTCTTCTACTGTTATTTTGGATGGTAGTAGGGTGGGAAGTGATTGGAAATTACAGTAATGAGGTGAAGAATACACGTAAAACCATTCCAAGAGCGATTACTTTTAGCACAATTACGATTACTGTTGTTTGTTTGATCGTTGCAGCAGCGATACAGTGGTCTGACATCCAAGGTGAATACATAACAGTAACAGCCGTTTTAAAACCTTTGTTTGGCAGCGCAGCCAATGTGATCATGGGTATTGTTGCGCCGAGTTTATGTTTAACGGGTGTCATCTTATTTATTGGTGGGATTGCTAGATTGATTCACAGTACAGGCGTAGAAAATAAATGGCCTAAAATATTTACATATAAAACAGCGAATGCTGTTCCCATCACAGGGATCATCATGTTATTTACTGTTCATATGTTTGTATTTATTTTTATATTTTTTGATGTGTTACATGTACAACAGTTAGTAGCCATCGCCGATGCATTTTTTATTAGTAACGTTTTGGTATGTTTACTTGCAGCGTGGAAGTTGTTTCCCTCTAAAAAGGTGAAAATAATGATAACCATCATGTGTATCGTACTGTTTGGGATTTTATTATTTTCGTCACCCTATGTGCTGATAGTGATTGTATTGCTCATGTGCTTTTTTATTACGAAGCAAGTAAAAGAGAATAAACAAGCTGCTTTGCACTTAGATCAACCTGTATATAGTAAAAGATAAAAGAAGATAGAAAAATAGCATTGCGAATGGATTGATATACACAACAAGCTAGCTTTGGGTGCAACTCCCCTTTAAAGTTTGGCTTGTTTATTTTTTGATTCTATACCTTGTAATACGATGTACATTGATATACAATGGTTATAATCGGGATGGAAATATGTAGGAGGTGATTGGTTATTATGGACAAAGAAATAATGAAGGGAAGTATCGACATCTTACTTCTTTCTTTATTAGCAAGGAAAGATATGTACGGCTATGAAATGGCCAAGAGTTTAAAAGAAAATAGTAATGACAACTACATCATGAGTGAAGGCACGTTGTATCCTGCTTTAAAGCGTTTAGAAAAAAAAGAATGGATTCAATCGTATTGGGGAGATGTTGAACGAGGTGGTAGACGGAAATATTACCGTATTTTAGCTAGCGGCAAAGAAGAATTAAATAAGAAGATGGAAGAGTGGAAAAAAGTGAACCACTTAATTCATGTTACAAGGGAGGGAACAGCATGGACAAAAGGATGGAATCTTACATAAGACAAATTGTGAAACCATTAGATTGCAGTGAGGCAGAGAAAGAAGAAATGTTCGACGAGATGAAAGATCACTTGCTTTTGTTGCAACAAGAGTATGAGGACAAAGGCTTTTCACAGCACGAAGCCATACTACAAGCGATACAATCGTTCGGAAATGAAAATGAAATTAGTAAAGGGATTAATCATTCACTATCGCCCTATGCGAAAATGATAAAAATCGTCACTTGGACTGAGTTTAGTTTATATGCGTTTGTTGCTTTGTTTCAGTTAATTTTTAAGCGGTTATTAAATATGAATGGATTGCGTTATTTTTATATTTACCCAGAAAATAAAGGCTACTGGGATATGGCTGTATGGCAACACAACATGAACCTTATCCCTTTTAAAAATACATCTACATACATACTAGAATACCATCGATACAATTTTGATATTGTCTTAAACAACACCTTAGGTAATATACTCATCTTTATGCCACTTGGCTTTTTCTTACCTTTATTATTTGCAAAATATCAAAAAGGCTCAAGGGTCGTCCTTCATTCTATGCTTATGAGCTTAAGTATAGAAGTCTTACAACTCATGCTACAGATAGGAAGATTCGATATTGATGATGTGATATTAAATACGATGGGAGCAGCTTTAGGATGGGTAGTTATTGTTCTCGTCATTAAAATAGCTGGATTGATGAGAAAAACTAATAACAACAAGAAAGTTACACCATGATGTATTGCAAAACAGTCTCAATGTGATTCTAATGTGAAAAGCCAAGTTCCGGACACTCAGCTGCATGTGGAATTTGGCTTTTTTATAATTTATTCGTACCGAAAAAGTCACCTAAGCCAGTTCATCTTTTTCATCATGGGTATGAAAATCCTTAGTTCCTTCATTTAGTTACTTTCTTATTTTACGTCTATAGCCACTTACTCTTGTTGTTCATTATTATCTGCATCTGACCAAATACCTCTCTTATTTTGCTGTGCATCTGTTTGTAGAAATTCAAAAAGTGCATTCCAAGTGGAATTATTTGAAAAAGCATCAAACTTAGCTAATCCTTCGGATATTAATAATGCATTTATAAACGTTCCATCATCCAGAAAAATATATCCTAATACATTATTTTTTTCATCTCTAATATCATGTTCTTCTATATCCATGTAAAAGGACGGATCTTCTATTAAAGCTTGCGTATAATGCAACGCTTGTTCATCCATCGTAGTGACATGTGTTAATCTTATCTCATCTATAAGGTTTCCTCCTTCATAATGAATGATAATACTTTGATTTTCTCCAGAAACACCTAAAATTTTAAACTCATCGTCATATGCAAATTTAATTGCGGTAGTGCTTATGATGACCGTATTCGTATGCTCATCCCATCCGATCAGTACACCTAAAGATTCTCCGACAATGCGAACAGGTACCATCGTGT
Source organism: Longirhabdus pacifica (assembly GCF_004115085.1). GTDB lineage: Bacteria > Bacillota > Bacilli > Paenibacillales > DSM-105158 > Longirhabdus > Longirhabdus pacifica. Next base: position 646 of record NZ_QXJP01000002.1, on the reverse strand, counting down.
TCCCGTCTATCATTTCAATAGGAGAAGATAGCGTGATGATCTCGTCATTCACAATGACAACATTCTTACCAATAGGAATGATAAGTTCCATGTCATCCTCTTCTTTTGAGATCGACACGATGTCGTGTTCAGGATGCCAAGTTATGGTGACATCTAGATTCTCAAACATTCTCACTGGAACGAATACGGTTTGATCTTTCATTGTAGGCTGAACATTAAAATGGATTTCTTGTCCGTCCATAAAAACATGCACGTTGTTCTCCGCTGCGAAAACTTCCCCTTTTACATAAGGGTGATAGAGTATAACAAGCAAAAGCAAATAAACTATCAATTTTCTGACTATCATCAGCATGCCTCCAACCACTATTTTTTACCATTATATCATTGGTTTTTAATATTTTTTATTTTGTGTATTTCTTCTTCAAATTTTCTTCATAACTTTTTGTTAAGCTAGATAAGCGCAACGATCATGTGATGATATATTTCTAAAAAAGCTGGATCGGCTACACTTAGCTAGACAGAAAAATTAAGGTCAAGTAGACTAGAATTAATATATTAGAGGAGCGAGTTCTACAATGACCAAAAGAACAAGAAGAACATTTACACCTGAATTTAAACAACAGATGGTAAAACTTTATGAGAGTGG
>NZ_QXJP01000031.1 GCF_004115085.1 Longirhabdus pacifica | reverse complement strand
CTATGTGCACTGGTATAATCATATTCGAATTCATGGAACATTGGGCTACATGAGCCCTGTTCAATATAAACTAGCTGACCTTAAAAAAGTTGTCTAGCTTTCTGTTGACAATCCACTCCAATGCTAAAACATCATCGTAGCATATGTTTCCTAGGTTAACATTTGCACCGTAGGATTGAATGAAAAATACTTGTTGAGACTTTAAAGGTGCTTCCCACATAATATGATTCATACTTCCTAATTTTTTTTCCACAAGATGCAACTTCTCTTGATCTGCTTTCCCTTCATCATCATAAATGCCTACACCTTTCCCTGTTTCTCTTCCTTCAATAATGACGAATGAAGAACCCGCAGTTAAATCAGATTGAACAGTGTCGATGAAAGCATCTACTTGCAGTGAGGAACCCCATATTTTCTTTCCGTATTCTGTAATCACCTTCCAATGAGGACGAATCGCTTTTTTAATGAGAGCGTTTCTTTCTTTAACAGATAACGATATTGTTCCATCTGAAATTTCAATACCGTTAAACCCGTATTGCTCACATGTGGCAAGATAAGTATCGACTTTATTGTGCAGTATAGCCACTTCCATGAACGTTCCACCGGGTACAATCGTGATGTCAAATTGCTTTGCTACTTTAATTTTTTCCTTCAATATGTCAATAGGATAAAGTGCGCTTGTTCCAAAACCAAGTTTAATGACATCAATATATTTGCTGCATAGTATGAGGTAATCTATGAAATATTGTAAAGGAACTCCTTTATCAATCACCATGGTAACGCCTCTATGAGAAGTAGAGTTCTCATTTCGCTCTTTACTAGGGTCTTCTATAACGTTGTGCCAAGTTAGTTTGGGAAAGTCTTTCATCGGTGTAAAACCCCTAACTATCATTTAATTGTATGATACCTGGAATTAATATATGCGCCAATACTTCGTTAGGTGACATGTGCCTATCTTTCGTAATTGTAATGATAAATAGATACAAGCTTGCATACAATCAAATATAAAGGAGGTTACATAATGGAAACAGTATAATTCCATGAGGTTAGGAGTAAGTGAGGATGAATAAATTTATACTTACTATGGTTGTTATTCGCATCATTTCCGGCTCAATAGAAATAATGGCGGCCTTCCTTATGTATAGAATACATCAATTGGATAAAGCACTCTTAATTAATACAAGCCTAGCATTTGTCGGGCCGCTAGTACTCATAGCAACCACTACAATTGGATTGGTAGGTTTGTCGGACAAACTATCTATGCAGAAGATGGCGTGGATTTTGGTTGGTGTGTGCTGTTTATTTGTCGGTGTTTTGAAGAAATAATGGAATAAAAGTTTACGCCTCAGTAGCCAGGCGTAAAGGTTGTAATATTGTAATTTCTCCATCTTATGATTAGCAGTAATAAGTTGCTTGAACAAGTTCATTCAACGTAGATATAAGATGAAGAAATAATGGAATAAAAGTTTACGCCTCAGTAGCCAGGCGTAAAGGTTGTAATATTGTAATTTCTCCATCTTATGATTAGCAGTAATAAGTTGCTTGAACAAGTTCATTCAACGTAGATATAAGATGAAGAAATAATGGAATAAAAGTTTACGCCTCAGTAGCCAGGCGTAAAGGTTGTAATATTGTAATTTTTCCATCTTATGATTAGCAGTAATAAGTTGCTTGAACAAGTTCATTCAACTTATCTATATCATATTTAGTCATAATTGTTGTCCTTTTGCATAGATATGGATGTAAACAGTGGACAACTTGGAGGAAATGAAGTGAATCAAATTTTAACGATTCTCCCCCCCATGCTACGCCGTATTTTAGCAGGTGTTTCATCAGAGCAATTAAAAAAAATAGAAGAAATACGATTAAGAGAAGCTAGAGCCCTGCAAATGGAGACCAATGAAGGTTCTTATTTTTTAACAGACAGCGGAAAACTGACTCAAGATTTTAGAATGGCGTACATCGTCAGTAAAGAAGACTGCAGACAATTAATCAATATGTTGACTCAGCACTCACTCTACTCATTTGAAGAAGAAATAAAGCATGGGTATATTACCGTTGCTGGAGGACATCGAGTGGGTATAGCAGGAGAAATCATTACGCAAAACGGGAAAGTCAAACAGATGAAACACATCAGCTGCTTCAATATTCGATTTGCCAAACCTATTCATCATGTCAGCCATCCATTACTTCCTTATTTGCGGGATCATGTACAAGCTACCGTATATAACACCTTAATTATATCCCCACCACGTCACGGAAAAACAACACTTTTAAGAGATTTAGCCAGAACGTTAAGTAACGGTAATAACGGACAAGGAATGCAAACAGGGCTGAAAGTAGGCATAGTGGATGAGAGATCAGAAATTGGGGCATGTGTGAAAGGGATTCCAACTTTTGATGTTGGAGCAAGGACGGATGTGCTCGATCGTTGTCCAAAGGCGGAAGGGATGATGATGCTCATACGTTCGATGTCCCCAGAAGTGCTCATTGTGGATGAAATTGGTAGAAAAGAAGATGTAGATGCTTTATTTGAAGCACTTCACGCAGGTATACGCATGATAGCAACAATACACGGCAACCAAATCAATCAAGTACAGAAAAGATTGTGTTTTCACCATCCGTTAATGGGGGAATTTTTTGAAAGATATGTCCTGCTTAAAAGAGAAGCAACGAAACTCCAATTCAGAGTGTATGATCAAAAAGGAAATTTGTTGAAATCACTGTTGCAAAAGAAAGAGAGTGATTTTGATGCTCCAATTATTCGGTAGTGTATTTATTTTATTTTCTAGTACAATGATTGGATTTTCACAAGCTGCAAGAATACATGCTAGAACATCGCAGCTCAGACTATGTATTCATGCGATGCAACGATTGCAGACAGAAGTAACCTATGGTTTAACTCCTTTACCCGAAGCATTGCAACATATTAGTAAAGTGATACCTTCTCCTCCTCTTGCAAATATGTTTTACGACATTTCCATGATGTTGTCAGAGGAAGGGACTAGTACACAAGAATGTTGGCTTTACGGTATAAGCAAACATTGGAGAAAAACAGCCATGAAAAAAGCGGAAAAAGAAATTTTAGAAAGGCTAGGAAGTACATTAGGGCTTTCTGACCAAGACAATCAGTTAAAACATATTCAGTTGGCTGTACAGCAATTGCAGATGGAAGAAGAACATGCAAGAGCAAATCAAATGAGGTTAAGTAAAATGTGGAGAAGTCTTGGAATTTTAACTGGTTTGTTGGTAACGATCATTTTGTTATAGACAGAAGTGCGGAAGAGGTGCTTGGGTGTCATGAGTGTAGACATTAACGCAATTTTTCAAATAGCGGGGATTGGTATTATTGTTGCAATGATTCACACCGTTTTAAAACAGATGGGAAAGGAAGATATGGCCCATTGGGTTACCTTGATTGGGTTTGTGGTCGTGCTTTTTATGGTTATACGCCTGTTGGATGAATTACTAACAGAAATAAAGGCCATTTTTCTCTTTCAGTAAACTTATCTTCATGAGCAGAAGGTGACTGTAATGGAAATCATTCAAATCGTCGGCATTGGCTTTATTGTTACAATACTGACATTGATTATAAAAGAACAAACACCGTTATTTGCTTTTATTATTACCATTTTCGCAGGAATTGCCATCTTCTTATTTCTAATAGGAAAGTTATCTTCTATCATTCAGGTCGTTGAACAACTAGCTAATGCATCCAATGTCAATATGGTGTTCTTGCAAACCGTGCTAAAAATAATCGGTATCGCCTATATTGCTGAGTTTGGTGCGCAAATCGTAAGAGATGCTGGACAAGAATCTGTTGCTTCAAAAATCGAACTAGCAGGGAAAGTATTAATTTTATTTATGGCATTACCCATTATCACTGTCATTATTGAAACCGTAATCGGGTTGCTGCCAACTTGAGTGGAGGCTGGGTAATACAATGCCGAAATATGTAACCATTTTGCTTATCGTATGGATCATCTTCGGATTTCAAATTACTTTTGCTCATGCAGATAGTCCAGCAGATAAATGGATTGAAATACAAACAGAACAATTGCAAACAGAAGAAATGGAACAGTACTGGAATAATTTAATGAAAGAATACGGTCAATTTATTACAGATTCCAAGTCACCGAGCCTAATTGAAATGATTACATCTAAAGAAACAAATTTTAGTGTAACAACCTTTTTACAAGGCATTCTTAAATTTTTATTTCATGAAGTGGTATACAATGGCAGATTATTAGCGATGATTATTCTCATTACTGTTTTTAGTGTGCTGCTCGAAACATTTCAAAATGCATTTGAGAATAAAACGGTAAGTAAAGTTGCATATAGTGTGACTTACATTTTACTTATTGTCATTGCTATCAACAGTTTCAGCATTACGATTGATTATGCGAAATCAGCGATTTCCAGTATGATTCATTTTATGCTTTCTATGCTACCACTCTTATTAACTTTATTAGCTTCTATGGGGAATTTAGTAACGGTTTCTCTTTTGCATCCCCTAATTGTACTCATGATTCATACGATTGGAACGTTAATATATACGGTCATATTCCCACTGCTGTTTTTTTCAGCGGTACTCAGTATTGTCAGCTCGATTACAGAAAACTATAAAGTGACGTATTTAGCGAATTTATTGAAAAATATTAGTATTGCCATATTAGGTATTGTGCTTTCAGTTTTTCTTGGCGTTGTCTCTGTACAAGGGACGACATCTGCAGCAGTGGATGGCGTAACGATTAGAACGGCAAAATATATAACCGGTAACTTTGTTCCTGTTGTAGGTAGAATGTTTTCTGAAGCGTCAGATACGGTCATCGGTGCATCACTATTAGTTAAAAATTCAATAGGTATTGTCGGTGTGATTATCGTCGTGTTTCTTTGCGCTTTTCCCGCTATTAAGATTATGGCTTTGGCTCTCATTTACAACTTGTCAGCTGCCTTAGTGCAGCCTCTAGGTTCCAGCCCCATTGGAGACTGTCTACGAACAATAGGCAAAAATATGTTATATGTTTTTGCATCCGTTGCGGCCGTAGGTTTCATGTTCTTCTTGGCCATTACGATATTAATTACTGCTGGAAATGTATCGGTCATGATGCGTTAGCGCAAGGTAAATGTTTCTTTACTACAATGGTGTGCATAGAAAAGGAGTGTCTTTCTTTGATTGATTGGTTAAGTGAGTGGCTCCGTGAAATTATTATTATCATTTTAATTGCATCCTTTGTGGAATTAATATTGCCTAATAAATCCATGCAGCGGTATACGAAAGTAACCATTAGTTTATTTATTATACTTACTATACTTTCTCCGATCATTTCATTTATCCAGTCAGATTTTAATGTTGAGCAGTTATTTTCAGAACAAAGTATAAATAATGTGTGGGACGAAAATGTTGGAGAGAATGAAATGCCATCTTTGGCTGAAGTAATGGAGCAAGGAAATGATTTAAGGACAAAGCAAGAAACACTGACAGCGAAATGGATTGAGCAGCAGATAGCAGAAGAGATGAACACACAGCTTATTGAGGTTGTAAAACCATGGAGTGTCAAGGATATCATGGTCAAAATAGATTCACAATCAGAAGAGGAAGTAGTGCAATCTGCAATTACAAACGTGGAAGTACATTTACATGCACAAGAAGAAACACCAGAAGAAGTGAGTAGCGGAATTGCTGTTGTCGCCCCCGTAAAAGAAGTGGAAGAGATCACCATCGAATTCCATTCTGTAAATTTGGAAGATTTGAAACAACAAGAGAGTACGAAAGTACAGCAAGAAGATGAACAATTCAAGGCAATAAAAAATGAAGTAAAAGCATTGTTTTATGAACAATGGGGCGTCAACGAAGATGACATTGTAATTTTACTTCAATAGCCCATGCCACACGACATGGTTGATAATCATACATGAAATTGAAAATACAGTAACGTTAGAAGTTGAAAAATGCTTTAAGGGAGGTGAGGCTGTATTTTTAAAAAGTGGATAGATCTCTTGTCCAAAAATATGAAGCATAAAGACGATGCAAAATCGGGCAACAAAATGCGATGGCTCTTAATCATTGGGCTTATTGGTGTGATGATCTTAATACTAAATTCTTTTTTAACTACGCAAAAATTAGAAAATTTAAATGACGGGAGAGCCTCCCCTCAGCCCCCAGAAGAAGTGAATGAAACTTTTTTAAAGCAAGACGAGAATACATCTATTTTTACGGAAACAGAACATCACTATGAACAACGAATTAAAGAAATATTGGAGAAAATCGTTGGAGTAGGAGACGTGGAAGTGATGGTGACTGTGGATTCTACAGAAGAGATTATTGTGCATAAAGATTTGCGAGAAACGAATCAACAAACTGAAGAAAGAGACATAAAAGGTGCGACGCGTTCTATTAGTGACATCACACGAAGTGGGGAGTTAGTACTCCGTGGGTCAGGGGATAATGAGCAACCAGTCATTTTAAAAACCGTACAAGCAGACATTAGAGGCATTATCGTCGTTGCGAACGGTGCTGAAAATGCGACAGTAAAAAATCTTATTTTAAAAGCGGTTACGCAAGGGTTAGACGTACCAGCACATCGTGTATCCATTTCCCCCAGAAAACAAAGCTAAATTTAAAAATATGAAAGGTGGATCATAAATGAATACAAAAAGACAAACGATTTGGTTAGTATCTATTTTAAGCATTATGGTTATATTATCGGCTTACTACTTATTTACAGGAGGCCAAGATGGAGATCTTGCAGGAGAACCAGGTTGGGATCAGAATCAGGATCAGGATTACTTTGGCCCAGATGTTAATATGGTAGGAGTAGGGTCAGAGCCGACAGCAGAAGGAACTGGACAAGAAGCAACCAGTGATATGAGCGCAGATGATGCTATTTTAGAACAAATTGCACAACAAAATATGTCCGCACTCGATAATTTGGTGCAACAACAAATAAATCGTGAAGAAGCTTACGAGAAAAAATCGGAAGAACTCATGACGATCATTACAACGGGTGAAAGTACTGAAGCAATGTCACAAGCATACGAACAATACTCTGAATTAGAGGGTGAAATGGCCGTTATTGCAGCAATTGAAGCAGAACTGTTGAAAGATTATAACTATGCTGTCGTCTCCAAAGAAGAAGATAAGTGGAAAGTGAGTGTGCAGACAGAAAGCTTGGAAAAGACGCAAGCTGTTAATATTACAGAGTTAATGATGGATGAGTTGCAATTAGCAGCAAATGAGATTGTCATTCATACGATTCAATAATAGTTGAATGAACTTGTTCAAAGAACTTATATTGTTTCATGTTATTCGTCCTAGGTGGGGTCCTACTCCACCTCATTTTTATTTTCATCCTAAAAATGTTATAATAGTGCCCATATATGCTCAACATAAGTATATTTTAGTACTTTATTGCATATAAAGTGGACCTGTTTATAAAAAGCGTAAATGAAACGGGACGAATATTATATACTAAACTGATGTATCTTATTTGGGCACATGAAACGGATATAAGTCATATTTTTTAAAATTTTCTGTGTTTTATTCTGTTTTAATGATGTAACATCTCACCATGGTCATGGTATATCGGCTTTTTTTTCACCATGAAAACGAATTATTGTAAACAAGTTAGTGACCTTTTAAAAGATTGTGATATAATACTATCGTCAAGTTGAAATGATGTTCAACGTGTTAATGAAAAAGGAGTGGTATAGTGTGTTTAATCTAGAAGAGATCAAACAACTAATTAGTTTAATTGATGAATCTGACATACAAGAATTTGAAATTTCTAAAGACGGCGAAAAAATACATTTGCGCAAACCAGGGAAAGTAGAAACGGTTGTCATGCAAACTGAAACTACAATTCCTAGCATGCCAGAGATCAAAAATCCCATACAAGTGCAGCCACAATTAAATACAGAACAAGCTTCAGTAAATATCGAAGGCCAAGCAGTACAATCACAACAGCAAGATGCAAACACACATGTTATTACTTCTCCAATGGTAGGAACATTTTATACTGCCCCATCACCAAATTCTCCTGACTATGTTAGCGTTGGTGATAAGGTAAGTGAAAATACTGTAGTATGTATCGTAGAAGCAATGAAATTAATGAATGAAATTGAGGCGGAAACGAAAGGTGAAGTACTAGAGATATTAGTGGAAAATGGACAATTAGTAGAGTACGGACAACCTCTATTCTCCATTAAATTGTCATAAGAATTAGGAGGATTTTTAGATGAAATTCAATAAGGTGCTAATTGCAAATCGGGGAGAAATCGCTGTTCGTATTATACGAGCATGTCACGAATTAGGCATTCAAACAGTAGCGGTATACTCAGAGGCAGATAAAGATGCACTCCACGTTAAGTTGGCAGATGAAGCTTATTGTATAGGGTCCACAGCATCAAAAGATAGTTATCTGAATTTAACTAATATTATGAGTGTTGCAACCTTAACGGATGTGGATGCGATTCATCCAGGTTACGGTTTTCTTGCTGAAAATGCTGATTTTGCAGAGATATGCGAATCTTGCAATATTAAATTCATTGGTCCTTCACCTACAGCAATAAGTAAAATGGGAGATAAGTCTGTAGCCAAACAAACGATGATAGATGCAGATGTGCCGGTCATTCCTGGATCGGACGGTTTAATTGAAAGTGTAGATGAGGCACTGGCCTTAGCTGCTGACATCGGCTATCCTGTTATGATTAAAGCAACAGCAGGTGGTGGCGGTAAAGGTATTCGTATTGTAGACAATGAAGAAAGTCTCGAAAAACAAATCATTGCCGCACAACAAGAAGCACAAAGTTCTTTCGGTAATGCAGGAGTCTATTTGGAAAAATTCTTAACAGGCATGAAGCATGTAGAGATACAAATTATTGCGGATCAGTTCGGCAATGTTGTTCACTTAGGAGAACGCGATTGTTCTGTACAACGAAGAAGACAAAAATTAATCGAAGAAGCTCCATGTCCTGTGCTTACGGAAAATACAAGAAGAAGTATGGGGGAAGCAGCTATTAGGGCGGCAAAAGCAGTGCAATACGCTGGTGCAGGAACGTTAGAGTTTTTGTTAGGCCCTGATGGGAATTTTTATTTCATGGAAATGAATACGAGAATTCAAGTGGAACATCCAGTTACAGAAATGATAACAGGCGTTGATCTTATTAAAGAAATGATTTCCGTTGCGGAAGGCAATCCACTTTCATTCACCCAAGACGAAGTGAAGTTTACCGGTTGGTCTATTGAATGTCGTGTCAACGCAGAAAACCCAGACAAAAATTTCATGCCATCTCCAGGTAACATTCATTTTTATTTACCACCGGGAGGTTATGGTGTTCGCATAGACAGTGGAGCTTACCAAGGCTATACTATCTCTCCACACTATGATTCCATGATTGCAAAAGTGATTGTCCATGGTAACACTAGAGAAGAGGCGATTGCAAAAATGGAATGTGCATTGTCGCAATTTGCTATTGAGGGAATACATACCACGATTCCATTCCATCTGAAAATATTAGAACATCCAAAATTCAAGCAAGGAACTTGCGACATTAAATTCCTTGAAGAAAACGAAGTTTAAGGTGGATGTACCCTAGTGGTACAAGTAATTGTCATAAAGATTGATAAATGCTATATTATAAAAGTAAGAAAGAAAAAAATGTTAACTGTAAAAAGCACAGAGAAATTTAACATAGGTTATAGCATCATAGTAAGCAACTATTTTATTGGAGGTTAACAGAATGACAGCTCTTACTCCTGATTTTCAAAAAACGGAATTAGGCTCAATTCATATTGTCCCAGAAGTTGTAGAAATTATAGCTGGATTGGCAACGGTCGAAGTAGAAGGTGTAGCAAGTATGAGTGGCGGTTTCGTAGGCGGAATTGCTGAATGGTTAGGAAGAAAAAACCTTGCAAAAGGTGTTAAAGTGGAAGTTGGAGAAAAAGAAGCAGCAGTAGATGTTTCCGTTATTATTGAATATGGCATTAGAATTCCAGATGTAGCATCGGAAATTCAGCAAAATATTCAAAATGCAATCCAATCCATGACGGGACTGCAAGTGGTGGAAGTAAATGTACATATTCATGATGTGCATTTTGCAGAAGCGGAAAAAACAGAAGAAGAAACAGTACAAAGAGTGAAGTAATTATAGTATACATCTTACTGCTCCCTTTTCTGAGAAGAGGGAGCAGTATCTTTAGAAAGAGATAGCTGTAGCTATGGAAGGAGCAGGAAAATGAACGTAATGGATAGAATTTTCACGTTTTTGCTTAGTATAGTAGGCATTGTTGTTGCATCAATGGCCATTTTCTTTACCGCCAATGAACACGAAATGATGACGATTTTCTTTGAACTAGAAGGCAATATGTTGCTCAAAGCGTATATTATCTCGGGGCTCTCTGTTTTACTATTGATTAGTATTCGTTTGTTGTATGCATCTATTGGTATGAAGAAAGGGATGAAAGGTGCTTCTATCGATCAACGCACAGATTTTGGTGATATTCAAATTTCCCTTGAGACGGTACAAAATTTAGTGTTGAAGTCTGCCGGCAAAATACAAGGCATAAAAGAATTAAAAGTGAAGGTTAATGTGGATCAAACAGGCTTATTAATTCAAATTAAAACCATGGTAGACGGTGAAAAGCCAATCCCTAATTTATCAGAACAAATGCAAAAAGTAGTCAATGATTATGTGGAAGAAATTACAGGTGTTCCTGTAGCAAAAGTATCCGTAATCATCGCTAACATTACGCAAACCCAGACGTTTTCACAACGTGTAGAATAGGAGTGAAGACATGTTTAGAGACCTGTTTAGAGATCTTTGGGACAACCATAGGGGTAAGTCCATTGGTTTGATAATGGGCATCATATTTGGAATCATTTATTTGTTTGCTGGGTTTTGGAAAACCCTATTGTTTGTACTCATTGTATTGTTATGTTTTTTTGCTGGAAAAAACATAGATAATAAAGAGCCAATTTTACATTTCGATAAAGTTGTGGGATGGATTGCAGACCGTTTTAATGGGTTTCGTTAATAAAATTAACAGCATATTATTGTGTTACAGCATAAAAACATATACTATAGATATGTTGAATTGAAATAGGTCATATTACACATTACATATAAGTTGATACATTATGTTATTTTGTTTCGAAGGAATATAGAACCCATTTCGATGTTTTTACATGTTGTAGTTATTACTTTATGTTATGTGATAGTGGTAATAGGTTGCATTGTAGAATACAGTCAACCTAAATAGTGTCAGGAGGAAAAGTATGAAACGAAGAGCGGCAAGAGAGATTGCAGTGCAAATGTTATATCAGATCGATATGAACAACGAAACTGCCGCAAATGTAATCGATAATGTTTGGGACAGTATTCATGATGAGGAGGAAAATGTGCAGCACGATAAAAATGCATATGACTTCATTTCTCAAATTGTTTACGGAACAACGAAATATAAAGAACAAGTCGATGAAATGTTAAAAGGATTTTTAAAAGGTTGGAAAATGGAACGCTTATCGAAAGTTGATTTGCAAGTACTTCGATTAGCCGTATATGAAATATGTGTGGCAAACACACCAGAGAAGGCTATGATAAATGAAGCAGTAGAATTGGCTAAGCATTTCGGGGATGAGGACTCTGGGAAGTTCGTGAATGGGGTGCTTGGTAAAGTCGTTGAAAACAAATCACTGTGGATAACAAAAGAAGAAAAATAAAAAAAGAATCATAACAAGTTGGGTGGGAATGGAATGACCGCAAAGATTATTGATGGTAAAGCTGTTCGAGACGAAATACTGTGTCAACTTAAAAACGAAATGGAAACATTAAAACAACAGGGAGTGACACCAGGGCTTGCTGTCGTTATTGTGGGCGATAATCCTGCCTCTAAATTGTATGTAGGCATGAAAATTAAAAAATGCAAAGAACTTGGTATGCATTCTGCAGTTCATGAGAAATCAGCAGATATCACGCAAGAAGAACTGGTTGCATTGATTCACCAATTAAATGAAGACGAGAACATTCATGGTATTCTAGTGCAATTGCCTCTACCTGCACATATTCAAGAAGAAGCCATTATATCTGCAATTGATGCAAAAAAAGATGTGGATGGATTTCATCCATACAACGTAGGTAATTTAATGATCGGAGACGCTTATTTTTTACCTTGTACTCCAGCTGGCATCATTGCGTTGTTAAAGCATTACAATATGGAAATAGCGGGTAAACATGCCGTCGTTGTGGGTAGAAGTAATATTGTAGGTAAACCAGTATCCTTGTTGCTGCTGGAAGAACATGCTACCGTAACGATGTGTCATTCCAAAACGAGTAACTTAGCTGAAATCGTTAGTCAAGGTGACATTGTTATTGCTGCAACAGGTAGACCAGATTTATTAGGCAAAGAGCACATTAAACCTGGCGCAGTGGTTATTGACGTTGGTTCTCCGAAAAGTGATGTGAAATTTGAAGAAGTGAAAGAAGTAGCTTCATATATTACTCCAGTACCTGGTGGAGTAGGTCCAATGACCATAGCAATGCTAATGAAAAACACGGTACTAGCCGCAAAACAAAGAATAGAGAATACTACCATTCAGGTGTGATATAAATGGAAGCACAAAGAAAAGTTTGGTCTATTAAAGACCTAACTAAATATATAAAATCGGCATTAGAACAAGATGCAATGCTGCAAAATGTATGGATTGAAGGGGAAATATCTAATTTCACACATCATTCTAGTGGTCACATGTATTTTACGTTGAAAGACAAGGCCAGTAGAGTCAGATGTATTATGTTTTCTTCACATAATCGCAGATTGTCCTTTATGCCCAAAGAGGGAAGTAACGTATTAGCAAAAGGGAGCGTATCTGTCTTTGAAAGAGATGGACAATACCAGTTTTACGTGACCCAAATGCAGCCAGCAGGACTGGGTACATTGCATATGCAGTTTGAACAATTGAAACTGAAGCTGGATGGGGAAGGATTGTTCAAGGCTGAAGCCAAAAAAGCCATTCCTTCCATGCCTACAAGTGTTGGAGTCATTACTTCTCCCACGGGAGCTGCAATAAGAGATATTATGATTACGCTACATAGAAGATTTCCATCTATTCCGGTTCTACTTTATCCTGTTCAAGTGCAAGGGGTGCAGGCTGCTCCTTCCATCGCTCATGCTATAAAAAAAATGAACGAGATCAGCGAAGTAGATGTCATCATCGTGGGCAGAGGCGGGGGATCTTTAGAAGAATTGTGGGCATTTAATGAGGAAACTGTTGCCAGAGCTATATTCCAATCTCATATTCCTATTATTTCGGCAGTGGGTCATGAGACAGATTTCACCATTAGTGACTTCGTATCTGATTTGCGTGCTGCCACACCAACTGCAGCAGCAGAGCTAGCTGTACCTCACAGGCAAGAGTGGATGAAACATACCAATCATTTATTGAAGCGACTTCATAAAGGGCTTTATTTTTCTATTCAAAAATCACGAGATCGCTTACGTACTATGCAGCGATCACCTTTTTTTGTTCATCCACAGAAAAACTTGTTATTGAATCATACGCAAAGATTAGATCGCATGACGGTGCAGTTACATCATAGTATGGAAACGACGTTGAAGCATAAGCATGCCAAATTAATGAAAATGGAACATGACATACTTAAACAAAGCCCTCACGTTAAAATAAGTGTAAGTACCGAAAAGCTGAATTTATTAAAGCAGCGTCTACATAGTAAAATAAATGCGGTGCTCACAAATGAAAAACAGCAACTTGTTACTGCAATGAAACAGCTAGATGCCCTTAGTCCGCTCAAGGTAATGGATCGTGGATTTAGTATTGTATATGAGGAAAAAAATAATAACATTATTAAATCTATTCAACAAGTCCAGCCAGGTGATATGGTGAAAGTGAAATTGCTAGACGGACAATTGGATTGTCACGTATGGTCTATGGAAGGAGACGGAACAGATGGACAACAATGAAACAAACGACATTAAATTTGAACAAGCCATGGATAAATTGGAAAAAATCGTGGCACAATTAGAAGATGGAGATGTCCCGTTAGAAGAAGCGATTGATTTATTTCAGCAAGGTATGAAATTAGCGAAATTATGCTCAGACAAATTAGAAAACGTAGAAAAGAAAATGGAACTCATAATGGAAACAGATGAAGGGTTGATGAAAAAACCATTTGAGTTGCCTAATGAATAGGGGACATACAATGGGGCAAGGTGCAATTGATCTATACATAAAAGAGTACGCGGACCAAGTAGAAAGACAGTTATCAGCATACATACAACAACTGCAAACCCCAGCAAAGCTAAAAGACGCTATGCTCTATTCTTTGCTAGCTGGAGGGAAGAGGATAAGACCCGTACTAGCTTTGGCAGCGGGTGAAGCGCTTGGTGCAAAAATGGAGCAAGTCATGCCCGTTGCTTGCGCTATTGAAATGATACATACGTATTCGTTAATACATGACGACCTCCCTGCAATGGACGATGATGACTATCGTAGAGGAAAATTGACAAATCACAAAGTGTTCGGTGAAGATATGGCTATTCTTGCTGGAGATGCGCTTCTTACCCATGCTTTCTATATTGTTGCAAACACTTCTCGTGTTTCTTTGCTATCTGCATCAACGGTCTGCAATATTATGGAGGATATGTCTTATGCCACTGGCCCTGTTGGTATGGTGGGAGGACAAGCAGCGGATATGGATGGGAACGTATCTAATATTGAAGATATAGAATATATACATCAACACAAAACAAGCGATCTTATTGCTTTTTCACTTCGTTCTGGAGGTCATGTCGCTGGAGCAAATGATGAGCAGATGGAAGCATTACAAGCTTTCGGCATGAAAATAGGACTTGCATTTCAGATTTTAGATGATGTATTAGATGTAATCGGCAATGAAAATAAGATCGGTAAAAAAATAAACAGCGATGTAGATCAAAACAAAATTACATATGTTTCTTTACTAGGTGTGAAGGAATGTCAAAATAGAATTGAAAAATTAACGAATGAAGGTAAAGCTCTGCTTAGGCCAGATTTGTTTCAAGACCCAAGTAAGTTATTACAATTAGCTGACTTTCTAGTGAAGAGAGATTACTAATTTTCATGTTGCATAGCAGTGAAATATAGCTTAGCAGTAATGAGTTGTATAAAAAATTAAATTTAACTTTATAGTTAGTAGTATGTTCCGTTGTGATTTCATTTACATATATGATATAATATAGGCACGAAAGAGTGGCGCAGTATTCTAGTCAGTCTACCATTTTGAGGGCGGGCCTAAAAATTCGCCGAAGGGCACATCGATGAAGTTCCTGGTGTTGGCTTCTGACGCCCAGTCGGGGGTTGATGCTGGGAGTTAAGGTTGAAGGGCGATCCACAACGGCATGTGGGCGTTGACCCTTTTTCCGCGGAGGCCCAAGTGCGTGGTTTTTGCGTGACCGTGCGAAAAGCTACGGCTTGGGGTATGAACCTGTATTTTGCGAGTCTCATCTGCACTTATCTGCTAAAACGACTTGTGTGCAGCGTAGCCTGCCTTGAGCAATTTAGGGAGGATCATAGATGGTGTAGGTTGTCTCTCTTTATGGCCAGAAGAGTGACTGCCGGATGCTATGTGAAACCTACTTTGCAAAAGAGGCTAAAAAATGGATTTAAGACTGTTGAGGAAAACTCCTAGACTGTTCTTATGAGACATTATGAGGATTATAGTGTGGACTAAGTGGTAATCTAGTCTGATGATCGGTGACGACGTCAAGGCAAGCATAAAGGGAAACCGTCTTTTCGGCGACGAAGAGGAGTCTTGTCTGGGAAAACCTACTGGACCTAAGCCACAGTGTTTACTCATGAAGTTGCCACTCATTTCAATTTTAATTTTACATTATGACGTTACTATGGAAAGGTGATTGTCCATTGTGGGCTGTTTAAATATATGAAATTCTCACTTATAAGCTCCATTCGATGGAGTATTTTAATATCTGGAATAACTTTCGTATTAGCTGCAATTTTTTCTGTTTCAAGCACAGCCATTTTAAGTGATGTGGAATGGTTTTTAGGTATGGTGGTTGTACTTATTTTAATATTAATTGGTATCTTTTTCGATATGATAGGATTAGCTTCGGCAGCTGCTAAAGAAACACCATTTCATGCTATGGCGGCTGAAAAAGTAAAGGGATCGAAGCAAGGTATTCAAATTATTCGTAATGCTGATCGCTTTTCCAGTATTTCTAATGATGTTATTGGAGACGTGACAGGAGTTATAAGTGGTGCAGCGGTTATACTAGTAGTAGGAAAGCTGATGGAAGATTACAATTCATTGAATTATACAATTTTAAGCGTGAGTTTTACATCACTCGTTTCCGCATTAACCGTTGGTGGTAAAGCAATTGGTAAATCTTTTGCTATTCATTATGCTGAGACGATTGTGTTATTTATAGGGAAAATATTTTATTTGCTGGAACATAAACTGCACATAACAGTGTTTAAAAATAAAAAAAAGTCAAACCAAGGAAAGCGGGGGACAAAAGGTGCTACTCGATAACATTCATTGTCCAGATGATCTCAAGTCACTAAATGTAGAACAGTTAGAACAGCTAGCAGCTGAAATTAGATCTTTTTTAGTGGAACAACTGTCTGTCACTGGAGGGCATCTTGCTTCTAATCTAGGTGTAGTAGAACTTACGATAGCTATGCATTACATGTTTGACAGCCCACGTTCCAAATTTATTTTTGATGTGGGACATCAGTCTTATGTACATAAAATACTAACCGGTCGAAAAGATCGCTTTCAAACTCTGCGTAAATACAATGGACTGTGTGGCTTTGTAAAAAGAACTGAAAGTGAACATGACGTGTGGGAAGCTGGACACAGCAGCACTTCATTGTCTGCCGCAATGGGAATGGCAATGGCTAGAGATTTGAAAAAAGAAGATCACGCCGTTGTTGCTATGATTGGTGATGGCGCACTTACCGGTGGAATGGCATTGGAAGCGCTTAATCACATAGGTCATGAACAACGGAAAATGATAGTTCTGCTTAACGATAATGAAATGTCTATTGCACCAAATGTAGGTGCAATCCATAAATATTTAGAAAAGATAAGAGCAGATAAACATTACTTAAAAGCAAAAGAGGATGCTCAGTATTTACTGAAAAAAATTCCTGCTATCGGTGGTAAACTTGCTAAATCAGCAGAAAAATTAAAAGATAGCTTGAAGTATTTAATTTTATCTGGTGTTTGGTTTGAAGAGCTAGGGTTTACTTATATGGGACCTATTGATGGACATAACTTTGACGAGATTAACGATGCGTTCAAACAAGCGAGCAACATTAATGGTCCTGTATTAATACATGCCGTTACCCTTAAAGGGAAAGGTTATTCACCAGCTGAAGCGGATTCACATAAGTGGCATGGAATTAGCCCCTATAAAATCGAATCAGGTAAGGTCATACAATCTGTCAATAAAAAACCCCCAACATATACAGAAGTGTTCGGAAATACATTGATGGAATTTGCAAAGCATGATGATCGTGTGCTTGCCATTACACCAGCCATGCCAGGTGGATCAGGACTGTTAAAATTTGCAGAAGAGTTTCCTGAGAGAATGATTGATGTAGGAATCGCAGAACAGCATGCAGCTACTTTCTCGGCAGCACTAGCATTAGAAGGAATGAAGCCTGTATTTGCGGTTTACTCCACCTTCTTACAACGAGCTTACGATCAAGTTGTACATGATATTTGTAGGCATAATGCCAATGTTATTATGGCTATTGATCGTGCTGGGTTTGTAGGTGCAGATGGAGAAACACATCATGGTGTGTATGATATTTCCTACTTGAGACATATTCCAAATATCGTGTTCATGATGCCTAAAAATGAAAATGAACTAAGGCATATGATGAAAACCGCTATCGAATATGATGATGGACCTATCGCAATAAGGTATCCAAGAATGAATGGACTAGGTGTTCCGTTAGATGATTATGAGCAACTGCAATCTATTCCAATTGGTGAATGGGAAGTTGTGCAAGAAGGGAACGAATTAGCTATATTAGCTATCGGACCAATGGTACAACTTGCGGAGCAAGCTTCGGGAGAATTGATAAAACAAGGTATTCGCGTTAAGATTATTAATGCAAGATATATTAAGCCACTTGATGAGAAGATGCTGCTCCAACTTGCCAAAGACAAAATGAGTATATTGACGTTAGAAGAAGCAGCAGTAGCAGGTGGATTTGGTAGCGCAGTCCTTGAGTTTTTTGCTAATGAAAATATAACATCGTTAAACGTTAAGAATATGGGAATAAGCGATTGCTTCGTCCAACACGGTAGCATATCTGAGCAACGAAATGAGGTTGACTTAACCGTCAATCATGTAGTGAATCAAATTAAAATGATGTTTCCTTTAAAACAAAAACAAGCGTAATCGAAGGTGGCAATGGATGGCAGCAGATAAAGAAAGAATCGATGTATTGTTAGTAGAACAAGGCTTTTTCTCTAGTAGGGAAAAAGCCAAAGCAGCAGTAATGGCCGGTTTAGTATTAATAGATCAGGAAAAAGTGGAGAAAGCGGGGATGAAAATTCCCCGCTCTTCTGTGTTGTCTGTAAAAGCAGCACCTCATCCGTATGTAGGTCGTGGAGGACTCAAACTTGAGAAAGCATTACATGCTTTTGATCTAGACATGACCGATGTTGTCATGATGGACATCGGAGCTTCCACAGGTGGATTTACCGATTGTGCCCTGCAGCACGGTGCGAAATATGTATATGCAATCGATGTTGGTTATAATCAATTAGACTGGTCACTACGTAATAATGAAAAAGTTTGCGTGATGGAAAGAACAAATTTCAGACATACAGAACCAGAAGATATTAAAGGCATGCAGCCAACATTTGCAACGATTGATGTTTCCTTTATTTCTTTGCAATTAATTTTACCTCCATTGCAAAAAATATTGAAAACAGAAGGACAAATAGTAGCTTTAATAAAGCCGCAGTTTGAAGCAGGAAAAGAAAATATAGGGAAATCAGGTGTTGTAAGAGATAAGAAAGTGCACAAACAGGTGTTAGTAAAAACACTTACCTTTGCTCACCAATTAGGATTTACTTTAAAGGGACTTACTTTTTCACCTATCCGTGGCAGCGAAGGAAATATTGAATTTTTAGCTTACTGGAAAGTGGAACATAATAAGAGTGATGACCAATCCAATGATGATTCAACATTCTTTTACAGTATGGAGCAAACCATCGAAGATGTAGTGGACAAGGCATGGAGCTGAATTGCATTTTCTTCTTATAGCTTTATGTCTTTCATGAAGGATTTAACATCCCTCCGCAGAATTATTATGTAATGGGGGTGTGCTGTCCATGTATAGTAATTTGGACTTTTATGTCATGATTGTCCTCTTGGTTGTAACTTTCATTTGGATCGTGCATCGTTTTCGTCGATGGATGGATGAACCTCTAAAACAGAAGCTTCCATTTGAGATTGAAAATACATCAACACCAACTGGAGAAGCAGTAGATATATTAGAAGCAGCAGGATATGAGGTCATCAGTGGAAAGCAAAAAATATCGATGAAAATGAATGTGCAAGAAGCGATGGAAAAAAGTACACTATATAGTCGTGTATTTATTGATTATTTTGCTCGCGATGAAGACGGATTGTTGTATGTTGTCAAAGTGGAGAAACATCGCTATCCTATGGAATGGACAGGCAGTGCAGTAAGAGATCGGTTATTATTGTATTGGATGTTGTATGAACATAAGTTGGCAGGTTTACTTCATGTGAATATAAATGCAAATGAAATAAAAAAGTTAACATTTGAAATGGATCGATAAAACATAGCTGAGGTGGTAACGATGAAAGGTCAAAGGCACATAAAAATTAAAGACATTATTACAAACAACGAAATAGAAACACAAGAAGAACTAGTGGAATCGCTGCGTGATGCAGATTATAATGTCACACAAGCCACTGTATCAAGAGATATAAAAGAACTTCAATTAATTAAAGTTCCGCTTGATGATGGAAGGTATAAATATTCTATGCCAATAGATCAACGAATTAACTCTACGCAGAAATTGAAAAGAACATTAGTAGATAATTTCATTCATATCGATCGTGCTAGTCATTTTGTTATTATTAAATCTTTGCCTGGAACAGCAAACGCAATTTCAGCGCTATTAGACAATTTAGAATGGAGCCAGGTTATGGGTACGATTGCTGGGGACGATACCATACTCATTATTTGCCGTTCAGAAGAACAAAGCGAGCAGATAGTAACGAAAATAAACGGTTTCCTAACTGCGTAACTTTAATCGGTTTATTGTTTATGATGATATGAATTCTCATTGATAATAAATATTATTGATATTACTGTAAATAGTGTGGTGAGTATAATGTTAGTGGAATGCACAATTCGAAATTTAGCTGTAATTGAGTCATTACGTGTTCAATTTTTTAATGGATTTCATGTCATAACGGGTGAAACAGGAGCAGGTAAATCGATGGTCATTGATGCTTTGAGCTTAATAGCGGGAGGAAGAGCATCAACAGATCTTATTCGTTTTGGCAGTGATAAAGCAGAAATAGAATGTTTGTTCCAAATGCCGCTATCTCATGCTGTCTGGGATCAGTTAGAAGAAAGTGGGCTGCAAAGAGATCAGCAAGAACAATTAATTATACGAAGAACCATTACAAGCAATGGCAAAAGCATGTGTAGAGTGAACGGACAACTCGTTAATTTAACGACTTTGAAAAAAGTAGGACAACACTTAATCAACATACATGGGCAACATGAGCATCAATCCTTGTTTGATGTGGAAAAACATCTACATTGGTTAGATCAATTCGCAGGAGAAGATTTTACACTTTCAAAAAGAAATTATGCTCTTTTGTATCGTTCTTATCATCAAAATGTAAAAAAATTGCAATCCATCCAAGAAGACAGTCAACGCATGCTACAAATGATGGATTTGTATCGTTTTCAAATCGAAGAAATTGAAAATGCACAACTTATAGAAGACGAAGAGGAATGTTTAAAGGAAGAAAGGCAAAAACTAGGTAATGCAGAAAAATTAATGAATGGAATTTCTACGGCTTATCATAAAGTGCAAAACGATTCCATGGATGCAGTACAAACAGTCCTTTTTGAATTAGAACAGCTAGTCGATGTCGATAAAAGTGGATTAGATGCTATATACGAACAAATAAAATCCATATCTTATATGTTGGAAGATGCATCCATGTCTCTTCGTGATTATCAACATCATATTGTTCATGATCCAGAAAGATTAAATGAAGTGGAAAGTCGTTTGAATCTCATTCATACGTTACAAAAAAAATATGGAAGTTCTATTTCTGAAGTGTTAACTTACTACAATAAAATAAAAGCAGAATTTCAGGACATGGAGCATAAAGATGAGCAGCTCGAGTCATTGGAAAATGAAATCCAAAAACAAAAAGAAGAGCTTCTCTATAAAGCAAATGAATTAACACATAGCAGAAAAATGGTTGCCAATGAACTGGCGCAAAAGGTGATGGCACATCTTGAAGATCTTCATATGGGGAAAACAAAATTTGAAGTACATATGGTAAGTAGCGAACAACATTTAAATGAAAATGGGCAAGATCAAATTCAATTTCTCATCTCTGCAAATCCTGGGGAACCGCTAAGGCCCTTACAAAAAATAGCTTCTGGCGGTGAAATTTCTAGAATTATGCTGGCTATGAAAACTGCTTTTTCCAGTATTGATCAAGTTCCCGTTCTTATATTTGACGAAGTGGATACAGGAGTAAGTGGAAGAGCTGCACAAGCCATTGCAGATAAATTATCTGCGCTTTCTACTCAGTTTCAAGTATTTTCGATTACGCATTTACCTCAGGTTGCATGTATGGCAGATCAGCATTATTTGATTCAAAAACAAATACAAGAACAGCGAACGTTTACAAATGTAGAACATTTAAGACAGAATGGGAAAATTACTGAATTGGCAAGAATGCTGGGAGGAGTAGAAGTGACTGCTACAACGGAAGAACACGCCCGAGAGATGCTTGAATTAGCAGAAGAAAAAAAGCAGTCGAGGAATCATTTACAGGTTTAAAAAAGATACGCTGAGGATATGTTATAAGTACGCAACGCGGGGCTCGCATTGGTGATGAAACTAAAGGGGCGTGAAGGTTTTGCATCAACGATCTAATACCAAAATAAGTCTTCTTGTTTTAATCATGTTGTTACTGCAAATTAGTGTACCTATACCATCCTTAGCATGGTTCTCTCCAGATTCAAATCATACTGAAAACAAGACTGCAGCTGTTTTTCAACAGGTATCATCTCATGATTTATCTAAACTCAAAGTTATTCCAGGTGGTCAAACGATTGGTGTGAAAATGAAAGCTCAAGGTATCCTCGTAGTAGGTCATCATTTAGTTAAAAAAAGTGAAAGTGTTAAATTGTCTCCGGGAAAAGAAGCAAACCTAAAATTAGGAGATACCATTATTAAAATCAACGACAAACCAGTTGATTCGGCATCACAATTATCTGATTGGGTAGAGAAAGCTGGTAAAGGTAAGCAATCATTAAACATTACGGTACTTCGAAATAAAACTTCGTTAAACAAAGTGGTAAAGCCTGTATTTGATATTGAAGATCAGACGTATCGACTTGGTATTTATATTCGAAATTCAGCAGCGGGAGTAGGTACGTTAACATTTTATGCTCCTGAGCAAAAAGTATACGGGGCCCTGGGACACGTCATCACAGATATGGACACACAAGTACCTATTCGTGTGAAACAAGGTCAGATTATGCATTCAAATGTTACTTCTATAGCGAAGAGTAGAAGTGGAATACCAGGTGAGAAACGAGCTCATTTTTTCAAAGAGAGTAAAGTATTAGGCAATATTGAAAGTAATACGAAGTTCGGGATCTTTGGAAAAATGAACGAATTTCCTCAGTATGGCTTTAATCAAAAAGCAATACCAGTAGGTCTATCTGATGAGGTTGAAAAAGGACCTGCTAAGATTTTTACTGTGGTGAAAGGAAACAAAGTAGAACAATACGACATTGAAATTTTACACGTTTCCAAACAAAACAAACCAGCAACAAAAGGTATGATTATTAAAATCACTGATGAAAAATTACTGAAGGAAACAGGTGGCATTGTTCAAGGGATGAGTGGAAGCCCAATTATTCAAAACGGTAAGTTAATTGGTGCAGTTACGCATGTATTAGTCAATGATCCTGCTTCAGGATACGGTTGTTTCATCGAATGGATGTTACAGGATGCAGGGATAGGGGAGAAGAGTTTAGCGCCTACAGGCTAGGCTGCACGTTAGCAATGAAGGTTGATATGTCCGCTTTCGCTTTAGTGTCAGGAAAACTGGAAAAACACCGCTTAGCTTCCGAAGTGATGTTGCTCCAGTTTCTGTACCCTGCCCCAAAAGCTACAGCTGAGGTGACGTGCAAAAAGCCTTAAGTCGCTAATCTCTTCTCTGGATGATAAGTGCAAGTGCGAGGTAGTTTAGCGCCTACAGGCTAGGCTGCACGTTAGCAATGAAGGTTGATATGTCCGCTTTCGCTTTAGTGTCAGGAAAACTGGAAAAACACCGCTTAGCTTCCGAAGTGATGTTGCTCCAGTTTCTGTACCCTGCCCCAAAAGCTACAGCTGAGGTAACGTGCAAAAAGCCTTAAGTCGCTAATCTCTTCTCTGGATGATAAGTGCAAGTGCGAGGTAGTTTTAGCGCCTACAGGCTAGGCTGCACGTTAGCAATGAAGT
Source organism: Longirhabdus pacifica (assembly GCF_004115085.1). GTDB lineage: Bacteria > Bacillota > Bacilli > Paenibacillales > DSM-105158 > Longirhabdus > Longirhabdus pacifica. The sequence continues at coordinate 8,211 of NZ_QXJP01000031.1, read as the reverse complement.
TTAACATGTCCGCTTTCGCTTTAGTGTCAGGAAAACTGGAAAAACACCGTTTAGCTTCCGAAGTGATGTTGCTCCAGTTTTAATACCCTGCCCCAAAAGCTACAGCTGAGGTAACGTGCAAAAAGCCTTAAGTCGCTAATCCCTTCTCTGGATGATAAGTGCAAGTGCGAGGTAGTTTTAGCGCCTACAGGCTAGGCTGCACGTCTATATTACTATTAAATCTAAATCTTCCCCTGTTTGTATTGCTCTAATAGCAAGAACAATTCCAATAATAGCTGCTAATAAACCAAATGTAGCTCCGATCAAAGCTAACTTTCTATTGTTTGATTCTTCTTTTTTCTTATGCATTATTTTTTTTGTCTTACTGTTCATGTATTTTCCTCCTTGCGTAGACATTCGTCATATATCTTAATATATACATGACATGAACCATATGTTCATCGTTCTAGGAAAAATGTTGCGATGATATTTATCTTCTTTCTTGATATGAATGATCTAGAATTCATTATGGAAAGCTGACTTTATGATGTTATTTTCAGTTTTAAGAATGGAGTACTGGAGTACTGGGGTCATGTAAACAGTAATTTAGTAATGGGTCATGTAGACATAGGAACAAGCATACATACTGAAGTTGTTCCAGTAGTTTACACTTCATAAATGGCATAAATGATCTTGAAACATGTTAATTCATAGTAATTATATATGTCTTGTCGAAATATGATAATTTTTTCATAATTTTCATTATTCTAAAAAAAATCTAAAAAAATTGTTTCGACAGAAGGGATTTATTCATCTGTGTCGAATCTTTCTTATTAATGGAATTGTACATTTCAAAAAGGAGGATTTTACGTGGAAAATATACAAGTACTCTTAGCAGATGATAATCGTGAGTTTACAAGCCTTTTAACAGAGTATATTACGGACCAGCAAGGTATGGAGGTTATTGGGGTAGCTTATAATGGTGATGAGGTTTTAACGCATGTGGAGGAAGGTCGAATTCCTGATGTGTTAATTTTAGATATAATTATGCCTCATTTAGATGGACTTGGAGTTTTAGAAAAATTACGAGAAATGAATTTAAGTAAGCAGCCTAAAATTATTATGTTGACGGCGTTTGGTCAGGAAAATATTACACAAAAAGCAGTACAATTAGGCGCTTCTTATTACATTTTAAAACCATTCGACATGGAAGTGTTAATTAATCGTGTAAGGCAACTGGTGAGTCAAGGTAACGAGCCTGTTTCGCAGGTAACAGGTGTGAAAAATGTGATTCCGATGTTGAAGGGTAAAAATTTAGATGCTAATATTACGAGCATCATTCATGAAATTGGAGTGCCAGCTCATATTAAAGGGTATCAATATTTACGTGATGCGATTACGATGGTGTATAACAATATTGAAATTTTAGGTGCTATAACGAAAACGCTGTACCCTGCTATTGCAGAAAAATATAAAACAACGGCAAGTAGAGTCGAGAGAGCGATACGACACGCGATTGAAGTTGCTTGGACGAGAGGGAATATTGATTCTATTAGTCATTTATTCGGTTATACAGTAAATATTAGTAAATCTAAACCGACGAATAGTGAGTTTATCGCTATGGTTGCGGATAAGCTTAGAATAGAGCATAAAGTATCCTAGAAATATAGTGTACGCCATTCAACAATAAGAATGGCGTACTATTTTTGCTTTCTGTTTTTTTTGTGTGAAATATTTTAGCATCTTCATTTATAAGGGATTGCGCTGTTGCTTTTTGAATTTTGACTGCTGTGTTTTTTATTATTCTCAAGCATTTCTTTTGTTTTTTGTTCTTCAGCAAGATAGGGATCATCGACTACTTTACTTGTTCTAGTGTTTTTTACATTTGGCATTTTTCTATTTCCTTTCTTCACTATCTAATTTGTTTAGGTAGTTCCGCGTTAAGCTCGTTCAAGTTGTCATGAACTTGCTGTAACGAATCCATCATGCTCTTCACTTGTTGCTGCTGTTGTTCATCAATGGATTGTTGTAATGTTTCTTGCGCTTTTTCAATACTATGTTTAGCATGTTTTACTTTATCTTTTGCACTATGCTGCATTTTTGGGTCTGAAGTAGTAAACGCTTCATGTAAAAATTGTTCTGCTTGTTGACCTTCTTGAATGGAATGCTCACATATTTCTAATGCATGCTGTAACTTTTGTTGATGTTGTCCTTGTTCTGTCAACGTAGTGCCGCCCCCTTCTACAGCTTTTTTTACATATTTAGCTTGTGATATAATGTAAAGGTTTATTCCTTTCAAAAATGATTACTTACTGTTGCATGGAAACAGTGAGAACAAAAGGAGGAAGTCGTTACAAAGTAACGATGTTGCTATGAATGATAATCTGAAACTACAGTTTCTATTAAGGTCGTTACATATGTTAACGCAAAAAGTGCGATTTTACGAAATGGTCACGTTATGTTTAACATTATCATCCATTGTGTTTTCTTTCGTTTTCTACTTTATGATTGTAATGAAATTTGAAGTTTATAATGACATGGTGCTTATTTTATCTTTGATTCAATTTACTGGGTTAATTTATTTTATTATTCATACATTTGATATCACAGCAAGCAAACAACGTTTGGAAAGAAATAATCGTTATAGTGCAGAACAATTTATAATGGAGCCTGATAGCCAAAATACCACGGCTAAAATATATGGAGACAGAGTAGCGTCACTTAATGAAGAGGCTATTTATGAGAATGTTGCTAAGAGCCACTTCGCTAGCTTAAAGCTAACGGAGAGAAAAGCAAAACAATTAAAAGTGTTGACATTTATTTGGAAAATCCATACACTGTATACGCTAAGTTTAATATTTATTTTTATATTGCAGAATGGATGGGGCATTTTTTGAAAAAATATATACATCATTTGTTTTGGTTTGGTTATCATCAAGCTTTATCATGCATTTTTCCAGTCATTATTTTTATTACTTTAGCTGTCAGTCATGTAGTAAACTCTTCATATTTATTTCGCTATGACTTTATTTTGGTTATTTGTATCGTAACTCAAGTTATCATGGTATGGAGTAAGTTAGAAACTATCGATGAATTGAAGGTCATTAGTGTCTTTCATGTGATTGGTTTTTTGTTGGAAGTATATAAAGTACATATGGGTTCTTGGTCTTACCCAGAGGAAGCTTGGAGCAAAGTTTTTGGTGTGCCACTGTATAGTGGCTTTATGTATGCTAGTGTTGCGAGCTATTTGTGTCAAGCGTGGCGAAGACTGCAAGTGCAATTAATACAATGGCCTAGTAATAAGGTTGTGATTCCACTAGGAGCAATGATTTATATTAATTTTTTTAGTCATCATTACATTCCTGATTTCAGATGGTGGCTGACGTTATGTTTGCTAATTGTATTTTTTAGATCTAGCGTTACGTTTCAGATTCAGAACAGTGTATATCGTATGCATATCTTGTTATCTTTCTTACTTATCGGTTTTTTCATATGGATAGCTGAAAATATAAGTACTTTTTTTGGTGCTTGGTCTTATCCAAACCAAGAACAGACATGGGACATTGTACATGTTAGTAAAATTAGTTCGTGGTTTTTGTTGATCGTAGTTAGCTTTATGATTGTTGCGCAATTGAAAATCAAGAAAAATAAAAATATATTATATTTGAAAAAGGATAAACCAACAGTATACAGATCATAATGTTAACGGAAATGTCACATTTTCTTTTTACTGTATACCCATAAAGACGGAAAAATAATCTAAAATGATGTATGTATGACATAGATGATATCTTTTAATGGGGGTTGTAATATGCACAAGTATGCCATGCTGAGTTTATTTGTTATTGCAAGTGCGATGGCAGTCGTGTTTTCCATCACTTCTATTGAAAAAGTGGAAGAAGAAGTACCATTAGCAGAAAATGAAGTTCTTTTTGTGATGGAAAATTTTGCGTTTGATCAAGAAGTGTATGAAATTGAAGCTGGTGAAAAAGTATTGTTATTAGAAAATAAAAGTGGCATTCATGAATTTTCTATTGATGGAACAGAAGTTAACGTAACGCAAAATGAAGGTGTTAACTTTACTTTTGAGTCAGGACAAGAATATACAATCAGATGTTCATTGACTTGCGGAACAGGACATCTTGACATGGTTTCCACCATCGTCGTTTTATAACATAATAATTAAATTTTGAAATAACGTAAACAGACTGCTGTCGAAGAGACAGCAGTTTTTTTGCGTGAGTAATAATTTTCTATATTACAAACCATAATATATGTAAGCGATATAGCATGAATGAAGCTTTTCGAAACAATACGGAAGGGCAGCATGTACATGAGGCTATTTTTAGATAAACAACCTGCAAATATAAAAAAAACGTTGCGAAAAGGCAAAAAAACAAAGCAGTTGTTGCAAGAGATACAACCTGGAAATATTGCTTTAATCACGCATGAAGATATGGATGAAATAGCAGCATTAGGATTAATCGAAAGTGGCGTTCATACTGTCATTAATGCAAGTGAAACGATGAGTGGCACGTATCCAGCAGGTGGTGCAAGATTGCTGCTGGAGGCCAACATTCCATTGCTTGAAATAGAGGCATATTATTTTGATTTGGTGACGGATGGTGCAAATGTTTTTATTTCATCCACTCACATACAATGTCCTTCTTTGTCCATACCGTATAAAAAATTTGATGAGGTTAAATACCGTGAGTGTTTACAACGATCACAAAAAAACTTAAAGCGAAGTTTAGCATCATTTATTGATAATACATTACAGTATGCACAAAAGGAAAAAGAAGTTGTATTAGAAGATTGGGATATACCAGAAATAAAAGTGCAAATGAACAAAAAACACGTCGTTATTGTGACGCGGGGTAGCGGATATAAAGAGGATTTGAATGCAATTCGAAATTACATTCATGATGAAAAACCGGTACTCATTGGTGTAGATGGGGGAGCAGATGCGTTGCTTTCGTGTGGATTCCAACCACATATCATTATCGGCGATATGGACAGTATTTCTGATGATGCATTGAGGAGCAACGCGGAAATCATTGTCCATGCCTATGTGAATGGGACCAGCCCTGGATTAATTCGGACTAGACAACTCGGGTTAAACGCACATGTGTTAAAAAGTATCGGAACGAGTGAAGATGCGGCGATGATGCTGGCTTACGAAAAAGGAGCGGAATGGATAGTCACGCTAGGTTCGCATACGCATATGATCGACTTTTTGGAAAAAGGACGTAAAGGGATGGCAAGTACCCTGCTAGTAAGAATGAAAATTGGAAATAAATTAATTGATGCTAAAGGAGTAGGGATGTTGTATCAGCGCTCTATGAAGTGGATTAATGTTGCTACGGTAATTGGGGCTGGTATGTTGCCCCTTGCTGCACTTGCACTCATACATCCTGCTTTCAAGCAAATTATTAGTACGTTTTCTATTGTAGTGAAGTAATACTGAATGTGTATTTTAAGTCCGTAAACATTGGAGGTGCTTCGTTGATAAGTCCAAGATACCACTTTCTTACCATTGTTGCGTTATTTCTGGCACTCAGTATCGGGATTTTTATTGGCGGAACATTTGGATCAACATGGATGGATGTAACCGAACAAGCTATTTTTGATAAATTACTTGATAAATATGAACAGCAACTTGAAATAAATAAGTCCGTCACGTACAAAATGGACATACTACAAAATGTCAATAGACAGTTGGAGTACGGTTTGAAAAATAAGACAATAGCCTATGTCAGTTCGCAAAATAAATCATATGATGAACTATTAGGCGAGTTAACTAGTTTGTTTGGTGTGAAATGGGTGAATTGGAGTGAACTTGATCCTTCTTCTGATTCAGACATCGATGTGTTGATCGTAAATGACGACCAGTTTGAGATTTTATCTCACATGGAAGACCCAACGCAGTTAAGCACTATCGTTCGATTAGGCACTGAAAAGCCTTGGGACACACCAGAGGAAATGGCGCAATTCATGATTTTTTTATCAAAATTATTGGAGGAAAAAGAAGATGAACCCCTTACAGAAGCCAAAGTCGTTGATTTCAATTATTATCCCAGCATGGAATGAAGAAGAAACGTTAGGCACAACATTGGAATCCATTTATTTATTAAATTCGAAATTTCAACATCATACGTTGGAGATTATCGTAGTTGATGATGGCAGTACGGACTACACTCGGCGTGTGGCGATCATTTGGGCAGATAAAGTGATAAGACATTCCACCAATTTAGGAAAAGGTGCAGCATTAACAACCGGAATCAAAGCAGCATCAGGAGATATTCTTATGTTCTTAGATGCGGATCTAGGAAAGAGTGGTGTGTATGCAGATCTGCTAGTTGAACCCATCATTCAACATACTGCAGATATGAGTATTGCTGTATTCCCACCAGCTAAGAAGAGAGGTTTCGGCATCTTAAAAACGATTGCCAATCAAGGGGCTTCCAAAATGGGTGGATTTAAAACAAAAGCAGCTTTGTCAGGGCAACGTGCCATTCGCAGAGAAGTGCTAGAAGAAATTGGAGGATTAAGTGATAGGTTTGGTATTGAAGTTGGGTTGACCATCGACGTAGCAAGACACGGGTATAAAATTTGTGAAGTACGTGTACCTTTCTCACATCATGAAACAGGAAAAACATGGAGCGGTTTTATGCATAGAGGAAAACAATTATTAGACGTAGGAAAGGTGCTAGTAAATAGATGGAAATACTCTCCGCGGCAGTAATATGGAAAAGTATGCTGTTGCTTATCAGCATTATTTTTCTGTATTTTAAAACGTATTTATTTTTACTTCACAATGCGTTCACTACAAAAAATTATAGAAATAAGCAAATTCCTCAAAGCATGGGCATATTTTTATGGGTGATGCTTTTTTTGTTTACGCTTATCCAGTCACCCGGCTCCCCTTCTAATATTGTCATCTACGTGTGTATGAGTATTGTATTTGCAAGTGGCTGGCTCGATGACATCGTTGGTAATACACTAGTAAAAGGTTTAAAAGGGCATTTTTATTATTGGCTGCATCATAAAAAAATGACAACAGGTCTGATCAAAATAGGCGCGACAACGGTAGCTTCCATCGTGGTAGCTTTGTATATAGTAGGTTGGAGTGGAGCGGCTTTTTATATCGCTGTCAGCACCCTGTTGCTCAACACGAATACATATAACTTGTTGGATGTAAGACCCGGTAGAACAATTAAATATTTTCACCTTTTATTTTTTGTCTTCATCCTATTGGAGCCTGTATTATGGTTTGAACCGTGGGTGATAGCGATGCTAGTAGGCACGATGGTACTATTCCCGAAAGATATTGGCGAAAAAATGATGATTGGAGATTCAGGTGCTAATCTATTAGGATTTACCATTGGCATCATGTCGTTGCATACTTCACTTTGGATACAGTGTAGTTGGCTGATATGCTTAATAGGAATACACCTTATCGCAGAACGAAGTGCCATTAGTTATTGGATAGAAAAAGTTGCAATTTTACGTTGGTTTGATCAGTTAGGGAGAGTGCGTACTTCAAATAAGTAGATGGGTATGACAAAAAGGGATATTTACAAGGTGCAGATGAGAAGGGAAATGAGAAAAGTAATGAAAAAGGGAGATCAGAAAGAGTAAAGCAAAACTCTGTCTGATCTCTTTTTATTTTTAAAAACAAATAGACTTAAAATACTATCCATATAAAGTGATGAGATGATAGGATGCAAGTTTATACGGTGTGAAAAATACTATATGCAAGATTGTTCATCATTCCAATAAAAAAGTTGTAATATGTAGATTTTTGGAATAAAATGAAACTTATTTATCCAATTATATTGTATAATAGGATGGTATGTTGAAAAAAGAGGAAGAACATAATAACAAACAAATCACATAGATGAATGTAATGATATCATGAAGGATGCACTATAGGAGGAAAGAACGATGAAAAAAACACTACTAGGTTTGATATTAAGTCTATTATTTGTTATTCCACTTTCAGTGCTATCTGTACAAGCAACCACTTCTTTTACAGATATTGAAGGTCACTGGGCGGAGCAAAAAATACTACAAGCGGTGAACGATGGATACATATCTGGCTATCCAGACAATACATTTAGACCTGATGATAACATTACGAGAGCAGAATTCGCCTCTGTTATAGCAAGAGCTACAGCTGTAAATGAAGAGGTGGTGGACTTTGATGGTTTTGACGATGTGCCTTCTACT
>NZ_QXJP01000030.1 GCF_004115085.1 Longirhabdus pacifica | reverse complement strand
GCAGAGAAAGAAGTCGATACGATTACCTTACCAGCAACAGATAAAGCATTAGAAGACATCGATACGCTAACCATCGATAACGAAGATGTAGTGGTCGATATTCCAAAGAAAGTACTAGAAGATGTACAGGCATTAGTAGATCAAAAAGAGTTAGGTGATGCTAAAATCATCGTTTCTTTGGACAAGCAGGACAAGCAAAACGTAGTAGCGGAATATGATAATGTAGAATTGGGCGGCACCGTAGTGGATGTCCAAGTATACATTGAAACGAAAGATGGAGAACGAATTGCACTAAATACTTTTGCTACACCTGTAACGATCGAACTTACTTCAGAAGGTAAACCAGGAACATGGATTTATTATCTAGATGAAGATACCTTTACCGGAGTAGTAACACGTACAGAAGATACAATCATGGCGCAAGTAACGAAAGCAGGAACATATGCGGTCCTAACGTACACTAATCCATATGTAGATATCGATGAATCAGATTGGTCGTACTATGCAATCATGGAATTATACTCAGTAGGCATCTTAAACGGCAAAACAGAAAACACCTTTGCGCCGCAACATAAAGTTACACGTGCAGAATTTTCAGTGATGGTAGCAAGAGCATTAGAGCTAGAAGTAGGCGAAGCATCTACTTTTACGGATCTAGATAATGAAGCATGGTATGCGGACGGAATAGCAGCAGCATTCCAAGCTGGTATTGTGAATGGAAAATCAGCAGACACTTTTGCTCCGAATGATGACATCACTCGTGAAGAAATGGCAGTGATGGTGATGAAAGCATATACGTATATGACGAAAGCCGAACTATCCACAGATGCAGTCGATGCATTTGAAGATCAAGATGAAATAAGCAGCTGGGCAATAGATTATGTCATCAAGGCAAAAGACTTAGGAATAATTAGCGGAAAAGGGAATGACAACTTCAAACCGAAAGACAGCATGACACGGGAAGAAGCAGCTCAAGGTATTTATAACTTGCTTGTATGGCCATTTAATAAACACATTAATAAAAATTAACGTTAGTTCATAAAAGTCACTCTATCCTGTTTCGATTTAAAATAAGTAGGTAGAGTGACTTTTTTAAGCTTAAAAAAAAGGAGCAGAAATCCGATAAATAAAGTATAAAACAAACAGTTGAAATATTTTTGCTTTTTTAGTTATTAACATACATTATTTTTGATAGTTTAATTGACAACACACTTAAAGGGGGTGGTTTGATTCGATAGGAGTGCATAGTGTACACAGGTAATTTTATTTTATCTAGTAGTATTAGTATAACTTCTTATATCTAATAGAGGTAGGAGGAATGTTATAGTAGATATTTTTGATTTTGTAGTAAACAAATTTTTAATTAATAACTTTAAACATATTATGAGAGGCGTGAATGAATTTGAATAAAAAAATACTGAATTTTAAGAATTTATCATCTATTTTTGTTGTTTTAGCACTTTTAGTGAGCTTTTTACCTGCTGCTACATCTGCGAATAGTACTGCGGTAGAAACACCAGTACTTTATGCGGATCCACAAGACGGAGCAGTACAATTAACTTGGGAAGATGTAGAAGGAGCGTATGTATACCTAATCTATCGTTCCGATGCAGTGGACGGCACATATCAATTGATCGAAATTCTCGATACGACGTTTACATCTTTATTAGATGTTAACGTAGAGAATGGCAAGACGTATTACTACAAATTGAACGTATATAAATTCGTAAGTAGTACGTCCGAAGTAGTTTCTGCAACACCGAATTCAGGTGAATATGAACTAGGTACTCCAGTGATTTACGCAGATCCAGGGAATGATAAAGTAGTCTTAGCGTGGGAAGATTTAAAAGAAGCAGCAGTATATGAAATTTATCGTGCAGAAGAAGTAAATGGCACATATGAATTCCTTACAACAAATGAAGTTTATGAAGGCTACCCAACATATTATTCCGATAATAACGTAGAAAACGGCAAGACTTACTATTACAAAATGGTTGTATATAATGGAACAGATAGCAAAGAATCTGCAGTAGTGTCTGCAACATTGGAATCACATGAAGTTGAGCTTGGTACTCCAGTGATTTACGCAGATCCTCAAGACGGCAAAGTGATCTTAACATGGGAAGATGTTGAAGGAGCGACAACATACGAAATCTATCGCGCGGAAGAAGTAGACGGTACTTATAACATGATTGAAGTATTTGGTACTTACATGACAACGCTACACGACAGTAATGTAGAAAACGGCAAGACCTACTACTACAAAATGATTGCAAAAAACGAAACAGATAAAAAAGCATCCGAAGTCATAGAAGTAACATTAGAGTCTCAAGATAAAACACCAATTGAGCTTGGTACTCCAGTACTTTACGCAGATCCAGGCGACGGTAAAGTAGCTTTGACGTGGAAAGATTTAGAAGGAGCAGCAGTATATGAAATTTATCGTGCGGAAGAAGTAAATGGCACATATGAAATCGTTACAACAAATGAAGTTTATGGAGGCTACCCAACATATTATTCCGATAATTACGTAGAAAACGGCAAGACGTACTATTACAAAATGGTTGTATTTAATGGAACAGATAGCAAAGCATCTGCAGTAGTGTCTGCAACATTGGAATCACATGAAGTTGAGCTTGGTACTCCAGTACTTTACGCAGATCCAGGAGACAGTAAAGTAGCTTTGACGTGGAAAGATTTAGAAGGAGCAGCAGTATATGAAATTTATCGTGCGGAAGAAGTAAATGGAACATATGAAATCGTTACAACAAATGAAGTTTATGGAGGACAACCAACATATTATTCCGATAATTACGCAGAAAACGGCAAGACGTACTATTACAAAATGGTAGTATTCAATGGAACAGATAGCAAAGCATCTGAAGTAGTATCTGCAACACCGAACTCATATTAATCGTAATTACAAAAAGCGAATAAGATATGTGGTGAAGATGTGTATTTCATGTATAACTTGTTTCAACATGAAATGAAATACCACATCCACTATAGGCTGTCTCCGTTCTACATGAACTGGAGACAGCTTTTTTATCATGCAACGATTTTTACGCAAACGAAGTGTCATACATGTTACTATGCATACCCGACCATTTTATTGTATTGTTCTTCTAGCTCGGACAGTAGCACAAGCTTTATTTTGTACAACACATATACTGAGAAGGAGTGAGTAAGCTTTCATGGGATGAAAGGTGGTAAAAAAATGAAAAAACGACGTTATGCTACAAAAAGAAAAAACAGAAGGAAAAGAGACGTTCACGCTAAATACCGTAATAAATTAGTGCAATATCGTATATTAAGAAAGAATGGTAAGTTAAAATCAGCAATGCCATACACAAGAAAATACAATAAAAGAAGATTATCTAAAGGTATAAAAAAACATCGTTCCCTCATGTTAAAGCCGTATTACGGTAGATTAGGAAGAGGCATACTACGTGTCTCTAAAACGAATGGAAGGTATGTTGTTAAATCTGAACATGTTTACAAAAGATTTAGGAAAATAAAAAACGCACATCGTTTCGTAAAAAGAAGGATGAAAGGTAAAAAATATATTTTACAAAAAGATATTAGATTGGCTAAAGTGAACGGAAGAAAATTTGATATTCGTGTCATGGTGCAGAGATATAACAGGAGATCGCCTTGGGTCGTGACAGGAATGTTCACTAGAATTGGTTATAAAAATGAAGTGATTACAAATTTAGCTTGGAAAGTAAGTTCATTAAAATCTACACTTCGCCGTTCAAGATTAAATGCGAGTAAAAAGAAAATGAATCAAATTAAAAAGACCTGCATTGTTGGTGCTAAACAAATTGCAAAACATCATAAAAACTGTAAGATCATAGGATTTGATATAGGTCTGAATGAACAAGGGAAAGTGTGGATTATTGAGCCAAACTTTACTCCAGGTGTTTACCCTTTTCGCATGCTAAAGAGAAAGAACATGTATCGGAAAATTATGCGGTACAAAAATAGAAGAAGATAACCGCATCAGTATGTTGATGAAATTAACGAATGTCCACCCATTCCATCGTTATTCGATTCATTTCAAACTTTTACCGTGGGAACTATTTAAATAACGTATTTGAATGGTTTGCACGGTATCCACATGCACACTTCTGCCATATCTGTCTTTCCATCTCTTACAATTATTTAAATTCTTTCATCACATCATGATGTTTGAATCATCTAAACGATAGCATATATGTTTCATTATAAGGAATACTACATAGACGGGATCTAAAGGGTGTACAAGTGTGTACATCATTTTTAAAAAAATTCAAAGACTCTTGCTAACAATAATATATGTCATTTTAAACACAAACTACACGACTATAGTCTAGGTACTGAAATAGACCAAAGTCTATTTTACAATGAAAGCAATCATGTGAAAATGAAAACAGTTTAATATAAATTTTATTTTAGAAAGTGAGGTGAGTAACATGAATAGTAAAAAAGTGCTCATATTGTCTGAAGGATTTGGATCTGGCCACACCAAAGCAGCTGAATCGATACAAGCACAATTAAAAGCCACAGACCCAAGCATAACAGTATACGTAGTAGAACTTGCGAACCACCTACATCCTTTGATCTCTTCCATTTTACTTCGCATATATGTGCAAATGATCAAATGGAAACCAAATTGGTATAGTAGGATGTACAGCAATGCTTCCGACTCCCCATTACGCTGGTATTGGAGTTTCATTATACATAAAGTGCTATATGCCGACACGCTTTCCATCATGAAGGAATACAATCCAGACATGATAATCTGTACTCATCCTTTTCCTAATATCGTCGTTTCTAAATTAAAAAAAAGTGGTGCTTTAGACTTGCCATTACATACTGTCATTACGGACTATGCCGCCCATCAGACGTGGATTAGTGAAGAAACCGATCTTTACTTTGCCCCATCTATAAAGGTGAAGCAACAACTGATGATGAAAGGAGTTCCGAAAGCAAAAATCAAAATGACAGGAGTTCCTATACACCCTAAATTTTGGAATTTAAATCTAAAAAAAGAATGTAAAAATTATTATCATTTAAAACCTATACCAACCGTCTTAATCATGGGTGGAGGATGGGGCATGTTGGATAAAAGTGATAAATTGAAGGAACTACTTTGTTGGAAAGATAAGTTGCAATTTATTATATGTACAGGTAACAATGTGACAATGAAAAAAAAGTTACAATCCAATCCCGCCTTTCAACATCCTCATATTCAAATTTTAGGATTTACATCTGAAGTGGATGTGTTGATGGACATAGCAGACTTATTAGTCACCAAGCCAGGTGGTATGACGTGTACGGAAGCAATGGCAAAACAACTACCGATGCTGTTTTATGATGTGATACCAGGACATGAGGAGAGCAACAGTCGTCATTTTATTGATTTAGGTTTAGCAATGAAAATCGATTCCGAAAAAGTCATACATAATTGGTTTCATAAGTTAGCGAACGAATATGATGAAGTCGTTAAAAAAAGAAGTGAACTTAGATTACACCATCATCCTTCCATACAATGTGGAGAAGTGATTGTAGAGGAACTGTATCGACAGCCTATGCAACGCCGTTCCATCTTGCAGAACACATATATTCAAGAATCGAAGAGCGTATGGTAAAATATACTTAGATAAGAAATCGATAAAATAAAGAAGGTCATACCATATAGAGGGGTGTAAACAATGGAGAACATACAAGAAGGACAAGTTGTAACTGATTTTACTTTACATAGTTCCAATGAAGAAACCGTTTCACTATCAGATTATCGAGGGAAAAAAGTTGTCATTTACTTTTATCCGAAAGATATGACACCAGGATGCACAACAGAATCATGTGATTTCCGTGATTTTCATCCTGATTTTGAAAAGCATAATACAGCAATTATCGGAATTAGTCCAGATCCGATAAAATCACACCATAAATTTATCGAGAAGCACACACTGCCATTTATTTTACTTTCCGATGAAGATCACCAAGTGAGTGAAGCCTTCGGCGTGTGGAAATTAAAAAAAATGTACGGCCGCGAATACATGGGAATTGAGCGATCCACTTTTCTTTTGGACGAGCAAGGCATACTTATTAAAGCATGGCGCAAAGTGAAAGTAAAAGGACACGTACAGGAAGTACTAGATGCTGTAAAAGAAAGCTAGATTAAAGGGAGTAGATACGTATACATCAACGTATTGTTACAAAAAAACGCAGATGAAGCTTTATTTCATCTGCGTTTTTCTTAACACATGAAACTGAGAAACAACTAAAATGTAATGTAGTCCAGAGCATGGTTACATCAAAGGGGAAAAAGACATGCATAAAATCTGTATTATTGAAGATGATGTCAAAATTGCAAGCATGTTAAAAGCACATATCGAAAAATACGATTATGAGGTTCATGTCGTGCAAGACTTCAAACATATTAAAGAAGAAGTAGAACGTGTAGCACCACACCTGATTCTACTAGATATTCATCTGCCGCATTACGATGGATTTTATTGGTGTAGACAATTACGCAGTATAACCAACAATCCGATTATGTATATTTCTGCGAGAAGTAGTGAAATGGATCAAGTGATGGCAGTAGAATACGGCGGAGATGACTATATTACGAAGCCTTTCCATTTTGAAGTTGTCATGGCAAAAATAAAAAGCTTATTGCGCCGTTCTTTCGGTCAATACGCGACTTCCACTACGTCCGATACGTTATCTTATCGAGGTTTAATATTATCAGACGGCCGAAATGAATGCCAATGGAACGAGCGAAAAGTATCTTTAACGCAAAATGAAAAACGGTTATTAAAAGCATTCATTCAGCATCAAGGAGACGTTATTAGTAGAGAAGCGTTGCTAGAAGTGTTGTGGGATGAAATTGATTTTGTGGATGACAATACGTTGACTGTAAATGTAACAAGGGTTCGTAAAAAACTTCAAGATCTAGGTATTGAACATGCAATAGAAACGGTTAGAGGTCACGGCTATCGTCTTGTAAACTGGGAGGATGGTTCATGAAATTACTTCTTCAGCAACATAGTAGAGTGATCCTACTTCTTATTATCAATAACGTCTTATTACTTTCGGTAGTTCAGCTAGATTTAAACGCACAAAACCAATCGTTGCAGTGGAGTAATATGATATACATTGTTATCTTATCTCTTTTTTTACTGTTCGTCTTCTTCATCTGGGAATTTTACACTCATCAATCCGTATTCGCTTTTGTTAACAAAAAAATAGAAACATTAGAAGATATACTTCCCAAATGGGACAGCTCACCTTTATTCTCAAAAATACAGAAACAATTTCAAATACAATATCAGCTGTATGCAACACAAATTATGCAGTACAAAAAACAGCAAGAAGAACACCGCATTTTCATGGTGCAGTGGGTACATCAAATGAAAACCCCTGTATCTGTCATTATCATGATGATGCAAGACGATAAAGTAAAACAACAAGTAGATAAACAGTTGGTAGATTCCATCTACGAAGAATGTGAGCGTTTATCTAACGGATTGGAGCTTGTGCTGTACAATGCTCGTATATCGCAAATCGAACTTGATTTCACAGTACAACAAGTAGATCTACAGCAACTAACACGTAAAGTCATCCATCAGCACAAAAGGGCATTTATCCGTAAAGCAATCTATCCTAAAATAGAAATAGAGCAACCGATACAAACGGAATCCGATGCAAAATGGCTTGCTTTCATAATGTATCAGCTTATTACCAATGCGATTAAATATAGTAACAAGAGAGAAAGTGAACTCCGATTTGAAATCAAAAAACTGCCAGACAAAACGATAGTATGGTCTATCCACGATCAAGGCATGGGTATTCCAATACAAGATCAAAAGCGTGTATTTGATGCTTTTTTCACAGGAGAGAACGGAAGACATGTTCAAGAATCAACGGGAATGGGGTTATATTTAGCAAAAAAAATATGCACACAACTTGGACATCACATTGATTTGACTTCTATAGAAGGAAAGGGCACTACGCTATCTATTTATTTTAACCATTAAATAAACAAATAAATATGCCTCTAAATTAACGGAGAGAGGACAAGAAAGGGCCGCTAGATTAGGCGATAAGTTAGAAACGACACATTTTGATGCGATCTACAGTAGTCCAAGTCAAAGGGCAGTCGATACAGCACATCTGATCAAAAGAGATAGAGAAATGGAACTCATAACCCACAACAATTTAAAAGAAATACACTAGATGATTTATGGCTGGATGCTTACATCGCGGATACGAGCTTAACGATGATTGAAGTCGATGGGGATCAGGTTCACATTAAATTGGAAGGAGATATTTCACATTTGGATGAATCATCTAAAATGTAAAACGCAATGTGTTACAACATTGTAAGGTTTTGCTGCATCGTTGTAAGGTAAATCGATGTATTAAAAAAATAATACGTTTATAATCAAAAGTATTCGTAGTTTTTTCTTCACTTCACTATGGTGTGCTAATACTCAGTGAGCAACTTAACCTGTATTCATCACTTTTTTTATAGCAACTAACATATCGTACAGGAGGCCTTTTATGCTACTTCAAGCAGAACAACTAACGAAAATATATCAATCCGATAAAGGGGCGGTATATAAAGCATTAGATGAATTTAGTATAGCGATAGAAGAAGGCGAATTTGTTGGCATTATGGGTCCTTCAGGTAGTGGCAAAACAACACTGCTCAATATATTGGCAACTATTGATATCCCTACTAGTGGTTCTATCGCATTACATGGACAAGAGCTAACCACCTTATCTAAACGTAAACTATCTTTATTTCGACGCAGGCAGCTGGGATTTGTATTTCAAGATTTCAACTTAATAGAAACGTTAACGATAGAAGAAAATATCGCTCTTCCACTTGTATTAGATGGAATTGCGGTGAAAGATATAGAGGACAGAGTACAAGAGGTGGCAGTAGAATTAGGGATACAATCCATTTTGAAAAAGCGCACGTATGAAATATCTGGTGGACAGCAACAGAGAGTATCCATAGCAAGGGCGATGATTCATGAACCATCACTTATTTTGGCAGACGAACCAACGGGCAACTTGGACTCGAAATCATCTACTTCTGTCATGCATTCGTTTTCTCAAATGCATGAGCATAAAAAAACAACCATGCTTATGGTGACACATGATCCTTTTTGCGCCAGTTATTGTCAGTGTATTATTATTATAAAAGATGGCAAGCCATACACAGAGCTCCATAAAGGCAATAATCAACAAGCCTTCTTCCAGAAAGTATTAGATACGATGTCTTTATTAGGAGGACATATGAATGACATTGCTACGATTCACACTTAACAATGTTAGGCGAAGTAAAAAACGTTACTTGGCTTTTTTTCTCAGTAGCACTTTTGTCATTGCAGTCTTTTATGTGTATTTGTTGTTTATGCTTCACCCCTCTGATGTGATAAATAATGTTGTTAAAATCATTCAAGTGTTGATGATTGCAGCAGAATTTCTTATTTTTATGTTTGCTTTTATGTTTATCTGGTATACCATGAATACGTTTATTAAATCTCGTAGTGTTGAATTTGGAATGTTTATGATGCTGGGAATGACAAAAATGCAATTAAATCGTTTCATATTTATTGAAACGATGATGATTGGATGTTTGTCTATCGTTACGGGGATCGTCAGTGGCACTATCTTTTCTAAACTTTTTCTTATGATCATGTCCCAAATTTTAAATGGTGACCAGTCTTTTTCTTTTTACATGCCTTATACAAGCATAGTCATCACGTGTGTCGTCTTTATTGTGTTGTTTGTTTTCATTTCCTTGATTACCTCTTTTACTAATCGAAATAAACAAATCATTGATTTACTACAAGCACACAAAAAACCGAGAAGGTTTCCTACCTTTTCGATTTGGTTGATGTTATTAAGTGCAGCTTGTTTTATTGGGGTCTATAAACTCGCCTTTACATCTAATTTTGTGGAGATTGTTTTATATAGCATACCGATTTTAATTTTGCCCATGATAGGGACGTATTTTTTGTATACACAATTCTGCATGTTGACTATTTATTTGTTGAAAAGAAGAAAGTCTTTCATGTATCGTAAAATAAGCTTACTGACTATTTCTGATTTAGCCTATAAACTAAAAGATAACGCTCGTGTTCTCTTGATGTTGACGATGGTTAATTTGTTTTCTCTTATTATGCTGTGTGTTAACTTTGGACACTTATGGACAACAGAAAACTACGTCAAATTATTGACACCCGTAGCCATTCAAATTTCGAATGAAGTGCTAAATCATGCTGATGACTTAGATCAAGCATCATGGACAAAAGTCATCAACATAGTGGGAGAGACGCTAAAAGATGAGCAAGTGGAATTTATAAAAGAGCACGTGAATCTGTTACATGTTATTTACGAAGGATATGATGCCAATTATAACAAAATCGTTCTTCCAGATAACTTTCAAACGATTCGCGTTATGAGTCATAGCGATTTTAATACATTAGCGGAAATTTTGGATAAAGATGAGATAACCATGTCAGAGGGAGAGTATGTTCAATTCTTGCCACCCCCTTATACAGAGGATGTGGTTTCTTCTAAGCTAATGGAAGGGGTTTATTTTGAACATGCCAATATGTTGGTAGGTCAACAAACTTTTTCGTTAACGAGAAAAGGAGTAACAGAGGATATCGTATTAAATGAGTTTCCAATTGCAAATGTATTGGAAGTAATAAAACTGGAGATCGATGTATTTGAAACAATTATTGTTCATGATGACACATATGATCAGTTACAGCAAGCTGGTGCAAGCACACAATGGGTTAGTATTTTTCATATAGACAATTGGATTGGTCATTTGAATACCATATTGTATATACAGGAGCAATTCAAAGCAGTAGAAGAAATTGAAGTGACAACGACAGCAGAAGAATACTATGTTAATAAGCAATTAAATGGTACGGGTACCTTCATTACTTTGTTTATTAGTTTACTATTTTTTATTGCTTGTGGAAGTATTTTGTATTTTAAAATATACAATGAGCTAGAGAGAGACACTACTCATTATAGGAAGTTGTTTCGCATTGGTGTAACGTTGCAAGAAATGAAGAACGTATTCAGCATTCAAATGTTTATCTTATGCTTTATTCCGTTTCTAATGGCGACCATACTGACGTTTTTTGCTTTGAATTTGTATCAAACTGTGTACTACGATTTGCTGTGTGTTTCTAGTGTTAGTGTCTTGGGAGTGTTTTTCTTGCTTCATGTCGTATTGTACTTCATCTTACGCTACAAGTGTTTCACTGTATTACGGCGTGTAATATGACCATAGCATTTTTGATTTGATCAGAAATGCTTTTTTTTATATTCATATTTTCTCAACTTGTCCCATACAATCTACTACGTGTATGTAAAACAGATTGTTCATTTTATGTAAGTTCAATCCACTTATCTATAAGATGAAGATGGGAACCAAGTTTTACGCCTCAGTAGCCAGGCGAAAAGGTTGTGATATTGTCATTTCTCCATCTTAACCATAGTGGTAATAAGTTGATTGAACTTGTTTCTTCAACTTATCTAGTGATGGAGGTTATGGGAATGAGAAGAAAAAGTATCCTTATATTTATCGTGATGTGTTGTTTATTTATGTTTAGCGTTAGCGCAAGTGCAGATATTTTTACAGAAGGGGATTCGTCATTAGATTTGCATTGCGCATGCGAAATCAACGACGAGACTATTTTTGATAGACTATCGAATGGGGAAAGAGTAGATTTAGAGCAATGGGCAGGTATTATCCCTGAACAACCTACGGTGTATTTAACGTTTGATGATGGACCGAGTCCTTGGACGGAAAAAATATTAGATCTGCTTCAACAAGAAGAAATACTAGCTACCTTTTTTGTATTAGGACAGCAAGCAGAAAAATATCCAGAAACAATGAAGAGAATACACGAAGAAGGACACCAAATTGGAAATCATACATATGACCATCAATATGAAGCATTATACAGCAATTTTACTTTATACTATGACCAAATAAAGCAAACAGAATCGGTTATTCTATCCTTAACAGGAGAGTCTACGACACTAGTAAGATCCCCAGGAGGCACACATACTAACTTCGATGCTTTTTACTTTTATTTCATACAGAAAGCAGGCTACCAATTATTTGATTGGAATGTAGATAGTGGAGATTCCAAAAGAATTGGCGTACCATCATCAGAAATCATTGCTAATGTAAAAAATAGTCCGCTAAAACATGAGATGAACGTACTCTTTCATGACAGTGGTGGTCACGAGGAGACGGTGAAAGCATTGCCTGATATTATTGCATATTTTCGTGCATTAGGTTATGATTTTCAGCCCCTAACACCTAGCGTAAAACCTATTCAATTTTCCATTGGAAAGCAAAAGTGGCATAGAACGATGACGAAAGAACAATTTGCAACGATCTCAGAGAAGATAGAACAAGACAGAATAAAGGACAAGGAGTCAACGATAGATCATAGTATAGAAGCTGTATCCCGTACTATGGATACATTTCAACCTATACGATTGGTTTCGGAAGAGAGAGGCGGATATGTGACGTGGGACGCTAGCACAGGTACGGCTACGACCTATATCGATCAGGCTAAAATTGAATGGAATATAGAGACTAAGCTGGTGCAAATAGAGACGGAGCAAGGTACGTTGTTTCGTGAAGTCATGCCTGATTTAACCATTGAAAATGGTAGAATGAAACTTCCTTCACAGCAGATACAGTTAGTCTGGCAGCAATTAAAACGCATTTGATGCTCCGTTACTCAGAGTGAACTAAACGCCACTTCAAACGACCTATAAGGGTGGTAAGGTGGTGTGTAATTAACATACAATATTATACAAATATATGTTAATATATTGATAGTGCCAAAATCACAGTTTGTGATAAAAAGGTGAAGCATATATAGGAATGCATAAGACTAACTACATATAGGAACAGTAGATATTTGTAAAATGAAGTAACAATAAGGGGGAAAGGAAACTTGGAAATACTTTTTATTTTTTTATGGTTCATCATCGGTAGTGTTGTTCTATTATGTGTATATACCGATGCTTCTCAAAAAAAAGGTGATAATATTGGTTGTTTATGGACTTTGGTAGTTTTTGCAACAGGTCCTATCGGATTGATTGCTTATCTCATGGTTAGAAATTCTGACTAAGTAATTTGTTTATGCTGAGATTTATATGTTCATAGCACGAAAGACTAACCGAAATCTACTCATGGGTTACGATTAGTTTTTTTGTATGTCCATACGTTAATGATCTCTCCATTCAACTAATCTTATTATACAAATATATGTTAAAATATTGATATTAATAAAAGGTTCATCACAGCTTGTTGTAAACGGCTTATATAGGAATGAAAAAGACTAACTACATATAGGAAAACAAGGATTGAATAATTTACCACTATTATCTTATTGTGATGTAAGTCCATTGTATTGCATTGAAGTGTATAATATATCGGTGGTTTGTGAGTATTAAGTAGCATAAGGGGGAAGAAAACTTGGAAATTTTTATTTTTTTATGGTTCATCATCAGTATTGTTGCATTGATATGGGTTTATAGCGATGCTTCTGGAAAAAAGGGTACGAATATTGGTTGTTTATGGACTTTAGTAGTTTTTGCACTAGGTCCTATTGGATTGATTGCTTATCTCATTGTTAGAAATTCTGACTAAGTAATTTGCTTATGCTGAGACTTATATGTTCATAGCACGGAAGACTAACCGAAATCTACTCATGGATTACGATTAGTCTTTTTTTGTGTGACAGACTAGATTGTAACAATGGTATAATATTCAATAAAATGGATGTTGAGAAGGTGGTTAAAGTGTATTTTATTTTGATGTTCGCCATTTTTATTGTTCTATTACAAATAAGGAGTGAGCTGCGTAAAATGAATGATAAATAAGTTGAATGAATTTGTTCAATCAACTTATTACCACTATACATAAGATGAAGAAATTACTACATACAGATCTCTTTAACTAGCACCTAGGTGGTGCTTTTTTTATGCCAAAAAACGTTAAAAAGATACATCGTATCTAGCAAAAAGCCAACATTCAACTAGGGTATTTCTCAAATTGTTTGAATTTTTTTTGCATGCCCATACGTTACTCTTCTCCATACAAATGATAGGGAATGATACGTCTAAAACTTCTCTATCGTGGTAACACTACTAGCAAAGGAGGTTGTTACGATGATGAATCATTTTAGATTATCTAATATACAGCAGTCTAGCGTTTTAATACAGCAATGGATGGATCGAATAGAGAAAGTCGTTATTGGTAGAAGAGAGGCCATTGAACATTTGATCATCGCGATGCTTAGTGGAGGTCATGTGATGATTGAAGATGTACCTGGGGTAGGAAAAACATTACTTGCGAAAACGTTATCTCAATCTATTGATTGTGATTTTACAAGAATACAGTGCAATCCAGATCTTATGCCGTCCGATTTGACGGGTATTACCATTTACAATCAGAAAAGCGGAGAGTTTGAGTTTCGTCACGGTCCTTTGCAAAGCAATCTAGTTTTAGTAGATGAGTTAAACCGAACGTCGCCACGTACGCAGTCCGCCTTACTAGAAGCGATGGAGGAGCGTGCGGTAACAGTGGATGGTGTTTCGCATGCACTGCCCAGACCTTTTATGGTTGTCGCTACGCAAAATCCAGCGGATTACGAAGGGACATATCCACTGCCAGAAGCACAATTAGACCGATTTATGCTGAAAATTGAATTAGGTTATCCGAAGCATGCAGATGAAATGACGATGCTGCAACATAGAGCCGAAAAATACAGTGCCAGAAAAATTAAGCCTGCTCTATTTAAAGAAGAAGTGTTGAAATTGAAAAAAGAAGCGTTTCAAGTTCATGTGGATGAAACCATCTATAAATATATTGTTGATTTAGCGCATGCAACAAGAAATCATCCAGAGGTAAAGTTAGGTATTAGCCCAAGAGGATCGTTTGCTTTAATGCGGGCCTCGCAAGCTAGAGCTTTAGTAAAAGGGAGAAGTTACTGTTTGCCAGAAGATGTGCAGCACATGTGTTCCTTTGTGTTCCCTCATCGACTACTTTGCTTTGGTGGTACAGCAGATCACGTAAACAACGCTACTAAACAGGTGATGGATCATATTTTAAAAAGCGTCCATATCCCTGCGTTGAAGTATGTGAGGTGATGAGCATGTGGGTACAACGTGTGGTGATGATCGGTCTTTTGCTTTCTATTAGTAGTTATGCAGTAATCACATCCAGTGCAGCAGCGTCCTTTATTGCGGTAGTGCTCTTGCTTTGGATCACTACGGTATTCCTTTATCAGCATACGGTGCTAAAAGGATTGCATGTAAAGCGATACGTGGGGGCAGAGCATATTACACAAGGGGAAAAAATAGAAGTTGTAAATGAAGTAGCATATCGATCGGTGTTCCCTCTGCTCTGGTTGCTTATCGAAGAAAAATGGTATTGTCAACAACAGCAAGAAACGAAAACAAAGCATACGTTAGTAACGCCATTTTGGAATAGAAAAGGAACGTATCGATATGATCTTCATGATTTACCTCGTGGTGTATACCGTTCCAGTTCGGTTTGCTTTATTACAGGTGATCTTTTCGGGGTATGGAAGAAACGATATAGTATTCAGCGCGAAGTAGCGTTTGTCGTATATCCAAAACCGACGATGAGTAGTTGGAGTGAATCGAAGGTCATCAGCCAAGGGTACCAAGCTACGCGGGATTACTATGCAGATCGCTCGTTACGCAATTATGAACAGGGCATGCCGCTGAAATTTATGAATTGGAAACAAACAGCCAAGACGGGGGATTTGAAAGTAAATGCATTTCATGCACAAGAACAAGGCAAGACCGTCATACTGTTGGATACGGAGTTGCAACAGCCACAAGACAGGGAAGCCTTTGAACATAGTATTCAGATAGCGACCTCTTTTCTTACAAAACATCATGCACTTCATCGTCATGTTTACTTGAAATATTGGCAAAACCATAACACGCAACAATGTGAAGTAAAACCGTCACATGATATCGAACCAGCACTTCATATGCTTGCACTCGCGATTCCAGAACGGGATGCTAACGACAGTGAATGGCCTTCACTTCAAATAGGTAGAAGCTCCGTCATTGTCATAGGGACAAGCATACAGCATAAGTGGGTGGTCATGGCAGCACAATATGCGGGGATCACCATTCGTTTTGTCGTGGTCACGAACCGTCGAGAACTAACGTCACAAGAGAAAGAAGTAAAGAGGCAATTAGAACAGCTTCATGCAAAAGTAGAAATGGTAACACATAAACAAATGAAACCGCTCAGAGAGGAGTTTTATGATGTGGGCGCTTAGAAGGAGAAAACCAAAACAAAGGTTATTGCGTATGGGCTGTGCTTTATTACTGATGGTACTCGTAATGGAGTGGTTTTCCCCATTTTATCCTGTATTCGAAGGTATGACACGACAACAGTGGCCGCCATGGGCATCTTCATTGTCTTCCGTATCCCTGCCTGCTCTTCCAGTAGTGGTGTTACTTGCTTGTTTTCTTCTGTTGCCATTGGTTTCGATCCCACCATGGACATCCGTGCTCATCATGTTGTTAGCTATTGTACAGTTTATTTTTTATCAATTTTCCATAGGGGATTTCTTTGACCTTCGTAGTTGGCAAAGTTACATGCAATGGTGGAAAACAGATCTAATCCATATCAGTGAAGGCAACTGGCACCGGTTTAGCGCGGCAAACAAATCGTTGTTACTGTTACTTTGCGTCGCATATTTTTTTCATTTTATCCTGACATATTTGCTTCACACACGTTACATTTTATGGGGAGTAGGCTTTACGTTATTATATTTGTTTAGTGTACAGCTTTTTACAGGTTGGGATAGTTTTTCATCCCTTATTCGAGTGAGTGGGTGGGGCTTTTTTCTGTTATTGCTTGTGCAGATGATGAAATTACAAAACATGTTAGGGAAGAAATTTCCGTGGAAAATATTAATGATTGGGAGCGTCATTATTTTGCTCCTGCTGGCCTTGCCCTATTTGATGACACGTTCATTAGAGCGGGAAGTTCCGCCAGTCAATATACAACAGTTGGTGAAGCTGCAACCATCTTCATGGATGAACGATGACACTAGTGAAACAGCTGCAAGTGAAAGGTATACATTAACGGGGTATGATGATAACGATGAGTTTCTTGGAGGTTCCTTAATACAAAGTCAGAGAATTGCCTTTGAAGCGAGAACAGAAAAACATACATACTGGCGTGGAGATGCGAAAAGTGTATATACCGGTTCAGGATGGGAAGCCAATCCTTTTTTTACAGAGCAGGTGACAGCATGGGAAGATAAGCAAACAGAACAGATGACTACTCCGTCATCTTACGTACAAGAAATAAAAGATGTTAGTTATGCTATAGGCAATACGTTGTTTGCAGGTGGAAATGTAATGGATATCGCTGATGTGAAAAGCAATCAACTGGAGCATATTCCTTTGTCTCAAATCAACGTAAATGAAGAAACAAAAAAAGTGACATCAAGCAAAAAAGCAGCATTTTACCAACTTACAGTTACCGATCCGCTTGTCGATTGGAACCTCGCTGGAGGATGGGATCATCCGCTTCGTGAAGAAGCGATTTATGTGTTAGATTCATCAGAACCATTAAGTGATACAGAGCGTCTGCATTACACGCAGCTGCCAAGTACATTACCTTCACAAGTGCAACAATTAGCGGAAACCATCACAGCAAATGATCAGGATATAGCGGACAAAGTGATCACATTACAACAATATTTGCAAAACGAATACCGTTACTCGCTTGAAGTAGAACCTCGTAAGGAAGGGGACTTCGTGTATCAATTTTTGTTTGAGCAAAATAGCGGTTACTGCAACCATTTTTCTACAGCAATGGCCGTTATGCTTCGTTCTCTGGACATTCCAGCTAGATGGGTCAAAGGATTCGCTCCAGGTGAAGTAGGTGAACGAGGGGAAGACGGAATGTTGGAGGTCGTTGTTCGATACTTAGACGCTCATGCTTGGGTGGAAGTGTATATGGATCAAATCGGATGGGTTGCTGTCG
Source organism: Longirhabdus pacifica (assembly GCF_004115085.1). Classification (GTDB taxonomy): domain Bacteria; phylum Bacillota; class Bacilli; order Paenibacillales; family DSM-105158; genus Longirhabdus; species Longirhabdus pacifica. The sequence goes on along the minus strand of NZ_QXJP01000030.1, from coordinate 23,091 downwards.
ATCCTACTCCTGGGTTTTATGATCGGACAGAGCAAGCTGTTCTAGCAAGTGCGGATATGGACAATCGTGAAGAGGTAACTTCGAAAAATGACAATAACATTATGGCATACATCACACCAGTGTGGAAACGTATCGTTGCTGCGTCAAACCATATTTTTCCACACATAAAAAAGCATAGTTGGACGTATAGTGTAGCCTTTGTCATCCTCATTTCAATCGCTGTTCTCTTGACAATCATAGTTCGGAAGGGGAAAGGGAAAAAGTATCATGGCATACGACTACATAAACCATATCGCAAGCAGCTTTCTATGTATGAAATCGAGCTCATTTGGTTGAAATTATTAAAGCAACAAGGCATTGCTTTCTCTCGTCATCAGCCACTGAGAGTGTATGTGCAGCAATTACAAGAGAAGTTGCCGCATAAAGAAAGAGAGCTGGCGGAGCTGCTATTTTTATATGAACAACAGCGCTATGCCAAAACGAAAAAAACGCTATCCCTTCGGGATGCAAAAGCATGGAAAAAATCATTGATGAACTGAACGAAAGGCATGCATCTTAAACGTCATGTCATTCCTAATTTGACCATTTAGTACTATATTATGGATGCTTATGATAGACATGTAGTATTTTTTAGCTTTGTTCCATGATCAGCTATTTACCTTTTCGTAAGTTAATCATATAATAAATCTAATTTGAAAGATGATGGATAGGATTTGTCGCTGTGTTTTAAACATTAGAGGAGGCTGCATACATGTTAATGGAACCAAGTGAATTGATTGTTGTACTAGATTTTGGAGGTCAGTACAATCAATTGATTGCACGTAGAATTCGTGATTTAGGTGTGTATAGTGAACTTTTGCCATACAATACATCATTGGAAGTGATTAAAGAGAAGAAGCCGAAGGGTATCGTTTTTTCTGGAGGACCTGCAAGTGTGTATGGTGAGAAGTCACCATTAGTAGATCCCGGAATATATGACTTAGGTATTCCGATACTCGGCATATGTTACGGTATGCAAATGATGAGTCATCAGCTTGATGGACAAGTTCAAGCCGCAGATAAAAGAGAGTACGGGAAGGCGATCGTTCAATTTCAAGATGACTATCCGTTGACAGCTGGATTAGAAAATGATCAACAAGTTTGGATGAGTCATAGTGATTTAGTCGTGAAGCCACCAGAAGGATTTAACATCGATGCTAGTACGGAACATGCGCCGATAGCGGCAATGAGTCGTGCGGATAAACAGTGGTTCGCAGTTCAGTTCCATCCTGAAGTGATGCATACGACGTACGGTAATGACATGATTCGTAACTACTTGTACAATATTTGTCAGTGTGAAGGCGATTGGAGCATGGAAACCTTCATCGAAGATAGTATAGAAGATATTAAACAACAAGTAGGCGATAAAAAAGTATTGTGTGCGCTAAGTGGCGGAGTCGATTCTTCTGTTGTTGCCATGCTCATTCATAAAGCGATTGGTGATCAGTTGACTTGTATGTTTATTGATCATGGGCTGCTGAGAAAAGGTGAAGCAGAAAGTGTCATGGAAACATTCGTCGGTAAATTTGATATCAACGTCATTAAAATCGACGCAAAAGAGCGCTTTTTAGGCAACTTAGCTGGAGTAAGTGATCCAGAACAGAAGCGTAAAATTATCGGTAATGAGTTTATCCGTGTGTTTGAAGAAGAGTCGGAACAACTCGGAAGTTTTGACTTTTTAGCACAAGGCACGTTATATACAGATATTGTGGAAAGTGGCACAGACACAGCGCAAACGATCAAATCTCATCATAACGTAGGTGGATTACCAGAAGATATGCGTTTTGAATTGATTGAGCCACTCGATGCATTATTCAAAGACGAAGTACGTAAAGTCGGAGAACAGTGCGGTTTACCAAAAGAAATCGTATGGAGACAACCTTTCCCTGGTCCAGGCTTAGCTATCCGTGTCTTAGGGGAAGTAACAGAAGAAAAGTTAGCGATCGTAAGGGAATCGGACGCCGTTTTAAGAGATGAAATCGCGAAAAATAACTTGGATTCAGAGATTTGGCAGTACTTCACGGCCCTCCCTAATATGAAAAGTGTCGGGGTAATGGGGGATGCACGAACGTATGCATACACAGTAGGTATTCGTGCTGTAACGTCTATTGATGGGATGACTGCGGACTGGGCAAGAATACCGTATGAGGTGCTCGAGAAAATATCAACGCGCATTGTGAATGAAGTCGATCATGTGAATCGCGTCGTATATGATATTACGTCTAAGCCACCAGCAACGATTGAGTGGGAGTAATATATAAAGTTGGTTGAACAAGTTTATTCAACTTATCTAGGTTGAAACAGGGGAGAAGCGGAAGGAAGATGCCGCTTCTCTTTATGTATGTACATCTTGATTATGATGATGGAAACGATTGCATGGATGGTTGAACCTAATGTCATGAAGAAGATACAGTGCCCGTAGGCTTATAAAGTGAAATGTTTACAATTTGGTCTGAAGTGAGAGACATGCATTCTAATACAATTTTTTCATGAGGTTGATGAAAAGGAATCACTTGTACGTTGCGAAGAGAAAGGTATAAAACGTCATGGTTGATGAGTGCTAATTGGCCAATGACTAACCCGTAGTTGGTCACCATTTTTACTGTCATATTTCCATGATGCAAATTACATTGTTTAAGCGCAGAGATAAAAGATAACACGGAATAAAATGGTTGGCTAATGAGTTCATCAGCAGTTGAAAAAGTCGTTGAGGAAGGATCTTTTAGCAGAGGGTTATCTGAATCGTTTACAGGGGATTCATTTGACATTAGAGCTCCTCCTTTTGCATAAAATCTCTTCTCTATCATATCACAATGTTACTATAAATATGTAATTTATGGTTTAATTTGATAGTGGATAAGTGCACAACATAAAGGAAATAGAAAAAAACGGTAAAAACGAACATAAATATATGATCTTAATTAATTGTTCGTCTTTTTATTGACAAAAGTAGCAAAAGTGTTAGAATAGATAACGTTGATAATACAAATAAAGTAATTTCGTATATTCTTAAGAATAGGCTTAAGAGTCTCTACGAGGTCACCGCAATGACCTTACTACGAAATGAATCGATGTCATCTATCTTTGTGTGTTGTGTATCTTTTATCATGTCATTTTTTGAGATGTCTATTTTCTAGTTCTATTACAATGGACTATGTCTGACATGACAGAATACAATAACTAGCAATCGATAGAAAGACAGCATATAGATGATTCATGAATGAGACAGAGACAAGCCTAGGGAATGATACACCTAGGTTTTTTTGTATTTTCATTTTTACTTTTATAGACCATTATAGGGGGAAATCGTTCGTGTCCACAACAAACACATCGGTAAAAACAGAATCAGGAAAACCGAATGGAAGTAAGAGGGAAAGAGGTTTAGCTAAGTATTTTGAGTTTCAAAAGCATGGGACGAATTACAGGCGCGAGACGATAGCAGGATTAACGACGTTTTTAGCTATGGCCTATATCTTATTCGTGAACCCGAACATGTTAAGTGGTGGAGAGCTGCCTGAAGAATTAGCATATTTATTTCCGAGTTTTTCTGCTGTTTATACAGCAACAGCGGTTGCTGCAGTCATTGGTTGTTTAGTGATGGGCTTTTTGGCTAAGTATCCTATAGCTTTAGCACCTGGCATGGGTTTGAATGCATTCTTTACGTTTACGGTTGTCCTTCAATTTGGTATACCGTGGCAGCAAGCTTTGGCAGGCGTATTCGTTTCTGGTGTTATCTTTTTGATTCTAACGGTAATTAAAGTAAGAGAGAAGATTATTAATGCTATACCAGAAGGGTTAAAGAATGCCGCTGCGGCAGGTATAGGATTATTTATTGCCTTTATAGGTTTGAAAAGTGCTGGTATCGTCGTCAACAGTGACGCTACACTCGTGCAAATCGGATCATTACATGAAAAAACGACGGTGTTGGCTTTGATTGGGATTGTAGTAACGGCTTTGATGATGGTAAGAAAAATTAAAGGTGCTATTTTTTACGGCATGGTCATTACTGCCATTGTAGGTATGTTCATGGGTATTGTAAATACACCGGATGGCGTGATGAGCACACCACCACCTGCAACAGCTTTCGGTGCTTTGTTCGATCCATTGTTTGATCTATCTGTCATGCTGGACAGTACGATGCTGATCGTCATTTTCACTTTCTTGTTCGTTGATTTCTTTGATACGGCAGGGACATTAGTTGGTGTCGCAAGTCAAGCAAACTTAATGAAAGATAACAAGCTGCCTCGCGCTGGAAAAGCATTAGCTGCAGATTCTATTGCAACGATAGCGGGCGCAACGATGGGAACTTCAACGACAACTTCATATGTGGAATCATCTGCGGGTGTAGCGGCAGGAGGAAGAACGGGTTTCACGGCGGTTGTTACTGGTGCGTTTTTCTTTATTGCTATGTTTTTCTCTCCGCTGTTGTCAGTGGTGACTTCCGAAGTTACGGCTCCAGCATTAATTATGGTCGGTGTCTTAATGGCTTCGAATTTATTGAAAATTTCATGGGATCAAATAGAAGAAGCGATTCCTGCATTTATTACCGTTGTCACGATTCCACTTACGTTCAGTATCGCAAATGGGATTGCGTTAGGATTTATTTTGTATCCTTTAACTAAAGTTGCAAGAGGGAAAGCGAAAGAAGTACATTGGATTATGTACCTCATGTTCTTTGTATTCCTTGCTTACTTTATATTTTTGACGGGAGCATAAACACTTCACATCCCACTTAAAAAACTAGTGTTGGAAAATAAAATATATATAAGATGAAGAAATGATCTAATACAAGTTTACGCCTCAGTAGCCAGGCGTAAAGGTGTAATGTGGAGATTTCTTCATCTTATGCTTAATGGTAATAAGTTGGTGGAACAAGTTAATTCAACTTATATATAACTTAAACTCAAGGTACTTGTTTAGCATGATTCCTTACAAGTAGCTTGAGTTTTTTTGTTGCATAGCTAAGTGTAGCCGATCCAGATCATGTCGATCCTTTGACAGCTTTGCGTTGATGCAAGTATAATGGTATAAAAGAGAACTTTTGTTCTATTTTTTGGTATTTTCATAGAAAGATACAGACAGGGTGGTTTGACAGAAAACATGAAATCCAATACAAGTAAGTCTCATTTTACGTTTTTATGGAGTGGGCAAGCCATTGCCAATTATGCAGATGTAATGATCATCATGACGCTAATTTTTACGATTTATGACCAAACAGGATCTGCAGCATTATCCGGTTTAGTGCCATTAATAAGAACGTTGGTTGTCATTTTAAGCGGGCTGTTAGCACCACTATTGTTGGATCGATTTCCATTAACAAGATTGTTAAGCGTGTCTCAGCTGCTACAGCTTTTAGGATATGTCGTATTGAGTTTTTATTTGATTCATCTTCCACAGCATGAAAACTATTTTTTATTGTTTCTTTCTTATGCATGCATTTGTTTTCTTGACGGTTGGACTTCTCCTGCCAAGCAAGCTTTAGTTCCTAGGTTAGTTCCCAGGACATCATTAGTAAAAGCGAATAGCGTGGTGTCCGTTAGTGATCAAATAGCACAGCTAGCAGCTTGGGCATTAGGTGGTATTTTAATTGTCCTCATACCAATATCCCTTTTGTTAACGATCATGGTTAGTTTATATACTATCTCCTTTATTTTAATTTTGTTCATTAAAGAACCAACAAATGTAGAGAAGCTAGAGGGAACGGAAAACGTGGATAACGATGAAGCTAAGAGAAAATCTCTTCCAAGTATACAGTCCATTTTAGAAGGTTGGAAGGCTATTTTTCAGCATGCACTACTGAGAAAATTAATGGTGATGGATATGATAGAAGGGATTGTCGGTGGTGTTTGGATTGGAGCGTTAACGCTTATTTACGTGCAAGAACAGTTGGGAAAAGCTGAAGTATGGTGGGGATTTATTAATACCGCCTATTTTGTTGGAGCCATCGTTGGCGGTGTGTTTGTGGGCTATATCATGAAGAAGCTGCGTTTGAATTTATGGTCTTCGATGGTTGTCGGTGCTGCATTGTTTTCTGGGCTAGTGTGGGTATATGCGTTTAGTACGCAAGCATGGTTGGCTGTGTTTGTGACCCTATTTATGGGGCCAGCATTTCAATTGCGAGATATATCACAAACGACACTGTATCAACAAAGTGTAAACCAGCAATTATACCCGAAGGTGATTTCTGCAAAAGATACGATAAACACAGCGTTAATGGCTATATCCATTGCGCTGATGACAGTGATTGCTGATTTGTTCGGCATTCAGCTTGTATATATGATCACTGCGATTTGTAGTGGTATATCTGCAATAGTGGGGATACTTTCCTATCAAACATTTAAACCTTATTTAAGTCCAGCTACACATGACGTAATGCAAAAACAAGTGTAAGCAGGACATACTAGGCTATGGCTATTTTACTTTTACATTTTTAAAAAAGAAAAGAGCTGTAGGCCATCACACACTGGGGTAGTTCAATCCATGATGGCTTAGAGCTCTTTTAATGTTGTCTATGTTAAGAAGTAACAGAGAGGAGGGGAGAAGGGTGACCATCATGCATCACATGTAGTTGATGTAATGCTCTAGTGCAGGCGACATAAAGTAGTTTGATATCTAATTCTTCTTCGGTATATTGTGTTTCATTTACGTGTGTAATGATGACCACATCAAATTCGAGCCCCTTCGTTAAGTAAGCAGGAAGAATAGAGATACCGCCTTCGTATTTATCTAAGTTATCCGTCATATAGTTACAATTCACTTGTAGTTGCTGTAAAGCTTCATGAAGCACGATAGCTTCTTGTTCTGTCTTGGTGACAATAGCGTAAGTCTGATAGTCATTGTCTGCTTGCAAAATATGTTTAATGTGCTGTGGTAGTTGTTTTTCATCTGCTTCATGTATTTGAACTTCCTGCCCACTTCGCATGACAGGCTCTGCCAACACACATGGTTGTGATGATTTTCCAATGACCTGATTTGCAAATTGAATGATTTCAGCTGTGGAACGATAGCTTACTTGTAACTCGAAATAGTCACTATCTTCATTGGGAAATAATGTCTGCATCTCATTCCAATCCCAAATACCATATTGTGCATGAATGCCCTGAGCTAAGTCTCCTAGAATGGTGAAGGATTGATTTTTTGCGTGTTGTTTCAGTACAACGATTTGAAAAGGAGAGTAATCTTGTGCTTCGTCAATGACGATGTGATCATATAGACGTTCACTTTCTGTCCCAAACAATGTTTGATGAATATACAGGAGCGCCGGAATGTCCTCGAAGTGAATGTGTCTTTCTTTCAGCATCTTTTTCGTTTTAGCTTTGAACTCCTCCGGTATGGAATCGGTGTATGGCGATAGTAGCGATGATGGTTTGCTAAACATGTCCATATAAAAAGAAAGTGCGGTGTAGTTCGGCCATTTTTTGCTGTACTGTTTAAGCGCTTTGTTCGCTTTTGTTTTGTACTCTTTTTGCTCATGTTTTTCAAATGCCTTTAACTCACTGTTGATGTATCGTTGTATTCTTCCGATGACACGTTCGCGGCGCTTCATTAAAGGATATATTTGATATTCTTGGTGAAACCATGTATGCATTTTTTCATAAGGGATACTATTTCCTTCCCATATCGTAATGTCCATTTTCGGAACGGCATTAGCTGTATAGTGGTCTAAAATGTGTTGCATATGCTGCTGGTAAGCGACAGAACCTTTGAACCGTTCTATGTTGTCCTTCGTTAGCATACCTGTATGAAGCTCGAAAGTGTTTTTGTGCTGTTGCAGTAATGTTGTGACAGTATACGTACTTGGGATGTCTAGTACATCTACAGCCCATTCGTAAAACGTTTGCTGCTTTACATTGCCGATACCTAGTTCAGGTAAGACATTGGAAATATAGTCGAGGAACATCGTGTTTGGTGCAAAGATCATCAGTCTTTCTGCTTTTATTTGATCTCTATATTGATACAGCAAGTAGGCGAGTCGATGGAGTGCAACGGTTGTTTTTCCGCTTCCTGCGACTCCTTGAATGATGAGTGCTTTGTTTTTATGAGAGCGAATAATCTTATCTTGTTCTGCTTGGATCGTGGAGACAATATCTTTTAATTTGTTATCTTTATTGTCTTGCAACTTATAGAGAAGAAATTCATCTGCTACCCCTGAAAGGTTATCTTCCCCTCTGACATAACTGTTTACCACTCGGTTTAAAATTTGATTACGTATCATCATGTTTCTTTTTAAATGCATTAACCCTTCAATGTGACCGTCTGGAGCGAGATACGTAACGGGATCGTCTCCGCCGCTGAAGGCATAAAATAGACTGGCAATCGGTGATCTCCAGTCTACGATAATAATCTTATTCGTTTCTTCGTCTTCCACTCCAAATTTACCTATGTAAATTTGCTGCATTTCATTTTTTGGATACTGCTCTTCAAAATCAATTCTGCCAAAATACGGTTCATTCAAACTTCGTTGCAACCCGTCTCGTTTCGTTCTCCGCATGTTGTCCATAATAATCTCTACATCGTCTTTTCCTTCATATGGTGGGATTGCATCCAGTTTTGTTTTCGCTGTCCTTAGTTTCTCTAATACGGTTTGCAAATGCTTGTTTTCTTCATCAAATAAAGCATGCATAAACATCATTCCTCCAAACGTAAATAACAAAATAAAATGGGCTCAATCAAAAAATAAAATGATGAGATAAAATAAAATGTGAAATAAAAAATTAATGAAATGTAAAAATAAGAATAATGAAAAAACAAAAATAACATGAAGAAATAAGAAGTACATGCAGGTCAAGTCATACACATGGTATGAAAGTTTGAAACGTGAAGAGTAGGGTACAACACAACATCATATTCGCTTTATTTGTAATCGTGCTAGAGCAATATGTAGTGCATTTTTCAAAACATTTTTAGAGAAAGAGCATGTGTAGTACATTCTAAAGTGGTATAGAGCAACGTGAAGTAAACTTTAAGCAATGCTAGAGCAGATGAGCCATGCTAATGCAGTTTCATCGTGAATAAAAAAGCCTTTGTGTAAAAGTGAATGTGCGTAGAAATAAATGATGTGTAAAAAAAGCGAGAAAATCATCATATCATAAGTTGTATTACAATTCAATTATCATTTTTTTGTTTTGTTCTTTCATCCCATTCATCAGAGACTTCCATTTGCAGCTGGTCTTGTCTGGAGGTACGCATGTTTCCTTGCATGGAGGAAGTAGTAGGGTGTACCTTTTTATTTTTACGTAAAAATTTCTGCAAGAAGTAAGCACAAACATAGATGGCAACTAAGGTTACACCTGCAATTAAACCGGCACCTTGACCAGCAATGAACGGCATGCTGAGTAGAATAATCACAATGCTAACCATCGTAAACCATGATGAATACGGGTAAAATGGAAGCCTGCATGCATTGTTTTGGCATCCAAACTTTTTGCGAAACATATAATGGGAAGCGACAATGACTAAGTAGGTAAACAATAATGAAAATCCACTGGAACTAATGAGAAATAAGTATACGCTAGCAGGCAATATAAGCCCGAGTACAAGGCCAGAAAGCATGCCTGCTCCAGAAAATAATATCCCGCGATAAGGAATGTCACGTTTATCTTTCAACCAAGACGGAGCATGACCTTCTGCCGCCAAGGAACGAATCATGCGCCCTTGCGCAAATGTAGATGCTAACATTGTAGATAAAATGGCTGTAATCATCACGATATTCATGATGGAACCTGCCCAAGCAAAACCTTGACTATTTAATGCACTCACAAGTGGACTTTCTTCTTCCACAAAGCCAGCAGAAGGGGTGAGCAGTAAAGTGACACCTATCGCTAGCACGTATAAACCAATAAGACCTAATAACGTATACCGAATTGCTCTAGGGATAGTATAATTCGGATCTTTTGCTTCAGAAGCAGCAAGCCCAATCACTTCAAATCCTGCGTATGTAAACATCACAATAAGCATACTACCAGCAATGCCGCCTATTCCGCCGACGAGCCATTGACCAGAAGTGAAAAAGTTATTTGTGTTACTTGCATTGCCACTGATTAAACCTACAACAATCAGGATACCAAGAATAATGAAGGCAACAATCGCAAGTAGTTTAAAAGAAGCGAGTCCACTTTCCAATTTACTTAACTTTTCTGCACCTAGTAAGTTGATTAACGTGACACTAATGATAATGACAATGCCTACTAGAGCCGGCGATAAGTTGGGGAAATAAGCTCTTAAAAAAGTCGAAACGGCGAATGCCTCACTTGACATCGCCAAAATTAAACCAGTCCAATACACCCATCCAATCGTAAACCCCATACCTTTCCCGAAGCTTTTTTGTGCATAAGTGCGGAATGATCCTGGAGATGGATCGGCAGTCGTCATTTCAGATAAAGATTGCAAAATAAAATAAACTAGTAATCCTCCAAATAAAAAAGCAAACAAAACAGAAGGTCCAGCCGCTTGAATGGCGACGGTCGTACCGAGAAAAAACGATCCACCTACAATCGTGCCTAACGCTAACATCGTTAAGGGAAATGTAGTAATACCTTTTTGATTGCTCATGTAGAGATAGCTCCTCATTTAGAAAGTACAGTTAGTATAACCAACATGAGGATTATCAGTCGTGATTCTGCTGCTTGATAAGTTTATTGGCTATGTCCTTTTATTCTTATCTTTCAGCTATGTGTATTTCATTTTTTATTTGGATATAATAAAGAAAGACGATAAATGCTAAATAAAGTATTATGTGAAATTTCAGCTCTTTATGATATAATGAGATTAATAAAACTGTCTTGTTATCAAGACACAGTAAAAAACCACAAGTGCTAGTAACACTTGTGGTTGAGTAGCAATATATGCCCTTAAGGGCAAGGCTCATAGTTCATGAAAGTAAGCTGCAACCTTTGTCCGAGGGCAGCTTACTTTTTTATCGTGTAAGTTTCATTTTACAAGGAATCCGACTCCGTTGAAGTAGAAGCTGTATATTTTAATCTTGCTAAAGGTAGAAGGTACATTAAAAAGACAACGGCTAACACGATATAAGCAAAAGTTAATCCAAAAGAGCCCGACAGCACTGTAGTTAAAATAGGACCGATGATCATCCCGATGGAATAAACAATATTATATAATGCAAACGTCATGCTGTGAGATTGGATACCGTTACTTTGTGTAATATCTGCTAACAAAGGTAAAGTTGGAGTAAGTGCAGCACCTAGGCCTAGGCCTAATAAAGCAAGTATAACGGCTTGCAACCATAACGTTGAAGGTAACGTTGTAACGGGCAATAGAACGGCAAGGAAGAGCACACCGAGCATTAACATTTTTGTATATCCGATTCTAGTAGACCATTCACCTATAAAAGGAGAGACGATGCCATATACTAAGGAAATGGCCATAAACAATAACCCAATGACGGTGGGAGTAATGTTGAAAGTTTCTTCTAAATGTAATGGTAGAGTAGGTTCTAAAGCAGAGAAAATAGAAGAGCCAATCGCCACATAACCTGCAACAATGAGAATTTGCGGTTGAGTAATAAGTCTAAAAGGTATTTGTATTCTTTCTAATTTATGTTCTACTACATTCCTTAAGGCAACGATAGAATAAACAGCGGCAAGAAAGGCAATGGCAGCAGTAATAAAGAACGGTAGTTGGAAGCCGCCTAAGTCAAAAAACCATCCACCTAAAGGTGGGCCTAGTAGTATACCTAGAGCCTGACCAGACATCGCAAGCCCCATGGCTTTTCCTCTCTCGTTTCTGTCATACACTTCTGCAATCAGAGCTAAACCGGCTGTCCATGGAATCGCAGCAGCAAACCCTTGTAAAGAACGAGCGAGAATTAACAACCAAAAACTTGTAGCATATGCAAAAAACAATGTCGTTAAAGCAAGGGCGATTAAACCATAAATAATAAGCTTTTTCTTCCCTATACGGTCTCCAATTACCCCAAATAAAAATGTCCCTAAAAATAAAGTAATGGCATAACTGGCAAATAAGAATCCAATTTCAGCATCGGAAGCTCCTAAATCCACAGCATAATTAGGCAGGAAGGGGACAATTAATCCATACATCAGCATATCCGTGAAAATAGCAACCATGACGACAATAAGTGCGTTTCTTTTCATAGCATTTTTGTTTGATTTCATTTTAACTCCACACCTTTTCCTATATAAAAGTACGTTTTTTTGATGATGTAGTTCAACGTCATTTTAGCATAAATCTATAACATGAAGAAATGATCAGCTATAAGTTTACACTTTACACCTCCGAAGTTAGGCCATTTCATTATTTTTACATATAAATAGGTATAAGACATAATAGTTTAAAAATTTAATATTGAAAAAATAATCTCAATATACTAAAATTTAGATAATTTCATACAATTTAATTCTTCACACCTATTTTTTAAAATTCACCCTAAAACATAGTTGGAAAACTTCTCAGCAGGGGTCAAGTGTTGTTCTTGGCTGCTGCTTTTTCATATGAAGGGTGAAGTAGGTTAGTGATGGATTAAGGCGTTTCATGTTAGATGAGGAGGGAAAAATGTGAATTTTAGTTTCACGAACGAGCAAATTGCTTTTAGAAAACAAGTTTCATCTTTTTTTCAATCCGAGGAAATAAGAGAAGAAGTTAAACGTATTCGTCAACATAAAGAACTTGATGCTACTTCTATTTATCGTATGTTAGGAGAAAAGAAATGGCTCGCAGTGAATTGGTCAGAGCATTACGGAGGGCAAGGGAAAACGCTAACGGAGGCAGCCATTTTATCAGAGGAAATGTCCAAGGCTGGAGTGCCGGAGGCCCTACATGTGATTTCCATTCAAATTGTTGGTATGTTACTTTATATGGTTGCAAATGAAGAACAAAAAGAGCGCTATCTGATTCCGATGGCTGCAGGTGAAAAGTATGCAGCTGTACTCTACACAGAACCACATGCAGGTTCAGATCTTAGCTCGCTAAAAACAGAAGCGAAGCGCATGGAAGATGGTAGTTACAACATATATGGTACAAAAGTATATAGTATGAAAACGCACCTTGCAGATTATGCGATTACAGCTGCACGAACGACACATGCCCAGTCTAAATATGACGGTTTAACTTTATTTATGGTGCCGTTGAAAAAAGACGGAGTCTATATAAAACCTATCGACAGTATGGCCGATGAATCTTTTTTTGAAGTGAAATTAGACGGTGTAAATGTGAGTGATGCGGATAGAATTGGAGAGTTAGATAAAGGGTGGGCGATAATCAACCAAGCACTTGCGATTGAGCGTACAGGGCTAGATTATTATATACGCGCATTGCGGTGGTTTCATATGGTGGAATCACAAATGACCAATACAGCAGATGTGTCAGCAAAAGTGGAGCTGAAAAAGTTAAAAAGTAAATTACAAAGTAGTCGATTACTTATGTATAAAATATTAGATCAGTTTGAACGCACAGGAAATGTAGATGAATCCCTAGCAGCGATGTCAAAAATGTATGCCAGTGAACTGGCTTGCGAAGTAGTATGGAAAGGTTTTGAATTACGTGGTACAGGGGCTAGTTTGTGTCAGGATCATGGATATCCAGCACACTTAGGTAGTTTGGAATCGGCTTATCGAGAGACACCAGGTTTGACTATATCTGCTGGAAGCACAGAAATGATGTTAGAGACGGTAGCAAAATTAGCATTTGCATAAGAAAGGTGGGAATAAAGTGAATTTACAAACAGATTCATTGTTAAGTGTATTCCATCAATCGTTGGAAGGCATGCTTGATGAACAAAAAGACAAAATAAAAAGTGTATTAGATATCGGAATATTTAAATTATCTTATCCGGTATCATTAGGTGGATATGAGTTGGGAGAATCGGTTCTCTCCTTTATGTTTGAACAGTTAGGAAAACATCGTGTACATTACCCTGTTTTAGATACGATGTTTGCATTAGAATGTTTGGCTCAGAGTGCAAAATCGGATGATCGTAAACAGCAAATACAATCGATATTAGACGGTTCTGAACTCGTAGGATTGATCGATTTACGTGATCCATCGTGTGAGTACAAACAACAAACGGCAAAAGAAAATATTATCCTTCACGGTTCCTTTCCTCATGCTTTTTGGCAGGTAGAGCAAATCAAACATGTCATGGTGATTCTTCCTTATGAGCAACAAATAGAGATTTTTTTAATAGAAAAAAGTCATAAAGGGTTATCTTATCAAGAGATAGAGAACATATCTCAAGATCATATCACAAACGTAACCATGGAGAAATTATCTCTTACTCCATCTCATCGTATCCATCACTACAACAAAGATGATTCATCGTTCAAGCAAATGGAAGCAAAAATGAGATTGCGACATGCATCCATATTGTATGGACTAGCAAAAGGAGCGATGGATGAAGCCGTTTATTATACAAAAAATCGAAAACAGTTCGATCGAACACTATTAAACAATCAGCATATTAGTTTTACACTCGCAGCATTTGCAACGTCATTAGAAGCAGTAAAAATTAAAATAGATTATGCTGTCTGGAAAGAAGAAACAGGTCACTCGGTTTACTATGAAGCAACGGATTGTTTAGCAACGATGATCGATTTAGCATTAGATATTACACGATCCTCCCTTCATTTTCATGGTGCATTTGGCTTAACGAAACAAGCAAAAATCCATTTTTATTATCAGAAAATAGCGTTGGAAGCAATGCGGTTCGGTACTTCTTCAAAGCTTTGGGAAGCGTTAACCGAATTGCAGGAAGAGGAGGTAGAATCTTTATGTTTGCCTTCTTTCAAATTCGAAGAGAAAATGGAACGATTGGCAAAGGATGATAAGCAGCATATTATTACCATGATGAAGACTGCTTTGCAGAATAATGAGAAAGCGCTTTCAAATGAAGATAAACTTTCGGAAGCTGGGAAAGTACTAAATGATGCTGAGTTTTTAGAAACGGTTTATACATGGGGGCAAGGGGAGAAGAGAGACGAGATATTGCTACCATTACATCATGTATTTGAAAAGCAGGCGAGACTTCATCCTGATGTCATAGCCCTTACGTTTGAAGAGCAATCCATAACCTATCATCAATTAAATGAACAAGCTAATCAACTCGCACATTATTTGTTGTCGTTTGATTTAGGCCCACACAAGATGGTTGCACTATATGTACACCGATCCATCGATATGATCGTGGCTATCATGGGGATTTTAAAAGCAGGCGCTGCTTACGTTCCTATTGATCCATTATCCCCGGAGGAGAGAGTGAACTATATTTTACAAGACAGCGAGTCGAGTGTACTGATTACGCACAAATCACTTGCAAATCATGTGCAACATCATGGAACAATCATTTACATGGATCAAGATAAGGGCAAGTTACAACATCAGGACAAGAGCTTGCCGAATAAGCCTGCTTCAGAAAAAGATTTAGCTTACATGATATACACTTCAGGTAGCACAGGACAACCTAAAGGAGTACTCATTGAACATGGGGCGGTTTGTAATTTTGTATATTCCATTACATCATCCTATGGCATGCATGCTAAGGATACCTTTTTACAATTTGCATCGATCAGTTTTGACGTGTCTGTATTTGATATTTTTACTTCTTTATTAATTGGTGCGAAGTTAGTTATAGCGAATGAAGAAGATAGAAAATCTATTCAATCTTTAACGAAGTTGATGATAAAAGAAAAAGTTACGGTTGCGGAGCTGCCTCCCATCCTATTACCTTTACTTGAACCAGAGCAATTCCCTGATCTACGAGTCATTTCCGTTGGTGGTGAAAGTTTTCCAGGTTATCTCGTAAATAATTGGGCTTCAGACCAGCGTCAATTTTTTAATGGGTATGGACCAACAGAAACGACGGTAGCAGTGACCTTATTTGAGTGCAAAGGGAAGTGGGATAAAAACCCTCCTATTGGAAAACCGATTGCCAATCACGAGGCTTTTGTTTTAAATGAAAACTTACAACCTCTAGCTGTTGATGTACCTGGAGAGCTCCATATTTCAGGTGTAGGATTAGCAAGAGGATATTGGAAAAATGATGAAATGACATCAGAACGATTTATTCCAAACCCATTCAGTAAAGATCCTAATGCACGCTTATACAAAACGGGTGACCTCGTAAAGTGGCTTCCAGATGGAAACATATCATTTTTAGGACGTATGGATAGACAAGTAAAAATAAGAGGATATCGCGTTGAATTAGGAGAGATCGAATCTGCGATTTTAAAACATCCGAATATGATACAAACGTATGTAACCCTTGCAGAAAATGATGGGGGAGTAAAACATATTGTAGCCTATGTGGTGATGAAATCGACAGATTTACATGCCAAACAATTGAGAGAGTTTCTATCTGATTTCATTCCTGCATACATGATTCCTTCACAAATGATAAAAGTAGCATCTATACCTTTAACTTCTAATGGAAAAGTAGACATAGAAGCATTACCATCCGCTGAATTGAATAATGAATTCGATAAAGAAAATTTTGTTGCACCAAGAAACGAAATCGAAGAAAAAGTACTCTATGAAATATTTGAGAAGTTACTTGGACAAAAAGGATTTGGGGTCACCGCAAATTTCTTTGATCTAGGTGGAGATTCGTTACAAGCCATTCAAGTTATTTCTGCGTTACATGAGTTATTCCAGCTTGAAGTGCCTGTGGGTGCTTTCTTTGAAAAGCCAACAGTGGAGCATCTTGCACGCTGGATTCAAAAAAGTCAACATCATCAAGAAAATGAAAGAATGCAATTAATACAAGAATTAGATGAATTGGAAAGTGAAGAAAAATCAGAAAAGGCTTCCTGGTTAAAAATAGATCATAAACCGAATGCTTTAGTTCGCCTTGTATGTTTTCATTATGCAGGTGGAAGCGCTTCTATTTTTAAAAACTGGTCTTCTATGATGGGAGAACATGTGGAAATCGTTTTACCAGAACTACCAGGTAGAGGTTCTAGAATACAAGAGAAGCACATGGATAATGCGCATGATATCGTAATTCATCTCATGAAAGAACTTGTGGAATTGGCGGATAAACCACTTATTCTGTTAGGACACAGTATGGGTGCGCTTATTGCTTTTGAAGCTTGTAGACAATTACTAAATCAAGGCATTACCCCACATCATCTGTTTGCCGTTGCATCCAGAGCACCTCAAATGCCAGCTCCCACAGCATTAAGTCAATTAAACGATGAGCAATTTTTAGTGGAATTAAAGAAGTTTGGTGGAATACCTGCTGATGTTGCAAATAACCAACAGCTGATGTCCATCATGTTTCCAAGATTTCGTGCGGATGTTGCTGTATCGGAACATTACTCCGTAACGGAAGAAGAAATTATTGTTGTACCAATCACGGTGTACGGTGGAAAAGAAGATCAGTTGTCACAAAAACAATTGGAAAAATGGTTTGACGTTAGTGCAAAGCGCTGTCAATCGAACATGTTTGAAGGAGGACACTTTTTCTTACAAGATAACGAAGAGACCGTGTTACAGCACATAAGTAAAATTATTGATCCTATCGCTTTACAATTCAAAGAAGTAAACAAATAGGAGGGTTATATTATGATGATCACAGATGAAAGAGTAGAGAATGCAATAAAATTAATTGCTAGGAGTGCGGACATTAAATCACATATCAAAAATGATCCACTGTTATATGCAAGTTTGTTAAAAGCAGCAAAGCGATATATCGCAGGAGAAGATATTGCAAGTTTATTAGAAAGAGGAAAGTATTTAACGAGTAAAGGATATACTCTATCACTAGAGTATATTGGTGAAGACTTACTACAAGCAGAGGAATGTGTTGCAGCAAAGGACGAAATCGTTCGTTTTGCAGGGGAATGTACTTTTGATGATGCTAATGTTTCATTGGATTTGTCCCATATTGGCTTGGCGGTTGATCCGGCATTAACTAGAGAACATTTGATTGAAATTCTAGAGCAAGCACAAAGATCCAATATGGATGTAATGATTAGTATGGAAGATTCATCAAGAACAGATAGAATATTAGAACTATATACTGAAATGAGTAAGTCATTTCGCAATGTCGGTATAACCATGCAAGCGCATCTTAAGCGTACAATGCAAGATATGCAGTCTATCATGCAAATCCCGGGTAAAGTAAGGGTAGTTAAAGGGGTTTATCATGAATCAGACTCCATTGCCTATCCACATGATGAGATGTTAAATGAACGATATTTAGACATTGTCGATAGGTTAGTGAAAGCAGAGCATGATGTCTCTATTGCTTCCCATGATGAACGTATTATCGATGCGTCTTTTGACAGAGGATATTTAGACTTTTCTTTTGTAGAAGTTGAAATGTTACATGGAATGCGCCCTAACCTTTTACGTTCTGTGAAAGATAGAGGAGGGAAGGCAAGAGTATACCTTACTTATGGGGATGATTGGCATTTGCACGTATTTCATCGACTTGCAGAGTATCCGCCAAACTTATACAAAGCTATTCTAGACATTGCTAATGTGCAAGAATCGGAACCAGAAACGTATTAAATTACAGTGTAGGATCGTTTGCTCTATATCATTATCATAAGGATATTGAAGTACTATTGAAATGCATGAAACGTAAATTAATGAAGGAATAAATCAATCCCAGCACCTTTTTAGGAGCTGGGATTTTAGGGGCACGTATCCATCTATGTAATACCGTGGATATGAAGTTGGAATTATACTGTTTTTTCGTCTGAAACCGCTGTTTTTTTCGATTGTCTTAATTTTAAATTGGTTAAACTTACACCGGTGATAACGAGAATGGTACCCATCCACTCCACTAATTGTATCGTCTGTCCAACGACAAGTAAGGATAGTGCTGTAAATACGGGAACGAGGTTAAGGAAGATGGATGTTTTTCCAGGACCAATTTCTTTGACCCCTTGATTCCACCAAAAAAACGAAATTACCGTTCCAAATATGACTAAATACAAAATTTGATACCAGTTCGTTAGTGAAGCGGTAAAAATGGTCCCCAGTGACCCCATAAATAAAGCAAATGGAAATAAAAACAGTGCGCCAAAGAAAGCGGTATAGGAAGTATATTTTAAAGGAGGCGTTCGCTGCATATATTTTTTACCGAATATGGTGTAAATAGACCATAAGAACACACAGCCCATGAGCCATAAATCTCCGTTGGTTACAGCAGCAATGCTTTGCAAACTACCCTCCGTAACGACGAGAAATACACCTCCAAAGGATAATAGCACACCGATGATTTGGTTGATCGTCATGCGCTCTCTATAAAGGAGGGAGGCAAACAATGTTGTCACCATAGGAATGGCAGCAATAATAACAGAAGATTTAATGGCACCAGATTCTTTTAAACCTAGGAAAAAGAAAGCATTGTAAACAGAAATACCTAATAACCCGAGTATAATGAGAGGAAACCATTCTTGTTTTTGTAGTTTCCAAGTTTCTTTCTCTTTCCACCACAAAATAGGGAATAAACATAATGTCGTTAAGAAAAAGCGAATAAAGGCCACAGAAAGTGGATGAACAGCGTTCACCGTATTTTCTCCAATCGTATATACACCTGACCAAAGCAGGGCAACGAGTGTAAGTTTTACAATAGTTTTCATGTACACGCTCCTTATACCATAAGATTGATTTACTAAAATATTGGATCTAAGTGGGAAGTACACAAAGAAATTATACTTAAAAATAACTATATTAGCAATAATTTCATTTTAAGATGAAAAGTATGATGTAGTATAAATGAAGCTATAGAGCAGTATTCTCACTTTATACATTGGAAGAAAAAAATTCTATTGTTACGTCCCATAACATATATTCATATATTTTCTACTAAATCTGATTCATTTCCGTGTTGCATTCATTTCATTCAAAATGGAAATCCATTAAACATTGTAGTGTAATGGTATACATTTTTTAAAATTGACAGTGCATGAAAGCAGTAAAGTGACATTTTTGTAAGATAAATAAGGGATGATGTAACATAAATCGATGGTTATTAAGATGATATAAAGGTATACTACGAAATACGAGGTAAACAAAGGGTGTAATGTATATGATACAAAGATAGGGGTGGTTTTTTGATGGAACAACAACAACCTATGAAAAAAATAGACAAAAAATCTGTGAGGAAGGCTGCGTTGACCGCTTCGTGGTTTTCCTTTTTTATTACGATGATCGTTTGTGCTGCACTTCTCGTTGTTTCTATTCGGTTTGACTGGCCATTATGGATTTTTTATATGGTAACGATAGCGAGCGTTCTAGGTTTTACATTTGAAATTTTTATCTATACACCTCAACATTACCGCAATTGGAGATATGGTATATTCGAAGATCGAATGGAACTAGTATCAGGGGTGTTTTTGCGAAAAGTAACTACCATTCCCATACATCGTATTCAGCATGTGGATCAAAAACAAGGACCGATATCAAGGCGTTTTGGTTTGACTACGATTACGGTAGCAACTGCGGCTGGGTCACATGAAATCCCTGACCTGGAAGAAGAAACGGCAAAAGAACTACTAGAAGAAATCATTACTATAGCGAGGTTGACCAATGAAGACATTTAATGACATCGATCTTGTGCAAAAACAGAGGTTACAACCGATTGCTATCTTATTTTTTAGTATAAGTTATATTAGATTTTTAGTTCCAATAGCTATATATACCGTTGTTAACATACTAGATGGTTCTTTGAATGGTTTGTGGTTATCGCTTATTGTAACGATATCCTTGGTAAGTATTATTGGTATCGGTTTTTTAAAGTGGTTTCGATATCAGTATTATATGATGAATCATACGATCTACGTTGAACAAGGAGTATTCGTACGTAAACAATCATTCATTTCTAATGATCGGATACATTCCATAGATACTTCTACAAACGTGCTTCAGAAATGGTGTAACGTAACACAGCTCCAAGTGGAGACAGCGGGAGTAGGAGATAAAAATGCAAATATCGTATTACATGCCATTACAGTAGAAGAAGCTGAAAGAATACAGCAGTTACTTCATAAAAACATGCAAAATAATGGAAGTCATACTGTGGTGGATAATGAGATGAAAGAAGAAATGAATCCTATTACAGTATCTACAAATGAAAAGAAAAACGTAAGTGAGCGAAGCATGACATGGTCTGAATCTTTACTACATGCTGCAACTTCCAGTAAAGTGTTTATTGTCATTATCGTTGTTGTTTCTTTTTTATATCGAGTGATGGATGATTTTTTGAGTCATACTGTTTTTAAATGGTTGAATATCGAACATCTTTCCACTTCAGTTGTGGTTGTTTTATTCATTGGATTATTTGTAGTGTTATGGATGTTAGCTTCTCTTTTTCTGCTAGCTTTAGAATATAAATTTACAATTAAAATCACGGATGATGCATTAAAAGTGGAGAAAGGACTATTAGAACGGAAAAAGATAACGATTCCACTGAAGAGTATTCAAGCTATTAGAATTAGTGAAAGTGTACTACAGAAAATTTTTGGATTAGTGAGCATTCATGTCATTTCCACTACATATGGTGAAGGGGGGGATAGCAATGAAAGCGTGGCATCTTCTTACTTATTTCCTGCTTTAAAGAAGAAAGAAGTATTGTCATTTCTAAAACAATTTGCTCCGGAGTATCACGATACGAATGAATGGAATCGTGTGGAAGGCAAGGCGTTGCGTTTTTTCGTTGTTCCTTATCTCATCATGTCATTGGTTATATGCATGGGTATAATCCTATTTGGTCCTCACATATGGAAGTGGTTCTCAGTAGTAATCATACCTCTGTTTGTGCTTTCTAGTTGGTTAGACTATAAGCATACAGGATGGAAAATAGAAAATGATCAGCAGTTAAGTTTACAGCGATATAACTTGCTAACGAAGAATAAAGTGCTCATATGCAAACATAAAGTACAATGGAATAGTATGCTTCAAACACCGATGCAGGCTAAAAAACAGTTAGCAAGCTTTCGTATTGCTGTCACATCGAATAAGAAGAAAAAAGCTTTCTTACTGAAACATGTGGATGAAAATGTCGTTCAAGAAATGAGAGGTTGGTTGTCTAAGAAGGGTGAAAATAACTAAAAGGTGATGATAAATAAAAAAGTTAATTTAGTTCATCAGTGATTTTTCATATAAAATTATCTTGAAGTATATTTGTAAAATGGGGGTTTTATATGAGTGCGAAAAACTGGGTCAAACTTTTTTCATTAACAGCTTTATTATTATTTTTATTTATAGTAGTAAACATAAAATATTCTGATACGAATGATACGGAAGCTTGGTACGGAAAAGTACTGGAGCCTACAAAAATGGAAAGCTACGAAATCCCGCCGATACACGGTTCAAACAGTGTTTATTCGGATAAAGTATATAAAATATCCTACTATACTAGTATAGGTACCATTTATGAAGAAATGGTAGTAAGAAGATACATTGGTGGTCCCTCAGCACTGGATAGTAGTGGTGGTGATTTTATGACCAAACTTTACATTCAATCTCAAAAAACGTATACAGACAATAAGGTAATTAGTGATAATAGCTCTAATTTCAAAATTGGTTCTAAGGGGGATATAACAATAGAAGCGTATATACAACCTGGTGATGCAATCAGATCAGTAAAATGGAGTCGTCAGTACATGCAAAAATCCCCTAGATTTAAGATATTTGATAATAGCGATATAAACCTTGTTACACAAGCGGATGTAAAATACGAGAATGCTGTACTAGACGCTACCGACGATACTTTTGATGTTATTTTTGCAATTGGGCATTACCATACTGAAAAAGAAAAAAGCATAGATGTGAAGTGGACATACGATGTTTATAACGTTTATGATCTTGAGACGCATCATGAAGAAAGTACGTTGACGTTTTACTACTACTCAGAGTGATTGAACATGAACAACTTTAGTCCTAATAGTTATGGAAATAAAAATAAATGAATAAAAAATAAAAATAATACTTGCAATTAGCAAATGGTATATGATATATTGATTAAGTCGCTGTTGAGGCGGCGCTAAAACAAGCAAAACAAGCAAATAGCAACACACAACATTTGCACTTTGAAAACTGAATCGCAAGCGAGTCCAACAAGATTCTTCT
>NZ_QXJP01000029.1 GCF_004115085.1 Longirhabdus pacifica | reverse complement strand
CGTTCGCCTTAGCAAAAAGGAAAAATACTCCTTCTGGAATATTACGCTTCGCTTTCCAAAAGGAAAAAATACATTAAATAAAGGAGTGTAAGCATATGAACAAAGTTTATGAAGTGGTGACCACAAGTATTATGAATCAACTAGAAAAAGGGGTGATTCCTTGGAGACGGCCATTTTCTATACAAGGATACGGTATACCGATCAACTGGAGAACACAAACGGCATATAGGGGAGCTAATGCATTACTTCCTTTTGGGGAATATGCCACGTTTAAACAAATAAAAGAAGCTGGCGGAAAAGTAAAGAAAGGAGAAAAAAGTCACGTTGTTGTCTTCTGGAAATTGAATCAATATATGAACAAGAATGAAGACGGGAAAGAAGAAATAACAAATGTCCCCATCATCCAGCGTTATAACGTATTTAACGTGAACACGCAAGTCGAAGGTTTAAGCAGCAGGAGAAAGGCTCCCAGTTTTGATCATGACCCGATACAAGAAGCAGAAGAAATATTGCAACGTATGACATCGATGCCAGATTTTTCTTTTTCATCGCAAGCTGATTATGATCTAGATAACGATATCATTATTATTCCTCCCAAAGAACAATTTAAAGACATTGAGAAGTATTATTCCACTCTTTTTCATGAGCTAATACATAGTACAGGCCATGAAAACAGATTGAATAGAAAGCTATCCTCTAGCTTTGGAAGTGAAGAATATTCTAAAGAGGAATTAATTGCAGAGATGGGCGCAGCGATGTTGTGCCAAACGGTAGGTATAAACAACACTTTAGAACACAACGCAGCTTATATTCAAGGTTGGCTTACCAAATTAAAAAATGATAAATGGTTGGTCATCAAAGCTGCTTCACAAGCACAAAAAGCAGTAGATTATATTTTAGGAAAGGAGTGGGGAGAAGATGGCATACAGCAGAGTACAGGAGATAGAGACATTGCGAGTATCGTTAAATGAAAGCGTTCAAAGGTTAGATATATTAGATAAGGAAGTGATTTCACTTTCGCAGGAACTTGACGAACTCATTTTGTTAGAACAAAAATCAAAAGCCGATTGCTAGAGCAACAACCGACTAATGACAAGTAAATTTGTCGCGAACTTACTTGTCATTAGTATGAAGCAGAAGAGAAAAAGGTGCAAGCCTTTTTCATAGATGATATAGGAGATGATTACTATGACAAGAACAACAAGAACATATATTGTAAATAATGATACGAAAAGAATAGAGTTACATTTTTCTAAACAAGAATACCAGGCCATAAGTAATGAGGATAAAGATCGTTTAAGAAAGAGGTTTGTTTTTAGTCCAAAAGCAAATGCGTGGGTTTCACGTGCTACAAAAAATCATGCACTTGCCATAAAGGTAGCAGAACAATTAGGTTTTGAAAACGGTAAGAGATTAACGTTTTCAGAGCAATTAGCAAGGAAAGAAAAAGATGCTATTCGATATCAAGATTTAGCAGAAAAAGCACAGAGAAGGGCAGAGTATTTACAGGCAGATTATAACGAGATGAGAGGCAATAATGCTTTTTTCACGCAACCTATTATCCGTGGTCATGCTGGTTCTGAGGCCTTTGGAAGAAGGAGAGAAAAAATATTTGAAAAATATATTAAAGGTTTCGAGGAATTACGGAAAAGCAAGTTTTATAAGGCGAAGGCATTAGAATATTTTGACTTCTCTACAAAGTTAAAAGATCCAACTTTTCTAAACAATGAAATAGATAGAATAGCTCAAAAAATAGAAAGTGAACATCATAAAGACTCCTTGTTGACATCAGAACAAATACAATATGAAAAGGATAAGTTGTCCTATTTTCAGTTAAGATTAAAAGAAATTGGTAGTTAAGTAGGTGTGAGCTGCAAATTGCAGCTCTTATGACAAGTTTTTTCATTGCTCTTTTATTCCCAAAAGTCACTAGTATCCTCCCTAAGACCTTCATGTCTAAGGGGGATACCATTTGTATGACTACTACAAGATGTCCACATCAATAGCGTAAGTGCATGGTAAAGAGCAGCTTGCGCAGCTCTTTTGGATTTACTCTTTATGTTGTTTGAGTTTAGCTATGAGATCTTCTGCTAGTAGTTGAAATAGGTAGTCAATACTGATCTCTAGTTCATCCATGTCTTGTAATGGTATGCTTTTGTAGTACATTTCTAGTAATGTTCGTTTAAGTTGTTGTTCGGGGGTTGGTTTATGGTTCATTTTTTTCACGCTCCTTTGATAGCGACCGTATAAGACCGCCTTGACGAAAGGAGACCATGAAGGAGTTGTCTTCGTTGTGTTGCTTCCCGTTAGTTGTACCAAGGTTCCAGTTAAGCCGCCATAGGCGGCTGCTGGACGGTACAACTACAAGGGTCAAAGGGAAATTGGAATACCGCAGCTTGCGAGGATATGCCGAGAAAACGTTGGATGCTTGTTTCGGTCATGGTACGCTGTACTCCATTGGCGGTGGAGTCTCTAAGGGAGCGAGTTTCTTGCTGTAGACTGCCTTTTTTAAGTCATGAAGCGTTTAGATATTTTTTATTTTTATTTTTTTCTGCTCTCAGTCGTATTTTTTAATACATTTCTTATTTTGTAAAAAATTAAAATATGTTTTGGATCCCCTAGCTGTCCGCAGCCTAAAAGGCAAGCGAATAGCCAGGACTAAGCCATGCGGCAAAGTCCTGGTATATTCCATTCCCTTTTTTCACGGCAGCTACAAGGAAGTATAAAAAAATGAAAAAGCATGGTTGGCAGCATAAGCTGCCTTCGGATTATATGTATTTCCCCTTTTGCACCGCGAATCGTAAAACCAGAAAGTCCTCTAAGATCTGTGTCGTTAGGACACCCGAACCTTTCCGACACAGATCTAAGAGGGCTAGATCCACCGTCAAGGGCAAAAATCTTTTTTCAAAATCACAAAAAAGATTTTGTGCTGAGTCGTAAATCGAGGAAGTCATTTCACCTTGACGGCGGCTCTATTCTGGTTTTGCGTTCGCCTTAGCAAAAGGAAAAATACTCCTTCTGGAATATCATGATTCGCTTTCCAAAAGGAAAATACTTTTTAGGAGTGATTTCACATGAATTCAATCGAAATTATTAAAATCAAACAGGAAAAAGTCGGAGATTTGGAAGCACAAGCTATATCATCTACTGATGATGCAATAGATATTTTAGATAGATATATAGGTGAAGAGGATAGGGAGCATTTTGTAGTCCTGTGTTTAAACATAAAACACAAAATTACAGCCATTCACACCGTCTCAATTGGGCAATTAAACGCAACGATAATTCATCCCCGAGAAGTGTTTAAGCCTGCTATCCTTCACAACTCTGCTGTAATTATTGTGGGGCATAACCATCCTTCGGGTGACCCTCGCCCAAGTGATGAAGATATAGAAATAACTAAAAGGCTTGAAAACGCTGGTGAAATATTAGGAATTAGACTGCTGGATCACATCATCGTAGGCAATAACTCAATTTCTCTTAGAGAGAAAGGATATTTAAACTGAAGGGGAGCATTTATCCTCTTCTTTAAAATGTATAATATAAGTAAATGATTTGAAGGGCAGGTGAAAACACTATGGGTGAAGAATATAAAAGACTATCGGAGGAAGAGATAAAAGAAAAGGTGAAAAAGAAAAAAATTAAAATGGATGGTAAACAATATCCCAAAATTGATGTTGTTTCTGACAAAGGGGATATTCTTATAGATAATAATAAAAATGAGAAAAAATAATAATTTTGAAGTTTAAAGGTGAGGTGGAATGGCTTTGGGTACTAAAGAGGATACCATGACAAATGTAAAATCTTTTTTAGATGATAAAGAAACAAAAGCAATGCTTATAACGGGAACACATCAATATCAAAAACATCGTTTAGTAATGAAAGGATTAAAAGAATGTGTAGAAAAACCTTCAACAATATTATTTAGAGTAAATAGTATGGAGAACTTTGATTCTATTTTTAACAATTCTAAAAATTTTAAAACTGGAACAGCTTATGCATTAGGAGAGCATTCTGTATTTTTTGATTCACTTAACAAGATAACCTGGAGCAAAACTCAAAGAGAGTACGATTATTGTATTTTGTATCCATTGGATTCTGTTATATCTTCTTCTCATATGTATACAATATTAGATGATCTATACGAAAGAAGAGATATTAAGAAGATATTTTTAGTGTCTTGGACAGATAAATTTAATTACCAATATCATAAAGAACTAGGTAAATATTACTCGACACATGCTATATATGATGCGTTACAAGAAGATGCGGACTATCATGAAAGAGTATTGAACACGATTAAGAATACTAGATGATAATTTAAATATCTAACACAACCTTAGTATATATTGTGTTAGATATTTGCTAAATTAGTTTTAATAAGCATAAGGACATTGAAAAGCTTCTCCCAATGAAGGGGAATCGAGATCTCTTTCCTCAGAGGAAGCTTCCACGGAAACAGTGGGATACCGTCTTCCTCTAGACGAGCAAGTCTGTTCGTGAAGCGATAGCTTCCCCAAAAGGTAAAAATACAGTTCAATCACAGCAGCGATAGCTGCCAACCATGCCTTTCATATACAAAAAAAGCAGCAGCCGTCAGGCTACTGCAACCTTTTTATCATCACTACATCCCTATAGACATCGTATAGCTGAAATACATGAAATTTTCCTGCTAGAAAACACTTATAAAGGTGATTAGTTTAAGGCGTATAAGTATTTTTCATGTAAATACTTATATTATATGGGACAATTGCACCAGCATCCTGAGCATCAGCAGCATGATTAGCTACAATAGCAACTAAATCATTAGGATAATCATCAGGAATATCATCTTCATCAATATGATCGAAATCATATACATCATTAATTACATTGTAAACTGTCCATTTTCCAGTATCAGAATCCTTACTTGCTGACCAAATATAACTGATTTTACCTAAAGAAAGATACCAATCATGCCCTACATTACTTACCTGTGTAGCTTCAGTACCTCTTCCACTAACATGAAATTTTCCTTCCTCATTTGCTTCATCTATTTTTTCTGCCCATTCCATTGCTAAAGTAGTATATAAACTAGTTTGGGTTTCAAAATGATTTGACCATTTACTATCATCTGCATATGTCTTATCCTCTGGATCATCTTGTAAAGAATTGCGCAAGAAATATGCAGCTTTATCGGCAGCTATCCCATTAAAACCAAGAGCTACAGCTTGAAACTGTATTCTATACCAATCTATGGAATAATCATCATCACTTTCATTGTTTTTCATAATAGGACTTTGGAAAATATTATTCATATCATCTAATTGATTTTTTTGTTGCGCTTTGTTGTTTTCCATTTCAAGAAATTCAAATATTTTTTTAGCCTCATCGTCATATACAACATTTGATGAAACATGATTTTCATTACTTTCAACTAATGAATGAACTTGTTTTCCGTTATTAATAATATCAGATAACGTCGAATCAGAATCACTTGCATACATTGTATTAACATTAAACAATAAAGGAATTACAACAATTGATGAAACTATAGTCTTTTTATACTTTTCTATAAGGTTACTCATAATTATTTCCTCCTAAAAATTTAATGTTATCGGAATCTATCAATGTATTATCCCTCCTTCAAAAATGAGAAAACTATACCAACATAATAAATTTTTATTTGATAACCACCATTCAAAAAGTAAAAATTAGTATGTAATTATTCAATAAAGTATAACTTTAAAGAATAAATGCTCATTTTTTAGATTAATAATTCCAATAAATACTTTATAATAACATATATATCCTATTAAATTAAATGAAAAAACATTTTTTTATACTTTATAGAAAAATGATATAATCATATAGTAAGAAAATTCATCCTATACTTATACAAAATGAAATCCCATTTAAGTTGTATCTTTTTTAAAAGGAGTGGAAGAAGATGAAAGGTAATTATAGAAGAATGTATGTCATTTGTTTGCTCATAACAATCGCT
This sequence comes from Longirhabdus pacifica, assembly GCF_004115085.1. Lineage (GTDB taxonomy): Bacteria > Bacillota > Bacilli > Paenibacillales > DSM-105158 > Longirhabdus > Longirhabdus pacifica. The sequence continues at coordinate 42,827 of NZ_QXJP01000029.1, read as the reverse complement.
ATTATTTTATCTGGATGTCCAGGTGTGCAAGATTATGAAATTGATATAGGAGATGGATACTTCATCGAGAGAATTTCTTCCCACGTCATAGTGATAACAGAAGAACATAAATACTTAATTCCAGAAAAAGTAATTGAGGTAGGATATAATGAAGAATTCATCATAGCAAAACAACTGGGTTTAATGGATGATCCTGAACGAAGTAACTCTTATCAAATTCCTAACGAAAACGATGTTCGTTATTGGATAGTCAACAAAATAAATAAAGAAATAATGGGTCCCTTAACAAACACTAATTTTGAACAAAAGTTAACGGATTTAAATATTAATTTAGAATTGAAAAAAGTAAAAGATTTACTCAAGAGGTAAAGGTTTTGAATGTATTGTAGTGATTCAGGTTGTGTTGTAATAACATAACCTGTTCATTTAGTCGATTAATCCGTTTATAAAAGTAGGATTTTACGAACAGATCAGTTCATTTATAATATTTGTCCGTAAACCTATTTTAATTTTTTTATGAACGTCTATAAATATATTATAGTATTTACGGAAATTTATTGATATAATAGAGGTACATTCATTTTTATAGGAGGATATAAAGTGAGAATAGGTTATGTACGTGTTTCATCTAAAGATCAAAATGAAGCACGACAACTTAAAAAGATGTTGTTGGATTTAGGTATTCAAGAAAGAATGATATTCGTGGATAAATTCACCGGAGAATATTATAACCGTCCTGGTTATGAAGCAATGAAAAGAATACTTCGTGAAGGTGATGTTTTGTTTGTTGATGCGATAGATCGCTTGGGAAGAACGTATGATGGGATTCGAACAGAATGGCAGCATATAACAAGAGAGATTAATGCAGACGTTGTGTCATTAGAAAATGACACGCTGTTCGATAGCCGGAAATTTAGAACTATGGGTGATATAGGAAAGCTATTGGAAGATCAGTTTCTTTCAATATTTGCATATGTAGCTGAACAAGAACGAAAAAAAATATTACAACGTCAAAAAGAAGGAATTGCGGTAGCTAAAGAAATGGGTATTGAATTTGGCCGTCCTAAGAAAAATGTTAATACTCTTTCAGAAAAACAACGATCCTGTTTGGAAATGAATTTCGACAAATGGAAACAAAAAAAGATGACTGCTGTTGAGTTTATGGGTATGCTTGAATTGAAAAAAAGTACCTTCTATAAAATTGTGAAAGAGTACGAGAAGGAGAAGGGAGAAATGGGATGAGTTTAAATAAATATAACTCTCAATATGAAAATATAATGAAAGAAAGTCTGAGTACAGTTGATAGGGATAAAAAACTAGCTGATTTAATGACAGTATTAGAGAAAGAATATAAGATACCTAGTCTAAGGAATATTGAATTTGAAAAAAATAACAGAGCTATAATTGCTTTGTACAGGAAAATCAGTTTGTCACGTAATATTTAAATAATAGGTAGGTGATTATGATGAATATTTTAAATCAATTGCAATTTTTCGGCATATCGGGCTTACTTGGTTTATTTATGTTGATTCTAACAATAGTTGTTATGATTAAATTGGTTATATTCTTTTTTAAAGGCGTAAAAGGTGTGTTTTTTATTCTTTGCTTGCTTGCCCTCATATATGAACTTTATCATAGTGGGACTATATAACATTAATATTAATATTAATGTTAATATATAATTACGATGAATGTTTTCCATTTACTTTTTTTGTTCAAAACTTTACCGAATATTTTTCTTTGTTCCCTTTTTTTATACCAACCTTTGATAATGAATCTTGTGACAAAATCTAATGTTCCGTTAAGCTCATAAAATTCGCCATATTCCTTGATATAGTTTATATTTGATTTACCTATTCCAATGTAAGTAACACCAAAATAAACACCAGGAACTTTTACTAATTTTTCAATGTCTTCACGCATTAGATGTATCGCTGACTTTAGTCTTTCTTTAGTAGAACCATGCAATATTTTTTTCAATGCACTGGTCTTTACATGTAGTTTTGTCACTTTGTTTTTACGAGCAATTTTTAATGCTAGTTGTGGAGATTTGAGTAAAATGAATAGACTAAGAAAAATGGGAAAGATAGAATGTACTGAAAAGTATTGAAGCATACTTTTTCTTGCTCTTAATTTATAGTAATAGAAAACCAAATAGGCAACTATTAAGTAAAAAAATAAAAACAAAGTGAAGTAGGCTATCAATTTAATTAACTGGACAGATTGATAAAAATGGAGAGTAATAAACAAAAATATGAAAACGGTAAGTAGTAGGTGTGATAATTCTTCAAAGAAAAAAGATAATGTCCATCGATGCCAGTTAGGTATCATAATATCTTTAGTTTTTTTCTTCATGCATGTATCCCTTCTTATGTTTTAGTTCATATGTCATAATTATAGGATAAATATCATGAAAAACAAGAGTCTATTTTATCAATCTATTGGTTTTCTATAAAAAAAACTTTTGATATTTTCTCTTGGTTATGGTAGTATTTTCTTAACGATGAATTTTGTCGTTTTACAACTAAATCTCAAAAAAATGAATAATAAAAAGCGATGAATTCGAGTTGGCAGCTCTTATCCATCGCACGTGTCAATCTCGTACCAAACTACGAGGATCGACTTGATTTACATAAGTTATATACTTATTATATCAAGTTATAGCATTCTATTTCAAGTCCTTTATTGATTTCTTTTAGTGTATTGATCTATAAAAGGGATCTAATATAATTTTTGAAGAATGAAGCGATCTTTAGTGGTGTACGTAATGTACCTATCATTGAGGATCGCTTTTTTCTATATAAAAAAGAAAAAAACTCAAAAAATTTGAGTTTAAACCGTAACAGCTAAGTAAGAATGAGATCTCCCAATCTCAACCATTGAACAAATTCTCCCAAATTGTTCAAATACAAACTATGAAAACCTAAAAAATTAAAACAAATGCAAAACAAAACAGAAACACAATAAACAAAAAAACAAAAAAACAAAAAAACAAAAAAGCCTTTTATTTCCTTTTTTTAAAACGGACAATATGAGGTCTGCTTAAAGTTTGCCTTTTTCAGCTGTCGAGACATTATAGCATAAATAATTCTATTAATCAAATGGATTACTATATATATTACAAATTTCGACATGATAAATAAAATCGAGGTGTACTATGAAAACGTTAAAACAATGTTGGTACAATGGAAAATTTAAATATCATGAATTTAGAACAAGAAAATTTTATACCAAGTACAGGGAATTACCTTCATACACTGGACTCACTTTTATACAGCACAATCCTATCGTATCATTTATATCCATTGCTTCTTTTTCCTCTCCTGTATCTTCTTTTGAAGAAAGAAAGGTGAGAATTGAAAGTGAGGAAACAATTAGAATGCCATGGTTGATAGAGTTTGAGAAAAGTAGAACTTCTCAACTCCATGATGCAATTAGTGTGCATGAATATTTGCAGCGGCATGGTGTACACAGAGATGATATTTTCACCTGGATCACAGGAGGTGGATCTATTTATATGGCCGTCAATCCAGACATCTACTCCTGCATTGGTAGTGGTAAACAACTTAGTATGAGAAATAAAAACATAACTAAAAAGATGATTAGTGATCTTAGTTTATCTTCTGTTGATCTATCTATATACGACTCCACCCGTATTATTCGTACTTTTAACTCTAAATACAAAATGAAAGGAAAAGGGTATACGGTTCCTATTTCATTTGAACAATTGCTATTAGTTCGAACCCATCTCAAAGAGTTTACTTCTAGTATAGTCAATCTTGATCATATTTATGCTCCATGCCATGAATCGCTAGATTGGAATGCGTTTATTGAAGAATGTGAGTCTCTATCTAATTCAAATCGGTATGAAGCGTATTTTGCTAACTCTTGTGAACGTCAATGTATAAGCTATTTTAAAACGTTTCCTGAACAAGTGCATAAAGGAATCAGAAATAAAGTCATTGTATCCATGGCCATAGATGCGCATCAAAGAGGCATAGAAACAGATTATATCTATGAAGCTGCTGCATGTTTTGAGGGACATGTTTCTAACCAGGACATTACTAGTCCTTTACGCAGCGTAGAACGTCATCAAACTAAATTTTCATGTCAGCAAGTACGAGACTATTTATCCTCCGGAGGACAAATCGATCCTGGTTCTCTTTGTGCTACTTGTCCTTTTTCTAAGGTGAATGAAACACAGCAACCTCAAAATGATTTTATGATCTATACAGAACACGTAAAAAAAATATATCAAGATAAATGGCCAATACAGGATATTGAACTATACTTTCGAATGTCATATGAAGGATTATTACGAGGGATAAAAAATATAAAAGAAGTACAACATCATCATGTAAAACAATATATGCGTATATGTAAAAAGCTATCACTTTCAATTTGTGAAGATGGCTATATTCAATTTGAACGAAAAAAAGGATATAAAGTACCGTACTTGTTTCTTCATGTCTTTAAAAAACTAGGCGGTGTCCGGTTGCGTCAATTTTTATTGTTGATCACGAAATGCTATCGCACGGTACAAGGAGGATTTTTAAGTAAAATTAAAAAGAAGTCTATTCAAGCAGCTTTAAAACTATCGGATAGAAGCTATTTTTACTTTATAAAAGAACTAAAAAAGAATGGTATGGTGACGTTTTTTAGTTCTACTATAAAGCTATCATTCGGTATATCCCAGTTAATAGATTATAAAAAAATAAAAAAATTGCAGTCTAAATGGATCCGGAAGACTGACAATAAAGATCAGATAACCCTTGATACATATACATTTTCTGAACATCTGGCATCGCATTCTCCGCGCCCTATATCAATATCTAAGGGGTTAGGTCTTTACCGGTTACTTTGAGTTTACCTTTTTATTGGAGTTTTTTAGTAGTCACCGCTCTTATAAACCCTTTGCCGCACCTGCGGCTACCACAACATTAGGAGGTTTTTTATTGTGAACAAAGTATCTGCTATTATCCAATCTTATCAAATTGCTACTTTAACTTATCCGTCTGATGAAGTTCTTTCTCTGTTATCGCCTTTGCCTTATGATAGAGTTCTGGAATTATTGCTTATTCTTCGTCAGTCTCCTAGAACGGTAAAATCCCCTTTGAATTTTTTACGTCGTGCTATAGATGAAGGATGGACACCGGAAACGTTACCTCAAAAAAATATTAATCGTCGTGCTGAAGATTATATGATCAATTTTTATCGTGATAAAGGATTTTCAGAGCAACAAATTCAACAGAAAATTTTGGATTATAGAGATGGAAGGTAATTTTAAATATTTGTAGTATTATTAATATTAACATTAATATTAAGGAGGTAGTTTTTATGGCTGTATGGGCTATATCGACTAATAAGGGTGGGGTATTAAAGACATCTATAACAACTAATCTGGCTGGTGTCTTTTCTAAAAAACATAAGATACTGATTGTTGACACAGATAATCAAGGTAATGTTGCTTTAAGTTTCGGAAAAAATCCAGATGATTATGAATATACGATTTACGATGTTTTAGTTGAAGATGTGAAAGCTGAGGATGCAATTTTTAATGTTTATAAGAATATTGATGTGATACCGGCAAATGATGATATGGCTTTTTTTGAGTTTGATGTTTTAAATAATTCAAATTATAAAAATCCATTTTCATTACTTAAAAATAAAATTTTAGATTTAAAGGATCAATATGATTATATATTAATCGATACTCCACCTAATATGGGTTTGGTTCAAGGAAATGTTTTATCCTGTTCTGATCAAGTCATTATACCTTTTCAACCTGAAAGCTATTCTATGCGGTCTTTATTAAAGATACTGAAAGCAATAGAAGATTTTAAAAATCAACACAACCCTAATTTGAACATATTAGGTGTTGTTGCAACATTAGTAGATTTAAGAACCATTTTACATTCAGAAGTGTTACAGGAATGTAGGAAATATTGTATGAATCATGATATAAAGGTTTTTGATACGATTATTCCTCGCTCAGTTCGTTTCGCATCATCTATTGCTTATGACGGCTTACCAGCTAGTTTAACGGATCATACAAATCAATTAGTTGCATCTTATTATGAACTAGCAAAGGAGATTACAAATGGCTAGAAAAAAAAGAACTTTAGCAAATTTTAATCAAGTAGCTAATAATAATATTAATATTAATGAAAATGATAATACGCATATTATTAATGAAGATATTATTAATAATAATATTGATGATAGTGTTAACACCAATGTTAATACTAATATTAATGAAAAAAATAATCATAACGAAAATAATATTATTAATACTAATATTAGCAATAGCGTTAATGATAATATTAGTATTAATAAAAATGTTAATATTATGGATAGTATATTTACTGAGGAAAAAAAGAAGGTTTTAGTGGGGGTATATTTAGATGAGCATATTGCTCATATATTGAACGAACTCAGTAAAAAAGGTGGAAAAGGAGCAAAAGGCATTAAAAGTAAAATAGTCAATGAAGCATTACGTAAGTTATTTAGTGAATTAGAATAATAATGTTAATGTTATTATTAATATTATTATTAGTAGAGAGAGAGGGGGGATGCGAGATCCCCTCTCTCTATTTTATTAGTGCGATCACTGGTAAACCAGAATCTTGAATCACCAGATTATATATTAAGCTTTTTTGAGTTCCATTTTCATACGTAGCAGTGAACGTGATGTTGTAATTTCCGTCAGGAATAAAATAATATTGTAATCCATTTCCGTATTTACCGCTCCAGTTTATATCGTTAGTTGATGTGAGATTAATTGTTCCAGCAAAATCAGGATACGGTTCCGATGAATATATTTCTGAAATTTTATATTCTGCTTTTGGAAAATCAAATGACACTTGTACATCCTTAGCATTTGATGATGTTGATGCGACGCTAAGGAATGGCTCTCCTGCCCAGAATACAGCTTCTTGTCTATTTCTCTCTATTCTAAGATCTTCCCATGAAGTGGTGGAAGGGTATATTTCAACTGTACTGTGTTTTATATCTATTGCTAAAAAGTTACTATTTACGAAAATATTCTTTTTAACAGAATCTGTTTCACCATCGGGGTCAGTAACAGTTAACGTAACCGTGTATGTTCCTGTTATTGCATTTGTTATTACAGGGTTTTGTTGTGATGAATATTCGTCAACATTATTAGGATTTATAATTTTCCAATCATATTCTAATGGATCACCGTCTGGATCATTAGATTGGTCTATGAGCTGTATCGTATCTCCTTCCCATGGTTCAGTAGGGTTCCATGTAAAATCAGCGATTGGAGCATCATTCCCTTTTATAAAGAAGTATTTAGGACTGCTTTGTGACCAATCATACCCATCGTAGACTTCTGCTATAACAAATAAAGGCGTGTCCTCCGGAAGTTGACTTGGAAACCAAGTGTCATTAGCTGCTGATACCTCTCCAGAATCTTTAACAAGATCATTGTTGTAGTTATAAACTTTGATCCTAAATTTGGCTTGGGGATCATTGTCCTGGTCTATAAAATCCCAAGCAAACGTTGGTATATCATCAAAGATAGTAGGGTTTTTATCATCATTACTAGATGGGTTTGTAATTTCTACCGTTGGAGGACGATTGATGATAATAAAATAGTCATCCTCATTTTTGTATTCATAATCCCCATCCTCATCTTCATATCTAACCGATTGTGTAACTTTGTAATCTCCTCTATCTTCAAAAACTCTTGTCCAATCTTCCTCATATATAGTATTTTGCCACGGATAATTTCCTACTTGATATCGTTGATAATCTCCATTCTCATCTTTTTTGAAAAGATAATACCATATATCTAATTCTTCCCCTTCTTCGTGATATGCTAGATTCATAACATTTATATCGGTGTCGATATATCCAACTTTAGGAAAAAGAGTAAAGCCCGCCTTGAATTTTGTATGTTCAAGTATCTGAATGTCTGGTTCACTCCATGCCCCGTGTATATCTTTCACCCTCAGTGAAACAGTATATTGAGACCACCGGTCTAAGACGTGCTTGTCTGGTATTTTTCCTTTGTTCCAATCCCCATATTCTATAATTTCGCCATCATCCCATTTTATTTCTCTCCACATCCACTCCTCCTCTGCAATACCTTTGTCTGACCTAGAAAATATATAATCGGGGTCATAAGATGCAGATCCATCTAAAGAGATAAAATCTTCCCAAGATTTATCTGGATTTTCGTAAATCGTGTAATCGATCTTGGCTACAGGCCTTTCATGTACGTATATATTGGCAATAGATTCATTCGACCATAAGCGATAATCTACAAAATGCAAATCATCTCCGACAGGGTTGTCTTGTGCTTTCGCTTTAATTTGAAATAATCCTTTTACATCAAAAGTTTCAACTGGTGATGTTCGAGTTACATTATGATATTTTGAAATTCCCATACTATTATCAAATACATGAGGATCATGCACATACGTATAGGATTCATTGAATTTAGGATCATTTTCTCGATCTATATAATTCAGTAAATACTCCGCAGATTCGTCTAAAGTAATGTAAGTTGCATTTGATGGTGGAGTATATATTGCAGCTATAATTTCATCACGTAGCGTATTCATGACAGCATCTAAATTGGTATTCTCAATAAAGGTTCCGTTGTTGATTTTAAGAATACTTTGATGCTGCGTTTTATTGGTTGCTGCTTTCCCAATGGGAAAATAGTAACCACGGTGATCTAATATGCTTTGATTCACTTCTTCTTTTACTTTAGGATCAGTAAAATCATAGATTTTTTTATCATCGATAGGAACAACAATTAATTCCTCATCGTTGACTTTTATATCTTTAATTTTTGTTAAATCCACAGAGTTGGATCTATGAGCTTTATATACTACTAAACCGTTATCCGTTGTAATATATGCTCCATCTACTCCAATGTAATAACTAGCAGCGTCTGGATGTACCATTTCTTTTTTCCCAGTTTCCAATGACACTCTACGCAAGCCATCTTTTTTATAGTATAGCCACTTTTCTTCCACATCCGTTAGTGGACTATTTAAATTAAGGTGCGTAGCATCGTCATAAGACATAACAATGTTAGATTCGTTGGTTTTAAAGTTCCATCGACGAATCATGTTTTGCAATTCTCCGCCATTGTTATCTTTGTAATATAAATAATCATTCGTCACTTCAAGTATTCTTCCTGAATGACTGCTTCTTGTGCTGTTTTCTGTTTCACGATCATACATATAAATTCGATCATAAGTATCGTAATCTTTAGTATAGAAAATATATTTATTACTCTCGTCAATACCAACATAACGGAATTCGCCTTTGATGAGTGGATCATCTCCACTAGAAGGGTGATCATATCGATCATAAATCCCATTTTTTTTGGAAGAGCTTCGCAGCTCATAGCTCCATACTAAATTTCCTTTTTGATTCGTATAACTATTTAGATATAGGCTATCATCTTCGTCGTATCGATTTCCGCCAAACCAATATCCTCCATCCGAGCCAGAAGGGATATATTGTCTAGTCAAAAATCTAAATTTTTCGCCATCATCATCATAATGTTTATATCCATCTCCATAAATATATAGAGAATTTCTTAAAACTTCATCGTATCCTCCACCAACAAAACTTTCAAAACCATCTGATTTATTTGTTTTTGGATTGTAATAATATCTACCAAAAACAAAATAGTCACCTGTTACTCCTTTGAAATTTTTGTACCAACTATTAATACGACCTCTTGCATCTGCAACCATCTCTTTGACTGGTCGAGTAGGTGTTTTTTCAACCACAGCAGATACATCCATTCCTTTTGATACTAATGCTGGAATCACAGTATCATTTATCTTTGCTTCTACATCTGCTTTGCTGTACGTTGTATCTCCAACCTCTACTATAAGTTTAACTTTCTTTTGGTTCGTTGCTTCTAGGGATATAGCAGGGGCAATATTGATGACTTCTATGCGTTCAATTGCGGATGTATCGGATAAAACTTCGTCTTTAGTCACGAATTGAGAAACGAACGGGTCATCGAAATCTGCTTCAAATACTTCATGATAAGATTCATATTTTCCTACATGTTCTTGGATAAGTTCTGGATTTTCTTCGTTTTGGTCACTAAATGTTTTCCATACTTCTTCTTCAAAGTTTCCATCATTATCCTTATCGAAACGATAATACCAGAGACGTTTTGCTATGCTGTCTCCATCTGGTGAATATGAATTATCCGTCATTTCAATATGTGCGTTACCATCTGTAATTTCTCGCAGCACGGTTTTTGATGTATCAAATAAAGCAACAGGTGGTTCGTCAGGATAAATTTCTATAATGGCTTCATCTGTATCCGAATATCCTGCCGTGTTTTCTACGTATAACGTAACTTTATATCTTCCTGTTTCTTTATATAACGTGTCTTTTTTAGACACACTATTTAAACTACCAATGTATTTAATAGAATTGTTATCTTGTCCTTCCACTGGTGTAATTGTCCATTTAGTTTTGCTGTGATCTAATGGGAAACTGTCTGGTGACCAACTGTCTTTGGAATCTATTGTAATTTTTCTATTTACTTTAAAATCCCCGGACGAAGAAATATCTGCAATAGGGATTGGTGGAAGAATTGTAATGGTCTCTGTATCCCATGCGTATTCACCGCGGTTATCCTCAACTCCCACATACAGTTCCGTTTCTCCTTCTTGGAGAAACTCAATTTTCACTCGTTGCCCATCGGTATCTGATATGAATTTCATTTTGTCCTCGCTATCACCCGACATATCCCATTCGTACATAGCGATATAACCATCTGGATCAGATGCATTTGCCCGATAATACTCTGTATCCCCTACATATACTGTATCCTCACCACGTATATTAACTTTTGGGGGAAGGTTAGGTAAATCAACGGTAACGGGATGAGTGATGCTATCCGTTTTTCCATTTTCGTCTGTAACTTTTAAGGTGACATTGTATTTACCTTCTTTGGGAAAGGTGTAAGTAGGATGCTGCTTCATTGATTTGGTCCCATCAATATTCCATTCCCATTTGACGATATCTAGCCCGTCAGGATGGGTAGATTCATCCTTAAAACTGACATTTTGATTTGCTTTTGGACTTGATGGCGTATATCGAAAGGCAGCTATCGGTCCATTCGGTTCAGGATCAGGGTCTGGATCGCCACCACCCTTTTTTTCGTAATAGAAGTATACATATAACTTGTCATAGCTGCCGTCATAAGTGAAAGAAGGTGGATCACCATTTTTAGTAGATCCGGAAGGAGGTACACCCTCTTTAATTTTGTATCCTTTATAGATGTAATCATTATCCGTGGGATGTTTAAAAGAGTAGCTTATCCCTTCTTCTAGTGTTTCTTGACTATCTCCGAATACACTGTTTAGGCTTTGTCCTTTTTCAGTGAAATGCATAATATGTGCTGTTGCTTCTGTTGTTGTTACCTCAATTTCACCCTGCCATTTTACAACTATAGGGAAAGGGTAATTTACCCCATTGTTTCCTCCACAAGCATCTGTGCCGTTAAGTTTATATATCCCCTTCCCTGTGTATCCTTCAATGATGAGCTTTCCATCTTCCATACCAAAAGATCCTTGTATTTTTGAGTCAGCAGTGTCTCCCATTCTCGGATATTCCCCATCAAATACATGTTGTATGTTTTTCACTTCAGATAGAGAGTATTGTTTGTTTTGGTTATCTTTCCATGCTTTAGGATGTTCTAATATCGCAAAATTTCTAACCTTAGTTAGAGCAGGTTCACCACCTGCATCACTTGCGTATTTATACCCGTCTATTTCACTCCAGGTACTCCAATCACCATTTTGATGTTGACACCAAATATATCCTGGATAATATTCTTTAGTTGCTGTCACGGTAATCTTTGTTGTTGCTGCAATTGTTGTAGTAGGTATGAAACTAAATAAAAGTGCGATGATGACCAAAATAACTTGACACTTTTTCATTTTATTCAGTTCCTTTATTTAGATTAGATAATATATAGATTTGATTTTCTCCAACGTTAAAGTCACTAGAATTATAATCTTTCCTCATTGAACCATATAAAACAATCTCATATGTGCTATTTTTCTTGACTTTGACATCTTCATACATCCAAGGGAAGATGAAATCAAATTGTTTACTTGCTTGTGCATCTCCAAAAGCTGAACTAGGATACATCATAAGACTTTGGAAATATAATGATCTTCCCCCATCTTTTTTAAAGGTGACATCTGCTACACCAATAACATATGCATCTGCATTTAAATAACGATCTTCTAAATTAGAGCGATCCCATAAAAATTTACGTTCATACATACTTACGATATCACCTTTAATTGGAATAATATAAGCACGTTTCAATGTTGCAGTATAGTTGTTGTGGTCTAATGTCATATTATCTGTTTGTATGTTTTTAGCTCTCTCTAAATTCGATATTGTTTGAGCATTCGTACCGTATAATGCTACTTCTTCCATTTCATTAAGATATTGATAATTTTCTGGTGTGTTATTCTTCGCTGTGTGGTAAATATGCAACATGGTCGTTGCCTCGGCTCTAGTGGCTTTTTCTTCGATTCGAAAAGAGGAATCAGGATAGCCATTCATAATTCTTGCGCCGAACACCATCGCAAGATGCGGTACATCATCTTGCTTAAATTCTCTGTAGTCAATAAGCGGCAAATCACCGTTGTATAAGCTTTTAAATGAGTCTAGCAGTGTTTTGTATTTCTCATCTATTGCTAATGCTCTAGCGATCATTTTAGCTATCTCTAATCTTGAGATTGGTGTGTCAGGTTGAAATGCAGTTCCATATTCATTTTCTACAATTACACCAGCAGCAACAGCAGCCATAACTTCATCTTTTGCCCAATGATTTGTAATATCCGTAAATGAGGATTGTTTATTTGAAACTTCTAAATCTGACACCCTTTTTAATATTGAAGTGAATTCGGCCCTAGTGATGGTTGCATCCGGACGGAAAGTTCCATCTGGATACCCACTGATATAACCCTCAGATACTGCCCAATCAATATGCGCCTTCGCCCAATGCTCAGAAACATCATTAAAGTTTGCTGATGCTACCAAAGTAGAAAAAGTAAATAGAAGTAGCGTCATTACTATGATTTTTTTCAATGTATTCATCTCCCTAAATTATTTTCTTTTAATTTTATCAAAGTATTGAAAATGTATCAATTTATTAATGAAGAAAAAAGCCTAAGTCACCCCATATTCTTCGTGTAAAAAAGTTAAAAACTCTCTTTTGGGGATGCGAAGTGCTTTATTTATCCTTGTTGCAGGAATTTTATGTTTGTTTATTTTACGGTAGAAAGTGGCTTGTTTTATTTCAATATTGTATTCCCCAGCGAACTTCATTGCTTCTTTTACCGTTAAAAATTGTTTACTGATCAACATATCAATATATATCTTTTTCAATTTTGATGAATCATAACGATGTTCGATGTAATGGATGAGGGAACTTTTTTCGTATAAAAAAATAAGGGAGCTTTTTGATCCCTTTTTGACTCTCTGATTTTCCACTTGTTTAAACTTTACTTTTTTTTCTTCACGTAATTTTGAAATATCCCATGCTGAGTAATCTAACAAGAATTTTAAAATTTTCGGTTCAACCCATTCATCCTCTTCTTGAAGATTGTATTCTTTGGATACTAATAGACGACTGCAAAATGGTTCTGTAATATCTGTTTCAAATAAGTATAAGAAATTATTTTCTTTACATTTAATAAGAAAATTTTGTATTTGTTCATTATTATAAGTTAATCTTTTATCTTCGCTATTTAAGTTTTCAAGCTCGTCTTTAATTTGATGCATGGTGACATAGTCAATATTAAAGACATCTGCTAAATGGGTGAGATTTAATTTTATGGTATCTATAGAAACATTTTTCATAATCACAACTCGTTCTCTTTTAGTTCGAATTATATCATATAAGAACAGAACCGACCAACCAACATATACATTTTCTTACATTTTGTAAGTTGTATAACGTCGATTATAGGGATCCTAAGATGATTTTTATTTACAATAACATTATATAATATAATATCACTTTATATCATATAATGTTATTGTTATATTATGTCATACTATGTTATAATAATAGCAAGAGAGAAGTAAAGGAGGGACATTCATTGCAAATACCAATCGAAGATATCTGTAAAAAGATATTTAGAGATGAGGTTATAGATATTTTCTACATCATCTGGACGAACAAAGAAATATCCAAAACAGACATTGCCAAAACTTTCAAACAAGCTGTATTCCAAGATGAAGAAAATATATATGGTCAAAAGTTTAAATCGGTCATCAACGAGAGTATTGCAAAATTAGAAGGAGCAACATTTGTTGATTATTTTAAGGAGGGAGTCGCGTATAAGTATTTTTTAACGGAAACAGGGGAAGTTGCTAAAGAATTTCTTCAAGATTACATCGAAGAAAACAGTAGTATTTTACGAGGCAGCAAAGTCTTGAAAAAGGTAATGGAAGAAGGAGGAAGTTAAAATGACAACGATAGAAAAATCATGGAGACTAGAGAGTTTTGTAATGCAAAAGGAAGCAGAAGCTTCACTAAAGTACGGATTTATTGGTTTGGGACAAGGTGGATCTAAGATTGTAGATGCGTTTGCATCCATATGGAATCCTAAGACGAACCAGCCACAGTACCCAACCATCATCATCAACTCCAATATTGGAGACATTAGTAGTCTTCATAATGTCCCTAAAAACAATCAATTTGTGTTGAAAGGGTATGAAAGAGGGGTCGGAAAAGATCCGAGTGTTGGAAAGCAAGCATTCATGGAAAATGGAGAATGGTTATTTGAAGAAATTGTTCGTGTGATGAAAGACTGTGAAATGATTTATATTTGCAGCTCTCTAGGTGGAGGTACGGGAACAGGGATTGTAAATGCGCTTGTAGATATTGTAGCAGACTATTTAGCTATTCCAGTAGGTACAATTGTGTCGTTACCTAATCCAGATGAAGTAGAGTCGTTGAATGCATTCAACTCTTTATCTGAAATGGTTCCAAAACTAAATGAACATCGACAATCCGAAGATGGGAACTATCGGTTATTAGAAAATTGCATCGTACTGGATAATCAAAAAATCATCGAAGAACATTTGCAAAATCCAGAAATGCAAAACTTGACTTGGGACAAGTATTCTAACTATAAAGTCGCGAGTATTTTGCATGAGTGGAATGTCCTTACTTCTTTAAAATCTGAATTGACATTGGATGCGGCAGATATAAAAAATCACATTCTTCAAACAGGCGGCATTTTAACGTTTATGAAGAAAAAAATTAATTTAGATGATATTCGTGGTCAAGATGATCTGATACAAGAAATTGTTTCTATTTTTGAAGGACGTAATGTATTAGCAAATGGCTTCGACTACGAAAACGATGTAAAAGCATTAGGGATGAGTATTTTATTACCACGAAAACGTAATATGATTAATCAAGATACATTAGAAGTGGTGAGAAAGAAATTAAAAGAAAAAATTAAAGGATCTATTTACGTGGGGTATGCAACTTGGGGTAGTGAAAAAAATGCATTAGTGTATACGATAGCAAGTATGGGAGGATTACCTGTACGTGCGAAACAATTGAGAAATGAAGCTGAGGTACTTTTGAAACAAAGGAAAGAACGAGAAAAAGCAGCTCAGGCAAGTTTAACATTAGGTGGAAAGATAGAAGTGGAAGTGAAAACGAATGCAAGAAAAATCCGAGGTGGAAATCCGTTTCAACAGCAATCCCCTGTAGAAGAAGAGAAAATAGAAACAAAAGAAAATGGTGTGTTTAATCCATTTAAGAAATAATATATGATATTTATATTATATCATTTAATATCATATTATATCATCTAATATGATAAAAGGAGGGATCATGTTGAAAGGTACAACGCATATTGCATTTGCAACGACCATATATACATCATTGAATACGATTACGCTAATCGAACCTCAATTATTTTTATGTATGATGGTTGGGGCATTAGCTCCTGATATCGATAAAAAAAACACCATGATCTCCAATAGACTATTCAAACTACCTTTTGTAACGCACCGAAAAGAAACACACTCTCTTGTCACTAGCCTTGTGATCGCTACTATATTATGTATATGTTTCCCAAAGGCTAGTACGTGGATTATTGCATTCTTTATTGGTGTTCTGTCTCATATTTTACTAGATATGTTTAATTTGCGAGGGGTCTATCTACTTTGGCCTTTTACGAAAACAAGAATTTCATTTCGTAAGAAAAACACATCATTACCTTCCTATGTGGTGAGGAAAAGAGAAAAATGGATCGATCACATTTGCATGATAGGCTTCACAGCTATTTCAATTTTTTTGATTGTATATCAATCAAGTCTTTTTATGCTGCCATAAAATTATATAAAACTATTGAAATTGTATCATTATTGCTGTATCATAAAGATATGAGATTGATCTGTTTTTGGTATGTTTTTAACATGCTTCTACGAAAAACGTATGAAACATATGGTGCTGTGGGAGATGCAGGAAGCCCCTTGCCCCCGTCCTGCTTGGGATTTCGTCCTTTCGGGAGTGGGGTCACGGCTATAAAGCCATCCGTGACCCCACTCCCTCGACCACCTTTTTCTAATGAAAAAGTGAAAACAGTCGAAGGACGAAATGATCAGGACGGGGGCAAGGGGAAAACAGTGTAAATAATGATATAGTAAAAGTAGAAAATGATGACAATGAAATAGAAGAAGAGAGAGTGAGAAGGTCAAGGTCAAGGTCAAAACCTTTGTGGGCGGATTCGAGGAAGCTTTTTGTGGGCGGATTCGAGGAAGCTTTTTGTGGGCGGATTCGAGGAAGCTTTTTGTGGGTGGATTCGAGGAAGCTTTTTGTGGGTGGATTCGAGGAAGCTTTTTGTGGGTGGATTCGAGGAAGCTTTTGTGGGTGATTCAAAGCAGTTTTTGTAAGAATGTTCAAAGAAGCTGTGTCGGTAGAATCGAGGAAGGGAGGTTGTCATTGCTTCGCAATCCCTTTTATTTTTAAGGTATGGATCTCTGCATATTTTTTTGAGATAAAGTGATAGAAATTAAATACTTTAATATAATTAAATGAACTTATTAAAGGAGGTGGTTCATGAATCACTATGCTTTATACACATCATATAGAAAGGAAAGGGAATATGAAAAAAATATCAGCACTCATGCTTAGTTGCTATGTTGCGATCATGTCTGCTTCATCGGTATTTGCAGTCGGAGAAGGAATAAAAACAAAAGCACAATCAGTAGAATCAAACTTTTGGTCTTTTATACAAGATATTTCATGGTATATTGCTCCCATTCTCATCATTGTATTGCTGTTATTAAAACAAAAAGCAGCAACACAAGGAGATTCACAGCAGGAAGGAATCTTTACAAAAGGAATATGGACAGTGGTACTTCTACAGATCACCATCCAAGTAGGGCCTCTATTAATGGAATTGTTTAAGGACCTATTCTAAAGGTGGGTTGTAGATGAATGTTAAAAAAAGTATTCTCATCATCTTGGTAACCATGATCTTTATGGTTGTCACTACACAATCTACTTACGCCTTTTTTGATGTAGGAGAAAAAATAAATAATTGGATAGAGAATGAAGTAAACGAATGGTTGACCGAATCCATAAAGTGGATTCGGTCAAGTTTGGCAGATCCCTACTATAAAGAGCATCCTGATATCATTCATAAATGGTTAATCATTCTAAAGGGGTTAGCTTGGGTCTTGTTTTCATGGATGGTCGTTAGTCGTTTAGGGGTAAACATGGGTTCTCCATTTGTGACAGGACGTTTGCATTTCGAAGAAAAGAATCTGTTGCTAACAGGTATTGGTGGAGGACTCATGATATACGCTGGTACAGATATCATCGATATGATCCAGCAAATGGCAAACTATTTTACTATCCAATTAGGCAATGTGGATTTTGAAGTTCCAGTAGGAACGGATGATTTTAAAGATGCAGGTTATCAGCTTTTAGGTTTTTTACTGCTCGGTATTCTTTCTATTATATGGGTCGTTTTATATGGTATTTATCTCATATGTGATGCCATGATTGATTTTCTCACAGTGACCTCTCCATTAGTTGGAGCGTCCATCCCTTACACCGATCGCTTTTTCCGTTTGTGGATCAATCTGACATTCGGATTTGTGATCATAAAACCGATTCATATGCTGGGGATCAGCTTTTTCTTTGATTACACCGTAAGCATGGGAAATCCATTCGATAAAGTATTACTTTCATTGTTTACGTTCATCATCATACTCGCACTCCCTGTTATTATTATTGGTTTTGGAGTGAAACAAATTATATCGCTAGGAAGGGGGTAAAAAATGGCATCACCGGTGTACAAACGAGAAAAACAACGTACGGTTTTCGGAATTTTCACTAAAAGAGAACGAAATATTATTATCATTGCACTCGTTATTGCTTTCTTTTTTATCCGTCCTAGTGGTGTAGATGAAAGTCAATATCAATGGAATGTACAAGCGGTTCCTGTTGCTGTTGAAGAAAATTACGGAGTAGATTGGGGCGCACTTCCTGATGAGGAAGAAGAAATGAAAGCAGGGCTTCAATCATACCAAGTGGATCCATCCATTGTGTATGAACGAAAAAAAGTCATTTTACAGTGGGAAGAACGAGATGGTTATGAATATCAAATGTACCTCAATGATGAAATGATTCAAACCACATCGATTGGTATTTTCGTGTATGAGTTCGAGGAAGTAGAATCATCCAGGTTGGTGATGTTTCTTCGAGTCTTTGTTTTAGCACTAGCAGGAATCATCGCTTTTATCGACGTGAATGGGACAGATATTGAGAAATATGTGATGCAAATAGGGAAACAGTATATTCAGTTTAAAAAGGTATTCCAAATTCCTTTAGTAGGATTAAACATCAGTATGCCCGTCAAAAAACAAACGGTATTTCATGTGGATAAGCAAAGTGTGGATCCATTTATGCCAACACAGAAGAAAAAGCAGATGAAAAAGAAGAAAATCGAGAATTTAGATGCAGTGCAAAAAATAGAAAAAGTGTTTTATGCCACGCAGCAACCGATTGCTTTTGAGACATCGATGAACACGATTGAAATTTTACATGAAGCCATGACGATTCGTTTGCATCGAGGGAGTAAAGGAGAGATCAAGGTTGATATTCGGGACAAAAAATAAATCCAATATACAGACTGTGCAAGACATGCTTGGTTATGAAGCTATTGAAAACGATATGATCATCATTAACAAAAATGAGTATGTGATGGTGTTGGATTGCTCTTTAATTAACATGAAATCTAAAAATGAGACGGAAGTACAAAAAACGATTGGTCGTTTTAAAGAAACAGTGAATGGGCTTAGGATTAGTCATCAGTGGCGAAGAATTAACATGGTTTTGGACATTCATGACTATGTGCAGGAAATGAAAAGCATTAAGCAACATGTGGATCCTATCCGTGCAAAATGGATTAATCCTTATATTGGTTTTATTGAAAAGCAAAAAGAGGAAAAAAAAATGATGGAAAGTGAATTGAAATTGATCATTGGCTATCGTGTTGGACAAGAAACGAATGAGGTAGATCGAAGTACACAAAAAATGATTAAGGATGTCATTAACTCTTTTATTCCGAAGAAGAACTTCTTCAAAAGTATGGATGAAAATGAAAAGATGCAAGAAGTAAGCGAGATTTTTAAAGGAATAGAAGATGATTTGAAAGAGTCATTAAAAAAAATACGAAGTGGCATTAAGCGATTGAAAACAGATGAATTGGAAACGTATATGTACAAAGCTTATCGGCGTGAGATGGCAGTCATACAAAGATGGGAAGAAGTCCCGATCAACGGTATACCTCTTCATGTAGAAGGAAAGGAGGACGAACATGTTAAAGTGGCTCAAGTCTAAGCCTAAGAAGAAGCAAACGTATGAAATAGATCGACAGCCGAAGCAAGAAATGTTTCAAGATCCGATGCTGATACAAAGAGGGATGAAGGAGAAAAAAGATTACATGGCTCCGCATCCTGTGAATTTTAAAGCGCTGACGTATCGTAAAGTAGGCGAGTATTATATTCAAACTTTGTTTGTTTTTGGTTGGCCTACGATATTGCAGCATAATCACTTGGAAGATTTGTATCACATCAATGTTAATACCGTGATCAATTATCACGTTGTTCCTGTAAACAATAAATTTTTTATCCGATTTTTAAACAAACGGATTGACGATAACAACAAAGCCATTCGCTTTTTAGAAAAACGAAAAAAAAGTGATGGGTATAAAGAAGCGCAAGTGAAAAGAGATACGGAACTTCGAGATAAGCTGATTGATGAAAAAGAAAATAGTTATGTCTTGTCTGCGTATATTGATGTTCACGCAACAACACTTGAGAAGTTAGAAAAAGAAGTGAGCAAAGTACAGCGGTTGTTGGGACGAAAAGGCATGAAAGCTTACAATTGCGATGGGCAAAATGAGCAAGCCTTTTATGCTACTTTGCCACTGCTGATGGATCAATTAGGAAAAGTACAAGATTTTACGACATCCAATATTGCAGATCTGTTTCCCTTATCGTCTAGCAGCTTAAGCATGAACTCCGGCATTTACTACGGACAAAATAAAGGGGACGATTCCATGATTTTATTGGATCGTTTCAAAATGAAAAATCCCAATGCGGCCATCATTGCACCTTCTGGATCTGGAAAAAGTACGTTTGCTAAACAAGAACATTTTTCATACTGGCTCAGAGGAGCAAAGGTATACATCATCGATAGGGATAACGAAACCAAAGCCATTACGAAGGAAGTTGGAGGGTTGTTTCTCGATTTTTCGAAACGTTCAGATCTAAGAATCAATCCATGTGACCTTCGTTGTAACGAGGAAGATAAATATGATTATTTTGATCGGAAAGTAGATTTTCTCATTAATTTGTATCGAAAAATGGCAGGGAACATCACGACAAAGGAAAGAAGTTTGATCGCACGTTGTATACGTGCAGCATATGAAGAAAAAGGATTTACGGAAGATTACAACACACTCTATGAAGCTGTACAGAAAGATGCAGGGTCGATAAAGATAAAAAATCGTAAATTGCGTCCTTTGACGGATATGCCTACTCTCTCAGATATTGACCGTCAAATGAAAGAATATGAATCCTTAGAAAATTTGAGAGATGAAGTAGCCTTCTTCATTGAAGAAGGCCCTGGGAAAATCATTAATACGCATAGCAATGTAGATATTACGGAATATGAGTGGGTATCTTTCGGAGTCAGAAATTTAAGCAATGAAACACGGCCAGTCATTTTGTGGATCGTACTAGATTTTATTGAAAATGCAATCAAGGGAAATCAAGATTTATCAGCCCATTTAAGAGAGCAAATCATGGTCTATGCGGAAGAAGCATGGTCGATTATCAACAACGATGAAGAAGCAGAGTATTTTTATGAGTATTCCAAACGATGCAGAAAATACGGTGGTGCATTAACTACCGTTTGGCAAAATATTATGGACTGCTTGAAAGATGCAAATGGCTTCGGCATAGAAATACTAAATAACACGAGTATGGTTGTCGTGTTAACGGTAGGACAAAAACCAGTTGGTATTGAAGAGTTGAAAAATGAATTAGGTCTCAATGACAAAATCATTGATGACCTCAAAGTTGCGGATAAAGGGGAAGGGTATATTATTACCGACAAGAATAGTGCGGAATTTAAGCTTGAAATCATACCGGAGATCAAGCATCTTGTAACGGCATCGGCTTTTGATGAAGCGAGTTAAATATGGATGACATCAAAAAGTGGATCTATATGTTGTTATCTATTAAATTCATTTTGATTGTACTCCCACTCCTTCTATTGTTTTTACTCATTATTTTCATTTTTATGCTCTTTAGTGATCCAACAGAAGGCTTAGAAGCCAAATATATTCCTGTTTTTTATTACGAAGCGAAGTCAAGAGATATAGATTGGTCAATATTGATGGCTTATACGTATCAGAAAAATGATGCAGAAGATGTGGATACTTACAAAATCAAAACAGCAGCAGATAACATTCAATATTACAAAGAACAGGAAGGGAATACACAAGGCGCATTAAGTATATTACTAGATTCAAAAATCAAGGCATTTTCGGTCATCAAAAGTGCAGAGGAATTTAAAGCGTTTTTTGAGCCTTTCTTCTTTGAGCATCGGTTTCCTCTACATGTATTTGATAGTTACTTTATGCAAGATACGTATGGGGTGGAAAATGATTTATGGACGAAACCCCATAATGGTGTGGATATAAGCGGTAATCAAGGTCTGACGTTATTTCCTGTCACCAGGTCGGAAGTGGTCAAAATAAACACCGTAGGTGCAGGAGGAAATGCGGTTACCTTACAAGATTTAGAGCATCCAGAGATTAAATATTATTATGCACATCTTAGCGAATTTGGACCGCATATAGAACTAGGGAAAGTAGTTGATTTAAAAGACATTGTTGGCTTTGTAGGTAGCACTGGAAATTCAACAGGCCCTCATTTGCATTTCATGATTTTTGTGGAAGGGGAGCATACAGATCCATTTTTCATGTTAGAAGTGTGGGAAGAGTTTGATTACTACTATGAACGAAATGACCCGGCGGAGTGGGCGAAGCGAAATTACATTTATCCGGAAGCAGATTTTTATGTATCAGGTACAGAAGAAGTTGGAAATACGGTACATATATATGATCGCTCAGATCATGATGATACCGTAGATCTGGAATATCATTATCGTGTGATTACACCCGGCGGCTCAAAAACAACGTACAGCAGCGATGATTTTTCGCTTTCGTTATCATCGGAAGGGAGATATCAAATCAAGCTTTCCATTACAGATGGGAATGGGTTTACAGACAGTTTTACAAAAACGTTATATCCCACGGAACCACCAGAAGAAGACGATGATGATGACGATGAGGAAGAAGGTGACCAGGGTGATTAGACCGCAAGAAAAGATAGTCGAGATGTTTCATTTTATGTTGTCGTTTTATCTTACTTATCAATGGTATGTATATACCGTAGTTGCTATGGTCTTGATTTTCTATGGCTGCTGGAAAGGGTCACAGTATGTGATCATGTACCGAGAAAGTCAAACGATGAATATCATACGTTTTATCCTACCGAAAGACAATGAAAACGAGCCGCATCAAATGAATATCGCACTCAAAGCTATTTGGAACAATTATCCTTGGTATTTTCGTCTCTTTCGTGTTCAGCCTTGGTATGCGTTTGAAATTCATGCAGAAGAAAAAGAAATTACGTTTAATGTGGTGGTGCAACAGAGATATACAGAAAAAGTAGAGAAGGTTATTCATTCGGTATATAAAGATGCAGAAAGTCAAATGTTTGCTGTTGGATCGAAACAAGATTATATGCAGCAATATAATGCACATCGTTCTGTCACGAAAATGAACTTATCGAAGCATTATGTCTTTTCTATTCAAACATTTAAAGACTGGACACAAGATCCACTTAGTACGATTACATCCAGTATGACGAAGCTTGATCCTGATCAAGCTGTCACCTTGCAAGTGATGTGTAGACCAAAGCGAAATTTCTGGTGGCAATATCGCGGCAGACGTATTTTACGACATTATGAAGCGACTGCTCAAATACCGAAAAATACTAATTTCCTTTTCGGTATCGTAAAAAATGTGATCTTTCTCCCTTTTCGGATGGTGTTGTTTGTATTACAACTTCTTTTTGTTAGTTCTACGTATAAAGACAGAAAGCAAAGCCAAAAGCGAGAAATCGAAACGATAGATTCGCTGAAAGACAATCAAAAACAAGGACAAGTAGAGCTGAAAGAGCAAAAGGCGATGAGTGGAAAGATCACGCAGCATGGCTTTACCGTAGATATTCGCATTATTACTAAAGATCAAGAGCAACATGGTAGTAATCGTCGAAAAAAACTATCGGATGTAACCAATGCGTTACAACAGTTAGATGCGGAAAATCAAATGCGAAGAAAGTATATTGTATGGTTTCCTTTTCTATTATCTTTTCTTACGAAACGAAGAATCATGTTTATGCATTCAACGAACAACTTACTTTCTACAGATGAGCTGGCTTCGCTGTTTCATTTGCCCAATAAAGATGTGCTAACACCAAACATCAAACGGATTAAATCCAAGCAGCAGCCACCACCTGTGGAAGCAACGAGAGAACAAAATGTATTCGGAGAATCGAGATACAGAGGAAAAAAGGAACGAATCGGGATTAAAGAAGAGGATCTCAACAAAAGTATCTATGTATGCGGAAAACAAGGTACAGGGAAATCGCAGCTATTAGAAAATTTGTATTTACAACAAGTACGAAGCCAGCCCAAAGTAGGTTCTTCCATGATTATTGATCCTACAGGTGATATGGCGAAGAGTATTATAGGGTCGGTTTCAGAGGAAGAAATTGAACATACGTATTACCTCAACTTTGCCGATTATGATTTCCCACCAAGTTTAAATATGTTAGATAAGCGTGTTTTTAGAGGGGCTAACATGTCACTCATGCAAGAACAGTTTATCGGTGTGTTGAAAAAGGAATTTAAAGATGCTTGGGGAGCATCAACCGAAGACATTTTACGGAATGCTGTAGATTTAGCCATGGTGTCTGAGCATAGTTCCATATTGGAAGTCATGCTCGCAATTATGTCAGAGGAATTTAGAGCAACGTATTTACAAAATTTAGACAATTTTGTTGTTCGTGGGTACTGGAGAAATGAGTTTGAAGAACTGTCCCCATCGTTTAGGAATCAAGCGACAAACGCACCACTAAATAAATTACGGAGGATAACCGGTAATTTCTTAGCTCGGAACATCTTATGTCAAAGTAAGTCTACTGTCGATTTAGCAGATTTGTTTGCAAGGAAAAAGAACATCGTAGTGAATCTAGCTAAAGGGTCAATCGGAGAAGAAAACTCACGTTTCTTAGGATCTTTACTCATTTCTTACGTGTATCTGACAACGCAAGAAAGAGAGTTTACGATGCCCGTCAAAGAGGAAAGACCCAAAATTACTTTATTCGTAGATGAATTGCAAAACTATGTTTCTGAATCCGTCGCAGATATGTTAGCGGAGCTTAGGAAGTATGGTTTGCGGATGGTTGCTGGTCATCAATATCGTTCACAGTTTGATGATGAAAAGGTAAAGGAAGGGGTGTATCAACTGAGTCGAACGAAGATTTACTTCAATGTTGGGGAAAGCGATGCGGAGTTTTTTTCGAGTTCCGTATCCCCACGGTTTACGGCCAGTGATTTAACCTCGTTAGAAAAGTATCAATGTATTGTGAAGTTGTGTGTAGATGATTATGAACATGAACCTTTTTCGTTATTCACGCTGCCGCCGCTTTATCGTTATGACAAAAAAATTGCCAAGCAAGTCATTGAGCATTCCAGAAAACAATTTTTCGCCGGAGAGGAAGCGATTCAAGAGATAGAAGAAAGGTACAACCGGTTTGTTAGTGTTGAAGAAGAAGAGATAGAGAGTGCGCCGATTTTAAAAGAGGATGAGGACGATGACATGTTGATACCGATAGAGGAAGAAACAGACCTCATCGCAACAGATGAAGTCGTACAACATGATGAAGGACAGGAGCAAGAACAGGACGTGCAAGAGGAAGATCAAACGGAAGAAGAGGAAATCATAGGTTTTGGTTTTGGAAAGGAAGTGGGTGTTAATGGCCAAAACAATACAGAATCGTAAAATACATCGTCATACTCGCTTTGCCATGCCACAAGAAATGATAGATATATGTGAGGAATTGGCCATTCCTAAATATTTACGTAATTATTTTGGGAATAAAGGTTTTGTCATATCCAAAGGAAAATCAGGAGATGTGTTTCGTTTGACGCATCATCGGTGGGGATCTATTGCACATCCTAAAAGTGATGTGAATGAATGGAGCAAAGAAGATATTCGTCATTTCTTGCATGAAAAATATCACTTTAAAAATAAAGTAGATGATCCTAAAATGCTGGCTTCACTCGTGCTACGTGAAAAATGGTTTAGAGAAGTGGATCTGAACATATTAATGGCGGTCTATCATCATCGAATTTTAACCACTTCACAGCTGCATGCGATGGGTTTTTATACATCAAAGTCGGCTTTAAGACAAGTCCGGGAGCGATGTAAAAAGCTTGTAGATAATCATATTTTAGAGTCTTTCCAGCCTATACCGAATGAATTTATCGGATCGATGGAAAATCACTACATGCTAGGCGAAGTTGGATCCCATTTAGTTGCTCACCATGAAAACATCAACATTAATCAACTAGGATGGACACCGCAGCATAATGAAATTATGATGCATACGGTATATCATACGGTGGAAATTAACAATGTTTTTTTAGCCTATAGACAGGTGCAAAAAGATGGGTTTCATGTGAAAGAGACGATTGCAGAATATTTGATCACAGAAAAAGTACAAGCCAATTATCAATCTTTGCGGTTTAATCCAGATGGATTAATGTCCCTTATGTATCAAGAAAAAGAACGTCCTTTTTTTCTTGAAGTGGATCGAAACACGATGAAGTTACACGATTTTGCGGAAAAGGTTCCACGTTATGAAGCGTATGCAAAGACAATGAAGTGGAAAGCACAGTTTGCGTTTTTTCCTATCGTGTTAGTAGCAACGACATCGGAAAAAAGAATGCTTGAGTTAGCGAGATCGGTTAAGAAAAAACAAAAAATAAATAGCATTTCGTGGTTGTTTACTACGTTGGATCAGATGAAGGAAACACCATTAGCTGAAATCTTCGTGAATGCGCAAGATGCAGAGAAGGAAACCTTTACGACGTATTCCATTTTAGATGCTTTTAGGGGAGGGTAAATCATTTGAAAAAGAAATGGATCATTATTGTGGTTGCTATAGCGATTGGCATGATAGGTACGCTGCTCATTTATATCGAGAACACCAAGCGGTTACATGAAATTGATATTTATGTGGCCAAGGTAGATATTCCTGAAAATACGAAAATAACGAAAGAGATGGTCACAAAGGAGAAAAAGAAGTCGCATTATCTTATGGATGGCACGTTAGTAGATGATGCCATGATCGGACAGTATACGACTGTGCCAATTTATCAACATGAATCCTTTTTGAAGGTGAAATTACATGATGGAAGGGTAAACAAAAGTGTGGGGTATGACGTGAAGGAAGGAGAACGCATTGTTTCTATTACGGTAGATAATGCAGAATCGATTGGTGGCGTTGTAAAAGCAGGGCAGTTTGTAGATTTGATCTGGGTACATGAAACGCAAGATCAGCTCAAAGTAGCCAAGCCTTTATATCAGCATGTGGAAGTATTAGATTTGAGAACAAAAACGGGATTAAGTGAATCAAAAGAAGGGAGTGAGAGCGGTATACAATTTATCAATACGAATGCTACAGCAGAACGAGAGTATCCATTGGAACTGGTGTTACGTGTGTCACAAGAACAAAGTGTGGCCATTTCACTTGCAGAAGAAAGTGGAAAGGTGAAGGTTGTTTTAGATCCTAGTTCCATAGCTGGGGCTGCATCGTACAGCATCGAAGCGATAGACACAATAGATCTTAGTGGGGGTGAGAGAAATGAAGCAAACCGCGATGTTAGCAACGGGGGAGCCTCAGATCGATGATGTTTTAGCAGAAGAAACAAAAGCCTATATTGAAGTTGTGGCAACAGGGTTATCCAAAGATGATGTGCTAAAAAAGACAGAGCAATATAAACCACATATCCTCATTATTGCCGATGGTATTGCTCATATGGAGGAAGGGTTATCACGGCAAGCGTTCATACAGGAGTTTAGAAGACGTTTCCCAGGGACGAGAATGATTTATATTTATACTGCGAAGGAAGAGGCATTAGATGAGTTTTTACGGTTTTTAGTGCAAACGCAGGTGTATGATTTTGTATCTAGTGAATTAAATTTAAATGAGTTAGAACAGCTCGTCAACAAGCCTCGAGACTATATACAAGTTAAACGTTATGAATTATTAGAAGTGCCGGATGAGGATGTACAATTGGACGAAGCCGTAAGAGAGGTATTAAAAGAAAGTGTGGTGTATGTGCCACAGAAACAATCTTGCGTTGCTTTTTATGCGCCGAGTGCGACAGGAAAAAGTTTTGTTGCGCAAAATACAGCCGTCAAAATGGCGCA
Source organism: Longirhabdus pacifica (assembly GCF_004115085.1). Taxonomy (GTDB): domain Bacteria; phylum Bacillota; class Bacilli; order Paenibacillales; family DSM-105158; genus Longirhabdus; species Longirhabdus pacifica. The sequence goes on along the minus strand of NZ_QXJP01000029.1, from coordinate 14,667 downwards.
GCTCCATCCGGATGTAGATATTGTGTTGTGTGATTTTGATTTTCTGAAACCCACTATCAATACGAGATTGAACGTAAAGCCGAATAGCATGACGTTTGAACAGGTATGTCAACAGATTGACGGAGAACGTTTCCATGCCGAAGCATTACAATCCTACTTGATTACGCATCCGAAATATGCAAATTTAAAAATTTTCGATGGTCGCTTTTCTAGTCCTGAATTTTTGGAGCTGCTAGGAGAGCATCATTTACGGCGGATTATTGAGTTGCTAAAAGAACAATTTCACATTGTGTTAATGGATACGCATCGAGAACCTAATGAGTATGTGTTAAAAGCTGCTTCTAGTATGTATTGTGTAGTCGATTATGATTTTTCGCATAATATGCATTTTCAAAAGCAACGATTGCAGCTTGCACAGCAACCAGCACTCAAGCAAAAAGCGAAAAGGATCATTGTGAATCATGCATGGGATGATGCTAAATTTACACCTAAGTTATTGGAACAATTTTTTAAATCAGATGAAACAATGAAAGTAGAAGATCAATTGGATACGACACCTATTGCTAGTATTCCGCACTGTTATGAACAGCAAATTCAGGCGGTGTATAAAGGAAAGTCGTTGGTGGAAGTACATGAACAAGTAGAGGAAGCGTTTATTCAAATATGTCAGGCCATTTATCCAGCAGAGATTAAAGAAAAGAAACGTTTTTCGTTGTTTTCTTTTTTAAAACGGAAGGAGGTAGCACATGATACAGCTAGTCAAACATCACAATGATAAATCAGAAGGTCGTTTTTCTACTTTTACAAGTGAAATTAGTTTAGTGAAAGAACAGCTGACAAGGGATCATGTGGATGTGTTGCAAAAAAACTTGCAGAGGAACGAAGTGAGGGAAGAGTTAGAATCGATTATTCAAACGTTAGTGATTCAACATTTTCATGCGCATCGATTAACTCATCTGGAACAGCAAGATGTGGTGCAGCATATTTTACAACAAATGTGTGAGTTCGGTCAGATTACGGATTTATATTATACCGAAGGGGTTACAGACATCCACATCAATGATGCTGGACATGTGTCTTATCGGAAAGATGGGATGTTGTATGCATCGGCGATTCAATTTGCTTCGAAAGATGAAGTGGCTGAGTTAGCTAAAAAAATGCTACGAAAAATGAGTGAAACGCATAGCGGACAAGAGCGAAGTGTCAACTATGTGAAGCCGATTGAAAATGGATATCTGGCAGATGGGACGCGGTTTAATGTGATGATTGATCCCATTGCAACTAAAGGAACCACCATTTCTATTCGGAAACATCGTGAAGGGTTTTTGACGTTAGCGCAGCATATAGAAAAAGGGACGTTTTCTAAAGCAATGGCATCGTATTTAGAAAAAAGTGTGCAATCAAGGGTGAATACATTGATTGTGGGCGGTGGAGGGACGGGGAAAACGGAAATTGTACGGTTGTTAGGTACGTTTATTCCTGATGGGTTACGGATTGATACGATAGAAGACACACTGGAATTGAAGCTTGAGAAAGTGAAACGTCATGTACGTGCTTTTCAATATCGAACGGTGCTGAAGGAAAATATGAAAGGGAGTGCCTACGATATTTTGCGAACTGGATCGCTGCGTAGTGATGTGGATATCGTTATTATCGGGGAGATATTAGAGAACAATACGTTTGATATTACGCTGGATGCGATGGCGATTGGACAACCAGGAACGATGGCCACGCTGCACTCTAACAATGCAAAAGCTGGTTTGTATCGTGGTGTGAATATGATTGCGGCAGAGTATCCAAATCTTTCAGAGCATTTTATTATGCGAAGGATTGCAGAATCGGTAGAACAGGTGATTACAGTGAAAAGGGATCGTAGGGATGGGAGACGAAGAGTTGCAGCGATTACACAAGTTTGCGGTGTAGAGAACGGTGATTTTGTACTGCAAGATGTATTCCGATATACGCCATCAAATGGGCATATTCGTACCGAACATGGTTTACATGAACGGATCCAAGAAAAGATGGAAGAAAACGGTGTGGTCTATGAGTAGGATGGTGAAACGATGACGTTTACAATCGGTTATGTTTGTATTGGTTTGTCTTTGATTGCGGTGGTATTGTTTTTTATTCAGCAAGATATCTATCGCTCGCTCAAACGGTTTAAGCTTGGGTTGGATGAACGGTATGTACAGATGAGATCCATGATGCATCATCGTATGAAAGATGCTAATAGTGAAGTGGAGCGCATTACGGAGCAGTATAATGCGGAACATGAGATTCGTGCCTTTCAGTATGTGAAAATGGTCATTGCACATAGTGGGTTGAAATTGAATGGATATTATTTTTTAGCATTGTCCTTTTTTATGGCTGTGTTTGGATTACTCATCGGTTGGATGATAGGCAATGCATGGCTTATCATGGTGTTGCCTGTAGGGTTTTTGTTTCTACCATGGATGATCCTGCAATGGCGGTATAAGCGATTGCAGTTTCAATACAAAGTACTATCCAAAGAGGTAGTGAGTCAAGTGTCGCATGTGTATAAAACGTCTGGGGATATGATGCACAGTGTGTTGTATAGTTTAGATTATTTTCCACCTTCTTATCAATTGTTGTTCCAACAGTTTTTAAAAGAGCGTGAGCGTATTTCTTTTGATTATGCGATTGAAAATATGATCAAGCAGGTACATGATCCGAATTTTCGTTTGTTTCTTAATATTTTTAAGATCTCGGAATCATTAGGTGTGGATGTGTATCAAGAGTTAACGATGATTGATGCTATCTATGAGGATGAAAGAGACATTCAAGAGATGTTAAAAGAAGAAATGAACAAACATAAAATTGAGAGTGTGGTGCTGGCCATCATTGCTATCGTGATACTCCCTGCCTATTTTGTTTTTTCGCCGGAGAAGGTGATAGAGATATTAGCTACACCTTGGGCGAATCAGATTATTTCTATCGGTGTGACGATGGTAATGGTTGCGATTTTAATGTTACCTTCAATGTTTAATTTTGATATGGAGTGATGCCTTTGTTTGCTTATGTTGTTGCTTTTAGTTTAGTTGCTACGTCCTGTTTTTTGTTGATTGCGGTGTTTTCATCGCTTCGTATTTCATTTTCGTTTTATGATCAGCGAGTGAAGGAAATTAGAGGGTATGTACAGCGGTATTATCAGCGATTTCAAGAAGATTACGTACCTAAAAATCGTCAAGTGGAGCGGTATGATGAGCAATTATCGGCATTACAACGTCCACTTGGTTTAAACGGGAAACGATTTTTAGTCTTTCAGTTCTTTTTTACCGTTTTTACGGGTGTTTTTACGTTTCAATTGTTAAGCCCTATTTTGTTTTCGCTTGATTCCGTGACGTTGATGATGCTAGGATGGGCTAGTTTTTTTCTCCTATTGTTATTGCTATTTGTTTTTCCTACCGTATTGTTACGGTGGTTAATCAAGAAAAAAGAGAGAAAGGTAGAGAAGCAATTTTTGTATCTCGTTCATTATTTTCAAATTTTTTTACATTCGGGGTTTACTCCAAGAGATATTGTCAAACGGGTTATCCCGTTGTTTCCTCAATCGTTTCGTCATCAATTGGTTCGATTATACGCAGAAATGCAAGTGTTGTCCGATCAAGAAGCGTTACAGCGGTTTTGTGATGAGTTGAAGACGAAGGAGTCCCATTTGTTTTATAATACGATTTTAAATCATATGCAAATGGGTTCAGATTCAACGAAGTCGATGCAAGATTTATCTCGTAGTATGCGTTTAGAACGGAAGGCAGCAGCCGTTCTAGCGATTAAGAAAAAACCGTTTCAAATTTTATTTCCTAAGATGTTGTTTGTCATTGCTGCACTGATGTTTGTTTTAGTTCCCTTGTTATTAAATGTATATCAAATTACAAACTATTGATACAATTTCAATAGTTTAGTATAATTAAAATCAAAGGAGAGATGTTAACATGATGCAAAAAATGGTGGTTAAAGGGTTAAATATGAAGTGGAGCGCAAAGGAAAAGATCAAACAGTTGCATGAAGATCAAAGAGGGGATTGGTTAGGAAATGTAGCGTGGACAGCTATTTTCGGTTTAGGAGCCATTGTCATTGCTTCTGCGTTGATTCTTGCCATTACTGCGTTAGAAGGTAGAGTTTCTTCTGATATCGATAAAGTTAATCCGTGATGAGTAGGTTACAAACGTTTCACCGCTGTCAACGCGGTGAGACGACCCTTACAGGTATTTTTTACACGCTGCTGTTTGTGATTTTCCTTGTTTCTTTAGTTTTTTTCTCCATGTACTTTTATCTCCGGTTAGATTTTTCCAATACAATTTTACAAGCGAATCGAGCAATGGCCATTCACGGAGGGTACACGAGTGAAGTAGAAGAGATTATTACAGAGAATATGAATGGGTTGGTTGATTTAGATGACGTGAAGGTAGTGGCTACTGGTTATCCCGTGAATCGAGGGGATACGTATGAGTTACAGATTGAATATGATTTTAAGTTTGGTAAGTTATTTTTTGAGAATCAAGATGTGGGATGGTCTGTGGTTACTTTGCCGATTCGAACGAAGGCGGTTGGTGTTTCGGAAAAGGTGGTTAGGTAGATGCTTTCCTATTTTGGTAAGACCTTATTGTTTGTTGCGTTGCTTTCGTTGCTTGTTGTAGGTGGGGAGTTATATGTGTTGAAAGCAGAAATTCAAGGGGCTTTTGATAGAAGTATGAATGTAGCTGCTAATCCGGTTGTGTATGAAGAAACGCCAGATTTACAATTACAAGAAGGTGCTGCGAAAGCAAGGTTTATGGATTATTTAGAGCAAAATTTGCTCAGTGGTCGCATTCAAAATGTTTCGATTACTTCCTTTGAGGTTGTGAATGTGTTTAAAGAAGAAGAAGTGAAGGTGCAAAATCCGTTAAATAATCAAGAAGTGGTGTTTACAGTAGATCGTCCTTCTGCGGTGGTGTTAGGTGTAGTGGAAGTCGATATGATGTTTTTGCCGAATGAGATTGAGATTCCTATTCTCAGTGTGTCGAGTGGTTTTTCTCCTTCTTCTTCGTGATGATATGGCTTAATCCAATTCAAACTAGTTGGATCCCCTAGCTGTCCGCAGCCTAAAAGGAAAGCGAATAACCAGGACTAATCCATTCGGAAAAGTCCTGGTATATTCCATTCCCTTTCTTCACGGCAGCTACAAGGAAGAAAAAAAGATAAAGAGATAACAAGTAAGAAAGATAAAAGGAAGCAGTAGCCTGGCGGCTGCTGCTTTTTTAAAAAGAAGCGTAAGGGCATGGTTGGCAGCTACCGCTGCCTTCGGATTGAAAGTATTTTTCCCTTTTGCACCGCGAATCGTAAAACAAGCAAGCCCTCTAAGGTCTGTGCCGTTAGGACACCCGAACCTTTCCGGCACAAACCTAAGAGGGCTAGATCCACCGTCAAGGGCAAACATCTTTTTTCAAAAGCGCAAAAAAGATGTTGTGCTGAGTCGTAGATCAAGGAAGTTTTTTCACCTTGACGATGTATCTATGCTTATTTTGCGTTCGCCTTAGCAAAAAGGAAAAACTCCTTCTGGAATATCACGCTTCGCTTTCCAAAAGAAAAAAATAAATAAAAATGTAGGAGTGACGGAAAGATGAAAGGTATAGAATACTACAAAAAAGGAATGACTCCTTATCATGATGGAGCATATAATCCTAATCCTTTAAGTGATTGGTTAGATGATTGTTCAAACGGTGTAGAAGAGGTAACGTTTCATCCTTTTTTAAGGGAAGGACATGAACCATTTACGATTTCATTTGCATTGATATCGATGGAGGATTGGATATTGTTATGTAAGTTATGTGAATATAACAATGTAAAAGATCGGTATTGTGATATGGGAAAAGTATATCCTTCTATGTGGGTCAATAAGGAACAATTAGATGGTTTGCATATTCCGAATGCGGATCCTTCTTTTGAAAGGGCTACGGAGGATAGTATGAAACAACATCGCTATACTTCTCAATGTGATGATGCAATGACAACTTCCTGCGCTTTATATTTTTACAAAATTGAGGATGAGCAGGATACATACGGTGTGATTGAGCATGAATACTATATGAATTAAATGAACATAAAACAAAATGAAAAAATAACTATTTTTTAATATAAAATAGTTATTTTTATATATTTAAAAGTTATTTTGTGGTATAATATAGATGTGTTCAATAGTATAACGGCTATCAAGGGTGGTTGGCTCACTCCATGAAAAGGGGGTGAGGCCGATGGAAGTTTTTCAAGCGTTAAGTTTGATGTTCATGTTTGGCATGTTCATCCTGGCGTTGTTAAACTACTTAAAGAAATAGACCGCCCTTGAGCTATAGGAGACTCAGGCGGTCACGCTTATCTCTAAAGCCGATCACCCATTGATGGGCAATCTATTGAATGCTTTAGGCGCACCCTCTCACGGTGCGTCTTTATTATTATATTCTCATTATACCATGTTTAATCATGATTGTTTAGCCAGTAGTTCTTTCACTTTTTGTAATATCTCTTCATGCTCATATTGCTTTAGATCTTCATAGTGTTTGTCATAGAAGAGATACATGTATGCAATGATTTCAGAAAAGTTGTATTTTTCTTTTTTGAATTTCGTTTCTTTTTTTAATTTATCCAGTATTGCTTTTATATCTGGATACACGTTTACCGTTTTATAAGTACTCAATGTTGCCCCTCCTTGATCTACTTATATCTTACCACTAATATAGTTAAATATCAAATTTAATAATTAATATAATAGAAAAATAGTTACTTTTATATGAATATAACTAAAAATGTAGTATAATATAGTAAAGAAGATGACAGAAGGAGGAATAAGGATGAATGAAGAATTAAATCAAGACGCAATAGAGCATATTACACACTTATATCAAGAAATTGAGGATCTTACTTCATTTTTTGGGGCTGAGCATGATTTAGTCGCTGAAAAATATAGAGAGCTTGAAATTATTATTTTAAATTATAAAGCAAATATGCTTTTACACCTTGAAAATGATACAATTTAAATAGTTTGGTATAATAAATGGTGGTTAAGTTTCATCATTATTTTTTATCTTTATATTTTATAAAAATATTGAATTTGTATCAAAGGAGAAGGGTTACATGTATTCGTTTATTTTCATTGTGGCATGTTGTGTACTCATGATAGCCACGTATACGGATTTAAAAAAAAGAGTGATTCCAAACGTGTTGGTGTATGGTGGTGCTATGGTGGTGATGTTGATGCACATGGTTGCTCCAGTTTATCCAATCGGATTTTATGTTCTAGGTTTAGTGCCTGCTGCATGTATGTCCATATTGTTTTTTTTCTCTCCTGATAAAGTAGGCGGGGGAGATGTGAAATTGTTTCTATTTTTAGGGCTTGCTTTAGGTGGTGTGGGCCCAACTATTATTTTAGTTTTCACTACAGTTTTCATCTTTATATTGCAACTCATATTTTTGGTTTTGAAGAACAAGCAAAAGTCGTTTCCTATGGCTCCATTTGTTCTCATATCATTTATAGTATTTGTTATAGGATGGTGAGTTAATTGAACAATGAAGTAGAAGGGGGATAGCGTGATATAATAATAGAATGAAAAAGCGATTTGAATCAAAAAAAGGAGTGGTTTAAGTGAAGAAATACGTATTATCTATATCCTTTATATTTTGCGCTGTTCTTATTTTTACGGTTGGCGCATATGCTGGCGCAAATATGGAAGAAATCAAAGCGCATTTAAACAAAAACATTAATTTTAAGGTTATGGGTGAGGACTGGACACCTCAAGATCAGAGCGGAACCACAATGTACCCTATCACATATGAAGGTTCTACATACTTGCCTGTGAGAGCAGCAGGAGAAGCCCTGGATTGTCAACAGAAAACTAGACAACTTTTTTAAGGTCAGCTCGTTTATATTGAACAGGGCTCATGTAGCCCAATGTTCCATGAATTCGAATATGATTATACCAGTGCACATAGTCAGCCAATTGAACCCTTAAATCTTCTAAACTTTCAAAATGATAATGCCTTACAAATTCTGTTTTAAAGATCTTGTAAGTGGCCTCGGCCACTGCATTATCATAAGGACAACCCTTGGCACTTAAAGATCGTTTAATATGAAAGGTCTCTAACGCCTCATCAATCAGTTTGTTTTTAAACTCATTGCCTCGATCGGTATGAAATAACTTTATACGATCAAGAGGCTGCTTGACGCTTGCAAATGCTCGCCAAACTAGCTTTGCATCTTTACTTGGACCTGCACTATAACCTATGATTTCACGACTAAAAAGATCCACTAATAAGCAGACATAGTGCCAGCGATTTTCAACTCTTACATAAGTTAAATCGCTAACAACAACTGCACATGCTTGTTCTTGTTGAAAATTACGATCTAATTCATTAGCAATAGGCGCTTCATTACACGTTGTTTTGTGCGGTTTAAACTGCGCCACGGTATAGGTCGACACCAAACCTTGCTGTTTCATGATACGACCAATTCGCCGTCTAGAAACAATGTAGCCTTGCTTTTTCAGCTCTACTTTGATTTTACGTGTGCCGTAGTTATTCCGACTTTTTCGAAAGATTTCTTGTATAAGTGGAACAATTTTATCGTCATTTGTTTGACGTTGCTTCACTTCGTAATAATACGTTGCTCTAGGTAGTTGTAGGACGCTACACATTGCTGATATCGAGTATCTGTGTTGATTACTTTTAATCACATTTACTTTCGTCCCATTATCAGCGCGGCTTGCTTTAAAATATCATTTTCCATTCGTAAGTGTTTTAATTCTTTGCGTAACTGGATTAACTCTTGCTCTTCTGGAGTCCGATTATCTTTTTCTTTAAATGAACCAGAGATTTGAGATTGTTTAATCCACTTGTCTAAGGCGGATGGAGTTAATTCATATTCTTGAATAATGTCTTTTCTCGGCTTGCCACTTTGATAAAGATTCACCATTTGTTGTTTGAATTCAGGCGTAAATGTTCTTCTTGTTCTTTTGGTCATTGTAGAACGCTCCTCATATATTATTAGTTCTAGTCTACTTGACCTTAATTTTTCTGTCTAGCTAAGTGTAGCCGATCCACCCTAGGGGTAGAAATTGGTTGGGACAATGACACACAAACCGTTTTAATTGGCGAGGCAATGACAGCTTCAACATCGGTAAGCATATCTGAACCTGTAACACTTCAATTTCCTGCCGACAAGTATCCTGAGACTGCTGCCCACATTTCCTTAGCAATAGAGAACGGCGAGTCTCAAATATGTACAATTGACCGTGACGGTGCAGATGAAAACCGTGATGAGTCCCTTGCGGGCATAGACACCAAAGCCGATCATGACCGTGATGAGTGGCCGATGGCAATGTGCGAGGAAGGTGGACAAGGTGCAAGCGTGGCCTACGTTGATCCCTCCGACAACCGCGGTGCTGGTTCATGGGTGGCAAACCAACTCTCTGAATATGAAGATGGTGCAAGAGTACTTTTTGTAATTGAGGGAGAAGTAGACACTGATAGTGTTGATTTAGTTGTCATAGAGGAAACAACAGGTACACAGCCTTTTGCCAACTGTTCAGAAGCCAAAGCGGCAGGAGCCGCACCCCTTCATAAAGGTGATGCGGGATATAGTACTAGTTTGGACAGAGATGGCGATGGGGTAGCCTGTGAAAAATAGAAAAAGCACCCCTATACGTATAGAGACGCTAACGGGAAGGTGCTTCCTCACCCGTATATAAATTATAACATATAATCCGTTCCTAGTTGGGGTGGTTATTTTTTTGTGGGTAAAATCATATTAACATTTAAATAAACATAAATTTCGTAAATAAAAAAGAAATGATTGTTATATCATTTCTTTTTATTTACTAGATATAATATGATTTTTTATATCTTTTATATCCTGTTTTAGATCGGTTACAATATTTAATTGATGTGATAAGTTTTTAATTATTTCTTGGTACTTAGTTTCTCTTTCTGCTTGTTTTTGATCTCGTTTTTCTTGTGCTTTTAAGATGTAAAGTATAAGTACAACAGCTAAAGTTGCCCAAAGACCTTGGCTGACGGCTATTTTAATAAGTTCGCTTTCCAATATAATCACTCCCATCTAGGAAGCATTAACTTGCCGATGAAATCTCTCCATTATCTTCTATATAAATTAGGTGCAAAATAACCACTAAATTCATCTATATATCAATCTATATGGTTATGTTTGTTTCACTATTTTCCAAACATAATTGTATGCTTCTAATGATTGTAAAGTGAATATTCCTCCAACACTTTCGATAACGTTGTCTTCTGTTACATATTCAAATTCTACCTGCACGTAAATGGTATCCTCACCTTCTTCGTGGGGTCCCCTTAAAGAAATTAGTTTATATTCAGTATTACTGTTATTTTTAATTGATTCTTCTGTGTATCCTGTTAAATAAGAAAGATTGGTGGGTTGAGGTTGATAGGCGAGAATAGTATTCATTAATTTCACGTCGTTTGTTTCTAAAGCATTAATATAGGTTTGAAATATTTCTAATATTTCAAAGGGTATTTTTTGATCAAAAATAATTTCATCAGTATCTGGCATAATAATTTTTTTCTTGTCGTGTATTGTATTCTCAAATTGAAAGTTACTTTCTTCTAATGAGTCAATTCTAGTTTGTAAATTCTCAATTTCTTTTTTTAGTTTATCGTTTTCTTCTTGTAATTTTGTCATACTGTTTTTTTCTTCCTCGTTAGTAGAGCTACTAACCTCTGTCGTATCATCACGAAGATTATCACAACCAGTTATCGTAATGAATAGAATTAATGATAATAATAAATTAATTTTTTTCATAAAAACACCTCCACTTATTTCTATATTAGTTGAGTATTAACAAATAAGCAACAGAGGTTTATGAAAAAGGAGAAAAAGTATTATTTTCTCCTTTCATTTCTTTAAAGTTTTATTATAGCCCAATCCATATATCAGTTGAACCAGATATTGTACTACTTTCCTGGGGTGTAGACTCGGATGTTCCTGTATCGATCATAAATCCAGTTTTTCCTAATCCTCCATCAGTAGTAAAACCTTTGTGTATATCTCCACCAATGGGACGTACTACGACCGCCGAGGATCCTCCACCATCTAAATGAATACCCATATCACAACCTAGTCTTCTCATAAGTTGTCTACCTTCATATATAGTTACGCCTTTTTTAAAATTTTTTGGATCGTCATAATTAAAAACAGTTACTAATAACATTTTATTCTTACTAATATCATATCCAAGTAAAGTACGGGGGCGTGTGTTAGTCCCTGAATCAACATTTTTTAACTCTTCAATTTCGAGAGATTTGCGATATTCCTCATCAGTTAACGATTGGTCCAAGTGTAAAGAAAATCCACCGACAGCCCAACTAACACGTTCATATGTTAATTGCTTAATATTAAAACAAACACCAACGTTAACTTTGCCGTTAAGATAGTACATTGTACCCCGATATCTTCTTTTGTCTTTTTTATCAACTCCATTGATATCACTACCATTTTTTACTTTGTAACCATTCTCCATAAAAATTCCTAGAGCATACGGTTCTATGTCTTTTTCTTCATCATGATACGAATAAAAAGTCCCATTAACTCCACTTCTTGATTTATCAAATATTGCATCATATTGAAGATACCTCAAATTTAAATCTTCTGGATCGCAATATAATGCAGTTACTAATGCATCGCTTTCTGATTTAGTATATTTAAAGTGACTAAAATAGTGATCTTCTAAGGCCATTTTAAAATTCTCCTTTTATTTTAAATTTGTTTCAAAATACAAGGATGTACCGTTCATCCATGCATCCCTCATGGATTATTGGGTATGTATTTTGTTGTAGAGGTTTTTTCCTCTTCACTATATAAAGAAGAAAACTTTATTAAAAATGTAAACTTTTTTATTAATTTAATTTAAAATCCATTTTTTTAATGTTTCATATGCTTGTTTTTGGTGCTTATATACGCTTTGTCTGGAAAGCTTCATCATGTGACTAATTTCTTTTATTTTGTATCCATATACGTACTTATATAGAATGATTTTTTTTTGCTTTTCGGTCAGTTGCTCTATTGCTAGTTTTAGTAGTAACGGGTCTTCTATCGTACAATAATGGTTAAATTCATTCGTTAAGAATTCTTTGTTTTTTGTGGCATAGTATTTTTTTGATAAGTAAATATACTGATGTTTTATTGATGTTGCAATATATTTACTTATGTCTTCTTCTTTTAATTCTGGTAGGTCATATAAGATATGAATGAGTTTTTCAATCAGATCGTTTTCTCCATCTTCGTAGTGTAGTTTACGTTTGTACTTTTTGATGAGTGGTAGATATTCCTGAATGATCTTTAAAATTGAATCTTTATTTCTAGTTTTGCTTTCATGTACGAGATTTAACATTTCCACTTTTATACACCCCCTATATATAAAAAAGAATTTAAAAGAAAAAATGTAAACTTATTCTTTTATTTTCCTTTTTAAATAATTTTTTGTTTAAATAAGGTCACGTATATTTGCCTCCGGTCATGACGTATCATAAGGATGCTGCTATATTGAAATACTACATAGCGTAGTTGTACCAAGGTTCCAGTTAAGCCGACTTTTGCGGCTGCTGGACGGTACAACTTGCTTGTCAAAAGGATTTTGGAATACCACAGTGAAGCGAGGATATGCCGAGAAAACTTTTGACAAGGTAGCGAGGATGATAGGATGTGCCGGAAAAGGCAAGGATGACCCAAAGTGACCGTAAGCTTGCAGAGCAAGCTGTCATTATGTATTACAGTGGAAAAATATTTGTTACGGCATTGTTTTATTATTAAAATCAATAGAAATACGAAAATAAAAAAACACGTAAAGATGAGTTTTTAAAACGCATCTTTACGTGTTTTTACTCTTCTCTTCCTTTTACATTGACACCAAAAAACACACGATGGATTACTTCATGTAATCGCTACGTGTGTTTTTGTTATTGCTTTATATGTTATCTTTCGTCAAAGTGAATGACAGATGTTACGATAACGTCACCTATAGGTGGTGTGGTACTAAAAACTATAACAGATAACAATAAAAGTGTTGCACATAATTTTTTCATGATGATCATCCTCCTTATTTGTTCTTGATCATTTTAGCTGCTTCATTGATTTGCTGCAATTGGGGTGCATTGAGTTCATAGTTATTTTCAACACAAGAAGAAATAATTTGAGCATATATGCTTAAAGCTTCTTCATATCGCTGGATATAGATATACGCTTTTAACCCTTCACTATAACAATGTATGGCTTCATTTACATTACCATGCTTCATTTTAAAATTACCCTTGGTTACATAGTATTTTCCCATTCCTTCATAATGATGTTCAACAGGTTCTGTCGGTAGAAATTCGTTCTCTGTTTGTACGATTTGTTGTATGTCTTCTATCCGATTTAGTTCCATGTAAATGTCCAGTAAGTCGTTGATGATATGTATTTTTTGTTTATCGGTAACTGTCATATAACACTGTTTTAATATGGATATAGCAGTATCATATTCTTTTTGTTTTGCTTTTATATTTGCTCGCAACACTTGAATTACTTCTTTGACATTATCAAAATAATCTAATTGTTCGAATTTAGGCAAATGTTTTTCTACATCTTCGTATTTTTCAAGGAAATAATAAGCATTAATCATGGTTCCATATGCTCTGGTTTCTAGTTCGGATGTCTTGCCGGAAATGGATAGCCCACATTGGGTTAGTTCAATGGCTTCTTCGTATTCCTTTAATGCAAAGGCTTGTCTGCACATTTTAAAATAAAATTCACGTTGTGTTTCGTTTGGTAAGAAGTCCATGTAATGGATAATTTCTTTTCCTTCTGCATACGTCTTTTTATCTCTTGTAATGTCCTGAAAGTGAATGAAGTACGATTCCACTAATCCTTTAGCGATAAATGGTGGTATACCTCTTAGTCGTGCATATTCAGCGATTTGTATGTATAGTGTTAATCTTATCTCTTTATTTTCGACTGTTTTTGTGTAGGAATACAAAGAGGATAGTGCATCTTCTGTTTCATGCTTATCTGATTCAATGTACAATAAAGCTATTTTTTTTATGAGCTTAATATCATCCGTTATTGTAATGGTTTTAACAAGTAATTCATGTAAAACTTCCGGACGATTTTCTACTTCTACGTATTTATCTATAATTTTTTCATGAGGGATAGACAGGGCATCTGCGATAGTGAATATCGTTTTAAACTCTGGCCGTTTTGTGTCTCCATTTTCAATCTTGCTTATTACTCCTTTGTTAATCCCTAGTTCTTCTTGTAGCCGCCCTAGCGTGATGTTTTGGTTTTCTCTCTGTCTTTTAACTAATTCCCCCAATGTTTTCATAGTTTCTATCATTTTATATCTCCCCTATTTTAAAGAAACTTATTTCCATTAATATAGCATTAAATCAATGTCGAAGTATCGTCTTTCATGTCGCTTAAATAACATTCGTTATTGTTTTATTCACTTATTTCTATTAATTTAAAATCAAAGTATGTTTTGGATCCCCTAGCCATACGCTACCTAAAAGACAAGCGAATAACCAGGACTAAGCCATGCGGCAAAGTCCTGGTATATTCCATTGCCTTTTTTAACGGCAGCTACAAGGAAGAAGAAAAGATAGAAAGGA
>NZ_QXJP01000028.1 GCF_004115085.1 Longirhabdus pacifica | reverse complement strand
CCGTTAAGCCCTCTAGCGCCGATGGTACTTGGACCGAAGGGTCCTGGGAGAGTAGGACGTTGCCAAGCAACTTTAAAAACCGTCTCGATATGAGACGGTTTTTTTAGAAGTGTTATTATCTATTTCTTCTTCTACGAAGGATTCTAATTAAAATCCTGATTGCTCTCACCAATCTTCTTCTTCTGATAGCCATGAAACATCACCTCCATATTTTATTAAATGCAGATGGGCAAGCTATTGCTTGTGTATAAGACGTGGTTCAAGCATGCATTTTCAAATGCCAAGATAATGATGTTAAATGCAGAAGGAGTTTCAGTTCAAAGAAATGATAGAAGCATGTTTTTATCATATAAAACATGAAAAAGCCGTCTTAAACAGACGGCTTTTTAAATATCTATATTGTTTTTCATTATCTATTTCTTCTTCTACGAATGAGTCTAGCCAAAAGTCTAGCTGCTCTCACCAATCTTCTTCTTCTAATAGCCATGAACGTCACCTCCATGCCTTATTAAATGCAGGTTTTTAAAATATTGCTTGTGTATAAGACATAGTGCAAGCATGTATTTTGAGAGGTAAATATGAAATAATAAAAACAAAATACACCGTTTAATCGTTTATATAATATTTATTAGGGTATATTAAAGCTAAAAAGAAGGTGGTATGGTGATGAATCATTACTGCATCATATGTGATCAATTTAAAGAAGAAGCAGTTTCTGTTTATTTATCTTTTATTTGTTTAGACTGCGAGCAAGCTATTGTAAATACAGAAACCACAGATGAAAAATATGAATTTTTCATTCAACAATTAAGAGCACTTCGATATAAAAAGAATGCCTAAATAAATAATCTTCATTACAACTTCCTGCTGTTTCATTCATACATGCACATGTAATGTATCTTTTCAGTAATTGCTTGTCTTAGTGAATGGCTGTACAATAAGAAATATATTAGAATGAAGCAGGAAATGGTGAATTACTATATGAATCAGCAGCAAAAGATGCAGCAGAAAAAAACGCCGTTATATGATGAATTAAAAAATCATTACACCAAACGTCCCGTAAGTTTTCATGTGCCAGGCCATAAATATGGTCAGGCTTACGAACATGATTTTGCAACATATCTTCCATTACTTCATATAGATGCTACGGAAATAACAGGATTAGATAACTTACAAGATCCGCAAGAGGTCATCATGGAGGCGGAGCAGTTAGCAGCGCAATGTTTTGGGTCTGATCAAACATTCTTTCTTGTTGGCGGGTCCACTGTAGGTATTTTAGGTATGTTGATGGCAGTTTGCGCTCCAAATGACGTGCTTATTGTAGATCGTAATATACATCAGTCTGTTATACATGGTCTTATGCTTGCTAAGGCAAAGGCTGTTTTTTTGCCTGTTACTATAGATGAACAATACGGTTTACCTTGTGGAATAGATCCACATCATTTGAAGCAAGCTCTACAACAATATCCAGAAGCGAAAGGCATTTTAACTACGAATCCAAACTATTATGGCATTTCCTCCTCATTAGAAGAAATCGCGTCTATCGCTCATCATCATCATAAATTATTATTAGTAGATGAGGCTCATGGTGCACACTTTGGCTTTCATCCTAATATTCCATCTTCTGCACTAGAACAAGGTGCAGATATTGTAGTACAATCCACTCATAAGATGTTAACCTCTATGACAATGGGAGCCATGTTGCATACACAAGGTGAACATGCAAACGCACTACCTATTCGGAAAGCATTAAATATGGTGCAAAGTTCAAGCCCCTCATACCCTATATTAGCTTCATTAGACATAGCTAGAAAACAAATAGTAGTGGATGGGAAGCATCTTATAGATAAAAGCTTACAACATATTACTCAGCTTCTTAAGGATATAGATTCATTACCAGCCATTCAATATATAAAACAACAACACAATACTGATAAAAAGCTAGATCCATTTAAACTTATGCTTTATGATGCTACTGGGATTTTAAGTGGAAAAGAACTACAGAAACAATTAGAGCATAGAGGGTGCTTCGTTGAATTAGCAACTTCACGCTACGTGCTTATCGTTTTTAGCATAGCTACCACCCAACAAGACCTAAAACGTCTTAGTGATGCATTAAAAGACATTGTTCATCAATATAAGCTTCGTAGTGAAAAAAGGGAAACAGCAACGTATTCAGTGCATTTTGATCAGGAAATAACAGAAGTGTTGTCTTTTACTTCTCCGCTTCATCAAAATCAACCGATACATCAAAAACATATACTGAAATCGATTGGATACTATGCTAAAAATATGATTGTTCCCTATCCACCTGGTGTGCCATTACTTTATGCAGGACAACAAATAACGGAAAAAATAGCACATCAACTCATGCACATACTACAGGAAGGGAGCAGTGTAATTGGCTTGTCTGGGAATGAAATATTGGATGTATACGAACGTGAATAACAAAGCAGATTTGAGGGTTTAAAATGACAAAAAACACACAAGGTATATTTATCACAATAGAAGGTGGAGAAGGTGCAGGGAAAACAACGATCCTGCAATTACTGGAAAAGGAACTGGCAAACAAAGGCATCCCGTATACATTTACGAGAGAGCCTGGAGGTATACGAATAGCGGAAAAAATAAGAGATATCATTTTAAATAAAGAGCACACGGAAATGGACGGCAAGACGGAAGCTTTACTCTATGCCGCGGCAAGAAGGCAACATCTTGTAGAACGCATTTTACCGGAAATACAGAAAGGGACTCTCATTTTATGTGATCGGTTTATTGATAGTAGTCTTGCTTATCAAGGCATAGCAAGAGGAATTGGATTAGAGGCTATACTAGACATCAATATATTCGCGATTGAAGACTGTTTTCCGCATCTAACATTATATTTAGATATTGAGCCAGAAGAAGGATTGAAAAGAATAGGTAGCAATAAAAATAGAGAAATAAACCGATTAGACATAGAACATATTACATTCCACCATAAAGTAAGAGAAGGTTACTTACAACTATTAGAGCGATACCCTAATAGAATAAAAAAAATAGACGCAAGTAGTACACCAGAGCATGTCATGCAACAATGCCTTCAATATATTATGGAAACAGTAAATGAGTAAAAAACCTCGGAAAAAGTAATTCATTTTTCCTCTTTGCACAATTTTCCTTACTTTGTTGTATAATGGTGTAAACATAACATAAAAACTCATAAATGATGTAATTCAAACACAAGCTCACGATGTTAGCTTCACCATACAGGGAGGGAATGAAATCATGAAAATGGTCATCGCTATCGTCCAAGATAAAGATAGCCAACGCTTATCGAATGCACTTGTCAAACAAAAGTTTCGTGCGACTAAACTAGCTAGTACTGGAGGCTTTTTACGAGCAGGTAACACAACATTTATGATCGGTGTGGAGGATCACTTAATAGATAATGTGTTAGAGGTAATCAAAGCAAATTGCAAAACTAGAGACCAAGTCGTTAACCCTGTTACTCCACTTGGTGAAACGACAGATTCATACATCCCATTTCCCGTAGAAGTGCAAGTTGGAGGCGCAGCTGTTTTTGTTGTTCCTGTCGAAAAGTTTATAAACTTTTGAATATGAAAATAAGGATGATATATGATGAAAATTAATCCTGGCTTTCGTTCTACTAGTAAAGAAATATCACGGACAGATCACCAAGCGTCGGATAGATTGAGAATGAAAAATTTCCCTGACATGATGCAAAAGCAGCAACAGCAATCCTCTCAAGAACAGCTGGCCAAACAAATTGAACAGATACATGTACAAGGAAATCGCTTGATGAAATCGATGACCATTCGTGAATTGCACATATACAAAAATATGTTAAGGCACTTTTTAGAAAATGCAGCAAAAAAAAGTGTGGGTATGAAAGATATTAGAGGCATCGATAGAAGAGGAAGAGGAAAGCGATATAAATTATTAAAGGAAATAGATCAACAGTTAATGCTTTTGTCAGATGAATTACTACAAAAAGAGCAGGGTAGAGTAGAATTATTAGATAAGGTAGGGGAAATAAAAGGACTGCTTATCAATTATTTATATTAGCTTTACCTGCTGTACCAATATATATATTCTGTATACTATGTGAAAAATACATCTATAACATACATAACCTATGGTTTGGAGAGTTACATTATGCCGTTTGACCAATTTATTGGCCAGGGAAACGCTATTACGATGCTTAGACGTAGTTTACAACAGGACATGCTCTCACATGCTTATTTGTTTTCTGGAGTTCCTGGCACTCCAAAGGACGACATGGCCATTGTTTTTGCCCAAGCGATGTTTTGTCTGCTCCATGATGATGATGCTTGTGGAGAATGTATGGAATGCAAAAAAATAGAGCATGGAAACCATGCTAATATAAACATCTTAAAAAGTGATACATCATCTATAAAAATTGATGAAATTCGAGATATAAAGCAGAAACTCGAATTGAAGTTGTCAGAAAGTGAAAAAAAAGTTTTTATTATTACAGATGCAGACAAAATGACGACCCCTGCTGCCAATAGCATGTTGAAATTTTTAGAAGAACCTGCCAGTGGTATCATATTTATTTTAACGACATCCAATATGAAAAGTATTTTGCCTACTATACGCTCTAGAAGCCAATGGGTTCCTTTAGCTGTTATGTCTAACATTACAGTAAGAGATACGCTTGTGAAAGAGGGTTTCTCCGTTGTTTTGGTGAATACCGCACTTAAAATGACAGCAGGAATAGATAGCGCAAGAAATTTACTCCAAACAAATTGGTTTGCAGAATTAAGAACGGTAATGATACAATTGGTGAAGGAATGTTTTAAAAATCCTATTGCTGCATCCATTTATGCACAGCAAAAAATAATCAAATCTACTCTGAGCGAGTATATAGATAGCATGTTTGATTTATTTGCTTTATTTTTCAAAGATTTTATATATTTGGGGGGAGGAAAAGAAACACACATTTTATTTGAAGATGAAAAGCAGTGGATGTTAGAGCACGTTCACAAACATACAATGGAGCGCTGGATGGAGCTTATGCATTTAGCGTTAGAATCAAAAAAGAGACTCCGATATAATGTCAGTCCGCAACTGGCGCTGGAGAAATTTCTATTCAACATGAAGGGGGGATAAAATGTATTCGGTTATCGGAGTGCGCTTTAAAAAAGCTGGAAAAATTTATTATTTTGACCCGTTAGGGCATGATATAGTAAGAGATTGTGAAGTCATTGTGGAAACGGCAAGAGGTATTGAATTCGGTAAAGTCGTTACGGAGCAAAAAGAGGTTGCTGAAGACGATGTTGTATTGCCATTACGTAAGGTCATTAGAGTAGCCAATAAAAATGACCTTAAAACAGTTCAAAGCAATGACAGTGCTGCCAAAGATGCATTTGAAATATGTTTCAAAAAAATAGGTGATCATCAACTGGATATGAAGTTAGTTGATGCTGAATATACATTTGACAGAAATAAAGTCATTTTTTACTTTACCGCTGATGGAAGAGTGGACTTTCGAGAACTAGTAAAAGATTTAGCAAGTATTTTTCGCACAAGAATTGAACTTAGGCAAATTGGTGTGCGGGATGAGGCGAAAATACTCGGAGGGCTTGGTCCATGTGGTCGTCCATTATGTTGTTCGACTTGGTTAGGGGATTTTGAACCCGTTTCTATCAAGATGGCAAAAGACCAGAACTTATCTTTAAATCCTACTAAAATTTCTGGATTATGCGGAAGATTAATGTGTTGTCTGAAATATGAGCATGATAATTATGAAAGCATGAACGGAACAGAAGTACCTTCAGTAGGAAAGAAAGTAGTAACATCAGAAGGGGAAGGAAAAGTAATTTCTATAAATGCGAAAGATAGATTAGCGCAAATTCTTTTATTTGAAAATAATAAAACGGTTAAATTACCTTTTGAAGATGTGGCTGAACAAGAAGATTGATCGTTCACTGAGGTGAAATTGTGGATAATAAACACATGTATGATGAAATCGTAGATGTTGAAAGTAAATTAAAGTCTGCACTAAGTGAGTTTGTTGAGATGAAAGAAAAAATTACTTCGTTAATTGAAGAAAATAAACGAATGAGCTTAGAAAATCAGCGATTACGTAAAATGTTGGCTGAGCATCGTCAAGTTGAAGACAATCAGCAAACAGATGAAACAAATGAAGAAGACCATGAGTCATCTATTGGAGAAGGATATGATAATTTAGCTCGCCTGTATGCAGAGGGTTTTCATATTTGTAATCTTCATTATGGACAGTTAAGAACAGAAGGCGATTGTCTTTTCTGTTTATCATTTTTAAATAAATAAGTGTAAAATAAAACCGTAGACATTGTCTACGGTTTTTACATCATATACAATGATGAACAGTAAATAAATATATTGTGGTGATAAGGTGAAAGAAGTTAACTTAAACAAGCATGAAAGGCTAGATGATCTTCTCTGCAACGATATGCAAATTATTCAAAGTGCAGAAGTTTTCAGTTTCTCTATGGACGCAGTATTGCTTTCTCATTTTTGTTCCGTTCCAACGAAAGGAAATATTATCGATTTATGCACTGGAAATGGTGTCATACCATTATTACTTACAGCAAGAACAAAAGGGAATATTACTGGGGTAGAGATTCAAGAGAGATTGGCCGATATGGCCCATAGAAGTGTGGAGTTAAACCAATTGCAACATCAAATACGAATTGATCAAGGGGACATTCGTCATTATCATGAAACATGTGGATACGGCCAGTTTGATCTCGTTACCGTTAACCCTCCTTATATGCGGGATAGTACAGGCAGGCAAAACATCAACGAGTATGTTGCCATTGCCAGACATGAAATACGCTGCACATTAGAAGACGTCATTGCTGCATCTAGTAAGTGTGTGAAAAGCGGTGGAAAAGTCGCTATGGTTCATCGTCCGTCTCGCATTGCTGAAATCTTAATGATCATGCAGCAGTATCGATTAGCACCGAAAAGAATTCGCTTTGTTCATCCTCATGTGCATAAAGAAGCCAATATGGTGCTTGTAGAAGCGATAAGCGATGGTAAACCAGACGTGCGCTTACTACCTCCTCTTATTGTATATGAAGCAGATCATCAGTACAGCGAAGAAATAAAACGTATTTACAATGAAAATAACATGAAAGTAGAGAGTTGTAATGAACATGAACAACAATAATGATCAGCAACATGTAAGGGAAGATAAAAAAGGGGTACTGTATATGGTACCTACGCCTATTGGGAATTTAGAAGATATGACCTATCGTGCTGTTCGTATTTTGAGTGAAGTGCAATACATCGCTGCTGAAGATACGAGGCATAGCATAAAGCTACTTAACCACTTTAACATTCAGACCCCGCTTGTTAGCTACCATGAACATAATAAATATAAAAAAGGCGAGGTAATCATTCAGCATATATTAGATGGACATACCGTAGCATTAGTGAGTGATGCCGGTATGCCAGGAATATCAGATCCGGGACTGGAGCTCGTGCAAAAGGCGATTGAACAAAACATTCAAATAATCCCTCTCCCAGGAGCCAATGCTGCACTAACAGGATTAATTGCTTCAGGATTATCTACTACCTCCTTTACGTTTATTGGCTTTTTGCCTAGGGATAAAAAAAGCAGAGAAGGTATACTTGAAACTTACCAATATGAATCTGCAACCATCATGTTATATGAATCTCCATATCGAGTACAACAAACGTTGTCGCTTTTGCTTACGATGTGGGGAAATAGAAACGTCGTCATTGCAAGAGAACTCACCAAAAAATACGAAGAATTCATAAGAGGAAGCCTTTCTACCTGTATAGAGCAATTAGAAGGTAAAGAAGTGAAAGGGGAGTGCTGTATTTTTGTAGAAGGTGCATCAGAAGCAGAGAAAGAACAAGGACAATGGTGGGCAGCATTAACCATTCCACAGCACGTCATACATTATATAGATCAAGGACATACAAAAAAAGAAGCAATCAAACAAGTTGCTGTAGATCGTGATACACCTAAAAGAGAAATTTATGCCATTGTGATGAACATGACGATATAATATAGTGCTAACTTAGGATGAAAAGTTTAAAAGTTATCAAGTGAACAAAAAAAGAACCCTCAAACCCAATGGGTTGAGGGATTAAAGGAGATATGAAAAGGTTAGAATTAACGAAATATAAAAATACCTTTTTATTATAACCTATTCTTTCTCATTTGTCATTGATTTATAAAGATCCATTAGTTCAGGAATACAATTTTTGCTGATCATTTTGCCTTTAAAGTAAATAAGATCGTCTGCATTCCCAGTAAAGATACATGCAGGCTCATATTTCTTTAACATGATGCGCTCACCATCAACATAAATTTCTAGCGCATCTTTTTCACCAATACCAAGTGTTCTGCGTAGTTCAATCGGAATAACGACGCGCCCTAGCTCGTCTACTTTTCTTACAATACCTGTGGATTTCATGAAAAAAACCTCCATTGGAATAATGTTGTATTTTATCGTCACAATTCGACATATTCTTTATTTATATATCATACCAACCATTCCCATAATAGTCAATCAATTTTCACGTACGTAAATTTTCCAATGGTTGCATATGATTTGACCGAGACATTGCACGTTTTGATTTCCATGTAAAATGATGAGAGATGACCAAGTATTTCATAGTTACTTAATAAAAACCTAACGTTGTCACCATTTCATAGTATAATTTGTCGAATAAGAAAGAAATATTGCAAATTTGAGGGAGTGAAGAGAATGTTAAAAGAAGAAAAAGTGTTTAAGGATGCTGTTCACCAATATATTTACGTGAAACACCCACTGATATGGGATCTTATTAACACAAAAGAGATGCAGCGGCTACGTCGTATTCGTCAGTTAGGCACGTCTTTCTATACGTTTCATGGTGCAGAACATAGTCGGTTCTCTCACTCTTTAGGTGTCTATGAGGTCACCCGAAAAATTATATCTTCTTTCCAACGAAACGGATACGTAGCATGGTCTGAAGAAGAGATTTTACTTGCACTAAGTGCAGCGTTATTACATGACATTGGTCATGGTCCATTCTCCCACTCCTTTGAAACCGTGTTTCACTTTCATCATGAAGACTGGACATGTCGTATGCTATGTGAAGATACGGAAGTTTCCAAAGCACTTCGAACATATCAAAGTGACTTGCCAGAAAAAATAAAGCAAGTCGTACAAAAAACATATGAAAATGGCAGTATTGTTAGCTTGATTTCCAGTCAATTAGATGCCGATAGAATGGACTATCTTTTGCGAGATGCCCATTTTACAGGTGTGAACTATGGTACTTTTGATTTTGATCGTATTGTTCGTATGCTGAGGCCTTATGATGGAAAAATTGTAGTAAAAGAAAATGGTGTGCATGCGATAGAAGCATATTTGATGGCTAGATATCAGATGTACTGGCAAGTATATTTTCATCCTGTCACGCGGAGTTCTGAGATTATCTTGAGAAAAATATTTCAGCGGGTGAAAGACCTGTACTTGATGGATTACACTTTTCATATTTTTATTGATCCACTTCCTAAGTTAATGGAAGGTAACATGGATATTCATGACTATTTTATATTAGATGAATCTTTCATTCAGATGCTATTGATGCAATGGATTAATGAAAAAGACCCGATTCTTTCTGACTTATGTTCACGCTTTTTACATCGTCACCTATTTAAATACAAGATTGTACATGAAAAAGAGGGTATATTAGAATATGCACAAGAAACATTGAGCAAGAGAGGGTTTGATCCGAAGTACTATTTAGAAATGGAATACCCTTTGGATATGCCTTATGATATATATCAGTCGGAAAAAGACCACAAAAAACAGCCTATTCTTATCATGACAAAAGAAGATAAGCTGATAGAAATCTCCAAAAGATCTGAGGTCATTAAATCCATTAGTGGAGAAAAACGAGGCGTGCATCATTTATATTTTCCAGAAGAAATGGTACAACATCTCACTATACCTAAATAATCATAGGATAAAAAATTGAAATAGAGGAGCTTACTTATGTTGATTGATACACATGCCCATTTAAATGCGGAACAATTTGACGAAGATCGTGATGAAGTTATTCAACGAGCACGGCAAGCGGGAGTAGAAAAAATAATTAATGTTGGTTTTAACCGAGAGACAATTGAACAAACGATGCAGCTAACAAACGACTACGATTTTATTTATGCTGCTGTCGGTTGGCATCCCGTTGATGCCATAGACATGAAACATGAAGATTTACTGTGGATAGAGCAATTATGTAAGCATGAAAAAGTAGTAGCCATTGGTGAGATGGGATTGGACTATCACTGGGATACTTCCCCAAAAGAAGTACAGGAAGATGTGTTCAGACAGCAGGTGAGATTGGCTAGAAAGTGTAATATGCCCATTATTATTCATGATCGAGAAGCACATATGGATATCGTCCGTATTTTGAAGGAAGAAAAGGCACATGAAGTCGGCGGAGTGATGCACTGCTTTTCGGGAAGTTGGGAAATGGCAAAAGAATGCTTAAATATGAATTTTTATATTTCTTTCGGTGGACCTGTCACGTTTAAAAATGCAAAAAAACCAAAAGAAGTGTTGCGACAAGTGCCACTTGAACGACTATTAGTAGAAACAGATAGTCCTTATTTGACACCGCATCCATTTAGAGGAAAAAGAAATGAAAGTGCCTATGTTACCTACGTAGCAGAAGCAGCAGCGGAAATAAAACAGATAAAATTACAGGAAATGTTAAAAATAACTACAAATAATGCCAATACATTATTTTCACTTCCGAAATAGAGAGAAAGCATAAGGAAAATGGAGAATCGTTGTGAAAAATTATCATTATCATAACATCTACCTCTTGTCAAGCTAATATTACTAGTTAAAATATAAAAAATCGAATTTTTTCCTCCTTTACAGTTTCGTAAAAAGTACGTAAACTCATCATAGACAAAACTGTTCCACATTTTACTACTTTCATACACATCAAGAGTCGACATCAAAGCCTGATACAAAGAGTTTATCTTTGACAGGCTTTTTAGCTATGTATGTTTCAAGGAATAGTCTTCCCTTGGCTGTTTTTTGGCTGCATAAATATGTTGGCTAACTTGAATTATAATGTTTTAGCTTTTGCGTGAGGAGGAAATAATATGAATCTAAATATATTAGATGTAACTAAAATGGGTAAGAAAATGTATTGGGTTGCAGCAAGTATGCTAATGCTTGCTATACTATTCGTTGCCACCTATACTTATTTATCCAAATCGATAACGATTATTATCGATGATGAAATGAGAACAGCACATACTTTTAAATTTAAAGTATCTAGCTTACTAGAAGATGAGCAGATCGTAATAGATGAACACGATCGTATTTCTCATGAGGGGAATGATTGGTTGCAAGACGGGGATATTATTGTCATAAACAAGCCATTTCCCGTTAGCATCACCGTCACAGGGAAAACAGAAACGAGATACACCACAACGATGACAGTGGAAGAAATGCTCTTATATCAAGGTATTGAACTAGGACCATTAGACAAAGTAGAACCGAGTAGATTAAATGTGGTAAAAGAAAACGACCAAATTACCATTACACAAGTAGACCGAGAGTTTGAACAAACGCAAGTTAGTATACCGTATGAAACGGTAGAAAAAAATGATGAAACACTACTTGAAGGACAGCAAAGAGTTGAACAAGCGGGTAAAGCAGGTCAAATGGAAGTCACAGTAGAAAAAGTGTATGAAGACGGAGAGTTGGTAGTAGAGAAAGAAATTAAACAGGATGTCATTGAACCTATGGTTAGCGAAATTGTTGTCATAGGAACGTTAAAACCGAGCATATTGTTATCCGCATCTTCCCCTGATATTATGGAAATCGATAAAGATGGGATCAAGTTTGGCGTGAAAAAGGTGCTTGAAAATGTTACACTAACCGCATACGATGCTGGTGCGGCTTCCACAGGTAAATCAGAAGGTGATGCTGGATACGGAATCACGTATACGGGAGCGACGGTGCAGGCGGGTCATACTATAGCTGTAGACCCTAACGTCATACCTCTCGGATGGTGGGTTTATATTGAAGGATATGGCTTCCGTAAAGCAGAGGATATTGGGAGCGCGATTAAAGGCAATAAAATTGACCTTTACATGGATTCGTATGATCAAGCGAAACAATTTGGTAAGCAAACAGGATTTATAGTATATGTGATCGGTGAAAATAAGCCGCTCTAATATAAATACAAACTAAAAGTAAAAGACAGGGGATTAGATTGAACATATGATCCAAGAAGTGATAGTCGTTGAAGGAAAAGATGATACAACAGCGATTAAAAGAGCAGTAGACGCAGATACGATTGAAACTGGAGGATCAGCAATCAATAAACAAATCATCGCCTCTATTCGCTTAGCACAAAAGCGAAGGGGCGTTATTATTTTCACAGATCCTGATTTTGCAGGAGAAAAAATAAGAAAAACGATTGCATCCCAAGTTTCAGGCTGTAAGCATGCATTTATAACCCAAGACGAAGCGAAGCGTAAAAAAAATATCGGAGTTGAAAATGCTAGTCCAGCAACGATAAAAAAAGCATTGGAAGAAGTGAAAAGTGAGAGTACAGCGTGGAATCCGCAGGTTACTATGCAAGATCTAATAGTATCCCAATTGGTTTCTCATCCCCATGCCGCCAGTCGAAGGTTAGAAATGGGCAATTTACTTCGTATCGGATGCTGTAATGGCAAGCAATTTTTAAAGCGGTTATCTGTATTTCAGATTACAAAGGAAGAATTTGAGCGCGCTTTACAACAGCTCGATGGACAGAGGGGCGAATCATCATGAGTAATAGTAATGACAATGCTAATATTATTGCAATTCCATCGAATACGAAAGAAGTGTTGAAACAATACGGTTTTACGTTTAAAAAAAGTTTAGGACAAAACTTTTTAATTGATACGAATGTACTTTCAAATATTGTGGATGCAGCTTCTATTGGTGAAGAAGACGGTGTGGTGGAAGTAGGTCCTGGAATTGGTTCATTAACACAATTTTTAGGTCAACAAGCCAGAAAAGTAGTAGCACTCGAGATAGATCAGCGATTGATTCCTATTTTGGAAAAAACAACATCATCAGAAAAGAATAATATACAAGTACTGCATCAGGATGTGTTGAGTGCAGATCTACAGCAGCTTTACCACCATCACTTTGAAGATGTGGAAAACGTTCATGTGATAGCCAACCTTCCATATTATGTTACAACACCAATTATCTTTAAATTTCTAGAAGATGCTTTTCCATTTCATCATATGGTCATCATGATTCAAAAAGAAGTGGCGATGAGAATATGTTCTGCTCCAGGTAGTAAGCAATATGGAAGTTTAAGTATTGCTGTGCAATATTATTGCGAAACAGATATCGTAACGGACGTGCCAAAAACGGTATTTATTCCTCAGCCTAATGTGGACTCTACCGTGATTCGATTGCAAAGAAGGAAACGTCCAAAAGTGGAAGTGAAAGACGAACAGCACTTTTTCAATGTCGTAAAAAGCGCTTTTGCTAGTCGAAGAAAAACCATTCTAAATAACCTAAGTCGTGTATATTTTACAGGCGACAAGCCCAAGCTCCTAGCTGTACTGGAACGATGTAAAATCGAACCTTCTCGAAGAGGAGAGACGCTCAGTATTGAGGAGTTTGCTTTATTAAGCAACGAAATACAAGCATAGTCCGACAACAATAACAAAATATCTTTTACAGTCATCCCTCCTTTTTTTCACCATAATGGGCTAACAGCCATATGATGATGGAAGGAGGGATGTATCGTGAAGCGAGGGGATTATGTCACTAGAAAATCGTACGGCGGAGATATTTTGTTTACCATCGTTGAAATATATGGGGATATGGCATTCATTAGAGGTACAGAATTTCGCTTGTTAGCAGATGCACCGATCAACGACTTGCAATTATGGGACCATTCTATGCGGAAAGAAAAAGACGTTGTCACCGACGAGCAAGTAAAGCAAATAGAAGTAAATATATTGGAAAGCAGAGGGCAATATCATAAAAAATTAAATGAGCAATATAGAGAAGTAACCAATAGTGAATTACAAAATACGTACTTTGATGTTCCTGGTAAAGTATTGCATTTAGACGGAGACGAAAAATATTTAAATAAAAGCTTGGAGCTATATCACAAATTAAAAGTTCCTGTAAAAGGCTATTTCATTCAAGAGCGTAACATGGCCAGCGCACTTGAAGAACTACTTCCTAAAATACATCCTGATATTGTCGTCATTACAGGACATGATGGCATGATTAAAGGGAAAAAAAATAAAATGGAGCTCAGTAACTATAAAAATTCAACGAGCTTTGTAAGAGCGACGCAAGTAGCCCGTTCCTTCGAAAGAAATCGTGATGTATTGACGATCATTGCTGGTGCATGCCAATCTCACTTTGAGGCATTATTGAAAGCGGGAGCAAATTTTGCTAGTTCACCCGGAAGAATTTTAATTCATGCACTTGATCCTGTTCAAATTGCGTGTAAAACTTCTTATACATCGATACAAGAAAGTGTAAACATGGTCGATGTCATCAGTTATACGATAAGTGGTCTAAAAGGGATAGGCGGAATAGAAACAAGAGGAAATTATAGGATAGGACTTCCCAATTTAAATGACACTTCACAATAAAAGCGCATATTCATCGAATAAATTGATCAAATTCCATTGACAAATCATTTAATAGATTGATATAATATTTTGTTTGATTTGACAAACCCCCTTTTTTTTTGGTATAACTATATACAGAAAGAGGTGGTGCTTTACAATGTCAAAAAATTCATTGGTTGACATTAAACGTATTTTAGAACCTCATGTCGGAGCAAAAGTGCTATTGAAAGCGAATGGTGGTCGCAGAAAGACTATTGAGCGCACGGGAGTACTGGAAGAAACTTACCCATCCGTATTTATCGTTAAATTGGATGAGGAACAGAATGCTTTTAAACGAGTATCCTATAGCTATGCGGATATTTTAACAGAAGCTGTGGAATTAACCGTATGTAGAGAAGAAGGACAAGTTCGAATTTCTTACATTCAACAATAGATATATACATTCATGTGAAGTATGGAAATGAGTCGATGATTGTGTAATCGGCTCTTTCTAATATCTACGTCCTTTTTTTACTTTATTTGTTTTGTTATAGTATAAAGTAAAACGTCATGACAGAGTTGGTAAGGGGAAACGTAGAAGGATGAAAGTATTTGAAAAAGCAGCAGCTAAAATAAATTTAACTTTAGATGTATTACATAAACGAGAAGACGGTTACCATGAAGTGGAGATGGTAATGACCAGTATAGATTTAGCTGATCGATTAGTGATTAGCGAATATGAAAAAGATGAAATCATATTATCCAGTTCTTCTGGATCTATTCCTCTCGATGCACGAAATTTAGTGTATCAAGCCGCAGCGTTAATAAAAGAGGAGTATAATATTTCTTCTGGTGTAAAGATCGATATACAGAAAAACATTCCTGTTGCAGCAGGTTTGGCTGGAGGAAGCAGTGATGCAGCGGCTACACTGAGAGGTCTGAATAGATTATGGAATTTGCAGCTATCCACAGATGAGATAGAAAAGCTTGGAGAGCGGCTGGGTTCAGATGTTCCCTTTTGCGTCACTGGTACTACAGCAGTAGCTAGAGGAAGGGGAGAGCTCCTACAGCATGTTCACCATATTCCACAATGTTGGGTTGTACTTGCAAAGCCAATCATTAATGCATCTACAGCTGAAATATATCAGCAGCTAAATGTAAATGCTATCTCCCAGAGACCTTCAGCGGAAAAAATGGTAGAAGCGATACAGCAGCAAGATTATGGTCAAATTTGTGCTGGGCTAGGAAATGTACTAGAACAAGTGACGATTTCACTATATCCAGAAGTAAATAAAATCAAACAATCGATGGAGAAGCTAGGAGCAGATGGTGTGTTAATGTCCGGTAGCGGACCAACGGTATTTGCACTCGTATCCAATGAGCGAAAAGCGCGTAGAGTGTATAACGGTTTGAGGGGATTTTGTAAAAAAGTATACGTAGTACGAAGTTTATAATAAGCAATTTGAATTGTTCACGAAGCTAATCACGAGCAATTTGAAAAGCTAAAGTGGAAAATGCATTAGTTTTTGTTTATCTCCTTGAAAAAAAGCGGATAATAATGTTATATTCTCATTATAATATTCGTGATTGGATTGAAGGAGGGGATGAAATGAAAAAATTAAAACGTAGTTATCGACTTGTGGATATGACACAATTTTTGTTGGCTAGTCCCCACACATTAATCCCGTTGACCACATTTTCCGAACGATATCAATCTGCTAAATCTTCTATTAGTGAAGATCTTGCCATCATAAAAGAAGTTTTATCCATGGAAGGGTTAGGGGATCTACAAACATTGGCTGGTGCTACTGGAGGCGTCATCTACATACCTCAACGCTCAAAACAAGAGTCTAAGGTAATCGTAGATGAAATTTGTTTAGAATTAAGTCAGCCAGAACGAATTTTACCTGGTGGGTATTTATACATGTCGGACATTTTAGGAAACCCGCATGTGTTAAGAGAATTAGGCAAAACATTTGCAACCGCTTTTTCTCATTTGTCTAACATAGACTACATTCTTACGGTGGAAACAAAGGGTATTCCACTCGCTTATGCTACATCATCTTACTTAAATGTTCCCGTTATCGTCGCTCGTAGAGATCACAACGTTACGGAAGGATCAGCAGTGAGTATTAATTACGTAGCTGGTTCTAGTAAACGCATTCAAACGATGTCTCTTGCGAGAAGAGCGTTGCAAGAACAATCGAAAGTCATCATTATCGATGATTTTATGAAAGCCGGTGGAACGGTTCGTGGAATGATCGATTTAATGAATGAATTTAAAGCACAAGTAGTAGGAGTAGGGGTATTTGTAGAAGCTAGAGAAGAAGATGGCAAATATCCATTAGTAGAAGAATATACTTCATTAGCAAGACTAGTAGAAGTGAATACGCAAGAAAGAAGAGTGAAAGTATACTCAGGTAACTATTTTGAAGAAGGTGAGGAATAACAAATGAAAATTGTTTCAACTTCCAATGCACCGGCTGCAATTGGACCATATTCTCAAGCTGTTCTAGTAGGAGAGATGTTGTTTACTTCCGGACAAATACCACTAACACCAGAGGGTGAGATGGTTACAGGTGGGATAGAGGAACAAACGCATCAAGTGTTTAAAAATTTACAAGCTGTATTAGAAGAAGCAGGATGCACATTGTCTAATGTCATTAAAGCTACTGTTTTCATACAAAATATGGATCAGTTTGTTCAAATTAATGAAATTTATGGTCATTACTTTGGTGACCATAAGCCAGCTAGATCTACAGTAGAAGTTGCAAAACTACCTAAAAATGCACTAATTGAGATAGAATGTATCGCTAAAAAGTAAATAAAATTCAGGTTTCACCCCTTTTTTTCATATAAACATAGATTTTTTTAATAAAATTAAAAAAATTCAAAAAAAATAGAAGGAATTTGGTTTAAAATGTGGAATTATAAACCAATGCAACGTATTGAAAAAAAGGTGGTGAACTAGACTTGCAAATTACAGATGTTAGACTCCGCCGAGTTAATTCTGAAGGCCGCATGAAGGCAATTGCTTCTATTACAATTGATAATGAGTTTGTAGTTCATGATATTCGAGTTATCGATGGTAATAATGGCATGTTTGTCGCGATGCCAAGCAAAAGAACCCCTGATGGTGAGTTCAGAGATATCGCTCATCCTATCACTTCAGAGACTCGAGAAAAGATTCAGAGTGCGGTACTTGAAGAATATGAAAATGCTGCCTCTACAGAAGAAGATGTTATTGAGGAAGGCGCATAATCTAGAAATTTGTAAGAGAGTCCTAGGACTCTCTTTTTCATTTGCTCAAACTTCATAATTAAGATATATTCATAAAAGGAATTAAATCATCTTACTGAGATTACGATGGTACATTCTTTATATGATCATGTATATTTAGGACGAAGAAATAATGATATATAAGTTTACGCCTCAGAAGCCAGGCGTAAAGGTTGATATAGAAATTTCTTCATCTTATGGATAGAGGTAATAAGTTGCCTGAACAAATTCATTCAACTTATTTAATAAATATTTTACCTAGGAGGTTATTTTTAAAATGGAAATTATGGCGATTATTCTTGCTGCTGGTAAAGGCACAAGAATGAAATCCACTACACATAAAGTATTGCATCCTGTATGCGGTAAACCGATGATTGGTCATATCTTGGATCAATTAGAAGAAGTTAATGTCCAACGTTTAGTTACTGTTGTCGGGCACGAGGCGGATAAAGTCAAGGAATACGTAGGAGAACGATCTGAGTTTGTTGTACAGGAGCAACTGCTTGGAACGGGGCATGCGGTAAAACAAGTGGAACCACTGCTTGGTCAACAAACAGGACTAACCATTGTCGTCAATAGCGATATGCCTTTGTTAACGGCTGCGTCCATACAGAGCATGCTTCATCATCATGTGTGTTGTCATGCAGCTGCAACAGTGTTGACAGCTATCGTAGATGATCCTACAGGGTATGGTAGAATCGTTCGAGACCATAATGGGAATGTAGAAAAAATTGTAGAGCAAAAAGATTGTACCCCTTCCGAAACAGAAATAAAAGAAATCAATACTGGTATTTTTTGCTTTGATAATGAAAAATTATTTGCTGCATTGAAAGAGTTGAAAAATAATAACAAGCAAAACGAATATTATTTAACCGATGTGATGGAAATCATGCGCAACAGAGGCGAATCTATTCAAGCGTTTACTTTGCAGAACAAAAACGAAGCACAAGGAGTAAATGATCGCGTTCAATTAGCTGAAGTAGAGCGTTTAATGCGAAAAGGCATTATAACGAAGCATATGGTTAACGGTGTTACCATCATTGATCCTTCGTCCGTTTATATTGATCAGGATGTAGTCATAGGACAAGACACACTCTTATATCCTAATACATATCTATATGGTGCATCTGTTATAGGAGAAGGGTGTACGATTGGCCCAAACACAGAGATCAAAGACAGTGTTATCGGCAAGCATGTTGAAATCAAGCAATCTACAATAGCAGGGGCTAACATTGGTAATGATACTGTCGTGGGACCATTTGCTTATATTAGACCAGGAACAGAACTTGCAAGTAAAGCACAAGTAGGACGTTTTGTTGAAGTGAAAAACACTTACATTGGAGAAGGAAGTAAGTTGCCACATCTTAGTTATGTAGGAGATGCACAAATCGGAAAAGGCGTTAACATCGGTTGTGGTGTCATTACTGCTAATTACGATGGTGTCAACAAACATCGTACTACAATTGAGGATGAGGCTTTCATAGGAAGTAATTCTAATCTCATCGCACCAATACATATTGGAAAAGGGGCATATGTTGTCGCTGGTTCTACTTGTACAAAAGACGTTAAAGAAGAAGAGATGGCAATTGCTAGAGCAAGACAAACAAACAAAGAAGGCTATGCTAAAAAATATAAAAAACGTGCATCCGTAAAAAAGGAAAAATGATTTAAACTCACTACTTTTGGAAAAAGTATAACTATACGATGTTCAAAAGTAGGAGGACGAAAAATGACAAATTTCTTGCATTCTGAATTCAGAGAAGGGAAACAGAAATCTGAAATTACGGAAATGCGGAGGGCTGGTAGATGCCCCGCAGTCGTTTATGGAAAGTCTTATGAAAGTAAGAATATTATGATTGATACGAAACAATTTAGACAAATGATGAAGAGCAATAACGGTATGTTAGAAATGGAAGTAGGAGAAGAGATTGTTCCTGTACTCGTGCAAGATATACAGAGTGATCCTATTGCAGGCAATATTCTTCATGTAGACTTCCATCAAGTGGAAGGCAATCAAGATGTCAAAGTAGAAGTGCCACTAGATTACATTGGTGTTTCACCAGGGACGACACAAGAAGGCGGCGTACTACAAATACAAAAGCATGCGGTGACCACCAAATGTAAACCACATGACATTCCTTCTGAAATTGCTGTGAATATTAGTGATCTACACCTAGGGGATATGCTGAAAGTGAGAGATATTCAATTGCCAAGCGAGAAATCAATACAAATTGATTCTGATCCCAATGAAGTGTTGGTAAAAGTACTGAAACAGCACAAGTTAGAAGAGCAGGAAGTTGAAGCCATGAAAAACAGTGAAGATGCAGCGGAAGCGTAGAAGATCAATAAGTGTGTCATTGTTATAAAATCAGTGACACATGTATTTTAAGTCCGATATAATAGATGAAAAGTAAACAATAACATTACGGTCATCAACGTTCTTATGGAGAATGAAGCAAGGGTTACAGCTACTGTAACCCTTATCATACTATTCTGTAGTATTTGTTACCATCCATGAAGTTTGGTTCATCATCCTCATACAATGGATATGATGTTGAGGTTGTACCTTTAGTATCCTGGTCTAGAGATGAAAGTAAAGCATTCTCTATTATAATTGTTATTATTGACAGTAATAAAGTTATTGTTAAAATTATCAATAAAGCCAATATCTTCGTGTTCGTCTTTACTATAGATTTGTATAGGTATCTCACTTTCTAAATGATCATTGAAATGTGTGTCATCAAATATGGCTTGTCCGTTATAATACAAATCCATCACCGCCCAAATCAATTTTTTTAGTTTGTTATTAATAAGACAATTTAAGCTGTCATTTCGTTGCATTTTTTTTGGAGGATTTTTTTAATATGAAATTAATTGTAGGATTAGGTAATCCGGGTAAGAAGTACGACAAATCAAAACATAATACTGGTTTTGCTGTAATGGATCATGTTGCAAACAACTGGGGCATAAAACTAAGCAAGAGCAAATTTCATGCGGAACTAGGCATGGGTGAATGGAATGGAGTGAAAGTAGCCATCATGAAGCCGATGCTATATTATAATTGCTCCGGTGAAAGTGTTCGCGCTTTCATGGATTTTTATAAGCTGGAGCCCCATGATATGATCGTAGTATACGATGATTTAGACACTGACATCGGAAAAATTAGAATGAGATTCAAAGGAAGTGCCGGTGGAAATAATGGAATGAAGTCCATCATTCAACATCTCGGTACAGATCATATCAAAAGAATTAGAGTAGGCATATCCAGGCCGGCACATAAAGAACAAGTCACAGATTATGTATTATCTCCATTTGCTAAAACTGATAGATTAGTGTTTGAAGACACAATGGATAAAGTGAATCAAGCTTTGGAGAGTTTTCTCATAGAGCCATTTGAAACTGTCATGGGCAAATTTAATGGCTGATGTAGGTGACTAATCATATTATTGCATGGGCATACTTAACTATGTGAGTACGAATATAACAACAGTAGAAGAAAGAGATGAGAGGAGGGCTCATGATGCAAAATTTGCTTCAGCCATTTTTAAATGATTCTGATTTTAATTCCATCGTTGCTGGTGTGAAATCAGGAATGAAAGAACAGATGGTATCTGGGTTAGCCGGTTCATCTAAACAAGTTATGATTACAGCGCTGTATCAACAAATCGAAAAACCCCTGTTAATCGTTACACATAACTTATTTTCAGCTCAAAAAATAATAGAAGATTTGCATGAATTTTTTCCGAAAGAGCAATGTTTGCTTTTTCCTGCCAACGAAATTTCTATGGTAGAAACAGCTATCTCTAGCCCTGAAACAGAAGGCCAACGTATCGAAGTGCTCTCCAAATTGTCGGAAGGCTTTAGAGGCATTATCGTCACTCCTTATGCAGGAATTCGAAGAATTTTACCTACATTCGAAGCATTTTCATCCACTCAATTTCTTATTCAACAAGGTCAATCTATAGAAATCGAAAGCTTCATTTCCAGTTTAATCAAACTAGGATATGAGCGAGTTGAGAGAGTCGAAACAAGGGGAGAAATGAGTGTTAGAGGTGGAATTGTTGACTTTTATCCTATGCAATCCGCACCTTACCGAGTAGAATGGTTCGGAGATGATATTGATTCTATTCGCTCATTTGATATAGAAAGTCAGCGTTCTAATCATACCTTAGAGCAGCTGCTTATTATGCCATGCAAAGAAACATTTGCAGATGGTGACCGATATGCTGCTGCTGTAGACTCGTTGTCTACTTTGTTAGAACAACAATATGACAAGATGGCAAGCTCTCATGAAAAAGAACAGTTAAAACAACATATTTTACATGATATGGAACAGCTGAAACATAAACAGCACTTTGACGGAATCTATAAATATATTTCTTTGTTATATCCTGAAATGCATACGATACTTAATTATGTCTCATCCGACACGATACTATTAATGGATGAGCCTGTTCGATTATTAGAAACGGCAAAGCAAATGGAAAAAGACGATCAAGAATCAATAAGTATGATGTTAGAGAGCGGGAAAATACTTCCACAGCTAAAAATGACGAAACACTATAGTGATTTAATGGCAGAGTCTCATCTGCAGCAAATATACTTAACCTTATTTTTAAGACAGTTGCCACAGGTGCAACCACAAAATATCGTTAATTTTATGTGCAGAACGATGCAGGAATTTCATGGTCAAATGAATGTACTGAAGTCGGAGATGGAGCGTTGGCACAAATTAAACTATACTGTCACCATTCTAGCAAGTGGTAAAGAGAGAACAGAGCGGTTGCTTCGCATACTTGAAGATTATCACATTGAGCAGCCTAACATTATTAACGGGAATCTTCATGCTGGTTTCGAATTTACTGGTGCTAATGTCGTGGTCATTACAGAGGGAGAAATATTTTCACAAAAGCAAAAGAAAAGAAAAACACAGCAGACACAAAAGATTGAAAATGCGAAGCGAATCAAAAGTTATCTGGAATTAAAAGAAGGGGACTTTGTCGTTCATGTTAATCATGGTATCGGTAAATTCGTTGGCATTGGAACACTAGAAGTTGGCGGTACGCAGAAAGATTACATGCATATTGTGTATGCAGGTAACGATAAACTTTCCGTTCCGATCGATCAAATAGATTTAGTGCAAAAATATGTTGCTTCTGAGGATAAGGAACCGAAGCTGTACAAACTCGGTGGAACAGAATGGACAAAAGTAAAGTCTAAAGCTAGGAAGAAAGTTAAAGATATTGCCGAAGACCTGATACAACTGTATGCGCAAAGGCAGGAATCTGAAGGATATACGTTCTCCGCAGATACAGAATATCAAAAAGAATTTGAAGCGATGTTTCCATATGAAGAAACGCCAGATCAATTACGTTCTATCACGGAAATTAAAAAAGATATGCAACAACCTGTCCCTATGGACCGTCTATTATGTGGTGATGTAGGATATGGTAAAACAGAAGTCGCTATTCGCTGCGCTTTTAAATCTGCCATTGAGGGCAAGCAAGTTGCTGTTTTAGTTCCTACGACTATCCTTGCACAACAGCATTACGAGACTTTTAGAGAACGATTTTCTGGGTATCCTTTTAAAATTGAAGTGCTAAGTCGATTCCGTTCGAGGAAAGAGCAGAATGCGACATTAAAAGGGGTTAAAGACGGAACAGTCGATATCGTCATCGGTACACACCGATTGTTGTCTAAAGACGTTGTTTTTAATCAACTTGGATTGTTAATTGTGGATGAAGAACAGCGCTTTGGCGTTTCACATAAAGAGAAACTGAAAAAATTAAAAGCTAATGTAGATGTTCTTACGCTAACGGCAACGCCTATTCCGAGAACATTACACATGTCGATGCTTGGAGTTAGAGACTTATCTGTTATTGAGACACCACCTGAAAATCGCTTTCCTGTACAGACCTATGTTGTCGAACATAGTCAAGGCTTGGTAAGGGAAGTTATCGAGCGTGAAATGGCTCGTGGCGGGCAAGTCTACTATTTGTATAATCGGATACAGGGAATATACAATATTGCTGATCAAATCACATCGCTTATTCCTGACGCGAAAGTAGCAGTAGGCCATGGACAGATGAAAGAACAGGAATTGGAAAAGACCATTTTAGACTTTTTAGATGGTGAATACGATGTATTAGTAAGTACAAGTATCATCGAAACAGGTGTGGATATTCCTAATGTCAATACGCTCATTGTGCATGACGCGGATAAAATGGGCTTATCCCAACTGTACCAGTTACGCGGTCGGGTAGGTAGATCCAATCGAATCGCATACGCTTATTTCACCTATCAAAGGGATAAAGTGTTAACGGAAGTTGCAGAAAAACGACTACACGCGATTAAAGAGTTTACAGAGCTTGGATCAGGCTTTAAAATTGCCATGAGGGATTTGGCCATTCGTGGAGCAGGAAATTTATTAGGAGCTGAGCAGCATGGATTCATTGC
Source organism: Longirhabdus pacifica (assembly GCF_004115085.1). Taxonomy (GTDB): domain Bacteria; phylum Bacillota; class Bacilli; order Paenibacillales; family DSM-105158; genus Longirhabdus; species Longirhabdus pacifica. Next base: position 30,265 of record NZ_QXJP01000028.1, on the reverse strand, counting down.
ATCTGTAGGTTTTGACTTGTATTCACAAATGCTCTCTGAAGAAATTGAGAAGAGAAAAATGTTAATGAAAGGGAATAACGAACAACAAGTAGAAACCATTTCAACACAAATTGATATGGATCTAGATGCTTACATTCCTAGTGAATACATTGCAGACAGTATGCACAAAATCGAAATTTATAAAAAAATCGCTTCTATTGAACAAGTGGAAGAAGCTACAGACATTATGGATGAGTTGATTGATCGTTTCGGTGAACCGCCATCTGCTGTTGTTAACTTAGTAGAAGTTGCGAAACTGAGAGCATTTGGACAGTTGTACGGAATAGAATCCATTATAGACAAAAACAATGAAATAGTGTTAACATTACACCCTACTCAAAATGAAAAAATACATGCACAAAAATTGTTAATGTTATGTAGTACGTTCGAAGGAAAAATGAAAGTCATTCCTGGCTCTGAAATTAAAATTGCAATTTCCAGCAAATCGTTATCTTCGGATGATAAGTTAACTGTGCTCATGAAATTTTTCCATCAATATGATGATATCTTGGTGAAAGAAGAGTCTACATTACAACATGCTGTAAAATAAAACGTTCAAAATGTGGCATTTCATAATGACATGATGTATAACATTTTGGGAGTAGATGAATACTATGGACATGTTAATGGTTAGACATATTTAGGTTCAAAAGTCGCTAACAATAATGTCATGACACAATACATTACACATAAGAAAGTGAGGCAGCATTGACATATGAAAGCAACAGGTATCGTACGTCGCATTGATGACTTAGGACGAGTTGTAATACCAAAAGAAATTCGTCGCACGTTACGAATTCGTGAAGGAGACCCGCTGGAAATATTCGTGGATCGTGATGGAGAAGTTATATTGAAAAAATACTCACCGATTGGTGAGCTTGGTGATTTTGCAAAGGATTATGCAGATGCACTATTTGAGAATACGAATCATTCCGTACTCATTTCTGATCGTGATCATATTATTGCAGTCAGTGGGGATGGTAAAAAAGAATATATGGATAAACAAATCGGAAGTGCTGTAGAAAGCAGTATGGAGCAGCGACGGACCATGTTGGAAAATAATCCTGGTATGCAAGACATTTGCAAAGATTACCCGGAAAACTACATGTCAGTCGTGATTGCACCGATTATATCTGGTGGAGATCCTATTGGATCTGTCATCTTCCTAAGCAAAGCTAGCGGTGTGAAAATGAGTGAAACCGAAACCAAGGTAGCAGAGACCGCAGCCGCATTTTTAGGAAAACATATGGAACAGTAATGTAAAACATAAACTACCACAATGATCGTTCTCATATGGTTATTGTGGAGTTTTTTTGTTTAATGGTAATAAGTTGCGTGATCAAGTTCATTCAACTTATATAGTAGAAATGTAGGGGATGGTTAAGGATGAGATTAACGATTGTTGGGCTCGGTTCGGGTAATCCGGAGCAAATTACGTTGGAAGCATGGCACATGTTAACACAGACAGAGCATGTTTATCTTCGCACAGGCACACATCCTATCGCGAAAAAATTAAAAGAACAAGGTATAACATATCACACTTTTGATGATATATATGAAAAACACGATTCATTTTCAAATGTATATCAAAATATACATGACGTCATCATTTCCGAAATACAGCAAAAAAATAAAGAAATTGTGTATGCTGTCCCTGGACACCCAATGATTGCCGAAGAAACTGTAAAACGTTTAAAACTCACCTGTGAACAAGAACACATATCGTTGCGTATTTTAGGGGGAGAGAGTTTTTTAGATCAGCTTTTTATCGCTTTTAATTTCGATCCGATCGAAGGATTTCAATTGCTAGATGCCACCGCAATAGAAGGGGTACATATCGATGCAAAGCAGCATCTTATTATTTGCCAAATATACAATCAGTTCACTGCATCCGATGTGAAATTAACCTTAATGGAGCAATTTCCAGAAGATTACGAAGTTACCGTTGGCCATGCTTTAGGTATCGAAGGAGAAGAATCGCTAGTAAACATTCCTTTATATGCATTAGACCGTATTGATGGATACGGTAATACATCTGTCGTATGGGTACCTCGTAGTGAAGATACAAGCCTAGCTAATCGAAGTTTCGAACAACTACACCGTATAGTGAATATTTTAAGAAGCCCTGAGGGATGTCCATGGGACCGCAAACAAACCCATCAATCTATTAGAAAAAACTTAATAGAAGAAACATTTGAAGTTATTGAAGCGATTGATGAGGACGATGTGGACGGCATGCAGGAAGAATTGGGGGACTTATTACTACAAGTTATGATGCACGCTCAAATGGAAGAAGAGGAAGGCGTGTTTAACGTCTGGGATGTCATAGAAGGAATTAACGAAAAGTTAATACGACGTCATCCCCACGTGTTTGGTCATGATGAAGCGTTAGATGCAGAAGAAGCGTTGCAAAATTGGGAGCAAGTGAAGAAGACAGAGAAAGAGATGAAGGGGAAAGATATAGCGACGTCTATTCTTGATAGTGTACCTAGTGGTATGCCAGCCTACTTCAAAGCGATGGCGTATCAGAAAAAAGCTGCTAAGGTTGGTTTTGATTGGAGTCATATCGATGATGTCATTGCCAAACTACAAGAAGAAATAGTAGAGTTAAAAGAGGCTATTCTGCAACAAAATAAAGAGGAACAACGTTTAGAATTTGGAGATGTGCTATTTTCAGTATTAAATATAGCAAGATGCTTAGACATTGATCCAGATGAAGCATTGTCAGCCATTAACCAGAAATTTTATTACCGATTCCATTATATAGAAGACAAACTAAAAATGAATCATAAAACGTTTCAAGACACTTCTTTAGAAGAAATGGAAACATGGTGGCAAGAAGCCAAGGATCAAACAAAAAAATAAAAAAATTTGTGAATTAGAAGGATTTTAGTACAACAAAGAAGAATATATGTTTTGGTAATGTTTCATACTGATTACTAAACTTAGACACGACGTTTAAAATTAGGAGGAAAAATAATGAATAAAACAGATTTAATCAATAGTATTGCAGGGAAAAGTGGTTTAACTAAAAAAGACGTGGAAGCGGTCCTGAATAATTTTATGGGTGAAGTTACAGATGCTCTATCTAAAGGGGATAAAGTACAATTGATCGGTTTCGGTACATTTGAAACTCGTAAGCGTAACAGCCGTTTAGGTCGCAACCCGCAAACAGGGAAAGAAATTGAAATTCCTGAAACGACTGTACCTGCATTCAAAGCTGGAAATAAATTAAAAGAAGCGGTAAAGTAATGAGATTAGACAAGTTCTTAAAAGTTTCAAGACTTGTGAAAAGACGTACCGTAGCAAAAGAGTTTGCTGATGCTGGGCGTGTGTTGTTGAATGGTGTAGAGTCAAAGGCAAGTAGCAGCGTGAAAGTAGGCGATCAACTATCCATTCAATACGGTCAGAAGACACTCATTATTGAAGTTAATCATCTGGCAGAGTCCATTCATAAGGCAGCAGCTGCGGATATGTATAGCATAATAGAAGAAAAAGCACATACCGATCATTCATTATTTTAATAGAGGATTTAGGTTCATTTCGTAATGAACTGAAAATCCTCTTTTTTTTACACAAAATATGGTTCTAAAAATCGACCGTACTCCATAACAATGAAGTAAAAGGGAGGGGTACGGGCATATGGAACAGGGAACAAAAAAGCAAGAAATCAAACTATTAAACAGAAAATTAATGGAAATATCTGGTGTGCTAAATGTAGAAAGCTTTGATAGTGAAGAGTTTTTGCTTGAAACAGAATGCGGGTTTCTATCTATACATGGACAAAATCTACACATTAAAAATTTGAACTTGGAACATGGACTGGTGGCGATTGAAGGCCTGATCACGCGAATGGGTTACTTAGATAACAATGCACAAAAAAGTAAAGGGATATGGAGTAAACTGTTCAAGTGACATTAGCGAATCAATTTGTAACGCTATTCTCTATGTTTCTTTGCGGACATGCCCTTGGCTTCGCCTTTGACGGTTATCGTGTGTTGTATCATCATTTGCATCTTCATCGTCGCTATATTCCATTGTTCGATTTGCTGTACTGTTTTTTGAGTATGGTATTTGTGTTTTGGGTGCTGTATAGTAGTGCAAGCGGAGAAGTCAGAGTGATATTTTTCTTATTTATTGCAGCTAGTGGAGTGCTATATTTTCAGTTGTGGAGCAAGTTCACCATACAATTTTTTACTTTATTAATTAAAATAATAACTTTTGTTTGTTATTGGTTTGCCTTTATTATCACTAGACCTTTTATTTGGATGTATAAAATTTTTACAGTTTTTTTTGCTCTTGTAACGGCTATGACTATTTTCTTATATAAGATTGTGTTACAATTATTATATCCTTTGTGGTCTTTAATACGTTATATATTTTTAATATGTTATAGATGGCTCAGTCGAACCTATATTAGTCATTGGATAAACAAGTTGGTTACTAGGCTGAAGAAGCTATGGACATGGGTAAAGCGTCTGTTTTAGGAGGAAACGTAGTGAATTCACAACGCTCAAATGTTGCAAGTGAAAAAAAATATGATGGAGCTAAGAGGAGACTACGCCTTTTATTCGTTGCTCTGCTTTTATTTATGAGCTGGGCAGGTTTTACACTGTGGGATCAGTATAACGGCATTAAAGAAAAAAAAGCACAACTATCTGCATTGCAGTCTGAATTGTCAACTGCATTGGAAGAAAATCAATATTATTTAGCGGAAAAAGAAAAACTTCAAGATGATGAATATATGGAGCAAATTTTACACCGAGATTATCATATGATTTATCCTGGTCAACAATTACTCCCAAACTAATCAATCCATTCATAACAAAACAATTAAAAAATATATAAACATTGTAGTAAATGAATTACGTACATGATTATGATATACGCCATTCATTTCATTATATTTGCCTACCATTGAAGACCAATGGGGGACAAAAGAAAGTATTCTTAAGGAGGAGCAATTTAATTTATGTCAATCGAAGTGGGCAGCAAACTTGATGGGAAAGTAACAGGTATTACAAAATTTGGAGCTTTTGTAGAGCTACCAGGCGGAGAAACTGGACTTGTTCATATCTCTGAAATTGCTGATAGTTATGTAAAAGATATTAATGAACATTTGAAAGTGAATGATAAAGTAGTAGTCAAAGTCATTCAAGTGGATAATGGCAAAATTGGTTTGTCTATCCGCAAAGCAGTAGATAAACCCAAAATGGAAAATACTTCTCCTAGACCTCAACGATCTGAGAGACCACCACGCGACAGAGATAGATCATTTTCTCGCAATAATAACAGACGCGGTGGAGGAGACAAATTCCAAACGTTTGAAGATAAGATGTCAAGATTTCTTAAAGACAGTGAAGAAAGAATCTCATCTCTGAAAAAGCATACCGAATCGAAACGTGGTGGAAAAGGAGCAAAGAGATTTTAATAGATAGATAAGCTTGCATTTGTAAATACGAATATAACAATGAATATGACAAATAGCCATCCTAGGAAGGATGGTTTTTATATTGTCCACATTTTATTTTTTTGTCGAAGTTATGGTTTATACTTGCTTCATATTCATAATTCGATGAAAAGGCAGGTTGGTTATACAAGATGTGTATAAACCTGGTACAATCAACACTTTAGCTGCATAACTATCTGTTTTCAGTCATTTGCATGCAATATTTGCTAAATAAATTAGCATGAAAAGCAGATCTTCACCCCTTGTATAACTAAAAAACACAAGGAGAGCAAGAGAAGTGGGCTTGTCGGAAAGTTTTTTTTTCGTTCCAAGTAATTATGACAAACTTATTAATAGCTGCGCCATATAATAGAAACACCAAATAACTAGGTGGTGTTGCTGCAATGAATAAAAAACAGTCAGTTCATTTTTCAATGAGAACGGAATGGAAAGAAACATCTGTACAATATATCAGTTTACTTCGCAATAAACTTTTACACTTTAAACCGATACAGTTTTTTTTGGCCAAAAAGTCTAGTTTGTTTCTTTTATTTATTGCTTTTTTGTTAGGACGAGCCATGATATTAGAACAACTTGCCCCCTTCTCCATCGCTTTTTTTGCTGTTATTTATTTTACAAAGAGGGATATCATACTTCCCGTTTTCCTTTCCCTTTGTTTAGGCACCTTTTTTAGTTATCATGAGCAGACATTTCTGACGATTAGCAGCATCCTTCTGTTTTGGATTGCACAAACGGTGCTGCACAAAAAAGGAAAGTCAAACCTGACTCATGCCCCTATTGTTGTCTTCTTTAGTATGTTAGTTGTTAAATTGATTGCGGTGACACTTTTGAATGTTGGTGGGCTGTATGCTTATTTTTTATGTGTTGTCGAAGCAGGACTGAGCTTAATCCTAACCTTAATTTTCATGCAAGCCTTGCCTGTATTAATGATGGCAAAGAAAAATTATCAGTTAAAGCATGAGGAGATTATTTGTTTAATTATTTTACTTGCATCTGTCATGACAGGAACTGTAGGTTGGCTTATACAAGGTTATTCCATAGATAATATTCTTTCTAGATATCTAATATTGTTGTTCGCCTTTGTAGGTGGTGCACCATTAGGAGCATCCGTTGGTGTCGTCACTGGTTTGATTTTAAGTCTTGCCAATGTGGAAGCGATTACGCAAATGAGTTTACTGGCTTTCTCTGGTATGTTAGCAGGACTTTTACGGGAGGGAAATAGATTAGCTGTTGCGCTCGGTATGATTTTGGGTACTTCTATTTTTTCATTTTATTTAGGTGGACAAGCAGCTATTTTATATTCCACGATGGAATCCATTGCCGCTGTAGCGTTGTTTCTGCTTACGCCGAAAAGTGTGATAGATAAAATAGCAAAATATATACCAGGAACGAGTGAACATTCAAAATCGCATTATGATTATGCTAAAAAGGTGCGGGAAATGACATCGCAGCGTATTAAACAGTTCTCTAGCATTTTTTCTAAATTATCAGAAAGTTTTAACTATGAAAAATGGGATAATGCCAAGGAGCAACATATGCACGGTAAAAAGGAGGGGTTTATTGAATATATTAAACCAAAGACATGCAATACATGTTGGAAAAATAAGCAATGTTGGGGGGAAGAATGTGATCAAACCATAGGAATGATGAAAGAAATGGTAGAAACGATAGAGGGTCATCATCAATTTAATAAATCGAAATGGAAGTCTGCATGTGTGAAACCAGAGCAGGTCATGGACGTGATGAGTAAAGAATACTTGATTTATTCTAACAATATAAAGTGGAAAAAGCAGTTAGTAGACAATAAACAACTGGTTGCTGATCAGCTGGAAGGTGTTTCGCAAGTCATGCATGATTTGGCAACTGAAATAGAGCGGGAAGGACAAGCGATGTTCATGCAGGAGGAGCAGATCAAGCTTGCTTTTCAAGAGTTGGGATTGCCGATTGAGTATATTGATATTATTAGTTTGGACGAAGGAGCTGTTGAAATCGAAATCGTTCATCAATATAAGACAGGGTATGATGAATGCAGAAAAATTATTGCCCCTATGTTATCGGAAATACTATCTGAAAATATCGTCGTTAAACGAGAGGATAATGTATTAAACCAGCAGGGTTACCAGACCGTTTTATTTGGATCAGCGAAAAAGTATGAAGTGGAGACCGGAATAGCTTCTGCGGCCAAAAACGGTGATTTGTTGTCAGGAGATAGCTTTACAACCATTCAATTACATAATGGCAAGTTTGCAGTAGCATTGAGTGACGGTATGGGTAACGGTGAGCGAGCAAGTGAAGAGAGTAAGTCTGCTTTAGCCATTTTACAGCAATTGCTGCAGTCCGGCATGGATGAAAAATTAGCAATTAAGTCAGTCAATTCTATTTTATTACTGCGATCCACGGATGAAATGTTTGCTACGATAGATGTTGCTATCATTGATCAATACAGTGCGCAAACGACTTTTTTGAAAATTGGTTCTTCGCCAAGCTTTATCAAGCGCGGAGATGAGGTGATCTTAATTGAAGCCAATAATTTACCTATTGGCATCCTGCAAGATATCGACATTGATGTAGTAGGGCATACATTGCAACCGGGAGATATTCTCATTATGATGACAGATGGGATGTACGATGCTCCAGGTCATGCGATTAATAAAGAATTATGGATGAAACGAGTTATTTCAGAAATTGATGTGGAAGAACCACAAATATTTGCGGACTGCTTAATTGAGAAAGTCATAAGGGCCCAGCAAGGAACGATTAAAGATGATATGACGCTTGTGGTAGCTAAGATGGAAGATTTCAAACCGGAATGGGCTACTTTTCGTTGGCCTGGTATGTCACGAATCGAACGTCCCAAAACCGTAAGTTAGTATGTAGTGGTGTGAATGCACAAGTTATCATACTCTTACTATAGTAGTTCATTTGTTTTCTGATGGAGCAAATGAACTATTTATTATGTTAATATAAGTGTAAGAACGCATGATATGGAAGGCCTCATTTTTTAACAGGAGTTGCTATTGCCAAATGAAACAAACCATTTATGATGAATTGAAAAGCGTTTTTGGGTACGATACGTTTAAACCAGGACAGGAAGACATTGTGAGTGAACTTCTACATCACAACGATACACTTGCTATTATGCCTACTGGTGCGGGAAAATCACTATGCTATCAATTACCCGCAATGATGATGGATGGCGTGACTATCGTCATCTCACCTCTTATTTCTTTAATGAAAGATCAGGTAGATACATTAAATAACATGGGTATCCCGACGACGTATATTAATAGTTCACTTACTTCAAGACAAATGGACAAAAGACTGAGTGAACTATCGATGATGAAATATAAAATGGTGTACATCGCACCAGAGCGGTTAGAGTCGGAAATGTTCGTTAATAGACTGATGCAACTGGATATCCCTCTGATAGCAGTGGATGAGGCGCATTGTATATCGCAATGGGGCCATGATTTTAGACCAAGTTATACGAAAATATACGATGTCATACAACAATTACCTCAGACTCCTGTAGTAGCGGCTTTCACGGCTACAGCAACACAAAAAGTAGAACAAGATATTATGAAACTTCTGCATCTAAAATCACCAAAAATCATTAAAACAGGGTATGAACGATCTAACTTATCCTTCTCTGTTATGAAAGGTGCGGTAAAAAAAGACTTTGTTGAACAATATTTAAGAGAGAGACAGCGTGAAGTTGGCATTATCTACGCTTCAACAAGAAAAGAAGTAGATCAACTCACTACATTCTTACAGCAAAAAGGGTTTAAGGCTGGCAAATATCATGCAGGAATGACGGAAAAAGAGAGAGCACACAGTCAGGAACAGTTTTTGTTTGACCACTATCAAGTGATTGTAGCTACCAATGCGTTCGGTATGGGAATTGATAAGTCGAACGTTAGATTTGTTATTCATCTCAATATACCGAAAGATATTGAATCTTATTATCAAGAGGCGGGCAGGGCCGGCAGAGATGGACAACCTGGTGAATGCATTTTGTTATACGCTCCTCAGGATATTATGATGCAGAAATTTTTAATAGAGCAGTCGGAGAAAGAGGAGAATAGAGTTCATATCGAACATAGTAATTTGCAAAAAATGATTGATTATGCGCATACATCAGAATGTTTACAGCGCTATATTGTACACTACTTTGGAGACCACGCTTACGATCATTGCGGTATGTGTTCTAACTGTAAAGATGATCGAGATGTGGTAGATATCACCGTTGAGGCGATGAAAATCATTTCATGTGTAAAGCGTATGGGTGAACGTTTTGGAGCGACCATGACGGCAAAAGTATTAAAAGGTTCGCAAGATAGTAAAATAAAACAATTTCATTTTCAGCATCTCACTACGTATGGCATTATGAGCACACATAAAGAAAAAGAAATTTTGCAAATGATTCAATTACTTATCGCGGATGGTTATTTAACCTTAACGGAAAGTCGATATCCTACGTTGCAGTTGAACACAAAATCACTGCAAGTATTGAAAGGGGAAGACAAAGTCACGCAACGTATCAACCGCGTGGTTAAAAAAGAAACAACGTACGATGAATATTTGTTTGATGCATTGCGATTGTTACGAAAAGAGTTTGCTGAAAAAGAAAACCTACCACCATATACTATTTTTCACGATGCAACATTGGTCGAAATGTGCTCACAAAAACCAAGTACGAAAGTGGAGTTTTTATCCATCAAAGGAGCGGGTATAGCGAAATACAATAAGTATGGAGAATCATTTATGCAGTGTATCTCACAGTACATGGCAGACAAACAATAACGATAACATACAAACATCCTTTTTCTTTTCTATGTAATCTTGTATATTTCTCTCTTCACTTAGTATGGAGCAACTAGTAAGTTGGCAATAATAAAAATGAGAGATTATAAGAATGATGATGGGAGGAAATACAGTGATAAAACAAATCTTACTTATCACAGACGGATGTTCTAATGTAGGTATTGATCCAGTCGTAGCTGCGGCTCAGGCAAAAGAAGAACAGATTATTGTCAATGTTGTTGGCGTGCTGGATCAAGGTGACATAGGAGAAATGGGTGCCCAGGAAATCAAACAAATTGCACATGCTGGTGGGGGAATGAGCAGCATAGTGTCCACTCATCAATTGGCACAGACAGTACAAATGATGACGAGGAAGACGGTGATGGGAACCATTCAACACGTCGTACATAAAGAGTTGAAAAAGTCATTTGGAACAGAACACTTGCAACAACTACCTATCGATAAACGTGCTAAAGCAGTAGAGGTCATGGAAAATATGACGGAAAGTATTCCGATACAAGTGGCGCTACTTATTGATAGTAGTGCTAGTATGAAATCAAAACTACCGTCAGTAAAAGAAGCAATAGCAGATCTTTGTATTAGCTTACAGTCCAGAATGGGTGAAGGGAAGTTGTGTGTTTTCCATTACCCAGGGTTGAACAGAGTGGATGATGTCAAGTTATCGCTAGATTGGACAGACCAAGTGCAGCATGTATATCCATTGTTTAATAAATTAAGTATGCGCGGTACAACACCTACGGGTCCTGCAATTTTGCACGTCATAGATTATATGATCTCCAGTAATCATATCACCGCTCCTGCTCTAAAGGGAGGACAGATTCAGATAGAAGATAGCATATCATAGTAGGTCATGATACTTTGCTACAAACCTACCATGCTAAGTGTGATATGTAGCTAATAACATTCTCTATTCATTTAATAAAGAAGGTATGTGAAGTGAACACACAAAGTAACCAAAAAATGGACATCACCATTGGTGCGACTGTTCAAGGACAATGGAATAAAAATAAATACGTGTTGATGGAAAAACTCGGTGAAGGTGCTAACGGACAAGTTTACTTAGTAAAGTCAAAGCAACGCAAACTAGCGATGAAGATTGCTTATGACCCTGTGGATTTACAATCCGAGGTCAACACATTAGCGGCACTGCAAAAACATCAAGATCCATCTTATATTTTTGATGTGGACGATTTCTCTTTTCAGCATAAGCTGTACTCCTTCTATGTCATGCCATATTTCAAAGGTATCAGTATAACGGAATACGTAAATCAAAATGGATCATCTTGGCTGTACGTGATTGGTGCGCATATATTAAAGCAATTAGTGAGCATACACAACAAAGGATATGTGTTCGGAGATTTGAAAATGTCGAATGTTATCGTGGATCAACACGGTAAATGTCAAGTCATTGATTATGGGGGAGCAACGGAAAAGGGAAAAGCAGTGAAACAGTTTACAGATATATACGACCGTGCTTACTGGGGAGAAGGGAGCAGGGTCGCTGACGAACATTTTGATGTTTTTGCAATGTCTATGCTCATGATCCAAACGATGAACCCAAACGGATTAGAAAAAGCTGCTAAAATGCTGCCTCAACATCGAAATATAGACATGCTTCGCAAAATAGTTTTACAAGCACAGTCCTATGATCACTTAAAGCCTTGGGTTATAAAAGGGATAACACAATCTTTTACCTCTTCTTTAGAAGCAAAACAGTATTGGCATCAGCTGATGAAGCGTACATCCAGCAAAGCGCCTATCTCATCCTTGCATGGATGGTGGTTGTATCCTGCCTTCATTAGTGCTATATTAATGTTTTTAACATCTGTTTACTACTTGTTATGGTAGCATTTCAGACTTGCTTTTAAAATAGGAGGGCATATGAACGTAGTACAAACGGTAAAGCAAACGATACAACAACATCATATGCTGGATCAAGGCGATTGTGTTGTGGTGGCCGTTTCTGGTGGTCCTGATTCTGTAGCACTTCTCCATCTATTGTTGAACATATCAAAGCATACGCATTGGCGCATTGTTGTAGCTCATGTGAATCATCAGTTTAGAGGAGAAGAGGCAGATAAAGAAGCAGCATTCGTAAAGCATTTAGCACAAGATTGGGGATTGGTATCTGAAATCGCTGCAATTGATGTGCCTGCATATATAGAAAAGACCAAAAAAAATACACAAGAAGCAGCTAGAGAATGCAGATATCAATTTTTAGTTGAAACTGCAATAAAGCACGGTGCAACTGCTATCGCACTGGCCCATCATGCTGACGATCAAGCGGAAACCGTCCTGATGAGATTCATCAGAGGAAGCGGGACGCAAGGGATGTCAGGAATGCCTTTTATACGTCCTCATCAAGATAAAGTACACATTATTAGGCCACTGTTGAACCTATCCAAACAGACACTTATGGCCTATCTACATGACCATACCCTTTCGTATTGTCAAGACAGCAGTAATTTATCATCCAAATATTTGCGAAATAAAATTAGAAATGAACTCATGCCTATCCTAGAAACATATAATCCGCAAATGAGTACGACGATGAATCGACTTGCTAATGTAGTTGCCGCAGATGAAGACTATATGATGCAGGAAGCCAAGAGAACAATGAAGGATATGGTATCACTTCAGGAGGATGTCATTGTTTTCGCAAGAAATAGCTTTAAAGCTCATCATATTGCTTTACAAAGAAGGATGATTAAATTAATATTAAATTGTCTTGATCACAGCAATGTAGAACATGATTTCATTAAAATGGAGCAAATGCGAAACATGATTGTGCAAGACTCTCCATCGAATGCAATCTACCAATGGAGCAAGCAACACCGGTTGGTAAGGGAATACGATAACATACGTATGGGGAACATACATACACATGCCGTTTCAGGTAGTACATTTACCATTGAGAAAATGGAACATATAGAAATCTCATGGATAAATAGGGATATACAGTTTAATATTTTACATAAGTGGGATCAAATACAGTTGCCGCAAAGTAAAGCTATTTTTGATCTTGATGCGTTAAAATTTCCACTCATTTTAAGATCTAGGCAACGTGGGGATCGCATGCAAGTGTTTGGTATAAAAGGATCGAAGAAGGTGAAAGATATGCTCATCGACCACAAGATCCCCCCAACTGCAAGAGAAGCGGTTCCCATATTAACAGATTCCACAGGATTAATCTTGTGGGTTGTTGGTGTCAAGCGATCATCACATGCTATCGTTACGAAGGACACCCAGCAATTTTTACATATCAACACAGGAATGGACATACAATACACTTAGGGGGTTTACACGTTGGAAATTCATCCAGACATTGAAAAAGTTTTATTTACAGAAGAGGAAATACAGCAAAAAATAGCACAATTAGGTGTTCAGCTATCTGAGGAATACAAAGATCGCAGTCCTCTAGTGATTTGCGTTTTAAAAGGTGCATTCATTTTTATGGGAGATTTAGTAAAGAGAATGAACGTACCGCTTGAGGTTGATTTTATGGCTGTATCTAGCTATGGAAACTTGACGCAAACGTCTGGCGAAGTAAAAATCATTAAAGATTTGGATATATCTGTTGAAGGCAGAGATATTTTAATTGTGGAAGACATTATTGATAGTGGATTGACATTAACGTATTTAGTGGACTTATTAAAGCGCAGAAGTGCTAATTCTGTTAAAATCGTTACGTTGTTTGATAAACCAGATCGCAGAAGAGTAAGTTTACAGCCGGATTACAAAGGTTTTGTTGTGCCGGACTATTTTGTTGTAGGTTACGGGCTAGATTACGGAGAAAAGTACAGAAATCTACCTTTTATAGGTATATTAAAAGAAGAAATATACACAGATTAAGTCATATGGAAGCAAGTTGAGATCAAGATGCGTGCTATGGTACAATATTAAAAGTTGTCATGTCTAACAACATTTGTTCTTACATGACAAGTTATAAATCCGTTATGCATTCGAGAGGAGGTAGGGAATGAATCGTTTTTTCCAGAGATCTGGATTTTATATCATCGTCATTCTCATTATTTTTGGAATAATTTATTATATTAGTGGTCAGGAAGAACAAATTAACGAACTTTCGTATGATCAATTTGCAGAGCAACTTGCGAACGATAATGTTGGAACGCTCAACATGAAGTTTGATAATTATTCCATTGCAATACAAGGTGAATTAAAAGAACTTATCGAAGGTTCAGAAATTAAAACCTTTATATCAAGAGCTCCATATCCATCAACAGATAGTTTCAATGAATTGCTAGAAAATAGTACTGCAGTACAAACCGTTGAACCGATGGATACGGATGGGTTCTGGGTTACGCTATTAACTTCTTTATTGCCGTTTGTTATTTTCTTCATTTTATTCATTATCCTTTTCCAACAGTCACAAGGTGGCGGCGGAAGAGTGATGAACTTTGGTAAAAGTAAAGCTAGACTTTATAGTGAAGAGAAGAAAAAAGTAACGTTTAAAGACGTTGCTGGTGCAGACGAAGAAAAGCAAGAGCTAGTGGAAGTCGTTGAATTCCTTAAAGATCCTCGTAAATTTGCTTCATTAGGAGCAAGAGTTCCTAAAGGGGTACTACTTAATGGACCTCCAGGAACAGGTAAAACCTTATTAGCTCGTGCGGTAGCTGGAGAAGCAGGCGTACCATTCTTTAGCATAAGTGGTTCCGACTTCGTTGAAATGTTTGTCGGTGTTGGTGCTTCTCGTGTACGTGATCTATTTGAAAATGCGAAGAAGAACTCGCCATGTATTATCTTTATTGATGAGATCGATGCCGTAGGTAGACAGCGTGGGGCTGGCTTAGGCGGCGGACATGATGAGCGAGAGCAAACGTTAAATCAGTTGCTTGTAGAAATGGATGGTTTTGGAGAAAACGAAAACATCATCATCATTGCAGCAACAAATAGACAAGACATTTTAGATCCGGCGTTGTTAAGACCTGGCCGATTTGACCGTCAAATTACGGTAGATCGTCCTGATGTCAAAGGAAGAGAAGCTGTCCTGAAAGTACATGCGAAAAATAAACCGCTTAGAGACGACGTGACAATGGAATCTCTTGCTAGATATACAACGGGCTTCACAGGTGCAGATCTAGAGAACTTATTAAATGAAGCTGCCTTGATTGCAGCTAGAAGAGATAAGAAGCAAATTGATATGGATGATTTAGATGAAGCTTTTGATCGTATCGTCGTAGGTACGCAAAAGAAAAATAGAATCATTAGTCCTCGTGAGAAGAAGACGGTTGCTTTGCATGAGGCAGGACATACGATTATTGGATATCATTTACAGCACGCTGATATTGTGCATAAAGTTACCATTGTGCCACGCGGTAAAGCTGGCGGTTATGCGATGATGATGCCAAAAGAGGGAGAAGATCGCCTCTTACAAACAAAAAATGAATTACTCGATCGCGTTACAGGCTTACTAGGAGGTCGTGTAGCCGAGGAATTATTCATTGGTGAAGTAGGAACAGGTGCCTATGATGATTTCCGAAAAGCAACGGCGATTGTACGTTCGATGGTCATGCAGTTTGGAATGAGTGAAAAACTTGGACCAATACAGTTTGGTAATCCGAATGAACAAGTATTCTTAGGTCGCGATGTAGGTCAAGATCCTAACTACAGTGATGCTATCGCTTATGAAATCGATAAAGAGCTACAGAAATTAATGAATAGCTGTTATGATCGTGCGAAACAAATACTACAAGATAATGCGGATCAAGTTCATCTTATTGCCAACAAATTGATTGAACTAGAAACATTAGACAAAGACAAGATCTATGAATTGCTTCAAAGTGGTGAAGTGACGGAACCAATTGATGTATACAAAGACGAGCCAAAAGATGAATCAAATCAAAATGATGTAAAAGTAAATATCCAATCACAAAAAGAAGAAGAAACTAACGACGATAAAACAGAATAGTATTTGTGATGAAATAACACATTTAGGTGCAATCTAAGATTGGGTTGCACCCCTTTTTTATGAATGAAAGTTTTTTCTCCTTTACCATTGTTCATGCATTGACAGCAGTCGTCGCGTACTGTACATTAAATTTAAAATATATTCATTTTACATGAAGTGATAGATAGTCATTATGTATGATGCAACTTGTTTGACATTATGCATGGTGGTAAAGTTGGTTGAACAAGTCCATCAACTTATCTAACATTCATGAATATCATATACCTCAGCCGTAAGGAGGATTTATATGCAAACGACAGCATTAGAAAGAAAGCAAGAACGTAATGAGCAGTTGAAAGAAAGGCTATTACAATTAAAAGAAGAAAGAAATGCCATCATATTAGCTCATTATTATCAGCGTGATGAAATACAAGAAGTGGCAGATTTTAGAGGAGACTCCTTCTTGTTAGCGCAAAAAGCAGCACAAACAGATGCAGATACGATTGTTTTCTGTGGTGTTCATTTTATGGGAGAGAGCGCGAAAATATTAGCGCCGGATAAAACCGTCATTATTCCAGACGAGCGTGCTGGTTGTCCAATGGCAGACATGGTCAATGTGGATGGATTACGAGAATTGAAGAAACAACATCCCAATGCTGCTGTTGTTACTTATATTAACTCTTCCGCCGACGTGAAAGCAGAAACAGACATTTGCTGTACATCTGCTAATGCGGTAAAAGTCATTCAGTCTGTGGATGCAGACGAAATTATCTGGGTTCCAGATAAAAATCTGGGTGACTATGTGTCAAAATTCACAGATAAGAAAATGATTATCTGGGAAGGGTACTGCAATACGCACGACATGTTAACGGTGAAAGATGTGGAGCAAATGAAAATCAAACATCCACAAGCGCAATTTGTCGTTCATCCTGAGTGCAGACCTGAAGTATTGGAACTAGCTGACTTTGTAGGTAGTACGACAGCGATAATAAAATATTGCAGAGAGTCAGACCACCAAGAATTTATCGTTGGCACAGAAGATGGTACAGGTTATCAGCTTCGTAATGACAGTCCTGAAAAAACGTTCCATTTTGCAACAAAATATTTAGTTTGCCCGAATATGAAAGTCAACAATCTCAAAAAGCTGGTGAAATGTTTAGAGACGATGGGACCTGAAATTTACGTCCCTAAACCAGTTGCGGATAAAGCAAGGCTCTCTTTAGAAAGAATGTTGCAAGTGACAGCATAAGCATCAACATAGATGGGCATAAAATATAAAAGCTAACATAAGAGGGCTGGGTGAAATGGTATATTCATTGACCTCAGCTTTCTTTTTTTGTATAAAATGTTTAGAGGTGAACAGTGTGATTCCACGTTACATAACCAATTTTTCAACGACAAATTTGCCTGTGCTAAACACCGACGTACTCGTTATTGGTGGCGGAATAGCAGGTTTATTTACTGCCATAAAAATCAGTGAACACAGTAAAGTTCTACTCATTACGAAAAAGACAATTATGGATAGCAATACACAGTATGCACAAGGTGGTATTGCTGCTGTGTTCTCTGATGACGATTCTCCTTCGTTACATCGACAGGACACATTAATCGCAGGAGCTGGATTGTGTGAAAATGAGGCGGTAACCATTCTTACTAACGAAGGTCCAGATGCAGTGAAAGAACTCATTGCGCTTGGAACTGAATTTGATGTAGAAGATGGCGCTTTTGCATTAACAAAAGAAGGAGCTCACAGTAAGCGGAGAATACTACATGCAAATGGAGACGCAACGGGTTCAGAAATTGTACGAGCACTGTATAAGCAAGCAAAAAACAATGAAAATATTACGATTTACGATGAGCATTTTGTTATTGATTTACTGACAGAGAACGGCATATGTGCTGGGGCACTCATTGAAAACCATGAAGGAAAAAGGGAAGCCGTTCGTAGCAAAGCAGTAGTGCTATGCGCAGGGGGAGCTGGTCAATTATATCGCTACACAACCAACCCTGAGATTGCTACTGGTGATGGAATTGCTATGGCGTATCGTGCTGGTACCAACATACAAGATATTGAATTCATACAATTTCATCCTACCGCATTATGTTACCCTGGTGCACCTAGATTTTTAATTACGGAAGCAGTGCGAGGAGAAGGTGCGGTCCTTCGCAACAATAAAGGGGAAAGGTTTATGAGTACTTACCATCCCCAGATGGAGCTAGCCCCAAGAGACGTTGTTGCAAGAGCCATTATCGATGAAATGACCAGCAACAAATCGACTTACGTATACTTAGACATTACACACGAATCGGAATCCTTTATCAAAAAGAGATTCCCAACGATATATCGATATTGTCTGCAATTCGGATTGGATATTACGACGGATTGGATTCCAGTTGCGCCCGCTGCCCATTATATGATGGGAGGCGTAAAGACGGACTTACACGGAGAAAGCAGCATCAAAAATTTATTTGCCTGTGGTGAAGTATCTTCTACGGGCGTGCATGGTGCAAATCGTTTAGCCAGTAACTCATTGTCTGAAGCTATTGTGTTTGGCAGTCGCATTGCGGATAAAATTTCCGAGATAAAACAACGTGAAAGTAGTGACATCGCACATGAAGAACAATGGACAGAACACATCCACTATCCCATTATCGAAAAAAGATTGAAGTTGCAAAAACTCATGCTGCGTTATGTCGGTCTGAAAAGATCCCGCAAAGGATTGGAAAAAGGATTGGCTGAACTTAAAAAGCAACTACCAATGTTCCAAATTAATTTACAGAAAAGAGAAGAGTATGAGTTTGCTAACTTACTAACATGTGCACTACTCGTTGGTCAAGCTGCAATAAAGCGGGAAGAAAGTAGAGGGGGACACTACAGAGAAGATTTCCCTGAAACCGATGACTTGTTGTGGAAACAACATATTATACTGCAGCGTGAACAGGGTAAACAGCAAACGGAAAATGGAGGGGATGTCTTTGTTTAATTTACACAGCGACACACTAACATCACATATTAAATCTTGGCTGCAAGAAGATATAGGAACCGGAGATGTATCGGCACTAGTCACCATTCCTGAAACGCATCAATCCAAAGGCATTATTCATGCGAAACAAGATGGAGTGATAGCGGGTTTACCACTCATCGCTATGATATTCAACATCATTGATCCGCAAATGCAAATTCAGTTACTCATTCCAGAAGGGGAACACGTATCTAAAGGGACAACCATTGCAGAAATAAACGGCAACACAAGAAATATATTAAGCGGAGAACGACTCGTGCTCAATTTATTGCAGCGGTTGTCTGGCATCGCATCTAAAACAAAGCAATTTGCTACCATCATCGAAGATTTAGATAGTAACATTGCAGATACAAGAAAAACAACGCCGGGGCTCCGTGTATTAGAGAAATATGCAGTACGCATTGGTGGAGGCGTTAATCATCGAGTAGGCTTATATGATGCTGTCATGATTAAAGACAATCATATTAAAGCCGCAGGAGGCATTACCGCAGCAGTATCCAATGCTAGAAAGTCTATCCCGCATACGATGAAAATTGAAGTCGAAGTGGAGAGCTTACAAGAAGTGACAGAGGCATTGAGTGCTGGTGCAGATATTATTATGTTAGACAATATGCATGCTGAACACATGGTACAAGCCGTGCATCAAATAAGGGAAGTCAATCATAACATCACGATAGAAGCATCGGGAGGCATCAATCTCCAAAGCATTCGTTCTGTAGCAGAAACGGGAGTAGATATCATTTCGATTGGTGGACTAACGAATGGTGTGCAGACGATCGATATCAGTTTAGATCTGTATCAGAAGAAGGGGGAAGAGGTATGATTTTTGTCATCGATGTTGGAAATACAAACATCGTACTTGGAGTATATAAAGGCGAAGAACTCATTTATCATTGGAGATTAAGCACGAATAGGAAAGCTACTGTCGATGAATATGGCATCAGTTTTCGACAGTTGATTGATTATGCCAAAATAAAAATTAGTCAAATCGAAGGCATCATTATCTCCTCCGTCGTACCACCGTTGAATCCGATTTTAGAAGGTGTCAGCAATAAATATTTTCAACGTACACCGATGATGATTGGTCCTGGCATCAAAACAGGGTTAAATATACGATATGAGAACCCTCGTGAAGTGGGTGCGGATCGCATCGTAAATGCAGTAGCTGCTATACATATGCACCATGAACAAAAACCTCTTATTGTGGTCGACTTCGGAACGGCGACAACATTTGATTACATCAATGAAAAAAATGAGTACGTCGGTGGTGCCATCGCTCCTGGTATTGGTATTTCAACAGAGGCTTTATATCAAAAGGCTGCAAAATTACCGCGTATAGAACTGGTGAAACCTAGTAGCGTTATTGGCAAAAACCCTGTTACATCGATGCAAGCAGGAATTATATTTGGTTATGCATCACAAGTGGATGGTATCGTAAATCGAATAAAGGAAGAATATAAGTTAGACACGACAGTCGTGGCTACAGGCGGGCTAAGTGAACTTATCGCTTCCGAAGCAAAGTCTATACAAATTGTGAACCCGTTGCTCACATTACAAGGCTTACGGTTAATATATGAGCGTAATAAATCTGCTTAACTAATGGTGACAAGACGATAACATTCTGATCATGAAGGAGAAAAAGAAATGGAAAATTACATCGTAAGAGGTACAGCATTCGACGGAAAAGTACGTGTATTTGCTGCCGAATCGACTTCATTTGTAGAAGAGATTCGTGAGAGACAACAAACATTACCTACGGCAACCGCTGCAGTAGGTAGAGCGTCAACGATCGGTGCAATGATGGGAACGATGCTTAAAGGAGAGCAGCATCTGACCATTCAAATAAAAGGAAATGGCCCTATTGGCCAAATTGTTGTAGATGCGAATGCAAAGGGACAAGCTAAAGCATTTTTGCATAATCCACAAGTGGACTTACCTTTAAATGAGATCGGTAAATTGGATGTTCGTGGTGCTGTTGGTACACAGGGAAACTTATACGTAACCAAAGATTTAGGGATGAAAGAGCCGTATCGAGGTGCAAGTCCTATTGTTTCAGGTGAAATTGGTCAAGACTTTACGTATTACTTTGCAAAATCGGAGCAGATTCCTTCTGCTGTTGCAGCAGGTGTATTAGTGGATAGAGATCAATCTGTAAAAGCTGCGGGAGGTTTCATTATTCAAATTCTTCCTGGCATGAAGGATGAAGATATTGCTGCAATTGAAACAGAAATCAATCAGTTGCAGACCGTGACCGCTTATTTAGATGATGGAATGAAAATAGAGGAGCTCGTGAAAAAGGTGCTTCCATCTTTTAACATTATGGATCAAATTCCTCTTTCCTTCCACTGTGGTTGCAGTAAAGAACGAATGGAGAAAGCACTAATTAGCCTCGGGGAAAAGGAAATTAACGGATTAATAGAACAAGGACATGCAGAAGTAGTGTGTCATTTTTGTAATGATAACTATACCTTTTCCAAAGATGAGCTAAGTGAATTGTTAAAACAAGCAACGTCATAATGAAAGTGCACCTTGTTGGTAAGCTGTAAGCTTTAGCAAGGTGCACCTTTTCATGTACATATTTAAGAACAAGAAATGATGAAATACAAGTCTACGTCTCATGAACAAATGCATTTAAATTATCTAAATGATTCATTATATACCACGGTAAAATAAAAAAACAAAAACACTTTTATAAAAAAAGTTCAGTAAGACGTGTATGAACACCGTTGACATAATAAAGGGACACTGTTAAAATTATATTAAACCTACCTTTTAACTCGGAATAATACCAGAGGTGAAAAGGGTACACAGATTGTAATGTTGGAATTACATTAGTATAGATTGTACTGTGATGAGTATGAATTTAAAGTTATGAATATGGAAGTAATGAATTTAATTATATATACGGAAACAAAAACAAAATGAAACATGTAAGAACGCAAATGAAGTACACAAATGGAGAAACAACTTGAATGACTACTATTTCAACCAAGATAGATTAAGGAGGAGAAGAAAAATGTCAAAATTAGTGCAAAATATTACAGAAGTAATTGGTGGTACACCATTAGTAAAACTCAACAGAGTGGTGCCGGAAGATGCAGCAGAAGTATATGTAAAGCTCGAATTCCAAAATCCAGGGGCAAGTGTTAAAGATAGAATTGCTATCAGCATGATTGAAGATGCGGAGCAAACTGGAGCATTAAAACCAGGTGACACCATTATCGAACCGACGAGTGGAAATACAGGGATTGGTCTTGCAATGGTAGCTGCTGCAAAAGGATATAAAGCCATACTCGTTATGCCAGAAACGATGAGTTTAGAGCGAAGAAATTTATTGCGTGCTTATGGTGCAGAATTGGTATTAACGCCAGGAGCAGAAGGCATGAAAGGCGCAATCAAGAAAGCAGAGGACATACATGCAGATCATCCCGATTATTTTATGCCTCAACAATTCAACAATAAAGCGAATGTGAAAGTACACCGTGAAACAACAGGGCCTGAAATTGTAAAAGCGATACAAGATCATGATGGTAACTTAGATGCATTTGTTGCAGGTATTGGAACAGGGGGTACTATTTCTGGTACAGGGGAAATTTTGAAGGAACATTTCCCTGGAATTCAAATTGTAGCTGTGGAGCCAGCAGCATCACCTATTCTTTCTGGAGGTAAGCCTGGACCTCATAAAATTCAGGGGATAGGAGCTGGATTCGTACCAAGCATTCTAAACACACAAGTTTATGATGAAATTATTACGATAGAAAATGAGCATGCATTTGAAATGGCACGTAAGATAGCGAAAGAGGAAGGTATACTATGCGGTATCTCTTCAGGTGCTAACGTTCATGCAGCGATACAAGTTGCTAAAAAGTTAGGTAAAGGGAAAAGAGTCATCGCAGTGATACCAAGTAACGGTGAGAGATATTTAAGTACACCGTTGTTCCAATTTGAATAAATTGGTTTGTTATTATTAAAATATAAAATATAATCATGTATTATCTCATAAGGATCTGAATATCTGGCATAAGTCGGATATTCAGTTTTTTTACGTTTTTCTTTTGATTTTTATTTTTTCGTGTTATTGTATATGAAAATAAATCGAATGGTATTCATATAACCGAAAGGGTTGGTACAACATGATACTTGTTATAGATAACTATGATTCGTTTACTTACAACCTCGTTCAATATATTGGTGAAATAGGTGAACAAATCAACGTAGTTCGCAATGATGAAGTCACACTGAAGCAAATAGAAGAAATGAATCCAGATAAAATCATTATTTCTCCCGGCCCTAAAACTCCTGATGAAGCGGGAATTAGTCTAGATGTGATAGATCATTTTAAGAAGAACAAGCCTATACTAGGTGTATGTCTTGGCCATCAAGCTATTGCACAAGCTTTCGGAGCAAATGTGGTTAGAGCAGAACAAATCGTACATGGAAAAATGGCAGAAGTGCTTCATGACGGTAAAACGATCTTTTCTAACTTAGAAAACCCACTCAAGGCGACTCGCTATCATTCGTTAATTGTGGAAAAAGAAACGTTACCTGAAACGTTGGAAATCAGTGCACAAACAGAAGCTGGGGAGATTATGGCTATTCGCCATCGTGACTATCCACTTGAAGGTGTTCAATTTCACCCAGAGTCCATTTTAACGGAGCAAGGAAAGCAACTATTGAAAAATTTTATCCAATAAGTTGATGAACTTGTTCACTCAACTTATTACCGCTAAACATAAAATGAAGAAATTACATATTACAACCTTTACGCCTGGCAACTGAGGCGTAAACTGTATGTTATTATTTCTTCATTTTATATAGTAAACTTTAAAAAGGAATGGACCGTAAACAGATGAAGGATACGAACAACAAATTATATGCTATGCTCCACGCTCGTCATACAACACTTGTCATGGGTATTCTTAATGTAACACCAGATTCATTTTCCGATGGAGGGACGTATCATACAGTAGAACAAGCATATCAACGTGCCTTAACCATGGTAGAGCAAGGTGCCGATATTATTGATATTGGTGGTGAATCCACTCGTCCTGGCGCAAAACGTATTTCAGCGGAAGAAGAATTACAACGTGTCATTCCGGTAGTTGAAAAAATTGCT
The DNA here is from genome assembly GCF_004115085.1 of Longirhabdus pacifica. Lineage (GTDB taxonomy): Bacteria > Bacillota > Bacilli > Paenibacillales > DSM-105158 > Longirhabdus > Longirhabdus pacifica. Next base: position 5,885 of record NZ_QXJP01000028.1, on the reverse strand, counting down.
TCTCATATTCATGTTCCTATCTCCATTGATACGTATAAATCATCCGTTGCAAAAGCAGCGTTAGATGCCGGCGCAACCATAGTAAACGATATTTGGGGATGTCAATATGATGAGCAAATGGCTCAGCTTGCTGCTCATAAAGGATGTCCTATCATACTCATGCACAATAGAAAAACAGCGGAATATGAAGATGTTGTCACCGATGTCATACATGACTTACAAGAAAGTATCTCCTTAGCTATGAAAGCAGGAGTGAAAGAAGAACAGATCATACTGGATCCAGGGATCGGGTTTGCCAAAACACTAGAGCATAACTTAACGATCATGAACCATCTCCATCAGCTAACTGCTTTAGGCTATCCCGTATTGCTTGGAACTTCCCGTAAATCTATGATTCAAAAAACGCTTTCCTTACCTGCTCATGATGTAGTAGAAGGATCGTTGGCTACCGCAGTGATGGGTATAACACAAGGTTGTAAAATCATACGTGTTCATGATGTGAAGCAAACAGTAAGAGCGGCACGTATGACAGAAGCCATAATAAAGAGTAAATAAGGTTGTTTACCTTCATATAATCTGCATAGACATGTAACGTATCAAAGTGAAAGAGGCAGAATAAACTACGGCATTAAACATGTTTCCAATACATTATATAAGTAAGGTGTGAGAAACGCTGTGCTTGATAAAATAAAATTAAAACAAATGCAATTTTTTGGCTATCATGGTGTATTTCCTGAGGAAAACAAACTAGGACAACGCTTCTACGTACAAGTTGAATTAGGGTTAGATTTGAAATTGGCTTGCCAGCACGACAAATTGAAGTATACTGTTAATTATGGAGAAGCGTATGAAATCATTGAGCATATCATGACGAAGAAAACATTCAACCTTTTAGAAGCTTTAGCACAACATATATGTGAAGAATTGTTTACCACGTATGAACAGCTCAAAGAAATTAAAATAGAAATTACAAAGCCTGATCCACCTTTTGCTGCTTCATTTGAAGGTGTCTCAGTAGAAATATGTCGGAAGCGGGTCGAAAATTAACCTATGAAACATATTGTTTATATCGGTGCTGGGTCCAATATAGGAGACCGTAAACACCATCTTGTAAGTGCAATGAAAAGGTTGCATGAACACCCTAGCATTATAATGAATAAGGGTTCATCATTATATGAGTCTGCACCTGTTGGGTACACGGATCAGCCGGCATTTCTCAACATGGTCGCTGAAATCAAAACGAACCTGACACCAGAACAATTACTGCAAGAAGTAGCTGCAATTGAACATCTTCTTGGCAGAGTAAGAGATATTAAATGGGGCCCAAGGACATTGGACTTGGATATTTTACTGTTTGATCACGTTCAAATGCACAGTGACACATTGACGATCCCGCATCCTAGAATGAGGGAAAGATCGTTTGTCATGATACCTTTAAAAGAAATTTTACCTGTTCCATCCCCTCATCTCGAATGGGTTGGAGAAACTTTGGGAAAACTGAACAAAATGGAAGATGTAACGTTATACGAAAAAATGAACTGGATGCACGAATTCAGTCTTTTATAACATGATATATGAAGAAAATGGGGAGGATGTAAATGTTAAAAATAGGTAATATTGAAATGAAAAATCAAGTTGTGCTTGCGCCGATGGCTGGAGTTTGTAATCCTGCTTTTCGTCTGATTGCGAAAGAATTTGGATGTGGACTAGTTTGTGCGGAAATGGTAAGTGATAAAGCCATCCTCCATGGAAACAAACGAACATTAGATATGCTATTTGTAGATGAGCGAGAAAAGCCGCTTAGCTTACAAATTTTTGGGGGAGACAAAGCTTCACTCGTAGAAGCAGCAAAAGTTGTCGATGAAAAAACGAATGCCGATATTATAGATATCAACATGGGATGTCCAGCTCCCAAAATTACAAAAGTAGACGCAGGGGCAAAGTGGTTGCTTGATCCAAGCAAAATAGAGGAAATGGTATCCGCCGTCGTTAAAGAAGTTAAAAAACCAGTTACTGTGAAGATGCGTATCGGTTGGGATGAAGATCATATTTACGCGATTGAAAATGCCAAAGCCGTTGAACGTGGTGGTGGTCAGGCTGTTAGCATACATGGCCGTACAAGAAAGCAAATGTATACCGGTAAAGCAGATTGGGATATTATTAAAGAAGTGAAAAGCACCGTTAATATTCCTGTAATAGGAAATGGGGATGTATTTGCTCCAGAAGATGCAAAGCGTTTGTTAGATCATACAGGTTGTGATGGGGTCATGATAGGACGTGCGGCATTAGGAAACCCTTGGATACTATTTAGAACGGTACAATATTTAACGAATGGACAATTACTTGGAGAACCAACTGCCCAAGAAAAAATCGACATCTGCATGTTGCATATGGATAGACTCGTTGACCTAAAGGGTGAGTCTGTTGCAGTGAGAGAAATGAGAAAGCATGTAGCATGGTATCTGAAAGGATTGCGTGGTTCTGCAAGAATAAAAGACAGTGTCATGAGTCAAACGACGAGAGACGGAATGAAAAATGTATTAGAGGATTTCGTTGCCGGTTTTGAAAAAGATGTGGCTGTAGCAAGCAGTTAACATCCAGTTTCATCAGATTAAATGGCTATGATTGACATTTTTTCATGCATGAAATATAATCAACCAGTAATAATGTTGTCATGATGCAGAGCATCTTTTATATATTAATATTACGTTAACTAATATCTCTTCAATCATATCGAGGAAGAGTAAAAAAATTATGACAGGAGTTTTGTTATATGTCTGAAAAAGAAGTAATCCTTACACAAGATGGATTAAAAAAACTTGAGGAGGAATTAGATCACCTGAAGTCTGTCAAACGCAGAGAAGTTGCAGAAAGAATAAAGATAGCAATTGGCTATGGTGATATTAGCGAAAACTCCGAATATGAAGATGCTAAAAATGAGCAAGCTTTCATTGAAGGTAAAATTATTACAATAGAAAAAATGTTAAGTAATGCAAGCATTATTAATGATGATGAAGTGGATACAGACACGGTAAGTGTGGGTTCCATTGTAACACTACATGATATTGAATCTGGTGACGAAGTGCGATATTCCATCGTTGGAAGTGCGGAGTCGGATCCATTAGAAAATAAAATTTCGAATGAAAGTCCAGTAGGTAAAGCCATTATTGGTAAAAAGAAAGACGCACTTGTAGATGTCAACGCCCCAGCAGGTGTAATTCAGTATAAAATTATTGATATTAACAGATAATAAACCTAAAGGAATTTGTACTTTCAGCCATGATTTTTATATTTAGAACTTTACTTGAATCGAGATTTATTTAATCATCGTAAAAAAGCTTCCTTTGGAAGCTTTTTTAGTTTAAGATACATAGTAATGATAAGAATGATAGTCACTTAAGGAGTGTGTAAATTGTCCGAACAACATTTAGAATTAAATGAGATGTTGCTCATTCGCAGAAACAAATTAGATCAGTTGAAAGCATTGGGCGTAGACCCTTTTGGTCAGAAGTTTGAAAAAACACATGAAGCTTCTGAAATACATGAAGCGTATGGCGAAAAGGAAAAACAAGAATTAGAAGAAATGAAAGCATCTGTTGTATTAGCTGGACGTATGATGCAAAAGCGTTCTATGGGTAAAGCTACCTTTGCACATATTCAAGATATGACAGGGAAAATTCAAATCTATGTTCGCAAAGATACCATTGGGGAAACATTATTTGAAGCATTCGATATGTTGGACATTGGGGATATTGTTGGAGTATCGGGTCATGTTTTTAAAACAAAAACGGGTGAGACCTCTGTAAAAGTGACAGAGCTCACGATCCTTACCAAATCATTATATCCTTTACCTGAGAAATATCATGGATTGAAAGATGTGGAATTGCGTTATAGACAACGATACGTCGATTTAATTATGAATCCAGACGTTAAACATAGTTTTGTGCTTCGCTCTAAAATTATTCAATCTATGCGTAGATATTTGGATAATCAAGGGTTTTTGGAAGTGGAAACGCCAACACTTCATGCGATAGCAGGAGGCGCTACTGCAAGACCATTTATTACACATCACAATGCCTTAGATATGGAATTATACATGCGTATCGCTATAGAGCTACATTTAAAGCGCTTGATTGTCGGTGGTATGGAGAAAGTGTATGAGATAGGCAGAGTGTATCGAAATGAAGGTATCTCTACAAGACACAATCCTGAATTTACGATGATCGAATTATATGAAGCATATGCAGATTATGAGTCTATCATGGAACTTACAGAAAATCTTGTGCGTCATATTGCACAGGAAGTATTAGGGACAACTGAAATTCAATATCAGGACAAGCTAGTAGACTTAGGTTCTCCTTGGAAACGAATTTCGATGGTGGATGCGATTAAAGAAACAGTTGGTGTAGATTTTAGTGTTCATATGACGGATGAAGAAGCTCACGCACTTGCGAAAGAACATCATATTGAAGTGAAAGATAATATGACATATGGACACATTGTAAATGAGTTTTTTGAGCAACGAGTGGAGGAAACATTAATTCAACCAACATTTATTACCGGACATCCTGTAGCTATCTCGCCTTTAGCGAAGAAAAATGCAGATGATCCAAGGTTTACAGATCGATTTGAACTATTTGTTGTTGCTCGTGAACATGCAAATGCATTTACAGAGTTGAATGATCCTATTGACCAAAGACAAAGGTTCGAATCTCAATTAGAAGAAAGAGAACAAGGTAACGATGAAGCTCATATGATGGATGAGGATTTCATTCGTGCTTTAGAAATCGGTATGCCGCCAACAGGTGGGCTAGGTATTGGTATTGATCGCTTAGTCATGTTGTTGACAGATGCTCCTTCTATACGTGATGTGCTATTATTCCCTCTTATGAAAGAAAGAGCATCGGAATAAATCGGAAGAGGGTGCTTTACAGTGGGAGAGCACGTAAAATTTCTGGTGGGTGATTTAGTATACTTACGCCCACCAGAACAAAGTGATGTAGATTTGTTTTATAACGGTTTGTACCGTTCTGAAGAGACAAGAATATTAACAGGAAGTCAGAAAATTTTCTTTAAATCAGAAATTCATAAATACTTTGATACCAAAGCTGGAGATGACAGCAGTATTTTTTTGCTTATTGTCAATAAAGAGAACGATGAAGTTATTGGGGATATTGGTATCAATGGTATCGATCGTATCAACAGAAATGGTTGGATACGTATAGCGATTAATGATGAGGCTGATTTTGGTAAAGGTTATGGCACAGAGGCAATGCAGTTACTTTTAGATTATGCCTTTGGTGTCGTTCAATTGCATCGTATAGAATTACATGTATACACGTTCAATGAACGTGCAATTAAATCTTATGAAAAGTTAGGCTTCAAGCGTGAAGGTGTACTTAGAGAAGTTTTGTTTTATAATCATGAGTATCATGATGCTATTAGCATGAGTATACTTGAGCAAGAGTATAGAGCTTTACATGGTATAGTTAATGGAGACTGATTTTTTTTAGTTCAAGTTCAATCGCTTAAGACTTAAAAGATGGAAAGACATGATGCACTATGTTCTCTTTGTAAATAGGACCATGGATATCAATAAGCATGGTAGTACAGAGTTAATAGGTGATGTTTACTTTAACTCATACCTAAAAAGTCCATCATTCGCTCTGATAATATAATAGATTGAAAGCAGTTAAAGCTGAATCATAAAACCAATGATTCAGCTTTTTTATAAGACATGAAACTTTTTTGAAATTAACTGTTGCATCATTCATCATTTGTATGGTATATTAGATCTCGCCGCTTCACCAGAGCCTTTTACGAAAGACTCACGAAGCGGGAGAGAACATCATCGCAAATCTACTTCATATCGATATAGAGTGAAA
>NZ_QXJP01000027.1 GCF_004115085.1 Longirhabdus pacifica | reverse complement strand
AAAAGTATCTACTTCCCAAGAAGCATCCACTTCAAACGACCCGTAAGGGTGTTAAGTGGCGTGTAGTTCACTCCACCCCAATTAAAAATATGCTTCCAAGACGTAGGAAGATTTTTGACGAATGCCAAACTACTGTAGACGGCAACACTTCTACCTACTAGCACAATGACAATGGCAAAAAGAATCATCATCCATTTTCCAGTCAAATCAATTCTGGCAATTTCTAATCCGACCATTAGAAATACTAAAGAGTTTGCAATTAAAGCTAACACTTCCCAAAATGTTTTTGTATTTAGTTTGGTGGTCGGGCTCATGGCGATCCTAGAACCGTAATTTCCAAAAACTACTTGCTGTTTCAAAAATGGAACAATAATAAATGTAAAAATTATCCTTTTTATACGGAATAAAGTGATAGATCTGACAGCTGTAAATGCTGGTGAAGCATCATTTTTATTGTACAGATTTTTCCTTTCTCAAATGCTGTCGATTATATGTAGAAATTTATCATGCAAATAGTTGACGTTTGGCTTAATCGAAGGCATAATGAGAGAAAATCAAATTAGAAAGGGTAGAATCATGGGCATAGAAGAAGTATTGAACAAGGCAGGCTCATACTTGAATGAAGAAGAGTTGGAACTGATTCGTGAAGCATATGATTTTGCCGAAAAAGCCCATCAAGGACAAGTGCGAAAGTCCGGTGAGCCATACATTCAACATCCACTTGCAGTTTCTGAAATCATCATGAATATGCAGATGGATGTTACGACTATTGTTGCTGCATTGCTTCATGATGTCGTCGAAGATACAGAAATAACATTAGAAATGATAACAGAGCAGTTTGGAGAAACGTGCTCTAAATTAGTTGATGGTGTAACGAAATTAGAGAAAATTAGATATAAATCTAAAGAAGAACATCAAAATGAAAATTATCGTAAAATGTTTGTTGCTATGGCGAATGATATTCGTGTCATATTAATAAAGCTTGCAGATAGATTGCACAACATGCGCACGTTGAAATTTCAAAAAGAAGAAAGTCAGCGACGCATTGCTCGTGAGACATTAGAAATTTTCTGTCCTATTGCACATCGGTTAGGGATCTCAGCAATAAAATGGGAAATGGAAGATATCGCACTACGTTTCCTCAATCCTCAACAATATTATCGTATAGCTAATTTGATGAAAAATAAACGGATCGAACGTGAACAATATATTGAAGATGTGATGGGAAACATCAAAGAAAAATTAGATGCAATGGGCTTAAAAGCAGATATATCTGGTCGCCCAAAACATATTTATAGCATTTATCGTAAAATGCAAATGCAAAACAAACAGATTAATGAAATTTATGATTTGTTAGCTATCCGCGTCATCGTGGATAATATTAAAGATTGTTATGCATCGCTTGGTATTATTCATACGTTATGGAAACCCATGCCTAGAAGGTTTAAAGATTACATTGCTATGCCTAAAACGAACATGTATCAGTCCTTGCATACGACAGTGATTGGTCCAAATGGTGAGCCTTTGGAAGTGCAAATACGTACGATGGAAATGCACAGAACGAGTGAATATGGTGTAGCTGCACACTGGGCGTATAAACAAGGTAAAGCGATAGCTACAGATACAATGGACGGTATTCGTTTTTTTCGAGAAATAATGGAATTACAAAAAGAAACAACAGACGCAGCTGAATTTATTGAATCATTAAAGATGGATTTCTTTTCAGATGAAGTGTTCGTATTCACCCCTAAAGGCGAGGTTATTGAATTGCCTGCAGGTTCAGTTCCTATTGATTTTTCGTATAGAATTCATACAGAAGTCGGGAATCGTACTATAGGTGCGAAAGTTAATGGTAGGATTGTTCCTCTGGATCATGCACTAGTCACTGGGGATATCGTTGAAATTATGACTTCGAAGCATTCCTATGGTCCAAGTCAAGACTGGGTGAATATTGCGCAATCATCACAGGCTAGATCGAAAATAAAGCAATGGTTTAAAAGAGAGAAGAAGCAAGAAAACATTGCGAAAGGGAAAGAAGAAGTAGAACGAAGTGTGAGAAAGCTAGGATTTGAACCCGTTTTAGTACTAGATGACGATCACTTGATGGAAGCAGCTGAAAAATTTAATTTTCAAGATATTCCGGACTTACTTTCTGCTGTCGGAACGGGCGGGGTGACCGCAACTCAAGTTAGCATGAAGTTGACAGAAAAACTCCGTAAAGAATTGGAAGAAAGCCAACTAACGAACGAGATCAACGAAACGAGACCTGATGCAAAGAAAAAGGGACACTCTACTCAAGGTGTCAGGGTAAAAGGAGTAGAAAATTTACTTATTCGTTTCGCACGTTGTTGTAATCCGGTTCCTGGAGATGAAATCGTAGGGTATATCACTAAAGGCAGAGGGGTTTCTGTACACCGCAGTGATTGCAATAATATCCCATTGGAAGAAAGTGATGAACAACATCGTTTGATTGCTGTAGAGTGGGTTTCCCAAGTGGAAGCAAATTACTCTGTGATGATTGAAATAACCGGTTATGACCGAAGAGGATTATTGAATGATGTGATGCAGGCAGTATCGGAATCGAAAACGTTTATTTCTGCTGTATCTGGTAAATCAACGAAAAATAAAATGGTTGAAATTCACATGACCATTCTCATACGTCATCGTGATCATCTGCAATCCGTAGTAGATAAAATAAAAAGACTGCAAGATGTATATTGTGTACAGCGAATTATGCAATCATAAACAGGAGCGGTGGATATGAAAGTTGTTTTACAGCGCTGTAAGGAAGGTTCGGTTACCGTCGATGGACAAGTCGTTGGTCAAATACAGCAAGGCTTATTATTGCTTGTAGGCATTACCCATGAGGATAATGAAGAGGATATTGCTTATCTAGCAGATAAAATTGTCAATCTCAGAGTATTTGAAGATGAAAGTGGAAAAATGAATGTGTCTGTAAAACAAACGGGAGGTCATATTTTGTCTGTCTCCCAATTTACGCTTTATGGAGATACTCGTAAAGGAAGAAGGCCAAATTTCACTGCTGCTGCAAAACCTGAAATGGCGAAATCGTTATATGATACTTTCAATGATGCATTAAGAGAAAGAGGTGTCCATGTGGAAACGGGTGTGTTTGGAGCGATGATGGATATTGCTTTCATAAATGATGGACCTGTTACACTCATTTTGGACAGTAAGTTAGATACTAAATAAGTTGAAGAAATAATGAGAAACAAGTTTACGCCTCAGTAGCCAAGCGTAAAGGTTGCGATGTGGAAATTTCTCCATCTTATGATTATGGTTAGTAAGTTGGTTGAACAAGTTCATTCAACTTATTAAAAAAGACAAAACATGCTTAAATTTTTTAAGAGGGGGCACTCTAATGGAAAATAGATAGGATGGTTTTCCAATGCGTCAGTCTTATAAAATGCAAGCCATGCACCAATTTCCTTTGCCGTTAGCAGCCAATATACATGAATCATTACAATTTACTGAAGACACACCTATGCATGGTGTAAGGGACAGTCACGTATGGTTTGAAGCAAAAATAAATGCTCCTAAATTTCCTTAACATCCTTTATGAGATGTTGAGGAAAAAATCTGAAGAAAGCTTTGAAGAAGTAATAGGAGCAATAGTAGTAGCAGAAGTCAGAGGAAAATTGATTTAGAAGTAAGCCGAGCAATAGAATTTATGAAAGTAAGAAAGGCAAGGAAAACTTTATTGAGTGATGATAATGTCATTCTTCATATCATGGTTGACGATAAAGTAATCCTATTAACGTAACAGTTGAAAGGGTTTTTTGTGATGAAAATGAATGTTTGCGGAATTGAGGAGAAAAATTACCGAAGTGTAGAACATGTATTACAATTGTTTGCTGAAGATATGGATGTATCTTTTGATGAACATGCAGACGATGATAGGAATCAACTTCATATTCAGTCGTTTGAAACGGAGCATGATTGGAGAAGCACTGCGACACTGCACACTACAAATCAGAAGCAATTTCAAGCAGAATTTACTTGGAAGAAAAGCGATATGTCTCCAGGCAAGGGGAAGTCAGCAATAAAGCATGTCATCAATGGTGCTATTTTACAGGTGATGGAACAATATAGTAATATGAAGCAGCCTTGGGGAGTGTTGACTGGTATTCGCCCAACGAAGCTTTTCCATGTGATGAAACAGCAAGGATATGACAATGAACAAATAAGTCAAACGTTAGCTTCGTATTATCGTATTGACGATGAGAAAATAAAATTGATGCAACATATTGTAGAGCGGCAGTTGACGGCAGTTCCTGATCTTTATGATCTTAAACAGGAAGTTAGTATTTACATTGGTATTCCTTTTTGCCCAACGAAATGTGCATATTGTACTTTTCCAGCTTATGCAATTCAAGGAAAACAAGGAACGGTTGATCCATTTTTAGCTGGCTTGCACTATGAAATTGAACATATTGGAGCCTTTTTGAAAAAGCATCACATTCCTATCACCACCATTTACTTTGGAGGAGGAACGCCCACCAGCATTACGGCTGAACAAATGGATATGCTATATGATCAAGTTGAAGCATCCTTTCCAAATGTTGATGATGTAAGAGAGATCACTGTCGAAGCAGGTAGACCAGATACGATTACACCAGATAAAATAGAAGTGTTTCATCAGCATCATATTGATCGAATTAGCATTAATCCGCAGTCTTATACGGAAGAGACGTTAAAAGCTATCGGTCGTCATCATACGGTGCAGGAAACGATAGATAAATATCATTTGGCCAAACAGATGGGCATGGAAAACATCAATATGGATCTCATTATTGGTTTACCTGGTGAAGGTATTTCAGAATGGAGACATACGCTTGCACAAACAGAAGCGCTAATGCCGGAATCGTTAACGGTTCATACGTTGTCATTCAAACGAGCTTCTGAAATGACAAAGAACAGAGATAAATACAAAGTGGCGGAGCGGGAAGAAATACAGCAGATGATGCGTGAAGGTAGCCAATGGAGCGAAACACAAGGCTATGTGCCGTATTACTTATATCGTCAGAAAAATATATTGGGTAACTTAGAGAATGTTGGCTATGCTAAACCGGGGAAAGAAAGTTTATATAACATTATGATTATGGAAGAGATGCAGAGTATTATTGGATTAGGATGTGGAGCTAGTAGTAAGTGGGTTCATCCTAAAACAGGCAACATCTCTCGTTTTGCTAATCCAAAAGAACCGAAGAAATATAATGAAGATTACGAGCATTACACAGCTAAGAAAATAGAATATTTAAAGCAACTATTTTTGGATTAATATGTTGTATACAGCAGTCCAATAAGTTAAAAGCTAAACATAAATAAAATAAAGATGAAAAAAATGTACGGTGGGCAAGATGTCATTTTTTTCATCTTTTTGTATTGATTTTATAATCAAATGACCATCCATAGTAATATTATATTTCATACTGTTAGATCGTTATGGTTGTGCCGTCGAACTTAGTAAGTTTAAACCCTTCAAATCCTTCATTATACGTTTCTCGGTAATCTTGCAAGATGCCAATAGCAGCTTCTTCTCCAATTTCTAACCCTTCCGCATCTGAACGATAATGAATCCCTGCGAAATCCCTACCTATTGCTACATTGTAAGCAAGTTTATCTAATTCCCCACCTACGGTAAGAGGAGGGCCTTCATATGGTACCAAATAGAGTCCGTCAGGGGTAGGAACGACAGGGTTAGGGATAATAAAATATTCGTTAAATAATGCTTTTAAAATCGTTGCTCCTGCTCCTACATTGGTAGCATGACCTGCTGGGTAAGATGGATGAGTAGGTGAACCTTCTGGGTAGGATGTTGGAAGTAAATACGTGTAGTACATATTGAAAATCTTTTTCAATACTGGTGAATTCAATAATTCCTCGTTAATAGGGTAATTTGCAGCACCAGTCAATTTATTTTGTACCGCACCACCAAATGCTTCCGGACGCAAACGTCTGTGAACTCTCCATTTTTGGAACCAAGCTTGTATGAGCCCTACTCTGGATGCTCTTGCTGCAAAGTCAAGATAATGCGCAGCTCCAAATGTAACAAACCCGTATTGTGTTTTGGAATCAATATAAGGGTCCGCTGGATCAAGCGCATTGGAGCCGTAGGATAATAATAATAAGCAGGCATTAACATATTCTTGGAAAGGGTAATCGATATGAACGTAGTTGGCTAAGTCACGACCGTTGCGAATATAACGAGGAGTGGGATCAAATTGTTCAGGAAAGGAAGGAGGCTCACCATTTTGTACATTTAGCCATTCCTTGTAGTCTGTTAAGAAATTTGTTCCTGGGAGTGTCGTTCGGTAACGTTGTTCAAAAGTAGCAGACCCCATCGGGATGTCTTGAAATAAAAATTGTGAAATGTAAGGTCCTTTTAAGTCACCAGGGGTACTACCGCGGAAAAGTGTATTCGTAGTTACTTTCCCGTTTTCTTTAGGGCCTCTGAAATCAGAGAAAGTTGAAAGATCTGCTGCTGCTTCATTCGTAATAGGATTGACATGATATTGAGAAAAATTCACGTCACGAGCAAGTGCTTGCCAATACACCTCAGCTGTTTCACTTGCTTGCCACGCACTGCTAAATTCAGGTGCAGCGGGCATGGCGACTTGTTGCATATCTGGGCCGACTAATTGATAAGCGTAGGAAGCTTGTGGATTGACAAGTTTTACGGTACCACCTAACTTCAGCTGTTCGAATAATGCTGTATTTCCAGTCGTTAATGCTTGCGTCAATTGATTGTAAGCAGATAAATCAACCTCACCAAGCTGGTTATGTGGAAGTGCTTTCGAAAAGCTGGCAATTTTATTAGCAAATCTTTGTTCATCATGGTTACAAGGATGATTTGGAACAGGTTTATTTTTTTCAAAAAGTGCTGCATCTGTTCGAACTTTAAATGCCTCTTGTCTACGCTGCAATGGAGATAGTGGCCCAATCGTGCAGTCACTACCGCATTCCAATTCGTTCAAGCTGCACTGTGTTGCAACTTCCACATTACTAATCAGCACTGGCATGGTATTCGACAAAGGTAATTTGTTAATAAGTAGTCGAGCTTTGTTCGCTTTCTTTGGAGATAAAGTAGCATCTGTATTGATAAACAGGAAAGGTTGTAGTTCTCCATTAGGTAATACATTGATAGGGATAAGGTCACTCATACCAGTTTCTAAAACCAAATGATCTTGAATCCACTGTAATTGGATAAGCACGTTTGGCCCCATACCGGCTCCTTGTTTGGCAATCATCAGTTGAATGGAATAGCTTTCATCAGGTTGAATAGCGAATTCTTGATAAATATACGAGTTTACTGTACCGGCCAATTGAGCACAATGAGCACTGGGATCGCTAGGGGATGGAACAACAGTGCTATTAATGGACTTCCAATATGCTAGCTCATTGGAAAAATTTCCGTTTTGAATTAAATTTTTACTAGACAAGTTATCCACCTCATTTTTAGTTCTAACTTATTTATAATAGGAGAAGGATAGAATTGCTATAGGTACATGCATCAATTTGGTCTTAGTGGGGGCGTACATTTTTCAAGCCTCATTGAGATAGTGATGGCAATAGTAACGTGTGGATAAGATATATGTATTCACACATAATTAAAGCGCTTACATAAATGTAATATGTTTGTAATGTTTTTTTCATGTTCCGATAACAAAACACTCCTATAATAACCATATGACCCCCTTTTAATTTGATATAAATTTTGATCCGTCTGCAGCGTGGCTGTAGGCTTTTTTCTTGTATAAATAAGTTGTTGAATGAACTTGTTCAACAACTTATTACCGCTAAACATAAGATGCAGAAATTACAATATCATAACCTTTACGTCTGGCAACTGAGGCGTAAACTTATATTTTTATTATTTCTGTATCTTATATCTAAGTTGTTGAATGAACTTGTTCAACAACTTATTACCGTTAAACATAAGATGCAGAAATTACATATCATAACCTTTACGTCTGGCAACTGAGGCGTAAACTTATATTTTTATTATTTCTGCATCTTATATCTAAGTTGTTGAATGAACTTGTTCAACAACTTATTACCGCTAAACATAAGATACAGAAATTACATATCATAACCTTTACGTCTGGCAACTGAGGCGTAAACTATCTCTCATTATTTCTGTATCTTATATCTTTTTATTTATTTCATTTCACAGTGACTTTTCGCAATGAAAAACAATATATAAAAATATCAAAAAAATCATAAAAATACATATATTTGTATTGAAAGTAAATATTTTAATGTATTATACTAAAAAAAACAGTTTGCAACTAAAATATTCTAAATAGTTAGATAAATAATATGGTGTAAAACAAAATGATGTACTGTAAAACAATCCTTCGTTGCCTGAACTGTTTTTGATTATGTTGTTTTATTTATTATCCACATCAAAAAGGAGGGAGAAAGGTTTATACCAGAAATGAAAGTTTCAAGTTTTTACAAATATGAAAGGGAGTGATGTAATGAAGAAGAACATGAAAGTAAGTTTCATAGCTTTTTTAATATTTTTATTAAGCACGACAGCGGGTATAGCTAATATTAACATGGAAGTAGATGAGGGAATAGAGAATGAACACGACGAGACTACGACTGAAAATGAGATTGGATCAGAAGTTGAAGTGGATGTGGATTTAGAATTGGAACTAGAAACGGATGCGGAAGTAGAATCGGAGATACAAGAAACGCCAGGTATGTTTATGATTGAAGGTATCGTAACGAAGGAACAGCGTAGTGCGATTGCTAGTACAGGTGCAGTTATTGAAGAGATTGGAGAAGATTATGTTGTTGTTTTCGCAATGCCTGATGAAGTGAAGCAAATTGAGGCATTGTCATTTAACGTAGAAGGATTAGTGATGGATTTGGATTTTCCTTCTGCGGATTCAGGATATCATAATTATACAGAAATGGTAGAGAAGATTAATGCGGCTGCACAAGATCACGCAGATATTGTGGAGAAATTCAGTATAGGACAGTCGTATGAGGGTAGAGAGTTGTGGGCAGTTAAAATTAGCGATAATCCTGAGGTAGATGAAGATGAAGCAGAGGTGCTTTATGTTAGTATGCATCACGCTCGTGAACATTTAACAGTAGAGATGGCATTGTATTTATTATCGTTGTTCACTGATAATTATGGGACAGATAGCAAAATCACGGAACTTGTAAATAGTCGTGAGATTATTATTGTATTTTCGCTTAATCCCGATGGAGCGGAGTACGATGTGGAAGATGGCAGCTACAGTTTTTGGAGAAAAAATAGGCAGCCTAACAGTGGCTCTTCTAACATAGGAACAGATTTAAATCGAAATTATGGTTACAATTGGGGGTGCTGTGGCGGTTCAAGTGGAAGTACGGGAAGTGATACGTATCGAGGTACGTCTCCATTTTCTGCTCCAGAAACGGCTGCATTAAGAGATTACATCAATAGTAGAGTAGTAGATGGTAAGCAACAAATCACGACTGCAATATCATTCCATACGTATAGTGAACTCATCCTATATCCTTACGGTTATACGTATACAGATGTACCGGGTGATATGACACAGGATGATCACAACGTGTTTGTGGCACTGGCAAATGAGATGGCTAGCAGTAACGGATACACACCAGAGCAGTCCAGTGACTTATATATCGTAGATGGAGATATGACGGATTGGGCATACGGTGAGCATAACATTTTTGCATTTACATTTGAAATGTATCCAAAAGGCTCTAATCCTGGCTTTTACCCACCTGATGAAGTGATTGATAGAGAAACAGAGCGAAATAGAGAGGCTATTGTTTACTTGACGGATATCGCAGCTTGTCCATACGATGCTATAGGTAAGGGAAGCCAATATTGCGGAGATGATGGCGGCGGTGGAGATGGTGAGATCATTTTCCAAGATGATTTCGAATCTAACAGTGGATGGGTGGTAGATCCAGATGGATTGGACACAGCATCAACTGGAAACTGGGAGATTGCAGATCCTAGTGCTACGAGCTATTCAGGAGCGAAACAATTAGGTACAACGACAAGTGGTAGTCAAGATTTAGTAACGGGTGCAAGTTCAGGATTTTCCGCTGGGAGTAATGATATAGACGGTGGTGCAACTACAGTTAAATCCCCAGCTATTCCTTTGCCGACTGATGGAGCGTTAACGCTTGAATTTTCTTATTATTTCGCCCATTATTCGAATGCGAGTAATGCGGACTTTTTCAAAGTGAGTATTGCAGATGAAAATGGTAACGCTACGGTATTTGAACGGTTTGGATCAGCTACAAACATTCAGGCCACATGGTTGAAACAATCTATTGATGTAAGCTCCTACGCTGGGAAAACGATTCATATACAATTTGAAGCAGCGGATGGAGGAAGTGGTAGTTTAGTAGAAGCAGGCGTAGATGATGTGATCATCAAAAAGGCAATACCGGATACAGTGAACGCTGTTGAATAAGAAGCAGTAAACACAAGCATATTAAACCTAGCATATTAAATTTAGACCATATCTAATGTTTACTAGAGACAGTTTTTGCGGGGGTTGCTCATGTGGTCTGTGTCTGCTGTGGGGATGAGGTATGCAATAATGTGTTAATATGTACAGTGTTGAGATAGAGGCGTTTCCAAGACTAAAGTCTAGGGAAACGTCTCTTCTTTTGTCTAGCATCTATTATAACTTAAGCCCGTTTTCCACCCGCTTTAAAATGATTAAAATGATAGTAGTCATTTTATGGAATTAGTGGGAGGAGAAATGAGGATGACCAAACTAACGATAGACAATGTGAGTAAACAATATGGAGCAAAAACAGCGATTGATTCACTTGCAATGGAGTTAACTCCCGGTGTGATAGGGTTGTTAGGTCCTAATGGTGCTGGAAAATCAACATTAATGCGTATGTTAACTACAGTAGAACAACCAACAAACGGAAACATATATTGGAATGGTCATAATATAGTTAAACAACCTGATGTGGTCCGACGTGTGCTAGGCTACTTACCACAGGAGTTTGGCGTATATCATAATCTAAATCCAGTTGAATTTCTACACTACATGGCAGCAATGAAAGGATTGAATCGGAGGGAAGCAAAACAACGCATTCATCCATTGCTGGAAGCATTAAATTTGAGTGATGTTCGTAAAAGGGCAATAGGAAGTTTTTCAGGTGGTATGAAACAAAGAGTGGGGATAGCACAGGCTTTGCTTAATGATCCTTCTCTGCTCATTGTGGATGAACCTACCGTTGGATTAGATCCCGAAGAACGCATTCGCTTTCGAAATCTACTTTCCAGTTTATCTAAAGACGTGATCGTTATTTTATCTACGCATATTGTAAGCGACATTGAATCGATAGCGAGTCAAATCGTTTTGATGTCAAAAGGAACATTACTAATGAATACCTCACCTGAAGCGTTATTGAAACAAGTAGATAAAAAAGTATGGCAATGGAAAATGGACAGTGCTCATTTTTCGCAAGTGCAGCAACAATTTATGGTAAGTAGTTTTGTTCATCGCAGTGATGGAATTTATGCGCGCATTGTGTCAGATACTGCTCCTAGTATAGATGCTGAGCTGATTCCGGCTTCTATGGAAGATGCGTATTTGTATTATGTTTCTTCTAGTCAGGAGGGGAGACGCGATGCGTAGCCTTTCTTCTACTTGGCAACTTATCCTTTTGAATGCAATCAGGCAGATGAGGAGCTATCCTTTTCTTATTGTAATCGGTTTAACGTTATTTATCAGCTATGCTAGTGTGCCAGCAAGCTCGGCTGGTTATGAAGTAATGAGAATCGGCAGTGAGGGGATAAGAGGTATTTATAACTCGGCATGGCTCAGCGCAATGGTCACATTGATGTCGAGTATACTATTGTGGTTATTCGGATTTTATTTGTTGCGAGGTCAAATTACTTCTGATGAAAACGTAAGAATGGGACAGTTCATTGCATCATCTCCAATTGGAAACTTGCGTTATATTTTGACAAAAACGATGTCCAACTTCGTTGTGCTTATGATCATTCAGTGTGTACTTGTAGCCAGTTTTATGGTCATGCAATTCATTCGAGGTGAAAGTGATGTGCTGGATGTATGGGATTTTATCTTTCCGATTTTAGTTATTTCTGTACCTTCCTATTTTCTACTTGCAGCACTCACGATATTTTTTGATGTTGTTCCTTTTTTGAAAGGGATTGTGGGTCATATCATTTATTTTTTCTTATGGTCATTGTTGTTTACCTTTTCCATTACTAATGAGCATGCTATGTTTGATTTAATAGGATTTAATATGATGGTTTCCGATATTGTACAAGAAGCGGCTGTACATTTTCCAGCTTATGATCAACAAGGTGCATTAGAAGATATAAGCATCGGTTATTATACGTATGAAAATATACAAACGTTTGAATGGCAAGGGGTAGATTGGAACTTAACGATGTTGGTTTACAAATTACCTTGGGTTATCTTTGCGATGATCATCATCTTTTTATCTTCTTTCATTTTTAATCGTTTTGCTGTCACAGGGAAAGAGAAAAAACAACATGCAAAAAGTATAACAAAAGAAAGCTCTAATCCATTCGTACATAAGGGGAAAAAGAGTGCGTTATCCCATGATATCGTGTTGACCCTAGTAAAGCATCGAAAGCGTAATGTGTTGGCAATGCTGTTTGCCGAAATTCATGTGATGCTCAAAGAAATGTCACGATGGTGGTATATCATCGCTTTTATCCTCATTGCACTAAGTGTATTTTTGCCGATAGAAGCAGCAGTATATGTATGGCCTTTTGTTATGATCTGGCCGATTAGATTCTGGTCCCAAATTGGCATAAAAGAGCATGTATATCGAACGCATCAAATGTTAACATCAAGTTGTTCTCCTTTTAGTATGCACATTATAGCATGGGTAGCGGGTATTTTTATTAGTTTAGTCATGTCTACTGGCGTATGTATAAAGTTGTTTTTAACAAATGACGTGACCGCTATTGCAATATGGTTGATAGGAAGTGTGTTTATTCCAACGTTCGCTTTTTGGCTGAATAGAATGAGTAAAAGTAGAAAACCGTTTGAAGTCATCTATGCGATTTGGTGGTATATGGGGCCTTATTCGGGGATGATGTTTCTAGATTTTATTGGAGGAACCATGTCATCCGCAATGTGGTATGGAGCTGCTAGTATTGCATTATTGTTGCTCACAGTATTGCCCATGAGAAAGGGAATAGGTTCACGTGTAGCTATGTCTGTTTCATCGTAAAGTTTCGCACAAGTTTGATTTAAAAGATGAACTAAACTTTTTCCAAAGTTAGTTCATCTTATGCACTCATGTTATTAGAGACGAGAAGGAATAAAATATAATAGTCAACTATACATGAACATTATGGCAAGTGCTTATTCCATTCCCCAGACCGGATAAGAGCAACGATAGATTGAATATCTTGTTCTAATGCACGATCCCGATCGACGAAAGGAACTTTATCTCTGACGAGTTGATACATTTTTAACGTATTTGGTGACATTTTATCTATACCGCGTAAGTCTAAAGCTTGGCATAGGGCGATGAGGTGAATGGCTGCTACGTTTTGGGTTAATTCAACAATCGTTCTCGCATCCCGAGCAGCAATCGTCCCCATGCTTACTTTGTCTTGGTTATGAGATTCAGTGGAGCGTGAAAATATACTAGCAGGGCTACTAAATTTAAGCGCTTCGGCAGTCAATGCGGAACAGGCGATTTGCATCCCTTTAAAACCATGGTGTAATCCATTTTCATAGTCACTTTCATGGAATACGGGAATTAAGTTAGCCGTCAAGTCGTTATTAAACTTTTCATCTACGATGAGTTGTAATTGGCGATCGAGTAGATCTGCAATATTAGCAACAGCGACTTTCAGTGCGTCCATCGCTTGAACGACGTGTCCACCATAAAAATTGCCTCCGTTGTACACTTCATTCGTTTCCGTATCAAAGATAGGATTGTCATTGGTAGAGTTGACTTCGATTTCAAGCCATTGTGAAGTCCAATCTAACGTATCGTATAGAACGCCTGTAATGTGAGGGGCACAGCGAACGGAATACCGATCTTGTATGCTTTGTTTTAATTCTACGAAGGAACGCGAATCTATTTTTTCATTGTCTTGAAGAATTTGCGAGTATTCTTTCGAGAGTTGTGAATGTTGTAATAGGGAATAGATAAGGGCGGCACTTTTTTGTTGTCCTGGGTGTGGTTTTTGTTCATGAATGAAAGGGTAAAAGTGTCCTCTATTGCCGAGTAATGATTCAGAAGTTAAAGCTGTACAAATATCAGCAATAGCTGCTAGTTGTTTTGCATCACTGTGGGCGAGACAAGCAAATGCGGACATGAACGATGTTCCGTTTACTAAAGCTAAACCATCTTTAGCTTCTAATACGATAGGTTGTATTTTCTCTTCTGCAAAGACGTCTTTTGTACTCCGTTCTTCTCCCCGAATATTGACTTTTCCTTCTCCAATTAAAATAGATGCCAAATAGCTTAAAGGAACTAAATCACCACTTGCACCTACCGACCCTTTTTCAGGAATAATAGGGGTAATATCACGTTCTAATAACGTCAAAATTTGCTCAATCACTTCCATACTTACAGCGGAGTTACCTTTAATTAAACAATTTGCACGAATAATCATCGTGGCACGTGCCACATCACGGTGTGCAACCGGACCTATCCCACACGACAGGAATTGAATCAAATTTTTTTGTAATTGTAATGTTTTTTCAGGTGAGATTTGTCTGAACGCACTGTCTCCAAAGCCAGTAGAAACACCGTAAATAGGAAGTTGTTTATGTATAATGTCTTGTTTCACCATGTTACTTTTATGGATGCGTTCTAAGGCTGTATCCGCAATCTTGTATTCGTTTTGCATATCATCACATCTTGCTATTTTTGTTATGTCTTCAATCGTCAAATCATTACCATCTAGCATAATGGTGTTTATTTCTTTTTCTGTCATTTTGCTCATTACACATCTCCCTCTCACTACGTATTGATGACGTAAATAAAGTAAAATCATGTCATTTATACGTTATTATATCATAAACATTTTATGTTATTTAATTGTATACAATATATAAGTTGGATGAACTTGTTCAACAACTTATTACCGCTAAACATAAGATGGAGAAATATCAATATGATAACCTTTACGCCTGGCAACTGAGGCGTAAACTTATATTTTAAATTTTTCTGCATCTTATATATAAGTTGGATGAACTTGTTCAACAACTTATTACCGCTAAACATAAGATGGAGAAATTACAATCATACCCTTTATGCTGTGATAAGGTAGATGTGATAAGATGAGCATAATAGCATGATAGGATGTACATTTTTTTGAGATAGTGGTGAGTCAATGGAATATATTGAATTGATGCAAGAAGTGATAGATTATATAGAGCAACATTTAGATGAGCAATTATCTGTGGATGATATTTGTCAATATAGCGGTTATTCGAAGTATCATTTTCAAAGATTGTTTTATGCGGTGACGGGCGAGACGATAGGTCACTATATGATGAATCGCCGTCTTACAGAGGCAGCAACATTATTACTTGAAAGTAATAAGAGTGTGGTTTCTATTGCTATGGACACAGGATTTCAATCTCATGAAGTGTTTACACGGGCATTTCAAAGAAATTTCCACAAAAGTCCTTCTTCATTTCGAAAAAGCGGAAGTTTGTCTAAATACTTTACCAAGTATCCTATACAATTATCTTACTTGTATAACAAACAACACCATTTACTAGATAAAGTAGACGAAGTGTACATGGAGCAAAAAGAAGTGTGGGGGATGACGGTACAATCTAAAGATCAAAGTGATATTAGACAGTGCTGGAAGCAATTTGGGGATAGAATGAAAGTTGAAAAAGACAGTGAGACGCTGCCTCGTTATGGAATCATTCAATATCCGAATGAATTTAAGCTAGAGCTCGAATTTGAATATACAGCAGGAGTAAGCCAACCTTTACAGACAAGAGCAAATGATACGCTGTCTTCCGTTACTGTTCCTGGATCAAAGTATGTTGTGTTTTATCATCGTGGTTCCGTAGCTGATATCTTACATTCTTATCCATACATATATGGCGCCTTCATACCGTCTTCTAACTATATACTTAACCATACTTACAATATAGAAGTTTATGGGCCGAACTGGTCTGAGCATAAAGGAAGTCATGATGTGATACAGTTGCTCATCCCAGTTCAATCAAAGTAATATCATTGTAAGAGATATGGTAAGACTTCTATAGCGTGCTGCACGGTTTCAAGCATGTCTAGTTTTGTTTGCGGTAGTCGTCTGTTAACATGCCAGCAAATCCCCAGTTTTCTTCTTCTACTTCATCAATAACGATATGAATATGTTCTGGATGTTTACCTAACACATTCACTAATGTGGTTGTAAATTCCTGCACCACTTTTTCTTTCTGTGCGCGTGATGCGCCTTTCGTGATTTGCAAATGGATATAGGGCACTAGACTCATCCTCTCTGAAACAGATATAGCAATTGTGTTTTGTTTTCTATATACTCTATCTTGCTATACCATTTCATTCTAGCTGCCCATGCTTTATCCTGCAATATGAGAAAAAAAGATAATGTTTTATATCGGGCATTGTGGTAACTCGAAATTTACTAATTGCTTTAGCTCCTTTGCTTTTTGCAAAAGTTCCATATCACTCCACTTTCTTCCCACGCATTGTATACCTAAGGGCAATCCTGCTTTCGTTAACTGTATGGGCATGGTGAGAACTGGGTTTTGGAGTACGTTAAATAAATTTGCATGTGCAGTTGTGGCTTGCCAATAATTTACTGGTTGCTCATCAATGTAGATGTCTTTAGTATACATCGGTTGGCCGCCAATGATTTTATCCATCTTCATATGTGGAAATGCAACGGTCGAACTTACGGGTAAGATGAGCATATCGTAATCTGCGATAAATGTATCGAATGCTGTAATGAGATCTTCTCTTTTGGTCCAAGCTACCATATAATTTTTGAATGTTAAGGGAAACGTTCCTCTTAATGTTGGTACTTGTTTTTGTTTCTTTTTTGTAAGTATATGCTTTAAAAATCTCGCCAAGGCGGGTGTTTCACTATACAGTTCTGCGCTGATCATCTTTCCCCACGTTTCCCAAACTTGTTCTGTATCTACAGGAAATTGACTTAGTTTGGTCGTCTTCACTCCTTTGGCTTTTAATTTGTGAATCCAGGTGTGAATGCTATCTTTCGTTTCTTGGCTGACAGGTACTCCCGGTAGAGCATCCATCCATGCGATGTTGAGCGCTTTTGCTTTTTGCCTTACTTCTTGTTTTATTTCTATTTTCGTATCCTTTACGTTCACGCGTGGAACACGTATATCTTTTCCATCATATCCAGCGATAATAGCATAGGCAGCTATTAAGTCATCGATACTGCGCGTTAGTGGTCCGTATGAAGCTAAATGACGGGAAGATCTGTACTTCGCATTAGTATCTAAGCCCGGCATATGTCCAAAAGATGATATCGCGTGCTCTGTGGCTCTTAAACTATATACGCCGCAGTAATGAGCTGGGATGCGTAACGACCCTCCGATATCGCTTCCAATGTCAAGGTAACTGAAGCCAGCTGCCACTGCAGCAGCTCCTCCTCCGCTACTCCCTCCACAAGTGCGTGTGACATCCCATGGATTATTTGTTCTACCAAAAATCGTGTTGTTTGTTTGTAAGTCCATTAAGAGTGCAGGCACATTCGTTTTGCCGACAATGATGGCTCCTGCTTCTTTTAGTCTTTGTACTATGGTGGCATCAAAATTCGGGATGTAATGCTTCAGTGGTTCATAGCCGATCGTAGTCGTTAAACCTTCGACGGCATAAGAATCTTTGATCGTAATGGGAACGCCGTGCAGTGGGCTTCGAATATGACCAGCTTGCACTTCACGATCTGCTTGTTTCGCAGCCTCTCGTATGTCATGTTCATTCATGGCAACAATGGCATTGACGCTGTCGTTGTGTGTTTGTATATGATTTAATACCGCTTCCGCTACTTCTACAGCACTTGTTGCACCACTGTGTATCGATTCACCAATTTGTAATGCGGATTGAAATACAATAGATTTCATCTTCATTCCTCCTCCTCGTGTGTTTTTACTATAAAAAGAATGTGGATTAAATTCTTGACGATTGATGCTAATCTTTTGTTTAATTTTTTAATTGATGCTTGTATACACGTTCTCTTTTTTACAGTAAAATAAAAAAAGATAAGGAGGGGTGTCATGACTACATTACGTATAGTAGAGTCACATGAATATAAAGCTGCGCTGGAGCTAAGTATGTATGCTTTTCAAGCTGCTAGTATGTCAGAAGAGGAAAGAGATACATATTTGGAGAGAACGAAACAGCTTGCAGAGGTGTGGGGAGTATTTGATGAGAAGGAACAGCTAGCTGCAAAAATGAACTTGCTGGACTTTGAAGTGATGATAGCGGGTAAAGCATTTGCCATGGGAGGAGTGGCTTCCGTTTCAACATGGCCAGAGTACCGTCGTAAAGGATATGTAGCACAGCTATTACAACATGGATTGCAAGAAATGAGAAATAAAAAACAATCTATTTCTATGTTGCATCCTTTTTCATTCGCGTTTTATCGTCGATATGGTTGGGAAACGTATATTGAATACAAACAGTATGGGATGTCCACGCAGGAATTGCCTAAGATCAAGCAGATCAAGGGCAGTATGGAAAGAATCATGAAACCGTTGGATGAATGGGCAAGTTTGAATAACATCTATGCAACATACATACAGCATTACACCGGTATGCTTGTTCGTCCCGAGCCTATTTGGAAGTTCAATGTGTTGGAGGATAAGGGTTTGCATGCGGCGGTGTATCGTAATGATGCAGGTGAGCAGAGAGGGTACATCCTATATAAAATAGAAAAGTCTAAGTTTATCGTAGATGAGATGATCTTTTTAGATGAAGAAGCACGTGAGCAACTATGGAAATACATATGTCAACACGATTCTATGGTCAAAGAAATAGAGTGGTCTGCTCCAATCGATGATTACTTTACCCAACTTATCGATAATCCTAGAATCAAACAAGAAGTGAAACCGTACTTCATGGCTCGTATTGTGGATGTGGAGCAATTTGTGACGCAATATCCATTTGAAAAAACGGGTAAATCACACGATATTACAATAAAAATAGAGGACGATGTTGCATCATGGAATGATCATGTATTTGACATTCATATTTCGGAAAATGGTGTAGCACAAATAGAGCAAGTGGTGGATGTTGCTGAACAAAAAGATATCATAACGGTATCTATCCAGTCGTTAACGTCTATGATGATGGGTTACCAAACTGTGGATATGTTAACGAAAACGAATAGACTACAAGGACCAAAAAATACGATAGAAGTATTAAAGCAAGTTATTCCATCGCAGACAACGTACTTATCCGACTTTTTTTAATTGAAAAGACTATTTTTTTTTGAAATTCAAACAAAAATGTGACATGTCCATACGATATGTCCGTTTTTTGTTCTTTTATAAAATATAACTAAATATATGAAAATATTAAAAGTTGAGTGATATCCAAAATTTCGTTACAATGGAAGATATTTTTTATATTAGGAGGAGCAACATTGAAAAAAATTACAGCCATATTTATTGTACTATCTTTATCACTGATGGTATGTTCGCCAGCTTCGGCTGAAGAGGAAATGCTAAACATATTTGTGAATGAAGAGAAGCTTGATCTTGCATTATCACCGATCGTAGAAAATGGGACTTCATTTATTCAAGCGAGAACATTACTAGAAGCACTAGATTACGAACTAACATGGGAAGCAACGGAACAGAAAGTAACAGCTACAAATGAGGAAAACACGCTTCATATGTGGGTCGAACGACAAACCGCTCAATGGAATAACGAGCAAATGGAATTACTATGGTCGCCAAAATTAGTAGATGGTTATGTATACATACCTTTGCGCTGGGTTGCCGAATTAGTAGGATATGAAGTGTTATGGGATGATGAGACGCAAAGTATAAAAATGAATGAGATGGCATGGATGGAAGCACAGGTAAAAGAAGTGCTAGAGCAAACTTTTGCGGATTTTGCTAAAGAAGATGCAGAAGCAGTGCTACGTCATTTTGCAGATTATACTCCTTTGTATTTTAGTTTATCTGCTTCTTTAGAGGAAAAATTTAAGCATTATGATATCAATAGCACAATAGAATATATGGATTTTATTCAAATGAAAGACGGAGAAGCGGTAGTTCATACTACAATAAACAATGTCAATACGAATGATGCTTTTTATTTGGATAATAAAAGTGAAATAGTGTACTTTATTGTGCAAAATGACAAGGGAACATGGGAAATAGTAAATGAAGAATTAAAAGATGTCACCTTTACAAACTTAGAAGCATTAGTAACCAATCCTCCAAAGTATCGTTCTTCATTAAAGCGTAAAGTAACGGATGTAATAGAGAATAATGTGAAAGCGTCTGAAGATGAGGACATTGAGGCTTTCATGGACACCATACATGAGCAAGCTCCCACATACGATATGTTAGAGCAGCAAGCGAAATTTATGTTTGCGACATATGATTTAAAATATAGCTTAGAAGAAAATGTTTTAGTGTACGTGGATGAAGATGAGGGAGAGGCTTATGTATATACGGTAAGTACAACGTCTAAATTAGACGGACCGCCGTTTACAGATGCTCGCACGAAAGCCATCCTTGTGTTACAAAAAAACGAAGAGAATGAATGGAAAATAGTTTCTACTACACCGATTACTACAGAAGCGATAAAGTAAGGGTACAGAAAACATATAGCAAACGAATGAAGGAACCATATAGTAAATGTATCCACAAGCATGACATGAATAAAGATCAATAAGACATAAACATGACAATAAAGTAAATGGAAACGAGAATGGAGCTAAGGACATGCTAGATTGGAAAAAAGTAAGTGTCAAACGGTTAGCAACAGTAGTGATTGCTAGTTTATTATTATCTAGTTCACAAGTAGCTGCAAGTGGGGTAGATGTAAGTTCCTATCAAAAAATTGAAGAAGTAAAACAAATTATAGATCAGTACCATTTAGAGCAAGTAGAAGAAAAAGACATCATTGATGATGCAATAGACGGTATAGTGAATGGGT
The DNA here is from genome assembly GCF_004115085.1 of Longirhabdus pacifica. Taxonomy (GTDB): domain Bacteria; phylum Bacillota; class Bacilli; order Paenibacillales; family DSM-105158; genus Longirhabdus; species Longirhabdus pacifica. The sequence continues at coordinate 36,649 of NZ_QXJP01000027.1, read as the reverse complement.
TAGATGACCCATATGCGAGCTATTACTCCCAGAAAGATGCAGAACAAATTACACAACTTTTTGAGGAAGGGTATGTAGATAGCGGATTGGTTTTACATGATGATCTGGATGGCAATGTCATTGTCATTGATACGTTAGAAAACTCTGCTTCAGATGGGAAACTCGAATTAGGAGACATCATTACAAAAATAGATGTTGAGGACATCACAGCATATGGTGCGGTGTATGCAGCATATTGGTTGTCGGGCAGTGATGGCGATGAGATTACCGTAACGGTGTTACGTAACGGTGAAGAAAGAGAGATTAAACTGACGTTAACCCCATATGATTTTTCTTCCATCGAAAGTACAATGATACATGATATCGGCTATATCAAGATGAAACAATTTAGTGAAGATGCGGATGAATCGTTTAAGCAGCATTTAGATCGATTAAAAGAGCAGGGTATGGAAAAATTGGTCTTTGATCTCAGAAACAATCCAGGCGGATTTGTGGATACAGCGATGAATATCGTGAAAAACTTTATGGATAAAGCGGTGGTGATGTATACGACAGATGCTAGTGGTATCACCATTCCTGCTACCATTATTGATGGGAAAAATGCAGATTTCCCTGTCGTTATTTTGGTTAATGAGGAATCGGCTAGTGCTTCGGAGTTATTGACAGGTGCTTTACAAGATCATGAAGTAGCAACGGTGGTGGGAAATTGGACGTACGGAAAGGCAAGAATACAACAATATTTCCCACTGTCTGATGGAAGTGTATTTGGCCTTACGATACAACACTATTTAACACCGAACAAGAGAGATATTAACTATATTGGCTTGCTCCCAGATGTTTACGTGTATGAGGAAATTCCGCAGTTTATCACTGCACTACATACAGCAGGAGTAAAACAAATGGAATTAAAAAGAACACCTTACGGTGTAGAGGTAAATGGACATGACTTGCAAGCAACGTTCAATATGGTAGAAAATGAGGGAACCATCTACATTCCTTATACCATACTTGGCGCATTAATGAATGCAGAGATCGTATATGATTACGAAAAAGAAACAGTACAATTTATTCAAGGCGAACAAAGCACAATATATGACATGAATTCGGAAGTTTTTCAAGCGTATAATGAAACCTATTTTATCGATGTAGCAGTTGTACAACAAACATTCCCACAGCTGCAATGGAGCAATAAAGATGGGGAATTACATTTAAAATATTAGTGCCTAATCTCTCGTTCTACTACCATATTCAGATTTCTTCCATAGAGGGAACAAAACAAGTAATAACTTGAATAATACAGGAGAAGCTGTTTAAAATAGAAACAAAGGCTATAACATATTAAACATAAAAACACTATTTTATCGTATGAAAATGAACGATGGGAGAAATACACATGAAAACAATTGGCCTGATCGGTGGCATGAGTTGGGAGTCCTCTGCGCAATATTATCGTATTTTGAATGAGGCAGTAAAAAAGAAATTAGGGGGGCTACACTCCGCTAAATGCATTTTATATAATGTTGATTTTGCTGAAATTGAGCAATATCAAAAACAAGGAGACTGGGAGCAGGCGGGCACTGTGCTGCGAGATGCTGCTCTTGCTTTAGAAAAGGCGGGCGCTGACTTTATCGTTATTTGTACGAATACGATGCATAAAGTCGTTCCTTTTATGGAAGAAAAACTAACGATTCCTATTCTTCATATTGCAGATGCAACGGCAAAACAAATCCAAAAGTGCAAGCTGAATAAGGTCGGTTTATTAGGCACGATGTATACGATGGAACAGGATTTCTATAAATCTAGAATGGAAGCTAACGGAATAACAGTAGTGGTTCCCGATAAAAAAGATATGGAGACCGTAAATCGTATTATTTTCAAAGAGCTTTGTTTAGGAGAAATAAAACCATCATCCAAAGCAGATTATCAAAAAGTGATCCATAGTCTAGTAAATAAAGGGGCCGAAGGCATTATATTAGGATGTACAGAGATTGGCCTGCTCATAAAAGAGGAAGATAGTGAAATTCCAATTTTCGATACGACGATAATTCACGCGATGCAGGCTCTGGACAAGGCTATGGCAGAATAAAAGGATAGATGACTAAAGAGATCTAATATGAAACAATATATATCTGGATTATAGCTTGACTTTCCAAAAACCACATATTACAATCTTACTCATATGATTGATACATATGATGGATAAAAAATGATTTGTTGATAGGAAAAAGTAATTCAATGCCTTCATATTTAGAGAGGTTTGTCATAGGCTGGAAGCAAACTTGTGAAGATTGAATAAAAGACATCCTGGAGAACCAGCGGCGAAACAATAGTAGCCGTTCGGCGTAGTAACGGGCGTTATCCGTAAAGTGTAGAGCAGCATTATTTTGCTCTAAATTTGGGTGGTACCACGGGAAAGTTTATTCAATCTCTCGTCCCTGATATTTTTCAGGGGCGGGAGATTTTTTGATACAGACACAGTGATGAATTAAAGGAGGATGGGTAATGAGTTATCAGAAGCCAAAAGGAACACAAGATATTTTGCCACAAGAAGTAGAGAAATGGCAGTATTTTGAGCAAACAGCAAGAGAATGGTGCAGACGTTTTAATTACAAAGAAATTCGAGTACCCATATTCGAAAATACGGACTTATTTATACGTGGAGTAGGGGAAACGACAGACGTTGTATCCAAAGAAATGTACACGTTCGAAGACAAAGGAAAGCGAAGTATGACACTGCGCCCTGAAGGGACAGCGGGAGTTGTAAGATCGTTTGTGGAAAATAAATTGTACGCAGAACCAGATGTTACGAAGCTGTACTATACAGGCCCGATGTTTCGCTATGAACAGCCGCAAGCAGGAAGATACCGTCAATTTCATCAGTTTGGCATTGAGGCGTTTGGTTCCGTTGATCCTACTATTGATGCGGAAGCCATCGCACTAGGGTATTACATCATTACCGATTTAGGTATTCGTGATGTCACCATTGAATTAAATTCAGTAGGTAATGCTGAAAGTCGAGCAGCATACAAAGAGAAACTAAAAACTTATCTTCAACCGATGAAAGAAGGATTGTGTAAAGATTGTCAAAGTCGATTTGAAAAAAATCCAATGCGGATTTTAGACTGTAAAATAGATGGAGATAAATTTCACGATGCTCCTTCTATTTTAGATAGTTTGGATGAAGCATGTCTTTCTCACTTTACAGCAGTACAAGATGCCTTGATGGCAATGGACATCCCTTTTAAAGTCAACCCCAATATGGTAAGAGGATTAGACTATTACACGCTAACGGCGTTTGAATATACATGTGAAGGAATTGGGGCCATTCATACGATTGGTGGAGGAGGACGCTACAACGGATTAGTTGGTGATATTGGTGGTCCTGATAAACCAGGTATTGGATTCGGACTGGGTATGGAGCGCATTATGCTCATGATGGATATACAAGAAGTGGCGCTACCAAATAAAAATCCTTTGGATATTTATTTCATCGGACTCGGAGAACAAGCCGATAAAGAAGTGACCAGGTTACTTTATAAAGCAAGAAATGCAGGGTTAAGAGTAGATAAAGACTACATGCAGCGCAAAATGAAAGCACAGATGAAAGCGGCAGATCGAAATCAAGCTAGGTATGCGGCTATCTTGGGAGAAGATGAATTACTACAAGGAAACATTATGTTGAAAAATCTATCCACTGGGGAGCAGGAGATCGTTCCTATTGCTTCACTTATCGAGCATGTAAAACGTACTTAAATCCGTAGCAACCATTCAAAGTGAATATATTACATTAATCTAATGACCATCGAAGTGCATGGTGAAAGGAGTTTCAAACATGATCAGAACACATCAATGTGGAACGTTAACGAAAGCGCATATTGGACAAGAAGTAACCTTAAACGGTTGGGTGCAGCGTCGCCGTGATTTAGGTGGGGTTATCTTTATTGATTTACGTGATAGAAGTGGTATGGTACAAATTGTTTTCAACCCAGATTTCTCTAGCGAAGATGTTTTCAAAGCAGCAGATAAATCCCGAAATGAATATGTATTAGCAGTAAAAGGGAAAGTAATAGAGCGTGATGCAGAAGCGGTAAATCCAAATCTTGCTACAGGCATGTTGGAAATACAAATCTCAGACATAGAAGTATTAAATGCAGCAAAAACACCACCGTTCTTTATTGAAGATGGAGTAGATGTAGATGAGGCGCTTCGCTTAAAATATCGTTATTTAGATTTAAGAAGACCAGAAATGCAAAGCAATTTAATGCTTCGCTCCAAAGCGGCTAAAATTTTCCGCGATTTTCTTGATGAGCAAGGATTCATGGAAGTAGAGACACCAATATTAACGAAAAGTACACCAGAAGGAGCTAGAGATTATTTAGTACCGAGTCGTGTACATGAAGGATCATTTTTTGCGCTACCACAATCTCCACAGTTGTTCAAACAGATGTTGATGGTCGGTGGAATTGAGAAGTACTATCAGATCGCACGTTGTTTCCGTGATGAAGATCTTCGTGCGGATAGGCAACCTGAATTTACACAAGTCGACATTGAAATGTCATTTATTACCCAGGAAATGTTGATAGAAATGGTCGAAAAATTGATGATTCGTCTTTTCAAAGAAACGATTGGTGTCGATTTAGAGGGGAACTTCCAGCAGCTTACTTATGCTGAGGCGATGGATAAATACGGTTCAGATAAACCAGATTTACGATTCGGATTAGAGCTAAAAGACTTGTCCGACCTATTAGTTAACTCCGGTGTGAAAGTATTTGCTAACGTCATTAAAGGTGGCGGACAAGTTAAAGTACTCAATGCTAAAGGTTGCGGAACGTGGAGTAGAAAAGAAATCGATGATCTAGGTCCATTTGCAGCTCGCTATGGTGCGAAAGGTTTGGCTTGGATTCAAGTAAAAGATGGGCAAATGAAAGGGCCGATTGTTAAATTCTTTACAGAAGAAGAATTAGCACAAGTCAAAGCATTAACAGAGGCGGAAGACGGAGATTTATTACTATTCTCTGCAGACAAAGCACAAGTCGTTGCTGACGTACTAGGAAATCTTCGCTTGAAAATTGGTAAACAGCTTGGCTTAATTGATGAGTCACAGTACAAGTTCGCTTGGGTCGTTGATTTCCCATTATTAAGTTACGATGATGCAGAACAGCGTTATGTAGCAAACCATCACCCATTTACCCGTCCTGCGGATGAAGATCTTGCTCTTTTTGACAGTGATCCTGGTCAAATTCGCGCACAAGCTTACGATTTAGTGCTCAATGGATTTGAAGTTGGTGGAGGGTCCATGCGTATTTTCAAGCGTGACGTTCAGGAAAAAATGTTCAAAGCGTTAGGATTCTCTATGGAGGAAGCGCACGAACAATTTGGATTTTTACTGGATGCATTTGAATACGGTACACCACCGCACGGGGGAGTTGCATTTGGATTTGATCGTTTAGTAATGTTGCTTACCAAGAGTAGTAATTTACGTGAGACGATTGCATTTCCAAAGACGGCAAATGCTGCGGACTTGCTCAGTCAAGCCCCGTCTACTGTAAGCAGCAGACAATTACACGATTTGCATATTGATGTAAAAGTGAAACAGGAAGTAGAATAATTTTTACGTAAAGTTGAGGAAGTGAACATATGCTACACCAATTCTCAAGAACGGAATTAGCGATTGGACAAGAAGGACTAGATATTTTAAAAAACAGCACGGTGGTTGTATTGGGCATCGGTGGTGTAGGTTCTATCGCAGCGGAAGCATTGGCTCGTACTGGTGTTGGACGTATTATTATGATTGATAAAGATACGGTCGATATTACGAACATTAACAGACAAATTCATGCGTTGACGACTACAGTTGGTGAGAAAAAAGCAGAGTTAATGGTAGATAGAATAAAATTAATAAACCCAGAATGTGAAGCTATTGCTTTGAACATGTTTTACACGGAAGAGACATATGAAGAAGTATTCCAATATGACATTGATTATATATTAGATGCATCGGATACTGTTTCTTACAAAATACATGTCATCAAACAATGTTTGCAGCGTAAAATTCCTATCATTTCTAGCATGGGTGCGGCGAACAAGATGGACCCTACGCGTTTTCAAGTTGCGGACATTTCCAAGACGAGCGTAGACCCTATTGCCAGAGTGATCCGTCAAAAACTTAGAAAAGATGGAATTAAAAAAGGAGTAAAGGTCGTTTTTTCCACAGAAGAGCCAATAAAGCCAAGGCAAGAAGTGACAGAGAAAATTGTCCCTGAAAATGCTCCTGATATACGTAAAGCTCAGCAGCCGCCTTCTAGTAATGCTTTTGTACCGCCTGTAGCAGGTTTAATCATGGTGAGTGTTGCCATAAAGGAACTATTAAAACAAAAGTAAATAAAGCTTCACTATGCACATGAAATGAAAAAATGTATAGTGACACATTAAATCCCTAAAGCAGAAATGCCTTAGGGATTTTCTTATCTCAAATTTTTGTTCAATGATTACGTGGGAAGATGAGGCTTATCGCTAATTATTTTTTCTAATATAGCGACGTCTACAAACTTTCCGCTCATGATACCATGATTGTGAAATACACCAACTTCTCGATATCCTTTTTTCTCATATAGTTTCATTCCAAGTTCATTAAATGGTAACACCAACAATAAAATTTTATAGAATTCGTTTTGTTGAGCAATCTGTTCCATTTTTTGCATTATGATAGATCCAATGCCAAGACCTCTTTTATCTCTTTGAATATAAATGGATAAGTCTGCTACGCCATTATATACGCTTCGTTCTGAATAGCGATTAAGTGAAGCATAACTAATGATCTCTCCATTCCATTCCCCTACCATCACAACATAGCGTTCGTTATGTCTTGCTAGCCATTGTTTCATAAATGAGATATCTTTAATCTCTTCATCTAATGTGGCTATTTTATCTTCCACCGCTTGATTATAAATATAAAGTATCTTATCTAAATCTTTTTCTGTTGCTTTTCTCATGATGAAATCATTTTTCAATGCTATATCCTCCCCTATAGTGCCCTATCCTTTTGTTTAGACCATTCTAGCAGTGTTATTAGAAGAGTTCAATTAATACACTCAAAAAAATTAAAAAGAATAAGCATTTTATCATTAGATAGGCGCAATATAAACACCCTAGTATACTAGGGTGTTTATTATAAAAGAATAATATATGTCGAATGGTGTTTTGGTTATTTTATTCAGTTATTTTGATTGAACTTATTTCTTGGTATCATCATTTACATCATCTTGGTCATCTTCATCTGGAAAGTAGTTGTCTAATATAGAGTCAAACGCTTGCCATTTCTTGTTTGCTACATCCTCATCTGATTTTTGTAATTGTAATGCTTCATTATAAAGTGCCTCTAGTTTCTTCATATCTCCATCTGATACCACTTCTGCTAGTTCTTCCGCTTTTGCGAAATCCGCAAAAGTTGGTGGTGTAAAATAGTTATCAATTATAGAGTCAAATGCTTGCCATTTTTTATTTGCTGCATCCTCGTCTAATTTTTGTAATTGTAATGCTTCATTATAAAGTGCCTCTAGTTTCTTCATATCTCCATCTGATACCACTTCTGCTAGTTCTTCCGCTTTTGCGAAGTCTGCAAAAGTTGGTGTAAAATAGTTGTCTAATATAGAGTCAAACGCTTGCCATTTCATATCTCCTGCATCTTCGTCGCCTGACGTTTCTAATTGTAATGCCTCATTATAAAGAGTCTCTAATTTCTTCATATCCTCATTGGATACTATATTTGCTAGTTCTTCTGCTTTTGCAATGTCGTCAAAAGTTTGTACTGTATCCATGGAATGATCCAATGACACTGTTTCTACAACTGCCGGCACCACTGTATTCACTTTACTTTCCAACATAGAAGTATCTGCAAATGCTGATGCACTTAGTGAAGAAAAAACTATTGCTCCGCCTACCATAACTACTGCTAACTTTTTCATTTTTGTTCCTCCTGATATTTTTATTTGTTGGTACAAACATAGTATAAAAATCTCATGTGTTATTTGTGTGGACACTATGTGTTTTTAGGAGGAACATTCTTTTTCATTTATTTAGCAATATGAATGGGTAGAGAGAATGATTACGGTCATTATTCAAATAACTTTGTGTACTGTATGTGATTCAATGCATTTACATTCACTATAATGCTGTAACCATTGAACAAGTGATCGCAATCATAAAATATTTGCACAGATCCATTAGTGTCAAACAAAATGCTATCCAGTTTTATCTTATCCATAAACTGTCCTCTATTTAATTGCATATTCTCTGCATGGTTACTGTTATACAGCGATAAGAATTGCTCTGCTATTTGTATTTTAAAAGTCCAATCTTGTTTCATTAGCTCATTTGATCTGGATTGAAGCATAGCTATACAAGGTAAATCTTGTTGATGATCAGAAACAATGGCATAAGATGATGTATTCACTTGTACAAGTTCCTCGCTATTGTTTCTCGTATATACCGGCTCAAGACTTGTTCCTGTTAATTCCATCATTTCTACTTTGTATTCACTGTTTACATTCATCTATCATCGCTCCTATTTTTCAGTAATATATTTAAAAAAATTCACTGGCTTTATATGACATGAAGCACAAGTATGTATTGCTGCATTTAAAAATTAGATGTGAAAAAATGATTTTATCGAAATTTTTTTTAAAAAATCATATTTCATTGTCTATCTTGAGGGTAAAGATGATATAATGTTATTAATTTAATATTAAATAATTGATTAAATGATATTAATCTATGTTACCCTGCTTAAAAGCTTTGGTTTTCAAGTTGCAATTGTTAAACTTTCGACAAAACTGAACAATGTTCAATTTACGCTCCATTATACTGAACCATGTTCAGTTTTTCAATATGTAGTTCGAACTAGATCGTACTTAATATTTGGATTAATCCATGTTAAACTAATACCACATAAAAAGGTGGAATAATGAATGAAAAAAAGGAATGTGCGAGCTGAGATACTAGATGCAGCAGCACAAGCATTTAAACAATACGGATATGAAAAAACAGACATGAGAATGATTGCCGCTTCGTTAAACATTGCAGTAGGTACATTGTACTATTACTTTTCTAGTAAAGAAGATATATTTCTCGTTACTTTAAAAAATAGACTATATGATATCCAACCTAAATTTGAGTTAATTTTAGAAAAAAATATTGAAGAAATAGATAAAATTGTATTACTATCTCAACAAGTATATTTATTATATACAGATGTTTTTAATTTCGAAGATAATAAGCTGTCACCCGAGGGGAGATATCAATTTTGGAACCATGCTTGGGAAAATGTTTTGTATGATAAGTTTAGTTTACTATTTGACAAAGTATTACAAAAGAAAGACTTTGTATACGATTTATCATTTAAAAGTCGCTTTTTAAATTTATGCGCAATTAATAATGTTAATTATTTTTACTCTGATGATATGGACAAAAACGAACAATTTTTGAGGCAAGTTTTACAACAAGCTTTTGTTGAAAAAAAGCACGGTTAAAATTAAATGATTAGGACGGAATAAACCCAATGGATTTGTTTTCATATGAAGACGTACAACCACAAAAAAAGAAGTTGTTAGCAGATCGTATGCGACCCGAAAGTCTGGATGAATACATCGGACAAACACATATTGTAGGTGAAGGGCAATTATTAAGGAAAGCGATTGAAACAGATCAAGTTACTTCTATCATTTTATATGGCCCTCCTGGTTGTGGCAAAACAACATTGGCACATATTATTTCCAAGCAAACAAGTGGTGAATTTGTAAAGTTAAATGCAGTGGATGCTTCTGTCAAAGATGTGCGTAACGTCATTGAACAAGCGGAAATGAAACAGTCTATGTATGGGACGAAAACGACGTTGTTTTTGGATGAGGTGCATCGTTTTAATAGTGCAAGGCAAGATGCGTTGTTGCCGGCCGTGGAAAAAGGGACGATTGTATTCATTGGTGCCACAACAGAAAATCCATTTCATCATGTTAATGGTGCTTTAATGTCTAGATCAACGTTATTTGAATTATATAAATTGACATCAGAACACAGTTTGATTGCTTTGCAAAGAGCTTTAACAGACAAAGACAAGGGACTAGGGCAACTGCCAATTGAAATGGAAGAGGAAGCGTTGCAGCACCTTGCGGATATGTCTAATGGGGACATTCGTAGAGCATTACATGCATTAGAAGTAGCGGTCAATACAACTGCTTATGGTAGCGATGGAATCATAAAAATCACATACAGAGAAGTAGAGCAGTCTATCAGACAGCCCGCACGTAAAGGAGATAAGTCCACACAATACGATGTGTTATCTGCATTTCATAAAAGCGTGAGGGGATCTAGTGATGCTGCTCTGTTTTGGTTTTTATATGCAGTAGAGAAACTAGGCATGGACCCCATGACGTTCATTCGTCGCCTTATCGTGGCATGTAGTGAGGATATTGGACTTGCTAATCCACAAGCGATGGTGCAGGCGGTGAGTGCACAACAAGCGTATGAAAAAATTGGTTGGCCTGAATCCAAATATGTTATTGCCCAAGCTATTTTGTTTGCTGTGGAAAGCCCGAAATCTAATGCCATACCTAAAGCCATTCATAAAGCCATGGATAGTATGAATGCCATAAAAGAGGCAGATGTTCCTCACCACTTAAGAGACACACATTATAGCGGAGCGGAAAAGTTAAACCACACAGGGTATCAATATCCGCATGATTTTCCAGGACACTATGTGCATCAGCAATATTTACCGAGTGCAATACAGCACGAAATATTTTATGAGGCAACAGAACAGGGGATGGAACAAAAAATAAAGCTTAATCAAAAGAAAAGAAAGAACATATATAAAAAATAAGCAAAAAAGATCTTTAGATGGATGAGGATCTTTTTTGCTTAGAAACTGAATTGTACGGAAAAAACTTTAGTATAGATATGGATATAAAACTGTTTACATGCGTCTCTCGTGTGCTGAAATCTCTACAATACAATGTGGAAGGTAGAGCAATGTATTACTTAAATAATATCAAATATTTATTTTATATCACTTAGGTTAAGTATGTCAAATTTTAAAATTGTTTAACATCAACTTGTCTGTTTCACAGTACTGCCCTACTTCTTTTTTTGTTTTACTGGACTTATAAAACTAAGGCGAATGCCATCGTCAATAAATTGGATTCAGAACATAGAAAAGACCGCAAGGCGATTGAACTTGCGGGAAAAATGCAACAATTTATTTTAAATGAAACGATATCGTTCGTATAGTCTGCTTAGGAATGTATTACAGATGGACTTCATATTACTGATTTTCATTCCTTTTTTCCTGATCCAATGCCTCTTGTCCTCGTTCTTGGATAGATTGTAAAGCTTCTTCTATTGTCTTTTCTCCTTCGTAGGCTAATTGAACCTCTTGTTCGAAAATTTCATCGAATGTTATTAGAAACATGCCGGGAAATTTATTGAAATCGTAAGATAAAGTAGGGCCAGCAGATACTTTGTAAAAAGCATCTAAATTAACATCACTAGATTCAATAAAGCTATTTGTCTTTCTAGATAATAGGTTAGAACTATTTGCCTTTGCCATAATTTGAGCTTGTTCATTTCCATTCACATATTGTATGAAGTCCCAAGCTGCGTCAATATGCTCTGTTTGAGAGTTAATAGAAAAGATGTCATATATGTGTATGCTTCCTCCGCTTTTTCTCTGTTCTGCATCCACAGGTGCAGTAACGATATCCCAATTAAATCTTTCAACTTCTGGATTGTAATCAGCACGTTTTAAATCATCTACCATCCAGTAATCACCTATGGTCATTGCAATATTACCCTTTGCGAAATCGCCCTCTATGCTATGGGTTGATTGTTCATGCTCATCGTCGTCCACCTGATCTTTTGTATAGACTGCTCCTGATTGATACGCTTTGATTACAGTTTCAAATATTTCTGTCCATGGTTCGGTATTCATTGTCACTTCAAGTGAGTCTTCATCGACAATATATAACTCATTTACATTACCCATCATCATAATAAGCTCAGATATGGACATATTTGAATATGGAAGTAAACCAGCTCCTTTTTCATGTTCAGTACTGAAAAGTTTGGCTACATCAAACACTTCTTCCCATGTCATGAAGTCAGTTGGATATTGTACATCCTTTTCATCGAAAAGATCTTTATTGTAAAACAAGGCTTGGCTTATAAAATGTGGAGCTAATCCGTACAGCATACCGTCTCCTAAATATCTGAGAGATTCTAACACTGAATCTTCTATATTATCAATATCGAAGTTATCTTTCACCATTAATTCATCTAAACTGTATAAACGATTCTCCTCAATGAACTGCTTGAATATGATTTCATCTAAAATCATAATATCTGGTTTTTCATCTTCTATTAGTTTTTTTATTTTTTCGTCATAGTTTAGTACGTGCATACCATCATTTTCTTCATCGTATTCGCTCAAATGATCTGTCTCTATCACTTCGAAATCAACATTTGAATTTGCCGCTGAGTAATATCCACCATATTGCTGAAAAAATGATTCCTCTGATCTAAATAAAACTTTTAGTGTAATTTTATTTTCTTCTGCTTCTTCAAGCGTATTATTACAAGCTGCCAACATGGACATAGCAATTGTGAAAACAACGATGATGTGCACCACTTTTTTCATTATGTACATCTCCAATCATAGTTTCTTAACTCTATCTTTTAATAAATCATAATAGTCTGAATAAGTAAAATCGTAACATAATATGTTAAAATATACCACATTAAATTGTTTGCAGAAGAAGACAGGCTTGATTTGCTATTGCTTTAGAAATAGTGTTGTTCGCTGTATTTTTTGTTGATTCCTACTCCACACCACAACTTTCCTTTGTTAACGATGTAAAAATAAACAATGACTGAAAAATAAACCATAAATAAGTCATTTACTATCACAACAAGGGGAGTAAAGCATGAATAGAAAAGGTTTTATTGTCATTTTTTTAGGAATGTTGCTATTTGTAGCGGCATGTTCTGATCCAGTAGAAGAAGAAGTACAGGAAGCATTACAGCAGGATCAGTTTTTACACGTATCTATGATGGAACTTGAGCACATTTTGGAGGAAGTAGCAGCCATGGAGGAGACAATTATAGAGGAAGAACAACGAAGTGAAATCCAGCAGGAAATGCAATATATGTTAGAGCAAGTAGAGGAAGAAGCGTCTTCTTCTACTTGGATCACAGAGGAAGTGAAGACGTTACAAGATCAGTATCATGGAGCAGTCCAAGGATTAAGTGTTTCCTTCTTGTCTTTGTTGGATGGTTTGGAGAAAGAAGATCCAACTATGATACAGGAAGCGCAAGATGAACTAGGAGAAGGGGTTAATGCATTAATAGTTTTTTCAAATGATATGAACGAAATAACGACTACATATGAAATACCTTCTAAAAGTATACAATCATCGATAAGTGCGATAGAAGAACACGTAATGAATGTACAATCTGCGACGAGTAAGTTAAGGGACTATGTCATAAAACGGAATGAAATCAAAGCTTATCTAGAATACGTTTATGCGTGGAGTGAACAAACGGAGCAGTTAATGCTACTGTTGGATCAACTAGATGAGAACTTTGAAGATACCGCATTATTACAGCAGTTTTCAGAAGAAAAGACAGCTTTGCTGACAGCACTGAATGAAGTGCAAGTAGATAGCAGCATACTTGGCGGACAAACAAAGCTAAATGACATCCATTCATTGCTTTCCGAGAGTATGAACATGTGCTTTTCTTCCATAGAAGGGATATTCACGTTGATGAATCAACCCATTACAGAGGACACTGACGTTTCACAATTGACTGCTGAAATCCAACAGTTGCACCAAAATTCGAATAATGGAAAACAACTATTACAACAGTTCGTTACCGATATTGAGCAATATGCTGAAGAACATGACATGACAGTACAATCGGAACTCATCTTTTCACAAATGCTGTAAAATAACAAAAAAAGTACTGCATGGGCATAGCATCCATGCAGTACGTATTCAACTTTCCTTCATTTTAAAATATCAATAATCCACTTTGTCAATTGTACCGCCGCCTAGACAGATGTCCCCATCGTACAATACGACAGCTTGTCCGGGTGTTATGGCTTTCTGTGGCTCTGCAAATTCAATTCTACATGTGCCGTCTTCATTTGGAATGACGGTAACTTGTTGATCTTTTTGACGATAACGGAACTTAGCCGTACATGTGAATGTCGTTGTAGGCGCCTCATCGCTAATCCAAACGAAATCTTCCGCTAACAAATGATTGGAAAAGAGTGCGGGATGTTTGCCGCCTTGCACGACATGTAATACATTGTTTTTCAGATCTTTTCCTGCTACAAACCAAGGTTCACCAGAACCCGAGCCACCGATGCCAAGTCCTTGTCTTTGCCCTAAAGTGTAGTACATGAGTCCATCGTGGCGCCCTTTTACTTCCCCATCTAACGTTTGAATTTCGCCAGATTGTGCGGGTAAAAACTGACTAAGAAACTCCTTGAAGTTTCGCTCTCCAATGAAACATACGCCTGTACTGTCTTTCTTCTTCGCTGTGTACAAGCCTGCTTCTTCTGCTATCTTTCGTACTTCTTTTTTAGGCAAGTGGCCAATCGGAAACATCGCTTTCGACAACTGGTATTGATTTAATTTGCTAAGAAAATACGTTTGATCTTTGTTGTCATCTACACCTCTGAGCAACTGATATTTGCCATCTTCTTCAACGACGCGAGCATAATGACCCGTTGCAATTTTTTCTGCTCCTAGTGAGAGTGCTTTATCCAAAAACTCCCCAAACTTAATTTCACGGTTGCACATTACATCCGGATTAGGCGTTCTGCCACTTTTATATTCATCTAAAAAGTATTGGAATACTTTTTCACTATATTCTTTCTCAAAATTTACAGTGTAATAAGGGATATCGAGTTGTTGACACACTCTTCTTACATCTTTTGCATCTTCCTCTGCGGTACAAACGCCATCTTCATCGGTGTCATCCCAATTTTTCATAAAAATACCGATGACTTCGTATCCTTGCTGTTTTAATAGCAAAGCGGTAACGGAAGAGTCTACGCCTCCCGACATGCCGACGACAACACGTGTATTTGAATTGTCCATCCTTCTCATCCTATCTATTGTTAAAATTTAATTTAATCTATATAAGTTGAATTAACTTGTTAATACTACTGATTACCACTAAGCATAAGATGGAGAAATTTCTATACTCATCTTTACGCCTAGCAAACGTAAACTTGAAACGCATTATTTCTCCATAGTATATAGTATACATTAATGAACAAATCTACAAAGAATAATTATTATAAATTATGACTTAGCAAAAAAGTTCTTATATGTTAACATAAATTGAGGAAATAATACAGATGTTGAATATGTAATGATACATACTATTCAGATTAGAAAATTGATTGAGAAGGTGAAATTTGGTGAAAATATCAACAAAAGGGCGTTATGGCTTAACCATTATGATGGAATTAGCGAAAAAATTCGGCGAGGGTCCAACCTCTTTAAAGAGTATAGCGGAAAAGCATCAGCTTTCCGAACATTATTTAGAACAACTTGTATCTCCATTGCGTAATCAAGGCTTAGTGAAAAGTATACGAGGGGCGTATGGAGGATATATTTTATCCAAGGAGCCGGAACTGATTACTTGTGGTGATGTCATCAGAGTGTTAGAAGGTCCGTTAAGCCCAGTGGATTTTACGGAAGAAGATGATCCAGCTAAACGGGATCTTTGGATACGGATACGCGATAGTATTTCAGAAGTGTTAAATTCTACAACCTTACGTCATCTTATTGAGTATAAAGATGATGACATGCAAGATGACTATATGTTCTATATTTGATAAAGGTGATGAAATGGAAAATATTTATTTAGATCATGCTGCATCTACCCCTATATTCCCTGAATCATTAGAGAGTATGCTGCCTTATTTTCATTCTGATTATGGTAACGCTTCGAGCTTGCATTATGCTGGTCGAAAAGCAAAGCACGCACTAGATGATGCAAGAGAGCAGGCAGCCGCGTTGTTAGGTTGTTCACCACAGCAACTGTTGTTTACGAGCGGTGGAACCGAGAGCGATAATGTAGCTATTTTAGGGACAGCACTTCATGCTAATAATAAGAAACGTCATATTATATCTTGTAAAACGGAACATAAAGCAGTACTTGAAACCCTTCAACATCTAGAAGATGAAGGGTTTTCTGTTACTTATTTGCCTGTGGATCATGATGGACGTATTTCATTGGAATCGTTAAAAGCAAGTATAACGGAAGATACTTTTCTCATTACATTAATGGCAGGAAATAACGAGACGGGTACGCTTCATCCGTTTGAACAAGTCGGACAATTTGCCAAGGAGAGAGGCATTCTTTTTCATATTGATGCTGTACAAGCATTAGGCGTAATTCCTTTTCATTTAAAAAGCATTCCTGCTGACCTTGTAAGCTTTTCTTCTCATAAAATAAATGGTCCCAAAGGTGTTGGTTTGCTTTATGCTGCTGACAACAGTAAGCTTACGCCTCTCCTTTATGGAGGTAATCAAGAAGCGAAAAAACGTCCAGGGACGGAAAACATTCCAGCTATCGCAGGGTTTGTTCAGTCGTTAGAAATGACCATAAACAGATTAGATGAGAAAAATAAGATGTGCACCGACATGCGAAATACGATGCTTGAAATATTCTATCAACAATGTGGTGAAAATAACGTTGTTCTTAATGGTCATCCAACGTTCGTTCTTCCACACATTCTTAACGTCAGTTTTTTATCATGTGATACAGAGACATTGTTGATGAACTTAGATTTAGCAGGCATTGCCGCTTCCGGTGGTTCTGCTTGTACTTCTGGCTCGCTTGAAGTTTCCCATGTTCTCCAAGCGATGAATTTACCTACAAATGTAATGCATTCTGCCGTCCGATTTAGTTTTGGTTACGGACTAAATATTGAACAAATTTCAAAAGCCGCAAAAAAAACTGCAACCATTGTTCAAAGAATACGTAAATAATAGGAAAGGGGATTGACTTCGCTTGAAATCTAATCACGTTGTCGGTTTAAGTGTTGTAGCCATCGATACCGGTAAGCACATTGGACAAGTCCAAGATATAATCATCAATCAGCAATGGTATGCTGAGGGTGTCATATTAGATAGTAAACGCTGGTTTACTCATTCTAAATGGATAGCTTGGAAACACATTGTCGCAATAGGTGATGATGCGCTAACAATCCCAAGTGAAGAGGTTATGGAACATGTAGAAGAACAAATAGAAGAAAATTCGTATATATGGATAAAAAATGAACAAGCACGTTTAGCTGGTATGCAGGTATTAACAACAAACGGTCGCAGCTTAGGGACGATCGAAGATGTATATTTAGAAAAAAACATGGGAAAAAAAGTAACAGGATTTGAATTATCGGACGGTTTTCTTTCAGATCTTCAAGATGGACGCAAATTTCTACCGCTAATGGATGAAATTAATGTTGGTGAGGAAGCAGTTATCGTTCCAGCTGGGAGTGAACATACTGTGAAGGAAGTCGTTACTACATTGTAGGTAAGGGTGAGCTGGAAGTGATACGATGTCCAAATTGTAATTCAAAAGATATTGGTAAAATCGGTTCAACTCAATTTTATTGTTGGGGATGTTTTATAGAATTAACGGTACAAGGAGAGAAAATGTCCGTTTTTCAAGTGGAAGAAGACGGGACATTAAGTTCTTTGGATGATTTATTTATGGATGAAGAAGTGGTGCATTTTCACCAAGCAACATAAATGGTATGTCAAAAAGGTCAGCTGAGAAAGTATATTGCTTTCTCAACTGACCTTTTTTTTGTGTTTTTGTGCTTTATGCTTACGATGAGGGTTTTCTTCGAAAAGCTTGTAGGGTCCAGCTAAACTTTGTTTAGCTTTTTCCCCTTTATCCTTACGAAGATAGCTTTTCTTCGAAAAGCTTTTATATTTTCACAGGGTTGTACATATACTGTATCAGACAATAGTTTTGCCATATTTACATTGAAATTTTTTCTTGAACAATGGATAACAATAAGGTGGTTAATATGGAGAAGTGGCTCAACCACAAATGGTTGCTTTTTTTTATTTATACATTGCTCATTATTTTAATTTTATATTTCCTGCAACAAATTTCACCGATGCTCAAAGGGATATATGACTTTTCAAAGGCCATATTAGCCCCGTTTTTATTTGCTGTTATTATTTCTTATGTCCTCAATCCAGTGGTGAATTTACTACAACAACGAAAAGTGCCTAGAACCATTTCGGTACTTCTCATTTATGCTGTATTTATTTTTTCGCTCATCGTGATCGTCATGAATGTGATTCCGATGTTTATGGAGCAGTTGAAGCAGTTAAATGAGCAATTTCCTGAAATGTCATCAAAAGCACAGCAATATTTTCGCATCTTAGATAATAATAAAAATGTACCCGGTACGATTAGAGAAGCTTTACACCAATCCCTTATTCGGCTTGAACAGTCGATTCAAAATACGATTTCCAATTTTATTAATGACATCGGAAATACGATAAATAAGCTGTTTATCGCCTTTATTATCCCTTTTTTAGCTTTCTATATGTTAAAGGACGTGAAGCTGTTACAACGGGCTTTTTTACCAGTCGTACCTAAAACGAAACGCAAAGGATTGACCAAGTTATGGAGTGAAATCGATGCTGCACTTGGGAATTACGTAAGAGGTCAATTTCTCGTGTGTATCGTTATCGGTTTTTTAGCTTATGTAGGATACTGGTTGATTGGTATGCCTTATCCTCTACTCATGTCTAGCATTGTGGCTGTGTTTAATATCATACCGTATTTAGGTCCTTTTTTTGGCGCAGCGCCTGCGGTCATTATGGCATCCACTGTATCGCTGAAAATGGTGCTGTTTGTTGTTTTGGTCAATACGATCATACAAACGCTCGAAGGCAACGTGATATCCCCACAAATTGTAGGTAAAAGTTTACATATGCATCCATTGCTTATCATTTTTGCCCTTCTTGTCGGAGGACAACTTGCTGGTATCGTTGGTCTCATCTTAGCTGTACCATTCTTCGCCGCAATGAAAGTTGTCGTTCATCACTTTGCTATCTATATTATTCATCGCAGAACATGATGCGAACATAGCAGGTGTGATGCATGAAAATGTGTTAGCTTCAGAAGCCCTCTTGCCTTGACATAGCAAGCATTGTACCGTTATAATTTTCATGATATTGGATGAAAAAAGAGTGTGCGTTTACTCCCTCACATAGCTTGCATTGTGAGAATGAAATACGTGAACAGTAAACGAGATACTACGGACAAACTATCGTGCTATACATGGAGGAAATGATAAATGAAATCTAGTGAAATTCGCCAGAAATGGCTAGAATTTTTTGCGACGAAAGGCCACAAAATTGAGCCTAGTGCACCATTAGTTCCACATAATGACCCATCTTTACTATGGATTAACGCTGGGATGGCACCACTGAAATTGTATTTTGATGGAAGTATCATACCAGATAATCCACGCATTGCCAATGCACAAAAATGTATTCGTACGAATGATATTGAAAATGTGGGTAAAACAAAAAGACATCAAACTTTTTTTGAGATGCTAGGTAATTTCTCTATTGGAGATTATTTTAAAGAAGAAACCATTTCATGGGCGTGGGAATTTTTAACGGATAAAAAGTGGATAGGATTCGATAAGGACTTATTATCTGTAACTATTCATGAAGAGGATGATGAAGCATTTGCGATCTGGAATGAAAAGATAGGTCTACCGAAAGAAAGAATTGTTCGCCTAAGAGAAGGTAACTTCTGGGAAATAGGAGAAGGTCCATGTGGCCCTTGCTCAGAAATTTTTTATGACCGTGGCGAAGCTTTCGGAGATACTAGTGATCCTGAATGTTATCCAGGTGGAGAGAACGAACGATATTTAGAAGTGTGGAACTTGGTATTTACGCAATATAATAAAAATAAAGATGGCTCTTACACGCCTTTGCCGAAGAAAAATATTGATACAGGTGCGGGACTTGAAAGATTTGCCTCCATATTGCAGCATGTTGAATCTAATTTTGATACGGATTTGTTTCAACCGATTATACAAAAAACTTGTCGTATTGCAGATGTTACATATGGAAAAGATGTACAGGTCGATACAGCCCTGAAAGTAATTGCCGATCATGTTCGTACAGTAATTTTTGCCGTTGCGGATGATGTGTTGCCTTCGAATGAAGGTCGCGGTTATGTCATTCGTCGCTTATTGCGCAGAGCAGTAAGGTACGGAAAAATATTAGGCATTGATAGACCGTTTATGTTTGAATTAGTAGATGTGGTTGCAGATATTATGGGCGTTTACTATACGAACGTAAAAGAAAAGGTTGAAATCATTGAGAAAGTCATTAAAACAGAGGAAGAACGTTTTCATGAGACATTATCCGATGGATTGGACATCTTATCTCAAATAGAATTAAAAGCAAAACAAGAAGGACGCACTCAAATTACAGGAGAAGAAGCGTTTAAATTGTATGATACGTATGGTTTTCCACTTGATTTAACGGAAGATTATGCTGTAGAAAATGAAATGACAGTGGACCGTGATGGCTTTGACAAAGCAATGGACAAACAACGTGAAAGAGCACGGGCAGCAAGGCAAGATACGGGCAGCATGAAAATACAAGGTGGACCCCTTGCAGACTTTAGTGAAGAAAGCAAGTTTACTGGATACGAGACCTTAACGACATCTGCAAAAGTATTGGCTATATTGCATGATGATCAGTTATTGGAAGAAGCGAAAGAAGGTATGAACGTCTACGTGATTCTAGATCAGACTCCGTTCTATGCAGAAAGTGGAGGGCAGGTTAGCGATCACGGTACGTTAAGTGCGGAGGGCGTGCAAGCAACGGTTTCCGACGTATTTAAAGCTCCAAAAGGACAGCATGTGCATCATGTTTCACTGGAACATGGCAGTATTACAGTTGGGGACACATTGCATGCAGAAGTAGATCGTAGCAACAGAGAAGGCATTATTAAAAATCATACGGCGACTCATTTGCTGCATCAAGCATTAAAGGAGACGTTAGGTGATCATGTGAATCAAGCGGGCTCTTTAGTCGCAGTAGATAGACTTCGCTTTGACTTCTCTCATTTTGGTGGAATCGAGCCAGAGCAGCTTAAACAGATTGAAAGAAAAGTAAATGAGCAAATTTGGAGCAACACAACCCTTTCTATTTCGTATAAAAATATAGACGAAGCAAAAGAGATGGGGGCGATGGCACTTTTCGGTGAAAAATATGGTGATATCGTAAGAGTCGTTCAAATTGGTGACTACAGTCTGGAATTATGTGGTGGATGTCATGTCACTAGCACGGGAGAAATAGGTACGTTTAAAATTTTAAGTGAAGCTGGTATTGGTTCTGGTGTAAGAAGAATAGAAGCGGCTACGGGACAGCATGCGTATGAATATAATGAACAGCAGCTTAATATACTGGGACAAGTAGGACATCAGTTAAAGACCAAATCAAGTCAGGACGTTATGCAGCGAGTGGAACTTTTACAAGCACAGCTGAAAGAATTAACAAGAGAAAATGAGTCTTTGAAATCAAAATTGAGCAGCATAGAAGGTGCATCCCTGCACGAAAAAGTAACTAAGGTCAACGACATACCTTTGTTAACAGCGGAAATTGATGGGCAAGATATGGACGGACTGAGACAGATGGCAGATGAGCTAAAAGTGAAGTTGCAATCGGCTATCATTGTTCTAGGTGCTGTACAAGGGGAAAAAGTCAACTTCGTTGCTGCGGTGACGCCTGATTTAGTACAGAAAGGATATCACGCTGGTAAATTGGTAAAAGCAACCGCGCAAATTTGCGGAGGTGGCGGTGGTGGTCGCCCAGATATGGCGCAAGCCGGAGGGAAAGATCCTGCTAAAATGCAAGAAGCATTGCAAGCCGTTCAGCAGTGGATATAACGGGAAGAAAAATAAAGTAGCGCAAGCGTATAAAAGTTTCAGCGTATAATGTATGGCAACCATCACATTGCCATAATATGGGAGGTTTTGGCGGATGAGTTCATTTGACAAGACGATGAAATTCAATTTTAAAAATGATAGTATAGACACATCGCCACAAGACATTATATTATCGGTATATGAAGCACTGGAACAAAAAGGATATAATCCGATCAATCAAATTGTAGGGTACTTGCTTTCTGGAGATCCTGCCTATATTCCAAGACACAACAATGCACGTGCGCTCATTGGAAAAAGAGAACGTGACGAATTGATTGAAGAGCTCGTAAAATCATATTTAAAACAACATCGGCAAACGTAAAACAAACCCGGCGTTAGTAGGAGAATAAGCATGCGGATTATGGGACTAGATGTAGGAGATAAAACCATAGGAGTTGCAATCTGTGACGAACTAGGGTTTACTGCACAAGGAATCGAAGTCATTCAGCGATTGGGCCAAAAACAAGAGATGAAACGGTTGAGAGAACTTGTGCTTGCATATACTATTGAAGAAATCGTGGTTGGATTACCGAAGAACATGAATGGTACAATAGGAGAGCGTGCTGAATTATGTATTGCATTCGCAGATAGATTGAAGCAAAAGTTACAATTGCCTGTTCACATGTGGGATGAGCGATTAACAACAGTATCTGCGGAAAAGACGCTCATTGAGGCGGATATGAGTCGTAAAAAAAGAAAAAAAGTTGTAGACAAAATTGCTGCAACGTTTATACTCCAAGGTTACTTGGATTCTAAAAAATGAGGTGTAGAAATGACTAACAACAATCAAACAGAACAAGAAACTGAAGTAATTATTATTCCAGATGAAAATGGAAACGAAGAGCATTACGAAGTCATTATGGAATTCGAAGTGGATCAAACAGGGAAGAACTACATTATGCTGGTTCCACTAGATCAAGAAGATACAGATGAAGAAGAGCAAGAAGAAGTATTCGTATTCCGCTCTGAAGACGAAGGAGAAGAGTTGAAATTGTTTACGATTGACGATGAGAAAGAATGGGAAATCGTCGAAGAAACATTCAACACTATTTTAGCAGAGTTTGACGAAGAGGACGAAGCGTAAGTAAAACTGAAATAAAGCATTTTTAAGATGAAGAAATGATGAAAAGGACAACCTTGTTTGTCCTTATTTTTTTGTTGTCATCTCAGAGCATTTCCTGCATATTATCATCTTCTTCTATATTGTATATAAAATTAAGTTTGCAAAAATAGTACTTTTTGTGATTTAATCATGCCATAGATAAAAATAAGTGACATGCGGGGGGACTTTTTTAGATGTCAGCAAAAAAATCAGGGAAGAAAAAAATAGGGATAACGATGTTGATCGCTTTCTTTTTAATCGTAGGTTTAGCTGGAAGTGCATTACTATATGTGGCACAAGGGTTGCAGCCTGTAGAAGCGAAAGATGAGATAGTGGAAGTAGAAATATTGCCTGGAATGTCTGTTGCGCAAATGACAACCACGCTGGAAGAAGCAGGGCTCGTGAAAAATGCAACCATATTTAATTATTATTTGAAATATAAAGGGATTGGCAGTCAGTTCCAAGCGGGAACATATGCAATGAAACCAGGTATCACGCTGGATAACATTATATATAAGTTAAATAGCGGTGACGTCGTACAGGAAGATATGATCGAATTTACGATACCTGAAGGATGGACCATCGACCAAATGATGACTGCTTTAGGGGAAGATGGACTCATTGATACAGCAGCATTTGTCGAAGCATTGCAAGATCCTACAGCGTATATATCTACGTTGAAATGGATTGAAAACATCCCACAAAGTGAGTACTACAGTTACGACTTGGAAGGATATTTATTTCCAGAGACGTATGCATTGCTAGCTACAAGCAATGAACAAGATATTGTTTTACGTATGCTGGAGGAATTAAACAATAAATTAAATACATTGCCAGCAGATTGGGAACAACAATTGGACAAACTCGGTATAACCTTTCATGAAATGATGACGATCGCTTCACTCATTGAGCGTGAAGTGATTGTGGATGCAGAACGTCCTATCGTTGCAAGTGTGATATACAATCGTTTGGCTATTCCGATGCGTCTGCAAATTGATGCAACCGTACAGTATGCGCTTGGAGAACAAAAGGAAAGATTGTTTGAAGTGGATTTGCAAATCGATAGCCCTTATAATACGTATGCCATTGATGGTATACCACCAGGACCCATTGCTGCACCAGGTTATGCGTCCATAGAGGCAGCACTGTACCCGGATGAAACGAACTATTTATTTTACGTGACGAAGAAAGATGGCACGCAAGAGCATTTATTCGCTGAAACGTATAATGACCACTTAAACAACATCGCCATTAGTAAGCAGCAATAAGGAGTATGGAATGAAGCAAAGAGAAGTATTAAATATGAATCAACCAGAAGTGATGGAGTATGTATCTACACTTTCTACTTTATCTACATCTACATCAAATAAAACTAAAACACTTCTATCTCAATTAGAAGCACAAGCAGAGCAAGAACATATCCCTATTATGCAGTGGGATGGCATCTCCTGTCTAAAAATGCTATTGTCTGTACACAGACCAAAGCGTATACTGGAGATTGGTTCTGCTATTGGTTATTCGGCTTTGCAAATGGCTAGTGTACTACCAGAGGCAAACATCATCACGCTAGAATTGGATGAAGGACGGGCAGAACAAGCCAAGCAAAATTTCATAGCGGGGGATGTCTCTCATACGGTAACTTGTATACAAGGGGACGCATTGGATCTCATTGCTTCCGTAGAAGGGACATTTGATTTTGTGTTTATCGATGCCGCGAAAGGACAATATCGTTCTTTCTTCGATTTATCTTTTCCAAAATTAAATGACGGAGCGGTTATCGTAACAGATAACGTCTTATTCCGTGGTTATGTGGCTGAGCCTGAACCATTGGAAAATGTCCCAAAACGTTATCGTCGCATGGTACAAAAATTAAAACAGTATAACCAATTTCTTATAGAACACCCACAGCTAGAAACAAATATATTACCTATTGGTGATGGGGTAGCGGTGAGTGTATTAAAGAATGAAAGAGGAGTGAAATGTAATTGAATCGTAACAAACCAGAATTGCTTGTTACAGCAGGTTCATTAGAAGAAATACAAATGTACGTAAAAGCTGGCGCAGATGCCGTTAACATAGGAGAAAATAACTTCGGCGTTCGCATGCCCGGTAACTTTACGACTTTAGATATAAAAGAAGCGATAGAAACGGCGCACAGACTTCATGCGAAAGTATATGTTTCGATTAATAACCTGTATCACAATGATGATCTAGAAGCGCTGTCTGTTTATTTACAGCAACTAAGTGAATGGAAAGTAGATGCTGTCGTTTTTGGTGATCCAGCTATTATCATGTTAATGAAAGAGCTAAATATTCAGATTCCACTTCATTGGAATGCGGAAATGCTATCTACGAATTATGCGACAGCAACGTATTGGGAGCGTAAAGGTGCGAATCGCGTCGTGTTGGCAAGAGAATTGAATTTGGAAGAAATTCATGATACGAAACGCAACTTGCAAAGCATGGAAGTACAAGTGCAAGTGCACGGCATGACCAATATTTATCACTCCAGAAGAGAGTTATTGCAAAACTATGCTGCTCATCAAGGTAAATCATCTGTGAAACAAGATGACTTTTCGATGGAAAAAGAGATGTATTTAGTGGAAGAAGAACGTGAAGGATTGCAATTCCCTATTTTTGAAGACGATAATGGCACACATGTCATGAGTGCGGAAGATATTTGTCTCATCGAAGTGTTGGACGAATTGCTGGAAGTAGATCTTGATAGTTTGAAAATTGAAGGTATAATGAAATCTGCTGCGTATAACGAAGTCGTTATTGCTTGTTATCGTGAAGCGATAGATCAATATTATGCTAACCCAGAGGAATACGAATGTAATCCAGCATGGTTAGAACGAATAAAAAAAGTGCAAGACGAGCATAGAGAATTAACATTTGGTTTCCTATTTAAGGAACAAGTGTATTAAATGATAAGAATAGGAGGGAATCTAACATATGACTTTACAGCAAAGCATAGACAAATCTGCTGCACATCGAAGAAAACTGCATAAACCCGAATTGCTTGCTCCTGCCGGTAATCTGGAAAAGTTGAAAATGGCGGTGCACTACGGTGCGGATGCAGTGTACATTGGCGGACAAAAATATGGTCTTCGCTCCAATGCAGATAATTTCTCCTTTGATGAAATGAAGCAAGCGGTGGAATATGCAAGTAGATACGATGCAAAAGTGTTTGTAGCGACCAATATTTTTGCACATAATGAAGATATAGAAGGCATAGCGGCTTACTTGGAACAATTGCAAGAAGCAGGTATATCCGCAATCATTGCCGCAGATCCGATTATTATGGAAACAGCGAAACAAGTGGCACCGAAAGTGGAAGTGCACGTCAGCACACAGCAATCTTCTGTGAACTGGAGAACCGTTCAGTACTGGAAAGAAGAAGGAGCCCCACGTGTCGTACTTGGCAGAGAGACATCGATGCAAGAAATTATAGAAATAAAAAAACGTGTGGACGTTGAAATCGAAGTGTTTATCCATGGTGCGATGTGCTCTTCTTATTCTGGTCGTTGCGTATTATCCAATCACTTTACAGATCGGGATTCTAATCGCGGTGGATGTTGTCAATCCTGTCGTTGGCAGTATGATCTCTATCAGAAAAATGGAAACCCTGTTGCGGCTGACATTCCGTTGTTCGCAGAGGACGATCCTGCTTTTTCCATGAGTGCAAAAGATTTATTCATGATTCAGAACGTACCTGCACTCATTGAATCTGGAGTCGATAGTTTTAAAATTGAAGGACGTATGAAAACGGTCCATTATGTGGCGACGGTCGTCAATGCGTATCGTCAAGCTATTGATTCGTATTTAGATAATCCAGATCGTTATGTACTAAAACAAGAATGGTTAGAAGAAATTTACAAGGCAGCGAACCGCCCGTTGAACGATGGCTTTTTCTTTGATTCACCAGCGGCAAAAGACCATATCTTTGGTCCAGAAGACAAGCTGGTATCGTATGACTTTGCAGGATTAGTGTTGGATTATGATGCAGATACGAAAATAGCAACGATACAACAAAGAAACTACTTTAAGCCCGAGTATGAAGTAGAATTTTTCGGCCCGAATCATACCCTGTTCCATCAAAAAGTAGAGACGATATGGGATGATAAAGGTAATGAACTAGACGCAGCAAGACATCCGCTGCAAGTCGTTAAATTTAAAGTCAATCAGCCACTAAAGCCGATGGATATAATGAGGAAAAAACTAGGTTGAATACGATAAACAAGAGCTTTACACTTTGTGTAAAGCCTTTTTTATCCCTATGCTTAAGAAGTAGTTTTGCGCTTACAAGCAATGTGACGCTCCCCAAATGATAAACAGTGTAAATACGAAAACTGTTTATGATGAGAGGAGTGTTTTTAGTGTTAAATCATGTCAGAAAAGGGGATGATAAGAATAGAAATCTTTACATAAAGGAGTTTTAACGTGAAGCACCGTATTTTTATTGTTCTCATCAGTATTACTTTTCTTATATCCATTTTGATAACGAGATTATTTTGGCTGCAAGTCATGCCGATGTTTAGTGGGGATTCATTGACAAAGCAAGCTGTTGCACAGCGTAAGCAAAGTGTGCAAATTATGTCTGGAAGAGGTCATATTGTAGACCCTAACGGTGTTCCTTTTACAGGAGAAACGATACAAAGTCTTGCTGTTTTTCCTGCTCATATGGCTCATATAAACACACAATCCACAACAGAGGAAGTGCTACAATGGGATACACTAGCGTCCATTTTACAGTCGTCAACACAGTCATTAAAAGAAGAGTGGAGCGGTGAAGTGTATCCTTTTTTGTGGTCAGATGAACATGGGGACCCGGTAAGCTTAAGCAGTGAGCAAGTGCAGCAACTGGAAGGGATTTATTTCCCTGGCCTCCTGGTCGTTCCGTATGAAAAAAGGTATCGTCCTCCTTATATTGCTTCACATCTCGTTGGTTTTGTTAGTGAACATCCTGAAGCCGTATTGGATACGTACGCTCATGGACAGCAACACCATCACATCGATGTATATAGTGAGATAGGAGCTTCGGGGCTGGAGAAAAGTATGAATACATATTTGAAAAGTGTTGGTGCGACGGAAATTTCTACGTTTGTAGATGGAAGAGGTAACCCCATGGAAGAGATAGGCATGACATTAAGCATGCCAAATCATAAATATTATCCTGTAGAATTGACCATGAGCGTTCAGTACGATGTACAAGCGGAAGTGGAAGCTGTCATCGATCTATACTTGCAACATCGTCCGTTCATTACAAAGACTGCGGCTGTCGTGATGGATGTAGAAGAACAAGAAATCGTTGCGATGGTCAGTCGGCCATCTTTTAACCCCGAACATATTACAGGAGACACGTGGAGTAACCACGCCGTAAAAGCAGAGATCCCAGGTTCTATTTTCAAACTCATTGTCGCCGCGGCAGCATTGGAAAATGGGGTGGTGAACGAAGAAGATACGTTCCAGTGTGATGGAGCATACGGAAAGTATGGTTTTGTTTGCTGGAAGCGAGATGGGCATGGTGTAATCGATGTAGAGCAAGCCATAGCTCAATCTTGCAATATTGCCTTTGCAGAAATGGCAAACCGATTGACTGCAACAGAGATAGAGGGATTTGCCCAGAAACTTGGTGTGCTATCCAAAGTTGGGAATGATGTGGACGAAGAAGAGAACGGGCAAGTATTCGCAGCAGGAACAAATGGGGACGATGAAGGAGTAAAAATTCAAACGGCTATAGGACAGCGAGATGTGCTGATGACCCCATTGCAAGCGGCTAACTTAATGGTCACATTTCTGCATGAGGGGAACGTAAAACAACCTCAAATCATAAAGAAAATAACGTTTAAAAATGGCAGTACGGTTCAGGAAGAAGATGAAATGTTGTATGATTCAACCCTTTCCCCCAAAACAGTTCAATTTATGCAACAGGCGATGCAGGCTGTGGTGACGAATGGGACGGGAAGTGCATTACAGTATTTAAATTGGGATGTAGCGGGCAAGTCTGGTACAGCACAAGTGGCAGAAACGAACGAAGTGAATGAATGGTTTATCGGTTATGGCCCGGTGAATAACCCTAAGTATGCGATTGCTGTTATGGTCAGAGACACGGTGCAAACGTCTACGCATGAAGCGACGGTATTATTTGGTGAGCTGATGGAATTATGGAGTGAGCAGAAAAATAGTGACATTCCATAAAAAGGGTTGACAATCATTTTAGACAATCGTAGAATATGAATATAGGCAAATGTAGAAAATGGTTGAGGAGTGATGCGTGACAAAAAGAACAAGATATATTATACTCATATAATAGACAAACGTAGAAAATAGAAGTGAATATTGGAGATGTTGAAATGAGTAAAATGAAAAGATTGCCAGATGCTGAATTTGAAATCATGAAAGTTATCTGGAAACACGATCCCCCTATCACAACAAGTTTGCTTATGAAACAACTAGGTGAAGATAAAGAATGGGAAGCGCAGACATTGATCTCGCTATTGAAAAGGTTAGTAGAACGTGAATTTTTACGTACAGAGAAAAAAGGAAAAGAACGAACGTATTACCCACTGATTACAGAGGAAACATACATCAAATTTGAAACAGGAAATTTTATGGAACGATTTCATGAGAACTCTTTTATGAGTTTAATTAATACCCTGCACCGTGGAAAGAAATTAAGAGACGCAGATTTAGATGATTTGTCCTCTTGGTTGAAAGATAGAGACGAATAGAACATAAACAGTACCGGATGAAGAAATAATGAAATACAAGTTCACGCCCCAGTTATTTTTACTAAAAATAGTACGGATACATTAGTATATTCACGTAGGGAGAACGGATACATGATGCAGAACTTTTTATATACGCTATTATTTTGCTCCATCACGATGTCGGCATTAGGCATGATCTATTTATTCATCACTCCTTTTTTGTTAAAAAGATATGCTGCAAAATGGACATACTATGCTTGGCTTATTGTCATTATAGGTTTGATCATTCCATTTAGACCAGAGATGAATATGTCCTTGATCGAAGTAACATTGCCATTTGCAAATGGAGATGAAGCGTTGCTTACAGAAGAAGCAAGGAACGACAACACCCTCTCCAGTATGAATGAACAGCAAATGATGCAACCCAATGCAGATAAGCAGGAAGAAAGCTTTCAAGCAGTTTCATTTGAAGAAGGACGTGCTACCGACAGCAGTTTAGATCTTGCAAGCGATCTAAATACCCAAGTAGTGACACAAAATGAAACGGCTAGTGAGTTAGCTGATGGTAGCGTAGCATCGGTGTATACGGAAGAGCAAGGCAAACTTTTTACATCCAATGTCTTGTGGAGTTACATGATCTTTGCGATTTGGCTTACAGGAGTCATGGCGTATTTCATGTATCAGATTCACACTTACTATAGATTTAAAAAGACACTATATCGATGGAGTGACGACATTCTCGACACCAATATCAAGTACACGTTTGAAAACATTAAAAAAACCATGGATATTAAAACAAATGTATCGTTGAAACAATCGTATGTTATAGATACACCGATGTTAATAGGGATGACGAAGTCCACTATCGTGTTGCCGCATCGTAACTACAACTCACATGAGCTGCGTTTTGTACTGACCCATGAACTCGTACACTATAAGCGAAAAGATATGTGGGTGAAAGCACTAACGATGGTAGCGACCGCGATGCACTGGTTCAATCCATTACTTTATGTGATTTCCAAAGCGATTTCTTCGCAATGTGAGATCTCTTGCGATGAAGCTGTAGTGAAAAGGATAGATCAGAACGGACGAAGAGAATACGGAGAAATGATATTAAAAACAGCAAGAGATCAACATAGAAAAATTCAAACGACATTGACGACTAACTTTTACGGAGGAAAAAGGGAAATGAAGAAGCGATTAGTATCGATTATGAACGTAAAAAAGAAAAAAGCAGGGGTTGTCATTGCAAGTAGCATGCTGTTGGTGACAAGCTTAACGGGCGGAATTTTTGCTGTAGCGGAAGTAACGAAACCAGCAATATTAGGAGAAACAGCTTACACCAACGAAGCGAATGAAGGCATATTAGCCAATGCGCAGCAAAATGTCAATCAAGATCCTATCGTGTTTATTAACGGAAAAGAATCAGCGTTTGAACATGCTGCATTTTATGTGGGAGAAGAAGTATATATTCCCTTTATTGAAATGTTGCAAACCGTTGGGGGCACGATAGAGTGGAATGGAGACAAAGCATTTGCTTATACCTATGATGATATGACGGTAAACATCGTCATTGGAGAGGAAAATGTGACGCTGACGGACTTCAAAGGTGCAGCAGTTCCAATCCTTATTCCTATGCAATCAAAAGAAGATGAGATCTATGTACCAATTGATCAGCTAGTCATGATTGAAAATGGAGGTGGGTTGAAGCATAGTAATCCTATCACCCATCATTCTTATTTTATGACAGAGGAAGTACCGTTAGCGGAAGCGCTGAAATCCAATGATAACAACAAAGTGAAACAACTCCTTGCTGACGGTGCAGATGTAACTGTCAGAAGTGGAATGGGGGATACACTATTACAACTAGCGATAGCAAGAAATAACGTGGACAATGTGAAATTATTGTTGGATGCAGGTGCTGATCCTAACACGCTTATATCTAACTGGGAAGAGCCTGAACCTGTCACACCACTAGATTATGCAGTGAAACGTGGAAATAAAGAAATTGCACAACTCATATTGGCCAAAAATCCAGCCATAGAAGAACAAGATCAACTATTTTATGAAGCAGTAGAGGCGATACTAACAAATAATTCATCTTCCCTACAACAAACGATACAAAAAGGATTGAAGATGAATGAGCAAAACAAAGCGGGATTAACGTTACTTACTACAGCAGTAAACTGGGATAACGCAGCTTTGAAAGTGGTATTAGATGCAGGTGCAGACGTTGATGCGAAAAATGCAGAAGGAAAAACGGCTCTAATGTATGCTGCTTTAAATAGTAATGTGGATGCGGTGAAACTACTTATAGAGAAAGATGCGAATTTGGATTTGCAGAATGAGTATCAAAATACGGCACTGATGTTCTCTTTATATTTTACAGGAAATGATGAATTTACAGCTGAAAAAGTAGATACAGCATTAGCACTTATTGAAGCAGGTGCGGATGTTAACATACAAGCTGATGATAAGGTTACTGCTCTTTTAAAATTAATGAGAGAGTGGGGATCAGGATGGAATGAAAATGCAGAGAAAGTATTTTTCGCTTTAATTAATGCCAACGCAGACGTTAATCTAAAAGATCGTTTAGGAAAAACAGCATTACATCACGCACCATCTGTTGCAGTAGCAAAAGCATTAGTAGACGCCGGGGCAAATTTGGATGAAAAAGATGATGAAGGAAGCAGTCCACTAGCTGTAGTCCGAGATATGGATATCATGACTTATTTAATACAGCAAGGAGCAAATAAAGAAGGTTTGAATGATGCTTTACACAATGCTGCTTTCGGTTTTGATGGTGAACAAGCATTTGTTACATTCTTACTAGAGCAAGGTGCAGATGTCAATAGTCAAACAGAGTATGGAGATACAGCACTTCATAGAGCAGTAGTAAATTTAGGAAGAAACTTATTGGAAGATGAAGAAGAGTTCTTGAAAAACTTCAATATGGTGAAATTTTTACTAGATAAAGGTGCGGACGTAAATAAACAGAATGAAGACGGAGAAACACCATTAAAGGAAATATTGAACAGCCCGATATACGAAAATGATCCACAAGAACAAAAAAGGCAAACTGAAGTGGTCAACATGTTATTAAACAAAGGAGCGGATGTAAAACTAAAAAATAAGTATGGAAATACAGTACTGATGGCAGCATCCAACGGGGATGTAGCAAAACTATTGATAGAAGCAGGTGCAGAAGTGAACGCGTCCAATAGTTATGGTTTGACAGCACTAATGGCAGCAGCGGAATCGGCAAATGCTGAAGTGGTCAAAGTGTTGTTGGATGCTGATGCCGATGTAACAGCGAAGAAAGATGCCAATGCAGACTATAATGAACCGGAGAAAACGGCATTGGATTTGGCGAAGGAAGGTCAGCAGATGAATAGGAATAAAAACTATGATGAAACAATCAAATTGCTAGAAGAAGCGATGAAAGAATAGCTAGATAATACGAACGAATGAAAGTCTTCGGTATAAAAATATGTTGGTCATATTTTTTACTAGACATTCTAATCACGTAGGGAGAATGGATACATGATGCAGAACTTTTTATATACGCTACTATTTTGCTCTGTCACGATGTCAGTACTAGGGATAATGTACTTATTTATCACTCCATTTCTACTAAAAAGATATGCTGCAAAGTGGACGTATTACGCATGGCTCATCATCATTATTGGCTTGATTATTCCGTTTAGACCGGAAATTAATATGTCCTTGATCGAGGTGAATCTACCTTTTGCCTCCACTGAGAATGGAGCGCAAATGGTAGCGCCAGGAGATGATTCCTTTCAAAGTATGGAATTTCAACAAGCAAGGAATGGAGAAGAGCAGCAGTCCATTTTTCATAACGGAGAAGCAATGGAGCAAGGAGCAATAGATGCTAATAGCGTAGATGAAGATGTTGAGGGTACAAATGTATACGGAGAAGTACCATTCTATACGACAGCGTTACAGGATAATGGAGCGGGTGAAGCTACTACAGACCACAGCGTACTTACTTCCAACACGGAAGAGCAAAACAAGCTAATTACATCCATAGTAGGATGGACTGCTATTGTTTTTGCGATATGGCTAACGGGAGCGCTATCTTACCTTATTTACCAATTGCATACGTACCGTAGTTTTAGTAGAACCGTTCGCCGCTGGAGTGTGCTCATCGAAGATGTAGCGATCACCTACGTGTATAGACAGTTACAAAAAGACATGGGGATTACAAAAAATATACCGTTGAAGTATTCTGCCATCATCGATACACCAATGCTGATTGGATACGTAAACCCTACGATTGTCTTACCGCGTACGAACTATCAGTTAAATGAGCTGCGCTTTGTACTAACTCATGAACTCGTGCACTATAAGCGAAAAGACATGTGGGTAAAAGCACTAACGATGGTAGCAACGGCGATGCACTGGTTCAACCCATTACTCTACATGATTTCCAAAGCGATTTCTTCGCAATGTGAGATCTCTTGCGATGAAGCCGTGGTGAAAAGAATAGATCAGAACGGACGAAGAGAATACGGAGAAATGATATTAAAAACAGCGAGAGATCAACATAGAAAAATTCAAACGACTTTAACGACGAATTTTTACGGAGGAAAAAAAGAGATGAAGAAGCGATTAGTATCGATTATGAACGTAAAAAAGAAAAAAGCAGGGGTTGTGATTATGGGTTCACTCCTAATAACTACTACTTTATCTGGAGGAGTATTGGCAGGTGTGCCAAGTAACGCTAATGAAAACACTTTACAACGCACAGAAATTACAACCTCAGAGCAGAAAATGGTTAAAAAAGATATTACGGTTTACGATAATGGTTATAAAGTAGAACTCAATGATCCAATATATTTCGAACAAAACTCAGAAATTGAACTTTTTTCATTTTCAGATTTTATCCTTTTATTAGGGGATAACGCAGAATGGAATGAACAAACACAAACGCTCAAATATGAAAGAGCGGATGGGGGCATCATTGAAGCAACGTTGAAAGACGAAACGTTGCTGATGTCAAACTATCCAGCTGATCCTAATGCACAAGGCTACAGAAACAAGGAAGAGAAGCTGCAACGATTAGATGATAAAATTTATGTTTCGATCAAAATGTTACAGAACATTAGACACGTTCCACAAATTTCATGGGAAGATGAAAATATCTTTCTAACTGATGGAATTCCTGCTTTGTTTGATGCTTTATATAACAATGATGTGATTACATTTAAGCAATTGTTAGCACAAGGTCAAAGTGCAGATATGCATAATCCATTCAATGCTAGTCCGATATTACTGAGTGCAATTTTAAATGAGAATATTGAAATAGTAAAAGTGTTATTAGATGCAGATGCAGATGTGAATGCTAGATCGATACAAGGGATGACGGCATTAGACCAAGCAATTTCAATCGGAAATAAAGAAATTGTAGATATCATCTTTGCTTCCAATCCAACATTTGATGAAGAAGATGCTTTGTTTTATGTTGGAGCAAAAGCTATCTTAGATCAGGATAAGCAAGCATTGTTAAAGTTCTTGAATAACAATGATGATGTTAACGCTAAAAATAAATATGGTGAAACCTTATTGAATATCGCCGCTAGATGGGATAAAGAAGCTATGGAAGTTTTCATTGAAAAGGGAGCGGAAATAGATTTACAAAATGATAAAGGAGTAACACCTTTAATGAGTGCTGCAAGCAGCGGCAACATAGAAGCAGTACAAGCTCTAATGACGAAAAAAGCGAATATAAACCTTCAAAATAATGATGGTGATACCGCACTACATGTAGCATTAAATCAAGAAAGTGAGGACATCGCACTAGCACTAGTAAAGGCTGGAGCGAAAGTGGATATCGCAAATAATAATGGCGTTTATGCATTACATCTTGCTACCTCTATGGAAACAACGAAGCTGTTAATAGAAAAAGGTTCCGACGTCAATGCAACAGATAAAAAAGGAAATACGGCGCTACATCATGCTGCGGGTGACGGAGCGTTAGAAGCGGTAAAAGTATTGTTACAATCTGGAGCAGACAAAAATATACAAAATGCTAAAGGCATCACACCTTTAATAGAAGCCACTGATCGCTCAGAGTTGGAAGTAGTACAGTATTTAGTAACACAAGGAGTCAATCTTGACTTGCAAAATGGATCTAATAACAGTGCTCTCCATAGTGCCGCAATGGATGTGAATGTTGACATTGTAAAAATATTGGTTGAAGGTGGAGCAAACAAAGATCTACAAAATAATGATAAAGAGACTCCTCTGATTTTGGCTCTACAAGATGAAGATGAGGAAATCATATCATACTTGATTGAGCAAGGCGTAAATATGGATCTACAGGACGTGCAAGGTGAAACAGCATTAACCTATGCAATAATGATGGAAAATGAAGAAATCATTCCATCATTGATCGCTGCGAAGGCAAATGTAAATATAAAAGATGTAAATGGAGAAACAGCTATTTTTAAAACATATGATGCAGATACATTAACGATGCTCATTAATGCAGGTGCAACTGTTGATACACAAGATAATGACGGATGGACGAGACTCATACACGCTGCACGTTCTGGTGATGAGGATATAGTGAAAATCTTATTAGAAGCAGGTGCTGATACAACGATTCAATCTGCATCTGGAGAAACAGCACTAGATTTTGCAAACAAAAAATATTATGCAGGAACAGATTATACAGAAACAATCAAATTGCTAGAAGAAGCGATGAAATAATAGATACAACACTCCAAACCTTATGATGAGAGGTTTGGAGTAGCAACC
>NZ_QXJP01000026.1 GCF_004115085.1 Longirhabdus pacifica | reverse complement strand
GTAAGTATCAATCCAAAGTGCTAA
The DNA here is from genome assembly GCF_004115085.1 of Longirhabdus pacifica. Classification (GTDB taxonomy): domain Bacteria; phylum Bacillota; class Bacilli; order Paenibacillales; family DSM-105158; genus Longirhabdus; species Longirhabdus pacifica. The sequence goes on along the minus strand of NZ_QXJP01000026.1, from coordinate 54,864 downwards.
AAACCTATTGAACACAAAACGAGAACAGCCGATTGTTTTGGCAATTAATATTTGTTGTTCTTGATTTGGATAGATACGAAACTTATAGGCTTTATTGACTAACATTGTTTTCACCTCACTTTCTAGCAATATCTAAATTATACCAAACAATCTTAGGCTACGCCTACCGACATTCATCTCCGACTTACTCATTGGGCTACGCACTTCTCACTCGTTGAAGTGGGAGTCTTCTGTCGGAAAAAGATAAAAAAAACCGTCACACATGCATGTGGCGGCTTTTACACAATGATTCTATTATGCTACATCGTAGCCTTGTTCTTCTATGGCTTCTTTTAATTTATCAACAGCAATGTTAGCTTCATCGTAAGCGATATCTACTTTACCACTATCTAAATGAACTTCTACACTACCAATCCCGTTCAACTGCGTTAAAGCGTCTTTCACTGCTTTTTCACAATGACCGCAAGTCATACCAGATACGTTTAATGTTGTTTTTGTCATATAAATCACTCCTAAATTTTGAATGTAATGATAAGTACGATGCCCAATGAGTCTCGCATTGAGCACCTTTTAAATCTTAACGCGCTTCAGTCGAAGTGCATTGGTAACAACCGAAACAGAACTAAATGCCATTGCCGCACCAGCAACCCACGGCGCTAACAATCCTATCGCTGCTATGGGAATCCCCGCTGAATTATAAGCCAATGCCCAAAATAAATTTTGTCTAATATTGCGCATCGTCTTCTTGCTTAGCTTAATGGCTTTTGGAATGAGGGCCAAGTCGCCACCCATGAGGGTGATATCTGCGGCTTCAATGGCTACATCTGTCCCCGTACCAATAGCGATTCCAATGTTCGCTGTTGCTAGTGCTGGAGCATCATTAATTCCATCTCCCACCATTGCTACTTTTTTACCCTTAGCCTGTAACGATTTCACATGATTTGCTTTTTCTTCTGGCAGCACTTCCGCGAACACATGGTCAATACCAACTTGCTCTGCTATTGCTTGTGCAGTTTTCGTATTATCGCCTGTGATCATATACACATCTAAGCCTTGTTCTTTCATTTGGGTTATAGCAGATTTGGCTGTTTCTTTTACCGTATCTGCAACGGCGACTATACCAACTACTTTGCTATTGCGCGCAATGAGCATAGAAGTCTTCCCTTGTGCTTCATAAGCTTGCATTTGAGCTTCATAATTTTGAATATCCAACTGATGTTTTTTCATCAATTTTCTTGTACCTACGAGTACTTTCATTCCATCCATTGTGGCTTCAATACCATGACCGGGTATTGCTGAAAAATGTTCTAAAACTTTCTCCTGTGCTCCTTGTTCTTGAGCATACGTAACAATCGCTTCCGCAAGCGGATGTTCAGATGATCTTTCCGCTGTGTACAAGTAAGATAAGATATCTTCTTCGTTTGATTCAAAATTAGTAACAACAGGCTTTCCTTTTGTGATGGTTCCTGTCTTGTCCAATATGATCGTATCGATTTTATGTGTATTTTCTAAGTGCTCCCCGCCTTTAAACAAGATACCTTGCTCAGCACCTTTTCCCGTACCAACCATAATCGAAGTTGGAGTTGCTAATCCTAATGCACATGGACAAGCGATCACTAAGACGGCAATGGCAACTTCAATCGCTTGCGGAAAATTGCCAAAGTCTACGAAGAAAAACCATATGGCAAAAGTAAGGAGAGCAATACCGACAACGATAGGGACGAATACACCGGAGATGATGTCTGCCATTCGTTGTATAGGTGCTTTCGATCCTTGCGCTTCTTCTACGATTTTAATAATGTTAGCAAGTACGGAATCTGAACCTACTTTTGTCGCTTTGATTTGTAATGTTCCATTTTTATTGATCGTAGCTCCTGTCACCATATCTTCTGCTTGTTTGTTTACAGGAATAGATTCACCTGTGATCATCGATTCATCTACAGCAGATTGACCAGAGATAACCATACCATCTACGGGTATTTTTTCCCCCGGACGAACAATAATGTCATCCCCTGCAATGACTTGTTCCAATGGAATTTTCATTTCTTTCCCATCTCTAATAACGCTCGCTTCTTTTGCTTGTAAGTTTAGTAACGTAGAGATGGCATCTGTCGTTCTTCCTTTTGCTAATGTTTCAAACCATTTACCAAGGAGAATAAGGGTGATAAGTACAGCACTCGTTTCAAAATATAGATGCGGCATGTAAGCGGAATTGCCTATCGTTCTGAAACTTTCAAACAAACTATAGAAGTAAGCTGCGGATGTACCAAGTACAACGAGCACGTCCATATTTGCACTTTTGTTTTTGAGCGCTTTGTAAGCACCGATATAAAAATGTCTACCTATATAAAACTGCACAGGTGTAGCTAGTGCTAATTGGAACCATGGATTCATGAAAAGTTTAGGAACAGAAATACCTAAATCCCAAGGTGTATGACCAACCATCGTATAGAGCAATGGTAAGGATAACAATATAGAAAGATACAACATAAATTTTTGCTTCTTCATTTCGGCTTCTTTATGAGATGATTTTTGCTCTCTACTTTGCTTTACCTTCGCATCATAGCCTAAATGTTGTATTTTCCCGATGATATCTTCGGTAGTTACCACACCAGTATGAAAAGCTACAGATGCGGATTCTGTCGTTAAATTTACCGTCGCAGTCTGTACACCGTTCATTTTATTCAGCACTTTTTCTATTCTACTGGAGCAAGCGGCACACGTCATACCGTGAACGTCTAATTCTACTTTCTCTGACTGCACTCCGTAACCCAATTTATTTATTCTCTCAATCACTTCTGTGGATGACATGACTGAAGCATCGTATTGCACGGAAGCGGATTCCATCGCTAAGTTAACGTTAGCATCCACACCGTCCATTTTATTTAATACTTTTTCTATTCTACTAGAGCAGGCAGCACACGTCATACCTGTTATATTCAACTTAAGTTGATTGATATCATGTTGACCTTCGCCAGCAATGCCTTTTGCATCTGCATGACTCATAATCTTCACTCCCTTTCTTTTCTTCTCTTAAGATTTAGCAAATTGCTTCATGACTTTAATTAACTCTTCTACCGCTTCATCACCTGTTCCGTCTTGTATAGCATCTGCAACGCAATGATTTGTATGCCTTTCTAATAGTTGAAAGCCTACATTTTTCAAAGCGGAGTTAATAGCGGACACTTGAATGAGCACATCGACACAGTAGCGATCATCTTCGATCATCTTTTGTATTCCTCTTACCTGTCCTTCTATTCGCTTTAATCTATTGATCATTTGCTGTTTTTCTTGTTCCGTTCTTGGATCTTTTACTTTTTTACCGTCTTGTTCATGACAATCTTGATTCATTTCCATCACCTCTACATTTATTTTATACCCCCATAGGGTATAATGTCAACAAAAATACCTCTATAGGGTATATTTTTTTGTAAAATAAATAAAAACACTACTTCCATTACAACCGTAAGCTATGCATGCATGTACGATATAAGGGAAATAGCGCTTTACATAAGCTGCATATTGTTTAAACTTCTTTCAATTCCACTACGTTCAAATAAAACCCCTAAAATGAAAGTTGCTAAACCCCTTGATAGATAAGCATTTTCAAAGAATGTTGATACTATCATAACACCGTGATTTGCAGTAAACCTCCAGTTGTGTTTTCCATCATATGAAAAATATGAAAGAGATCCATTGGTATATAAGGCTTGGAAGCAGATAGATCAATAGAACGATCCACTGCACTTTTACATCCCACAATACTATCCCAACATTTCAAGTAAAGAACATGCCTTTTCTACCACGCTGTCGTTGTTATCGTATCCTTCATTTCGTTGTAATGTTAAAGCTTCGTTAATCGAAACCCAATATACATCATCAATCTCTTCTTCTTGCACCGTAATATTTGTAGAGTTTGCCAATACTAAATAATAATGAACGGTCTTTTTCACTGTTCCTAATTGTTCATGCTCGTATGTATAATGAATCGTTTCTAACGTATGTTTTATTTCACCATCGATGCCTGTTTCTTCTTTAATTTCTCTAAGTGCTGTTTGTTCTATCGTCTCTCCAGCTTCCATTTTTCCCTTTGGCAATGTCATGCTGCCAAAACGATCTTTAATGATCATCACTTTGACTTGTCCTTGTTCGATGCGGTAAACGACTCCACCTGCTGATATTTCTTCCATGTTAAACCTCCGATATTCTCATCATCATGATTATTTTATACATTTCCAAAAACACATTAATATAAGTTGAATGAACTTGTTCAATCAACTTATTACCGCTAACATAAGATGGAGAAATTACAATAAGATAACCTTTACGCCTGGCAACTGAGGCGTAAACCTGTATCTCCTTATTTCTTCATCTTATATTTAAATTGAATGAACTTGTTCAACCAACTTATTACCGCTAACATAAGATGAAGAAATCTCTACATCAACCTTTATTCCAGGTTACTTAGCAGTAAACCTGTATAGCATTATTTCTTCATGTCATTACTATTATACAGTAAAAGAGGCTCCTATATGGAACCTCTATTGAGCATACTTTGTATCATGCTGTATTTGCCTCACCAGCAAACGTATCATTTTATATTTATATCACAGCTTGCTTGGACGGTTGCAACGTTCTAACAAACACACCTTTACAAGTGTCTGCTCCTGCTTCTGTAACTTTCACTTTGCACAATTGACCGATCATATCTGGAGTTCCTTCGAATACCACTTGTAAGTAGTTATCTGTATTTCCCATGATCAATCCATTACCATCTTTGTAACTTTTCTCTGGAATAACTTCTAATACTTCACCGACAAACTTTTGTGCGTACTCTAATCTCATGTCGTTAGACAATTGAATCAACTGCTGTACGCGCTCCTGTTTCTCTGTATCCTCTACCTGATCATCCATTTTTGCTGCTGGTGTACCAGAACGTTTGGAGTATGGGAATACATGCATTTCAGCAAATTGCATTTCTTTGATATGACGGTACCCTTCCTCGTACATTTCTTTCGTTTCCCCTGGGAAACCAACGATAATATCTGTCGTAATCGCAACATCTGGCATGATGTCATGCAGTTTTTTTATTTTCTCCATAAACTCTGCCACGTTATATTTACGCTTCATTCTTTTTAATACGTCATCTTGTCCCGCTTGCAACGGTACGTGTAAGTGACGACACATTTTGTCCGAGTTTTTGAGTACTTCTATCACATCATCAGTAATTTGACTCGCTTCAATGGAGCTGATACGAATACGCTCTAACCCGTCTACTTCCGTTAAGTCTTGTAGTAAGTTAGCTAACGAATAATTTTCTAGATCGTCACCATATCCACCCGTATGAATTCCTGTGAGTACAATTTCTTTGAACCCATTACGAACCAACTGCTTCGCTTGCTTAATCACATTTTCTGGCGGACGACTGCGGCTCAATCCTCTCACCCACGGAATGATGCAAAACGTACAGAAATTATTACAACCGTCTTGTATTTTCAAAAACGCTCTTGTGCGATCAGAAAAGTCCGGAACGTCTAATTCTTCAAAATCTCTTCGCTTCATAATATTGTGCACGGCGTTAATCGGCTGACGCTCTCGCTGTATTTGTTCCACGTAGGGAACAATTTTATCTCGATCTTGTGTACCGATAACTAAGTCCACGCCTGCAATATCCAATATTTCAGCAGGAGCTGTCTGTGCATAGCATCCTGTTGCACCAACAACCGCATCTGGGTTTCTTCTAATTGCTCTGCGCAATACTTGTCTACTCTTTTTATCACCCGTGTTTGTTACTGTACACGTATTTACAATATATACATCTGCAGGGGATTCAAAATCCACTTGCTCATAACCTGCCTGTTTAAACATTTGCCAAATCGCTTCTGTATCATAAAAGTTAACTTTACAACCTAATGTATGAAATGCAACTGTTGGCATTTTATTTTCCTCCCATCTCACCAGTCTCATAATATATACAACTTAATGCGACCATACCAGCTGTTTCCGTACGCAAAATTCGTTTGCCTAAATGGATAGATGTACAACCTTCCATTTCCGCTTGCGACGCTTCTTCTTCTGTAAAGCCGCCTTCTGGACCGATGATAATCAATATTTTTTTCTTCTCACTCTCACCTACTGCTGCAGATAGCGAGATACGTTGCAGTGCATCTTTAATGCCTACTGCATCTTCTTTCTCATAACAAATCATAGCCAAATCCGCTTCACTAGCTATACTTAATATTTGTTTCCAAGAATATATCTCCGTAACCTCTGGAATAACATCACGATGCGCTTGTTCAGCTGCTTCCTTCGCAATCTTTCTCCAACGTTCTAGACGCTTATGCATCTTTTTCTGGTCATATTGTACAATCGTTCGAACAGATTGAAAAGGGATGATTTTGTCAGCTCCAAGTTCCGTACACTTCTGCACGATGGTCTCACATTTATCACCCTTTGGTAAGCTTTGTGCCACCCAAACCTCTACATTCGCTTCGGTTTTGTCCTCTAGCTCGTATTGAATGGTTGCTGTCACTTCTTTTCCTTCAATATGACTGATCTTTGCGAGCACGGTATGTCCATTTCCATTACTTACAATGATTTCATCATCTATTTTTTGCCGCATCACTTTTACTATGTGATGTGCATCATCATCTTTAATCGTTACTGTATTAGCAGCAAATTGTTCAGCTGGAACAAAATATCTTTGCACGCTTTATCCCTGCTTTCTTAAAAACATCAACCTATATCTTACACCTTTTACAGTTTAATTTCTACCCTCAACACGCCGATATATAGTACATAGGGATATAAAGTTGTACTTCAAAACGGATGATGCATGACTTTTTCAAAAAAACATTCCAAAAGAAACATTACTATGCAATTAAATATTAACTTTTGAATGTTAACTTTTGAAATATATAATTAAATTATCAAAATTATTAAAATTTTAATATCTATTTCAATTTAGTAGTTTATGATAAAAGAAAAAAGGAAGTGAAAACATTGAATAAAGAATTAGACGCTTATTTTTCTTATTCTGCGGTAGAATTAAGTAAAATCATATTAAGCAGAAAAGTAACATCTGAGCAATTAGTTAGACAACTACTACAAAGAATACAACAATACAATCCCTCCGTTAATGCTATTGTTTCCATAAATGAACAAGATATAATACAACAAGCTATCGAGGCAGACCAACTTTTAGCAAAAGGTCAAATTACAGGTCCACTGCACGGTGTGCCCATTAGTATTAAAGATTCCTTCGCAGTAAAAGGTCATTCCGCTTCAGCAGGATTTGAGCCTTTACGTGATTACATACCAGAATATGATGCGACCGTTGTCGCTCGTTTGAAAGAAGCAGGTGCCATTGTCATTGGGAAAACAAATGTACCTACTTTACTCATGGATGTACAGACGAAAAATCCTATTTATGGTACTACGAACAACCCATGGGATGACACGAAAACAAGTGGGGGAAGTAGCGGTGGAAGTGCAGCAGCGCTAGCAGCTGGTTTAAGTTTTATGGAAATCGGTAGTGATGTGGGAGGCTCATTACGTATTCCGGCTCATTTTTGCGGCGTTTACAGCTTAAAACCTACAGAAAACAGCGTTTCCTCATATGGTCACATGTCAGGTGTACATGATTATGCTCCTTTCAAAGTATCTAGACACATGTTTACTTACGGACCCATGGCTAGATCGATGGAAGATCTCATTGTCAGCTATCCGATCATAGCTGGCTATGATGGTAAAGACACCGCTGTGCCTCACTTATCTTTTGATAGCAATAGTTTAGATCAAGAACAAGACATAGCCAAAATGAAAGTTGCATGGCTGGAAGAAATACCTGGGATACCAGTAGATGATAATATGAAGCGCGAAACTTCTCAGCTTATAGATAAATTGAAAGCATCTGGAGCAGAAGTTACACAAATAGAACAATTCCCTGTTGATCCTCAGCTCGTATGGGAGACATGGAGTAAATTGATTTATGCAGAATTAAAATCTACGATGCCAGTACAAGACGAAAACAAAACCAATGCACTGTATGAAGAGCACATTACTGCATCGATAAAATTCCCACTGACGTTTGAAGCTTATATGGAACTATTAACAACTAGAGAAAAACTCGTTGCAGCATTTGATGCTTTTGTATCTGAATACGACATGCTTATTTTACCTGTAAGTTCGACAACGGCGATCTCGCACATGGAGGCAGATGATGTGTTGGATTTTGAGCCAATATACAACAAGACCATTAAAGTTAACGACACAGAAATGAACTACTGGCATGCCGTTACCGCATATGTCAGCTTGTTCAACGTACTAGAGAGTCCTGTAGTCACGATGCCTTTTGCACTTTCAAATGAGAAACTTCCTATTGCAGTGCAATGTGTAGGGAAAAGATGGGACGATATGAAGTTACTTCAGGATGTACAAACGATAGTAAAACATGTGCCATCATCTCTACCCCCAATTGCAACTGATAAAGACCTTTTAAAATCAACTTCGTCATAGTATGTAAAGTTTAAACAGAAAAAACATGTGCCTTCTTTTCTATAAATTTTCCATAGATGAAGGCACATGTTACATGTTATCCATATTCTGCATTTCTTTAATCTTCTAATTTTTTTATTCTCTCTAACAATTGTTCCATGTGCTGATGATGACTTTCTTTCCAAGCCGCTACTTGTTCATCCATTTCTTGCAAACGTTGTTTCAATTGCTTATTCTCATCTTTCCATTTTCTTTGCTGTGCATGTTGTTCCCCGTTAAGCAGCACGAGCACTTGACGTTCACCACTCCGTTTCATCACTCGATATCCTTGCTTTGCATGTGTAGCAATACCATCTGCATTCGGCATACAATAACCATCTACTTTACACGTACCATCATCCCTGACTCTAACTTGCCCCACTAACCCGACAGCTACCCATTCATCACGATCTGTTCGAGAAAGATAATATTGATTAGGATCATAAGCAGGATTAACCATTTTGGACTGCACCTTTTTTTGAGGAGATATAATTTCTCCACGTTTATTCCTTTTTTCGGGAATAACCTTCGTTTCCATTATAAATTGGCCCCACTCATTTGTTTCGTACTGCCCTTGCCAATGCAACTCTGATGATCCACTGATGATGGCTGGTGTAGCACTTGATACCCCTAATATATAGTCATCACGATCGTTAGCGATACGAATTTTATCTCCTTGTAATGCGATAAAATAACCTACTTCGATAGGATCACCATGCTCGGTTTCAAACATCTCGGCAAAGTCACAATTGTTACAATTACCGCCCATTGTCACGCCGTTAAAACAAGCAAACCCAGCGTTTACACCATCACCACGAATAAATGCGGCAATACCGTTTCCACCAATACCGTGTGCTCCAGCTGCTAAGTGCCATGAATTCTCAAATTTAGCTGCACCACTATTTCCCATAATATGAGCACTAGTTAACGTAGCACCAATGACCGTATCTATACCTTCTGCATGACATGCCATAGCACCAGCAAACGTATTCATACCTTCGGCGTGGGCTGCGGTAGAATCTGCTGTAGCACCAGCAAACGTATTCATGCCTTCCGCATGGCTTGAATCGCCCATTGCTATGGTTACAATTCCTTCCGCATGGCTAGCAATTCCATTTGCTGTTGTTAGGGTTCCTTCGGCATGTGCAGCAGTTGTTCCAGCTACTGTTTCAATTCCTTCGGCATGACTTGAATCCCCCATTGCAATGGAGAAAAATCCTTCGGCATGACTTGAATCTCCATTCGCAATCGTACAATCTCCTTCAGCATGAGAGTACGGTTCACATGCCAATGTATTTCTTCCTTCCGTATGCGCAGCAGTGCCAGTAGCAATACTCATCAACCCTTCTACGTGACTGAAAAGTCCAGTAGCTATGGTTCCAGATCCTTCCGCATGCGCAGCACGAGCACAAGCAAAAGTAGTATCTCCCTCCACATGGGCAGCTATAGCTGTATTATCAGTAATACACCCATATCCTTCCGCATGCGAAGCTGTCGCTTCAGCAACTGTTTTAAATCCTTCTGCATGCGATGAAGTACCTTCAGCAACTGTTTCACATCCTTCCGCATGCGATGAAGGTGCCGATGCAAAAGTCAGAATTCCTTCCGCATGTGCAGCTAAAGAATCTGCTGAACCGCCAGCAACTGTATGCATACCTTCAGCATGGGATCCATTACCAAATGCTCTTGTCATACATCCTTCTGCATGTGATGCAAATGCCTGTGCTAGAGTAAGCGAACCTTCCGTGTGGGAACCTTCTCCCCTTGCCGTCGTTGCACTTCCCTCTGCATGAGAAGCAGTTGCTGTTGCTATGCTTTCCACTCCCTCTGCATGAGCATAAAATCCACTAGCGATGGTTGAGATGCCCTCTGTGTGCGTTCCAACTGCCATGGCTGTTGTATTCACGCCTTCGGCATGGGACGCTTCTCCCTGAGAGGTGCTTCCATCTCCTTCGGCATGCGATCTTACCCCAGTTGCAACAGTAAATGCATTTTCTGCATGAGCATTGTCACCAGAAGAAACCGTCATTAAACCTTCTGCATGAGCTACAGCTCCTTCTGCAATAGAAAATCTTCCTTCCGCATGCGTACTTTCTCTTCTTGCTGATGTCATAATTCCTTCTGCGTGAGCAGCAGTTGCGCCAGGAAAAGAGACCGTATCTTGCCCCTCAACATGAGAACAGTCCCCCCTCGCGGTACAGCCATCGCCTTCCGCATGTGAATTTACAGCAACTGCAGACGTTCTAAATCCTTCTGCATGTGAATTAGATCCTATTGCACTCGTTAAGATACCTTCCGCATGGGCATTGGCACCTTCTGCAAATGTGATATTTCCTTCTGCATGTGAACATACTCCTTGAGCTATCGTACTGCAACCTTCACTATGTGCATCATCCCCACCTGCTACCGTTAAAATTCCCTCTGCATGCGCATTGGCACCATTTGTTACGGTTACATTACCTTCTGCATGTGAGCATACACCTGTAGCGACGGTGCTACATCCTTCACTGTGTGATCCTATCCCATTTGCGACTGTTCCTAAGCCTTCCGCTAATGAAGCTTGTGCGTTTGCAGTTGTGTTTTGTCCTAATGCATCAGAACAAAACCCATTAGCATTCCGGTTACAAATCACTATCTTCACTCTCCATTCGTCATTTGAAGATAGTATATGAAGATGATGGCCCTGTGCTTGTGTATTCATCTATATAAGATAAAGAAATAATATAATACAAGTTTACGCCTCAGTTGCCAGGCGTAAAGGTTCATGTAGGGATTTTAAATACTTATGGTATATCTTGTAGACTTGGAGTTTGACTGATGCTTTCCAAATATTCCGATCCCCATTGATTAAGTTCATCAAATATAGGTTTTAAACTATAACCCAACTCAGACAAAGTGTATTCTACTCTAGGGGGCACCTCTGGATATATTTTGCGATGTATTAATTTTGCAGCTTCTAACTCTCTCAATTGTTTCGTTAATACTCTCGATGTAATATCTGGAATTGCTTTTTTTAGTTCACCAAACCGTGTCGTTCCATGATTTAAAAGTTGATATAAAATAAGAGCTTTCCATTTTCCACTTATAACACCAAGTGCAATATGTGTCGGACATCGTTCTTCCAATATCATCTTCCCCCACTTCTCTATAGTATACATAAGTATACTTTAACACATCTGAGTACCTACAATACAAAAAAGTGCGTACTTGTTAACCGTTAACATATATATAATAATAAAAGTGCAGCAAATACATAAGATGAATAAATGATGTGTTATCAATTTTTTTATCTTATGCATAGAGTTCATAAGTTAAATGTAGTTAGAAAAATAAATGATGAAAGTAGGTTATACAGTGAGTAAATTATTGTATGTAACAGCTAATCCAAAATCACCAGACACTTCATATAGCTTATCTGTTGGTCAAACTTTTTTAGAAGCTTATAAAGCAGAGCATGCACAAGATGAAGTAGAAATATTAGATCTATACGAAACTGAAATCCCTTATATAGATGGACACATCCTATCTGGATGGGGAAAATTACAGCAAGGAGAATCATTTGACAAACTTACGGACGAGGAAAAATCAAAAGTAGGTCGTTTAAATGAAATTTCCGATCAATTTGTTAGTGCAGATAAAATTGTATTTGTCACACCACTTTGGAACTTTAGTTTCCCTCCTTTAATGAAAGCGTATATTGATAGCATTTGTATAGCAGGTAAAACCTTCAAATATACTGAAAATGGACCTGTAGGCTTATTAAACGACAAAAAAGTGCTACATATCCAAGCTCGTGGTGGGATATATTCAGAAGGACCAGTAAAAGATTTTGAAATGGGAGATCGACATATTAGAGCTATTATGTCTTTCATCGGTATTCATGATGTAGAAACATTGGCGATTGAAGGGGTTAATTTCTTCCCAGAAAAAGCACAAGAAATTAAAGAAGAAGCGATTGCAAAAGCAAAAGAGCTAGCAACAACGTTTTAATATATTGCGCATTATTTATTATAGTATTGAGGGGTACATGGTTCATTTATCAACAAAAATGCCTATCGAAGCAGATAGGCATTTTTGTTGTTTACATATACAACTTGATTTAGATTTTTCCGATATTAAATGTATACGAGGAGGAGTTAAACATGCTCGCAAACTTTTTAAGTTTAACCAAAATCAAAGGCGATTATGTTTTCATTCGAAATTTCATCTTTATGACAAAAATTCCTATATCTGATATTGTCAGAATCGTCATAGTGCAACAACACTTTGAGGATGAAAATGAAAATATGAACAACCAAAAAGTAAAACTAAAACTGTATACAAATGAAAACGACTATGTTATTCAACTGAAGTACAACGCACAACAACTATTTTTAAAACAAATACAACATAAAAATAATCATATTACCATAGACAAAACATCTAAATAACCAATTAAAGTACAAATCTAATGATCTCGAACATCATCATATTGATATAATCTGCAAGATTAAATAATGGTGCAATCGTGATGCTCCGTAAAAACGGAATAAATACAATAAGTAAAAATATAAGTGTTCCCCAGTGCTCGTTTTGCGTCATTTTGGCTCTTGTGCTCCGAGGGGCTAGATCATGAGCAATGCGATATCCGTCCAACGGTGGTAAAGGGATTAAATTAAATAAAAATAAGACAGTATTTAATTTGTAACCTATCGTCAAAAACTCCTCTACCGCACCTGGCCAACGACCCGGTAGTAAAGTCAACCATTGATTGACTAACACTACATACCATAAAATAAAAAACAAAAATGCTAATAGCAAGTTACTAAGTGGGCCAGCAATCGAAACGATAACACTCATTAATCTAGGCTTCTTAAATGCATTGCGATTTACTGGGACTGGCTTAGCCCATCCAAAACCGACAAGCAATATAAGTAAAGTACCTAATACATCTAGATGAGCACGTGGATTCAACGTCACTCTTCCTTGTTTATATGCTGTATCATCCCCAAATTTATAAGCAAAATAAGCATGAGAACATTCGTGCACAGCAAAAGCAATCAATAGTACTAATAATACAAACGGTAACTGTTCAAAATTATAAGCAAATATTCGATCCAATCTACCACCATCTATCTATATATGTAATAACAATAATTGAAGAGTCTAACATTATTGTTTCTCTGCAATCAATGCGATCCAATCTTCCTCTTGTAACCTTGTCATCACTGTAAATCCAGCTTTCTCTAATGCCTTAACCACTTCTTGTTCTTTTGGCTCAATAATACCTGAAACGACATATTTCCCACCAGGTTTCAGCACTTTATATACATCATCTACAAATTGAAGGATGACTTCGGCAAGAATGTTAGCCACGACAATAGGCACAGGTAATGAAACAGGAATCGCACCTTCATCATGAAGTTGAAGTACGTTCAGTAAATCACTTTCCTGTACGTGTATTTGTTTTTCTAATTCATTCATGGCTACATTTTCTTTTGCACTTTTTACTGCTACAGGATCTAGATCCACCGCAAGCACTTGTCCGGCACCCATTTTCGCTGCACCAATGGCCAAAATACCTGATCCTGTTCCTACATCAATAATATGATCCCCTGTTGTGATGATTTGCTGCAAACATTTCATACTTAATGCAGTCGTGGCATGTGTGCCAGTTCCAAAAGCCATACCTGGATCCAGCTCTATAATGATCTCGTTATGCTGCTTTTCATACGTTTCCCAACGTGGTTTTATCACAATATCATCCGTAATATGTGTAGGTTTAAAATACTGTTTCCAACCGTCAGCCCAGTCGGATTCCAGCACTTCTTTGCAACTCAATTTCGCTTCCCCTACATCGATATCTAAGTCCTTTAAAGCCATGATGTGCTGTTCTAGCTCTTTGACAAGCGCAGAAGGGTTGCGATGATCTGCAAAATAACCTTTAATTTCCGCATCCCCTTCTGCAATATGATTTAACGGCTCCTCCCCGTACCAAACTCCAAGTGAAGTGTGTCTCATTTTACTTGCATGACTTGATTCTTCGATGGATACACCACCAGCACCCATCTCATGAAGAAAATGAGATATCATTTCTTGCGCATCTTCTTTCGTAACGATCGTGATTTCATGCCAAACCATATGCATCCCCCTATCTCAGTTAAAGCTATTGTACTATAATATAGTTTCCACAGGAAATCAAGTTTTAGCGTATTCTTCAGTTAATAACACGCACATGCTATATTCAACAGTGATTTCAGTCCCGCTTGTAGAAGCAATTCTAATCTCTTGAACATCTTTAAAGCTAAACGTTTTCGTAAGTTCATCCAATACCGTTCGGTTTACTTCACCTGAAAACAATATGAATGTCACTTCCACATTACCACTTGTAGGCATTAAACTGACTAGGCCATGACTCCCCTCTGGCAAAGTAGATTTAAAAAGCGTTGTTTCCGAAGATACAGCAGGTTTCACTAATTTCAGTTCATTAATATCACAGAGCGCATAACGGTGAAAAAAGATACATATTTCGTACGTTACCGTTGCTGTTACATTCGTAGCAGGATTTGTCACTCTAACTTCTTTTACATTATTAAACCTTAACGTTCGTGTTAAGAAAGGATTAAGAATAATAGGTTTGGATACGGTATCATCAGCAAAAACGAGTGTAATGTGTAACGTAAAAGCCTCATCATTAAAAATACTTATCATTCCTGTTTTTCCTATTTTAGATAAACTTTCATAGATTGCTGACGTTGTATCTTCCGGAATCGTTGCACTTAACTCTGTTTCAATATGATCACATAATATTGCCTTTTTCTTTTTTCTTATCATATATATCACCTCACTTTATAAGTTGAATGAACTTGTTCAATCAACTTTTTACTACTATGCATAAGATAGAGAAACTCCACGTCAACCTTTACGCCAATGTTCAAGCCCTTTAGTCTTGATCATATGAAAATACGATACATAATTGATATTCGCCATTGGTCAAATCACTACTGCCTATATTCTCTAGCATAATTTCCTTAGTATGCTCAAAACTATATATTCCACCTGACCCAAACAGGATCTTTCTCGTTTTATTCCCTTTGTTCGTTACGAATGTGATTCGCAATTCAGGACCGTCACTTAAATTTTCAAAAGAAATCATTCCCCTGCTTAATTGCTCTGGAAAAGAACGATACAACGTAACCTTATCGCCAGGTTGTAAAAAGTTTTCTTCCAATTCAGGCTCTGTGTGCTGGCAGATTAAACCTGGTTGCAGTTCCAAACAAATTTCACATAGTGTATCTATCATTTCATTCGTATTATTTTTCACCAGTATCTTACTGACATTTGAAAAAGTAAACGTAGCGCTTCCTCTCTGTAATGGGATACTTTGTGTAGAAGTTCCATCTGCTTTTATGAATCTGATCGTTACATCTGATGAAGACACATTGTCTTTATTTTTTAACGATACTTCTTCCGACTGTGATGCTGGTTGAGAAGCTGATTCTACGGTAGACTCTGATATCCTATTTGGTATAAATGTAGTTTCAGATTCATCTCCCGGTTCTGAGTCAGGATTAAACAATCTAATCGATAACATACCAGATCTATTGACATCGAATATAGATTCGTAAATACAAACTTCTTCATTCATAGGAACATCAATATCAAGTTGTAACGTATTATGTGTACATACATGCCCGCTGCACTTTGGTATGCTCATCTTGATCACTCCTTTCTTTCATTGTTAATATCAACTTAACATGTAAGACATATCGCATAATGTAATACATTATTTGTTGAGCCATTATTACCAAGTAAAATCGTGTCTGTTTGTTCAAAACTAAATGTTTTTCCTGTTCCCTCTACTGTTTTCTTTACCGCACCTTCGGATGTCATAAATATGACCTCGATCGGAGGGAAACGAAGTTGAGATATACTCAATATTCCTTGACGCTGACTACCTTCTAGTGATTCATAAACAATACTCTGCTCACTTCCGTTCAAGTTTTTTTCTATCCTTGCATTGGATATCATACATTTCACTTTATAATCTAATAATATGGATATTTCATAGCTAATCATCGCTTGTTGGTCACTGTTATTGATGACTTTTATAGAATGTACATGCTCAAACGCAAAGGTAGTAACTCCTGCTGTGATTTCATCACCACCAGCCTCTTCCTCTCCTTCTTTTACAAACACAACAGATAAACTGTTACCTGTCATGTTATCAATAGAGATCATACCAGATCTTCCAACACCTAAAATAGATTCGTATAATGTAATCTCCTTATTAGCATCTACGCTAGAAAGTAAATTTGTTTCATTTGTATTGCAAACTACTTTTTTCTTTACTTTTATGGCCATCTTCATCTCGCCTCCTTTTTTATTTTTGATTTGAAATAACAGTACAGAATACGTATTCCACATTGGCAATATTGGATTGATTCGTATTTTTTATATTTATTTGCTTCACATCTTCTATGCTAAATGCTTTTGCTTCACCAATTAAAACATTCCTCGTAAACGTTTCCGAACTCGTGATGAATGTTAGCTCCACCACTTCATCGAAAGCTTTGACGACGAATCCACCTGTTTTACTTCCACCAAATATAGACTGGAATAATATCGAAGTATTTAAAGGAGGTATTTCTTCTTTTTCTAAATTAACACTATCGAAATTACACAGTTTTCCCTTCTCTATTTCTAAACAAATTGCATAATCTACTGCAACGCTCTCTGTACCAATTGATTTACGAATAGCAATACGCTGTACATCTTCATAACTAAATGTAGTGGAAGTTGGTTTTAAATCGATCATTGTCGTGGTTCCGTCTGGGTGTGTAAATCGTAGTTCTAAATTACTGCTAATAGGGTTTTTTAAGGTGATTATTCCGTTTTTCCCTTGTGATGGTATAGCCTCATACAAAACCCTCTCCACTGTTGGAACTTCAAACGAAAGCTCTAGCCTATCTTGCAAGCAAACGGCTTTTTTCTTTTTTCTCAGTGACATGTCTCAACCTCCCCTCTAGTTTTGATCATGATATCGATGTGGATAAGATAATACGGTACAAATAGCATAGCCAACACTTCTATCTTGATCTTCTAATAACGTCACACTAATCTTTTTGACGTGTTCGAAATAAAATGTACTGGTTGCAGTAATTTCTCTTTCTATTCTCGTTCCCAATGCCGTCTCAAAGGAACATAACAAATGTACATCTTCATCCTCTAACTCAATAGATATATTTCCTTCTTCACCTCGCTTGACGATAGATTCAAATAACATTCTTTCGCTATCAAATGGAAGTGATGTTGTCGATAACTCCGTATCAGATAAGGTACACAACAACCCCTGTTCTACTAGCACACAAATATCTAACAAAACATTCGTTAGGACTTCTGAAGTATTTCTCAATTTAATTCTTTTTATATTTTCAAAACTGACCGTATTCGCACCAGTTTTTAATAAGATGGGAGGGGGGACCGTACCGTCTACTTTTTGGAAAGTGAGCTCTATATCTTCTCCTTCGGAATTGAGATTATTAACCGTAATCATTCCTCTTCTACCTAATCCATTTAGCGACTCAAATATGGTCACAGGCACTTCCATATTATCTGGCAGTAATAAATTTAAGCCCGTTTTATTTTGCAAACATATAACTTTTTTAGCTTCTTTCTTTACTGGTTTATATTTCAACGTTCTTATGGTCATGATTTCACTCCTTTCCATCATGGTGACATGTTGTATTACCATGCTTTCATGTTTTCATGTACTGGGTTTGATTTATTTTATTCCAATCATTCATTTATGTATGGGTATTAGAAATGCGCCAAATGTACAAATTATAGTTGCTTGTCTCATATGCAGCATTTATTTTGCATAAAAACAGCGAAAAAAAGAACCCCTAATGTATAGGAGTTCGCTTACTTACTAATATTAACCTAAAAATGCCTTCTTCATTTTATCAAAAAAAGATTGATTCTTTTTGTGCGTTTGTTCCCCGTTTAAATTAGCAAATTCTTCAAGCAACTCTTTCTCTTTGTCACTCAGATGAGAAGGTGTGACTACGACGACTTTGACATGTTGATCGCCTTGTCCATAGCCTCTTAGCTTAGCTACACCTTTGCCTTTCAAACGAAAATACGTATCGGTTTGCGTACCGGATGGGATCTTCAACTTGACTTTACCAGTGAGTGTAGGAACCTCGATCTCATCTCCTAATGCAGCCTGTGCAAAAGTTAAAGGTACTTCACAGTAAATATCATCCCCGTCACGTTCGAAAAACTCATGTGACTTCACGCGAATAACAACGTAAAGATCTCCAGAAGGTCCTCCTCGTTGTCCTGCTTCGCCTTCTCCAGATACACGCAATTGTGCTCCATCATCTACGCCTGCTGGAATTTTAATATGAATTTTGCGCTGCTTTTGTACACTTCCTGCACCATGACAAGATCCACATTTACTTTTAATAATTTTCCCTTTACCTTGACAATGTCTACATACTCTGCGATTGACAATTCGACCAAATGCGGTATTTTGCACTACTTCTTCTTGTCCTGTACCTTGGCAATGGGAACACGTTTCAGCAGATGTTCCTTTTTTCGCTCCAGAACCATGACAATCATCACATGTTTCTGTTCTTGGTATCGTAATGTCCATTTCCTTACCGAAGACAGCTTCTTTGAACTCGATTGTCATCGAATATTGTAAATCAGCACCTCGCTTCGGTGCGTTCGGGTTTTGCTGACGACCGCCGCCACCGAAAAACATATCGAAAATATCACCGAACCCGCCCATGTCTTGACCAAATCCGCCGCCACCGCCACCCATGCCTTGGTTAGGGTCAATATGGCCAAACTGGTCATACTGGCTGCGTTTTTGCGTATCACTCAGCACTTCATAAGCTTCTTGAACTTCTTTAAATTTAACTTCTGCATCATCGGCTTTATTCACGTCTGGATGATATGTTCTGGCTAATTTACGATAAGCCTTCTTTATTTCATCTGCCGATGCACTATTACTAATGCCCAGCACTTCATAATAATCGCGCTTACTCATCGTTCCACTCCCATCTAAAGCTACATAGCGAAAGTCAAAGCTTGATATTTACAAGCTTTGACTTATTACAGGTATATTCCCTGTGTATGTTACTGTTTTTTCTCTTCCTCGTCAACTACTTCGTAGTCAGCGTCTACTACATTATCTTTTTTGGCTTCTTGCGTCGCATCACCAGCTGCTGCATCACCTTGTGCACCTTCTGCTTGCTGTGCAGCTTGCTCATATAACTTCGTAGAAAGCTGTTGTACGATTTGTGTCAACTCTTCCATCTCTGCTTTAATTGGCTCGATGTCTTCGCCTTCTAAAGCTTTTTTCAATTTTTCTTTTCCTTCGTTCGCTTTGTCGATTTCAGCTTGATCCACTTTATCGCCCAAATCAGCAATTGTTTTATCTACAGTGTAAACTAATTGATCTGCTTGATTGCGAACTTCTACCGCTTCTTTACGGTTTTTATCTTCATCGGCATGTGCTTCTGCGTCTGCCATCATTTTTTCGATGTCCTCATCGGATAAGCCACCAGATGCTGTGATCGTAATTTTTTGACTCTTACCTGTGCCCGTATCTTTTGCAGAAACGTTCACGATACCGTTACGGTCGATGTCAAATGATACTTCAATTTGTGGAACACCACGCGGTGCAGGTGGAATGTCTGATAAAATAAATCTTCCTAACGTTTTGTTATCTGCAGCCATAGAACGCTCACCTTGCAATACGTGAATTTCAACGCTTGTTTGGTTATCTGCATACGTTGTAAAGATTTGTGATTTAGTTGTTGGGATAGCCGTATTACGCTCGATCATTTGTGTCGATACGCCACCAGCTGTTTCAATACCTAGCGTTAATGGAGTAACGTCAACAAGCACGACATCCTGTACATCACCAGCAATAACTCCAGCTTGGATTGCAGCACCTAATGCTACAACTTCGTCTGGGTTAACACCTTTATGTGGCTCTTTGCTTGTTAATTTCTTTACCGCATCTTGTACTGCTGGAATACGTGTAGATCCACCAACTAAAACAATTTTATCGATTTCTGAAGCATCGAGTCCAGAATCTTTCAATGCCTGACGAGTTGGTCCCAATGTTCTCTCTACTAAAGCATTAGAAATTTCATCAAATTTCGCACGTGTTAAATTGATGTCTAAATGCTGAGGAACTCCATCTACAACCGTAATAAACGGAAGGGAAATGTTCGTTGTTAATACGCTGGAAAGTTCTTTTTTCGCTTTCTCTGCAGCATCTTTCAAACGTTGAACCGCTGCTTTATCCTTGCTCAAGTCAATACCTTGTTCTTTTTTAAATTCAGCAACCATATAATCGATAACAACTTGGTCAAAGTCATCTCCACCTAAGTTGTTGTCTCCGCTTGTCGCTTTAACTTCAAACAATCCATCACCAAGTTCAAGTACGGAAACGTCAAATGTTCCTCCACCAAGGTCGAAAACAAGAATCGTTTGATCTTCATTTTTCTCTAATCCATAAGCCAATGCAGCAGCTGTAGGCTCATTGACGATACGTTGTACTTCAAGTCCAGCAATTTTCCCAGCATCTTTCGTTGCTTGACGTTGGCTGTCGTTGAAATATGCAGGAACCGTAATCACCGCTTGTGTTACTGTTTCCCCTAAATAAGCTTCTGCATCTGCTTTTAGTTTTTGCAAAATCATGGCAGACACTTCTTGCGGTGTGTATGATTTATCATTAACGTCTACTTTATAATCTGAACCCATATGTCTTTTGATGGACATGATCGTACCATCTGGATTTGTGATGGCTTGACGCTTTGCTGTTTCCCCTACAACTCTTTCTCCATCCTTTTTAAAACCAACAACCGATGGAGTCGTACGATTTCCTTCCGCGTTAGGAATAACGACTGCTTCTCCACCTTCCATTACTGCTACGCAAGAGTTCGTTGTTCCTAAATCAATTCCGATTACTTTACTCATTAATATTTACCTCCCTAAACTGGTGTTTCCTATTTATTCGTATATATTTTATGAACTTACTTTAACCATGGATGGTCGAAGTACTTTTTCTTTTAACATGTATCCTTTTTGCACTTCTTCTACAACAATACCTTCTTCATGTTCATCAGATTCCACCTGCATGATCGCTTGATGAAACTCCGGATTAAAAGGTTGGTTGACTGCATCAATCTGTGTTAAACCTTCTTGTTCCAACACAGGCTGCATTTGCTTGAATACCATATCCAAACCTTTGACAAGGGAATCAAAATCCTTCGTCGTTTCACTAGCTGCAAGTGCTCTTTCAAAGTTATCTAAAACAGGCAATAAACCTGTAATCACATCTATAGCGGCATATTTACGTAAGTCTTCTTTTTCTTTACGCGTACGGCGCTTGAAATTTTCAAATTCTGCTTGAAGTCTTAAAAAACGATCTTCTTGCTCTTGTATTTTCTTTTCCATCTTTAGCAACTCACCATGATCTCCTATAGATTGTTCTTGTTCCGTAGGAGCTTCCACTTCCTCAGGAGTTTCTTCATTTGTTACTTCATCTGTTGTTTGTTCCATTGCCTCAGGGTTACTTTCTTCTTTTTGCACCTCTTGCTCAAGAAGATCACCCTCGTTATGTGTATGTTTTGCATCGTTCACTACTTCTTCACCTCCTTAAAGAAAGCTAAGCTATGACGTATGTTGAGATACATGTTGTACGCATGCTGAAGATAGAGGAGAGAAGCAATACTTTGATCACGCAGCGAGCATGAATTCCTTCTCTATTCCCTCTATGTCCACTCGTTAATGGCCTTTGATGACCTTTTGAAAATCATTCGATATATAATCTAATAAATTAAGCACTTTACCATAATTCATTCTCGTTGGTCCCAAAATACCGATAACACCCATTGTTTCATCATCGATCGCATACGTTGCTGTAATTAAGCTACAATTATTTATTTCGGTTAATTTATTTTCTTCTCCAATATGCACTTGTATACCGTGATTTACAGAAGAGAAAAGCCGTGTGACAGCTTGGTTATCTTCGAAAATATTCATAATCTTCTTCACTTGCGTTAAATCTTTTGTAAATTCAGGTTGATCGAGCATATTGGTCGTACCACTAAGATACACTTTATGATCTTGATCTGGCGTAAACAGTTGCTGCAGTACGATAAATAGTTCTTCATATCTTGCCACATGTTTGGCCATTTCCATTCGCACTTCTTGCATCAACTTTTCTTTAAGTTGTGTAAGTGGTGTGTCTTTCAATTTATGATTGAGCACATTCACCATCTTCTCCAATTCGCCAATCGGCAATTGCGGAGGAATAGTGACGATTTTATTTTCTACATGTCCCGTATTCGTGACGATAATGGCAACAGCTTTATTATCTTGAATCGGAACAAACTGAATGTGCTTAATGGTCGTATTCTTTATCTCTCCACCCAATGCAATCGTCGTATAGTTGGTTAAGTGAGACATCATAAAAGCAACTTGCTGCATCACTTTTTCCGTTTCATCTATTTTTTGTGAGAATAAAGAATGAAGCACATTTAATTCGTGCGAGGACAGCCTCCCACGTTCAATTAAATGATCTACAAAATAGCGATATCCTTTTTGGGACGGAATACGACCAGCTGAAGTATGGGGCTGTTCAAGAAAGCCCATTGCTTCAAGATCCGACATTTCATTACGAATTGTCGCAGCACTAAGTCCTATTTTCTCATGTTTTGATATACTACGTGATCCAACAGGTTCATTGGAATCTATATAGTCATTAATGATAGCACTCAAAATGAGCCGCTGTCGATCTGTAAGCATAACGCTTCCTCCTATCTGCAAGGTATACCACTTTCATTTTCGTTAGCACTCATTAAAGTCGAGTGCTAAAACCTAATACAAAAATAACAGACCGCAAGTGTGTTGTCAAGTCAGTCTGTATATTAAATAAACGCAGAAAATACTTCGTTACCAAATTTTATCCCTTGTTTAGTTAAGGAATAACCGGATTTATTTTTTTGAATTAATTTTTTTTCTAACAAGTGATGTAGTTGAGAAGCGAAAACTTCCTCCATCTTTTGATCAAACTGCTGCACGAAATCTTCTTGTTTCACTCCGTCTATGAGGCGAAATCCAACCATCATAAAGTCTTCCATTGCCTCTCTTCTAGATACTTCATGTTGATCAGCGACAGGAATTCCGTGCTGTACAGCTTCTATATAGTCCGCAATGCGCTTCACATTAGCATGGCGAATCCCTTTTACATAACCGTGCGCACCTGCACCAAGCCCATAATAGCTTTGATTTCGCCAGTACATGTTGTTATGCTTGCTTTCATAGGAAGGAAGTGCAAAGTTGCTAATCTCATACTGATGATATCCGGCTTGCTGCAACGTATCTATAATATACATATACATTTGCAATTCATCATCTTCATCCGGTAATTTCAGCATATCATTTTGCAGTTGTTTATAAAAAAGCGTATTTTCTTCAACTTTTAATCCGTAGAGAGAATAGTGCTGCAAATCGAGTTGTAATGCTGCCTGTACACTTTCCTTCACTTGAGCTAACGTTTGCTGTGGCAAACCGAATATAAGGTCGATGGAGATGTTCTGAAAACCTACTTTTTTAGCCGTTGCAATACTTCGATACACATCATCCACATCATGAAATCTGCCGATAGATGTTAACAGATCGTTTTGAAATGCTTGTACACCAAAACTTAATCGATTCACCCCATACTCATGCATCACATCTAGCTTTTCATCGTCAGTAGAACCAGGGTTGGCCTCCACCGTAAATTCATATGCATCCCTATCTAGTGGGAAGTAGCGATGAATCATTTGCATTAATTGCTCCATCTGCTTCGGTAATAATGCCGTAGGCGTACCTCCACCTACAAAAATCGTCTTTATCTTTTCTGGTGGGTTAACCGTAACGATCTGCTGCATTTCTTTTTCTAGCGCTTGTAAATAATCGTCCACAGGCTGTCCTTTGAGCGCGTAAGTATTAAAATCACAGTAAAAACACTTTTGCTTACAAAAAGGAATATGCACGTAAACAGCCTCTGGTGTATGTTGCTTGTACATGCATGGCACACTCCTTCTTTTGTATAGTAAATAAGGTTAAACGTTATAAAAATAGGATGACCGCAGTCCCTACGATAAAGCAATAGATGGAAAATATAATCAAATTCCCTTTAGCCATAATGCCCATAAACCAACGTAGTGAAAAGTAAGATGCAATCAAGGAAGCAATAAATGCAATAGCGTAAGGTATCCAAATGGCAGATAAATTTTCGTTCGTTACGATTTCAGATCCTTCTAAAATCATACTTCCGACACTAATGGGAATGTACAAAAAGAATGAAAATTTTAATGCCGTCTGTTGTTTCATCCCTAGTGCCATCGCAGCTACAATCGTAGCTCCTGATCGACTAATGCCAGGGATGAGTGCAACGGATTGTGCTAAACCTACGATAAGGGCATCTTTCCAAGAAATTTGATGATCTCCTTTATGCCCTTTTAAGTTGCGAATGATATACAAAGCAATCGCCGTAATGATTAAAGTCGTACCGATTACTTTCATTTCTTCACTTAACGTATTCGTAATAAAATCTTCTAATAAAAGACCAATCGCACCTGCAGGAATGGTAGCTAGTAACAAATAAACGACAAACATAAAATCTTTCTTGTATGCTTTGTTCCCTTTAAACACGTAACCAATAGAATGTGTCGTTAAATCGATCAAGTCTCGCCTATAAATAATGAGCACCGCAATTAATGAAGCAAAGTTCACTAACGTCTCAAAGCCAAGCCCTTCGCTTTTCACATTCATGATTTCTCCAGCTATCACAACATGTCCACTAGATGAAATCGGGATGGGCTCTGTAAAACCTTGCAGAGCACCCAAAAATAAATACTGCAATAAATGTAGCAGCTCTTCCCCCATTCTCTCTCCCCCTACCTACAACGTCTACTCCTCATCAATTTTAAGTACAGCCATAAACGCTTCTTGAGGTATTTCTACACTTCCTACTTGCTTCATTCTTTTCTTACCTTCTTTTTGCTTATCTAGCAATTTTCTTTTACGGGAGATGTCTCCTCCATAACATTTGGAGAGTACATTTTTACGCATCGCTTTAATCGTGGATCTCGCAATGATTTTTTGTCCGATAGATGCCTGTACAGGAACTTCAAACATTTGTCTTGGAATCATTTGCTTTAATTTTTCACAAATGGCGCGACCACGGTAAAAGGCTTGGTCACGATGAACAATGACAGAAAGTGCATCGACCACATCACCATTAAGCAAGATGTTCATTTTAACTAGGTTCGATTTTTTATAACCTGAAATTTCGTAGTCAAATGAAGCATATCCTTTTGTACTGGATTTGAGCTGATCAAAGAAGTCATACACGATTTCTGACAACGGCATTTCGTAAAAAATATTGACACGATTGGCATCCATGTAATCCATATTGATAAAGTCGCCGCGCTTCTTCTGACACAGATCCATAATGGCACCAACATAGTCGTTAGGTACCATGATCGATGCTTTGACATACGGTTCCTCGATGTAATCAATTAAACCTGTTTCTGGCATTTTGGATGGGTTCTCGATATTTATTTGCTCTCCAGCTGTTGTTGTTACTTTGAAAATAACACTTGGAGCTGTTGTAATGAGCGGAATATTGAACTCACGCTCAATACGCTCTTGAATAATTTCCATGTGCAACAAACCTAAGAAACCACAGCGAAATCCGAAACCGAGTGCTTGGGATGTCTCTGGTTCAAAACTAAGAGAAGCGTCATTGAGTTGTAATTTTTCCAGTGATTCACGTAAGTCGTTGTAATCTGCTGTATCAATCGGGTAAAGTCCGCAATATACCATGGGATTAATCGTACGGTAACCAGGCAATGCTTCTGGCGTAGGGCGACTTGCATCCGTAACCGTATCCCCGACACGCGTATCTCCAACATTTTTAATTCCAGCAACAATGAAACCAACATCGCCGATCGTTAGTTCATCAATGATTTTCATACTCGGTGCAAATACACCAACCTCGATGACTTCGAATGATGTCCCTGTTGCCATCATTTTAATTTTACTACCCGCTTTAATCGTTCCGTCTATGACACGAACGTAAACAATTACCCCTTTATAAGGATCATAGTGAGAGTCAAATATGAGTGCTTTCAAAGGTGCTTCTGGATCACCTGAAGGAGCTGGAACTTGTTGCACGACTTGCTCCAAAATTTCTTTAATACCGATGCCTGTTTTTCCTGAGGCATGTACCGCTTCACTCGTGTCGAGTCCGATCACATCTTCTACTTCTTGCTTCACTCGATCTGGCTCAGCACTAGGCAAGTCAATTTTGTTGATAACAGGCAATATTTCTAGATTATTATCTAATGCTAAGTACACGTTTGCTAACGTTTGAGCCTCTATCCCTTGCGCTGCATCGACAACGAGAAGCGCACCTTCACATGCAGCCAAACTACGAGAGACTTCATATGTAAAGTCTACATGTCCTGGTGTATCGATTAAGTTTAATAAATATTCTTCACCGTCATCTGCTTTATACGTGAGGCGCACGGCTTGTAGTTTAATCGTAATGCCACGTTCACGTTCTAAATCCATTTGATCAAGCACTTGATCTTGCATTTCGCGAGACGTTAATGCTCCTGTATATTCTAAAATTCGATCTGCTAACGTTGATTTTCCATGATCGATATGGGCTATTATAGAAAAATTTCGTATTTTTTGTTGTCTATCTTTTTTTATCGAATTGGACATACTGACCTCCACTGAGCTATAACATAATTAAAACCCTTTTATTATAGCAAGTGTAAGGTTAGTCTGCAATCTGTTCAAAAACATAAATGAACGCTTCCACACCTTTTTGCACCGTTTTTTGTAATATATCACCAGTATGGTCTGCTATTTCGTCCACTAATGGGCCACCTTCCATTTGCTCCGCTTGCAACTGTTCATAATATAAAGGCGTCTCCACTGGGTCTAACGTAGGTTGTGTGATAGAGTCCAGTGTCACTAGCGGGATCTCTTCTATGATCTGCCCCGTATTGACTGGTTGCTGTATCACTTGTTGTTCATCAGGTTGACCATAAAGTTGTTCATACGATGCTGGTTGTTGCTGCAAAACAGGTGCGCTTCCATCTGAGGATATATCCATACCAATGAAAATACCGACACAAATAAAAAATAATATCCAAAGTATTTTTTTACTAAGACCACTCATCATCCTACACCTCCCACCTATATTTCGCCTTCAGGAGACATCATAGGTTTATTTACTTTCATATCTTTGTAAATTATATCTGCTAGGACAGAAGCCAATACGTCAACGGTACGATTCGATTCTTGAAGTGTATTTTCCACTCCGCCAATTTCTACTAGTATACTGTTGGGTGAAAAGGACTGATTGTACTCTGCGTGTCCTTGATTGACGTCTTTACTCAAAATACCTCTTGATAGTCCAGGATAAGCACTTTCCAATTTGTCGTGTATTTCTTGAGCAAAGGCCATATTAAGCTTCCAATCCGGATTCCGATGCCCTATAACAAAGTACACTTGAGCATAGTCTAAACCGTTCATGTTTACGGTCGTTTTTTCTCTATTTTGCGCGTCTCGATGAATGTCGATGTAGTACTGCAAATCTGGGTAAACCGCAGATGCTTCTTTTACCGTCTGTAATGAATATTTATAAGAATAATTCCAGTTGTAGCCTTGTACTGTAGTTTTATAATCTTTGGCTGAACTTACAGCACCAACTTGGAATGCTTTTAATTGTTCTGCAAGCCTATCTCCAAGTAGCGTAATGTTGATCGTATCATGAAACGCATTATTTGCATCTTCTTCATCAGGAAGCTCTGGTAACCAAGATTCTCGGTTGTGAGAGTGATAAATGAATACTCTCGTCGTATCCATCAATGCTGTTGTCGTTCCAAGCTGTTCTTGCTCTTCTTCCTTAAACACGAGATTTTCCTCTTCTATAATGTTATCTTGCACTACCTCTTCTTCTGGTATGACGTCATTTATCATTCCGCCCTCTTGATTGGAAGGCGGTGGTGAGTGTGCTAATTGAAGTGAAGTATCACTGTTAGTAACATATTGATAAAACCCAGACATTTCTTTACTTAAAAAAGTTTCAGGTTGCTCAAAACTAATGTTAGTCACTCGATGAACCACATAATCCATCATATTTTCTGCTGAAAACGTGAAATATTCTTTTTCTCCATCTCTCATACCATGCATTTCCATGCTGAGCATGTCAAAGAAAAATTCGCTAGATATAGCACTTGCGTTAAATCCTTTCAAACTCACATTTTTATCACCTTGCAGTAAACTAGCACTACTTAGTATGAAGAATAAAAGCAATGTTCCCATTGCCATGATTGCAAAAGGTTTCACCACTGCGCTGTACATTTCTGTTTTCGTAACATGATGCATGCTATTACGGTTGTGTCCTACTTTCATTCTTTATCCCTTCCTTCAACTCTATTAAAAAGTATCCTCATTCATTCAACTTATCTATATAAAATGAAGAAATAATGAGATATATGTTTACGCCTCAGTTGCCAGGCGTAAAGGTTATGATATGAAATTTCTCCATCTTATGAACAGCGGTAATAAGTTGTCATTCAACTTATCTATTAAAAATTATGTCCAAGCACTTTATAATAGAACTAAAAAAGAAGAAAGATGAGATA
Organism: Longirhabdus pacifica; assembly: GCF_004115085.1. GTDB lineage: Bacteria > Bacillota > Bacilli > Paenibacillales > DSM-105158 > Longirhabdus > Longirhabdus pacifica. The sequence goes on along the minus strand of NZ_QXJP01000026.1, from coordinate 25,603 downwards.
AGATAATTTCTCTTCTTCCTTCTGCAATGTCACGAAAAATGGTTCTAGTGTGTATAGGCGGCAACATTTTTCTTATCGATGGCTTGATGAAGGGCTGCGTTCAATCCACTGGCAATGACATTTGCAATATCTTCAATAAATTCATCTATATCTTTAGGTGTAACCAACAAGTCTTGTCCTACTGGTTCCAGCACTTCTTTTACCATCGATAATCTTTCGTGTTCCTTCATATTTTCCATCTGACCAAACAAAAACCTCGTATTATTCGTCTCGTTTTTGAAATGATCAATGACCATTTCGATACTGTTATTGACAATGGTTGATGCAAAAACCACTGTGGGAACACCAATAGCTATGACAGGTATGCCTAGTTCTTGCTTGGTCACCCCTTTTCTTTTGTTTCCAATGCCTGAGCCAGGATGTATACCCGTATCCGCTATTTGTATCGTGGTATTTACTCTCTCCACTGCTTTTGATGCCAATGCATCCACCGCAATCACAAAATCAGGTTTCGTTTTTTCGATGACCCCATGCACAATTTCACTTGTTTCAATGCCAGTAATACCAAGCACACCAGGGGAAACAGCACTCACTTCTCGATAACCTGGCTCTACTTGTTCCGGAACTAATTCGAAATAATGTCTCGTTACGAGTACATTTTCAATGACGATTGGGCCTAATGCGTCAGGAGTGACGTTCCAATTGCCTAACCCAATCATTAATACTTTCGCATCTTGCTTAATGTTTAATTTGGCTAAAAAGTCCGCAAAATATTGTGCAAATCTTGTTGCCAATGCATTTTGCAGATCTGTATCTTTCCTTCTTAGCCCAGGTGCTTCGAATGTAATGTAACGACCAGGGAGTTTCCCTAGTGCTCTAGAACCTTCTTCATTTTGAACGTGTATCGTGGTCACTTTAATTTCTCCGCCTTCTTCATCTACGTCCATCTCTACACCGGGAATATTATTTTTATATTGATCGGCTACTAATTCTCTTGCTTCTAATGCTAAATCAGTTCGAACCGAATACGGTTGTAAATCCATTGTTTTTACCTCCATTTGCAGTTGGCTGCTTGTTTCCTTATATTGCAACAAGGAAATGTATTCTATACGCTTTTATTGGAATGTGTTGCTTTTTATATAGGCGCATGGTAGAATACTTAAAGTTGTGAACATTTATTTTTACTTATAAAAATAATGAAACAATAGGGAACGTAAGTTTTGTAGGAGGTGAGTGAAGAATGCCTAACATTAAATCAGCAATTAAAAGAGTGAAAACTAGTGACAAACGTCGTATGCGCAACATGCCGCAAAAGTCTGCATTGCGTACGGCTTTAAAAGCAGTGGAAACTGCAGTAGATGCTAATGAAACAGCTAATGCACAAGAAGCATTGCTAGTAGCTACTAAGAAATTGGACAAAGCTGCTTCAAAAGGTTTGATTCACAAGAATGCTGCTAATCGTACTAAATCAAGATTAGCTAAAAAAGTAAACGCTCTTGTAGCATCTCAATCCTAATTGAGAATACTTAAACGCTATACACAAAAACCCCGCCAATCGGCAGGGTTTTTTTATGTTTCATTATGTTATTTTACTGATGTGTAGCAAGAACCGTTCGAAACAAAAACATCTCCAGTCCTTTGACTTTATCCACTTTACCCGTCTTCATCTCAAAATCTAAATCCGCAAGTTGAATGATGATATGTTTTAATTCATCTTCATCGTATTGACGGGTCTGATTTCTCGCTAGTTTAGCTGCATAAGGGTGAATACTTAAAGCGGATGCCATTTGCTGATCAGAATAACCAATTTGTTGCAAATGCTTGACTTGGGTAATAATTCTAAACTGCCTTGCGACCAGAGCACAAATTTTGATCGGTTCTTCTTTATGAAGTAATAGATGATGCAAATATGCCAACGCTTTGTTTAGCTGTTTGTTTACTATCGCTTCCACGAGCGTAAACACGTTTTGTTCTAAGTTGCGATGGACCAGTTGTTCTACTGTCTGTTTTGTCACTTCTCCATTTTCACCGACGTACGTAGTTAGCTTATGTATTTCGATTTCCAACGTTTGCAGATCTGCTCCAGTATAAAGTAATAACGTTTGCAAGCCCTCTCTATCGATGGAGCATTTTTTGTCTGCAAAGCGAGATGTAACCCACTCTGTATTTTGCTGTTCTGTGAGTGGTCTACATTCCACTAGTGCACCTTGTTCTTTGAGCATTTTTACTATTTTTTTTCGTTCATCTAATTTATCTTGTTCCACTGAAAATATTAATACGGTCAAAGGATCAGGCTCAGCAATGTACTTTTTTAAAAGTTCTAGATTGTGTTCCACTTTCCCACTTTTTTTCATCCCAGTAAAAAAAGAAGCTTGCTTCGCAATGATCAATTTTTTATCCGCAGCAAATGACATGGTGCCTGCATCGACTAAAACATCGGCAAGTGCGGTCTCATGAAGATCATATTGGCTGAGACAAAAATCGCTTACTTCTGGAGGTACGATGAGCTGTTTCATTTGTTGAAAGAAATGCTCCATTAAATAGCTTTCAGAGCCATAGCACACATATATCGGCTTCAACTTTCCCTTCTTAGCTTCCTTTAATGCTATATCCACATTCATAGGCGTGAGCTCCGTTCTTTGACATTTTATCTGTTATGATTTCATGTATGATATTTAACTTATCATAACAACAGCAAGGGATTGCGTCAAAGTGTATACAACACTACGCAATCCCACACTGCAGCATATCTATATAAACACTTTAGAGAAGGCCTAGGTTCTTCCCTAAAAGTGGTCAAACGAGGACAAGAGTCCATCGTTGACTGCTAGCTTCTATACTATACGCGATTCATCATGATCCTGTGCATTCTAGCTAAGCCCTAGCTAGGCCCCTCTACTTCTGTCTTTTCTATTACATTGTACTCATAAATGGTAAGCTGTTCGTTATATAAGACATGATAAGAAACTCTAGCTTCATCTAACCACTGCACAGTGGTAATGACACCGTCTTTCCATGATAGTGTGTCCGCTTCATTATATTCATTCTGTACCATAGATATGACAAGCCTCTGCTGTTCATTTTGTTGTTCTATGGTTACAACGTACTGCTCATTACCATATACATCATCCGATGCTTCTACCTCACTCTTATCTTCGGGAGCTGGCAGCACTTCAGGTTCAGACGGTGCAAAACTTTCTTCTTGTTCCGAAACGTCATTTTCAAATATAAAAGATTCTACTTCTGGCTGTTCACTACCGCTATTCTCTTTATCTATAGGCTGAGATAATTGTCTGCTATTTTCATCTTCAGCTGGACTATTTTCATTTTGCGTTTCAGGATTACGTTCTACTTCAGCTTCGATTTCTCCCTCTACTTGTTCATCTGAAGTGGTAGACTCCGCAAATTCCATCGATACTTCATCCTTATTTATCACTTCTGATTGTTGCATAGAACGAGCATTATCTTCTGGCATCTCTGATTTCTCTACTGGCTGCGTTTGTTCCTCTTTACCAGTCTCTACCTCATCTTGAGTATCATTAACACTGTTTGATTGATGCATCTTGTCTGCAGAGCTAGATTCAGATATTTCACTTTGATACTCTTCCTGCACCTGATCATTGATACTGTGATCTAATTCATTCCAATCCAATGCAATTATGCTAATCCAGATCGTTGCCGCCATACCTCCTGCAACTGCCATCCATTTTCTTGCAGAAAATTTCTTTTTGTTTTTTGCTTTTTTGTTATGCTTGTGATGAGTAGAAGTAGTAGAAGTCAAATTGACTTCTTCAGGCTTCTCTTCACCTGCCATATCCTGTAATTGTGGTAATATCATATCTACGATGCTTCCAGGAGGCTCCACTTTGGGGAGAGTTTCCAAATCATTAGAAAGGCGATTCAAACGCTGTAACATATCCGCACACTGTGAACACTGCTGTATATGCTTCATCATCTCACTATATTCTTGTGTTGTTAAATCGTTATCCACATTGCGCTGCATAAGCTCTACCACCTCTTGACATTTCACCCGTGAACACCACCCTTCTCATAGTCATGAAGTAACGTTTGTAATTTAGTTCGGGCTCGAAATAGATATGACTTCACTGTATTTAATGGCATATCTAAAGCATTGGCAATCTCATCATAACTGAAATCCTGTATGTACCGAAGTACAATGACGGTTCGATACGTATCAGGTAATCTTGAGATGGCTTCCTGTACATCATTTGTTACAATATCCTGCATCAATTCCTTTTCCACGTTATTTTCAGTTGGAATAACAATATCGTGCTCATCCATGGATACGGTTGTTTTTTTCTTACGAAAATGATCGATACATATATTCGTAACAATTCGCTGAACCCATGTTTTAAATTGTGCCTTTTCCTCATAACTTGTAATTTTTTTATATATTCTTATGAGCGCCTCTTGTGAGATATCTAGTGCATCTTGTTCATTTCCAAGTAAATAATAGGCTGTTCGATAGACATGTGATTCAATATCCCGAAGCACTTGAACTAATGCTTCATTGTCCCCAGCCTGAGCAGCTTTGATCAGCTGTGGTTCCACCACCGCCGATTCCTCCCCTCTCTACTTACACTAACGTAAGTTCTATGTAATAGGTTGCAATCAATTTATAATCAAAAAAATAGCACGCGTTACTTACAACATAAATAAACTACCTCTTTTATTCTAACATAAGGTAGCTAAAATCTATTATAACGGTCTTCGTCAGCCAATCATAGATGCATTCAGTTTTGCTTTTAACCCTTCCACATTTAAAATGACTATCTTTTTTCGATCTGTAGTCAGCACGTTGTCTTGCTTTAATTGATTCATGGTGCGAGTTACAGATTCCCTTGCAACACCTATCATATTAGCGAGATGTTGATGTGTAATAGGAAGCTCGACCACAATCGTATTTTCTACTTCCTTCCCATGGTCCTTTGCTAATCTTAAAATGGCAGCACAAATCATCGCTGTCGTGTCATTGGAGATCAGATGCTTCATTTGCTGTTGTAAATCCCTAATCTTTTTCCCCATCACTCTCATCACTTTAATAGCAATTTGGGGAAACTTCTCCAGTACCGATTCAAATGCAGTAATAGGAATAGAAAGCAGTGTAGTTTCATCCATTACTTCCGCTGTAGCAGGATAAGGACTTTGATCAAAAAATCCAGTATGGGGGAACATTTCTCCGTCTGTTAAAAAAGCAATGACTTGTTCGTTGCCTTCATCGTCAATTTTATATATGCGAATCACACCTTTTACAATAAAAAAAACAGATGTCCGTTCCTCATCTTGCATAAATACAACGGATTTTTTATTAAACGTTTTGTAGTAAGTAATTCTCTCTATTTCAGCACATTCGCCCTCACTTAAATTGTGAAACAAAGGAATGCGTTTCAAGTGTTCTCGCATATCTCGCACATGCATGCACCTCATTATGTATGAAATCAATGTAACATTTTTCTATTATAGCATTTTTCGAGATTTCTCCATCTTATGATTAGCGGAAATAAAATGGTCGAACAAATCTATGTATATTGATCATTATATTTTTTAATTTACATGACTTCAATATGCTATTTTTATTTTATCACTTCATTATGATATGAATTATAGTATCAGAGATGCATAGGTATTAATTCACGATATTCGAAGTGGTCTTTTGTATTGCACGTGTAACTGCTTCGTAAACTGCCTCTCCAACTGTTTTTCTTAATAACCATTCACATCCTTCAGATGGTGCCATGGCTGCTCGTTGTGTGCAAGCAACGACCATATTATCTGCACTCGTCTCTTCATTAAAATTTGGTCCGTTGGATCTCGTCATTTGCAAATCAAACCTTGCTTTTTCTTTTGCTTCCGCGATGGAAATCATAGCTTGAGCAAAATCAGCATCGTTAAAATAACCATCAATAAACACCATTATGTTTATCTTACCAGTATGTAATGTTTCACTTTTTTTAAACGAAGAGAATGACCCACCCTCCGCATGGTTTTCTCCAGTACTGACTACGACAGATACTTGCACCTTTCCATCTGCTTGATGTAAGACTACAGTATGACAAGGATGTTTTTCTGTCCACATGCCAATGGCCTGATGACTTGGAATTTGAAGTTCTTTCATCCATTCTTCTATAGCATGTTTAGCATCATGTCTAGGATAGAGTTTTGAGGTTTTTGGAACATAGAAGTTACAGTAATCTGTAGCCCATTGCAACCCTGACCCGTGCAATGCGACGGAATACGTACGAAATGGTACAGATGTACGAATATGACACGCTGTATCAGTCTGCATGATAGATAATTGATCTTGAAGCGTAAACGTTGTGGTGGACTCAGGCAGCATACCCTGAACCTCTGGTGATAAAAACATCTGCGGCTTCGGTTGTAACGGATGGAACGTTGTATGTACACGTACATCATATACTTCAGAAATTTTGCTTTCATCTCTTAGTATACATACATCACCCACGTCTTGTAGCCTTCCATCTTGGAGCAATGCTACAGAATCAGCATATAGCGCTGCTATGTTTAAATGATGTAAAATAGCAACAATCGTTATGTTTTCTTCTTTCTGCCAACGCTTCAGTACATTGAGCATATCTAGCGTATGATACATATCCATATGATTTGTTGGTTCATCCAACAGTAATATACGAGGTTGCTGTGCAAATGCTTTAGCAAGCCATACCCTTTGTTTTTCACCACCACTTAAATGATGCATAAGATGATGTTTGTACTGACTAACATTTGCCCACTGCATCGCTTTGTCCACCATATCTATTTCTGTTTGCTTCCTACCAGACAATCCAGCAAACCATCCCCCTTGATGAGGATAACGGCCTAGCTGTACTATTTCTTCTACTGTGAGTGTAGGTTGAAAAGGTGGATCTTGCTCCAACATGGCCACCAATGCCGCTCGTTCCTTCGGACGATACTGATTCACATCTTTCCCTGCCAGATGAACAGATCCACTAGTTGGTTGTAATACACCGCTTAACATTTTCAATAAAGTCGATTTTCCACTTCCGTTTGGTCCAAGTAAGGCAACAAATTCCCCTTCCTGTATATCTAGATTAATGTCATGAAGCACATTTTTTGTACTGGCATATCCGCCACATAAATTTTGGACAGAGATCATCATTCTGCCCTCCTTTTTTTAATTAAGAAAATAGAAAATATAGGAGCTCCTACTATCGCTGTAATGACACCAATAGGCAACTCTTGTGGTACAATGACGGTTCTAGATAATAAATCACATAATACAAGGTATCCTCCACCAATCCACATAGATAACGGAATGATATGTTTATAATTAGAGCCGATAAGCAAGCGAACAAAGTGAGGAATAACGAGTCCCACAAAACCAATTGCTCCTGAAACGGATACCGATGCTCCTGTTAGTATTGCCGCACCACTTAAAAGTAATATTTTTTTTCGTTTCACATTCATCCCTACATGATGTGCACCGTCATCTCCTAGTGCCATCGCATTCATATCGCGTGTAAAAGGAAGTAACAATAAACATCCAACCACGAAAAAAGGGAGAAAGATTTGTACGTGTTCCCACCCTCGCATGCGAAAACTTCCCATCAACCAATATACAATTTGACTAAGTCCATTGGCGTCACTTAACGCAATAAGAAGAGAAATGACAGCGCCAATGAAAGAACTCATCATGATACCTGCGAGGATAATCGTTTCCGTTTGCAAGTTTCTTCCTGATAATGAGGCCATTGCAAGTACGATAATTAGCGTCAGCATACCAAAACCTATCGCCACGATAGGAAGCGTCAACCCACCAAATAGTACCCACTGTAATTGAAAAAAAATGACGATAACAGCACCTAATGAAGCGCCAGAAGAGATGCCTATCGTATATGGATCAGCTAATGGATTGCGCAACAGTGCTTGAAATACTGCACCGGCAATAGAAAGCGCTGCCCCTACTAAAAAAGCTAAAACAATTCTCGGCAAACGAATCTCCCATATTATGAGTTGCATATTTCGTGGTACATCTTCCACATATCCAATGGAAAAAAGATGATGGAACACCACACGGATAATGTCTAGGACTGGGTACGATACACTGCTTATAAATAAACCAAGAAGGCTTGCACCAAGTACAAACCCTCCACTTATGGCATATATCCATCCTTTTTTATTCAGCAAATATTTCTGGATAAATGACTTTTGCAAGCTCCTCCACCCCATCTATTAAACGTGGGCCTGGTCTCGTTACGATATCACCATGCACGTCAAAAACTTGTTCATTTTGTATCGCCGGAACTTCGGACCAACCTTCTCTAGCCAATATTTGCTCTTTCGCATTTTCCACATAATAACCGTAAGTAGTAATGATCACTTCGGGCTGCAGTGTCACGATCTCTTCTTCGTTCAACATCACCCACCCTTCTTGATCACCAGCTACGTTCGTAGCACCAATAGAAGTCAGCATCTCATCCATAAATGTGCCCTTGCCTGTTGTATAAATGTCGGGTGCCGGAGAAACTTCTACCCATACTTTTTTAGCTTGTGTCATTTCCTTAGCTTTTTCTTTTAATACATCATGGCGGTCTTTCATATCTTGAATGATGTTCTCTCCTGTCTCCACCGTATCGGTCGCTTTAGCAATTAGAGAAATATTTTCATATACTTCATCAAATGTCGAAGCAGATTGAATAAACATAACGTCTAGGTCCGCGTCTTTTAGTAGTTGTACTATTTCCCCGCTGTTATTTTGATGTGATTCATCTAGTAGAATCAAGTCTGGTTCCTGAGCTAGTATGAGCTCTGCGCTTAAATACATATCTCCAATTTTTTCTTTGTTCAATGCTTGTTCTGGATAGTTGCTGAAATTATCCACACCAACAATGTGCTCGTCTAGTCCTAAAGCAAAGGCGATTTCCGTGTTACTTGCAATTCCTGTAACGATTCGCTCTGGCGCCTTGTCAATCGTGACCTCTTCTCCTACTCCATCCACAATCGTTAAAGGAAAAGCATCCGTAGCACTTTCTGTCGTGTCTTGCTCTCCATTATCTTCCGTTGTTCCACAACCTACCACTAAACTAAACAGTAGCATCAACATGAATACAAATAATGATACCTTTTTCCAATTCATCTTACGTTCAACTCCTCTTTTTTTGCGCAAAAAACGCCTTATCCTTACGGAAAGGCGGGGCTAAACGGCATAGAGACAATATATCCATACCAACATGGCTATGTAAAATATATGCTCACACAGAAGCAGCTCCCTTTCCTCGAAGGACGTTCCATAGTATAACTACAGGCAGGTCTCCTGACTTTCACATCATTGAGGATGACTCCAAACATGCCTTCCCACATCCATGATGCAGTGACATGATTATTCTCTCCGTGATTACAGTGGCGGGACCGTGTCGGATTTACACCAACTTCCCTTTTCACCCTAATGTTTTCCACATTAGGACACCTATAGTATGTATGATGATTTATTCATTATATAAGAATTCCATGATTATTGACAACTATCTTATTTAGTCTGCACCTCATTGCATGATATGAAAATGGGAGAGCCTACTGAGGTGTAAACTTGTATTCTATCATTTCTTCATCATATATATAAGTTGAATGAACTTGTTCAAACAACTTATTACCGCTATGCATAAGATGGAGAAATCTCAACATGATAACCTTTACGCCTGGCTTTTGAGGCGTAAACTTGTATTCCATCATTTCTTCATCTTATATATAAGTTGAATGAACTTGTTCAAACAACTTATTACCGCTATGCATAAGATGGAGAAATCTCAACATGATAACCTTTACGCCTGGCTTTTGAGGCGTAAACTTGTATTCCATCATTTCTTCATCTTATATATAAGTTGAATGAACTTGTTCAAACAACTTATTACCGCTATGCATAAGATGGAGAAATCTCAACATGATAACCTTTACGCCTGGCTTTTGAGGCGTAAACTTGTATTCCATCATTTCTTCATCATATATATGTTTTAGCTATCATTCACTTCAAACTTATGTATAAATGCATATCATATTATCGCTACTTCTGTTTTTGCATTAAATAATGTGCTATTTCTTCATAGCCACACTTCTCGGCACAATCGAATGCCGTGTTTCCAAATGTATTTTTTATGGTAGGATCCACGCCTACTTCCACTAAATATTGTACTGTCTCCATATTTCCATTTCTAGCAGCAATAATGAGCGATGTATCATCATATTCTGTTTGTACGTATGGATCAGCCCCAGCATCCAATAACATCTTAACAAGATGTATATTTTGACATGCTTTCATGAGCAGACTATATCCATCTACCGTGTGTATGTTAGGATCTGCTCCTGCTTCCAACAGCATGTGTACCATTTGAATATTTTCTGTAGAAACGGCTGCTGTAAGTGCTGTGTAGCCATCTCTTCGATGCGCATCCACTTCCACACCTGACTCTATTAGTATCTGGACGATTTCTAGTCTATTGTAATAAGATGCATTTACTAGTGCATTATATCCTAACAATGTATGAATATGAGGATCAGCGCCTGCTTTAAGAAGGAGATTGACCATTTCTACGTTTCCTTTTTTTGCAGCGTACATCAGCGCTGTATATTCATCTTTATACACTGTATTTAGATTGACCCCCACTTCCATTAGCGCCTTTACTTTCTGTACATTATTTTCTTCAATCGCTCTTATTAATGCATGATCTCCTTCATTCTTGTAACATGGTGTGGCAATGGGTATTTCGTCTTCTAACTTTTTTCCTTCCATGAAAATAACATCTTCCTTTCAACAAATCTATCATTTATAAAAAAGCGATGTAATTATATTACCAAATTCATCATCTAATGTGTTAAATAATTAATATATTAGACGAGAAAAGTGAAACAAATGAAAAAAATCCCTAAACAATGTTAGGGATTTTCATGTTGCAAAACAAAATGTGCTAAAACATTTTAGTGTGCATGAGCTTGATTTTGGTCTGCTCCACTTTCAGATCTGATACTCAAACGCATTGCGATGGAAGTGACAAGTGCAACGAGTAAGAATATACTGATGACATAAAAGGAAGAATCATATGAGCCTGTAGCATCTTCTATCGTTGCTACAATCATTGGACCTAATACACCAGCCATGGACCATGAAGTTAATAAATAACCGTGAATGGCTCCAAGCTGTTTTGTACCAAATAAATCTCCGATGAATGCTGGTAAACAAGCGAATCCTCCACCGTAAATCGTTAAGATAGTAAAAATAAGTAACTGAAAAACAAATGGGCTGCCTACAAAAGGAAGAATCAGAAATGCGATAATCTGTATGATAAAAAATACAACATACACATTGGAGCGCCCTAAGTAGTCAGAAAAACTTGCCCAACCTATACGTCCGCCTCCGTTAAACAATCCCATCAATCCTACCATTGTAGCTGCTGCTGCTGCTGTCATGCCTACTTTGTCTTGTGCCATATCCGAAGCGACGGAGATAAGCATAATTCCTGCTGAAATGTTAATAAACATCATGACCCATAGCATCCAAAAACGTTTTGTCTTTACTGCTTCATTAGCTGTTAGTTGAGAAAGGTCCATTTTCACGACTTTGCCTTTCTCCATGTTCTTCTTCATACCTTGTGGCATCCATCCTTGTGGAGGTCTTGCAATGTAACTTGCTCCAGCGAACATAAGGATAAAATAACAAACTCCTAATATCATAAACGTCTGCGGAATACCAACGCCTTCTATTAATCTAGCTGCAATAGGTCCGCAAACAAGCGCTCCCGCTCCAAAGCCCATAACGGCCATTCCTGTTGCTAATCCTCTGCGATCTGGGAACCATTTCACAAGTGTCGATACCGGTGAAATATACCCTATACCTAACCCCATACCACCTATAAATCCATAAGTAACATAGAATAAAAATAAAGATTCTATTTGAACAGCTAAACCTGCTCCTAACAAACCTGCTGAAAATAAACACGCTGCAACGGTTGCAGAAAAACGAGGTCCTTTCTTCTCCACAACTTTCCCAAAAAATGCAGCTGACATTCCTAAGCAAAAAATAGCGATAGTAAATGCTAATGCAAATTCTGTACTGCTCCATCCAAGTTGTGCTTCTAGAGGCTTTTTATATACGCTGTATGCATATACAGAACCAATGGACATATGGATTGCAATAGCAGATAAAGCAATCAGCCAACGGTTTTTTGTTTTCATTGGTGTTCTCTCCCTTTTCTCTATTTATGCTTTTACTATACGCCATAACCAAAATATAGTCTGTGATTTTTTTCACAATGTTAGTTTATATTTTAATATTTTTTCCTTTGATATTTTGGTTGAACGAAAAAATAGAATACAAAACTGCATTTGACGTTGACTGGACTTATATACATAATAAAATAGAAAAGAGTACAAACATGACATGAGTGAAACGAAATGGGGAAAAGTGTATACACATCACTTACACTTCCTTTTGGGAGAAGAAGAAATATAAAGAGAATAAAATAAAATAATAACGGAGAGATATTGTATGCTTATGATTAACATGTTTAGAGGATTTTGTATGGCTGTTGCTGATAGTGTTCCAGGAGTTTCTGGGGGAACGATTGCGTTTATTTTAGGTTTTTATGATAAATTTATTCAATCATTGCATGGTGTCATTGCTGGACCGAAAGAAAAAAGAGTAGCGTCGTTACACTTTCTACTTAAATTAGGTATAGGTTGGATTTTGGGTCTGATGCTATCCATTGTTTTTATTACTTCATTATTAGAAAGTAATATATATGAAGTAAGTTCCTTATTTCTCGGTTTTATCATCGTTGCTATTTACTATGTATTTAAAGAAGAAAAACATGAGTTTGTTGGGAAATACAACAATGTTATCTTTCTCATATTAGGTGTTACCATCGTATTTGCTATTACATTTTTTAATCCTGTTTCTAGCGAGGGAACATCAATGTCATTGGATCAATTACATGTAGGCCTTGCATTATATGTGTTTATAGCAGCAATGATCGCTATTTCAGCAATGGTTTTACCTGGTATATCTGGCTCCACCCTCTTATTAATTTTTGGTTTATACGCCCCTATCCTTGCGGCAATAAAAGAAGTAATGACATTTAACTTTGACTATTTTTTCGTTGTGTTACTGTTTGGACTAGGAATTTTGACGGGGATTTTTGCTACGATTAGATGGGTAAAATATGCGTTGGATCATTATCGATCACAAACAATGTATTGCATCATGGGCTTAATGATCGGTTCATTATACGCTGTTGTGATGGGACCTACGACGTTGGAAGTACCACAAGATCAAATGTCATGGGGTACGTTTCACCCTCTGTTTTTCTTCATTGGAGGAGGCCTTATTCTTTTACTTGAAAAATTAAATCCTAATAAATAAGTTGAATGAACTTTGTTCATTAACTTATTACCGCTAAACATAAGATGAAGAAATTTCTTCAACCTTTACGCCTGGCTTCTGAGGCGTAAACTTGGTTCTCATTATTTCTTCATGTTATATAAATAAGTTGAATGAACTTTGTTCATTAACTTATTACCGCTAATCATAAGATGGAGAAATTTCCACCTCAACCTTTACGCCTGGCTTCTGAGGCGTAAACTTGGTTCTCATTATTTCTTCATGTTATATAAATAAGTTGAATGAACTTTGTTCATTAACTTATTACCGCTAATCATAAGATGGAGAAATTTCCACCTCAACCTTTACGCCTGGCTTCTGAGGCGTAAACTTGGTTCTCATTATTTCTTCATGTTATATAAATAAGTTGGAGAAAGAATCATCTTAAAAGATGATTCTTTTTTATGCTATATTATATACAAAAGAGGAGGTATGAAATGCCAAAACGTACAGATGAAACATCGTTTCTACTACCGTTAGGAGCTATTATTGTTTTCCCTCTACATTTTATTGCCACAATAACCGCCCTTAGTATGACTATAACGTTATTTTTGTGGATGATAATGCTGGCGATGTGGGTAGCGTTAATATATGTCATGATTCAAAAACAAAAACAAGTTAAAACAAAAAACTACGTTAGTGGCATGTTCCGCACATACTATATCCATCTATCTATAGCATTGTTGTTCACTTTTGGTTATTATTACTTAACTACAGTCTACATACATATGGCCTTCATATTTTTAGTTGGAATTTACCAAATCGTCTATATAGCCCCCATGATACTGATTTTTAGCATCGTGAATAAAACTTTTATGCAAGGAATTATACTCGGCGCTATTGTTACTTTTTTATTGAACGCCGCATGTTTTGGCCTCATCGTGGTATTGGAATAAATAGATTGACTAGCAGTGCATAGAAAAGACGCAGAAGTGATATCACCTCTGCGTCTTTCACATCTTTCTATTACTTTTGATACAATTCCTCTATATACTTCTCCATCATCACCTTGGTTGAAAATCGTTCTCTCGTTGATTCAATTGATGCATACATCATCTCTACCCACTGATCTCGTTTATCATAATAAGTAGGGATGACTTCGTCATTGAAAACAGCATAGAGACTGTCCGCATCACGTTGATCGACTATTTTGATTTTTTCCGTACTATAGCCATCTCCAAACTGCCAACCATTTTTACCGTGCTCACAAGCTTCTGGCCACCACCCATCTAACGTAGAGAAGTTAAGTATGCCATTCATTGCCGCTTTCATCCCAGAGGTTCCACATGCTTCAAGTGGTATGCGTGGGGAATTCAACCATACATCTACGCCTCTTGTCATGTAATGACCAATTTCCATATTATAATTTTCTAAGAAAACAACTTGATTTGGATATTTATCAGCTATGGTAACAAGATGTTGGATCACCTTTTTTCCTGTTTCATCAAGCGGATGTGCTTTGCCAGAGAAAACAATTTGAAATTTTCCGGCTTTCAACAAAGGATCAATCACTTCAAGGTCATGAAAAATTAAAGCATTTCTTTTATAAGGAACCATTCTTCTACAGCATCCAAGTAATAACGTGTCCAGAGAAAGTGAAGCGCCGGTTTTATCTGCAATATAATCAATGAGTTCTTGTTTTAATTCCTGATGTTGATTCCATATCCCTTG
This sequence comes from Longirhabdus pacifica, assembly GCF_004115085.1. Classification (GTDB taxonomy): domain Bacteria; phylum Bacillota; class Bacilli; order Paenibacillales; family DSM-105158; genus Longirhabdus; species Longirhabdus pacifica. The sequence goes on along the minus strand of NZ_QXJP01000026.1, from coordinate 10,509 downwards.
CTTGGCTTCATAAGCAGCACTCATCCTGTCATCTACCCACGTCTTAGGATGAACACCATTCGTGATAGGTATAATGGACGAGGAACCAGCTACGCCTTTCCACATCGTATTTGCTGTTTCCGCATGCAGCTCTGATACCGCATTGGACTTTCTTGATAACTTCAGTGCAGCCACTGTCATGTTAAATGGACTGCCTCCGATACGAATTAATTGTTCCTGTGATAAGTATGATGTCATTCCCATATAACATAAAGCATCTATAGCATGTGACTCATTACCCGCTTCAATGGGAGTATGCGTGGTAAATACAATCTCTTCCTTCGTAGTACGCCAGCTTTCCTCAAATGAATCACCGCAGCACATTTTTTCTCTAATTAATTCTAATCCTGCAAAGACTGCATGACCTTCATTAAAATGATACGCATCTATTTCCAAACCTAATTGTCTAAGTACACGTATGCCCCCTATGCCAAGCACTATTTCCTGGGCAATTCTTTGTTCCGTATACCCTCCATATAACTGTGCTGTAATCCATTTATCCTGATTACCTTCCACATCTGTATCTAGTAAATACAATGGAACGTTGCCAAAATCAGTTGCTTTCCATACTTTACAAGTTACTTGTTGATCTTTAATCGTTACATCTACTTGTATCGATGTCTCTTCGAGATGATCATAATCGTACGTTTTATAGCAGTCGTATGGATAGTTATGCTCATCTAATCGTTGATTGACATAACCTTGTTTCCATTTTAGTCCAATTGCCACCATCGGAACTTGCTGATCTTTAGCTTCTTTCAAAAAATCCCCTGCTAAAATGCCTAGTCCTCCAGCATACGTATGAAAGTCGGATTGTAAACCATACTCCATACAAAAATATGCTACTTTTGGTATGCTACTCATCCACTAACACCTCTCCTTAACATTCTTTTTTACATCGCATTTTCATTTCATTTTCCGAAACAAAAAATTGCACTTCTCCATGCATATCTGTTCGATAGACTTCCACATGATTTGCTTCTAAACGATCCAGCACGTTATCATTTGGGTGACCATATCGATTGTTACCACCAACTGAAATAACCGCTTGCTTTGGTTTCCAATATGACAACCACTCGCTTGTCGTTGCATATTTACTGCCATGATGTGCTACTTTCAATACTTCAATGCCATCCTCTACTCCACTTTCATACTGCATCGCCCGTTGTTCTAACCATTGCTTTTCGTTCGTATCTTCCATATCCCCTGTAAATAAAAATTGTTTATCGTACATTTGCATCAAGAAAACGATCGAAGATGCATTCTGCTCTTCAACTTCCACAATTTTTGCTTCAACCTGATCGTATTGCTGGTCTTTCGTTTGCATAGGAAATAAAAAGGAAAATACAGTATATTTATCTATTTGTAGGCTTAGCCCTTCTGTCACCACGTGTAAATCTACACCTTTTTCCAGTGCTGTCTCATATAAAGACCGTGTCAACGTATTATTTTTAATCGTGCTATTGAATATGAGATGCTCCACAGGAATGTGTTCCAACACGGCTTTCAAACCACCGATATGATCCAAATCATGGTGTGTAGCAATAACATAATCAATAGACTTTATCCCTCTTTTTTTCAGCAAAGGTACAAGGGTATCTTTTCCAACTTCATATGGATCATTTCGTATCATCCATGGCTTGATATAAAATCTACTCGTACCACCGCCATCAATAAGAATTGTTTTACCTTGTGGAGTCTGAATGAATATACTATCCCCTTGACCTACATCTAAAAATGACACCCTTCCTCCGTCTAAAACTTTCCCGTTCAGTACACTCTGCGTAATAAGAAGGAGAAAACAAACACTCAGTAAAGTAAACGGTAATACTAATCGTTTACGTGTAAGCTCCCGCATCTCGCTAGCCGTCATCACATGCAGCAATGACAGCAACCAAAACGTCAAGACAAAATACAGTAAAATCCATACCACAGAAGGAGACGCCATAATTAGCTGCATTGAAGTCATGTTGTTCATGATCTCGATACACCAAAACATCGCTTGCATTAAATGCTCCACGATGAAAGCCAGTAATTTTGCCAATGTCACGGAAAATAAACTAGTCAGCAGCGTAGCGATAGCCAGCGGTAGAAGAATGAGACTAAAAAATGGTACGACAAAGAAATTAGCAACAATAGATAATAATGAAAATTGATTAAAATAGTAAATGGACAATGGAAACGAAAACCACTGTGCCGTTATCGTGACAGCAAGCAGGCCTTTTAAAAAAGAAGGTATGCTGCTAGGAAAAAGCCCATACAATTTTGGAACCGCAACGATTAAACCTAGTGTCACGATAAAAGAAAGTTGGAAACTAATATTTAAGAGCAATTGCGGCTCTACGATCAACATGCAGAGTGCGGTTAAACTATACACCGTCAAACCATTTTTAAGCCATCCTTTGTATGCGGTAAACAAACCGATAATAGCCATGATACCGGCACGAATCACAGAAGGAGAACAACCAGTTAAAAAAATAAAAAACGGAATAATACCCATCGTTATCAACATACTCGTTTCTTTTGTTAACCTGCACCATTTACACACATATAAACAGATGGTAATAAAGACCCCAACATGTAGACCAGAAATAGCTAAAAGATGCGTTAGCCCTTGTTTAGCAAAAAGATCAAATTGTACAGGGTCTAACTCTTCCCTATAACCTAAAAGCATCCCTTTCATTAAACCGTTGTATGTAGGAGAAAACACTTCATCCACTTTGCGTAACAAAAAAAACCGCCATGTATCTATGTTGGCCCTTAGTGCATTCCAAGACCATGATGCTTTGTCTTTTACTACCACAGCATCACTTCCTGCTCCAATGACTAGCCAAAACATAGACTGTTCCTCTAAATAATCTCGATAATCAAAACTATCAAAGTTACCAGCTTCCTGTGGTATTAATAGTGTTCCTTGTATTTCTACTACGTCTCCTCGCTGCCATGTTTTCGCAATACTCTGTTCTTCTTGTTGTAATAACTTTATGGACAGGGTAACGTTCTCCTTCGTCTCTTTCTCCTCTGTTCCATTAGCAATACGATGTAGTTGAAGCGTGAATCGTGCACGATCACCATCCACTTCCACTTCAGATGCTAATTCACCGTTGAGTTCTACTTGCTGTTCGTTCCACTCCAATGGAATTTGCGTATCGTTCTCCTGTTCAATATATGTATGAAAAAGACTAGAAATGATGAATAGTAGTAAAAATACTATACCCTGCTTCCATGATAGGGAATAAAACCGAGTAGCTACCCATAAACCTGTCACAATCAATACAATTAAAATCCATTGCTGAACTTCATTACTCCACGAGCAAACGATACCTAAAACCCACATGATACTAATAACGAATACCGTATTGTTCACCATATCTCTCCTTTAAACGCAAAAGCACCCCTATCGTCGTTAAACGATAGAGGTGCTTCCTCCATACTTTAAATTTTCTACTTATGCTATTTAAATATACCTTATTTAATGCATCACATCGGCTTCGATGCCAACAGGTATGACATAGTTAGATAAGTGCCGCATCACAATGTTACATTCATGCATGATGTGCTCTACTTTTTCCCTGTCTTTGTTGTACTCACGATGATATACCACTTCTTTAATACCACTATTCGCTAACATATTGGCACAGGTCCAACAAGGTTGATCGGTAACATAAACGGATGAGCCTTCTCTGTCTCTGCGATCTGTAAAAAGCAACAAATTTTGCTCTGCATGAATGGTTCTAACACATCGTTGTTTCTTCACCATTTCTTGCCGATCTTCGAAGGTTTCCATTTCATATTGTTCTACTATCATACACCCAGCTTCTGAACAATCAGGCATTCCCATCGGAGCCCCATTATATGCACTGCCGAGCAGCTTTTTCCCTTGTACTAGAACAGCTCCTACTTTACGGCGATGACATCTTGAACGCGTCGATGCCATATAGGCAATATCCATAAAATAAGTGTCCCAATCTTTTCTTCGACCTGTATTTTTCATTTTGTGCTACTATCCTTTCTATGATGACGATTGACTAGCTGCGATAGCTTGATCTAAATCTGCTATAATATCCTGTATATTTTCTGTACCAATGGATAATCGAATCATTCCTTCTGTAACACCAGCTGCCTCTAGTTCTTTTCCGTGCAACTGAGAATGTGTTGTACTTGCAGGATGAATAATAAGTGACTTAGAGTCACCAATGTTCGCTAAGTGTGAAAACAGTTTAGCAGATTCAATGACTTTTTTCCCTGCTTCCACGCCGCCTTTAATGCCAAAACTTAAAATCGCACCTTGCCCATTTGGCAAATACTTCTGTGCAAGTTTGTACGAGCTATGTGAAGCTAATCCAGGATAACTTACCCAGTCCACATGCTCACTCTCTTCTAAATATTTAGCAACGTGAAGTGCATTTTCACTATTTCGTTCCATACGTAAATGTAACGTTTCTAACCCTTGCAGCAATAAGAAAGCATTGAAAGGGGAAAGACAACCACCTGTATCACGCATCACCTGTGTTCTCGCTTTTACGATATAAGCTAACGGACCAAAAGCCTCCGTATACACAAGATTGTTATATCCTACATCTGGCTCTGTAAGTACGGAAAACTTGCCGCTGCCCGCCCAATCAAAATTACCACTATCTACAATAATGCCACCAATGGTCGTACCGTGTCCACCTATAAATTTAGTAGCAGAATGTACAACGATATCCGCCCCATGTTCAATCGGTCTTAATAAATATGGACTTGGGAATGTGTTGTCCACGATGAGAGGAATGTGATGTTCATGAGCAATGCCCGCTACTGTTTCGATATCTAGCACATCACATTTCGGATTACCAATCGCCTCTGCATAAATAGCTTTTGTTTTATCTGTTATCGCTTCTCTGAACTGCTCTGGCTTACTCGCATCGACAAAGCGAACTTTAATTCCTAATCTTGAAAGTGTTGTAGAAAATAAGTTATATGTACCTCCGTACAGCGTAGATGAGGAAACAATTTCATCTCCTGCACCAGCAATATTTAAAATGGCACATGTAATGGCCGCTTGACCAGAAGAAGTAGCTAAAGCAGCTTTACCACCTTCGAGCGCTGCAACGCGTTTTTCAAACACATCAGAAGTCGGATTCATCAAACGAGAATAAATATTTCCTGATTCCCTTAAAGCAAACAAATCTGCTGCATGTTCACTATCTTTAAATCCATAAGAAGTCGTTTGATAAATAGGTACCGCTCTCGCCATCGTTGTTGGATCAAACTCTTGCCCACCATGAACAGCTAATGTTTCAAAAGCAAAATCATTTTTTTTAGACATTTTGTTCTCCTCCCAATTGTCACATTTCGTGTCAACTCATATTTTCTCATATTTAAAGAATATTGAAAAGAGTTTGAAAATATTATTATGACTTTCATCATAAACTCCTCATGAAAAACGCAACACTTCAAAGCCAACTAGGAAACACATTCCTACACTATAATTGAATGAGTGCCTTCAACTTATCGAATGTTTTATCCCCAATGCCCTTCACTTTTTTTAGGTCTTCTTTACTCTGAAATGAGCCATGCTCTTCTCTATATTGTATAATGGCTGTTGCTTTGGAAGGTCCTATACCAGGTAGAGTTTGCAACTGCGTTTCACTTGCTGTATTAATTGAAATGAGTCCTTCTTCCTCATCAGTAGAACCGTCAGAGGTATCCGATTCATCGCTATCACTGCTCCCACTACTGGTTCCATTTGAACCTTCATTACTGTTACTTGCAGTAGATGCAGCATCTCCTGAGGTTGATTCTTGCTCTTGTGATGTGGAAGCGTTAGACTTGTCGTCCTCTTGCTCCTGAGTACCGGAATCAGCATTTTCTTCTTGCTGTTCATATTGTTCTAATGTTTGTTCCATTTGTTCATTTACCGGTTCCCAGTCTTCACTACTTCCGCTATCCTCCATGAACAGCACTATACTATACATTGCCATCATAAAAACAAGCATCATCGAAAAAATAAATATAAAAAATATTTTAGATCTGTTTCTATTCATTTCTCTCTTCCCCTTCAATCTTTTGCATGTAATGATCTCTCTTCAAGCATGAAATGGTATTCTCAAGCATATCGATATGATAGCACCGCATTGGATCAGGTTGCCTACACTGGATTGAAGGAGGAACTTACATGATTGTTGGATTTATCGGAACAGGAAGTATGGGAAGTACACTGATCGATGCTTTTATTCGTTCAGGTGCCATACTGCCGAATCAAATCATTGCGAGTAATCGCACAAAATCAAAATTAGAAAACATTCAAGCTACTCATTATGGTGTCAAACTTGCAGACAACAATGCCGAAGCCGCAGTCCATAGTGATATTTTGTTTATATGTGTCAAACCTCATGAGTATCATGAAGTATTAACGGAAATCAAACCTTTTCTCGTAGATTCACAGCTTGTAGTTAGTATAACAAGCCCTGTGTTGATTCGTCATTTAGAACAGCAAATTCCATGTAAAATTGCGAAAGTCATTCCTAGCGTTACGAATTCCATATGCAGTGGTGCTTCCCTATGTATGTTTAGCGAACGATTAAATGACAATGAAAAAGATATGCTAGAAAAATTACTTAGCCATATTAGTACACCAATAAGAATTGATGAGCAATTTACACGCATTATTTCAGACATCTCTAGCTGCGGCCCTGCCTTCCTTTCTTTTTTCATTCAGAAATTTATTGAAGCGGCAGTGGAAGAAACAGAAATCCCTGAAGAAATAGCTACAACATTGGCAAGTGAAATGACGTTAGGCACTGGAAAGTTATTGACGGAAGCGAGTTTCACGCCACAATCTTTACAAGCAAAGGTGTCGGTTCCTGGTGGCATTACTGCTGAAGGATTAAAATTGTTAGAGAGTAGGCTTGATGGTGTATTTCATGACTTAATTAAAGTCACACATGCCAAGTACAGAGATGACTTATCTAAATTAGATAAACAATGGCCTTAAATCGGCAGTTTATGTTGACATCTTAGCTCATATGGAAGATGCCTTTCCCTATTTACTTACAAGGAAAAGGCATCTATTTTCATTTACGTAGCTACAATGTTGACTAATTTGCCTTTTACTGCAATGATCTTGCGAATCGTTTTTCCTTCAATGGCTGCTTTCACTTTATCTAAAGACAAAGCCATTTCCTGCATTTCTTCTTGTTCCATATCACTCGGAATATGAATGCGATCAATGATCTTACCTTTGATCTGCACCACAATCTCAATTTCATTATCTACTGTCCATTGTTCTTCAAATTGCGGCCACGCAGCGTACGTAATCGTATCTGTATGCCCTAATTTCTCCCATAACTCTTCTGCTAAATGAGGCGCAAATGGAGAAAGAAGCTGAACGAAATCTTCCATCGCTTTTTTCGGTAATTGTTCTGCTTTATTGGCCTCATTGACAAATACCATCATCTGACTAATTGCCGTGTTAAACTGTAGCAATTCCATATCTGCACTTACTTTTTTAATCGTTTTATGCCACACACGTTTGAACTCATCGCTACCTTCTATAGGTTGAATTTTGTCCTGTACGTTTCCATCTTCATTCATGAACAAACGCCATACCCGATTCAAGAAACGATACGTTCCATCCACACCCGTTGTACTCCAAGGCTTAGCGGCATCAAGTGGCCCCATAAACATCTCATACACGCGAAGCGTGTCTGCTCCATATTGCGCTACAATATCATCTGGATTGACGACGTTGCCTCTAGATTTACTCATTTTTTCATTGTTGTCACCTAGAATCATCCCTTGGTTAAATAACTTTTGGAACGGCTCTTTGGTGGACACTACACCGATATCGTACAACACTTTATGCCAGAAGCGTGCATATAACAAGTGAAGTACAGCGTGCTCTACACCACCAATGTAGAGATCAATAGGAAGCCAGCGCTCTTGCTTTTCTTTATCGCAAATCTCTTCATTGTTATGCGGATCAATATAACGTAAGTAATACCAGCTGCTTCCTGCCCACTGTGGCATTGTATTCGTTTCTCTACGCGCCTTTTGTCCTGTTTCAGGATCTACCGTGTTCACCCAATCTGTTTCATTGGCAAGCGGAGATTCTCCCGTACCAGAAGGTTTAATTTCTTTCATTTCTGGTAACAAAAGCGGCAATTGATCTTCTGGAATAGGTTTCATCGTGCCGTCTTCTAAATGAATGATCGGAATTGGCTCTCCCCAATAACGTTGACGACTGAACAACCAATCACGAAGACGATAAGTGACTTTCTTCTTGCCTTTACCGTTACTTTCTAACCATTGATTCATACTGTCGATCGCTTGCTCATTGTCCATTCCATTCATAAAGTCAGAGTTCACATGTTCACCGCTGCCTGTATACGCTTCTTGACTAATGTCTCCGCCTTTGATGACTTCTACGATAGGAATCTCAAACTTTGTCGCAAACTCAAAATCACGTTGATCATGACCTGGAACCGCCATAATTGCCCCTGTACCATAACTAATCAACACATAATCAGATATCCAAATCGGTATTTTTGCGCCGCTTACAGGATGGATAGCATATGCTCCAGTGAATACACCTGTTTTATCTTTTGCTAAATCCGTGCGCTCTAGATCCGACTTCAATGCAGCATTTTCTTGATATGCTTTTACTGCATCGGCTTGTTCCGCCGTTGTAATTTCCGCTACTAAAGGATGTTCAGGCGCTAGTACACAGTAAGTGACGCCGAAAAGTGTATCTGGTCTTGTCGTAAACACATCAAAAGATCCGTGACCTTCTATAGAAAACGTCACTTCCGCTCCAACGGATTTACCAATCCAATTACGCTGCATTTCTTTTAAACTTTCTGGCCAGTCTAGATCGTCCAAATCTTCTAACAATCGTTCTGCATAAGCCGTAATTTTAAGCATCCATTGACGCATCGGTTTACGGATAACTGGAAATCCTCCACGTTCACTTTTTCCGTCAATCACTTCTTCATTCGCAAGAACTGTACCAAGTTCTGGACACCAGTTCACAGGGACTTCGTCCACATACGCTAGCCCTCTTTTGTAAAGTTGCAAGAAAATCCATTGTGTCCATTTATAGTAATTTGGATCCGTCGTGTTAATCTCTTTGTCCCAATCATAAGAAAGACCGAGTGATTTAAGTTGACGACGGTAATTATCGATGTTGCGTTTCGAAATATGTTTTGGATGTTCTCCTGTATTCAGCGCATGCTGCTCTGCTGGAAGACCGAATGCATCCCATCCCATTGGATGAAGCACATCATACCCTTTCATTCGCTTATAACGAGAGACAATATCCGTTGCTGCGTATCCTTCTGCATGACCAACATGCAGACCAGATCCAGATGGGTATGGAAACATACTTAGCGCATAAAATTTAGGTGATGCTGCATCGTCTTTCACTTTGAATGTGGCATGATCTTCCCAATATTGCTGCCACTTTTTTTCAATCTTGCTTGGGTTATAAGCTTGTGACATAACTTTACCCCTCCTAATATGTTTTTATAATGTACTGCTCTTTGTTACATGTGGAAATGATCCTATGATGTATTTGTAAAGAAACTGCTTTATTTTCATGTTGCATCATTATCACTTCCCATGACACAACAAAAGCCCTCATCCGCAGCCAATGGCTAGGGACGAGAGCTTAGATTATGATCCCGTGGTACCACCCTACTGAATAGATCATTTCTCCAATAACATCTACATCTGTTATATTGAAAAACAGAGAAAATGAACCATCCACTTTAGAACCAGTATCGTTGGTTATACGTTACGATTTTTCAAATAGTAAAAACAAATTTGATTTACATCGTAAAAGCTCCAAGGCGAGTTCACTGTATTCTTGCTTATCGGCTCACACCTACCACCGACTCTCTGCAAAGCATCCTCAGCTACTACTCCTTATCAGCGCTGCACTGTATACATAATTAATTGAAGTATATAAAAATGCATCCATATTGTCAACTATTGTAGATAAAGATCCGTTCCACTATTGCGGAGTGCCGTGAAGATGAATATTTTCCTTCAATATATCTTTATGATAATCACAGAAAGTATCTACTTTATCGGAATAGCCATTTAAAATACAATATCCTTGAACATTAACATCACAATGACGTAACCCATAATTGTGACCCACTTCATGAAGAATGAGACGCCATAATTGGTAAGTGCTTTGTCTATGCTTCACTATGCTTTCAACCGACCATGGAATAGCTCTCCCAGAAGGAATTTCAAAGTTTGGATCATTCGTAAATCCAATCACAAGATCATAAGTACCATCACTCCACTCTCGTCGAAGTTCCTGTAGAATTTCCCTTGAAGACTGATCGTCACTTTGCCACTCTACAAAGTCCTCGATGATGAAATTAATCTTAAAGTCACGATACAGCGTATCATCCACTCTTTCAATAAGTCGGTTTGTGTATTCTTTCCAATATCCCTCATGTATTGCTCGAAACT
>NZ_QXJP01000025.1 GCF_004115085.1 Longirhabdus pacifica | reverse complement strand
TACTACCAAATGAGAATGTAAGTGCTGCAACTGCTATCATTGAAAATATTTTTTTCATTTTATTTTCCCCCTACGCATTAGGTATGAACATCATCATGAACTGCTTTAGTTGGTAAAAAAACATTTTTAATTATTGAGGAGTACCAAATAAATTAATATTTTCTTTCAGTATTTCTGTATGATAATCACAGAAATAATCTACAGAATACATATTTTGACCCATAATACAATCCACTTCACCATTTGGATGATAATGACCTAACCCATAATTGTGACCGACTTCGTGAAGAGATGCACGCCATGTTGCATCAGGGTATTGATCAAGCAGGGTGTTTACACCTACCCATGGAATAGCTTGTCCTCCAATACCACCACTATAGTTGGGATCTTTGGTAAAACCAATAACAAAATCATAATTTTCATCATCTCGCATCTCTTGGTTCAATTCATGTGTAATTTCGGAAGCAGTTTCCCCATCCGTTTGCCAATCTGCCCATGCATCGACGGTAAAATTAATGTTAAAGTCACGGTATAGAGCATCATCCATCCGTTCAATAACTTGATATGTGTACCCTTTCCAATACCATCCATATGCTGCTCGAAATTCTTCATCTGCAGCAATTTTCACTTTGACTCTAATACCTGGTGAATTAGGTGGCTCATAATTATGATCTATTCTTTTTGATTGGTTGCGATTGACACTTGTTGAAGCATTACTTAATTCCACTGAATGCAAATCAAATTCGTGAGATTCGTGAGTTTCTTGCGTGGAGACAGCCATTGGAGCGGCTTCTAATATAGAAGTATCATCTTCCGCTACTGTATAAATGGTACTTACTGAAAGCGTAAGTGCTGCAACTGCTATGATAGAACATATTTTTTTCATTTTATTCTCCCCCATTTTCATCGTTCACTCTAGTAACCTATTATTTTTGTGATTTGCTATAAATGATTAGTCTAATTATTGCGCTGTACCATATAAATTAATATTTTCTTTGAGTACTTCTTTATGATAATCACAGAAAGTATCTACTTTATAATAATAGCCATTTAAAATACAATCTCCTCGTTCTTCAGGATGACAATGTTCTAACCCATAATTGTGACTCACTTCATGAAGAATAATACGCCATAATTGAGCAGTGTTTGGTCTATGTTTGACTATGCTTTCTCCCGACCAATAAAAAGCTTTCCCGGAAGGATAATTAAAATTCGAATCGTTGGTAAATCCAATCACAAGATCATAAGTACCATCACTCAACTCATGATCCAGTTCACGTAAAAGATCCTCCGCAGACTGATTGTCGCTTTGCCATTCTACAAAATCTTCGATGGTGAGATTAATCTTAAAGTCACGGTACAGCGTATCATCGACCCTTTCAATAAGTCGGTTTGTGTATTCTTCCCAATATCCCTCATGTTTTGCTCGAAATTCTTCATCTGCAGCTACTCTCACCGTCACCCGGATTCCTTCCGCGTCAACTGGCTCAGTTTTTATATAATCATCTACCCAGTAGTCATACAGCCACCTGTCCTCTTCAGGGAGTATTGGATTGAAATCGTCATCATATAAATCCCAATAAGAATACGTTTCATAAGTATCATAAGCACTTCTGGAATTTTCTTTTAACTCTGGAGTGTCATTTAGTGTAGAAGTTTCATCTTTCGCTAATGTATAGACGCTACTAAATGAGAATGTAAGTGCTGCAACTGCTATGATGGAACATATTTTTTTCATTTTATTCTCCCCCATTAGTGTCAATCACTTTGTTGTGAATATCTAATAATTTTGTGATTGAATTACTAGGCACTAGGTATGAACATTATCATGAACTGCTTTAGTTGGTAAAAAAACATTTTTAATTATTGAGGCGTACCGTGCAGATGAATGTTTTCCTTCAGTTGTTGCGCATGATAATCACAGAAAAAATCTACAGAATACATATTATGACCCATAATACAATCTGTCTCATCATGTGAATCATGATGACCTAACCCATAGTTGTGACCCACTTCATGAAGTAATGCTCGCCATGTTGCATCTGGGTATTGATCGAACACTGTGTTTAAGCCTACCTTTGGAATAGCTTGTCCACCAATACCACCACTGTAATTGGGGTCTTTGGTAAAACCGATAACAAAATCATAGTTACTGTCTCTCATCTCATCTTTCAGTTCATGTGTGATTTCGGAAGCAGTCTTACCATCTGTTTCCCACTCTGCCCTGGAATCAACGGTGAAATTAATGTTAAAATCACGATATAGAACATCATCCATCCGTTCAACAACTTGATATGTGTATCCTTTCCAATACCATCCGTATTTTTCTCGAAACTCTTCATCTGCAGCTACTTTGACTGTCACCCTAATACCTGGCGCATTAGATGGCTCATGATTATGATCTAGCCTTCTTGTTGTGCTTCTGTTAGCTGCACTTCCATTCATTGCTGCGTTACTTAATTCCACTGAATGCAAATGATATTCGTCAGATTTATGATTTTTACTAGATTCGTGATTGGAAGTAACCTCTGGAGCGGCTTCTAATGTAGAAATACCACCTTTACCTTCCGTATAAACTGTACCTAATGAGAATGTAAGCGCTACAACTGATATAACTGAAAATATTTTTTTCATTTTATACTCCCCCATTTTCGTCGTTCACCTAATGTTGAGTGATTACTATTTTCGTGATTTGTTTTTACCGTCCCCTCCTTTTCGCATATAGAAGTCTTATGATGTCGATAATAACGGAATGTACAACCTACCAATGTCTCATTCATCAGGAGTTTTGCTTTAATATAACGTTTATCTATATTCCGTATTTCATCTTTATCGACAAATTTTAAATAATTTTTTATATTAGATACAGCTAAGCAGTGAAGGGACTTAAACCACGCCCTATCTTTTCAAAACGTAACAAAAGCCCTCATTCACAGCCAATAGCTAGGGATGAGAGCTTGATAATGATTTAAATGACATTGTTATTACACAACAGTATATTTATTGGGGTGTACCGTGTAGATACTTATTTTCCTCAAACATTTCTGTATGATCATCACAAAAATGATCTACTTTGTGCAAGTTATGACCCATAATACAATCTATATTAGGAAGTTCACAATGAGGTATCCCATAATTATGGCCCACTTCATGAAGTATAGTACGCCACATTTTGCTAGGACTTTCAACACCATAGACAGTATTTACACCTGCCCATGTAATAGCCATCCCTTTAGCACTATCATAGTTTTCATCTATAGTAAAACCAATCACAAAATCAAAATTTTCATCATCTCTCATCTCGCTGTTCAATTCATGAGTGATATCCACAGCAGAATTACCATCAGTTTGCCATTCTGCATATTCCTCAATAGTGAAATTAATGTTAAAGTCACGGTACATAGAATCATCCATTTTTTCAATAAGTTGGAAAGTGTATTCTTGCCAATATCCTTCATGTTTTGCACGGAACTCTTCATCTGCAGCAACTTTTACTGTTACCCTGATTCCTTCCGAATCCACCGGCTCATTTTTTATATAATCACCTACCCAGTAATCTAACATCCACCTATCTTCTTGAGGAATTTTTGGGTTGAAGTTGCTATCAAGTAAATCCCAGAACGTTTCATATCTAACGTCGAAAGCTGGTTCTACTGTAGAATTATCACCTTCTGCCAATGTATAGACGGTACTAATTGAAAATGTAAGTACTGCAACTGCCATGATTGAAAATATTTTTTTCATTTGATTCTCCCCCATTAGTGTCATTCATTTTGTAGTCTGTAGTGAACTTTCACTCTTTCATTGATGTCATTCAGTGTCATGTCTAGCTAATAATATCTAGCTATTCCTCCTTTGTTCATGTAATCATATTGTAGTGCATGAAAAATAACCGAAATAATAGCCTACAAAATAGTTTTTCTATGATATTCTAGCTGTAATAAACATGTTTAGCTTTATTCCGTATTACATCGTTATCGGCAAAACTTAAATGATATTTAATGGTTTAATCATTGATTTTGCCTTGATATATTTATATTTACAGTCGTTTTGTAGCAAGTTTTGGATTAAGTAATTTTTTTTATATTTGTTGTAATTTTGGCTATTTGCATGACTAAATTATATGTATGGGTGTACTAGGAGGTCTATATGGAAGAGGTAAAAGTAGTGTACGCGCTAATCAAAAATAAGTGTAATCAAATATTAATGGTATTTAATCATGAGGGATATTGGTCTTTACCAGGTGGAAGAGTGGAGGTAGCCGAGTCGTTAGAAGAAGCTATCATGCGAGAAGTGTATGAAGAAACGGGATTAAATATTAAACCAGGCAAAGTACTAGCCATTAACGAGTGTAAATTCCAAAAAATAAAGCAACATGTTATCTTCTTTACTTTTGAAGCCTGCATTGTAGGTGGAGTGGAAGAAATTAAAATGCCAGAGGAAATCTTGCAGTTGGAATGGGTTGACATAAAACAAGTTGAAGCTCGGACTCCTTATTATTCAGAAGGGATCTATGAACTTTCACAAGGGAAAGCCACATATTATAACCAAGGAACAGAGGCATAGTATAGGAGCTGCTTTTGTAGCATTTTAGTGACTCT
The DNA here is from genome assembly GCF_004115085.1 of Longirhabdus pacifica. Lineage (GTDB taxonomy): Bacteria > Bacillota > Bacilli > Paenibacillales > DSM-105158 > Longirhabdus > Longirhabdus pacifica. The sequence goes on along the minus strand of NZ_QXJP01000025.1, from coordinate 838 downwards.
CTCATGTTGTATCTCTTTCTATTAATTTCATTTCCAGTTCATTGAAATATGGTATATTCTCATGATGCACGACGTTGTATAACAATGTAACAGCGTTGCGGCCAACTTCTTGTATAGGTTGATATATCGTTGTTAACCCTGTTACTTTCGCTATAGGTTGATTATCAAAACCAACAATCGCAATATCTTGCGGTATCTGAACGTGTTGTCTCTTTAATTCATACATCATACCAGCAGCGACTTGATCACTTCCTACTACGAAAGCTGTAGGAAGTTGCTCCATGCTCATCATTTCTTTTGCTAATGCTATACCATCCTCCACAGTAAATTTTTCTTTGAAAAACCATGCATCTTTCCACTCTAACCTGTTTTTCTTTAACAGCTGTAAAAAGGATTGTTTTCTAACTACCCCTACGCCACTTAGTGGGTTGCCAATACATAATCCAATGTGAGTATGTCCCTTATGCATAAGGTGTTCCATTGCCATTCTCATCCCTTTACTGTGATCAACGAATACATGAGGGATGGATTTATTTGCACACGATTCACATAATACAATCTTATTTTGAGACAAAGTGGATTCCACCTTTTCAGAAGACAACACGCTAGAACCAAAAATAAGCCCGTCTACAATTCTATGCTTCAACATATCAAAAAACTTCGCTTCTTTTTTGGGATCATAATTTGTTTGCAATATCAACATACTATAATCATACTGATTGCATTCTTCCCCTATTGCCTCTAGTGAACTACACGCCACTTAACACCCTTACGGGTCGTTTGAAGTGGATGCTTCTTGGGAAGTAGATACTTTTGTTAGCTATCTATATTTACCAAG
>NZ_QXJP01000024.1 GCF_004115085.1 Longirhabdus pacifica | reverse complement strand
ATAGTTTACTGATGATTATAGACACTTCAAAAGTCTTCTTATAAGCGCTCTTTCAATTCTTCTAACTACTATGCGGCGGTGTCTTCTAACTGGAAGTCTGCATCCAGAACCAGCACCATAACCGCCAAATCCACTGCTACCAAAACCATAACCGCCAAATCCACTGCTACCAAACCCATTGCCAGAATTACCACCTGGTTTTCTTATTGCCATTGAACTTCACCTCCATATATTATTAAATGCAGTGGAACGCTATACTGCTTGTGTTAAAGACATGGTACAAGCATTGATTTTAAAAATTTAAAACAATGAATAAGTAACGTTACTTTATTCATATTTCATTTACATACGCTATGTACTTCAATTACGTGAAACAGACGTACTGCTTGTGCTATATAACAAGCACAAGCAGTAACATTACGTTTTTATATTAATATAGGCGTTTTCTCAAATAGGCATTTTCTAAATGACATCTAATTAATTTTTCGCGTAAACTTTTACCTTTAGCAGTACACCCAACACCATATCCACCATAACCTTTTTTACGACCACCATTAGCAGTAGCTAAACATTTTACACCAGTGTGTCTTTTGCGACCTGCATTGGCACAAGCAGGACATTTAGAAAAGCCACCATACCTTTTGCCTTTTCCATAAGCATAAGCGGAACATTTAACACCATATTTTTTGCCTTTACCATAAGCATAAGCAAAACATTTAGCACCGCGATATTTTTTACGACCACCACCGTTAACAGCCTTACATTTTACACCATACTTTTTAGCTCCAAATCCAGACATTTGATTTCACCTCCATGTATTATATAATGCATCTCAGCGCACTACTGCTTGTGTAGAAGACATAGTACAAGTAATGATTTTTAGATATATAAGTTGAATGAACTTGTTACAACCGACTTATTACCGCTAATCATAAGATGGAAAAATTACTACCTCACAAGCTTTACCCTGCTTAAACATATAGAAATAGTAAAAAGAAGTAACAAAGTGTTTTTCACTTAGTAATAAAACTTTTTCAAATGAAGGTATATGTTGGAGCAAGTAGAGAAAAAATATGAACATAAATACTTGCATCATATAAAAAATTTGATATAATAAAATTAAAGTCAAAGAAAGTCAAAGTCAATTAATTGAATTGGAGGCCACCGTTGATGCGAAACATCTCCGACCTCATTGAAAAATATTTGAAAGATATATTACAAGAAAACCCTCAAAAAGCGATTGAGATTCAGCGGAATGATCTTGCAGACCAATTTCAATGCGTTCCTTCACAGATTAATTATGTAATTAGTACAAGGTTCACCATTGAAAAAGGTTACTTAGTAGAAAGTAAACGAGGAGGTGGTGGGTATATACGAATACAAAAAGTCAGCCTGCCACAACATGCCCAATTAAATGAGTTTATATTTCAGAAGATAGGTAACAGTATAGATCAACTCAATGCTGAAGGAATACTAGATCAATTACATGAGGGTAAGCATATTACATTTAGGGAAATGAAAATGCTAAAAGTAGTGTGTTCACGTGAAGTACTGGCTTTTAGTCTTCCACTTCGTGATGAGATAAGAGCAAGAATATTAAAGGCCATGCTTACCGTAGTATTGACCTCAAATAAATCATAAATTGCAATATGTCATACATTGTTTTACTTGGTATGAGTTGGAGATAATAAAAAGTATACTACTAAAGGAGGGATGATCTATGTTATGTCAGGAATGTAATGAGCGATCAGCAACACTTCATTTCACTAAAATTATCAATGGAGAAAAAACAGAGATTCACATTTGTGAAAAATGTGCAAAAGAAAAAGGAGACCTTATCCCTGGCTCTTCTAACAGTTTCTCTATTCATAATTTACTGTCTGGTTTACTGGAGTTTAATCAGGCTGGTACTTCATATGAAAATAGTCAAAAACAATTGAGATGCGAAAATTGTGGATTAACTTATCATCAGTTTAGAAAAGTAGGCCGCTTTGGTTGCAGTCAATGTTATACGTATTTTTCTGACCACTTAGATCCTTTATTTCGTAGGGTGCATGGTACCACCACGCATGTAGGTAAGGTCCCATCCCGCTCAGCTGGAAAAATAAAATACGCTCGCAAAATAGATGTATTGAAAAAGAAAATGCAAAGCAATATTGAAAATGAACAGTTTGAAGAAGCCGCTCAAATTCGAGATCAAATAAAAGAAATAGAACAAAAACTATCTGGTATGTAAGGGGGGATGAGTAGATGGGAACAAAAAAATTCATTGAGGATGCACTCAGTGAATGGATGCGTGGTGGAGGTACAGACGCTGATATCGTTATCAGTAGTCGCATTCGACTAGCTAGAAATATTGGGCAGTATCCATTTCCAATGCTTGCTACAGATCAACAAGCCAACAACGTGCTAGAAGAAGTGAGTAAAGTGTTACAACAAAGAGATTTAAATGATATTCAAAATTTTGAAATATTGAAGTTAAACGATATGGATAAGTTAGAGAAAAGAGTTCTGGTGGAGAAACACTTGATTAGTCCTAATCTAGCTAATGATGCAAGAAACGGTGGCGTGCTGCTTAGTGAGAATGAAGCCATCAGTATTATGATTAATGAAGAAGATCACTTGAGAATACAATGTCTATCTCCTGGATTACAACTAGATCAAAGCTTTCAGTTAGCAAGTGAAATAGATGATGTATTTGAACAGCAATTAGATTATGCGTTTGATGAGAAAAGAGGCTATTTAACGAGCTGTTCTACTAACGTAGGAACGGGACTAAGAGCTTCCGTCATGCTTCATCTCCCTGCACTTGTTTTAACTCAACAGATTAACAGAATATTATCTGCAGTAAATCAAGTTGGGCTAACCGTTCGTGGTATATACGGCGAAGGTAGTGAAGCGATAGGAAACTTATTTCAAGTTTCAAATCAAATTACATTAGGGCAATCAGAAGAGGAAATTATAGAAAACCTATATAGTGTAGTGAAGCAAATTATTGAGCATGAACGATCAGCTAGGGCTACATTATTAGATGAACAATATACATCGATTATTGACCGCAGTATGCGATCATATGGCATTTTATCACATGCTCATATTATTGACTCCAAAGAAGCAGCGCAAAGATTATCTGATATAAGGTTGGGGATTGATCTAGGTATGATTACGAACGTCTCTGCCAATATACTCAATGAGCTAATGGTCATGACACAACCTGGATTCCTACAAACGTATGCAGGTAAAAATTTAAACGCAGAAGAGAGAGACATTCGCAGAGCAGAGATGATAAGAGAACATATAAAATAAGAAGTATGTGCATTTATTATGAAGATTTAAAATTCGGAGGTGCTGTAACATGATGTTTGGAAGATTTACGGAAAGAGCGCAAAAAGTATTAGCGCTTGCCCAAGAAGAAGCAGTAAGATTGGGTCATAACAATATTGGAACAGAGCACATATTGCTAGGTTTAATTCGTGAAGGCGAAGGTATAGCGGCAAAAGCACTTATTGCATTAGGTTTAAATTTGGAAAAGATACAATCTGAAGTGGAGTCACTAATAGGAAGAGGGGAAGAAGAACCCAAAAACATTGCTTACACTCCAAGAGCGAAAAAAGTAATCGAATTGTCCATGGATGAAGCGAGAAAAATTGGTCACACGTATGTGGGAACAGAGCACATATTGTTAGGGCTTATTCGTGAAGGTGAAGGTGTAGCAGCAAGAGTGCTGAACAACTTGGAAGTGTCTCTAAACAAGGCGAGACAACAAGTGTTGCAATTACTAGGGAATAGCGAGACGATGTCTTCTAGTCAACACAGTTCTAGCAATGCAAACACACCGACTTTGGACAGCTTAGCAAGAGACTTGACTGCTATAGCTAAGGAAAATAACTTAGACCCTGTAATTGGTCGAAGTAAAGAAATAGAACGCGTTATTCAAGTGCTCAGTCGTCGTACGAAAAACAATCCTGTTCTCATCGGGGAACCTGGCGTAGGTAAAACAGCGATTGCAGAAGGATTGGCACAAAGTATTGTGGATAATGAAATTCCAGAAACACTAAGAGATAAGCGTGTCATGACATTGGATATGGGATCTGTCGTTGCTGGCACGAAGTATAGAGGTGAGTTTGAAGATCGTCTGAAAAAAATCATGGACGAAATTCGCCAAGCAGGGAACATTATCTTATTCATTGACGAATTGCATACACTCATTGGTGCAGGCGGAGCGGAAGGAGCCATTGACGCATCCAACATCTTAAAACCTTCCCTTGCAAGAGGAGAACTACAATGTATCGGTGCAACGACATTGGATGAGTACCGTAAATATATTGAAAAAGATGCGGCATTGGAACGAAGATTCCAGCCTATCAATGTGGATCAACCTTCTTCAGAAGAAGCAATTCAAATTCTTTACGGTCTAAGAGATCGCTATGAAGCACATCATCGCGTTAAAATTACGGATGAAGCGATTGAACAAGCGGTTAAACTTTCTGATCGTTACATTCCAGATCGCTTTTTACCGGATAAAGCTATCGATCTTATCGATGAAGCAGCTTCAAAAGTGAGATTAAGATCGTACACAGTTCCACCTAGTTTGAAAGAGATGGAAAGCAACTTGGAACAAATTAGACAGGAGAAAGATGCTGCCGTACAAAGTCAGGAATTTGAAAAAGCAGCTTCATTTCGAGATGACGAACAACGAATCAAAGAAGAAGTAGAGCAAACGAAGAAAAAATGGAAAGAGCAACAAGGAAGAGCAGATTCTGAAGTGACACCAGATGATATCGCAGATATCGTTTCTAACTGGACGGGAATACCAGTGAAGAAACTAGCAGAGGAAGAAACAGAAAGACTGCTGAAAATGGAATCTATCTTGCATGAGCGTGTCATTGGGCAAGATGAAGCAGTAACGGCGGTAAGTCGTGCTATACGTAGAGCTAGAGCAGGATTGAAAGATCCGAAGCGTCCAATTGGCTCCTTCATTTTCCTTGGACCAACTGGAGTGGGGAAAACGGAATTAGCTAGAGCGCTTGCAGAGTCCTTGTTCGGGGATGAAAATTCCGTGATTCGAATTGATATGTCAGAGTATATGGAAAAGCATGCAACATCTAGACTTGTGGGTGCTCCTCCAGGATACGTGGGATTTGATGAAGGAGGACAATTAACGGAAAAAGTTCGTAGAAAACCATACTCTGTTATCCTTTTAGACGAAATAGAGAAAGCACATCCTGAAGTATTCAATATCTTATTACAAGTACTGGAGGATGGAAGATTAACGGACTCCAAAGGAAGATTAGTTGATTTTAGAAATACTTTAATCGTGATGACGTCCAACGTGGGTGCAGATCTCATTCGCAAAAACTCAACGTTAGGATTCACAGCGAATAATGACGATCAAAGAGACTACAGCAACATGAAATCGAAAGTACTAGAAGAATTAAAGAAAAGCTTCAGACCAGAATTTTTGAATCGATTAGACGAAACGATCGTATTCCACTCCTTAAAAGAAGAAAATATTCAAGAAATCGTATCGTTAATGATCAATGAGCTTAAGAACCGATTGAAAGAATTAGAAGTAGAGTTTGAGCTAACGGATAGCGCATTAAAATATTTGGCTAAAGAAGGTTTTGATCCGACATACGGTGCGAGACCACTTCGCAGGGCGATACAAAAATTTGTCGAAGATCGTCTGAGTGAAGAATTGCTTAAAGGAGCAATAAAAAAAGGAGACAAATTGCTCATTGATGAAAAAGACGGCGAATTGTCCGTGGAGAAAAAAGATCTCGAAAAATCCACATCCTAATATCTCCTCCTTCTCCTTTTATAAATAACAGGTTAGATAAAATCACTCGGTAGGTAAAACTATCGAGTGATTTTAATTTATAAATATATCCATAGGCGTACATCTTTTCAATAAGATCGTTAAATGGTAAACTTTTATTATAAAAAATTATAAAAACATGGATAATGTTAGGATGAACCCATTTGAAATCAAAAGAAAAAACTAAATTTGTCTGTCAAGAATGCGGCTATGAAACACCGAAATGGATGGGGAAATGCCCAGGATGCCATGCATGGAACAGCATGGTCGAACAACGAACACAGAATAAAAAGAATGAAAGATCTAGCTTTTTGCCTTCTCAAAAGCAGGAAGATGTACAAGCTATTACCGATATAAAAAGTAGCGAAAAAGAGCGATTAAAAACAGATATTGGCGAATTTAATCGAGTATTGGGTGGCGGTATCGTTGCTGGATCGTTAGTGTTGGTTGGTGGTGATCCAGGTATAGGTAAGTCCACGCTATTACTGCAAATTTCACAATCTATCGCAAAACAGAACAAAAAAGTGTTGTATGTTTCGGGAGAAGAATCGGCACAGCAAATCAAATTGAGGGCAGACCGATTAAATGTACTTTCCGATCATCTTTATGTTTTGTGTGAGACAGATTTAGAATATATTGTAGAGAAGATAGAAAAATTAAATCCAGAATACTTTATTATCGACTCCATACAAACCGTCTATCACCCCGAAATCACTTCTGCACCGGGCAGCGTTTCTCAAGTGCGTGAATGTACAAGTATGTTAATGAAAATAGCAAAAACAAAGCAAATCGCAACCTTTATCGTTGGACATGTGACTAAAGAAGGTAATATAGCGGGTCCAAGAATGTTGGAGCATATGGTGGATAGCGTTCTATATTTTGAAGGGGATCGCCATCATGCATATCGGATGCTTAGAGCAGTGAAAAATCGTTACGGATCTACGAATGAAATGGGCATTTTTGAAATGAAAGACTTAGGTCTGAGAGAAGTGAGCAATCCATCTGAACTGTTTTTGTCTGAGCGTCCTAAAGGAGTAGCGGGGTCTATCGTCGTTGCCAGCATGGAAGGAAGCAGACCTGTGCTCGTGGAAATGCAATCGTTAGTATCTAGAACGCACTTTCCCTCGCCAAAGCGAATGGGGACAGGAATAGATCATCATAGACTTTCCTTAATTATTGCGGTTTTGGAGAAGAGGATGGGCATGGTGTTGCAAAGCCATGATGCCTTTGTCAATGTAGCGGGCGGTATTAAGTTAGAGGAGCCAGCGGTTGATTTGGCTATTGCGATTACGATCGCATCTAGTTTCCGAGATAAGCCAACAAGACACGATGATGTTGTATTCGGGGAAATTGGCTTGACGGGTGAAGTAAGAGCGGTATCCAGGGTAGAACAAAGGGTGTACGAAGCGAAAAAATTAGGCTTTAAACGAGTCATTTTACCATCGCATAGTTTAAGTGGTTGGAAACATCCTGCCGATATACAAATTATCGGAGTCAGCACGGTTTCAGAAGCGCTTGATGTGACGATGATATAGAGAATAGTGTAGCAACCAGGGGGTTGGAACATGATAGAGAAAACAAATAATGATATAATGAGTTCTTTACTAAAACTTGTAGCACCAGGAACGTTGTTTCGCCAAGGCTTGGATAATGTGCTTCGCGCCAAGACGGGTGGGCTAATCGTAGTAGGTTATAGCTCTGAAGTGATGGATATAGTAGATGGTGGTTTCTCCATTAACTGTGATTTTTCTTCAAACTACTTATATGAACTGGCTAAAATGGACGGAGCCATCATTTTAAGTGAAGATGTGAGTAGAATCTTATATGCCAATACGCAGTTAATACCGGATTCTTCTATATCTTCAACCGAAACGGGAATTAGACACCGGACAGCGGAAAGGGTTGCGAAACAAACAAATAAACTAGTTGTTTCCATTTCTCAGCGTAGAAATGTGATCACCCTGTATCAAGGGAATCTCAGATATTCGCTCAAAGATATTGGAGTCATATTAACGAAAGCCAATCAAGCCATTCAAACGCTGGAGAAATATAAAGTCGTTTCCGATCAAGCATTCATTAATTTAGGTGCCAGTGAATTCGAAGAGTTAGTGACATTGCATGAAGTTTGTCATGTCATACAGCGAGTGGAAATGGTACTTAGAATAAAGAAAGAAATTAAGAAATATGTGAATGAATTAGGTACAGAAGGCCGCCTTATTAGTATGCAAGTGGAAGAACTTACTTCTAAGATGGACCATGAAGCTGCTTGTTTACTTCAAGATTATTGTAAAGACCCGAGTGAAGAAAGTATAAAGGAAATCACGGGGAATTTAGCTCAGCTAAGTAACGATGAACTGTTAGACTCCCAAACTGTCGTAAGAATATTAGGATTTCCTAGCAACAATAGCACATTGGAAGAAGCAGTCTCTCCTCGTGGTTATCGAGTATTGTATAAGATCCCTAGATTACCATCTGTTATCGTACAAAATTTGATTGACTGTTTTGATTATTTACCACATATTAAAATGGCGACCATCGAAGAATTAGATGAAGTAGATGGAATAGGAGAAGTTCGAGCTCGTGCAATCAAAGAAGGGCTGAAGCGAATCCAAGAACAAGTGTTTATTGACAGACATATATAAATTACATACAATCATAAAATATGTATATATATAGGATGAACAACGAAAGTGACAGTATCCCCTATATGTTAACGCAGGATTAAACCTTAGAAACGAAGCGATTCGTCTCTTAACCGTAGGGACTACGGGGATAGCTTAATAAACAATTGGCGGTTACGCTGATGTTCTTAGGAATCCCCCACTTCAAGCAGCCCGAAAGGGTGATAAGTGGTGGGTCGTTCAAGATATTCGTATACTTTTATATTTGTTAATGTTAAGCTGAATCATATTAATTAAACATATTGTAGGTTTTTGTGACGGTGATAGACTGTATTTGGGGAGGAAGCATTCCCTCTACAGCGGGTTATTACTAGCAAAATTGCAATAGGGTAGTTATGAGGTGGAAGTATATGATTAATAAATCACTACCTAATCTTTTTACCATAGGAAATCTTTGTATGGGAATGCTGGCCATTCTTTTTATATTTAACAACAAACCAGAGCTGGCAGCATTTATGGTTATTTTAGCAATGATTACAGATGGACTAGATGGGAAAATAGCACGGGCATTGAATGTGCAAAGTGATTTCGGAAGAGAATTAGATTCATTATCCGATGTCATTTCATTTGGTGTAGCACCTGCATTTATTATGTATGTTGTTTTATTTCAAGATATACAACCTACTATAGTAGGATTGTTCGCAACTGCTATTTTTCCTATATGCGGAGCGGTAAGGTTAGCGAGGTTTAATGTCGTGGAATCACAACCAGGCTATTTCATCGGATTGCCTATCCCAGCAGCAGGTGCGATATTAAGCACAATTGCATTATTTGAAGCAGAATTTAAACCGATGGTGCTTGTTATCATTACTTTATTGTTATCGGTGTTAATGGTTAGCAACATTAAATATCCAAACTTTAAAAATATACACATTTCAAGAAAACATATTTGGCTCCTTCTTTTATGTATCGTTTTATTACTACTGTCCTTTTTATATTTTCCAGAACAATGTATTATGGTTATTTTAGCTGTGTTATGTTTTTACGCACTGTATGGCTTAAAGAAAAAGAAATAAAGGTATGGCAATAAAAACTGAATGGTGGTTTTAGTCAGTCTATATTGCTAACATGTTACAGCATAGGCAAAATAGAAAAACATGATACAGTACAAAGAAGCCCTGGCATATGCCAGGGCTTTAACATTAAGATAATTTAAACAAACCAAGTGTGTTGCATTTATTCGTTTCCTCGTCTATGACACCATTCAAATCAATTTCAAGCAGATTGCACAGTGAAGCCATATAAAATAAATTTTTCCCCAACGTTGTACTTACTGCGTCCAAACAATTCTCACAAAGTGTTCCTTTTAAATGTGAATGTAGACCTTCTTGAGCGTCTTCCATCCCTTTTTCCTCGCACCATGATTGTTTATTTGCATTGACTTCCAAACAACCACATTCCGTAATGGACTTAATGACGGAGCGATGTACGGATGAATTAGATTCATTAAATTTAGAAAGAACATCCAAAATACTTTTATGTCGCAGGAGTAACTCTGAAACTTGTTTTTGAAAAACATTCAAACCACTGCTATCCATCACATATCACCTCAATATTATTGCTGGAGAATTTAGGTATTGTATTTATTATAAGTTTGTTGATGAATTTTTTCAAAGGAAAAGATCATAATCTTAATCTATAGGATTAGCCCAATTTAATTTTGTTCATACTATAACTAAGTTGGACAAATGATGTTTCATATTTTAACACCATGTTGTCATAGTAAAAGGGGACAAATCAATTTGTATTCTAACTTAATTCTAAGCATGTATGTGGAGGTGATTGGATTGAAAAAATTATGGCATTGGTTATTTAGTTTTGCTAGCGCCTATTTTTTGCTACAGTGGTTTATTGCACCGATGTATGATTTTCATATTGTCGTGACAGCATGCATCGTATGTATCATGGCAACATTCATTTGGGGTGTAACGTTAAATCTATGGAATAAGGGAATGAAATTATGGGGTTCTGTGATTCAAAACATTGCTAATTTACCAGGAAGAGAGTTGATGGCTGGTGTTATTGGCTTAATTCTTGCCTTACTTATTTCTGTATTGTTCTTCCCGCCGTTAGCTAGACTAGGCAGCGTTGGAGTATGGGTTTCATTATGTATGAGTCTATGTTTAGGCGTGCTCGGTTATATTGTTGGCGTGAGGAAAGCAAGTGAAATCAGTCAGTGGATGCATAGATTTGAACGAGAGCCTGCAGAGGCAAAAGGCGGAAAGAGTTTGAAAGACCATAAAATATTGGATACTTCTGTTATTATTGATGGTCGAATATCTGATATTTGTAAAACAGAATTTGTAGAGGGAACCCTTGTTATTCCAGAATTCGTACTAGAAGAATTGCAGCATATCGCCGATTCTTCTGACTTGTTGAAACGTAATCGGGGTAGAAGAGGATTAGATATTTTAAATAAAATTCAAAAAGAACTAGATGTCAAAGTACTCATTTATGAAGGTGATTTTGAAGATCAATCTGAAGTAGACAGCAAATTAATTAAACTAGCTAAATTGCTGGATGCAAAAGTAATCACCAACGACTTTAATCTAAATAAAGTCTGTGAGCTGCAAGGTGTACCTGTACTAAACATTAATGATCTTGCCAACGCGGTAAAGCCGGTCGTATTGCCTGGTGAGGAAATTTTAGTACAAGTCATTAAAGATGGAAAAGAGCAGGGACAAGGGGTAGCATACTTAGACGATGGGACGATGATTGTAGTAGAAGGCGGAAGAGACTTTATCGGAACGATGATCGAAGTGATTGTAACGAGTGTGCTGCAAACTTCTGCAGGCAGAATGATTTTTGCAAAACCAAAATTAATGGAAAAAGCGCTATAAAAAGCGTATACTATTGCTGTTGAGTTTCGCAAGTTCCATTCATTGGAGGTTGAAGTACAATGCAGCAGCAAAACAACATAGCAACGGTGATTGTCGCAGCGGGTAAAGGAACACGAATGAAAACTACAGAGAGTAAGCAATATCTCATGCTACAGGACAAGCCAATCATCGTGCATACGATACAAGCGTTTCAGTTAGTAGAAGAAATAAAATATATAGTACTTGTCGTTGGAGAGCAAGATAAACGAAGAGTACAAGAGTGGGTAGAACAGTATGCATTGCATAAAGTAATCCACGTCGTTGCTGGTGGGGACAACAGACAGCAGTCCGTGTACAAAGGGTTGCAGCAATTGCCACATGATGTGAAATGGGTATTAGTGCATGATGGTGTAAGACCATTTGTAAAACCAGTACATATCTCGCATTGTATAGAGAAAGCAAAGCAACACGGGGCAGCTGTACTTGGAGTCCCTGTTAAAGATACGATTAAACAAGTAGATACGATGCAACGTATTTTGCACACTCCACCGCGAAGGAGCTTGTGGGCCGTCCAAACCCCACAAGCTTTTCGTGTTGCCGATTTAATAGAAGCACATCAAGGAGTGACAGCACAGGATGATAGCATTACCGATGATGCGATGCTGCTTGAAAAGTGTGGAAAAGAAGTGGTCATGGTAGAAGGGGATTACAGCAATATTAAAATTACAACGCCAGAAGATTTAGAACTGGCAAATGTCATGTTAGGAGGGGAGAAGACATGATCAGAGTGGGACAAGGATTCGATGTACACCAATTAGTAGAAGGAAGAAAATGCATCATTGGCGGTGTGGATATTCCTTATGAGAAAGGCTTACTAGGGCATTCCGATGCGGATGTACTGTTACATGCGATCACCGATGCGATACTAGGAGCGCTAGGAAAAGGGGACATTGGTACTCACTTTCCAGATACTGACGAAGCATTTAAAGATGCGGACAGTATGGTGTTATTGCAGCAAGTTTGGGAGATGTCTCGCAGTGAAGGATTTACGTTAAGCAATTTGGATGCAACCATCATCGCTCAAAAACCAAAGATGGCACCCTACATTCCGCAAATGGTGAAAAAGGTAGCAGAAACATTGGAAGTGGAGACTTCGCAAATCAATATAAAGGCAACGACAACAGAAAAACTCGGTTTTACAGGTCGAGGAGAAGGAATTGCAGCACAGTGTGTTGTTTGTCTTATGAAAGATATGCTATGATTTGGAGTAATCCAGTATATACATTTTGAGAGGAGAAAGTGTCATGGCAAGAGAAGTAAGAGTTCGTTATGCACCCAGCCCAACGGGACATTTACATATAGGTAATGCACGTACAGCGCTTTTTAACTATTTATTCGCACGTTCACAAAATGGAAAGTTGATTGTCCGTATTGAAGACACCGATTTGAAACGTAATGTAGAGGGCGGAGTTGAAAATCAGCTTGAATTTATGGAGTGGCTAGGTTTAGATTGGGATGAATCCGTGGATAAGCCAGGTGAATACGGCCCATACCGTCAAACGGAAAGAATAGCATTATATGAAAAATACACAAATGAGTTAATGGAAAAAGGACTTGCTTATAAATGCTACTGTACAGAAGAAGAACTGGAAGCAGAGCGGGAAGCACAAATTGCTCGTGGTGAAATGCCTCGCTATTCTGGTCAACATCGCAATTTAAGCCAAGAACAAATGGAACAATTTGAAGCCGAAGGTCGCAAGCCGAGTATTCGTTTTCGTGTTCCAGCAGATAAAGAATATGCATTTCAAGATATCGTAAAAGGGGAACTGTCTTTTAACTCTAATGACTTCGGTGACTTTGTCATTGTGAAAAAAGACGGTATTCCAACTTATAACTTTGCTGTCGTTATAGACGATTACACCATGAACATTTCTCATGTATTGAGAGGCGATGATCATGTTTCTAATACTCCGCGTCAATTAATGATATATGAAGCATTAGGTTTTGAAGCTCCTTTATTCGGACATATGACGCTCATCGTCAATGAACAGCGTAAAAAATTGAGTAAGCGAGATGAGTCTATCATCCAATTTATCGAGCAATATCGTGATCTAGGTTTTTTACCAGAAGCTTTGTTTAACTTCATTGCTTTTCTAGGATGGTCTCCAGAAGGGGAAGATGAAATATTTTCCAAAGAACAATTGGTGGACATCTTTGACGCCAATCGTCTATCTAAAAGTCCAGCGGTGTTCGATACAGATAAACTACACTGGTTGAACAATCACTATATTAAACATGCGGAGTTAGAGCGTATCGTGCACCTATGTATTCCACATATGCAAGAGGCAGGTTATTTGTTTGATGATATAGATGAGGATACTTATGATTGGGTAACCCAGCTCGTCTCTTTATATCAAGAGCAACTGCGTTATGCAGCTGAAATCGTTCCATTATCTGCACTATTCTTTCATCAGCATCTGGATTACGATAAAGAAGCAGAGGAAGTTTTACAGCAACCACATGTAGCGGAAGTACTTCAATCCTTCATTGAGCAGCTTTCATCTTTAGAAACTTTCGACCCCGCTTCTATTAAGCAATGTATTAAATCGGTACAAAAAGCAACGGGTCATAAAGGGAAAAATTTATTCATGCCTATACGTATTGCCGCTTCAGGGCAAACGCATGGTCCAGACTTAAACCAAACGTTGTATTTACTCGGAAAGAAAACCGTAATTTCTCGTTTGCAAACGTTAATAAACGCCTAACGATATAGTCATTCGCTTATTTATAACCGTATAGGTAGCGATAAGTGTTTGACTGTTGTATAATTTTCATAACAACATGGATCAGGAAAGTAGCGATGGATTGAAAGTTGATTTACAGAGAAAACAGTGTGCGCTGAGAGCTGTTAATCTACTCCTACGTGAATGCACCTGTAAGTTGCATGGCTGAAAGCACACCGTTGTCCTAAGCTATGTCGTCTTTCCGCGTTAAGGAATAAAAGTGGGATTCTTTGTCGTTTTTCGGTAATGGGGAGAGACAGGAATCCAAACAGAGTGGAACCACGTTAATCGTCTCTGTAGCGACTACTCGCTGCAGAGTTTTTTTATTTTATCATGGTGAGGGAGGAAATCATCGTGTTTAAAACATTAAAATCAGATATTCAGACGGTATTTGATAATGATCCAGCAGCAAGAAGTGTGTTTGAAATTATGCTAACGTATTCTGGTTTACATGCGCTGTGGGCATACCGAATAGCGCACTGGTTTTATAAGCGAAAATGGTTCACCATCGCCCGGATGATTTCCCAAATCAGTAGGTGGATGACAGGGATCGAAATACATCCGGGAGCAACCATCGGCGAACGCTTTTTCATTGATCATGGTATGGGCGTCGTTATTGGGGAAACGTGTATTATTGGTAACGATGTGGTCATATATCAAGGGGTAACGCTAGGCGGAACAGGAAAAGAAAAAGGGAAGCGTCACCCGACAATAGGAAACAACGTCGTTATTAGTTCTGGAGCGAAAGTATTAGGGTCTTTTCATGTGGGAGATTACGTTCGGATCGGAGCGAATGCCGTTGTATTGCGTGAAGTTTGTTCCCATAGCACCGTAGTAGGTATCCCAGGTAAAGTGGTAAAGCGAAATGGTGTCAGAGTTGGTAAGTTAGATCATGGTAACTTACCCGATCCGGTTATTGACATATGCGATAAGTTACAAGCGAGAATAGATGAATTAGAAACGAAAATAAAAGATCATGAAGCTGATCTGGAGCAAATAAACAAGTAAGGAGATAGATACAAATGAGTTTATATATTTATAATACACTCACACGTGAAAAAGAGCTTTTTAAGCCGATTCGTAGCGGAGAAGTTTCCATGTACGTATGTGGTCCGACCGTATACGATTACATTCATATCGGCAATGCGCTTCCCGTTGTCATTTTTGATGTCGTGCGTAATTATTTAACACAGTTAGGATACAACGTTCATTACGTATCCAATTTTACCGACGTAGATGATAAAATCATCAAGCGTGCCAACGAATCAGGAATAAATGCACAGGAGTTGTCTTCCAAGTACATTCAAGAATTTTTGCAAGATGAAACATCTTTACATGTTGATCCTGCGCCAGTACATCCGTTAGTCACGGACTTCATGCAAGATATCATTCAATTTATTCAAGGTTTAATGGATAAAGGGTTTGCGTATGAAAATGGCGGCGATGTCTTTTTTAGAACGACAGCATTTAAAGCTTACGGAAAGTTGTCAGGACAAAATTTAGAGGAATTACAGTACGGTATTCGTGTCGAAGTAGATAAGCGAAAAGAAAACCCGCAAGACTTTGTATTATGGAAACAGGCCAAAGAAGGTGAAGTCGCTTGGGACAGTCCGTGGGGATCTGGGAGACCAGGCTGGCACATTGAGTGCTCCGCATTAGCAAAAGCACATTTAGGTGAAACGATTGATATTCATGGTGCAGGGGCAGATTTGCAGTTTCCTCATCATGAATGCGAGAAGGCACAGTCCGAAGCCCTTCACGATAAGCCGTTTGCAAACTATTGGATGCATAACGGGTACCTCAATTTAAATAATGAAAAGATGTCTAAATCATTAGGGAATGTCGTCAATGTAAGGGATTTGATAAAAAAATATAACGCGGAAAGTATTAGAATGGCGTTATTATCTTCCCATTACCGCAGTCCACTAAACTTTAGTCATGACTTAATGGAACAGGCAAAAGCGGGTACGACGCGAATAAGTAATTGTCTTGCTAACATTCAACACCGACTAGCAACGACGAATGACGTGGAAAAAGATGCAGATGAAAACATGCAACAAGTGATAGAAAGTATAGCGCAGAAGTTTCATCAGAAAATGCAGGACGATTTCAATACACCGGATGCGATCACAGCATGCTTTGAACTCGTAACGGAAGCGAATCAGTACTGTGAACAGGATGAAGTACATCCAATCACCCTTCAGCAATGCTTACAGTTATTTGAGCAGATGAATGATGTATTAGGGATTGTACCCAAACCGGAAACCAATGAAATATTAGATGAAGAAGTGGAACAACTGCTACAAGATCGCATTGATGCAAGAAAGGCAAAGCAATGGGATAAAGCAGATGCCATTAGACAACAGCTAGAAGAGCAAGGTATTTTACTTGAAGATACGCCTCAAGGTACGCGCTGGAAGAGAAAGGGATGAAGACATTGGATTCAAATTTGTTTTTCTTTTCTTCAGATAAGCAAGCGGATCACCAACATCCGCTTGTTTTAGCTTATATTGGTGATGTGGTACACGAAATGTACGTGCGCCAATACGTTGTTTCTAACCATAATGCAAAAGTAAAAGCATTACATACAGAGACGACGAAACACGTATCGGCACGTGGACAAGTTGAAGCATTGAAAAAGTGGATGCCACATTTGACAGAAAAAGAAACGGAAGTCGTAAAGCGAGGAAGAAACAGTAAATCAGGGCAAGCTCCCAAATCAGCATCGGTAATGGATTATCGACATAGTACAGGATTTGAGTGCTTGGTTGGTTATTTATATTTAACAGAGCAATGGGACAGATTACAAGAGCTGTTCAACATGACGATAACGGAGGATGATAAAAAGTGAGTGAATACATCGGAGGTAAACATGCGGTAACAGAAGCGTTAAGAGCAAATCGAACGCTGCATAAATTATGGATATCTAAACAGGCACAGCCGTCCGTAGTGGAGAACATAGTCGATTTAGCGAAACAGAACGGTGTCGTCTATCAGACGGCAGATCGACGTAAATTAGATCAAATGCTTCCGGATGTTGCCCATCAAGGAGTCGTGGCGCAAGTTGCGGCAGTAGACTATGTCACAGTAGAAGATATTGTGGCGAGGGCACAGCGTAAAAATGAATCACCATTCTTATTAATTCTAGAAGAAATCGAAGATGCTCACAATCTTGGATCGATTTTGCGTACGGCCGATGCAGCAGGTGTTCACGGGGTCATCATTCCTAAAAGACGTGCGGTAGGACTAACTTCAACGGTAGCGAAAACATCTGCTGGTGCACTTGAATACGTACCGGTTGCCAGAGTGAGTAACTTGGGTCAGCAAGTAAAGCAGTTAAAAGAGCAAGGAATTTGGATTGTCGGTACAGCGGGGGAAGCGGAGCAAACATTATATGATATAGATATGACCTTGCCCATTGCGATTGTTATAGGTAATGAGCACAAAGGATTAAGTCGATTAATGAGAGAACGATGTGATTTTCTTGCTAAGCTCCCTATGTTTGGGCAAATACAATCTTTAAATGCATCGGTAGCAGCAGCGCTTTTTACATATGAGGCGGTTAGACAGAGAGGGAACGGATCTGTTTAGATGCGAAAAGAAATTGTTATCGTGGATGGCTATAATGTCATTGGCGCAGACGATAAGCTAAAAACGTTAGCCAAAGAAGATTTTGAGGGAGCGAGAGATGAGCTTATATCCATGTTAGCAGAATATCAAGCGTATAGTGGAAGAGAAGTCATTGTTGTTTTTGATGCGCATCGTGTGGTCGGAAAAGGCAGCCAACAACATATGTACAATATGGATATTCGCTATACAAAAGAAAAAGAAACTGCCGATGAATGTATTGAGAGGTTAGTTGTAGAATTAAGTAATGTCGCAACGAGAATTTATGTGGCTACATCCGACCGAGTCGAACAGCATGTGACATTTGGTAATGGGGGATTGCGAATTAGTGCGATGGAGTTAGTAAGAGAAATGAAGAAAGCCACACAATCCATTCGTCATAAAATAGCCAATCAACAACATCAACCTCATAAAAATTCGTTCGACAATCGATTGCCGGATGATCTGAAAGAAAAGTTTGAACAATGGAGAAGAGGAAACAAAAAATAAAATATACGAATAAGTAAACGTTATGAAATAATTGGTTGACGGCTTCCAAGCTATTCATGTATACTTATGCTAACTTTGACATAATAAACCTTGCTTCGTGAAGAAAAGTTGAAAGTGTCGTTAATGCCTTGAAGACCGGAGGGATACTAACTGTGAAAGTCGATCTCTATGATTCAACAATAACTGAGCATGAACTCAAAACAGATGAGGAGATTGTCAAAGCGGTTCAAGAAGGCAATGTAGAAGCGCTCGAATATTTGATCAACAAGTATAAAAACTTTGTTCGGTCTAAGGCAAGATCCTATTTTTTAATCGGTGCTGATAAAGAGGATATTGTACAAGAAGGTATGATTGGTTTGTACAAATCGATTCGAGACTTTCGCGGCGATAAGCTTTCTTCATTTAAAGCATTTGCAGAATTATGCATTACACGTCAAATTATTACGGCGATCAAAACAGCGACAAGACAAAAGCATATTCCACTTAATTCCTATGTTTCATTAGACAAGCCTATTTATGATGAAGAATCGGATAGAACCCTATTAGATGTCATCTGTGGCTCCAAAATTTCTAATCCCGAAGAGTTGATGATTAGTAAAGAAGAGTACAGCGGTCTGGAAGATAAGATGGAGGAATTGCTGAGTAGCTTGGAGCGAAAAGTATTAATGTTGTACTTGGAAGGCAGATCTTATCAAGAAATTGCGGTAGACTTGAAGCGACATGTGAAATCCATTGATAATGCCTTGCAAAGAGTGAAAAGGAAGTTAGAAAGATACATTGAGTTGCGTAGAGTGAATTTCTAATAGAAGTGACAGCCCGTGGGCACATCATCGGCTTGCTGGAAATGGTGCTAATACCAAAGCAGTATTTCCAGGAAATCAGTGAAGCCTATTTTTTTTGCCTATCTAATGTTTACGAATGTTGAAAGCGGAGAACAATGTAAACATGGTAGTATTTATGTTTACATCCCTACATATACTAGAAGCTTTTTCTTGACATCATAAAGCCCGTGTGATACATTTTTTTAGGTAGCCCTAAAACGCTCATAATGTCAATTCATAACGATAGAAGCTTTACCAATGAGGTTGTCTCAGGAGGTGTCACATCGTGCGAGTAGTCGTAACTTTAGCTTGTACAGATTGCAAGCAAAGAAACCATACAACAAATAAGAACAAGAGAACGAACCCAGATCGTATAGAGCTCAAAAAATATTGCAAGTTCTGTAACGCACATACCATTCATCGAGAAACAAGGTAGTGACTTGGGGGTGTAGTCATGGCAATTTTAGGAAAAGTAAAAAATAGTTTTGGATCCATGTTTTCATTTTTTGCAAATAGTTGGGCTGAATTGAAAAAAGTCCGCTGGCCGAAGCGAAAAGAATTAATTAGTTACACCATTGTCGTTTTAGTGACGGTTGCAATTGTTACAGTATACTTTACCATCGTGGATTTCGGACTAAATAATTTAATTGATGCATTGTTTTAGTAGGTCCTAATTAGAGGTGGTCTTTGTATGGAAAAAAGATGGTATGTTGTTCATACCTACGCAGGTTATGAGAACAAAGTAAAGGCGAATCTTGAAAAACGTGTTCAGTCTATGAATATGTTGGATAAGATCTTTCGTGTTCTTGTACCTATGGAAGAAGAAGTGGTAAACAAAGACGGTAAGAAAAAAACGGTCATGAAAAAAGTTTACCCAGGATATGTATTAGTTGAAATGGTGCAAACGGATGATTCTTGGTATGTTGTTCGTAATACTCCAGGTGTAACAGGGTTTGTAGGTTCATCAGGCCCAGGTTCTAAACCTACTGCATTACTGCCTGATGAAGTAGATTCTATTCTTAAACATATGGGAATGGAAGAAATCAGACCGTCTGTTGATTTGGAAGTGGACGACACCATACGTGTCAAAGAAGGTCCGTTTGCTGATTTTGTTGGAAAAGTAGAAGAAGTATTATTAGAAAAAAGTAAAGTGAAAGTTCATGTAAGTATGTTTGGAAGAGAAACGCCTCTTGAGCTAGACTTTGATGCTGTCGAAAAGGTGTAGGCGTCTCTTTCTAAAAAACTTCATTTATGAATGATTGCGAGCTGTTCAGTGGGAGGGCTAATATCCCGTTTCTACCACATTACTGCAAGGAGGTGTACACAGTGGCGAAAAAAGTAATTAAAGTTGTCAAATTACAAATTGCTGCGGGGAAAGCAAATCCGGCTCCTCCAGTTGGTCCTGCGCTAGGGCAAGCGGGAGTTAACATCATGCAATTTTGTAAAGAGTTTAATGCTCGTACTTCAGATCAAGCAGGTTTAATCATTCCTGTAGTATTGAGTGTATTCGAAGATCGTTCTTTCACATTCGAAACCAAAACTCCACCAGCAGCTGTATTGTTGAAAAAAGCTGTAGGAATTGAGAAAGCATCAGGTGAACCGAATGTAAACAAAGTAGCGACAATTAAACGCGATAAAGTAAAAGACATTGCGGAGCAAAAGATGCAAGACTTAAATGCTGCATCCGTAGAAGCTGCAATGCGTATGGTTGAAGGTACTGCGCGTAGCATGGGTATC
Organism: Longirhabdus pacifica; assembly: GCF_004115085.1. Taxonomy (GTDB): domain Bacteria; phylum Bacillota; class Bacilli; order Paenibacillales; family DSM-105158; genus Longirhabdus; species Longirhabdus pacifica. The sequence goes on along the minus strand of NZ_QXJP01000024.1, from coordinate 41,015 downwards.
GTAGTCGAAGACTAATACAACGTGCTATGAAGTGGGAGGGTCATCCGTTAATACCACATTGAGGAGGAAATAAGAATGGCAAAGCGTGGCAAAAAATACGCAGAGGCGTTGAAACAATATGATCAAGAAGCGATTTTTGAGCCTAGTGAAGCAGTTGGACTTGTGAAAAAAATGTCCACAGCGAAATTCGATGAGACCGTTGAAGTTGCAGTTCGCTTAGGTGTTGACCCTAAGAAACAAGACCAAGCGGTACGTGGAGTTGTTGTGCTTCCACATGGAACAGGTAAAACAAAACGCGTTCTTGTATTTGCAAAAGGTGAAAAAGCAAAAGAAGCGGAAAAAGCGGGTGCGGATTTTGTTGGCGATCAAGATATGATCAACAAAGTTCAACAAGGCTGGTTCGACTTTGATGTATGTGTGGCTACACCAGATATGATGAGCGAAGTTGGTAAGTTAGGGCGTCTGCTTGGGGGGAAAGGTTTAATGCCAAACCCGAAAGCAGGTACAGTAACATTTGATGTGGAGAAAGCTGTTCAAGAAATCAAAGCTGGTAAAATTGAATTCCGTTTGGACAAAGCGGGTCAAATTCATGCCCCTATCGGTAAAGTTTCTTTTGATCAAGATAAGCTAACGGAAAACTTGAATACATTAATGGAAGCTTTGCAAAGAGCAAAACCAGCTTCAGCTAAAGGTGTATACTTGAAAAACATTTCCGTATCTTCCACTATGGGACCTGGGGTTCGTACTCAATATTAATTGATACTTGACACATCTGATAATAGATGTTAACCTATTTAAGGTTTAAATAATCATAAGAAAATAACATTTGTTTACCGTAGACAGTAGGTGCTGCAAAGCTTAATTTCCTACCGAGGTGTGATATATAGTTTATTCATTTATAATGAAGAGACTAAAACACAAGCCTTCGTCATGTCTGCGGAGGCTTTTATTTTTTTGATGATCATTCTAAGAATGATGAGGAGGTGTGTACGTTGCCAAATGCAAGCGTTCTAGAACAGAAAAAAGAAATGGTATCTTCCATTGCTACAAAACTTCGGGAAAGTCAAAGTACTGTCGTTGTTGATTATCGTGGATTAGACGTTGCCGAAGTTACAGAATTACGTAAACAACTTCGTGAAGCGAATGTGGAACTAAAGGTTATTAAAAATAACTTAGTGAAGCGTGCCACACAAGAAACAGATTTCACTGAATTGGATGAGTTTTTAGTGGGTCCGACAGCTGTTGCTTTCTCAAAAGAAGATGCTCTTGCTGCTGCTAAAATATTGTCTGACTTTGCGAAAGGTCATGAGAACCTAGACATTAAAGTAGGTATTGTTGAAGGGAAAGTAGTTAGTCAAGAAGACCTTAAAGCGTTGGCTTCTCTTCCTTCAAGAGATGGTTTACTTTCTATGTTGCTTAGCGTTTTACAAGCACCTATTCGTAACATGGCACTTGCTGTTAAAGCAGTTGCTGATAAAGATGGAGAATCAACGGAAGGTTAATCCTGTCCTAAATAAAATAAATATAAATTGATGGAGGTTTATCATGAGTAAAGAACAAATTATTGAAGCAATAAAAGAAATGTCCGTTCTTGATTTAAATGATCTTGTTAAAGCAATTGAAGAAGAGTTTGGTGTAACTGCTGCTGCACCTGTAGCTGTTGTTGGTGGAGCTGCTGGCGGAGAAGCTGCTGCTGAGCAAACTGAATTTGATGTTATCTTGACAAGTGCTGGAAGCTCAAAAATCAACGTAATCAAGGCAGTTCGTGAAATCACTGGTCTTGGTTTGAAAGAAGCGAAAGCATTAGTTGATGGTGCTCCAGCTCCAATCAAAGAAAAAGCTTCTAAAGAAGATGCTGAAACAATGAAAGAAAAATTAGAAGGTGCAGGCGCATCTGTAGAAGTGAAGTAATTTTAATATACTTCATATGGATATCAACATCCCCTCGGTTAATCAAGGGGATGTTTCCATCATCATGATAGAGGAGAATTGTTGTGGATCACTATTATAGTAAAAATCCTAACGCCAACCATCAGCCTCACACCATTACACAAAACATAAAGGGAACTACATTTCAGTTTCATACGGATGCAGGTGTGTTTTCAAAACGAAGTGTTGATTTTGGCAGTGTATTACTTATGGAAGAAATAGTGTTGCATAATGTCTCCCGTATATGTGATGTTGGATGCGGGTACGGACCTATCGGACTTTTCATTGCAAAACATGCTGAAAAAAGTCATGTGTATATGGTGGACATTAATGAACGTGCAGTTGGCTTAGCCAAACAAAATGCAACATTAAATCATATACATAATGTCACCATTACGCAGAGTGACAAGTTCCAACATATAGAGGAAACAGATTTCGATCTCGTTGTAAGCAATCCACCGGTGCGAGCTGGAAAAGAGACAGTACATTCCATTTTCTCGCAAGCGCATGAAAGATTAAAACCACTTGGACAATTATGGATTGTTATTCAGAAAAAGCAAGGTGCTGCATCGGCGAAAAAGAAATTGGATTCATTATTTTCAAATGTGGAATTAATGAAGAGAAGTAGAGGGTATCACATCTATAAAGCAACGAAATAGAGTGGACGGATATGTTGACGCGCTCTATGCGCTATGATATTATTGTATACTGTCAGCATAAACGTGTCTGAATTTATTTAGTTTGCTGAAATGTTATACATTCAATACAAATGTAAGTCATGTGATTTTTGTATTATCTTATGTATATTGTTTATACATTTGGGAATGATGCATAATATGGTAGAATTTATGTTCTGTTATGCTCATCTATTCATATCAGTCAAATGCATTTGTTCTTCTTAATTGCTGCCTGCTAATCTTACGTGTACAAAACACAATGAGTGAAGAAAGTAGGGGCTTTGTTTTATTTTGATTTATTTTGGTTTTAAAAAGTTACAGTTTTTATTTAACTATTATATATTGCAATTGTAACATGTTTTTTATGCATAGAACATATTCTTATGCATATAATTTATTTTCAACGATATGCATCATTACGTCAATGTAAAAATGTTTAGCATGTCTATTGGCATAAGGGGTGAATGGAAGTTGGCAGGTCAACTTGTTCAATTTGGTCGTCGCGAACGAAGAAGTTATGCGCGTATCAATGAAGTATTAGAAATACCCAACCTCATCGAAATTCAAAAGAAATCTTATGAGGAATTCCTGGATAGAGGATTACGGGAAATGTTTCGTGATATTTCACCGATACAAGATTTTACTGGAAATTTGGCATTAGAATTTATCGATTACGTGCTTGGAGAACCCAAATATTCGGTAGATGAAAGCAAGGAGCGAGATGTTACATATGCTGCTCCGCTAAGAGTGAAGGTTCGTCTTTATAATAAAGAGACTGGTGAAGTAAAGGATCAAGAAGTATTTATGGGAGACTTCCCGCTTATGACCGAAACCGGGACCTTTATTATAAATGGGGCTGAACGAGTTATTGTCAGCCAGCTTGTTCGCTCTCCTAGTGTTTATTTCAACGATAAAGTAGATAAAAACGGTAAAAAAGCTTATACCGCTACTGTTATTCCTAATCGTGGAGCTTGGCTCGAGTTAGAAACAGACGCTAAAGATATTGTCTACGTTAGAATTGATCGTACAAGAAAGATTCCTGTTACGGTTTTACTTAGAGTACTAGGTTTCAGTACAGATCAAGATATCATCGATTTGCTTGGCGAAGATGAATACATCCGTAATACATTAGAAAAAGACAACACAGAGTCTACAGAAAAAGCTTTAATTGAAATATATGAAAGACTTCGCCCAGGAGAACCTCCTACGATAGAAAATGCAAAAAGTCTTCTCATTGCTCGTTTCTTTGATCCAAAACGTTATGATCTAGCGAATGTCGGAAGGTACAAAATTAATAAAAAGCTGCATATCAAGAATCGATTGTTCAATCAGCGCTTAGCTGAAACATTAGTGAATCCTGAAACAGGCGAAATTATCGCTGAAGCTGGACAATTAGTGGATCGTAGATTGCTTGATGAGCTCCTCCCTTATTTAGAGGAAGGTATTAATTTAAAAGAACAGCAAGTGACCGAAGGTGTCCTTGATGAAAATACCATTCCACTACAAGTGATCGATGTGTTCTCACCTGCTGAAGATGGGAAAATCGTCAAAGTTATTTCTAACGGCAAAATTGATATGGATATGAAACATATCACTCCAGCTGATATTATTTCCTCTATCAACTATTTTATTAACTTGTTAAAAGATATTGGAGATACGGATGATATAGATCATTTGGGTAACAGAAGATTACGTTCCGTTGGGGAATTGCTGCAAAATCAATTCCGTATTGGACTTTCCCGTATGGAAAGAGTAGTTAGAGAAAGAATGTCTATTCAAGATGCAAATGTGATTACGCCACAAGCATTGATTAACATTCGACCTGTTATCGCATCAATTAAAGAGTTTTTTGGTAGTTCACAGCTATCTCAGTTTATGGATCAAACGAATCCACTAGCTGAACTTACACACAAACGTCGTTTATCCGCACTTGGTCCTGGAGGATTGACTAGAGACCGTGCTGGATTTGAAGTTCGTGACGTTCATCACTCTCACTATGGTAGAATGTGTCCAATTGAAACGCCTGAGGGGCCTAACATCGGTCTCATTAACTCCTTGTCTACGTTTGCAAGAGTGAATGAGTACGGTTTTATTGAAGCACCTTATCGTTGGGTTGATCCTAAAACCAACTTAGTGACAGAGAAAATAGATTACTTGACTGCGGACGAAGAAGACAACTATGTTATCGCGCAGGCAAATAGTAAGTTGAATGAAGATGGTAGTTTTGTCGATGACAATATTATCAGTCGTTATAACAAGAAATCGGAAGATATATTAACGATGTCCAGAGATCGTATCGACTATGTTGACGTATCTCCTAAACAGGTTGTATCTGTTGCAACCGCGTTAATTCCGTTTTTAGAGAATGATGACTCCAACCGTGCGTTGATGGGATCTAACATGCAACGTCAGGCTGTACCGCTTCTCATTCCTAGGTCTCCATTAGTTGGAACGGGGATGGAGCATAAAGCTGCAAAAGATTCAGGGGTTTGTGTGGTAGCGAAGTACGACGGAATTATCGAACGTTCCTCCGCAGAACAAATTGTGTTAAGACGACAAGAAGTTGTCGACGGAACACTTGTGAGTGGAGATGCCATAAAGTACAAGCTGCATAAGTTTATTCGTTCTAATCAAGGAACTGCCGTGAATCAACGTCCACTTGTGAAAATAGGAGACGTAGTCAAGGCTGGAGATATTCTTGCTGACGGGCCTTCTACGGAACAAGGAGAATTAGCATTAGGGCAAAACGTGGTCGTAGCCTTCATGACTTGGGAAGGATATAACTACGAGGATGCTATTTTGTTAAGTGAAAACTTAGTGAAAGAAGACGTATACACTTCTATTCATATTGAAGAATATGAGTCTGAGGCGAGAGACACGAAGTTAGGACCAGAGGAAATCACACGTGATATTCCTAATGTCGGTGAAGATGCACTCAAAAATCTCGATGAGCGAGGCATTATTCGAGTTGGTGCTGAGATCGTATCTGGTGACATCTTAGTAGGGAAAGTGACACCAAAAGGTGTGACAGAGCTTACTGCAGAAGAACGCTTATTGCATGCTATCTTCGGCGAAAAAGCAAGAGAAGTTAGAGATACTTCCTTACGTGTGCCACATGGTACGGACGGTATTGTGGTAGATGTTAAAGTATTCACAAGAGAAAATGGAGACGAATTACCTCCAGGTGTAAACCAACTTGTTCGAGTATACATCGCACAAAAACGTAAAATATCAGAAGGGGACAAAATGGCTGGTCGTCACGGTAACAAAGGGGTTATCGCGAGAATACTACCAGAAGAAGATATGCCATTCCTTCCTGATGGAACACCTGTTGACGTTGTTCTTAATCCACTTGGTGTACCTTCACGTATGAACCTTGGTCAGGTGCTTGAAGTTCATATTGGTATGGCTGCCAAGCGTTTAGGCATTCATGTTGCAACTCCAGTATTTGATGGTGCTCGTGAAACCGATGTGTTTGATACGATGGAAGAAGCAGGGATGCAGCGTAACGGTAAAACTGTCTTATATGATGGAAGAACCGGAGAACCATTTGAAAGAGAAGTTACGGTGGGTGTCATGTATATGATTAAACTGGCACACATGGTTGATGATAAAATTCATGCACGTTCAACAGGTCCATACTCACTCGTTACACAGCAGCCACTTGGTGGTAAAGCACAATTTGGTGGACAGCGTTTTGGTGAGATGGAAGTTTGGGCTTTGGAAGCATACGGTGCTTCTTATACATTGCAAGAAATTTTAACAGTCAAGTCAGATGACGTTGTGGGAAGGGTAAAAACATACGAATCTATCGTTAAAGGTGAGAATGTCCCTGAACCTGGCATACCTGAATCATTTAAAGTTCTTATTAAAGAGCTTCAAAGTTTAGGAATGGATGTTAAGATACTGACCGAAAATGAAGAAGAAATAGTAATGAAAGAGATTGACGAAGAAGAAGATTCTTCTGAAGATAGACTTAGTCTCAATCTTGAAGGCGCAGAAACAGGTAGCGATTAAAGAGTAAAGTTTCAATATCAATTCATTCTTGAGGAGGGTTGCTCCTTGATGGACGTCAACAATTTCGAATTTATGAAAATCGGATTAGCATCACCCGATAAAATACGTTCGTGGTCTCGTGGAGAAGTAAAAAAACCAGAAACAATTAACTACAGAACTTTAAAACCTGAAAAAGAAGGTTTGTTCTGTGAAAAGATTTTTGGTCCAACTAAGGATTGGGAATGTCACTGTGGTAAGTATAAGCGCGTACGATACAAAGGTGTCGTCTGTGATCGTTGTGGAGTTGAAGTAACACGTGCAAAAGTTAGACGGGAGCGACTTGGCCATATCGAATTGGCCGCTCCTGTTACTCATATTTGGTACTTTAAAGGTATTCCAAGTCGTATGGGTTTAGCCTTGGATATGTCTCCAAGATCATTGGAAGAAATCATATACTTTGCTTCTCATGTTGTGACGGATCCTGGTGATACACCTTTGGAGAAGAAACAACTATTATCGGAAAAAGAGTACCGTAGTTATCGTGAAAAGTATGGCTATGCTTTTCAGGCTGGTATGGGTGCAGAGGCGATTAAAAAGCTATTAGCCGATATCGATGTAGAACGCGAAGTAGAAGTATTGAAAGAAGATTTGAAAACAGCACAAGGACAAAGAAGAAGTAGAGCAATCAAACGTCTAGAAGTCATGGAAGCATTGCGTAATTCACGCAATAATCCAGAGTGGATGGTACTCGATGTATTACCTGTTATTCCACCAGAGCTTCGTCCCATGGTTCAGCTAGATGGGGGTAGATTTGCAACTTCCGATTTGAATGACTTGTATCGTAGAGTTATAAATCGTAACAATAGATTGAAGCGTCTTCTTGATCTTGGCGCACCGGACATTATCGTACAAAATGAAAAAAGAATGCTGCAGGAAGCAGTAGATTCACTTATCGATAATGGTCGTCGCGGAAGACCTGTTACAGGTCCTGGTAACAGACCGTTAAAATCTTTAAGTCATATGTTAAAAGGGAAGCAAGGACGTTTCCGCCAAAACTTACTTGGTAAACGTGTTGACTATTCAGGTCGTTCTGTTATCGTCGTTGGACCGAATTTGAAAATGTATCAGTGTGGACTTCCAAAAGGAATGGCACTAGAATTGTTCAAGCCTTTTGTAATGAAAGAACTTGTAAGCAAAGGGTTAGCACACAATATCAAAAGTGCGAAACGTAAAGTAGAAAAAATCAGCCCTGAAGTGTGGGATGTTCTCGAAGAAGTGATTAAAGAACACCCAGTACTACTAAACCGTGCACCAACATTGCACAGACTTGGTATCCAGGCATTCGAGCCAACATTAGTGGAAGGAAAAGCGATTCGCTTGCACCCACTCGTGTGTACTGCATATAATGCCGATTTCGACGGAGACCAAATGGCTGTTCACGTACCGTTGTCTGCGGAAGCACAAGCAGAAGCAAGAATTATTATGTTAGCTTCAGGTAACATTTTGAATCCGAAAGACGGTAAGCCGGTTGTTACTCCTTCACAGGATATGGTTTTAGGAAGTTATTATCTAACGATGGATAACCCTGAAGCGAAGGGTACTGGAGCTATATTTAAAGATAGAAACGAAGCGATTACAGCTTATCAAGCAGGCAACTACTCTTTACATGCTCGTGTAGCGGTGCCAGTAGCTTCATTAGGGAAAAAATGCTTTACTGAAAAGCAACAATCAGCAATGTTGATTACGACGATCGGAAAACTTATATTTAATGAAATATTCCCAGATACATTGCACTATATTAATGAACCTACAAACGACAACTTACTGAACGGACTTCCTGAAAAATATTTTGTGTACACAAAAGGTGCCGATTTGAAGGCGAAAATCATGGAAGCTCCATTCAATAAAGGAATCGGTAAAGATTATTTAGGTGCGATTATTGCGGAATGTTTCCGAATATATGAAACAACGCAAACGTCCGTTATACTTGATAAAATTAAGCAGCTAGGGTACACGTATTCTACAAAAGCTGGTATATCTATTGCCGTATCTGATGTTGTCGTACCAGACGAAAAGATAACCATAATGAAAGATTCCGAAGAAAAAATTCAAGTGGTTACGAATCAATATCGTCGTGGTTTGATTACGCAAGATGAGCGTTATGACAGAATCATTGAAATATGGGGTAAAACGAAAGACGCTATTACGGGTATTTTGATGGACTCCTTAGATGCATACAACTCCATCAGCTTGATGGTGGATTCCAAAGCGCGTGGTAACAAGTCACAGATCACTCAGCTTGGTGGAATGCGTGGGTTGATGGCGACTCCATCTGGTCGTATATTCGAGGTTCCGGTAAAATCGAACTTCCGTGAAGGTCTAACGGTATTGGAATACTTCGTTTCTACGCATGGTGCTCGTAAAGGTTTGGCTGATACGGCACTGAGAACGGCGGACTCTGGTTACTTAACAAGAAGATTGGTTGATGTAGCGCAAGATGTTATCGTTCGTGAAGATGATTGCGGAACAGATAAAGGATTTGTCGTTACACCAATTCAAGACGGTAAAGAAGTCATAGAAAACTTATATGATCGTATCGAAGGTAGATATGCTTTCGAGACGATTCGTGATAGTAAAACGGGTGAAGTTATTGTTCAACGTAATGAACTCCTCGAAGCAGATAAAGCGAAGAAAATTATTGAGGCTGGAATTGAGAAAGTCTTAATCAGATCTGTATTAAGCTGTAGAACAAAGCATGGTGTTTGTAAGAAATGTTACGGACGAAATCTTGCTACTGGTAAATTCGTTGAAATTGGAGAAGCAGTAGGTGTTATCGCTGCACAATCCATCGGTGAGCCTGGAACACAGCTTACGATGCGTACATTCCATACAGGTGGAGTTGCGGGAGACGACATTACACAGGGTCTACCTCGTATCCAAGAGTTGTTTGAAGCGCGTAATCCGAAAGGGCAAGCACCAATTTCCGAAATCGAGGGTGTCGTTAAAGATATCCGTGATGCGAAAGATCGCCGAGAAATAGATATTCAAGGCGAAACCGAAGAAAAAACATATAGTGTTTCATTCGGTTCAAGGTTACGTGTTGCTGTTGGACAAAAATTAGAAGCCGGAGATGAATTAACAGATGGGTCCATTGATCCTAAAGAGATGTTAAGAATTAAAGGTATTCGCGGAGTTCAGCAATACATCTTACAAGAAGTTCAGCGTGTTTATCGAAACCAAGGGGTAGAAATTAACGATAAACATATTGAAGTCATGATCCGTCAGATGCTTAGAAAAATGCGTATCCTAGATGCAGGAGATACCAACTTATTACCTGGATCATTTGCCGAACTTCATGAGTATGAAGAAGAAAACAAAGCAGTTATTTTTGCAGGTCAAGAACCAGCGGTTGCGAAACCTGTGTTGTTAGGTATTACGAAAGCTTCTCTAGAGACAGAATCTTTCTTGTCTGCTGCTTCATTCCAAGAAACAACAAGAGTGTTAACGGATGCTGCTATCAAAGGCAAAGTCGATAAACTACTTGGATTGAAAGAGAATGTCATTATCGGTAAATTGATTCCTGCTGGTACAGGGATTAACTTATACCGTGATATAGATCTTGTTGATAACACTTTACCTCTAGAGGAAGCATCAGAAGAAGAGGAAGAAGTGCTCGTAGCAGAATAATACAGTATCAATGAACCTTCTCTATCACTTTATATCAAGATCTCTCAAGGGGATCTTGATATAAAAATAGAAAGGTAAAATCAAATAAGGATACACGCTTGACACTTTACTTTATAAGTGTTATTATCTTTGAGTGTGCCAAATTCCTGACTTTGGGAGGATGAAATCGTGTCTATTGAAAAGCCAATTCAGGATGGGGAATTTGTTGTTGGTACGAAGCAAACTTTGAAAACGATTGAGCAGGGACATGCGAAAGAAGTTTACATTGCTGCTGATGCCGATAATAAATTAAAAAAGAAATTGCAAGAAGTATGCAAGTTGAATGGCGTTCAAATAAAACAAGTTCAAACGATGAAAGAATTAGGGAAAACATTTGGCATAGATGTTGGCTCTGCAAGTGCTGCAATCTTAAAATAACTTATTCAACATAGGTTTTATTCATAATTTATTATGAATAAGACATTTCGTTTGCCAATAAATGAATCACCTGGATCTGTGGACTTGAAAACACAATATGACCTTTGGAAGGAGGTGCATCGAATGCCAACGATTAATCAGCTCGTACGTAAAGGACGTAAAGCAAAAACGACGAAATCCACATCACCTGCATTGCAGCGTGGATTTAACGCGATGAAAAGATCGGAAACGAACTTAAGCTCACCGCAAAAAAGAGGGGTTTGTACACGTGTCGGTACTATGACACCGAAAAAACCTAACTCCGCACTTCGTAAATATGCTCGTGTTCGCTTAACTAACCGTATTGAAGTTACTGCTTATATTCCAGGAATCGGACATAACTTGCAAGAACATAGTGTTGTCTTGATTCGCGGTGGTAGGGTAAAAGATTTACCAGGGGTTCGTTATCACATCGTTCGCGGTGCTTTAGACACTGCTGGTGTGAATGACCGTCAGCAAGGTCGTTCTAAATATGGAACGAAAAAACCAAAAGCAAAATCATAAAAATGAAAACTAGAAACATATTTTCAATAAATATTACTGGTCTCATCTTTATGACATTTATTTAGAAAGAAAGGGGGATTACCATGCCACGTAAAGGTCCTGTAACTCGTAGAGACGTATTGCCAGATCCTATACACAATTCAAAGCTAGTGACTCGCTTAATTAACCGTATTATGCTTGACGGTAAGAGAGGAACAGCACAAAAGACTCTTTATGGAGCTTTTGATCTTATTCAAGAACGTACAGGAAAAGAAGCTATGGAAGTGTTTGAACAAGCAATTAAAAACATCATGCCGGTGCTTGAAGTTAAAGCACGTCGTGTAGGTGGTTCTAACTACCAAGTTCCTGTAGAAGTAAGACCAGAAAGACGCACAACTTTAGGTTTGCGTTGGTTAGTAAATTATGCTCGTCTTCGTGGGGAGCACACAATGCAAGAGCGTTTAGCAAACGAGATTATCGATGCTAGCAACAACACTGGTGCTGCTGTGAAAAAACGCGAAGATACACACAAAATGGCTGAGGCTAACAAAGCGTTTGCACATTATCGCTGGTAAGTATAAAATAAGTCTTGTATATTAAATGTCGTAAAGACATGAAGGGAGATATTACAGCTATGTCTAGAGAATTCTCCTTAAAAGATACACGAAATATCGGTATCATGGCGCATATTGATGCGGGTAAAACAACCACAACTGAACGTATATTGTTCTACACTGGACGTACTCACAAAATCGGTGAGGTTCATGAAGGTGCAGCAACAATGGACTGGATGGAGCAAGAGCAAGAGCGCGGAATTACAATCACTTCCGCCGCAACGACTGCTCAATGGGATGGACACCGTATCAATATCATTGATACTCCGGGTCACGTGGACTTTACTGTAGAAGTAGAGCGTTCACTTCGTGTACTTGATGGGGCAGTTGGTGTGTTTTGTGCGAAAGGTGGCGTAGAGCCGCAATCAGAAACAGTTTGGCGTCAAGCAGATACTTATGGTGTACCTAGAATCGCTTACGTAAACAAAATGGATATTATTGGTGCTGATTTTGATGGTGCTATTAGTCAAATGCGTGAAAGATTGCACGCTAATGCAGTAGCTATTCAATATCCAATAGGGAAAGAAAACGACTTTACTGGAATCATTGATCTAATTGAAAATTGTGCATACATTTATCAAGATGATCTCGGTCAAAAAGTGGAAAAGGCAGAAATTCCTGCTGACTACGCTGATAAAGCGGAAGAGCTTCGCACTGAGATGATGGAGAAAATTGCAGAATTAGATGAAGAATTAATGATGAAGTACTTAGAAGGAGAAGAGATTTCTCTTGCAGAACTTAAATCCGCTTTGCGGAAAGGTGTTTGTGAAGTGAAAATCACTCCTGTTCTTTGTGGGTCATCTTACAAAAATAAAGGTGTTCAGATGATGCTTGACGCAGTTGTAGACTACTTGCCATCACCTCTTGATGTTCCAGCTATTACTGGTACATTAGAAGATGGTACAGAAGTGACTCGTCAATCTTCAGATGAAGAGCCGTTCTCTGCACTAGCATTTAAAATTATGACAGACCCATACGTAGGTAAATTGACATTCTTCCGTGCGTATTCTGGAACATTAGATTCAGGTTCTTATGTTCTTAATACGACAAAAGGAAAAAGGGAACGTGTTGGTCGTATCCTTATGATGCATGCAAACAGTCGTGAAGAAGTTTCAAGAGTTTACGCTGGTGATATTGCTGCAGCAGTAGGATTGAAAGATACAACAACTGGAGACACACTTTGTGATGAAAAGAACCCAGTTATCCTTGAGTCAATGGAATTCCCTGATCCAGTTATCGATGTAGCTATTGAGCCTAAATCGAAAGCGGATCAAGATAAAATGGGTGCTGCTCTTGCTAAACTAGCAGAGGAAGATCCAACATTTAAAGCAAAAACAGACGAAGAAACAGGTCAAACGATTATTTCTGGTATGGGAGAGCTTCATCTTGAAATTATCGTTGATCGTTTGATGCGCGAATTTAAAGTAGATGCGAACGTTGGTAAACCACAAGTTGCTTATCGTGAAACATTCAAACAAGCAGCTAAAGTGGAAGGTAAATTCGTTCGACAATCTGGTGGTCGCGGTCAATACGGTCATGTTTGGATCGAGTTCGAGCCGAGAGAAGCTGGAACAGGTTTCGAGTTTGTTAACAAAATCGTCGGTGGGGTTGTTCCAAGAGAATACATTCCTGCTGTACAAAATGGTATTCAAGAATCCATGCAAAACGGTGTTATCGCAGGTTATCCTGTAGTAGACATTAAAGCTACTATCGTTGATGGATCATACCATGATGTTGACTCCAGTGAAATGGCGTTTAAAGTTGCAGGTTCATTAGCGTTGAAAGCTGCTAAAGGAAAATGTAACCCAGTTATTTTGGAGCCAATTATGAAAGTTGAAGTTACTGTACCTGAAGAGTACATGGGTGATGTAATGGGAGACCTAAACTCACGTCGTGGACGTATTCAAGGTATGGATGCGAAAGCTGGAGCACAATTCATCAATGCGAATGTGCCACTTTCCGAAATGTTTGGTTACTCTACGACATTGCGTTCTCGTACACAAGGTCGCGGTAACTACTCTATGGAAATCTCTCACTACGAAGAAGTACCTAAATCTATCGCAGACGAAATTGCTGCTAAAAATGCAGGTACTGAATAATAAAAAATATCTTTTCACTGTTTAAGGAGGAAATTTTAAAATGGCTAAAGCTAAATTCGAACGTAATAAACCGCATTTGAATATCGGTACAATCGGTCACGTTGACCATGGTAAAACTACTTTGACAGCTGCTATCACTACTGTATTGTCTGCAAAATACGGCGGTGACGCTCAAGCTTTCGATCAAATCGATAACGCTCCAGAGGAGAAAGAGCGTGGTATTACAATCGCGACTTCTCACGTTGAGTACGAAACTGAAAACCGTCACTATGCACACGTAGACTGCCCAGGTCACGCTGACTATGTTAAAAACATGATCACTGGTGCTGCACAAATGGACGGAGCAATTCTTGTTGTTTCCGCTGCAGACGGTCCTATGCCACAAACTCGTGAGCACATTCTTTTGTCTCGCCAAGTAGGCGTACCTTACATCGTTGTATTCTTAAACAAATGCGACATGGTAGAAGACGAAGAGTTGCTTGAATTAGTAGAAATGGAAGTTCGTGATCTTCTTAACGAATACGAATTCCCAGGAGATGACACTCCAATCGTTCAAGGTTCTGCTCGTGAAGCACTTGAAAACCCAACAGGTGAGTGGGCTGAAAAAATCATCGAACTTTTCACTATGATCGATGAGTACATTCCTGAGCCAGAGCGTGCAACGGATAAGCCTTTCTTGATGCCAGTTGAGGATGTATTCTCTATCACTGGTCGTGGTACAGTTGCTACTGGTCGTGTTGAGCGTGGTACAGTTACTGTTGGTGACGAAATCGAAATCGTGGGTATCCATGAAGAGTCTTCTAAAACTACAGTTACAGGTGTAGAGATGTTCAGAAAGCTTCTTGACTCTGCACAAGCTGGTGACAACATCGGAGCATTGCTTCGTGGTGTAGACCGCAGTGACATCGAGCGTGGTCAAGTTCTAGTTAAGCCTGGAACAATCACACCTCATACTAAATTTACTGCACAAGTTTACGTTTTGACTTCTGATGAAGGTGGACGTCATAAGCCATTCTTCACTGGTTACCGTCCTCAGTTCTACTTCCGTACAACGGACGTTACTGGAATCATCGAACTTCCAGAAGGTACTGAAATGGTTATGCCTGGAGACAACGTAGAAGTTACAGTTGAATTGATCGCTCCAATCGCGATCGAAGAAGGAACTCGTTTCGCTATTCGTGAAGGTGGCCGCACAGTTGGTGCTGGTGCTGTTTCTAAAATCACGAAGTAATATATCAAAACATTTGTTTTGCAAAATAGCTCCCGTCATGAGACGGGGGTTATTTTTTGATGATTAATTGATGTCATTTTTTTGGTGATGCTTCATTTATAAAAATTCATATTAAAAAGATATGACATTATTTTATATTGGTATTTTATTAAAGTTAGTACATATGCGATAGGTCTACATGTACAGTCCATTATATTTTTCTTTCATATAATAAATGACATACAGTGAGGGGAGGAAGAAATGATTGCATAAAAGACATCGAAGAAAAAAATATAAAAAAAAGTATGTTGATTACAGAGGCAGAACGATCAATAAGGAATGTGAAGCAGAGATTGAAGGGAAAAGAAATCTTTTAGTCAACGTCTGCAACAGTGAGAATGTCATCGTCATTATAGGAAAAAGAAAAAGAAGATATAAAATAAAAAAGAAATGGGCGATGACTTCTTAAAATTTAAATAATGCGTAGCTCATGTTATGAAAGACGTCTAAGCAACCTTGAGACGTCTTTTTAAGTATGTTTTAACATTGTGTTTATGAACATAGTTTATATTCAACGAATTGCATCTTTACATATATGAAATTCAATATGCATCAACGCTATAATTGTAAAATCACTTTTTTGTCACTTAAAATATATTTTTTCTTGCATTCTCCGCTAATGTTGTATATAATAAGGAACGTTGGTCTGTGACGTTGCTATGATGCGAAAGGTTGCCGACACACCCGGCTCCTTTGCCATTGTCGGGGTGTAGGGTTATTTTCGCGGAGTATGTCCAACAAAATTTGGGCGATAGAAGGAGGGAATGAAATGGCAAAGCAAAAAATTCGTATTCGTTTAAAAGCTTTTGATCATCGAGTATTAGATCAATCTGCTACGAAAATTGTAGAAACAGCAAAGCGTTCTGGTGCTAGTGTATCTGGACCGATACCACTTCCAACAGAAAAGCAAATTATTACGATTTTACGTGCGGTGCATAAATACAAAGATTCGAGAGAGCAGTTTGAAATGCGTACGCATAAGCGTTTGATTGACATATTGAATCCAACGCCACAAACTGTTGACTCATTAATGCGATTAGACTTGCCGTCCGGTGTGGACATTGAAATAAAATTATAAGTAGTTCTCAATGAAAAGAGGTGTGAACATGACTAAAGGTATCTTAGGTAGAAAGTTAGGAATGACTCAAGTTTTTACTCCTGAAGGAGTTGTAATTCCTGTAACAGTAATTGAAGCAGGTCCTTGTGTTGTTTTGCAAAAGAAAGAAAAAGAAATCGACGGATATGATGCAGTTCAACTTGGATATAGTGATAAGAAAGAAATTCGCTCTATCAAAGCTGAAATTGGACACGCAAAGAAAGCGGAGTCCACGCCTAAGCGCTACATTAAGGAATTCCGTGATGCGGAAGGACTTGAATTAGGTCAAGAGGTGAAAGCAGATATCTTCGCACCAGGAGATTTTGTAGACGTTTCTGGTACTTCTAAAGGTAAAGGTTTCCAAGGTAGTATCAAGAGACACAATCAATCTCGCGGACCAATGACTCACGGTTCTCATTATCATCGTGGTCCTGGTTCTATGGGTTCTATTGCAGCTAACCGCGTATTTAAAGGTAAGAAATTGCCTGGACATATGGGTTCTCAAACAAAAACGATACAAAATCTTGAAATTATCAAAGTGGATGCTGAACGCAACTTGCTATTAGTAAAAGGATCTATTCCTGGTCCTAAAAAAAGCTATGTTTCTGTTCAATCATCTGTAAAAAAGTAAGGTAGAAAGGAGGATTTATTATGCCAAAAGTAGCTTTATATAATAAGACTGGAGCAGAAGTTGGAGAGGTTGCTTTAAACGATGCTGTATTTGGTATTGAGCCGAACGAAAGTGTGCTTTACGATGCAATCGTGATGCAGCAGGCTTCTTTACGTCAAGGTACACATAAAGTTAAAGGTCGTTCTGAAGTACGTGGTGGTGGCCGTAAACCTTGGAAACAAAAAGGAACTGGTCGTGCTCGTCAAGGAAGTATTCGTTCCCCGCAATGGGTTGGTGGAGGAGTAGTATTTGGACCAACACCTAGAAGTTATGCATATAAACTTCCTAAAAAAGTTCGTCGTTTAGCAATAAAATCTGCACTTTCTAACAAAACTGTGGATAACAAAGTTATTGTCTTGGACGAATTGTTGATGAGTCAACCAAAAACAAAAGAATTCTCTGCGATTCTTAACAGCTTAAAAGTAGAGCGCAAAGCTTTAGTTGTAGCTGCTAAATATGATGAGAATGTTGATCGATCCGTGCGTAATATTCCTGGGGTGAAATTTATTTCAGTTGAGGGATTAAACGTTCTTGATGTTGTGGCACATGATCAGCTTATCATGACGAAAGAAGCGGCAGAGAAGGCAGGGGAGGTGCTTGCGTAATGAAAGATCCTCGTGATATTATCAAGCGTCCGATAATTACTGAAGCTAGTAGTGATTTGATGGAAAATCTAAAGTACACTTTTGAAGTTGATGTTAATGCAACGAAAATTGACATTAAACATGCTGTACAAGAGATCTTCAAAGTGAAAGTGAAGAAAGTCAACACACTTAATATGCCGAAAAAACCGAAAAGATACGGTCGTCACTCTGGATACACTTCTGAGTGGAAAAAAGCTTATGTAACATTGACTGATGATAGTAAGCCGCTAGATTTCTTTGAAACGGTATAACGTTAATTTTAAAAGTAAGGAGGGAAAACAATGCCTATCAGAACTTATAAACCGACATCTCCTAGTAGACGTCAAATGACTTCATTGACTTACTCTGAAATTACAGCTACAGAGCCGGAAAAAACATTATTGGCTCCATTGTATAAAAAAGCTGGTAGAAACAATCAAGGTAAAATAACAATGCGCCACAATGGTGGAGGGCATAAACGTAAATATAGAATCATCGATTTTAAACGTGTTAAAGATGGCATTCCAGGCAAAGTTGCCACTATAGAATACGATCCTAACCGTTCAGCTAACATTGCTCTTATTCATTATGTAGATGGAGTGAAAGCTTACATTTTAGCTGCTAAAGGAATGAAAGTTGGGGATCAAGTTATCAGTGGACCTGACGCTGACATTAAAGTTGGTAATGCTCTTCCACTAGCAAACATCCCTGTAGGTACTGTTATTCATAATATCGAACTAAAGCCTGGTAAAGGTGGACAAATGGTTCGTGCAGCAGGAACGGAAGCACAGTTACTTGGTAAAGAAGAAAAATATGTCGTTATTCGTTTGGCATCTGGTGAAATGCGCAAAGTACTTAAAGAGTGCCGTGCTACAATTGGATCCGTAGGAAACGAAGATTACGAACTTGTTAACATCGGTAAAGCTGGTCGTACTCGTTGGTTGGGTAAGCGCCCTACTGTTCGTGGATCAGTAATGAACCCGAATGACCATCCACACGGTGGTGGTGAAGGTCGTTCACCAATCGGACGTAAGTCACCAATGTCACCATGGGGTAAACCAACGCTTGGTTACAAAACTCGTAAGAAAAATAAAGCTTCAGATAAATACATTGTGCGTCGTCGCACGAAGTAATTTAAATCTGGCATTGAAGGGAGGAGCTCGATTTGGGTCGCAGCTTAAAAAAAGGTCCTTTTGTTGATGATTATTTAATGAAGAAAGTTGAAAATAGTGATGAAAACAAAAGACAAGTAATCAAAACTTGGTCTCGTCGTTCCACTATATTTCCACAGTTCGTTGGACACACATTCGCAGTATATGATGGACGTAAACATGTACCGGTATACGTAACGGAAGATATGGTTGGACATAAACTTGGAGAATTTGCTCCTACACGTACGTACAAAGGTCATACGGATGATGATCGTAAAACGAAAAGGTAATGAACGAAATTGATTGCTAGCATTGAGAGGAGGTACTGAATTGACTGACGTTAATGTGAAAGAACGCAATACAGTGAGAAGAAGAAGATTGAAAGAAGAGAAAAAAGTAAATGAAGCTAACCTTGCGAAAGCTCATGCAAAGTTTGTTCGCATTTCGCCTCGTAAAGTGCAACTTGTTATCGACTTGATTCGAGGTAAAGAAGTAGGAGAAGCTTTTTCAATTCTTCGTCATACGCCAAGAGCTGCATCTCCAATTTTAGAGAAATTGTTGAACTCAGCTGTAGCGAATGCAGAAGTGAAATCAAATGAAAATGAAAATTCTACAATGGACATTAACAACTTGATTATCAAAGAAATCTACGTTAATCCAGGTCCAACGATGAAAAGATTCCGTCCTCGTGCGATGGGAAGAGCGAGTAGAATTAACAAGAGAACGAGTCACATCACACTTGTAGTATCTGAAAAATAAGGAGGGTTGACAGATGGGTCAAAAAGTAAACCCAGTCGGATTTCGTATCGGTGTTATTCGTGACTGGGAATCAAAATGGTATGCAGATAAAGAATACGGAGACTTCTTACTAGAAGATGTAAATATTCGTGAGTATATTAAAAACAAACTAAAAGATTGTGCAATTTCTCATATCGAGATTGAACGTGCAGCGAATCGTGTCAATGTAACGATTCATACGGCTAAGCCTGGTATGGTTATTGGTAAAGGTGGATCCGAAGTTGAAGTGCTTCGCAACCAACTATCCAAAATCTCCGGTAAAAAAGTTCATATTAACATTGCAGAAATCAAAAAACCTGAATGGGATGCGATCTTAGTTGCAGAAAATATTGCACAACAATTAGAGCGTCGCGTATCGTTCCGTAGAGCTTTAAAGCAAGCAATGCAAAGATCTATGCGCTCTGGTGTTAAAGGTATTAAAACACAAGTAAGCGGATGTCTTGGCGGCGCTGAAATCGCTAGAAGTGAAGGGTATAGTGAAGGTACAGTTCCACTTCATACGTTACGTGCTGATATCGATTATGGTACTGCAGAAGCGCACACGACAGCAGGACGTATCGGTGTTAAAGTATGGATCTATCGTGGAGAAGTCCTTCCAACTTCGAAGAATAAGGAAGACGGGAAAGGAGGCAAATAAGTCATGTTGATGCCAAAACGGACAAAACATCGCAAAGAACATCGCGGTAGTATGAAAGGCCGTGCAAAAGGCGGTGCAGAAGTTGCATTCGGTGAATACGGTTTACAGGCTTTGGAGCCTTCTTGGGTAACAAACCGTCAAATCGAAGCTGCTCGTATTGCAATGACTCGTTACATGAAGCGTGGAGGAAAAGTTTGGATTAAAATTTTCCCTTCTAAGCCGATTACACAAAAACCTCTTGAAGTTCGTATGGGTAGTGGTAAAGGTAACGTAGAGAAATGGGTAGCAGTAGTAAAGCCAGGTAAAATTTTATTTGAAATCGCTGGTGTTAGTGAAGAAGTTGCTCGCGAAGCGTTAAGACTTGCATCTCATAAGCTTCCGATCAAAACTAAGTTTGTTAAAAGAGAAAATGTAGGTGGTGAAGTCAATGAAAGCAAATGAATTTCGTAACTTATCCACTGCTGAAATTGAACAAAAAATTACTTCTTTCAAAGAAGAATTGTTCAACTTACGTTTTCAATTGGCTACAGGTCAGTTAGATAACCCCACTCGCATTCGTGATCTTCGTAAATCTATTGCTCGTGCAAAAACAGTTATTCATGAGCGTGAATTAGGCATTACAGTTTCCTAATTTGCTTAAAATAGAGCTTAAAACGATGTAGGAAGGAGGACCTTCAGTGAGTGAACGTAACGAACGTAGAGTTCTAATCGGCAAAGTGGTAAGTGATAAAATGGACAAAACAATTGTAGTAGCTGTTGAATCTTACAAAAAGCACGGTTTGTATCATAAAAGAATGAAATCTACGACAAAATTTAAAGCGCATGATGAGAATAATGAGGCTAAAATCGGAGATACAGTTAAAGTGATGGAAACTCGTCCTTTATCAAAAGATAAAAGATGGAGACTTGTCGAGATTGTTGAAAAAGCAGTCATTATTTAATAGATATCAGGGCTTAAACTGAAAGGAGGGTATACCGTGATTCAATCATTTTCAAGATTGAAAGGTGCAGATAATTCTGGAGCTAAAGAATTAATGTGTATTCGAGTATTGGGTGGTACAGGACGTAAAACAGCTGGAATCGGTGATGTTATTGTTTGTTCAGTGAAACAAGCAACACCAGGAGGCGTTGTCAAAAAGGGTGATGTCGTAAGAGCTGTTATCGTTCGTACGAAAAGAGCTAGTCGCCGTAATGATGGTTCTTACATCTCTTTCGATGAGAATGCAGCGGTAATCGTAAAAGAAGATAAAAGTCCA
Organism: Longirhabdus pacifica; assembly: GCF_004115085.1. GTDB lineage: Bacteria > Bacillota > Bacilli > Paenibacillales > DSM-105158 > Longirhabdus > Longirhabdus pacifica. The sequence goes on along the minus strand of NZ_QXJP01000024.1, from coordinate 19,573 downwards.
CGTGGTACTCGTATTTTTGGACCGGTTGCTCGTGAACTACGTGAAAAAGATTTTATGAAAATTGTTTCACTTGCACCAGAAGTAATCTAGTCAAGTGAACACTGATGAACGCCATACAGGAGGTGTAAATCGATGGCAAAGCCTAAGAAATTGGAATCTCACAACAATAAACTACATGTGAAAAAAGATGATTCAGTTATCGTTATAGCTGGTAAAGATAAAGGGAAAAAAGGTCGTATCATTGCGGCATACCCTCGTAAAAACAGCGTGTTGGTTGAAGGTGTTAACATGGTGAAAAAGCATACTAAACCTTCTCAAATGAATCAACAAGGCGGAATTATTGAACAAGAAGCTCCAATTCATGTGTCTAATGTAATGATTGCCGATCCTAAATCTGGCAAACCAACTCGTATCGGATACGAAATATTAGACAATGGTAAAAAAGTTCGGATTGCTAGACGATCTGGAGCTAAAATCGATTAATTGTTTTAATGCAGAAGGGAGGTTAACTATTCATGTCAGCAAGACTTAAAGACCGCTTTTTAAATGAAATTACACCTGCTTTAATGGAAAAGTTTGATTACAGTACCGTGATGCAGGTTCCTAAAATAGAAAAGATCGTAATTAACATGGGATTAGGAGAAGCAGTATCTAACTCTAAAATCTTAGATCAAGCAGTAACGGATTTAGCGACGATTTCTGGTCAAAAGCCAGTAATTACAAAAGCGAAAAAATCTATCGCAGGCTTCAAACTTCGTGAAGGCATGCCGATAGGAGCTAAAGTTACACTTCGCGGTGAGCGCATGTATCAGTTTTTAGACAAATTGATTAACGTTTCACTTCCTCGCGTAAGAGACTTTAGAGGAGTTTCAAAAAAAGCTTTTGATGGTCGTGGTAACTATACATTAGGATTGAAAGAACAATTGATATTCCCTGAGATCGAATATGATAAAATCGATAAAATACGCGGGATGGATGTCGTTATTGTAACGACAGCTAACACGGACGAAGAAGCGCGTGAATTACTGTTACAGATGGGAATGCCATTTGCCAAATAATTTTGGAGGTGTAATCAAACGTGGCTAAAACTGCAATGAAAGTAAAGCAGAAACGTAAACCAAAGTATGCTGTTCGTGCTTATACACGTTGTGAGCGTTGTGGACGCCCACATTCAGTATTACGTAAATTTAAAGTTTGCCGTATCTGTTTCAGAGAATTGGCGTATAAAGGTCAAATTCCTGGCGTAAAGAAAGCAAGTTGGTAAAACCTAACACAGGAAGGAGGTTATTTGCATGGTAATGTCTGATCCAATCGCTGATATGCTTACACGTATTCGTAATGCGAATACTGTTCGTCATGAAATCGTCGAGATTCCCTCTTCAAAAATTAAGAGAGAAGTCGCTGAAATTTTGAAACGCGAAGGTTTCATTCGTGATGCAGAATATATTGAAGACAATAATCAAGGAATCATCCGTGTTTTCCTAAAATACGGTTCAAATAATGAGCGTGTTATCACAGGCTTGAAAAGAATTAGTAAACCTGGTTTGCGTGTTTATACTAAATATACTGAAATACCAAAAGTTCTTGGTGGATTAGGTATTGCAGTTCTTTCAACATCAAAAGGTTTATTAACAGACAAAGAAGCTCGTCAAGCAAAAACAGGTGGAGAAGTACTTTGTTACATTTGGTAATAAAATGTCAGTTTGATAGGAGGTGCTACAATGTCTCGAATTGGTCGTAAACCGATTACGATACCATCAGGTGTTGAAGTTAAAATAACAGATAAGCATGTTAGCGTCAAAGGACCGAAAGGTACTCTAGAGCGCGATATTCATAAAGAAATGAACGTGACGATGACAGATAATGAAATTACTGTTGAGCGTCCTTCTGATAATAAAACACATCGTTCACTTCATGGTACAACTCGCAGTATTATTGCGAACATGATTATTGGAGTTAGCGAAGGGTATACCAAAACACTTGAGCTTGTCGGTGTAGGTTACCGTGTAAACAAGACAGGTCAAAAAATTGTGCTTAACGTAGGTTATTCTCATCCCGTTGAGGTTGAGCCAGAAGCAAACATCGAATTTGATGTTCCTACACAAACACAAATTATTGTTAAGGGAATTGACAAAGAGAGAGTGGGAGCAGTTGCTGCTAACATTCGTTCTGTTCGTTTACCAGAGCCTTACAAAGGTAAAGGGATTAAATATGCTGGAGAGCGTATTATCCGTAAAGAAGGTAAGTCTGGTAAGTAATTATAGATTCTGAAAAATATTATGAAAGGAGCGACGTCATAACGTGATTACAAAAGGCGATAAAAACAAAGCACGCTTAAAAAGACACCTTCGTGTTCGTAAGAAGCTTTCCGGAACAACAGAACGCCCACGTCTTAATGTTTTTCGTTCATCAAAGCATATGTATGCACAATTGGTTGATGACACGAAAGGTATTACTATCGTTGCAGCTTCAACGGTAGATAAAGAATTAACAGATGTGAAAAATGGTGGAGATGTTGCTGCCGCTGAAAAAGTTGGTACATTAATTGCAAAACGTGCGATTGAAAAAGGTATCACTGACGTTGTATTTGATCGTAGCGGATATATTTATCACGGCAGAGTAAAAGCATTGGCTGATGCTGCACGTGAAACAGGCTTGAATTTCTGATATGCTGTTATAAGGAGGTTAGTTATTTTGCGTATAGATCCGAACACTTTAGACTTGCAAGAAAAAGTAGTTAATATTAATCGTGTTGCTAAAGTAGTTAAAGGTGGTCGTCGATTCAGCTTTAGTGCTCTTGTCGTTGTTGGTGATGGCAATGGCTGGGTTGGCGCTGGTATAGGTAAGGCGTCTGAAGTTCCTGATGCGATTCGTAAGGGAATTGAAGATGCGAAGAAAAACTTAGTTCATGTACCAACGGTAGGAACAACAATTCCTCACCAAACGTTAGGTCGTTTCGGTGCTGGAAGAGTAATGTTAAAACCTGCATCTGAAGGTACAGGAGTTATCGCAGGTGGCCCAGTACGTGCTGTATTGGAACTATCTGGCGTAGGTGATATTTTAACAAAATCACTCGGTTCTGCTAATCCTATCAACGTCGTAAATGCTACATTGGAAGGCTTGAAAAGCTTGAAAAGAGCAGAAGACGTTGCAAAATTGCGTGGCAAATCGATAGAAGACATTTTAGGTTAGGAGGGGAATATATTGGCTAAACAATTAGAAATTACCCTCAAGCGCAGTTTAATAGGGCGTCCTAAAAATCAAAGAATTACAGTAAAGACATTAGGTCTTCGTAAATTACACCAAACTGTAGTTCATCATGATAACCCATCCATCCGTGGAATGGTTAATCAAGTTAGTCATTTAGTTGAAGTAAAAGAAGTTTAATCATGTTAAATATGAAATGTAACGAACAATAGGTAAAAAATCGAAGGAGGTGCACAGATGAAACTTCATGAGCTTAAGCCATCACCAGGCTCCAGAAGAGAGAGAAAGCGTCTAGGTCGCGGATCTGCTTCTGGAACTGGTAAAACGTCTGGTAAAGGTCACAAAGGTCAAAACGCACGTTCTGGTGGAGGAGTACGCCCAGGTTTTGAGGGTGGTCAGAATCCTCTATACAGACGTTTGCCAAGACGTGGGTTTACAAACATCCATCGCACGGAATACGCTATCGTTAATTTGACTGATTTAAATCGTTTCGCAGAAGGAACAGAAGTCACACCTGAATCGCTTCGTGAATGTGGTTTAGTTAAAGATGCTAAAGACGGAATCAAAATTTTAGGTAACGGGGAATTGAACGTGAAACTAACCGTTAAAGCCAATAAGTTCTCTCAAACAGCGGTGCAAAAAATTGAGGCTGTCGGCGGTAAAACCGAGGTGATTTAATGTTTAATGCGATATCAAACATGATGAGAGTTGCCGATATAAGAAATAAAATATTATTTACTTTATTCGTACTATTAATATTTCGTATCGGTTCTTTCATTCCAGTTCCTAACATTAATATTGAGTTTCTAAGAAACAATGATAGCCAAGAAGGTATTCTTAATTTGTTGAACACCTTCACTGGTGGAGCACTAAGTAACTTTTCTATATTCGCAATGGGGATTTTTCCTTACATCACGGCTTCCATTATCGTTCAGCTATTAACAATGGATGTGATTCCAAAGTTTGCTGAATGGGCAAGAGAAGGTGATGCAGGGAAGAAGAAACTTGCACAAGTAACGAGATATGGAACGATCGTACTTGCTTTTATTCAAGCATACGGTATGTCTATCGGATTTAACAATTTGTATTCTTTACAAATGGTAGCTGATCCAGGATTCACGACGTATACCATTATTGCGATTGTTCTGACTGCTGGTACTGCTTTCTTGATGTGGCTTGGTGAACAAGTTACGGAAAAAGGAATTGGTAATGGTATCTCCATTATCATCTTTGCGGGTATCGTTGCAGGTATTCCGATGATGATCAACCAGGTTTACGAAACATTTTTCGTAGGTGACGATGCTGCTAATTTGTTATTCCTTAACATCATTAAGGTAATAGCTATTATCATTGGTTTGCTCGTTATCACTGTAGGCGTTATTCTCGTACAACAAGGAATTAGAAAAATTCCTGTACAATACACAAAGCGCGTAGTAGGACGTAAGATGTACGGTGGTCAATCCACACACATTCCTTTAAAAGTGAATGCTGCTGGAGTTATCCCGGTCATTTTCGCTATTGCTTTACTTCAGTTTCCTGTGATATTGTCTTCTTTCTGGCAAGATCAAGTATGGGCACAATGGATTAACACCAACTTAGCAGTGGACGCTGCACTTGGTATGGTACTTTACGTAGTCCTTATCATTGCGTTTACTTTCTTCTACACGTTCGTTCAGATTAATCCTGAGCAAATGGCAGAGAACATGAAAAAGAATGGTGGATTCATCCCTGGTATTCGTCCAGGTAAAGCAACAAGCGTCTACTTAACAAGAATACTCACTCGTATTACGTTAAGTGGTGCGATATTCCTTGCATTGATTTCTATCATACCAATCATTGGTATCGCGCTTGCTGGGTTGCCTAGCACACTAAACATCGGTGGAACTTCGATTCTTATCGTAGTTGGTGTGGCGTTAGAAACAATGAAACAAATCGAAAGTCAATTAATCAAGCGTCATTACAAAGGCTTTATCAATAAATAAGTACAACGGTGGGATACGATTGCTTTGTCATAAAGATAATCGCCCCTCCAACGTTGTATTGTCATGGTAAGCCCGAACTCTGGGAGGGTATAAATTTTGAATATTATTCTCATGGGACCACCAGGGGCTGGTAAAGGTACACAAGCAGAATATATCGTTCAACAATTTCAGATTCCTCATATTTCGACTGGTGACGCTTTTCGACTGGCGATGAAAGAGAAAACAGATCTTGGTTTGAAAGCCCAAGAATTTGTAAACAAAGGACTTTACGTCCCGGATGAAATTACAAACGGTATAGTGAAAGAGAGATTACAACAACCAGACTGTGCAAATGGATTTTTATTAGATGGGTTTCCAAGAACGATTTCACAAGCAGATGCATTAACTGCGATGCTTGATGAAATGGATAAGAAGTTGGAACTTGCACTTAATATTAAAGTAGATCGTGCTTTATTATTAGCACGACTTACGGGTCGAAGAATATGTAAAGAGTGCGGTGCCACTTATCATGTTATCTTTAACCCTCCTGCACAAGAAGGAACTTGTGATAAATGTGCTGGCGAACTTTATCAGCGTTCTGATGATACAGAAGAAAAAGTAGGCACAAGATTAGACGAATATATTAGTAAAACAACACCACTTCTTCAATACTATCAAGATGCAGGCATACTAAAAGAAGTAGATGGTGAACGAGATATTGACAAAGTCAAATTAGATATTTATGAATTGATTAGAGGTCAATCTATATGATCATTCGCAAATCTGAGCTTGAAATAAATATCATGAAAGAAGCAGGTCGAATTGTTGCAAGCACGCATCAATTGATGAAGCAAAACATTGCACCAGGTGTGACAACAAAACAACTGGACAAAATTGCTGAAGACTACATTCTTTCACAAGGTGCAACCCCTTCTTTTAAGGGTTACAACGGTTTTCCTGCAAGCATATGTGCATCTGTAAATGAGCAACTTGTACACGGTTTTCCGAACGATACCAAGCTTCAAGAAGGCGATATCGTCAGCATTGATATCGGTGCGAAATACAAAGGATACCACGGCGATTCCGCTTGGACCTATCCTGTTGGTTCCGTATCAGATGAAGTGAGTAAACTGTTAAAAGTAACGGAAGACTCCCTTTACGCTGGTATTGCTGAAATAAAGCCGGATGTACGTTTATATACACTTTCGCATGCCATTCAACAATGTATTGAGGAAAATGGACTTTCGGTTGTACGTGAATATGTCGGGCATGGTATTGGAGCAGACTTACATGAAGAACCACAAATTCCTAATTACGGTTTACCTGACCGCGGTCCTCGCTTAAAACCAGGTATGGTTTTAGCTATCGAACCGATGGTTGTACAAGGTCAACGATTTGTTAAAACATTAAGTGATAACTGGACTGTTGTTAGTGTGGATGGCTCCATGTGTGCTCACTTCGAGCATACAGTTGCTATTACCGATGACGGTTATGATATTTTAACTAAATTGTAAAGTGATAGGTGAACGTATATGGAGGACATGGACACTCCACAAATTGGTCGGATAGTGAAGATCTTGAGTGGAAGAGATACAGGTAAGTTTGCAATTATCGTGCAAGTGATTGACGATCGATATGTGCATATCGCTGATGGCGATAAGCGTAAATTCGATCAACCGAAGAAGAAAAACATTTTGCATCTGCAAATGCAGCATGATGTCAGTCAAGAAGTTGTGAACAGCATGAATGAAACGGGACGCGTCACAAATGGTAAACTAAGGTTTGCTTTGAATCGTTTTATAAATGATATACTAGGTGCACAGCAGAAAGGAGAATGACCTTGTCAAAAGAGGATGTAATTGAAGTAGAAGGAACGGTCATTGAGCCGCTTCCAAACGCAATGTTCAAAGTTGAATTGGAGAATGGACATGAGATTTTAGCTCACGTCTCTGGGAAATTAAGAATGCATTTTATTCGTATTTTAACTGGTGACAAAGTGGTCGTCCAACTCTCTCCATACGATCTGTCTAGAGGACGTATTACTTATCGTAAATAGGAAAGCTTATTGCGAAACCACCATCTAAATAGGAGGTTTTTACAATGAAGGTAAGACCATCGGTCAAGCCAATCTGTGAAAAATGTAAAGTTATTCGTCGCAAAGGAAACGTAATGGTTATTTGCGAAAATCCGAAGCATAAACAAAAACAAGGTTAGGAGGTGCTCGACTAACATGGCTCGTATATCTGGAGTTGATTTACCCCGTGATAAGCGCGTTGAAGTGGCTTTAACATACATCTATGGTATTGGTCACTCTACTGCGGTTAAAATTATTGAAACAACTGGTATTAATCCTGACACTCGTGTACGTGATTTAACGGAAGAAGAAGCAAGTAAATTGCGTGATGCGATTGACGGAACAATCAAAGTTGAAGGTGACTTACGTCGTGAAGTAGCACTAAACATTAAGCGATTAATGGAAATTGGTTGCTATCGTGGTATTCGTCATCGTCGTGGTTTACCGGTTCGTGGTCAACGTACGAAAACAAACGCTCGTACTCGTAAAGGTCCTCGTAGAACTGTAGCAAACAAAAAGAAATAAGGAAGGAGGATATAATTAAATGGCTAAAGCTAAAAAAGCAGCTCGTCCTAAACGCCGTGAACGTAAAAATATTCAATCTGGTGTAGCACATATCCGTTCTACATTTAACAATACGATTGTAACGATTACTGATACGCACGGAAATGCTTTATCATGGGCAAGCTCAGGAAATCTTGGATTTAAAGGATCTAAAAAAAGCTCTCCGTTTGCGGCTCAAATGGCTGCAGAGTCCGCTGCTAAACAAGCAATGGAACACGGAATGAAAACAGTGGAAGTAATGGTTAAAGGTCCTGGATCTGGCCGTGAAGCAGCGATCCGTTCTTTACAAGCAGCTGGTTTGGAAATTAGTCTAATTAAAGATGTTACTCCAATCCCGCATAACGGCTGCCGTCCACCAAAACGTCGTCGTGTGTAATGACCGTTTTTTTAAGAGTAGTATAATTATTTTCCACTTGTGAATAATGAATGTCATAGAGTGGAATACTACGTCTTTTTGTAAAATAAAATAGATACGAAAATGCGACGTTTTGAAGGAGGGTATTATCAATGATTGAAATTGAAAAACCAAAAATTGAGACCGTAGATACTAATGAAGAAGGCAGCTATGGGAAGTTTGTTGTTGAGCCATTGGAAAGAGGTTATGGTACTACTTTGGGTAATTCTCTTCGTCGAATTTTGCTTTCTTCACTGCCTGGGGCTGCGGTAACCTCCGTTCAAATTGATGGCGTGTTGCATGAATTCTCGACCGTCCCTGGTGTTTTAGAAGATGTTACTGAGATTATTCTTAATCTGAAAAAGCTTTCTTTGAAAATTCATTCCGATCAACCTAAAATCTTAGAGATTGATATTGAGGGTGAAGGTCAAGTTAAAGCAGGTGACATTCGTGCGGATAGCGATGTTGAGATTTTAAATCCAGATTTGCACATTGCGACTTTATCACCAGAGGCAAGATTGCATATGCGTATTTTTGCTTCAAGAGGTCGTGGTTATGTACCAGCGGAGCGAAACAAGCATGAAGATCAGCCAATAGGTGTCATTCCTATTGATTCTATCTACACGCCTATTGAACGCGTTAATTACGTGATTGAAAATACACGTGTTGGACAAGTGACAAACTACGATAAATTAACATTAGAAGTATGGTCTGATGGCAGCTTGAAACCAGAGGAAGCTGTGAGTTTCGGCGCAAAAATTATGAATGAGCACCTTAGCCTTTTTGTTAATCTTACGAACCAAGCTCAAGAAGCTGAGATTATGGTGGAAAAAGAAGAAGACAAAAAAGAAAAAGTGCTTGAAATGACGATAGAAGAGTTAGATCTCTCTGTACGTTCATATAATTGCTTGAAACGCGCAGGCATCAACACGGTGCAAGAGCTGATTACGAAAACAGAAGACGATATGATGAAAGTGCGTAATTTAGGTAGAAAATCACTTGAGGAAGTACAGGAAAAGCTAAAAGATTTAAACTTAAATTTACGCAAAGAAGACTAAGTCATCTTATAGAAAATTGACTGGAAGGAGGGTAACAAATGGCTTACAGAAAATTAGGTCGCAATTCCAGTGCACGGAAAGCGTTATTTAGAGATCTTGTAACAGATCTTTTCATAAATGAGCGTATCGAAACGACAGAAGCGAAAGCAAAAGCAGTTCGTCCCATCGCTGAAAAGTTAATTACATTAGCTAAGCGTGGTGATCTTCATGCTCGTCGTCAAGTCGCTTCCTACGTTCGTCGTGAACAAGTGACAGAGGATCAAGAAGTATTGGAAAAATTGTTCTCTGAGTTAGCTACTCGTTATACGGAACGTCCTGGTGGCTATACTCGTATTTTAAAATTAGGACCTCGTCGCGGTGATTCAGCCCCTATGGTTTATTTAGAGTTGGTTGATGGTGAAGCATAAGTAAAAAACAAGAGGGGGTGATCAGAATCTATTGATTCTGATAAAACCCTTTTTTTGTTTTTATGATCTCAGGCGTGCTGGCCGTTTAGGAGAGGATGACGAAAAACTGCTATCGTCTAGCCGCTTACGTATGTAAGTTAGTAGCAGCCGTTGTCATGCGAAATATAAAAATGGTAGTGAGCTATGATGGTACGATGTACAGTGGTTTTCAAAGACAACCGCAGGAGCGTACTGTTCAGGGCGAAATAGAAACAGTACTGAATAAACTCACTGGACGACACATCGATATTATTTCAGCTGGAAGAACAGATAGTGGTGTGCATGCTAGAGGACAAGTTTTTAATTTTTTCACTCATTCTTCCATTAAGCTGTCTAATTGGGGAAGAGCAATGAATGCGCTACTTCCTATGGATATACGTATTCTTGAAGTGGACGAAACTCCGCTTACTTTTCATGCAAGGAAAACAGCTCATCGTAAAACGTATTGTTACACGGTGAACACAGGTAGAGTTTCTGATGTTTTTCAACATAAATTTCAGCATCATTATCCTCGCAAGTTAGACGTAGACAAGATGAAATTAGCACTGGATGTACTAATAGGCAAACATGACTTCACTTCATTTTGCTCGGCTAAATCGACTAAATCATGTCATGAACGTACGATATATGATATTCGTATCGCTTTAGAGCAGACAGCCTTCGCAGAGCAAGGGGATACCCCTTTAATGCGAATTTGGATTACTGGAAATGGTTTTCTTTACAATATGGTTCGCATTATTGTGGGAACGGTATTGAAGATCGGGGAACACAAATGGGATGTTTCCAGTATGAAAAATATTTTAGAGGCAAAAGATCGGAATTTGGCTGGTCCTACTGCTCCGGCAAAAGGTTTGGTATTGTGGGATATAAAATATGACTGAAATGAAAACATTTTTTACTTGAAAACAAAGGCTTATTGTTGTATCATATTTATTGGTGTTTCTTAGCTGGCTATCCCACGGCCCCACAGACTAAGATGCCATATTACCTAAGATGATACAATAATGAAACTTTTTTAAAATAAAATGAAATAAACAAAGTAATGAAGGAGGATCAACTATGCGTACTACATTTATGGCAAAACAAGAAGAAGTAGAACGTAAATGGTACGTTGTCGACGCTGCTGGCAAAACGCTTGGACGTTTAGCTAGTGAAGTTGCAGCTATCATTAGAGGAAAACATAAACCTCAGTTCACACCACACGTTGATGGTGGAGATTTTGTTATCGTGCTTAACGCGAGTCAAATCGAACTTACAGGTAAAAAATTAACGGATAAGAAATACTACCGTCACTCTCAGCATCCAGGTGGTTTGAAAGTAACTACAGCGGGCGATATGTTGGAGAAAAAACCTGAAAGAATGATCGAACTTGCTGTTCATGGTATGCTTCCAAAAACTCGTTTAGGAAGTCGTATGAAGCTTAGAGTGAAAGTATACGCTGGTAGCGAGCATCCACATGAAGCTCAAAAGCCTGAAGTATTAGAACTTAAAGGTTAATAATAAAGGAGGGTATAGATATGGCAGCACAAGTACAATATTACGGAACAGGACGTCGTAAGCATTCCGTAGCTCGTGTTCGTTTAGTACCGGGTGATGGAAATATCATGATCAATCGTGTTACGCTTGATCAATATTTCGGCGGTCTTGAAACATTAAAACTTATCGTTAAGCAGCCATTGGCTTTAACAGATACATTAGGAAAATATGATGTTCTTGTTAATACGCACGGTGGTGGATTCACTGGTCAAGCTGGTGCAATTCGTCATGGTATTGCAAGAGCTTTATTGAAAGCTGATCCTGAACTTCGCTCCTCTTTGAAAAAAGCAGGATTCCTAACTCGTGATCCTCGTATGAAAGAGCGTAAGAAGTACGGTTTGAAAGCAGCACGTCGTGCTCCTCAGTTCTCAAAGCGTTAATATTGCATTTTCATGTATTATATTCAAACCCCTTTTTGGTATATTCCAAAGAGGGGTTTTTGCTTTATATTAAGCATTTTGTATTACCCACACCTTTTTTCCACATTCATATTCTGCTGTTACTATCTCCTCAACATGTATCATATCCTTAACTTTTATATTCTCAACGTTTGTTCGCAATAACTACAGCATCTTAAGCAACATAACAGCAAAAACAATTAATATCGAATCTCATTAAATTCGTAAAAAAATATAAGATAATAACGTTTTCAATTCATGTAATCTGATTTAAAAACTTTTTAAAATCTCTATTGATTCTTCCACTTAGATCTTCATGCAATCCTCAACATCGCAATGTAATTTGTGCAGTGATAAAAAATGATGGAATACAAGTTTACATCTCAGCAGTCAGAGACGCAGAGGGTATGATGATTTTTCCCATCTTATGCATAGGGGTAATAAGTTGTATTAAACAAGTTAAGTGCACTTACAAATATGACAAACCTATGCACTTGTACAAATTTTGCACTATAGTTATTGCAATTGAATATTCATATAATACATCTCGGTATGCATATAGAGATGTATTGCTGAAATATTTGAGTCATCATGACGTATCGCATACATGATGAACTTAAGTTTATATATGTTATTGCTATCGTTTTGTGTACGAAATTGTGTAGCAATCATGAAAAAAAGTTTGACAACTCATAATAAAATCTTATAATAGAAATTAATATAAACAATTCCAATCGTTTTAGTATGAATTGTGTTTCCATGGGAGGGGAACTAGAAATGAACTTAATTGAGAAAGAAAAATGGATTCATAAGAGTGCGGATGAATATGAAAATAAGCAACCTGAGGAACTAATAGAGTGGGCCGTCAAGACATTTCCTAATATCACGTTAGCGTGTAGTTTTGGTGCGGAAGATGTTGTTTTGGTGGATATGTTGCATAAAATAAGTCCTTCATCAGATATTTTTTATTTAGACACGGATTTTCACTTTGCAGAAACATATGAAACGCGAGATCGTATCGCTAAAAAATATAACATTAATTTTATTCAAGCCAAATCAGATCTAACACCAGAAGAACAAGCGGAGCAATATGGAGATAAATTGTGGGAAAGGGAACCAAATGCTTGTTGTAATCTTCGGAAAGTAGAACCGTTAGTAAAAACGTTATCCCAATACGATGCATGGATAACAGGAGTTCGAAGAGATCAAGCGCCTACAAGAGCAAATACAAAAAAAGTAGAATATGATGTGAAATTCGGCTTAGTTAAATTTAATCCGCTAGCTTCATGGACTTGGGATGATGTTTGGAACTATATTCGTAAGCATGACCTTATCTATAATCCACTACATGATCAAAATTACCCAAGTATCGGCTGTTCATATTGCACTAGACAGGTAAAACCAGGTGAGGATCCTAGGGCTGGAAGATGGTCTAATAATGATAAAACGGAGTGTGGATTACACAAATAATTTACTGCCATCATCATAAAAAAAAGCAGATTAACCATCGTGACATATAACCGTTTTGGAAACAAGGGGAATGAGAGGAGAATGACTATGTCTACAATCGAAGCACACGGAGGAAAATTAATTAACCGTATTGCTGGGGCAGAGGAGAAGCGTGCTTTTTTAGAACGTAAAGCAACACTACCTACAATTACATTAAACAACTGGGCTCTATCCGATCTAGAGTTAATAGCAATAGGTGCGTTTTCTCCATTAGAGGGCTTCATGAACGAAAGGGACTATCAACATGTACTACAACATATGAGATTATCAAATCAGACCGTTTGGAGCATTCCTATTACGTTAGATATTGATGATACCACAGCATCATCATTAAACATAAACAACGAAGTAGCTTTAAAAGGGGCAGATGGAAACCTCTATGGTTGGATGAAAATAGAGAGTATATATACCGTAGATCATGAAGAAGAAGCACGCAAAGTATATGGCACCGCCGATAAAGCTCATCCCGGTGTGCAGAAGTTGTTCAGTAAAAATAAAACGTATATCGGTGGTCCAATTAAGCTTATCGAAAGAACGCAGCGTGATAAGTTTCAACAATACTATCATGATCCGCAAGAGACAAGACACATATTTGAATCGCGCGGGTGGAAAACCGTAGTCGGATTCCAAACCAGAAATCCAATCCATAGAGCTCATGAATACATCCAAAAGAGTGCAATGGAAATCGTGGATGGGTTATTCTTAAACCCCCTCGTCGGAGAAACGAAATCAGACGATATAGCAGCAGATGTCCGAATGAAAAGCTATGAGGTATTGATGCAAAACTACTATCCTCAAGATCGTGTGTTTTTGGGTGTATTTCCTGCTGCCATGCGATATGCAGGACCAAGGGAAGCGATTTTCCATGCGATTGTCCGAAAAAATTACGGATGTACTCATTTTATCGTAGGTAGGGATCATGCTGGTGTAGGTGATTATTACGGAACATATGACGCTCAGCTTATTTTTGAGCAATTTAAAAAAGAAGAGTTAGGAATTGAAATTTTAAAATTTGAACATAGTTTTTACTGTAAAAAATGTGGCAACATGGCTTCAAGTAAAACGTGCCCACATGACAAGGCAGAACACCTTCACTTATCCGGAACGAAAGTAAGAGCGATGCTGAGAGAAGGGAAATGCCCTCCTCCTGAGTTTTCAAGGCATGAAGTCGCACAAATACTCATCGATGGCATGAAACAGGAAGCAAATTAATCAAAATAAGCATAATGATACACCCTGTCCCATATAGATGAATGTATGTATTGGAATGGGGTGTATTTGCTGATGGCTAGTGTGAAAAAAAGAAGAGTATTTTGGATCTATTATCCTAAAAAGCGTAGAATGATCATACCATTATTGGCGATATTCGTTATTGTTGGTTTACTCAGCTACGATAATACAACCACAACATGGACACAATGGACACTGCCTTTATCTGGTCAAGTTATTGTTATTGATCCAGGTCATGGAGGACCAGATGGAGGAGCGGTCAGTAAAAATGGGCTGCTCGAAAAAGATATCAATCTGGATATTTCGTTATATTTAAGAGACTACCTGCAACAAGCAGGAGCTATCGTATACATGACGAGAGAAGGAGATTATGATTTAGCTGAAGAAGGAAAACAGATTAGAAGAAAGCGTCAAGATATATTACGCCGAGCAGAAATCATACAAGAGAAGCAAGCGCAACTTTTTATTAGTATTCACATGAATAGCATTCCTTCTAGTAGGTGGTCTGGTGCCCAGACATTTTATCATTCATCTGGTGACCCTGATAGTAAGAAGCTGGCCTTTTTTATCCAAGACGAAATTAAATCTAGCTTAAATAATACAGATAGAGAGATCTTGCCTGCTGACTCCATATATTTATTAAAAACATTAGAAATACCAGGAGCGTTGGTAGAAGCGGGCTTTTTATCTAATGCAACCGAATCAAGCTTACTAGGAGAAGCAGCATATCAGCAGAAAATTGCTTTAGCAATATATCAAGGGGTGTTACGTTACAGCTCAGGTGAAGAATTTACTGACTAATCATGATATAATGGCATTATATTCTAATATAACGAGGTGGCTTATTCGTGATAACAAGGGACCAGCTATTAGAAGCGTTACATCCAATTCAAGAACCTGCACTCCATCATAGCTTAGTAGAACTTGATCTCATTCGTGATATCATGATAAAAGATCAATTTATTTCTATGACTATCATCGTCGCTGAGAATAAAGATGAAATAAAGCAGCGCATTCAGCTTCAAATCGAAAATTATTTATCTCATCTCCAACCACCAGAAGTACATATTCGTTTTCGTACCATTTCACCCTATGAAAAGTCACAAATAGAATCAAAATTGCAAACCCTTACACCTGAAAAAGAGACGAAAAAAGATATTCTTTCCCCAGACTCTGGGATAGAGTTTATTGCTATTGCCAGCGGCAAAGGTGGTGTTGGTAAATCTACTGTTACCGTGAACTTAGCTGTATCACTTGCTAGATTAGGTAAAAAAGTAGCGATTGTAGATGCTGACATATACGGTTTTAGTATTCCAGACATGATGGGAATAGAAGAGAGACCCAAGATCGTAAATGAACAAGTTATTCCTGTGGAAAGGTTTGGCGTCAAAGTCATTTCTATGGGCTTTTTTGTTGAAGATAATTCCCCAGTCATTTGGCGTGGGCCGATGTTAGGTAAGATGCTTCGTAACTTCTTTGCAGAAGTACAATGGGGTGACCTAGATTATGTATTACTAGATCTACCTCCTGGAACAGGGGATGTCGCATTAGATGTGCATCAGATGATACCGCAATGCAAAGAGGTATTAGTGACGACACCGCATGGAACTGCTGCTTATGTTGCGGCAAGAGCGGGAGCTATGGCATTGCAAACGAAGCATGAACTACTAGGTGTCATTGAAAATATGGCTTTTTATGAATGCTCCAAATGTGGTGATAGAGATTATATTTATGGAAAAGGTGGAGGAGCGAAGCTAGCAGAAGAGTTGAATACTCATTTATTAGCTCAAATTCCGCTCGCTGCTACGGAAAATCACATAGCAGAAGCTAATTTCTCACCGTCTGTTTACAAAGAGGATCATACTATCGGGAAAATTTATTTAGAAACAGCTGAAAAAATATTGAACCATATGAAGTAAACGATAAGTAGGGAGATGGTTCATACGTGCAGCTTCATCACTGTGAAAGTGATAACGTATGACAGATCTCCCTATATTTTAATACACAACATATTGAATATTAATGTCATTACACATTGCTCTTTTCCTACTGTTGTTGATCTTCGCTTTTTTGTTCTGATTCCCCACCATCTTCTTTCTGCTGGCTTTTTGGCTCACTTTCCTCTTTCATCACTGCTTTCATGATCTCCATTAATTGCAATCTGAACAATGGACTTTGCAGTGACTCCTCCATAATGGTCATCGTTTGTTGGCGATATTGTTTTCCTTTCATAACATCGATTAGCAATTTTTCGTATTCTTGGTCTTGCATGACGGTGAGCATCAGTTTTTGGTAATCAGGATCTTTTAGCAGCTCTTTTTGTATATCTTTATTTTCATTTTTTATGGCTTTGGCAAACTCCCCAATAAATTTTGGTTCCTTTATTAAGGATTGTAGCGTTTTTTGATATGAATCACTTGTCAGTACTTCATTAACAGCAAATTGAATTTGTTGTCCATTTTCAGAAGTGAGCATTTTCATGATCTGCCCATCTTTTTTACCATTCTCCATTTCTTTCGTCACTTCTTCAATTGCCTTTTTCCCATCTTCTGTTTTTAATATGTCAACAACTAATGATTTCATCTCTTTATAACTGGACATGCTCTGGTTTTCGTTGTTATTACATCCTGACAACATAAGTATGAATAAACAAGAAAGTAAAGTCACATGAATTATTCTCATTGTCCAACGTCTTCCTTTCCTCAATTCCTTTTTTTATTATGTAAAATAGTTAAATACCTTATCCTTAAATTGATGAAGATCCTGTTACTAATATTTAGGATGTATGAATAAATGATGATGTGAAAGAAAAGAAACGTTCTATATGCAGGGCGTATCACGATGAAGAGTCTTTATGTGGGAATAAAGAAATTTGTATATATAAGTTGAATGAACTTGTTGAACCAACTTATTACCACTATGCATAAGATGGAGAAATCTCAATATCATACTCTTTACGCCTGGCTACTGAGGCGTAAATTTGTATCTCATTATTTCTTCATTTTATATAATATTCACAAAACGTATTAGCAATTCATATTTAACGTTGGTACAATAATGATAATGTGAATGTCACTTTCACACGAGAGGAGAAAGAAAGAAGTGAATTTGAAAAAGTGGTTTTTCTTATTTTGGACAACAATAGTAGTTGGTATTGTTGGTCAATGTGTTGTACAAATTATTTGGTTTGCACAAGGGGATAGTAATCTTAGCAGCATTAACCTCGGTTCTATTATCGCTATTATTACGGTTGGAAGTACGTTTAGTGTGTTTAGTCAGATGGGATTTTTCGCATATTTAACATTGAATTACATAGGAAGAGGTTTTTTTAAGACGCAGTTGAGTTGGCAGATTGTACAATGGTTTTTAATCGTTGTGGTGTTTGTAGATCTCATTATTATTCCTCAGTTAGTATTTCAGCCTGAATCATTGCCTTACATTAGATATGCATTTTTTCCTATCATCTTATTTATCATTAGTATGATAGCTGCGGTGATAAAGAGTAGGCTGACGAAATGGACAGCATTTACACCAGCACTATTTTTCCTTTTTGTTGGAACTTCACTAGAGGTTGTTCCTGCTCTTCGATTAGATGATTTCAATCAGCTGATATATATGGCAGTTCCTATTTTGTTTTGTAATGTATATCAAATTTTGATTTTGCACAAATTGTTGAATAACGAAAGTAATGCGGTTAGCAGTTAGGTTAGGGTGGATAACGTTTCGTAGGCACGTTTAAATGAAAAAAAGATAAATACAAAAACATGGTGATGTTGGGATGATGCAGTCCAATAAGTCACCATGTTTATTTTTTTAGAAGCAATAATTAATTTAACTCATTTCAGTGTTTTTGCAGTATAAATTTAAATGTTGCTTACGCGTGATTCAATAGCATTTTATTTTACTTCCAATCTATTTAAATCAGCTTGATTAATTAATTGAGATACATTGACGAATTTATATCCTTTTTTACGCAATTCATCAATGATGGTAGGTAAAGCAAGATGCGTTTGTTCACAGCTATCACTTGCATGCATAAGAATAATATCTCCAGGGTGGGCTCGTGTGAGAACGCGGTTGATAATATTATCGACACCGATATTTTTCCAATCTAGTGAATCTGTATCCCATTGAATAACTTGATGATTTAATTCGTTAGCAATTCTAAGTACACGTTTATCGAAATCACCGTTAGGTAAACGAATTAAGTTAGTATCTCTTCCTGTAGTTTCTCTAAGTATTTGATGAGCAGTTTTTATTTGCTTTCTTATCTCTTCGTCACTTAATTCACTATAGTTAACATGTTTATGTCCATGACTTGCAATTTCATATCCGCCGTCCACTATTTTTTTTACAATCTCAGGATGGTCTCTACTCCATGGTGAGGATAAGAAAAATGTAACATTCTGCACGTCTTTCTCTTTTAAAATATCTAGTATAGGTTCAGCTCTTTTGTTGCCCCAGCTAATATCAAATGTTAGTGCAACTACTTTTTCATCTGTGTCTATTCGGTATATAGCGGATGGTTCGGTATTTGCCGTGCTATAGAATACGGTAATATTATCTCTTTCTACATAGACAACGGCAATGGCAAATATCATAGCAATACTCAAAAAAATGAACTTCTTTATTTTTTTTCCGTTCATCACTAGAAAAAAATTCAATGCAAGCAGCCTCCTTATAGCCTCTTATATTGGGATAGTAATACAAGCCTTTGTACAAAAATATGCTCGTACAATATATTTCATTCATAAAATGCAAATAATTTGTGCATAACAATAAGACTAAGTGGAATTGAAAATAGCAATCAGAGGTGAATGCGTTGTTAGGAATGTTACTAAATGAACGTGAGTGTAAAGAATTTGATTACTTACTACGTAGAGAGATGGATGAAATCTTATTAGACATGAATGATCGACGTATTGATAAAGCAGTGAAAATAAATATGATTGAAAGATATAAAGTGATCTTTCGTATGTATGCACGTTTAGCCCCAGCAAAAGAAGTATCAAAGTATACTTTGAATTATAAAGAGAGACCTTAGCTTATGTCGGCTTTTATGTTACATACAATAGGTAAACAACGCTTTTTGAAAAATTAATAAGAACAAATAAAATAAAAATGAAAAAAGGTATTGCATAGAAGTAAGAACCTGTGATATATTAGATCTCGCCGCTTCACCAGAAGCTTTTACGA
>NZ_QXJP01000023.1 GCF_004115085.1 Longirhabdus pacifica | reverse complement strand
CATTCACGAAGTTTGAGATTTTTTACTTCTTTGTTTTTGTAGCCACAACACGAGCATAATTGACTGCTAGCATAATTGTATAATAGTTTGCTCGTTATATATTTCGACATGAAAGTAAAACTACCTTTTTAAGAAAATACATGTTTTATCATTTTTTACTGTTAACTAATATACGTAATAGAACGGTAATTGTTCTTTTTTATGGCAAAAAAATATGATAAAAATAATAAAATCATGCTCTATCTTTTTAGTTTACCATACTTTCAACATAACCATTGATAAAGTTACAAAATTCTTTCGTTTATAAAAATTATCCAGAGGAAGGGGTTTGCTATTAAAAATTTAGGGATAAGCTGTCTCACCACGCATATACATAAAGAAGTAGCTTCTTTCGATTAGGTGAGTTCTTTTTAGGAGTGTAACTATGAACGTTAAATTTCGTAATGTTTTTTTCATATCTATATGCGTCTTAGGAATGCTGTTGGTTTTGACGTCCATCAGTATGATTCTCTATGCCAATCAACACAGTATTCCCGACGGTGTGCACATCAACCAAATTAATGTAGAGCATCAAAGTGTTTCTCAAATTTTAGCACAGATGAAACAGCTAGAAGCGCATTGGAAGACGTATACATTTACTTTTGTATACGAAAATGAAGCAAGTCAGCAAGTGACTTATACGGGCGAAGAACTTGGCATACATACTAACCTTTCATCTATTGCAACGTCTTTGTTGGATTTAGAAAGAGGGACGATATGGAACAAGTTCTGGACAAGGTTGCATATGCGCCATCGTACTTACGATATACACATGGATGTAGACCACGCCACATTGCAATCGAAGTTAACGCAGCATTTTTCTTTTATTCAAAACAATGAACCTACTAATGCAGTAAGAACGATTACTGACTACGACACGATAACGTATACGCCAGAAAAAAATGTAGCTCGCATTGATTTTGAGCAATTAAACATAAACGTACAAAAGGAAATACAGATGCAATTGCAGCAATGGCAGGACTTCAAGCAAAACGGAATTACCATGAAGTTACCGATGTATGTGTTAGAGGCAGGTGTCACGGTACATAAATTAAAAAATCAGGGAGTTTCAAAAAAAATCGGTCAATTCACCACTACATTTCGTTCCAGTGCTGGTCGCGTGCATAATATCCACTCCGTGGCCAAAACGATGGATACGATGCTGCTGAAACCACAAGAAATATTTAGCTATGAAGAAGTAATTAAATCCGCAGAAAAAAAATACGGCTTCAAGCAAGCTTCGGTTATCGTTAATGGCAAATTTGTACCGGGCATTGGCGGTGGAATCTGCCAAGTATCTACGACGCTATATAACGCTATTTTACGATCTGGTTTGGAAGTAGTGGAACGAAGAAATCACTCTGTGCCTATTCGGTATGTTCCGCTTGGGCAGGATGCCACTTTTTCCAGAGGGAATATTAACTTTCGTTTTCGCAACAACACCAATCATCATCTGTTGATTCATACGGAAATATCGAATCAGCACGTAACGGTAAAATTGTTTGGAACGGAAATCAATGAAAACCATTCGTATATCGTTTCATCTAAACTTACAAAAGTCCTTCCCCCACCTAAAAAAGTCGTGTATAATCCAAAGCTGCCTGTTGGAACCGAAAAAGTACTACAAAAAGGGAAATCTGGTTTTATAGTAGAAACGAAACGAATAACAACAGAAAATGGCAAGATGATAAAGGAGGAAATCATTTCAACAGATACGTATCCACCTACACCGATGTTAGTTGCTACAAAAAAGAATAGTACACCTGAGCCCCGCTCTCAAATAGCCCCCAAAAGAAATATTATTGAAGATGGTGTGGAAGGGCCAATATTTTATTTTCAACCAGATGAGTAATTTCTTTATGTTGCATAAGTGCTGAATAAAAATAGAAATGCATAAAGAAAAAATCAGATGGACACTATACTCCACCTGATTGTCATTCATATGAGACCATTGATCCGTTGAGATATTACGTTGGTCTTATACTACGTTATCGTATGTTCTTTTACCCATGTATCAGATTTTTCAATACAGAGTTTCACTTGCTCTATTGCTTGACTTACTCTTTTCTTTGCTGTACCACCGTGCATATCGCGTGCGTTGACGACATTTTCTGGTTGCAATGCAACGAAGATATCTTTTTCAAACAAAACATTGAACTGCTTATATTCTTCTAATGTGAGGTCTAGTAAATACTTTTTGTTTTCAATGCAATATAACACGATTTTACCGATCACTTCGTGAGCTGCTCGAAACGGCAACCCTTTATTCACTAAATAATCTGCAATGTCGGTAGCATTAGAGTAATCTTCACGGACGGCTTTCATCATGTTTGTTTTGTTCACTTTCATCGTAGCGATCATTGGCGCAAATAGTTGCAGTGCCCCCTGTAACGTTTGTACGGTGTCGAACATGCCTTCTTTATCTTCTTGCATATCTTTGTTATAGGCGAGTGGCAATGACTTCAATAAGGTCAGTAAACCCATCAGATGGCCGTATACTCTACCTGTTTTACCTCGAACGAGTTCCGGGACGTCGGGATTCTTTTTCTGTGGCATAATACTGCTGCCCGTACAAAACGCATCATCCAATTCAATAAAAGAAAATTCCGTACTAGACCACAATACTAACTCTTCACTGAGACGAGAAAGGTGGAGCATGATGAGGGAAGCATCTGCCAGAAATTCTACGATAAAATCACGATCGCTTACTGCATCGATACTGTTCTCGTAAAGATGATCAAAATGCAGTAAAGATGCAGTATAGTGTCGATCTATAGGAAAGGTCGTTCCAGCTAGTGCTCCTGCTCCTAGCGGCATCGTATTAATGCGTTTATAGCTATCCATTAACCTTTCTATATCCCGCTGCAGCATCGCTACATAAGCAAGCAAATGATGAGAAAACAAAATAGGTTGCGCACGTTGTAAGTGCGTATACCCTGGTAAAATAGTGTCCATATTTTGTTCTGCTTGCTGCACTAATGCACGCTGTAAGTCGCTCAGCAATTGTACGAAATGAACGACATGACGGCGTAAATATAGATGCATATCAGTTGCTACTTGATCGTTTCTACTTCTTCCTGTATGCAGTTTACCACCTACAGGTCCAATTTCTTCGATCAACATGCGTTCGATGTTCATATGAATATCTTCGTCTTCTATTTTAAAGTTTGCATTTCCGTTAGTCATTTTCTGCTGCACAGCATGCAGCCCCTCGGTGATGGTATTCACTTCAGATGGGGTTAAAATACCACATTTACCTAACATCGCAACATGAGCAAGGCTGCCAGTAATATCTTCTGACGCCAATTGCTGATCAAAGGAAATGGATGCCGTATACTGCTCCACTAGTTTATTCGTTTCTTTTGTAAATCTCCCACCCCAAAGTTTGGACATCTTGTTCACTCCTCATTGTGATTCAACTTGTTGACTTGTGCGTATAATTTTGTAGGTAAGCTGTGAAGTTGAATAAAACCAAGCGCTGCTTGATGATCGAATTCATCATCCGCATTATATGTTGCTAGTTTATAATCGTATAATGAATGATCCGATTTTCTGCCAACAACGACAGCGTGTCCTTTGAACAATTTCAAGCGTACCGTACCGCTCACCGTCTGTTGTGATTGTTCAATAAAGGACATCACACAATCTTTTACTGGAGAAAACCATAGTCCGTCATATATAATTTGCGATAATTTTTGTTCCAACACAGGTTTAAAATGGGCGAGTTCTCTCGGTAACGTCAGGCATTCTAGTTCTTTATGTGCGTTCATCATTACCACTGCAGCAGGGGTTTCGTACACTTCTCTAGATTTAATGCCTACAAGACGATTCTCCACATGGTCGATGCGACCAATACCGTGTTTACCTGCAATCGTGTTCAGTTGTTTAATCAATTCATGTAATGGTTGTGTTACTCCGTTCAATGCCACTGGCTTTCCTTTTACAAAGGTCAATTCAATTTCATCTGCTGTATCTGGAGTTTCTGTTAAAGGTGTAGTCATCCCAAAGGCATCTTCTGGAGGTTCAGCCCACGGATCTTCTAGTACTCCACATTCACATGCTCTTCCCCATAAGTTTGCATCAATGCTGTATGGTTTTTCTTTGTTAACGGGAACGGGGATGTTATGCTTTTCTGCGAATTGTATTTCTTCATCTCTTGACCAGCCCCATTCTCTTACTGGCGCGACAATTTTTAAGTTAGGATTCAACGCAGCGAACGAAAGCTCGAAGCGAACTTGATCGTTTCCTTTTCCAGTGCAACCGTGTGCGACGGCAACGGCGCCTGTTTTTTCAGCAAATTCCACTAGTATTTGCGAAATGAGCGGTCTGGAAAGTGCAGACACTAAAGGATATTTATTTTCGTACATCGCGTTGGCTTGAATGACAGGAAGTACAAATTCTTCTGCAAATCGTTGCTGTGCATTCACCACGTACGATTCTATAGCACCGACTTGCAGTGCTTTTGTTCTTATTTGTTCGAGATCTTTGCCTTCTCCAACATCAAGGGAGACGGCTACGACATCGTATCCGTATTGTTGTTGTAGCCATTTGATGGCGACAGATGTATCTAGTCCGCCAGAGTAGGCTAATACGATTTTTGGTTTGTTGGTCATGGTTGGTATCCTCCTTCGGGAAAGGTGCTGGCTCTTGGGCTTGTTAGCCGCTTGCGTTGCGGGTGATGCTGGACGGCTTCGTTCTCTATGCTGGGAACTGGCAAAATGGGTTGCCAGTTTTCTTCCCTGCTCCGTTCTCTTCACCTCTGTTCGCCCCTAAAGGCCTGGCGATCCAGCATCTTTCCCTTTTTAGTTAAGTGCGATGGCTAAAGTTTATTTCGATTCAGCAACCTTTTTCTTTTTAAATGATAGATTTCATGATTGCTTTTTGAACGTGCAGTCTGTTTTCTGCTTGGTCAAAGATGATAGATTGTGGTCCATCGATGATGTCAGCAGCCACTTCTTCTCCGCGATGTGCGGGTAGACAGTGCATGAATAGATAGTCGTTTTTTGCGTGTTTCAATAGTTCACGGTTAACTTGGTAGCTTTGAAATGCTGTTTCTCGTGATTGCTGTTCTTGCTCTTGCCCCATGCTTGCCCATACGTCTGTGTAGATGATGTCCGCTCCTTGTACAGCTTGGACAGGGTTGTTTGTTATTTGTAACGTTGCGCCTGTTTCTACAGCAGCATTTTTGCATAGTTTGCTAATTGAAGCATCTGGCTCGTATCCCGGTGGGGTAGCGATGGCGATGTCCACGCCTAGTTTGGCACCAGCCATCATTAATGAATGTGCCATGTTATTTCCGTCTCCGATGTAGGTTAGTTTTAGTCCTTTTAATTTTCCCTTTTTCTCTTTGATGGTATGAAAGTCAGCAAGTGCTTGGCATGGATGCGCCAAGTCTGTCAATCCGTTAATAACAGGAATGGTGGCGTTTCTCGCTAGTTCAATGACGGTATCATGAGCATAGGTGCGAATCATGATGCCATCTAAATAACGTGAGAGCACTTTCCCTGTATCCGATAAAGGTTCACCGCGACCTAGTTGTAAATCGTTTTTGCTAAGGAATAACGGTTTCCCTCCTAGTTGTAGTATTCCAACTTCGAACGACACTCTTGTACGAGTAGATGCTTTTTCGAATATGAGTCCGATAATTTTCCCTTCTAAGGAACGATCTTGCTGCCCGTTTTTATGCTGTTTTTTTAGAATCTCTGCTTCGTGTAATATATGTTGCAGTTGTGAGCTAGAAAAGTCATTTAGAGCTAGAAAATCTCTTCCTTTTAATTGTGCTTGCATAGGATTTAACTGCTCATTTCCTGTATTTTGTTGTTGCACTTTCACATGTATCATTTCTATCCCTCCTCGCCATGGGCGATTGATCTCTTAGGTGATTCCACTTCGTTGTTTTACGCCTGGCTACTGAGGCGTAAACTTATATTCTATTATTTCTTCGGCTTATACATTTTGTATATTTAAAGCTTCTTGTATCGTTTGTACCGCGGTGTCGATTTGTTTATCTGTCACAAGTAAGTTAGGCAACAATCGGATGACGTTGGGTCCCGCTGGAATAACCAACAGTTTTTGATCGTGCATGCTTTGTATAACGTCATGCACTTTCCCTTTGCATTCGATACCGATCAGTAGTCCTTTTCCACGTATTGTTTTGACAAAATCATGATGTTGCAGTGCACTTGTTAATTTAGCTAGTAATTTATCTCCTTGTATGGCAGCTTGTGTGATAAGTTGTTGTTGCTCTATGACATCAAGTACCGCATTTGCAGCGGTACATGCTATGGGGTTACCTCCAAAAGTGGAACCGTGCGAACCAGGACTGAAACTTTCAGCTAATTTTTCTGTTGCCAACATGGCCCCGATCGGTAATCCGTTGGCTAATCCTTTTGCTGTGGTAATGATATCTGGTTGCAAGTTCCAATGTTCATATGCAAATAATGTTCCCGTTCTGCCTATGCCAGTTTGTATTTCGTCGATAATAAGTAAAATCTGATGTTCTTCGCAGCGTTTTTTAATGTGTTGGATAAAAGAAGACTCCGCGACGTTTACTCCGCCTTCTCCTTGTATCATTTCAAGCATGATAGCACAGGTGTGTTCGTTAATCGCTTCATCCAAAGCTACAATATCGTTGTACGGACAGTATCGAAATCCTTGTGGTAATGGACGAAATCCTGTCTTCACTTTATCTTGACCTGTTGCTGCTAATGTGGCGATCGTTCTGCCGTGAAAAGATTGCTCGAACGTAATGATTTCGTAGCGGTGGCTACGCGTCGTGTGTTGCCCGTATTTCCTTGCTATTTTGATAGCAGCTTCGTTCGCTTCCGCTCCACTGTTACAGAAAAAAACGCGATCCATGCTTGATTGTTCTGTTAGTTTTTGTGCAAGTTCCTGTTGTGGTGATGTAGAGAATAGATTTGAAGTGTGCCACAGTTGATCCAGTTGGTTTTTTACTTTTTCTACGATAACAGGATGACGATGACCTAAGTTGGTCACTGCTAAGCCACTGGTAAAGTCTAAATATTTTTCTCCTTTATCGTCATACAACCAACTGCCTTCTCCTTTTTCAAAATGAAAAGGATACCTTTGATACGTGTCAAATATGGTTTCCATTGCTTATCCCTCCTGTTCGTAAGTGATCTGATAGGTTAGCTTATATTAGATTAACGTTTAACGATGTGACGTCCATTTTCTATTGATTTATGATGGTCGTTCCACCTTTTTTTCCTTGCATCATGTTTAGTAGTGCATGGGGATCTTTGCCGTTCACAATGGTTACGCTTTTTACTCCCCCATTGAGGCTATCTATAGCTGCACTTACTTTCGGTATCATTCCACCATATATTTCTCCACTGGCGATCATCGCTTGAATTTGTTTTTTGGTGATAGTGGATAGAAGTTTTTCCTGATCTTGCTGCTTTTGTATAATTCCATCGACGTCTGTGGTAACGACGAAATGATCGCTGCCTATTGCTGCCGCAATAGCCCCTGCCGCTGTATCTGCATTAATGTTGTATTTCATTCCGGTTTCATCTATACCTAACGGTGCAATGATAGGAACGATGCCCGCATCTATTAATGTGTGGATGACAGCTGGATTCACGTTTGTAATACTCCCTACATATCCTAGCTGCTCATGTTCCTCCACTGCTGTAGCTTGTATCATTCGATCATCCATACCACTTAGCCCAACTGCTCGTATGTGATGGTGGAGCATCTGTCTGGTAAGCCATTTGTTGACCTTACCACAGAGCACCATCTCTACTACGTCTAGCACTTCAGCCGTTGTTTTTCGTAGTCCGTTGACGAATTCAGATTGTATATTTAACGCTTCTAGTTGCTGTGAAATGGCTGGCCCACCACCATGCACGATGACAGGATATATTTGTTGTTTTGTTAAATCATGCAATTGTTCAAAAAAGGTTGACGGTAAGTCTTGGAGTGTACTTCCTCCACATTTAATGACTAATTTCATAGACTCTTATCCTCCCGAGCTATCATGTTCGATAAGCGGAGTTGATTCTAACGTATTCATACGACAAATCGCATCCCCAAGCTACCGCACGTTCGTCTCCTTGATGTAAATTTACCGTTATGGTTACTTGACTTTCTTTCATATAAGCTGCGGCTTTATTTTCATCAAAGGGGACAGGTTGTGATTGGTGGAGTACCTTAATATCTCCAATATGAATATCAATTCGTTGAGGATCAAATGTCTCACCTGCACTCCCCATACTCGATATAATTCGTCCCCAGTTGGCATCTGCACCAAATACCGCTGTTTTGACTAAACTAGATCCAATGATTTGTTTGGCTATGACTTGCGCTGTTCTCTCACTTGGTGCATGCTCTACGATCACTTCTACTAATTTGCTCGCCCCTTCTCCATCACGTGCAATCGCTTTGGCAAGCTGTTCTAGAACGTAAGAAAAGGCCACTTCAAAGTTATTCCATTCTGGATGGGATGGCGATAATATCTCGTGCTCTATTTTTCCACTGGCCATCGTGATGACCATATCATTCGTACTCGTGTCTCCATCTACGGTGATCATATTAAACGTTTTATTGGTTGTTTGTGACAATAGGGACTTCCATGCACTTTGTTCCACTTTTGCATCTGTCGTAATGAAAGCGAGCATCGTGGCCATGTTTGGATGAATCATGCCCGAACCTTTGGCTGCCCCACCAATACGTACTTCTTTACCATCGATGTTGAGCTTTACAGCTATGGATTTTGTCGTTAAGTCTGTAGTCAAAATAGCGCGGTTAAAACCATCCCCATTTTCTTTGTTCACATGCTGTGGCATTTGCTCAATACCTGCTAGAATTTTTTTGATAGGCATAGGTTCCCCGATTACACCTGTGGAGGCAACAGCGACATGATGTTCTTCCACTTTAAACATGTCTGCCGTTTTGGAACGCATAGCTAGCGCATCTAATTCCCCTTGTTTTCCTGTACATGCATTGGCGTTCACACTATTGACAACAACAGCTTGTAATTGGTTACTCACTGCAATGCTTTTCTGTGTCACTTGAAGTGGAGCAGCTTGAAATAAATTGGTTGTATATACTGCTGCAGTCGTTGCTGGCACATCACAATACAGAACCCCGAGATCATGCCGTTTGGATCTTCTTAAACCACTATGCATGCCTCCCGCTGAGAATCCTTCTGGAGATGTCACACTACCGTGATCTATCGTTTGAAAAGCTTCACTCATCTTTATCACCTAATTACCTTTCTCTCCATGTTGTTGCTTGCTTTTTTATCTTTTTACTATGGATTTACGGATAGATGGGAGTAAAGACGTCTAGTCCTAATGTTTCTTTCCATCCCATCATAATATTTGCATTTTGTATTGCTTGCCCGGCAGCACCTTTAACAAGATTGTCAATGACAGCTACGATGGTGATCCTACCTGTTCGCTTATCGACGGAAAATCCGATATCGCAATAATTTGAACCCCATACTTCTTTGGATGAAGGTATACTACCTAGCGGTTTTATTCGGATGAACTTTCTCCCTGCATAATATGCTTTATACATTTCTATTAATTGTGCTTCTTCTATATTTTCACATAATTGCGCGTATATCGTGCTGCAAATACCTCTAGTCATCGGAACAAGATGAGTCGTAAAGGTAATCGTGATATCTTCCCCGGCAATTTGACTAAGTGTTTGTTCTATTTCTGGTATGTGCTGATGTTGATTTAATTTGTAAGGTTTAATGTTTTCGTTTATTTCTGCGTAATGTATGGTCGTATTTGGTTTTCGTCCTGCACCCGAAATACCAGATTTAGCATCTATAATAATAGATTGTGGTTCAATTAATTTTTCACTTAATAATGGTGCCAGTGCTAGACTGGACGCTGTCGGATAACAACCAGGATTAGCGATACACGTTGCCCCTTGAATTTGTTTTTCAAATAGTTCAGACAGACCGTATACTGCTCGTTTTAACGTGGTTATATCCACCGATTCATGACCGTACCATTGCTCATATAAAGATGGAGTTTGTAGGCGCAAATCACCAGAAAGATCAATGATTTTCGCTTTGCCATCCGCTTCAAGTAGCTGCTTAGCCAGCTTGCCGCTCACGCCTGAAGGCGTAGCAGTAAAGATGATATCTACTTGCTCTACTAATGTTTCTATTTGAAGATCATCAAGCTCCATTTCTGCTATTTGTAACAAATGAGGGTAGCTTTCCGCTATACTCTCCCCCATACTAGAAGTAGAAATGACAGCATGTAATTGTATATTTGGATGTTGAAGTAAGAGACGAATAAGCTCCACTCCGCCATAGCCCGTGGAACCGATAACAGCGGCTTTGATTTTAGGCTGCATCCTCATCCCTCCATAATAAATAATAATGAATACGTATCATTATACATATATATGAATATTAATTCAATACTATTTTTTATGTTTATTGAAAATGCACTTTTGCCTTAACTATATAGGCTATGTATATGGTTACAGGTGGTGTGTAGAGAAGTGATAGGTGCGTGGATTTCAGTGTCATATGAAAAAGAGAAATGCTATATGTAGAAGAAATATAATGCTATCATATGGATAAGCATACAATAGAACGGCTCACGAGGGCAGCGGCTCACTTTTCTTTTTTTTATTAATCATCGAATTTTCTACAAAAAAGTAGACTGTCCTCGGTTTTGGCCAACTAGGCAGTCTACTTCTTAGAACGTATGAGTCGTTGCCCTTTAAGGCATCTATTGTTGCTTAGCCACAAGTGTTAGCAGCACTTGTGGTTTTTTTAATAGTGTATCCTTGTTAATGCCATTATATCACATAGATAAAAAAATGGTTAGTGATCTTTCAGCAACGTGATATGATTTATCATTTGCATGGTGCTAATCTTTTTTAAACCCTTCACCTAATACCTCGGTTGTATTGCTCAAAATGATAAAGGCGTTCTGATCTACCATCTTCACGATGGCCTTTAGTTTACTCACTTCGGTTGGAGAGACGACGACCATGAGTACATCCCTCGACTTGCCTGTATAGCCACCATATCCAACGAGTCGTGTTAAACCACGATCGAGATCTCTTAGTACGTTGTCTTTAATAGCGTCTGTCTGCTCCGAAATAATAAACGCCACTTTCGAGAAAGCAAGACCCGCTTGCACAATGTCAATCGTTTTACTCGTGACGAATAAACCTACTAATGCATACAACGCTTGTTCCCAAGAAAATACGAGTCCAGCACTCAGTATGACCATGCCATCCATCATCGCAATGGCCATTCCAAGACTGAGGCCCGTATATCTGTGTATAATTTGAGCGGCTAAATCTAGTCCCCCAGTAGAGCCACGCCCACGGAAGACGATACCAAGACCTAGCCCAATACCAATACCACCGTATATCGCAGCTAACAAGTCTTCATTCGTTATCGGTTCCAGTCCGCTGGTCATTAAGATGAAAAAAGGTAATACGATGGAGCCAACTAATGTTTTAAGCCCAAATTGTCCCCCAAGTACACTTAATCCACCGAGGAAAAGAATGATGTTTAAAACCCACTGTGTAATAGCTGGCCTAATTCCTGTTATTCCTTCTAACACGATGGATAAACCTGTAACACCACCAGAAGCAATGCCATTCGGAGCTAGAAACCAATTAAAACTTAGTGCAATAAGAAGGGAACCTAAGATTAATAATATGTATTCAAATAAAATATACCCTCGGCTATTATAGGGAATTAATGCTTTTTTTCGCGCTAATGTTTTCGCTATCATGCCATATTATGTATTGCCTGCACAAACTAACTCTCTTTCCCATCCTTTTACGTTACACATTTTTCAATGCTAAAAGAAAAGAAGGAGAGGAAGGAAGCACACGCTACACCCTGTCCTCTCTATTGTCATTTAGGTATTGCCACACTATATCATTTTACGTAAATAAGCATCGATGAAAGCATCTATTCCACCATCCATGACCGCATCGACGTTACCTATCTCCACGTTCGTACGATGATCTTTCACCATACTATACGGATGAAAAACGTAAGATCTAATTTGACTGCCCCATCCAATTTCTTGCTGCTCTCCACGGATGTCTGCCAATTCTTTTTGCTGTTCTTCTATTTTCTTCTCATAAAGTTTGGCACGAAGTACTTTCATCGCTCTTTCACGGTTTTTAATTTGAGATCGTTCTGTTTGACAGGTGACCACAATTTTAGTTGGAATATGGGTAATGCGCACTGCGGAGTCCGTCGTATTAATATGCTGACCACCTGCTCCACTAGCACGGTACGTATCCACTTTAATATCCTCTGTGCGAATTTCGATGTCCACATCATCTTCAATCTCCGGTACGACGTCACAAGATACGAAAGACGTATGACGACGACCAGAGGAGTCAAACGGGGATATGCGCACGAGACGATGCACACCTTTTTCCGTTTTTAAGTAACCGTAAGCATTATACCCTTTAATAAGTAGGGTTACACTTTTAACCCCTGCTTCATCTCCAGGTAAGTAATCGATCACTTCCACTTTAAACGAGCGCTTTTCCGCCCATCGGCGGTACATGCGAAGCAGCATTTCCGCCCAGTCTTGTGATTCTGTTCCACCTGCTCCTGGATGTAATTCTAAGAAGGCGTTATTTTTGTCATATGGCTCACTTAACAACAATTCGAGCTCAAATTTTTCTACATGTTTTACAAATGGAGATAAACCAGCTTGTAGTTCTTTCAACAACGATTCGTCATTTTCTTCTTCTGCCAGTTCCAACATCATTTGCAACTCTTCGTATTCATCGTTTAGTTTGTTTGTTTCATCTACGATCGATTTCAAGCCGTTGACTTCTGCTATCGTTTGCTGCGCTTGCTCATTATCGTCCCAGAAGTTAGCCGCGCTCATCTTCTCTTCTAACTGTGCTATGTCAGCTATTTTTTGATCTAAGTCAAAGAGACCCCCTAAGTTGGGTAATTCGCTTGGCCATTTCCTTCAGTTCTTGCTTTAATTCAATGATATCTATCAATGTGTTCACCTCTATTATGAGTCAAAATGCATGTGAATCATCCACTTATTTACCATGGCATTGTTTGTATTTTTTGCCGCTGCCACATGGACAAGGTTCATTTCTTCCTACTTTTTGTTCACGACGCATCGGTTTTTTTGCTTTTTTACTATCTTGTTTCGGATCAACAGCCTGACCTTTGGCAACTTCTTTACGTTCAACATTTCTTTCTACATGTGCTTTCATCGCATACTTTGTTACTTCTTCTTGAATGCTAGCGATCATGTCCTCAAACATTTGGAAGCCTTCAAATTGGTATTCTCTCAGTGGATCTGTGCCTCCGTATGCTCTTAAATGAATACCTTGACGAAGTTGGTCCATGGCATCGATATGATCCATCCACTTACTGTCTACTGCGCGGAGTGTAATAACTTTTTCAAACTCCCGCATTACTTGTTCTCCTATTTCTTGTTCTCTTTTCGCATAGAGTTCCTCTGTTCGCTCCGTCAGCATTTCAATCATTTCTTGTATTTCTTTGCCTTTAAGATCTTTCTCCGTTATGGCATACTCCTCATTCAGTAGCGTGGCATTGGCGTATTCAACCACAGCACCAAGATCCCATTCCTCAGGAATAACATCATTTGAGCAATGCGCATTCACGACTTGTTCAACAACAGCTGTAACCATCGTCCAAACGATTTCTTTTACGTTATCCGATTCAATGACTTCACTACGCTGTTTGTAAATAATTTTACGTTGTTGATTCATGACGTCATCATACTGGAGTACAACTTTACGCACATCAAAGTTACTGCCTTCTACTCGTTTTTGTGCGGATTCGATCGCTTTTGTTACTAATTTACTTTGGATCGGCTCATCTTCTTGGAATCCTAATTTGTCAAACATGCCTCGCATGTTGTCGGAACCAAATCGACGCATCACGTCGTCTTCTAATGAAAGATAAAATTGGGTAGATCCTGGGTCACCTTGACGTCCTGCACGTCCTCTAAGCTGATTATCGATACGTCTACTTTCATGACGCTCTGTACCAATGATATGCAAACCACCTAACTCTGCTACGCCTTCTCCAAGTACGATATCCGTACCCCTTCCAGCCATGTTCGTTGCAATCGTTACGGCACCAGCTTGACCTGCTTTGGCGACAATTTCTGCTTCTTCTGCATGCTTTTTCGCGTTAAGAACGCTGTGACGCACGCCTTTTTTAGTTAACATGGAAGAAATAAGCTCTGAACGTTCGATTGATGTCGTTCCGATTAGCACAGGCTGTTTTGTTTGATGTCTGTTTGCAATTTCTTCTACTGCTAATCTATATTTACTCATTTCATTTTTATAGATCAGATCTGGCATATCTTTACGAACCATCGGGCGGTTCGTTGGAATAACGATGACATGCAATCCATAAATTTTTGAAAACTCTTCCTCTTCTGTTTTCGCTGTACCTGTCATGCCTGATAATTTTTGATACATACGGAAATAGTTTTGGAACGTAATCGTTGCCAGTGTCATGCTTTCGTTTTGAATTTGAATTTGCTCTTTCGCTTCAATTGCTTGATGTAAACCATCGCTATAACGGCGACCCGTCATCATACGTCCAGTAAATTCATCTACGATCACGACTTGCCCATCTTGTACGACATAATCTACGTCATGTTGCATGATCACATGTGCTTTTAATGCTTGTGAAATATGATGATTGAGCGCAACATGCTGATGATCAAATAAATTGTCTATACCGAATGCGGATTCTGCTTTTTCGACTCCATCCTCCGTTAAGTTGACATTTTTCATTTTTTCATCCGTTGTATAATGTTCGTCTGCTTGTAAGCCTTTAACAAAGCGGTCGGCGGCAATATACAATTGTGTCGATTTTTCGGCTTGTCCTGAAATAATAAGCGGTGTTCTCGCCTCATCAATGAGAATGGAATCTACCTCATCGATAATGGCAAAGTTAAGTGGACGTTGTACCATCTTCTCTTTATACAGCACCATATTATCTCTTAAGTAGTCAAAGCCGAATTCATTGTTTGTTCCATACGTAATATCTGCTGCATAAGCTTCTTGTTTTTGTTCGTGGGATAAACTGTTTAAGTTTAATCCAACGGTTAATCCTAAAAAGTTATATATGTTAGCCATTTGCTCGCTCTGCGTGGAGGAAAGATAATCATTGACCGTAATGACATGAACGCCTTTGCCACTCAATGCATTTAAATATGCAGGTAATGTTCCTACGAGCGTCTTCCCTTCCCCTGTTCTCATCTCCGCAATTTGGCCTTCATGCAGCACCATTCCACCAATTAATTGCACATCAAAATGACGCATGCCTAACGTACGTTTAGAAGCTTCCCTCACGGTTGCAAACGCCTCAGGAAGGATATCATCTAAAGTTTCTCCGTTTTGTACACGTTCTTTGAACTGTGGTGTTTTAGCTTTCAATTCCTCATCAGATAAGGCTTCAAATTGTGGTTCCATCTCATTAATTTTTGTGACAGTTTTCATAATGCGTTTGAGTTCACGCTCATTCGCATCCCCAATTACTTTTTTTATAAGTCCTAACATATTTGGGTATACCCCTTTCCATCGAATCCACCATAGCAAGTTATCCATAGCTTTTATGTTGAAGTTATATAATAAGTTGGCTGAACAAGTTCATTCCACTTATATATAAATTTTATCAGTTTCATGGTGTTCAAGCAACCAAGGAAATGTACGCAAAAAACCCTGGTATAATACCAGGGTCAATTTAGCTACGATATAACAACCAATCTTTTAATGACAAAAAAACCATCTATATGAATAGGGCTTTATTCGCCACTCAGCGATTATAATTTTGAAACGTTAGCAGCTTGAGGTCCACGAGCACCTTCGACGATTTCGAATTCTACGTTTTGACCTTCTTCTAATGTTTTGTAACCATCAGAGTTGATAGCTGAAAAGTGAACGAATACGTCTCCACCATCTTCAGTTGCAATAAATCCATAACCTTTTTCAGCGTTAAACCATTTTACTGTTCCTTGCATATAAAACATTCCCTTCATTTTCATCTTGCGAGTTAAAACTCACTCTTTGACTATAGCATCGGTTCTAGGTAATGTCAATTGATTTTCTTATGCACATCACCTTATGTTACCAGTTTTTGTTGCCACAGTTTTATATATTATATGTAAATGAATGTCATTTATGCATTACCGTCATCAATTTAATTTTCTTTTTTATCACATTCCAAAAAGTTATCCACAACTCATGTTGATGACTGTGGTAAAAAACGTCTAATCCTGCTATACATGTAGTTAACTGAAAATTGTATTATCGACATTATTCCCTATTATGAAAGCTTATTTTCATTGTTATTCACACTTTTATCCACACTATCCACAATAGTGAACGATAGTTTGTTAACAACTTTTCCACGGATATATGGTATTGTCCACATTTCTGTGGGTATGAAGTGTTTTGCTTGTAAACAAAAAGATCTTCTATTATAGAAGATCTTTTTTGTATCATTTTCCTCCAATACATCGGAAAATATGTTATCTTGTCACGTTATGACATTGTTGTTGCAATGCATGTCATTACTTTTTTTCATCGTAAAACATACTTTGTACGACACCACTTTGTCCGTATTTCTGTTGTGTTTTCAATTTGTTCAATTTCTTCAATTGATTCATCGCTTGATCACGAACTTGTTTCATTTTCTGCTGAATTTGTGTATCATTATCCATAATTTTCTTGATGATGGCACCATACTCTTCCATACGATGCGCTTCCCATGACTGTTGTTGTAATTGCCCAAAGATATGCTGTCTCTGATCTACATAGGAACCCAGCTGTTCCTCACTCATAGCATCCAATTTAGCTAAGGTGTTCTCACTAGTTTGAAGTAATTGTGTCAATAGATCTTCTGTTGCTGTCATCATCGTTAGCTTCCTGTTCCTGCAGTTTGTGGTTGTTTCTTAGCTTCGATTGCAGCTTGCATCCACGTTTCTTTTAATTGCTTTAAATATTCAAGTATTTCTTCCAACGGTTCTGTTTTCTTGTGCATGTTAGCTTCCACTAATTTACTTTGAAAGTATTCATAAAGTGGTAACAATTGTTCCGCTATGGGAGCATTTTTGTCTAATGTAGAACTAAATTCATGAATGATGTTTTGTACTTTTTGAATGTTCATGTTTGCTTCTTCGATCTGATTTTGCTCAATAGCGTGGATTGCCTGTCTGCAAAATCGAATAGCACCGTCATATAGCATAATGAGTAACTGTGCAGGAGAAGCTGTTTGAATAGAAGTTTGCTTGTATTTGTTAGAATGTATCACGTGACCACTCCTAATATATTAAACTTAAAAAAAGTAAAGGATACAACGGACTATTGCCCGTTCATCTGACCTAATAAATAAGATATTTGCGAGTCCATTTGTGCAATATACGTTTCCATTGCTGTAAATTGACTATAGTATCTTTCTTCAATTCTTTGCATACGATCTTCAAAATCTTTTATTTTGTTTTCCCAATCTTGAATGTCTTCTCCAATAATAAAGTTTTCCAATACATTTGTTTCTTTTGTACCTGCAACTTGTCTTATATCACTCATCATTTCATCTACGATATCATCCAAGCGATGCGCTATACCGTCTGCACTATCTATTTCACCATCGGAGTTGTTGCTAGTAAATAATTGCATCACTTGATCGGGATTATCTGCTATCGCTTGTTTTAATGTAGCTTCATCAATGTGTAGCTTTCCGTATTCATTGCCTTCTTCGAAATAATCCCCTGTAGCAATACCAATTTCGGCTAGCTGGCTAATTGCATCTGGGTCTGCGTCCGTAAACATATTCGCTAAAGCTAGTCTCATCTTATCCAGTCCACTAGATAACATATTGTCATTGCGCAACAATCCACTTTGTGCCTGTTCTTCCCATTTTTCAATTTCTTCTTCGCTTAATTCTGCCTTTTCTTCTTTTGTTAATGGCTCATACGATCGATTCCGTGGCTCACTGACGACTTTGTTTAACTCTTCTAATAAGGTATTGTATTGATCTACGAAATCTTTGATGTTGTTATACACCGTATCCACATCGTTATTTACACTAATGGTGACAGGAGATGTGGTCACTTCTTTAATATTTAAGTTGATCCCGCTAATAGAAAATGTGTTGGAATCATAGCTTCCGACAACTCCGTTAAATTCAACTTCTGCATTCACTCCCATATCAGTAACCTCGTTATACGTTACCGTTTGCGGGGTTGAAGTGGTTGTTAAATTCAACTTATTTAATACGTTGCTGTCTCCACTAAATTGTACTGAAACACTGTTGTCAGGATTAAAAAAGGCAATGTCTCCGTTGGCATCTAATGAAGCTGCAACACCAGACTCTCCAATAGCAGAGCTATTGATTTCATTGAGTACATCTTCGATTGTCGTTTTTGCATCTACTTTAATGTCTACTTGCTCTGTACCATAAGTAATGGTCAACGTTTCCTCGCTTGTTAATGTCGAATCAACCAATTCATCTAATGCAAAAGTGGCAGTACTAGATCCTGAGGGAGCAGATGTAAATGTTTCTCCTGTTTTCACGTTTGAATTAAACCCTAGTACATCTAATAAGTTCGATTCAGAAGATAGTGAAACTTTGGCATCATCACCTGTGGTCGTACTGTTTACAAATATAGTATCTAAACCTTCATCATAGCTCATTCTGACACCTGTCGTACTGGAGTAGCCATTTACTTTATTCACAATCGATTGCAGTGTATCTGTTTCACTGACGTTGATCGTCACACTGCCTTTCTCTCCGCTAATATTAAGTGTCGTATCACTGGTATTGAGCTGCATCGTTTTAAGATCGGTTTGTCCGTTGTAAGGTGTTCCAGAAGCATTGGATGCGTTGAGTTTATTGGATACTAAATTCGCCGCTTCCGCCAGTGTATTCACTTTTAGGGTATACGTACCATCTACCGCTTTAGTCGTTGCCTCTGCCCAAACCGCATTTTGATTAGAAGAGGTAGAGATTTTAGAGGAAAAAGTTCCTGATAGTTTCAAACCATCTAACACGTTACGATCAAACTCTAAAATTTTTGTATTAATATCGCGATATTTGTTTACTTTCCATTCCAAAAGTGTCTTTTTCTTACCAAACTTATCTAATTTAAATTGCTCTGCTTTCATCATGTCAGAGACCATTTGGTCAATGTCCATTCCTGAAAATCCATTAATTCGATTTGGTGATACTTGCATGTTCTATCATCCCTTCTATCCTTTTTCGTCAACAAAAATCCCGGCCATTTCCCACAACTTTTGTAAGAAGTCTAAATTTTTCTCCGGTGGAATTTCTCGAATCATTTCCCCGTTCTGCTGATCTAACACCTTTACCATGATTCTCTGGGTTCCTTCATGCACGCTAAATTCCAATGATGTAGATTTTGATAATTCTTTGATTGCTTTTTCAATAGCTTGTACGAGCTGTTTTTCACTTATCGTTATTTCTTCTCCAAGTAATTCTGCATGTTCAAGCGTTGCTGCACTTCGTAAAAACCGATGTAATGGAGGGCCCGGAGATGTCGTTGAATTTACTTTTGCCGTTTGCTCTATTTGTTGCTTCACATTGCTACCTGCCCTCACGTTGTTGATTTCATTCATCCTGTGTGCCTCCTCCGATCCTTTTGGTTAACCTACTCACTATATCGGCAATCCTAAAAAAAATAATTAGCTTACGTTATTCACGATGCAAGGTGCTAAGATTTTACCATTTTAAGTTTCTGATAGCCGTGACTGAGATGATGAGAACAAGATAGATAAAACTAACCCCCCATGCACACTGGAGGGTTAGATTTGCAAGTCTATTTCTGGTGGAATAATGTTGATACTTGCTTGTTGCTTCATATAAATGTTCACCTTTTGTGGTGTATAGTCATGGATGACTTTATTAGGACGGGTGTAAAGCTGAACATCAGAAACGACAGCGTCGATCATCGGTTTTTGCGGGGTATATTGGATATCTACATTATCGATTGAAGCAGGTCCTGCAATATGTAAAGCATGATGGCGGAATTGGGCTTGTTTAACCACTTCCACCACTCCATTACTAGCGTTTTCAATCGACATTAATATATCGCCTTCATGAACGGCTTGTGCAATACCTTCTAATGCGATCTGTGAAGATTGATTGAAAATACGATGCATGGACTTCAGCACACCACCTTGAGCTAAAGCATCCCAAGCGCGGCTCTGATCGATTTGTAATGTTCCAAGTTCTTGCTGGATACTTTGTTCTGCTTTAGGTTGAGACAGTTCAAACGTTGCCATCGGTTGGCTTAATTTCTGATCTCCCTTTGGCTGTTTCACACCAATTTGCGCAAAAGTTTGTTCAATTCGCAACATCGGCATACTAGAAGAGGTAATGGCTGTCATAACCGCAACCTCCTATTAATTTAAGAAATCTACTAATGTTGGAGTCATAGAGCGTGAGCCTACCGCTAGAGAAGCACGATAAACGCTCTCCGTCATCGTATATCTCGTGATCAGTTCTGTTATATCTGCATCTTCCACATTGGACTGCATATCTTCTAAGTTCACACTCAAATCTTCCAAACGGTCTTGCACTAGCTCTACCCTGTTCGTTCTTCCACCAATGGCTGCTCGTGCATCTAACAATTTCGAATTGCGAGAATCAATAATATCTAATGCATCGCTGACTGCTTGATGATCGTTGTTGTCTATATCATTGATTAAGTCTTTCATCACTTTAAATAAATTATCGGCATCTCCTGGACTTCCAAATACTTCATTACCTGTAATATTAATTTGTATTTTTAAGTCTTCGCTCATTTCAAACAAAATTTCGCCGTTATCCGTAGCTGCCGTTTCTGCTGTGGCAGGATCATAAGGTTTAATATCCGTTTTCTGTCCATTAAAAATATATCTACCTTGAAATTGGTTATTGGCAAGGGATACTAATTCATCATACAACTCTTCTAATTCCGTTTTGATGGCATCCATTGCTGTTTCATCATTCGTACTGTTCGCTGCTTTTACCGCTAACGTACGAACTGTCTTCCATTCTTTACCTATTTGATCTAGTACGTCATCCGCATAGTCCAGTTGTGACAATCCGCTGTCTACAGTAGATCGAAACTGTATATTAGCGGAGAAATCGCTGCGATATCGTAAGCTGTATGTGATGCCTACGGGATCGTCTGAGGGCTTATTGATTACTTTACCCGTTTCCATTTGAAGTTGGAATTTACTTAATTTACCTAAATTATTGTTCAAGTTGTATAACAGCTGTGATCTCATCATACCGCCTGTTATTCTACCTGCCATATTAAATCCCTCCATTTCTTGTTAACATAGATCATTACCTACCTACAACACCCATGCCATTAATGACTTTATCCAACATTTCATCGAACGCAGTGACCGTACGAGCAGCTGCATTGTAAGCTTGTTGAAATTGAATCATATTTGTCATTTCTTCATTGATGGAAACCCCACTAATTGCTTGGCGACGCATTTCCACCTGTTCCACGATAATGACATAATTGCTTGTTTGTCTTTGCGCTTCTTCTGACTCCACAGCGAGTTCCCCTACAATAGAAGCAAAATAATCATCTATTGTTGCTTCGTTTACGCCTGTGGTCTGATCGTTAACGGCAAACTTCCCTGCCTTTAGTTCAGACATGAGCAATGCCAATGTATTATTTCCTTTGATGACTTCTACATTTCCGTTTACTGTTTCAATTCGCATCGACGTTGCAATAAGGTTTGCGTTTTCCACGATGTCCGGATTGAGTTCAATGTTAGCGGCTGTAAAGTTAGCAGAACCATCTTTTGTCGTGAAAAAATCGCCACCAACGTAAGGAGAGTTGAAATGATATCCTAATCTATGCAATCCGTTAATTCCTTTTACGGTCACGGTAATGTCACTATTCAATGTACCACTATAATCAATGCCATCAAATATAGAACCAGGTGGTAGTACGGAACCTTTTGGTATCGTCACTTCCACTTCCCCGTTAACGAGTGTATCTACCATTTTATCCAATTGCACTTGCATATCACTTACATAGCGATCTCTGGATTCGATCATGCCTTTGACTTCACCAGAGATCAAGTCTCCAGAGGTGACTGCACTTTCCAAGAAGGCTGCATCGACTGGTATACTATTTTCTCCATCAGTCAACGTTATTCCGCCCATTTGTATCGTATAACCTTGATCATTTTCCGTCACCGTAATATTCACGATTTCAGATAATTCATCCGTTAATAGATCGCGCTGGTCTCTAAGATCGTTGGCGTTATCGCCCAACAATTCTAGTCGCTGTATTTCATCATTTAGCGTCGCAATAGAGGAACTGAGTGTATCTACTTGTGTTGCTTTGACTCCAATGTTGCTGGTCAAATCAGTAGATAGTTCCGTAAGCTGTCTGCTCATTAAATTAAAGGCACTTGTTAATGCTATCGTTTTTTCTTTTAACACGGTACGCGCTGCTAATTCTTCTGATTTAGTACTAATATCGGAGCTTAAGACAGACCATGCTTTCCAAAATTCATCCATGACTTCACGTATACCGCTATCAGAAGGCTCATTGACAACCGTCTCCAGCTTACCAAGCGTATCCATCTGTACACTCCAGCTACCGAGTTCCTTACTTTCATTGCGAAATTGAGAGTCTAAAAACCCTTCTCTTAAACGTGAGATGGAACTTACTTCTACCCCTGTTCCCAGCTGACCTGGGCTTGTACTACGCATCAACCCAAATGCTTCAATTGGCGTTGTTGCTTTCATATTCACGCGTTGTCTTGTAAATCCTTCTGTGTCTGCATTCGCTATATTGTGAGATAAGGTAGCGATGGCTGTATTTTGTGTAAATAATGCTCTTCTTGCGGTTGTAAGTGTATGAAATGTGGATCTCATGTAAATCCCTCCTTAAGCTTTCGTTTCGAACATGCCTTTGCGATGATCTCTCGTTTTTTCTGGATGTTGGTAGAGCATATCATCTTCTGGTTCACCGAATAATAAGTCTACGGAATAGTCGAGAAATTGCAATGCATCAGCAATCAATTTATCGTTTAATGTTTGACATGCTACTAATTGTTCCATGACTGGTAGTAGTTGCTGCTGTAAATCTGTAAGTTGTTGTTGATCGGGTTCTTCTTTCGTTAGAGCGATAAGATTCGTTAATGTCGGATCTATTTGCTTATCACCTGACAATGACAAAGATTGAAAGTATGCATTAACGAGGTTTTGGCGACGAACTTCCAATGTTTCAATGACAGCTATATATTTCGCCTCTTTGCTGGTGATCTCTGACAGTGATGTGATGTCATTGGCTACAATAATATCTTTCTTTTGCTTTGCCAATTGTAGTAGCTGTTCATGTGCCTTGAGCAGTTGTTGTATACATACAATAATGTCCTTCAATGGTATACCCCTATTCTTCGTCAATTTGTCGGAAGTATGGAAGCAGTTTGTCCACTAATTTTTCATCGGCAACACGATATGTGCCGCTATTTACTTCTTCTTTCAACTGCTCCAATCTCTCTTGTTTCTCTATGCTGTTTATTTTTTCGCTTGCCTGAATTTCTAGCATTTCTTTTGCTTGGGATGATATTTGCAGTTGATCTTTCTTTTTACCAAGTTTATCTGTTTGTGCCTGATAGTCATGTGATTGTTTTCGATAATGATTTAATGCACTTACTCGATTTGTATCATTTATTTTCATGGTTTTTCACCTCTTTAACCCTCATCTTACCTCGTTGTCTCCTATTCTAGCGACATGATATGCTTTAGAATACGAAAAATTGAAAAAGTTGTATATATATTTGGTTGTATCACTTCTGGAATAACAAAAAACCGATAATATATCGTCTGTGTTATTATCGGCAACGTTTATTATAAAGTTTATATTGTGGCATTAATCTTTTCGATACCCTCGGCGTACGAGTCGATCTCCAATATTATACTTCCCATTTTTATCGGTATGCTGGTTTTCTGATCCTGGAACACCTCGAAATAAGTTCTTCACTTCCGTTTTCAACCGATCTGAGCAATCTTTACACACTTTTCCCCCACGTATAATACCACCGCACATATCACAAGGATAACCCATGTTGGGATTATCTCGAATAGACAGTCGCCCTTCTGTAATAAACTGTTCAATCTGCGAGATAGTTACTTTCGTTTCACTACTTAACTCTACGATTGTTGCATTAGGATGTTCGTTTAAATATTCCCAACAAAGGTCGTATTGTTTTTCT
Organism: Longirhabdus pacifica; assembly: GCF_004115085.1. Lineage (GTDB taxonomy): Bacteria > Bacillota > Bacilli > Paenibacillales > DSM-105158 > Longirhabdus > Longirhabdus pacifica. The sequence goes on along the minus strand of NZ_QXJP01000023.1, from coordinate 38,673 downwards.
ATTTTACTCACACATTGACTGCATATACTTCGAACTCCCTTGCCAAATAACTTGCCACACCTCGGGCAATTCGCTAGCTGCATGTGAATTCCCTCCTTTAACCCGATCCATTTTAACAAATATAGTGTACCTCATTCTTGAAGAGATGTATATATTCTTTGGCATATTTTGTATTTGTTTGTCGTTCCTTGTAACGAAAAGCCTGTCTGCATCTCACATACTTTTGTTATCGGCTTATGACGTTTATTTACTTTATGCTGTATGCTTGCTGATTTTTGCTTTCGCCTTACGCTCTACTCCAACACAGGCTGTATACTACTGCATCTGGCAATGCTTGTACTATACATTTTGCACAGGCGTTCAATGTACTTCCTGTCGTATACACATCATCTATCAGTAAGACTATCATAGGCACTCGACGTTGTCGCCACTGGGATACAACGTGGGTAGATGCTGGGTTAAAGTGAAAAGCATCTCGCAATGCTATTTTTCGCTGCTCTCTATTTTGTCGGCTTTGTTTTTCCGTATGTTGAATTCGGTCTACAAGCTGCATGCAATCTAAATCATAATAAAGGGCTACGCCTTCTGCTAACTGTTGTGCTTGATTAAATCCCCGCTCTATGTTTCTTTCGCGACTGGTCGGTACAAAACTGACGATGATGTTAGCCTTTCGCTGCGCTAACAATGGGTGGTAATGGGTTTCCATGCCGATGATCATCATGTCGACAAATAAGGGAAGCAGCATTTCTTGCCCGCGAAATTTGTACAATGCGAGCCACTGCTTCATGACAGGAGTGTAAGAAACTGCGCTTCGATTAGCATGAATATATTTGATCTCATTACGTTTACAATCAGGACAATGCGCTGCTCTTCCGCAATGCATACATTGCAGGTGTTTGATCCACGGAATGTCATGTACACATTTGGCACATAGCTTTAACGTCGTCTGATTACTTTTTGCAGCTCCGCACAGGAGACAAACTTCTCGTTTACCTTGTACTACATTTTTGATGGATTGCATCAACCATTTGATATAACCGTCACTGTGCTGAAAAGCGTGCATCATCGTAAGTACCCCTTTTTCCTCGCTGTATGATTCATGACTTTAATTTGTTTCATCGCTTCCACTTGTCCTTTCGTCCTCTCTTTGCTAAAAAAGTACACTTTCCCATTCGGAAAGTCAGCGGAACGCCCGGCGCGTCCTGCCATCTGTACTAAGGCAGCAGCATCAAACATAGTACTGTCACTATCGATCACGTATACATCACTATTAGGAATGGTTACTCCTCGTTCTAGTATCGTGGTTGTGACGATGATTTGGATGTGTTGCTGTCGAAATTGCATCACTTTATCACCTCGGTCCTCATCCACGGAAGATGTCCCTGCCATTGCGGTCTGTGGAAATGCTTTGCTTAGTTTTTTCACGACGAGGGGGACATAGGAGATAGCAGGTACAAAGATAAAAATTTGTGCTTTTCGCTCCAATGATGATTGCAGTGCTTTTTTCAATAAAACAGGAAGACCATTCCACTTCTTGATTGCCTGCACATGTTTCATTATGGGAACAGGTAGAGGATGACGATGGTAACGAACCGGAACTTTCACATGGTCCATTTGCTTTTTTTTAATGCTTTTCTGTATTTGCACAGGAGGGGTTGCGGTTAAGAACACGTATCTCCCATCTTCTTTGATGACTTGACTGGCGGCATACTGCAGCATTGGATTGTTGTGGAAAGGAAACGCGTCGATCTCATCAATAATGACGAGGTCAAATGCATTGGCAAAGCGCAACATTTGATGTGTCGTTGCGATGGTAAACGGCGCTTTTTCCCAGCGATCAGGGCTGCCGCCATACAGTACTGTTATAGGGGTATGGGGGAATGCTTTTTTTAGTCTTGGCTCCAGCTCTAAAACGACATCTCTTCTTGGTGTCGTTAACAGCACATGATGATGCCTCGCTAGTTCATGTTCAATGAGTGGGAAAATGATTTCTGTTTTTCCTGCTCCCGTTACTGCCCATATTGCGAAGCAACGACGGTCTTCTTCTCTAGGTAGTGAATGAAATATGCTGCGATCTTGTTTTAAAAAACGCAAGCCCGTTAAAGCGGCTTCGTTCTGCGCAGGACTTAAATGCCATTTTGCTAGCGATGGTTGGTCTTGTTCTGTGCTGTTGGCACCACTATTGGCATGGGTGTTACTGTGGGAGATTGTATGTATTTTCTCAGTCATGTTGGCATGGATGTTGGGATTAGTGTTGGCATGACTGATTGTCATGTCGTCCCAATCATTCTTTGCAACTTGTGGAGTTAGACGGTTGCTTATCTCCCTTGTAACCCTTGTAAATAAAGGAGTGCACGTTCTGCATTTACCCATCGTCATGCAGTTTGGGCAGTAATAACATACAAGGTCGCATGCACTACATGGTGTCATTTGCAACGATGCAGCATGACATCCACAGCGCAGACAATGAACGTCACTTTTGTTAAACCATGAATGGGGTGACCATAACGCCCGTGGCTTTGTACTTCTCATGATCGCTGGTTGCCAAGCTAGTTTCTGTTCTAGCAATAACCACTGCAAATGGGTCTGCAACTGTCGTTGTGCGGCTTCGGTGTACTGCTGTGCATATTGCTGCAGCTCTGTTAGTAGTAGCCTTCTACCTTCCATAAACTCCGCTAAAACGGTAAGAAACTGTGAGGATATGTTCTGTGTCGTCATGAAAGTGTACACCTGTGTAAACCATACTGTTTTCCATGCCTCTTGTTGCGATGGCGTTGGCATCAGTGGAGTTTTACTATGTTGTTGTTTTTGCATGAAGGCAATCCAATCTCGTTGTGTGAAGTATTGCAGCAAGTCAGCAGAAAATGCGATGTTGCATCCACGGTCTTTTGGAAGAGATTGTACAGCACGTTGCAAGTTTGTTACGACGTGTGTATGGATGATCTTCTGAGCGCTGTCTCTGTTGTTCTTGTTGTCCGTTAACGAAAAAGCTTTGCTGCTTTTGTTTAATTGCTGCTGCATAAGATAGGCGATGTCAAAGGCAAGCGGCTGTTGCAATAACACCATCGCTTTCTCTTTTTTCATCGCTATCCAATAGGACAAGTCACTTTTTAAATCTAATGTAGTGCGCCAATGCAATAAGTGTAACGTTTCATGCTGTGGATGATTGTGAATGACGGCATACAAGTGTACTTTCATATCATGCTCCCTCCTCCTCAAAAAAAGCACACCTCGTCCTGTCATACAGGATCGAGGTGTGCTTCACACTCGAAATGATATAGATTGAAATAGTATACAATATTAAAAGTGAGTCAATAGACGACGTAAATCGTGATGTTGATTTATGTGGATAATAAAAACATGCTTTCCTTCTCTTTGCTGCATGTATTTAGGTAGCATAGAAGCCTGAATACAATGAAGTGGATCGCCATAACGACTCTTTAATTTACGAATAATCGCCATCGTATCATCATGAGATCCTTTATCGACAATGGTGAGATGTACATTTTTCCCTCTCCACCAAGTCATGAAAAAAATATAACGGATATACCACTCTACTTGTCGCTGATTATTAATCGTAACAAGGATGAAATGCTGCTTTAGACGTGTTGTGCATTGTATTTTTGTTCGTAAATTGTATATCAAATGAATTGCAATCATACCCGAGCCGTATAGTCCGATCAACCAAAGCAATCCTTCGATCATCGTGACATACCTCCCTATACGACATCATATGCTTATCATGATAGAGAGGTGTCTATACGTTGTTTTATTTACATTATGTAATTGGTTCCAAAAGATGTCGGTCTTGCTTATTTATTTATATAGCAAAGTACTAGATGTTTACCCAACCATTTTTTATAGCGTAGATAACAGCTTGTGTACGATCATCCACTTCCATTTTTTGCAGAATACTGCTGACGTGGTTTTTGACTGTTTTTTCACTAATATATAAATGCTCGCCTATCGCTTTGTTACTTTTACCAGAAGCCATCAGTCGCAATACTTCGGCTTCTCGCTTCGTTAAACTACTATCGTCTTTTTTAATATACTGGGCAGCAGGATGGTCTTCGGACATTTCAGATATGGCTCCATTTTCATTCACGTAGGTCATTCGGCGAAGTTGCGAAACCAATTTACCTGTTACTTTCGGATGAATATATGCATTACCTTCTACGACGGTACGAATGGCATTGACAAGTTCCTTCGCTTCCATGTCTTTTAGCAAATAACCTTGTGCACCTTTGCGAAGCGTCTCCATCACGTAGCTTTCATCGTCATGAATAGATAGTATAATAACTTTGATATCTGGGAAAATTTCACGCAATTTTTGCGTAGCTACCACGCCATTTTCCACAGGCATGTTAATATCCATTAATACGATATCTGGTGGTGTGGCATTGCAAACTTCGAGTACCGCAATCCCATCTCCACATTCACCAATAACTTGCATATCTTCTTCCATGTTAATGATGCGTTTTAATCCTTCTCGAAACAGTGCATGATCATCAGCTATCACGATTTTCATCGTAGCTGAAGTGATTAATGACATTATAAATCCCCTCTTTCTTTGGAATCTGGTTTAACGGGTACTTGGATAAACATCTTGGTGCCTTGATCAGGAGCTGTCTGTATGTTGAATTTTCCTTCTAACAACTCCACTCTTTCTCGCATTCCAATAATGCCGTAGTTATCACCTTCAGATATTTTGTCTTCCACCTTTTCCACCTCAAATCCAATGCCATTGTCTTCAATAACTAAATATATAAAGTTTTTTTGAAATCTCATTTCTAAATTAACTTGTGTCGCTTTAGCGTGTTTTTTCACATTGGAAAACGTTTCTTGTACTAGTCTGAATATAGCAACTTCCATTGCAGAAGGTAATCTTTCTTCTTTTCCATTTACCGTGATTCTCGCTTTGATGTTATATTTCTCTTCAAAATCATGCACAAATTTTCTAAGGGTAGGAAGTAATCCTAAATCGTCTAATGCCATCGGTCGTAAGTTGAAAATAATTTTACGTACTTCTTCTAAATTAGACCTGACTTGCTGTTTCAAATCGACGATTTCCGCCTTCGCTAACTCAGGCTTGTCTTGTTCCATCATGCGTTCTGCTATTTCGGTTCGCAAAATCAAATTCGCCATCGACTGCGCCATACCATCGTGAATTTCACGAGCGATCCTTTTTCGCTCTTCTTCTTGAGCTAGAATGATGCGAAGTCCAACTAATTGACGATTTTTAACAGATTCTAATATTTTAGTAATTTGACTGAGATCACCAGATAAATAATCTACGGCAACGTTAATTTGCGAAGTCACATTTTCAGCTTTAGACACCGTACTTTGCAAGTTTTTCGTCCGCTTTTGCAGTTCATTGCGTCTGACTTTCAAGTTACTCTCTTTTTCTCTAAAGATCATAATGTCCATTTGGATGACGGTTGCTTTTTCATATGCATCTTTAATGTCTTGTTCTGTATATTTATTGAAATCTCTACTCACTTCAGATAATACGGCTCTAGCTAGTCTGAACTGTCTCTCTAGTTTATCGACATTTTCTATCGTTTCTATCGTTTCGAGTTTAATTTCTTCCAGTTCATTTTTGACCGCTTGCAATTCTTCTCTTGCACTTTCGCATATTTCAAATATTGCATATTTAGAATCATCCATCATCTGAATCGCATCTTGTATGACGCGATCAATTGCTTCTGTTTGTAACGTCAATGCCATTACCCTTTCTATTGTTATACTTTCATGTTCAATAAATGAATTTGTGAAAAGGTTCGTAGCTATGTTTAGATCTCATTCTTCTTTTTCACTCCACATAGAATGAGTTTTCATATATTTTTAAGTTAGTGTATACGGTTCATCTCACCAAACTTGATAGATGGTATACAGCATAACCGATATATTATGTATGTTTTTGTAACTTTATCAGTATACATGTCGTATACTTCATTTGCTTACCAAAATGAAGTGAAGATAAAAACTCACGATAAAACTAGCTTCATAGAACTTGCATAGAGCTAATTATCCTGATATGTTTCCCCTTAGGCTATATGATGGTGTTGAAAAGATTTTAACGAATTGTAAATAGTAAAAATAGTCTAACATATAACCAGACAAGCGTTGAAAGGCGCTTCATTTCCATGAATTCCCTCAACAAATCGTGTCCATATACAACCCATATACACTTTGCTACAGTAAAACAAATGCTTGTTACGGTATAGATAAGAAGTGTAAATAGTGTACTACCTGAAAGAAGTTGTCCAAATGAGGTGATGGCTTACATGCTTCTCATTATGAACAACTTCCACTTTGTATTACCTATATATTAACATAATTATGAAGTTTAACAATAGCTAGAATGTAATTTTTTATCGTAATGTAATGGTTCTTGTCGCATCGTCCCAACCAACATCCCAACCGAGTGTGTCGGAAAAGATAAAACGGAGGGGAATCATCGTACGTTCGTTTATGATTTGTGGAGCGAGAGGAGAAGTTATCCCTTGTCCGTCAAACACCATCTCTGGATTATCAATCCACATCTCGAGCGTATGCCCATCAATATCAATCGTTACTTTTCGGTCATCGTTATTCCAATCTACTTCGCCACCGAAGGCTTCAATAATAAAACTAATCGGTACGAGTGTATTCCAGCCTGAATCAATTATCGGCGCTTGATCCAACACTTTTTCCTGACCGCCAATCGTCATGACCGTTTGATCAATAACCAACTTCACCACAGGACGACTGGATACTTTACTTGCGAAAGTCATCCGTACATCATCCACAAACACTTTGCCTTCCCACACTTCTTCTGTCGTCTCTTTTCCTTTTACAACATAAATGCGCTGTAACGTTAATGGTCCTAAATCTGCGTAGGATGACAGATCAGCGGAAATGTTTTCCCAACCTTCCCAGTCGATAGTCTCTGCAAGTGTCACGCGCTGTTCGTTGCCTTCGTTATCCATGAATATGGCACGCAGCATATGATTGCTGTTATTACCATAAACATTGAGGTCTAGTTCAAGTGGTGTTTCTGGTGTTAACAATCCTTCATCTTCATTAAAAGATGCATACACTGCTTGTGTTTCCGCTGTATCACTGAACGTATATGCGATAGATAATACTTGGCCTTGCGCTGCATCCATTTTGTTTAATGCTGCGGTGCCTGTCACATCATCTGGATATACTTTTGTCGTGATGTCTGCGGTACTTTGCTTTTGATCAAAGTCTAATATTGTTTTCTCTTGTTCTATAGGTAGGATTTGCTCAGCTGTCAATCCATCGAAGTTAGCCATCACTTTTGCTTCGCTCACACCTTCTAGTGATGTGACTTTTAGTTTTCCATCTTCTACTACACCTTCAAATCCTTCGACGCTCCACTCTATCATGTCACTTGGTACAGTCACACTTGTTTCTGACGTGGTCACTGCTTTCAGCGTTAGTGGATACGACTGTCCTTCTTCTAACACAAGGATAGAATCATGGATTGCCATTTCACTAATTTGCGCACTACTTATAATTTCAATTTCTAATTGCTCTGTTACATCGCCAGATTGCACTTGTACGATCGTGTTTCCACCGGTTGCTGCTGTAAACGTATTATTGTTCCATGTTCCAAGTTCTTCACTATCTGTATACACTGGATACACCGCATCTACATCTAACGGATTGTAGTATTCATCATACGCTTTGAGTTCGTATGTCGTTTGTTCGTTAATAAACAACGTTTCTTTACCTGAAAGTTTGAAACCAGCCAATGCTCCCTCAGGAGCTTCTGAATACACGCCTACTCCGTTGACGACACGACGTACGCTGCTTCCTTCTGGCTTTGCAACTAATGCCGGATCAAATTCACCAAGTTCACGGGACACCATCTGTGTCGATCCACCGCCATCTAAGTTAATGCCTTTCCATACGCCAATCTGTGTCATAAAGTATTGAAATTCTGAGACGGTCAATCCTGTATTCCCTTGTGTGTTATTCACGGTAATGAGATATACGTAACGCTCATCTTCCGAGTAACCAATGCCAGTGCGAGAACGAGCGCTGTTCGGACTGATGGAGGAGATAGAAAAGGAGTACGTCGCTTTCTTCCCTTGATCGACAAGAATCGTATGTCCGCCAATCATCATTTGTATGTTCTCTGGATCCAGCTTTTCTTGCGATGTGCTAGAAATAAATTCATAGTCCATTTCTACTGCATCGCCAACTTGAATATGTTCTTGGATAAACGTCGCTGCATTGTCGTAAGCTTGAAAGAACACAGCTCCATTGGGAACTGACATTTCCACAGGTTCCTCCACAAAAATTTGCTGTACGATACCGTCGATAACAATCATTTCTGTTGGTAAATTGTCTGCATCTTTCTTGCGGGCAGTACCGCCCCATTTATCGGTATACATGTAAAGCATGTTTTGCGTGTAGGAGTAGGATTTATTTACTCCACCGATTCTATAACTTGTATCACCTTCATGCGTGAGCTGACCGTTAAACGTATACATATCAATCACCGGTTTACCTTCATTCGTCACCGCAAACGTGTACAATCCAGATAGCGGCGTAGGAGAAGAAATGAGTTCCCCGTCCGATATTTCTGCTCCGATTGGGCCTCCTTCAAAGTTTGATCCCATATCGAAATAATCTGCGTTCACTCCCGCTACGGCGCTTGTTTCGTTGACCATATTTTGTACTGTGTTTTTCTTTGTCGTATAGATGCCGTTTTGACCCGTCATGACGTCGAGCTTCACGTTAGGGTTTTGCAAATCTATTTTTATCACATCTACCTTAGATCTTACGGCAGAACCATTTCTAGTAGATTTCCATTCATACACATGCTGCTCTGCACCGTCGGTAATTAATTCTGTCTCTAGTAAATTAACCGTCGTTTGCTCATCCCAATACACCGTTACGGATTCTGCTTGTACCGGCATCGAAGGCATGATCGGGGACATGATCGTCGTGATGATGAGTGCACCGCCCGCGATCGCTTTTATTGTAAAATGTTTCACGTTCATTACTGTGTTCCTCTCCCTTATCTCTATGATTGCTATGCATCGTTGTGTTTTACCATAAAATATAATGCATTACATATAGTTCGTTAAATAATCTATTGATTAATGCGTAAAAAATGAGACTCCCTTGCATGGAAGTAGCTGAATCGTTTTGTACTTCTCTTGCATTAACCTGTACAGCGTCCAATACAAAAGGTTTCAAAATATGACACCAATATACATTCTAGCAATCACTGTTATCATCTACTGCTAAATTTCACATACTTATAATGATTAGACTTAAAAAAGATATAAAAAGTTGCGGGAAATGAAGAGGAAATACGATAGAAGTTATTGGAATAATTAGTAGATGGATAGATGAAAGAAGAGAGCTTACGCTCTCCATAACAATTGAAAGAAATTTTGTTTTATTTTTTGCGGTTGATCTTTGTGTATGAATGTACCTTGAATAGCATGAAGGGCATGTTGTTGCAGTGTGTGAGTCAACTGCTCTCCCCAAGCCTGCTTTACAACGCTATAAGCGGCTTGCATATGACAAGCTCTTTCTCTTATATTGTGAGCATCAGAAGCGATGAAATGTGCTTGGTTATTTTCTAATAACTGCATGCAAAACTTTTTTATTTTTCTACCGAACTGACCGGTTACACTGCCAGCGGTTAGTTGTGTGTAAACGCCCATGTTAACCAAATCATACAGTATATCTGGACGTGTGAGAATTTCCTGATTTCGCTCTGGATGAACAACAATCGGATATATATCTTGCAACATAAGGTTATAAAATAGTTGCTTGCTATAAGCAGGAACATGCGTGGACGGTAACTCTACTAAAATAAATGTTCCCGTATCGTTTACCGTCAGTAGTTCTTCCTCTGCTAACTTTTCCTCCATCTCACCGAACAGACGTATTTCTTGCCCCGGCAATACAGTGAGCGGAATATTCGCATTATTCAAAGCAAGATTCAACTGTTCTACTTCATGTAATACTGTAGTTTTATGGTTGAAAAATTTGCTTGTTCGATGATGCGGTGTGGCTACGATGTGGGTAATACCTTGTGAAACAGCTTGCTTCGCCATTTGCATGCTCTCTTCTAGGAAGCGCGCGCCGTCGTCGATTTGAGGCAAAATATGACTATGAATATCGATCATTATGCTTCACCTTCACCGTAGTAGGCATAATATTCGTTTTGTTGCGCTGTTGCCTGGTTCAACACTACACCTAATATTTTTGCGTTGACCCCTTGCAATAACTCCTTCGCTTTTTTGGCCTGGTCTACTTCTGTACTGCCACTATTCACGACAAGGATGGTACCATCGCATTGATTAGAAAGCACTTGTGCATCCGTTACGGCTAAAATAGGAGGCGTATCAAAAACGATGAGATCATATTGTTGTTTTACGCTGTCCATTAACGCTGTCATCCTATTTGATCCGATTAATTCAGCAGGATTAGGTGGAATCGGCCCACTGGTTAAAATGCTTAAATGTTCTGTTTCTGCATCCTGCAGCCCTTGTTGTAATGATATTTGATTAGTTAAAACGTTCGTTAGCCCAAATCGATTTTGCAATTTGAACGTATAGTGTACGGTTGGTTTTCTTAAATCTGCATCAACAAGCAGTACTTTTTTGCCCTGTTGTGCAAACACAACCGCCATGTTTGCTGCCGTCGTCGTTTTACCTTCGCTAGGCTTAGAAGAAGTGACTGCGATAGTTTCTACTTCTGCATCGACGGAGGAAAACTGTATGTTCGTTCTAATACTTCGATACTGCTCTGCCATAGGAGATTTCGGACTACTTTGCGTAATAATAGGTCGCACGTTGTTTGAAGGTTTCTTTTTTCGATACAATAGTAGTCGTCCTAATTTATTTTGTTTCACTATGTTAGCCAAGTGATGTGCCTCCTGAACGCTGCATGAAATTTCGTTTCATATTTATATGTTTCGTTTTATCGTCATCCATATTAACGACAGAACCAAGCACGGGAAGCTGTAAATGCTGCTCGATATCGTTCGTTGTTTTTATTGTATTATCAAAATATTCAAGTAATAATGCTAGACCTGTTCCCATCATGACTCCTAATACCAATCCTATCATTGTATTTAAGAGTGCATTGGGTTTTACTGGTTGCGGGTTTTCCAAAGTAGTGGCTACGGATAATATCGATACGTTATCGACGTTCATTAAATTTCCTATTTCACGCTGAAATACATTGGCTGTCGTGTTGGCTATGGCTACGGCTACATTGTGTTGCGCATCTTGCACGATTAATGAAATGACTTTAGAATCGGCCTCACTACGGACCTGTATTTTATTTTTCAATTCTGCTGATGACATCGATAGAGAAAGTTCTTCTTTTACGATGTCTAATATTCGTGGACTTGTAATAATGACGTTATATGTATTAATTAACTTTAAATCGGTTTGCAGTTCATTGATGTTATACACGTTCTCTTCTTCTGTTTTGCTTACTAATATTTGTGTACTACTTTCATAGACTGGTGTAGTGATAAAAAAGCTGTACAATGCGGCTATTAACGTGACGATAGCGGTGACGCTAAGTATGAGTACAAGCCTCTTTTTTATCATTCCTATGATCTGCTTCAATTCTATCGTTTCTTCCATTACTCCTCCTCATCATTCATTTCGTTTTTTTTAAAAGTTTCTAATATGAAAATATCACACAACTAGTTCAATTTTACCATATGACTTTAGTAATTAAAATATAATATCTATAAAATTCTATAAAATCCAACAAAAAACTACACGATATACACTTTTATGGTGTAATGTGTAGTTTTATAGACGGATATTGGTCATTCTTTGTACCTATAATAGGTTTTGCTAACTACTATTTTAGTCATGCTTGTACTGTATATTTTAGATCGATATTTTTGTATTCATCATGCGTTATATAAGATAAGAAATAATAAGATACAAGCATACGCCTCAGTAGTTTACTCATCCCGCTGGTATAAATCACGGGAGTACACTTTATGTTTTACATCTTCTAGTTCCTTAGACCAGCGATTGGTGATAATGACATCACACTTTTGCTTGAATGCATCTATGTCTGCTATCACTTCAGAATGGAAAAATTCTCTTTCTTGCAAGGCAGGTTCATAGACAACGACTTCTACTCCTTTTGCCTTAATGCGTTTCATGACGCCCTGAATGGAAGACTGCCTGAAGTTATCTGAGTCCATTTTCATCGTTAGACGGTAAATGCCGACGACGTTAGGCTTTGCTGCTAATATTTGATTGGCAATATGGTCTTTACGTGTCATATTGGCATCGACGATCGCTCCAATAATGTTGTTTGGTACATCGGCATAGTTTGCCCTTAATTGCTTTGTATCTTTCGGTAGGCAGTAACCTCCGTAGCCAAACGATGGATTGTTGTAATGGGAGCCGATACGAGGATCTAGGCCTACGCCTTCGATGATGTTTTTCGTATTTAAACCTCTTATTTCCGCATACGTATCGAGTTCGTTGAAGTACGCTACACGCATCGCTAAGTATGTATTAGAGAATAGCTTGATTGCTTCTGCTTCTGTAGCGCTGGTGAATAGGACTGGGATTTCTTGTTTTATCGCGCCTTGCATGAGTAGGTTAGCAAATGTTTGTGCCCGTTCCGATTGCTCCCCGATAATGATGCGGGAAGGGTAGAGGTTATCGTATAAGGCTTTCCCTTCTCGTAAAAATTCTGGAGAGAAGATGATGTTGTCTGTTTGGAATTGCTCATTGATTTGTGCAGTATAGCCAACGGGTATCGTCGATTTGATGACGATCGTGGTGTCAGAGTTGATGGATAGGACGTCGGCTATAACTGCTTCTACAGAGCTGGTGTCGAAGAAGTTTTGTTCTGGGTCGTAGTTTGTTGGGGTGGAGATGATGACGTAGTCTGCGTCCTCGTATGCATGTTTTGCATCTGTTGTAGCTGTTAGGTGTAGTGTTTTGTTTGCGAAATAGTTTTCTATTTCACTATCTACGATAGGAGATTTCCGCGCGTTAATGGCGTCTACTCTTTCTTGCATGATATCAATAACGGTTACTTGCTGATGCTGTGCTAATAGCACAGCATTGGATAAACCAACATATCCAATGCCTACCACTGTGATTTTCATAACAATACTCCCCTTATATAAACAAGTTGGGTATTTCCACAGAAGTTGAAAGTTTCCTTCAAGATGAAATTTACAAATTATTATTAAAATTCCAATTTTCCTTATATTTAAAAATTTTTTCCATTTTCTTAATCTCTTCAATTGATAAATCCCACCAAGACAAATTTGTTAACTGAAGAATCTTTTCATCACTAAATCTTTTTTTTATAAAATTAGCTGGCACACCACCAACAATTGTAAACGGTTCAACATCTTTTGTAACAACAGCCCCAGCCGCAATAATTGCACCATTTCCAATTTTTACACCTTGCAGAATTACAGCGTTACTTCCAATCCACACATCATTACCTATGAAAGGTGGGCTATAGACTTCATTCCATATTTCTTCGTAGCCGAATAAATTTCTAGTACTATAAGTCATCGGTGAAGTAGAAACATAGTTTGTTGGATGCTCAAACATTCCTACTTGACAATTATAACCTATTGAAGTGAATTTTCCGACTACTCCAGAAGCAATGACTGTATTCGGGCTGACATATGAGTAATCATCAATTTCAACACCATCCCTAATATCTACATTACGCATAATCCCAACACCTTGTCCTAACTTCACATTATCTTGTAATAAATAAGAATTAATAGAACAATTATGGAATTTCTTTTGTAATTTTAAAAGCCTAAAATGTTCTTTAATTGCATTTGGAATATATTTTTTAAATCGCATCACTCTTACCCACACCCTATATCTCAGCTTCTTTATATACTTTTAATTGAAACAAGACAAGATTAATTGACATACTTCCAATTTTACTACTAAATGCTACTAATTAAATTTTATAACTTCATCAACTTACGAATACATTTTATCATAATAACTAGCATAATCACCAGATATGATATTTTCAATCCATTCAGTGTTATCAAGATACCATTGAATTGTTTCTTTTATGCCATGTTCAAACGTATAGGATGGTTCCCATCCTAATTGAGTAGTAATCTTAGAATTATTTATAGCATATCTTCTATCATGACCGGGACGGTCTTTAACATATTTAATAATAGTACTAGACTTATTAAGAGTCTTGATAATAAGCTTAACTATATCAATATTTGCCTTCTCGTTATTTCCCCCAATGTTATATACTTCTCCATCCACACCTTTATGAAGAACCGTATCAATAGCATGACAATGATCAAATACATGTAACCAATCTCTTACTTGCAAACCATCTCCGTAAACAGGAAGGGGTTTATCCTGTAGACAGTTATTGATCATTAAGGGAATTAATTTCTCTGGAAATTGGTATGGGCCATAATTATTGCTGCATCGCGTGATGTTAACCGGTATTCCAAAAGTTTCATTAAACGCTCTGACGATCATATCTGCACTTGCTTTTGATGCTGAATAAGGGCTGTTTGGCATAAGTGGCATAGTTTCCACAAACATACCTGTTTTACCCAAAGCACCATATACTTCATCTGTTGAAACCTGAAGAAACTTAACTCCATTTTTATACTCCCTGCAATACTTATCTTTAGGATTTAGTTTCCAGTGTCTTTTAGCTACATCTAATAATACTTGTGTGCCTATTACATTCGTTGTTAAAAAAATTTCTGGATCCTCAATACTTCTATCGACATGTGATTCAGCAGCAAAATTGATAACGGATGTGATGTCATAATTTATAAAAATTTCTTCTATTTTAGATCTATCCCTTATATCAGTCTTAATAAATTCATAATTTGAATAATTTCTATCAATATGTTTTAGACTTTCAAGATTTCCTGCGTATGTAAGAGAATCAATATTAATTATTTTATAATTGGGATGCTTTTCTAACATTATCTTAACAAAATTGCTCCCAATAAAACCTGCACCACCTGTTACTAATATTGTCTTCATATCTTCAATCCTCCATAATATTTAGTTCAACTAAGAATCTAGATAATGCATCATTCCAATGAGGTAATCTTTCAATCCCTGCTTTTTTAGTATTTTCATTCGACAATCTTGAGTTTAGTGGCCTCCTTGCTCTAGCCCCGTGCTCTTCGGTAGTAATTGCATCTACTTTCATCTCAATACCTGATTTATAAAATATTGCTTTTGCGAACTCATGCCAGCTACAATAGCCTTCATTAACTGCATGATAAGTCCCATATTTGTTGGTTTTAACTAGCTTAACAATAAAGTTAGCAAGATCTTTAGTGTAAGTAGGTGATCCAAATTGGTCCTTTACAACACTTATTTCATTATTAGTTTCTGCCAACTTTAGCATTGTCTTCACAAAATTATTACCGTTAAAACCGTAAACCCATGATGTTCTAACAATAAAATAATTCTCAACTAATTTTTTTACAATTTTTTCTCCCTGTTCTTTAGTAAAACCATAATAGTTAATTGGATTTGTTTCTTTAGTTTCAGATTGAGGATCCTTTCCTAATCCATCAAAAACGTAGTCAGTACTTATATAGACCAGTTTTGCACCTATTTCCACAGCTGCATTTGCAACATGTCTTGTCCCCTCAACATTTACAGCATAACATAATTTATTTTCATCTTCCGCTTTATCAACAGCAGTATACGCAGCGCAATGAATAATTACATCAGGTTTTTCTTTTAAAATATATTCTGTTACAGATTTTTTTTCAGTAAGTTCCAACTCATCTCTTCCTGGGGCGATGACATCTAATTTAATTTCTTTTAACTTAGAGATTATATCATTACCAAGTTGACTATTAGCTCCAGTAATCATAAACTTCAAACTAAAATCAACTCCGCTATCTTTTAGATACGGTGCTTGTAAATCTTTTTCTGATAAAATTGGGTTTTGCATTACCCAATCAACCCCTATTTCTGGATCATCAAACCTTATACTTCCATCGTGTTCTAGGGAATAGTATTCATCTACTTTATATTGGACTTCTACTTCTTCAGTTAATGTAACGAATCCATGGGCAAAACCTTTTGGAACAAGTAGTTGTTTTTTATTTTTATCTGAAAGTTCTATTCCAATCCACTTTTTATAGGTTGGTGAGCCTTTTCTTAGATCCACTACAACATCATATATTTTTCCTTTTGTACACCTAACTAATTTTGTTTGTGCTTTAGGATTGGTTTGAAAGTGCAATCCCCTCAATGTTCCTTTTTGATATGACATAGAATGGTTATCCTGAACAAAATTCAAATCAATTCCCTGCTCACTAAATTTTTGCTTAGAGTATACTTCCGTAAACCAGCCTCTATGATCTTCAAAAACTCTTGATTCAATAATCACAACACCTTCTATTTCAGTCCTGTGTATTTTCATTATACAGCCTCACTTAATATCTTATTTTGCCTTCAGCAACTTTTTTAAGATGTTCCCCATAAGGAGATTTACCATATTTTTGGGCTGATGCTAGAAGCATCTTTTTATCTATCCATTCATTTCGATAAGCTATTTCTTCAAGAGCAGATATTTTTATGCTCTGTCTCTTTTCGACCATTTGGACAAACTCAGCAGCTTCAACTAAACTGTCCATAGTACCTGTATCAAGCCATGCATATCCCCTACCAAGAAGTTTAACATTTAACGTACCATCTTCCAGGTACATTCGATTTATATCTGTAATTTCAAGCTCTCCTCTAGCTGAGGGCTTAACTTTTTCAGCAAAATCTACAACTCTATTATCATAAAAATATAATCCTGTTATACAGTAATTTGATTTTGGATTTTTAGGTTTTTCTTCAACTGAAATTACTGTACCCTCTTCATCAAATTCTACGATTCCAAACCTTTCAGGATCATGCACATAATAACCAAATATTGTTGATTTTCTGTTTTCAACATTTTCTTTTGCCTCTTTCAATATTGAAGTAAATCCATTACCATAATAAATGTTATCTCCTAATATGAGTGCTACATTATCATCCCCTATAAAGTCTTTACCGATAATAAAAGCCTGTGCTAGTCCATCTGGAGATGGCTGTTCTGCATAAGACAGATTGATTCCAAACTCATCGCCATCTCCTAATAGCTTTTTAAAGTTAGGTAAATCATTTGGAGTAGAAATAATTAAAATATCCTTGATTTCAGCTAACATCAAAATTGAAAGGGGGTAAAATATCATTGGTTTATCATAAATAGGTAATAGCTGTTTGCTAGTAACCATTGTGAGCGGATATAATCTTGTACCTGATCCTCCAGCTAAAATAATTCCTTTCATTTTGTTCTCCTCTTGTCATAATTAAATTATAAATTATTTTTTATATTTATATAAATTAACTTGTCTTCAGTATAATATCAATAAACTCCCTTACTGATCCTTCCCCACCATTTTTACTACATATAAAGTTTACTTCTCTTTTTACAGATTCCACAGCATCTGCGGGGCAACCTGTAAATCCACAAACACGCATACATGCAAGATCATTTTCATCATCTCCAATATATGCAACCTCTGTGAAATCACAATCATACCGTTCAGTCAATTCTTTTAGTTTCTCTAATTTATTATCTTCACCTTGAAATAAATCTACTATTTTTAGCTCATCAGCTCTCCTCTTTACTATTTCTGACTTTCTACCAGTAATAATTGCGGGAATAATGTTTTGAGCATGCAATTTTGAAATCCCCATTCCATCTTTTACATTAAATGCTTTTAATAATTCTCCCTCCGATCCTATATAAATCTTTCCATCTGTCATTGTACCATCAACATCCATAACTAGTATTTTAATTTTCATATCACAATACCTGCATTTAGTATATCTTGTAACCTCAGTGTGCCAATTAATAATTTGTTGCAATCCATTACTGGAGAGCTGGAAATATTTGTTTTTTTTAAAATTTGAAGTGCCTCAATGGCCATCATTTCTTCTGTTAGTACGATAGGATTTTGTGACATAACATCATCAACAATTAAATTGTAGACATCAACTCCCTTTTCTAATTGACGCCTTAAATCACCATCTGTAATAACACCTTTTATAAAGTAATTACTATCTACAACTGTGATAATTCCAAGACCTTTTTTCCCCATCTCAATTATTGCTTTTTTTAACGTTTCACCTTGAAATACGAAAGCATTATTATCTCCATGAGCCATAATGTTCTTAACTTTAATAAATAACTTTTTACCTAATGAACCTGCTGGATGATATAAGCCATAATTATTTTCATTAAATCCATAGAATTTTGATGCCACAATTGCTAATGCATCTCCGTACACTAATGAAGCTGTTGTACTAGATGTTGGTGCCAATCCCATATAACAAGCCTCTTCGAACTTTGTAAAAACTTGAGCAATATCACTGTGCTTTATTAAAGTAGAATCTGCATTTCCTGATATTCCAATAAGTGTTGCACCTATTGCTTTAATATTCGAAAGAATTCTTGTCACTTCATCACTTTCACCACTATAGCTAAAAGCAATTACTACATCTTCTTTTCCGATTGTGCCGAGATCTCCGTGTAATGCTTCTGCAGGATGGAGGAAGAAAGAAGATGTGCCTAAGCTCGCCATCGTCGCAGCAATTTTTCTTCCAATATGTCCTGGCTTACCCATACCTGTAATAATTACTTTTCCTTTACAATTGGTTATTGCATGGATTATTCTTAAAAAATCATCGTTTAGTGAATCCCTTACTAACTCTAGCGCTTTAATCTCTATATCAAAAACTCTTTTTCCTTCTTGTATAAAATCCATCCAACCCCCCCTTATCTATTAATAGCATTATATATATTAAGTAGTTTTTCTAAAATAGGTTTTAGCTCTTTTAAAGGTACCATATTAGGTCCATCTGATTTGGCATTATCCGGGTCTGGATGAACTTCCATAAATACGCCATCTGCGCCAACAGCTAATGCTGCTTTTGCCAAATACTCCACATATTCTCGGTTTCCTCCTGTTGTATCACCTTTTCCACCAGGTTTTTGCACACTATGTGTTGCATCGAATATAACTGGGTATCCAAATTTTTTCATTTCAATAATAGCTGTCATATCTACAACTAAATTATTATATCCAAAAGTAGTTCCTCTCTCAGTAAGGTTGATTTTAACATTTCCACTATCCTCTAATTTATTAATGACATTTTTCATATCCCACGGAGCTAAAAACTGGGCTTTTTTAACATTAATTTCTTTACCTGTCTTAGCTGCAGCAATCAATAAATCTGTTTGTCTACATAAAAAAGCTGGAATTTGAATTATATCAACAACCTTCGATACCGGAGCAGCTTGATAAGGCTCATGAATATCTGTCAGTACCTTAAGTTCTAATGTATCTTTTATTTTTTTTAATATTCTTAAGCCTTCTTCCAAACCAGGTCCTCTGTAAGAGGATATTGAGGTTCTATTTGCTTTATCAAAAGAAGCTTTGAAAATATACTCTACCCCTAGCTCATCAGTAACCTTTTTGATCTCCTCTGCAACTTCCATAGCCATCGCTTCGTTTTCTATAACACATGGACCAGCAATTAATCTAAACATTTTTCAATCTCCTTTTTTCATGCCTTCACTGATTAACATAGCAAATTCGTAATCTTCTTTTGTATCTATGTCCATTGCTTCAATACTATCAACTTCTTGAATATAAGGGTTGAATCCAATTCTTCTACGGTGTTCAGTGAATATTTTCTTTTCAAACATAAAAAATCCACTTGTTTCAATATATATTGGATCCATATCTTGTGTTCTTGGGACATCATTTAAATTATAATTTAGTGGCACATCTTTATACCACGCAAATGTCTGAATTCGTTGAGCTGAAAATGCTGAGTCATAACCCTCTTTAATCATTTTTTCTAACGCTGATTCAACTGTTTCAGATTTAATAAAAGGTGAGGTTGTATGTGCTAGAATATAGATATCTGAATCTATCTCATTGATAAAAGCATCATATATATCAAATCCTTTAACTAAATCTCCATCTAAATGTTGACTTCTTTTAAGAAATTTAACTTTTTCAGGAATATACTCTGTTATCTTTTCATCGCTACAATATACATATGTTTCATCAATTCCGTATGTTTTAGAGAGCGTATTAAGTATGTGCCAACATAAAGGATGATCTGATATGGGTAATATATTTTTGTTTGGTAATCGTACACTATTAAGTTTTATAGGTATAAATGCAACTACTCTCTGCTTTTTTTTCATTTTCCACCGCCTTATTTTTATTTCAACTATCTACGATTAGGCATAAATTGCACTTCGGTTTTTAATTACATATATAGTGAAGATAGATGATACCAATAAGAACAGACCCCACCGAATATAGGTATAGTCCATAATTGTATAAGTTATAATAACTGATGATAAAAGTCCAATTAATGGGAGTGCGTAGGTTTTAAAAGGAAATAAATCGCTGTCAATCTTCCTTGATGATGCACAGTGTAGCAAAAAAGAAACACCATAAGAGAAGAGTGTTGTATATGCGGCAGCAATTGCACCAAATTGTGGAATGAGAATATAGTTTAGTCCAATATTAATTAAAGCAATCAAAACTGTATTAGTAGCGATTATCCTTGTTTTTTTGTAATAATACTCTAAATTAATAGAAAAGGAGTTCAGAAAAATGAAGTATGAACTAGCTACTATAGGAGGAATTAATACAACTCCCCACTCATATTCAATAGGTGCTATAATAAACAATATGTCAGGAGCTACCAGCATAATCATAAAATTTATATATAACACAGAAGCAATGTAGTATTTAACTTTACTATTTATGATTTTTTTATCGAATTTTTTTAATCTTTCGTTAAACCATGGAATCCAGATACTTTCCAAAGAAGTTGTTACCACTATAGCAACCATACTAAAATTATAAACCAAACTATAAACACCTGTCTCAGAAGCACTTTTAAACGCTGTTATCATTATTCTATCAGATTGAGCCAGCATTACTAATGAAAGCCCATGGAAGATTAAAGGTAAAGAAAATTTCAATCCGTATCTCCAGAAACTTATATTTATTATTGTTTTCCCTTTGAGCATGCTAATAAAAAATAACAAAGTTCCAATTATAGAATACACTATAAAGTAGGACCAAATACTACCCATATGTTTCATATCATCCATTTTCAGAATAAGAATAATAGATAGAACAGCTACAATAATGTTAGGAACAGCTAATAATAATGTTTTTTTTACATATTGAAAACCCATCATATACTTAATAGAAATCGCATTTATTACTGTGGTCATATACGCTTGAGTGAAACATAGTAAAACTAGAATCTTGTCCACTTCAAATGCCGCTAGTTTTATTATTAATAACACTAGGAAAGTTGTTAGTAAAAAGTTAACCATTGATAAGAACAGTATAGATGATATGTAAGCATCAACTTCTGGCTTCGATTCATTATATACACTTCTTATTGAACTTCCTAGTGAGAGTCCAATAAATGCACCTACTATTGTAACCCATGATATATATGTGCTAACCATACCATATTCACTAGTTGTTAATAATCTTGTAAATATAGGGATAGTAAGAAATGCAATAGCCTTATTGAAGACATTGCCAAACAAATAAAAGCTCCCTGCTTTTAATTTTGAGTTTTTTATCAACATTTTGACCTCAAGATTATATGGCAGATTTTATCGACTTCATCCAGACTTAAGTCAGCATAAAGAGGTAGTGTTAGTACTCGATTTGCGATATCTTTTGCTACTGGCGTATTTTCTTCATCATATACATCTTTATAGCATGCATAGTTGGAGACAATCGGATAAAAATACTTTCTTGCTAGAATATCATTTTCCTTTAGTTTTTTAAAAACTTCATCTCTGTTTTTCTCATAACCATCGAATACAGCAGGTAAATATGCATAATTACTTTTTACACCCTTTTGCTCTTTAGGTAACTTTATCCCTTTAACTTCTTCTAAATTAGAGATGTAACGTTCAACCACTTTTTTCCTTTTTTCAATTTCAACATCTATATGCCTAAGATTGCATATTCCCATTGCAGCTTGAAATTCATTCATCTTGGCATTACCACCAACATACTCCACATTCTCAGGTCCAGTTATACCAAAATTTTTTAAGTCATTAAGTATTTCTCTAAGAGAAGGATTATTATATGTGATAGCTCCCCCTTCTATTGTATTAAAAACTTTTGTAGCATGAAAGCTAAACATCGATGCATCACCAAATGTACCTATACCTTTGCCGTTGACTTTAACACCAAAGGAGTGCGCCGCATCATAAATCACCTTAAGATTATGCTTTTTAGCTATGGTTTCTATTGCTTCAACATCACATACGTTTCCGTAAACATGTACAGGTAAAATTGCAGAAGTTTTTTCATTAATTAAACCCTCTATTTTGTCAACATCTATTGTATAATCAATAGGATTAATATCGCAAAAAACTGGTTTAAGACCATTACGTACAATTGCATGGGTTGTCGATGCAAAAGTAAAAGGAGTAGTAATTACTTCTCCCGTTAGTTCTAATGCAGCTATACTGCATTCTAATGCTAAATGTCCGTTCGCAAATAAAGTAATATTATTTGTTTTTAAATAATTTAAAAGCTGAGATTCAAAAATTTTATGTTTAGCCCCCATATTAGTAAGCCAATGAGTATCCCATAGATCTTTTATTTCATTAATATATTCTTCAAAGTCTGGCATTGAAGATTTTGTCACTTGAATCGCCATATCTAGACTCCTACTAAATTTTTTTAGCCATATAACTTGAATTTACAGATGCTCTTCCAATATGCTCATATCCATTCTTTTTGTAAAAATTATGAGCATGATGATTATTATCTAATACTTCAAGCTTTAGTATTTTCATTTTATTTTCATAACTTATTTTTTCAAACTGTTTAATTAACTCAAATCCAATCCCCCTTACTCTAAAGTTTGGATTAACAGCAATCAGAGATAGATATCCTATATTTGAGATATTATCATTTGTGTAAAATGATATGAATCCAATCGATTTTCCTTGTATTATTGCAACATATACATGACCATTAGTGACTACTTTTCTTGCATAAGTTTTTAAATCACTTATTTTCACTTGGAGTGGTGGGTTGAAAAAAAAATCAAAATCGGTAAGTATTTCATTAACTTTAAGAACAGACTGTGTTCTAATAATTTTAAACTTCTCCTTCTCCATAATACCACCTCATTATGACAATGAATAGCAATTCAGCATCTGTTTTACACTATCTTTTGAATTGAACATCATAACATCTATAATAGATAAATTCGGTACAAACTTATTTCCAAACTGATTGTATTCAACTAATTCTGTTTGCAAAAAATTCAACTTAATCTCATTTAAATTAAATACTTCTCGAGAATAAAGATCTACACCGCCTATTGCATTAAAATATTCTGATGCATTAAGAATTTTACATATCTCAATAATCTTATCTTCCCCTTTCAAACTATTATCTTTCGCAATATGAGATGATAAAATAAATTCAGTTTTTATTTCTAAGTATTGAGCAATTTTTTTCATTAAATATTCAAGGTAAAGAGACAAATCCTCTTCATCGTTAGAAATGATATCTTCGATTAAATGATATGTATCCTCATAATTTGGTGCTTTTTTATAACAACGTTCTATTGTCTTTAAAAGTTTATGTTTATGTTTTTCGTCCTTTTCTACTTTCACTTCGTTAATCAGCTTGCTAGAACTTGCTCCACTCATGATTAAATTTATCAGCATAGGTTCGCCATTCATAAGTATTCGATTCCTATTAATCCAACCACGCCTAATAAAATTAACATCATCATAAATAACATATTTATCGACGCCATTCATTAATTGCCAATAACCAATATAAGGAAAAAAATAAGGTTGCATTATACCTACTCTCAAGTTGATCACCCTTTCACTCCCAGAAATAGTTAGTTGTTTATGAAGATAACTTTTTTAAAGTTTCTTTCCACATTCTAATCATATTAGTATCATCTAACATATAGCCAGGATACCAATATTCACTTTTATTGCTGCATTGTGCAAATTCTTCGAAAGATTGTCTATCAATTTGACTGGTCTCATTCAAGTACAATCCCTCTAGAAAAAAAGCTTGAGATAAGACACCATCTCCATTTAAGTAAACTTTCTTATTCAAAAATAATAAAGAGTACAAATTGCCTAATCCACTTTGTTGAACTTGATCCATGATTGCAACATCTACAGAATTTAAATACTTAATATAATCAACACTGCTCAACCTTCTTTCCAAAACCTCAACCTTATCTTCTCCAAAAATGCTTTTCGAGTATTGTATTACTTCCTGAGCGTATTTTTGATTACCATAAACCAAAGGTAGTGATATTAATATGTTTTCATCTTTAAATTTTTCTAATTTTTTCAATATTTTTTTATGATTTAAATATGAATGAGCAGAATGACCAATCATAATTTTAATATTTGACTTATTCTCATATACTGTATCATTGCTGGATTTAATTCTTTCAACTACTTCTTTATCAAGCCCAATTCGATACGGACATAAATATATGTTGATATTTTTTTTGAATCGCTTTTTAATTTCTAATGCATCATATTTAAACCCTATTCCAATTCCTTTATAATATTTACTTTCAAAGTTTATCAATAACCCACCTATTTTTCTTAGAAACATTTTAGTTCTCTCTTTTAATCCTGTGGTCATTCCATAATTAGTATATAAATCATGTCCCCATACACACCAAATATATTTCTTTCTAATTTTAATTGGCGTAATCAATAGTCTTATAAAATCGTAAAACCAATTTTGATGTAAGAATACAAATTGAGCATTATTGCAGTATCTAAGAAACTTGCCATAATTCTTAGTCATAATTTTAGGTATAAGTATCACATTATCATACATTTTATATTTATTATAAATATCTTCATAACCTACAATGAATAGATGCTCAGCTGAATCGAAAGTATCATTATTCAAATGGATCATATCAATTATATTTTCATTAAAAAACATCGCAGGATGAGTCATTATATGTAAGTATTTAAAACTTTTCATCTCAGTGTATACCTCTTTCAAGTGATTTTAATTCAAGTTTATCAAAATCTACTCTTTCAAATACTTCTAAAAAGCCTCCTCTTGTTGCATTATAGATTTTAATTCCATTTTGATCTGCAAAATGTTTTGCGACGCCGTAAGCTCTATTCATCCTCTCACCAGCTATGTTAAAGTAAGGGTCTATAATTCCTGTTTCTATAAAATGGTGTGGTCCTTTTTTTGCATAACTTGTATCTGCACCTATCAAATAAATTTCTTTAAATCCCATGTAAACTGCTAGCTGAAGAAGGGAATATGTTATTGTATATCCATCGTGAATTACATCATAGCAATCATTTGAGAATTCAATATTATCTGCGTTAGGGTTTATCAGATGATTTTTTCCATATATAGGCATTTCAATCACGTTTGAATTTTTTATTTTTTCTTTTTTCGGAAAATCACTAGATATAAAAATAGCCTCAGTTTTGTTTAATTTTATTATGTCTTCTTTTAAATTCCTATACACATGTATGTCCTGTATACCATAATATGTTGGTCTCCAATTGGTTTTATTACCAATTTTGCAAATTGAATTCATACCAATTGTAATTTCTCCTGATAATTTTTCAATATCGTCTACTCTTAAACTAGGTCCAGTAGCAACAATAAAGCATCTATCATCTTGATGCTTATTCTTAAACTTTTTAATGCTCTCTACTCTTTTATTCTTCCATATATTATTTTTTCTCAAAAAATTAAAAAATAAAAATTTAATCGAAGGTATATAATAATATTGAATTTTCCTTACTTGCCTAACAAACCAATATAATAATCTATTTGACTTGATTACGTTCTTAATACCCTTTGTATTAAACTGCATCTGTCTCCCCCATCTTTTTTTCTTTAATATTTTCCATTCTAGTAAAATATAAAGGAATAATCAAAAAAACAAGTACTCCTAATGACGGATCAAAACTATTATTTAAAATAGAGTAAATTAAAAATATAATTCCAATTAATTTAAAATTATAAATATCTTTTATTTGAATATCATATTGAACATACCTAAAGAAACGATGTAAAAACATAAAAATTGGTAGTAATCCAATTAAACCATATCTAGCAGCAATATCTAAAACCTCCGAGTGATTTCCGACACCAATATTAAAAAGCCACCCTGTAGATAATTGTTCTGTAGTATGATAACCAACACCAAAAATGAAATTTTCAATGGAAGAAAAAAATGTTGTAATACTTAATTCGTATAATTGAAGTCTACTCAGAAGTGAAACCGCTTGTTCAGAGCCACCACCTGAAAGCGTCGCTATGATTGCGTTAATCCTTACTGTAATTCTATCAATTCCAATATAATTATTGAGTATAATTAAAATGTTTACTAGGTTTATTAGAAATATGAAAGATAACATAATAATGAAAACTTTATATAGTACTCTTTCAACTCTATTTTTAATCACCGATAATTTATTATAAAAATATAGTGATATAGCAACTAACAGTACAAATATTGATATTGAACGTGCAGCTTGTAGTATATATATAAATAAGCTAATCATACTAAGTATGTATAACAACTTTATTTTTTTATTTTTCAAATCACTGTTAGTTACCAAAAAAAGTACTACTAATAATACCGAGTAAAAGCTAAACATTGTTCCCCCCACATTAGTATTATAAAACATCCTTGAGAAATTTAATTCAACAGATGCATTAGGATATAAATACAGAAGGTAAATATTACTCCAAACATTTATTATTGATATGAAAATACCAATATTTATTAATTGAGTTTGCTTTCTAGTATCCATATTTTTTTTATAATAAAAATAAACCCATGAAAAAAAGAAAAAAATTATCAATTTGACATAGTTTCCCCACGCAGCCGATGATAAACCTAAAATTCTATAACTAAGTATTATTCCTAAATATATAAAAGAATACATAAAGTATTTAGGAATTCTAATTTCTTTATTCATTGTTGATAATCCAGCAATGAATATCCATATAACAATTAAGATTAGACCTACTATTAAGGGAACGTTTCTATAAAAATAAGGAGTGATTAACCAAACAACCATTAATATAGTTAATAAATGAACGGTATTTTTGAAAATATTATTCTCACTCTTAATTGTCATCATTTTTTTCTCCACTTATTTCTTTTCGTTATTATAATTCTTCGGTAATACTTAAGTAAGTAGAAAACTCTCAGAAATAGATAGAATTTTTTTGTGATAAGTGATTTCTCTACTAGCTCTTTTATATTTTTTATCGTCCCTTTGTGCATTTCCTTCAAATTAGCAGACAGCCCACTAAACCCAAATGCAGGTTTTCCATCTCCAAACAAGACCAAAAATTCATTAACATGATAATAATTGTATTGGGCAATTATATTCATGTAATAGTTTCCATCCTCAGCATATTTTTGGTTCTCATCATATCCACCTATTTCATCAAATATTCTCTTTTTAAAAATAACCGTTGAAGATTGGGGAAACATTTTTATACAAATATCTTTGATGTTTGCTTTATATAATTTTCCTGTTTTTCTACCTAATATACTCAACTCTTCATTATCATAATTACCACCTAGGAAATCTATATCAGCATTTTCTTCTACAATTTTAAGCTGAATTTCTAATTTGTTGCTAACCCACTTATCATCTGAATCTAATAGTGCTATCCATTCTCCACTTGAATATTGCATACCCAAATTTCTCGCTGAAGAAACTCCACCATTTCTTTTATTTAGAATTTTCAATGGGAACTTCATGTTTTTTATTTGAAAACTTTCTACTACTTTTAGTGAATTATCTGTGGAACCATCATTAATAACTAGAACTTCCAATATATTCGAGAATGCAGTTTGATTTTTCACTGATAATAATGTATCGTAAATACTACTTTCACTATTATACATTGGAATAACAACCGATATGGAAGGAGTTAAATCTAACACGCTCATACTATCACCTCTTTTAAACTACCGACCCTTTAACACACTGTTCTATCAAATCCCTATCTCTCTAAATATAGAGTCTAACTTTTTTATGCCTGCTTCCATTGAAAAAAATTGGTCAAACACATTTTGAGTATTTATTCTCATTTTTATGTGATCTTTGGAGTTCAAACATAAGATTTTATCTACAGAACCTTTGAGATCTTCGTGTATATTATATCCAATATCATACCCATCAACTAATTTAGCAGTATCAGCACTAATGTTATTTAGAATCGGAACACGATGCTGAAAATAATCAATAGATTTCATTGTAAGTCCAACACAAACTGTAGCTTTCATAATATTTAAACCAAAATGACATTTATCGAAAATATTCTGTTTCACTTGCGAATCATATACTTTACCATAGTAGATCACTGTCGCTCCAGCAGATTTAGAAACATCAATTAAATCTTGTTTGCTTTCACCATCACCAATAATATGAAGTGTCACTGGTTTAACTTTTTTTATAGCCTGGATGATCTCTTGTATCTTTTGAATATCAATAATGTTATTAATAGATCCTAAATATGATAAGTGTATTTCATCCTCACAAAACTTTGGTTTGCTAACTACATTTATACCCTTTTTAGTTAGATATAAAGTCTCAATCTTCAATTCTTTTAACGGTTTTTTTAATACAGATTGATATAAATCACATTCCGTAATAACAAAATCTGAATACCTTATACTTCTGTCTCTCAAAGCACCCCAGAATATGAATGGTGGCAATTTCTTAAGATTTCCTGTTGGCATTGTCTCAGGCCACAAATCCATCAAATCAAATATTAATTTCATTTTTGGATTCTTTTGCTTATATTTAGCCGAAAATTTCGCCAATGAATTTGGAGGTACAAATGTATACAATAAATCCGGTTTTATCTCTTCAACAACTTTGAATGCATCTCTTGCAAACTTATAATGAGATGAAAGTCTTTGCACTGATAGATTCTTATAATAAGGTTTTGATTCAACAAAAGTAAACCCTTCTTTAGGATTTTCTCTCTTCACCTTTTTAAAATGCCTGAAATCAGACTGAATAACGATTACATCATGCCCTTGTTTTTTTAAAAACTGATAAATTAAGTCAACCCTATCCTCATAAGTATCAAAGCAATTAACAATCACTGCATTCATAACTGCCCACTCTCCAACTCCGTTAACTCAATCGATTTTCTAAATGTTCTAATTTGGTACTTTGCATTATCATAGTTACTCATCGAATGGTCATAAACTAGATTGCCGAAAATCTTATTGACAATACCAACTCTACGCATTAGTTTGATTATAGGATTGAGTAACTTTGTAATCCAAATCTTTTTCTCACTCACCTCTGCAATAATTTTAACCAATTCACTTGTTTTAACATACTCTTTGTTCTGTGGAAAAAATAGACCCGTCTCTTTTCGGTCAATCACCACTTTGATGAACTCTCTAAGATTATCAATATGTAACATACTACGCTTATTATCTATATCTGGAAAAATTGGTGATAATTTCGCTAATTTTGAAAGCTTAGAATAATTACCTTTAGAGCCCTTACCGTAAATCATTGGTGGTCTGATTACGGAAATTTTAAAATCATTTGATTCCAGTAATGTAATACCTTTTTCTGCATCAAGTTTACTCATACCATAGAAATTATTGGGTTTGGGTATTGTACTTTCATCAATCATGCCATGTCTCTCAACACTTTTACCATAGACAATAATACTACTCATAAAAATAAATTGTTTTACACCATCTTCTTTTGACTTTTTTGCTATCTCGATTGTTAAGTCTCTATTAACTTTATAATATTCCTCTTTCATTTTTGGATTTAATGAAACATGGGCAATACCTGCCAAATGGATAATTACATCGTAGTCAGAAAAACTAGAATTTCTCCACAAATCATCTCTAACAGAGATTTTATGGACTACATAGTCATCTGGGAATTTCATCAGCCACCGCTCTAACTGATTTCCTATATAACCATTTTTACCAGTAATTAAAACTCTCTTCATTTTCTTATAGTCTCCTCAGATTTAACCTTGATGTTTCCCGTTCCACCTTCTACTACACCTTTTGACCTAATTATAGAAGTAATAGTTAAAAAGAAACATTTTATATCTATTGTTAAGCAGATATTTTTAGCATATAATCCATCCATCTTAGCTTTTTCTTCAATAGGTAACTCATCTCTTCCATTTATTTGAGCTAATCCCGTTAGCCCTACAGGCACATCATTAGCACCATACTTATCCCGTTCAGCTATCAGGTCATATTGGTTCCATAATGCAGGCCTTGGTCCAATAATGCTCATCTCTCCCCTTAAAATGTTTATAACTTGGGGTAACTCATCCAAAGAAGTCTTTCTTAAAATTTTTCCCACTTTAGTTATCCATTGCTCCGGATTTTCTAGTAGATGAGTAGGCTTGTCTTTTGGTGTATCTATTTTCATCGTTCTAAATTTCAATATATTGAAGTGTGTTTTATGAATCCCAACTCTTTTTTGCTTGAATAAGATTGGCCCTTTAGAATCTAACTTAATGGCTACAATTAAAAGAAAAAAAACAGGAAACAAAACAATGATCGCTAGTAAAGATACCACCATATCAATTAGACGCTTTACTCTCAAATACATAAGCATCCCCCTAACCATAAACAGTAACATAGTAACCTAAACTTACATGGATTTTGACTCAATTAAATGCTAGTAAACAAACATACTATGACGTAGTACTCAATTTAAGGTTTAATAATTGAGATTCAGCAACTTTATCATTTTCATCTATCAGATTTGTCTTAAAAGTAGGTACCAATTCCTTAAGCAATAAAGTAACTAAGCGGCTATCAGTTTCATGCGCATTATAAGCTGTATACTGTAATTGTTCCATAACATTGTATAGTTGCTTTGAGTGGGTGTCATCTTTTCCCACGAATATTCGATCATGCTTTGTGGCTGTTGTTCCTTCTTCACTAGTAAGCAATTCCTCAAACAACTTCTCCCCAGGTCGGATTCCAGAATATGCAACATGTATATCCACATTAGGCTCAAAACCACACAAACGAATTAAATCACAGGCTAAATCATTTATCTTTACAGGTTCGCCCATATCCAGTACAAACACTTCACCGCCGTCAGCAAACGCCCCCGCTTGAATCACTAACTGCACAGCTTCTGGTATCGTCATAAAATAACGAACCATTTCAGGATGTGTTACGGTTACCGGACCACCTTCTGCAATTTGCTTTTTAAACAACGGGATAACACTACCTCTGCTACCCAGCACATTACCGAAACGGACCGCTGCAAAGCTGGTAATACTTCGTTGATTTAAATCTAGCAAAATTAATTCTGCCACCCTCTTCGTAGCCCCCATAACATTTGTAGGATTAACTGCCTTATCTGACGATATGAGAACAAACCTTTCGACACCGTATTGATCTGAACATTCTGCTACATTTTTTGTTCCAAAAATATTGTTTTTAACCGCTTCTGCTGGATTACTCTCCATCATAGGTACATGTTTATGTGCTGCTGCATGAAAAACAACTTCAGGTTTATACTCGTTAAAAATTTGTTCGATTCGAGGTCGATCTTGAATGTCTGCTATTATAGGTCGAATATCCAATTCAGGATATTGCTTTCTTAACTCCATATCAATGAGATAAATACTATTTTCACCATGTCCCAGTAAAAGCAATGTTTTAGGATTATAGTTAGCACATTGACGACTTAACTCCGACCCTATGGATCCACCTGCTCCCGTAATTAAAACGGTCTTCCCCGTCACATAACTGCTAATTTCTTCTAAATTCACCCGCACAGGTTCTCTTCCAAGCAAGTCCTCTACACTAATATCACGTATCGTATTTAATTTCACTTTACCATTAAGCAAATGATGCATCGCTGGAATCATTTTAATTTTACATTTTACTTTTTTACTGTATTCGATCGTCTCGGCAATGGTTGCTCTTGAAGCAGATGGCATAGCAATAATAATCATCTCTACATTGTATTGCTTGGCTAGCTTTTCTATATCTTTGCGTGATCCAACCACAGGGACACCTATGATTTCCATATTTCGTTTAGTCACATCATCATCCACGAATGCAATCGGATAATATTCGGATTCCTTTTGCTTTAAATCTTTCGCTAGCATTGTACCCGCTGTACCCGCTCCTACAATTAATGCTCGTTTATGATATGGTTGAATCTTAATATAGCTGTCTCTAAACAAACGCCAGAAGAATCTCGAACCGCCTACAGTCATGAAACTCGTCATTAGAGAAAACAAGTAGATGCTACGTGGTACAACAATGTCCATATTTATAACATACACAAGTGCTTGATGAAAAATAAAAAAAGAAACAATACCTAGCAGTGTCCCTTTGAAGATGGCAATTAAATCGCCAACACTCGCATATTGCCAAAAGCGTTTGTAAATTTTATGAATGTAAAAGCTAATGATAAAAAAAACAATACTTGTAATGATGACATAACCTAACGTCTCTATAAACTGTGCTGGTATATTAAAATCAAAGCGCAACAAATAAGAAAAGTAGATGGAAAAAGCAACTAAGCATGCGTCTATTATCATCAAAAGTCCATACCTTACCTTACCTTTCAATTACTGCACCTCTTCTCATCTGTTAATTAAATCTGTAGTGCCTGCATTGTATAGCTAACAGTTACATATAGTCTATTAATCTATATGCTAACTAAACTTCAAACACATTTTATTATATACCTACTCCGCTCTTACCTTGTACACCTTTATTACTTCTCGCATTCCCAATATACTCACGTAAAAACACAACTATTACACTCAACATTCCCCCGACAACCATCCCTATTGTCAAATTTAAAACTTTTCTAGGCCCTATAGGTTCCATCGGTTGAATGGCTTGAGAAATGTAGATGGCATTATCATCCGTTAAAATCTTTTCTACTGCTAATGACTGCAACTTTTCTCTCACATTCTGACTTTGCAGTTCTGCGATTTCTGCTTCGTAATTTGTAATTTTTTGCTCATAAAATGTCTTTTCTTCCGCAAGTTTATTTAATTGAATTTGTGACTGTGAAACTCTAGACATTAACTGCTCGTATACCGGATTCATTACTTCCTCCGATAAAATAATTTCATCTGAATCAGATAAATTTGTTCCAATAATCTCATCCAACTGAGGATTCATCGTTAGGGAGGTATTCTTTTTAGTTAATACGCTATTTATTTCATCAAGTTGCTGTTTTGCTTCATCCATTTCCGTTTGTAATGTAACGATTTGTGGATCTATTGCTTCTATTAGTTTATTTGTTTCTAATATGTTGCTAGATATGTCTGTAGTTTGAATTTTCTCAGCAAAATGATACGTTAAATAATTTGCTATTTGTGTAATATGTAATGGGTCTCCTCCACTTACTTTTATTTCAATAACATTGGAATCTTGTTCATTGTTAATATTAACCATACCTCTTAGGTTGTTTATCGTATAACCTTCTAAATTTAAGTCTGTAATAGCTTCATTTAATGTAATGTCACTATGTAATGTTTTTACTAAAGCTGGTACATCCGTTTCTCCAGATACACGTATGTAAGCTTCTGCTTCATACTCAGGGGACAACACAAACCAACTCACCAACGCTGCCAACAGCATACAGATAATCGTACCGATAATAATAATGGTCTTGCCTCTCCAAAGTATGTCTATGATTTCAATTAGACTAATTTCTCCCTCTGTGTTCGTTCTTTGCTCCATCTCTTTCTCTCACTCCCATAATTAGTTATTTTTTTCACTTTTTCTATTATAGCTTACTTCATCATAAGATGAAATCATGTAAATTGAATACATTATCCATATCCTTACCATTATACAATTGTGGTAACAGTAGCACCGCCTTTTTTTGTTGTAAGTAAACACACTCACAACGACCTGGCCTACATTGTAATCGGTTTTTACAGTTAGTATTTTTGAATTAATTGTAACATTAAAATATAGCATGTTCATACAACAATTTATAACATCCATTAAAAAAGAGCCACCAACAAAAGTAGTGACTCTATTCCAGGCACATAAAACATAATGCCCCAATCATATAAAATATACTACAGCTTTTTCGCTTCTGCTTTCAATGCTTCTGCTTTATCTGTTCTTTCCCAAGGTAAATCTATATCTGTACGGCCAAAATGTCCATATGCAGCCGTTTGCTGATAAATTGGTCTGCGCAGATCTAACATGTTAATAATGCCAGCTGGACGCAAATCAAAATGCTTACCGATAAGTTCCACCAATGCTGTTTCACTAACTTTACCAGTACCAAACGTGTCTACACTAATACTCACTGGCTGTGCAACACCAATGGCATATGCAACTTGCACTTCACACTTTTCTGCTAATCCAGCTGCAACGATATTTTTTGCTACGTAGCGTGCAGCATAAGCACCAGAACGGTCTACTTTCGTTGGATCTTTACCTGAGAAAGCTCCGCCACCATGACGTGCATATCCACCATACGTGTCTACAATAATTTTACGTCCGGTTAATCCTGCGTCCCCTTGTGGTCCACCCACAATGAAAGAACCTGATGGATTAATAAAGTATTTTGTATCTGCTTGCAATAGTTGTGTCGGAACAATCGGTTTAATGACATGTTCTAGTAGATCTTTTTCAATCTGATCTTGACTCACATCATCATGATGTTGTGTAGAGATAACAATGGTATCCACACGAACTGGTTTGTTGTTTTCGTCATACTCCACTGTTACTTGTGTTTTACCGTCCGGTCTCAAGTAACTTAATGTACCATCTTTACGAACTTCTGTTAAGCGACGTGCGATACGATGGGATAAGGAAACAGGCAGTGGCATTAGTTCCTCTGTCTCATTGACCGCAAAACCAAACATTAAGCCTTGGTCACCAGCTCCAATCGCTTCGATCTGCTCATCACTCATCTTTCCTTCTCTTGCTTCGAGTGCAACGGAAACCGCATTTCCGATTTCTGGAGACTGCTCATCTATAGAAGTTAACACGGCACACGTTTGGTAATCAAAACCGTATTTTGCACGTGTATATCCAATTTCTTTAATTGTTTCGCGTACTAAAGCAGGAATATCCACATAAGCGGACTTACTCGTAATCTCCCCCGCAACGAGTACAAGTCCTGTTGTTACAGAAACTTCACATGCTACCCTAGCGTTAGGGTCATTCTTTAAAAATGCATCCAATACTGCATCGGATATTTGATCACAGATTTTGTCTGGGTGTCCTTCTGTTACAGATTCAGACGTAAATAAACGACGATTTGCTGCCATCATTGCAACCTCCTTAAAATACTGTATAGGTTGAGTGGATGTGTTCATACAACCTATTAGCGCTATTGATAAGATGAAGAAGAACTTCTACATAACACCTTTGCACTTAACAAGCTTAGCTTAAGTATATCGATGTCATTCGTTCTTCATCTTATTTATGTACTATTACATGTATAATGAACAAAAAATGAACCTTTTCCACTGAGGAAAAGGTTATTATTCCTAGTCATTCCTTAGCATTATCTTACTGCAATTGACTTGCACTGTCAATGGAATTACCTGTCGACTGTTATGCTTGGCAATTGCTCCAATTGAACGAGTATATCCACCTCTTCTGGATACAGAGAAGTGAGTGTATTATACTGTTCTGTCACATCTTGTCCTTGCTTTGCCTTGGAAGCAATCCAATATCTACAAGCTAGTCTATACATTTGTTTACTCGCTGCATCTTGTTCTGTTTCTAATTTGTCGAATAAAGCAACCGATGCTAATTGCTGTTCTGCTTGTACATACTCTCCTATTTTGTAATAATATTCTCCAATAACAACATTCATATTCGGTGTAACGTTAAATTGTCGTCCTGTATAAATACCTATATCTTTGAATTCCTGTGCTTTCTTTACTACTTGTTCATACAATGCATATCCTTCACTCCAATACTTCTCAGCTTCTGTCACATTGCCTTCATCGTAAAGCTGATAGCCTAGTTGATAATTGACATTGATCGCAGTTTCGTATATTTCACTTTTCCATGGGAAATCCTCTAGCTGTTCATTCAATACTTGTAACGCTTGTTCTAACTCTCCTTTAAACATATATAGTTTATATGCATTTAAAGCGTAGTCTTCTTTTCTATTTTCATTTGGCCACCCTTGATAAGGTTCATCTTTTTCTACATTATCAATCCAAGCAAAAGCTTCATCCGCAAACTGTTCATCTTTCGTCTGGACATAAGCCCCCCGATACAAATCAATGAAGAAATTCATGTATTCCGGATTAGGAGACATAGAAATGGCATCTTCTAGCGACTGTACTATCTCATGAAATGGTTCTTGAGCGTTGTACTTATCTACCGCATCAGCATATACGTCAAATGAGTTATATGCTTTTGTAGATTGGATCAAAAGAATCAACGTTACGATTGCCATCAACGACGTCGTTCCATATTTCACCCAACTTGATCTCTCAGTAAGCACTGCATGCCATTTAATTCTATCCACCTGTGCTGCTAATGCACCTAAGCATAAAAATAACAATGCACCGATATATACGTAGCTTAGATTAAAATCCATAGCGCTATGTGCTAGCAGTGAAACAATCATGATAAAGAAGAATACAGGAGCCTGATGTTTTTCTTTAGCAGGATGAATATACTTTCTCATAAATAAAATTAATATGCCACCTACTAAAATCGTCAGAATAGCAAAACCAACCCAACCTGACTCCACTAAATATTGCATGTAGAAGTTATGCGCTTGTCTACTGGAATAAGGGTACGCTTGATATTTTTCATACATAGCGGACCAACCACCGCCTCCTACACCAAAAACAGGGTAGTCTTTCACAATTTCCATGGCATCTTTATTAAATTGATCACGCGTTATAAAGCTATAACTATTTAAGTTTATACTTTTTACACGTTGTTGTAACGTTTCAGGAAGCATGTTGATTACTGCAGTTTGATTCAGCACAGCATATGCACCTGCTACACCAACAATAACAAGTAGTGCTGGTAATACCACATTAGTAAATTTGCGTGTTTCGAGACGACTCCATTTGTTAGCGATAAGAGGCTGTACATATCGATGTAACACAAAGATAATTGCAGCCACTATTATTGATGCACCAATCAGTATGAGCCAGCCTTTGAAAGCAGTGGAGGATATATATTCCGCTCGCATGTCTTTGCCAATCGTATCGATGCGGTTATATATAACGAGAGATGCAACAAATGTAAGTAAAACGTATATGCTCATCATGATCTGTTTATGCAATTGGACGAAAAATAACACCAACACAAATACTAGTGGTAAGAAAAGTAACGCCCCTCTTGAAAGCGTAAGTAAGAAAGAAAGTGCCATCGGTACCAGCATGAAGCAGAGTAACACTTGCCACCACCATTTTTTACTAAGCGTTATTAGATATAACGTACCTAGTAGCAACCCTATCAAGAGAGCAGCATACGTATTTGGGTATTGAAACACAGATGAGAGACGATTATTCAACACCGCTTCCTGATATGTTACCAACGTACTACTTTTATACTGTATCAAGCCCCATAAGGAAGCATCACCAAACCAATTCATGAAGCCGAAAATGACGATCACATAACCAGCACATAAAATGCTTCCTGCTAGCTTCATTTGCATCGATTCTTTTCTTGCTAATATGACTCCAATAATAAATATACCTGCATAAGCTAAATGAATATACACCGACTTTAAGGCAGAATAGTAAGATGCCGCTTGAAACGTTGAAATATAAAAAGACAATGGAATAAGCCAAATAAATAAACTTGAAATTTGTAACGTATGATGTTGAAACAATGCAATAGTAGCAACACCTAAAATGATAGATAAATAGATGAAGGAAGAAAATATATGTTTATCAAAATTAAACCCTCCACCATTAAAAAGACCAGCATAAAAAGGCGTAATAAGTAAAAATAAACTAATTAAGCCCAATAGTAAGTTATGTATCATTGTATCTTTATTTTGAAGCAAATAAGATGTTTTTTTATGTTTCGCTTTATTTTTTGCCATGTATGAATCTCCTCTCGAACTATCTATCCATTTTGTTTCTGCTGTCATTGTAAAATACTAAAACACTTTGTCTATTATATCATGATTACAAGGGCGCTTTTGCTTTACGGAAAATGATGAACTATTAATATATCGAGAAGTGAACTACACGCCACTTAACATCCTTACGGGTCGTTTGAAGTGGATGCTTCTTGGGAAGTAGATACTTTTGTTAGCTATCTATATTTACCAAGCTATGAGGGTAGTTCCTACCCCTAAAGAAAATACCAATTACTTGGCTAGCTTCAGCAAGTTGATACTTGCGTTCATGTCTCTATCATGATGGGTATCGCATGAAGGACAATGCCATTCACGAAGTTTGAGATTTTTTACTTCTTTGTTTTTGTAGCCACAACACGAGCATAATTGACTGCTAGCATAATGCTTAGGTGCGATGATCAGATCACGACCTTTCCACACTGCTTTGTAGTCAATATATTGTCTGAATTT
>NZ_QXJP01000022.1 GCF_004115085.1 Longirhabdus pacifica | reverse complement strand
GTAAGTATCAATCCAAAGTGCTAAAAACCTATTGAACACAAAACGAGAACAGCCGATTGTTTTGGCAATTAGTATTTCTTGTTCTTGATTCGGATAGATACGAAACTTATAGGCTTTATTGACTAACATTGTTTCCACCTCACTTTCTAACATTATCTAAATTATACCAAACCATCTTAGGCTACGCCTACCGACATTCAACTCCCACTTACTCATTGGGCTACGCCCTTCTCACCGTTGAAGTGGGAGTCTTCTGTCGGAAAAAGATAAATAAAACAAAGTAGATTTACCGGAACCAGAAGGCCCTACAATGGCTGTCGTTTTTTTATTCGGAATGTGCATGGAAATATTTTTTAATATCGTCGTTTTTTGATCATAACTAAAGCTTACATTTTCAATGGTAACGTCCGCATTTTCAAAAGCTTCTAACGCTAATTTCTCACTACCGTTTAACTTTTCTTCTGACATATTGTAGATTTCAAACACTCTTTCCGTAGAGCCTGCTGTCTTTTTGTAGTCGTTGTAAAAGGACACAAGTGAAACGATGGGTGTTACAGTTTGCACTAAATACACCACAATAGCGATAAATGTTCCAGCGAAAATATCGCCACTGAAAACTCTCAGTCCACCGTAACCGATGACACCAACGAAGATCACCATCATGAGACTAGTGATAATGGGAGAAACAATCGACTGGATTTTAGCTTCTTTTAAGCTGAGTTGAAATAACTCAAGCAACT
The DNA here is from genome assembly GCF_004115085.1 of Longirhabdus pacifica. Taxonomy (GTDB): domain Bacteria; phylum Bacillota; class Bacilli; order Paenibacillales; family DSM-105158; genus Longirhabdus; species Longirhabdus pacifica. The sequence continues at coordinate 63,584 of NZ_QXJP01000022.1, read as the reverse complement.
TTGCATTCCCATGTTTCCGTTCTCTTTGTTCCGCATTGTTACTTTTCACTATTCGAATGTCAGAAAGGACACGTTTTATCTTTTAAAATGGTTAAAGTAACATGGCAAATATGAGCTTTATTGAACCTAACCATGTACCATATGAGCAAGCTTATCTGGATTGACCATATAGTACATCGTTTTTATTTTTTTATCCTCTACATCAAAACTTATAATCGATGGGGTTCCGTCAAGATCTCTTAATTTAAAGCCAGTTTGCCCGTTTACGGAGCATAACGAGACGATGAAATTTGGCTGTACTACAATATGAGAAATAAAATCAAGCAGTGCCATTACTCTCTCTTTTCCAATTATCGGTTTCATTGCAGCCGTTTTCTTGCCGCCACCATCCGCATAGTAGACAATATCTTCACGAAGATGGTTGACCAGCTCCTTGACGTTGCCCTCTTGGAAAGCAGCCATGAAAGACAGTACGACTTCTTCATGTTCCTTTTTGCTTTCATTCCCGCTTATTTCTGCTTGCATCGTCGTTTGTAACGTAGGAAGTTTCTGCTTGATTCTGCTTAATATTTTTCGGCAATTACTTTCTGTCTTTTCCACAATGTGTGCAATACTGGCATAGTCGTAGTCTAATACGTCGTGTAGTATAAACACCGCTCTTTCCACAGGCGTTAACTGATCAAACAAGCGTAGTAGCGCGATGGAAACTTCCTCTTCCCGTATGACTTCATCTAATGGACTGTATTCCTTTACAATAGGTTCTGGAAGCCACGTTCCAACATACACTTCTCTTTTTTTCGCAGCAGATTTCAGCAAATCCAAGCACCGGTTTGTAACTAATTTGCACAAAAATGCTTTTATATGTTGTTGATGTTGTAATTCGTACGACTTCAATTGCGTGAATACATCCTGTATGATATCCTCTGCATCACTAGCACTACCGGTCATCTTATATGCCAGTGAAAAAAGCAGTTGCCCGTATTCACTATACCATTGTTGTATCGTGTTGTTTTCCATCGTATCACTACCTTTTCTTCAAACTAAACTGGCAGACTTCCAAGTATATTCTCTAAGTTTTAAACCTAAGGAGCCTGTTATCGTAAAGTTCATCCCCCATTTTTGTATCCAAACGAAACCATCTTTTGGGCCTATACTGACACAAAACAATGTTACTGGCATGCTTTTATGAGCAATAGGATGACTGCTGTGATGCATCATATTTTGCATCGTTTTTGCTAAGCGTTGTGCTTGTGGTATCGCTTCTTTACACGTCATACCATCGGCTTCATGACTTACAGCATCTATAATTTGTGCGCAATCGCCAATGGCAAAAATATCGTTGCGTCCTTCTACCTGATAGTAATCATTGACGATAAGTTGACCCTGTTTCGTAAGGGGCAGTTGAAGTTCTTTTACTATGGGATTCACTTCTACTCCCGCTGACACCATACAGTAATCCACATTTATTTCTGTTCCATTCTCACATAGAAGTGATCCTGCCTTATATTGTTTCACCCTACTGTTAGGCATAAATGTAACACCGAGCTTGCGCATTCTTTTTTGCAACTTCAAACTAATATGATGGGGAGCTTGGTGCAATAAGTGGGAATGAGAATCTATTAACAACACGTTCACTTTATCTTCGTTCATGCCGTTAGAGCGATATTGCTTCTTCAGCCATACGGCTAGCTCACATGCAGTTTCTATCCCTGTAATCCCGCCACCTACAAGGGCTATATTGACGTTTTTTTCTTTGTTTATGTTGTCTGTTTTCCTTTCCTGCATGATGTGGTCTAATTGCTCTCTCATTTGCTGGGCACTAGCTAAATCTTTCAGTATAACGCCACCTGTAAAGGCATGCTGGTCTTTCACTTTACTTCCTAGTGTCATTGCTAGCATATCGTAATCAACTTCGATCACTTCATCACGGGCTTGTTTGATGACTACTTTCTTTTCCTCTTCTTTTAGCTGTATAAACTCTCCTTGCATAAAGGATATGCCTTTATCTATATACGTATCAAATGGGATCTTTATATTTAATTCATCTGTATGTTCTGTTATTGCTTTCACTAACAATACTTTTCGAAAATGATATTCGTGCTTATCTATCAAAATAACCTGAAGCGTAATGCCCATTTCCTCTTTCCATTCTTTTTTCAAACTATCCACTAAGTTAATTCCTGCATATCCGCCACCAACAATGACTATGGTTTTCATTGTTTATCGCCTCCTTACCCTTATAACGATAAAGGAAGTCGATCTGTGACATTGCAGACATTGTTTCTTTTAACATGCATGATATCTGGTGTACAAAATTTCTCTATATCATAATGTATACTGTCAAATTTCATAAATCTTCTTCGTCAAATAAACGCTGCCACTTTTTGCGGAGAATCCAACATAATTAAATGATCTGTATTTTCCAATATCACTTCTTTAGCATTATTTTTATTACAAAATGCATGACTTTGCTTTAATTTAAAATCTCTCATCTCTGAAGATTCATTTTTATTCATCGCAACTACAACCGTTGTAGGCACTTTCAACGTATTTTCAGCATCAAATGGATCGAAATCCCACATCGTTTTCAAGCAAGCGATTTGAGCTTCTCTTTTCAATTTAAAAGTAACTTTACCATCTTCCCTTATATTTACTTGGTCACGGACTGCATGTTCAATATCTTCATTCCATAGGTCAGGATCATCGGATTTCATAAATGTAAAAAAAGATGACAAGTCTTGCAATGCTTCTTCTGGAAACTCTTGCTGTTCAAGCATTTCCCATTGCAACCCAGGCACTTTGCTAACAGGATGATAACCACCATCCAAAAGTACGAGATGCTCTACATACTGCGGATACATACTGGAAAATTTAACAGCTAGGTCAGCGCCCCACGAACTTGCAACAACGACCGTTTTCTCTATGTTTAACGCTTCAAGTAATCTTGTTAGATGTTCAGCTAGTGTATCAAACTCATATGAAGGAGCATCTGAACTATTCCCGTGCCCTGCTAAGTCTGGGGCGATGATTCGGTAGTGTTTTTTTATGATTCTAGCTGTAGAAGACCAGATCTCGCTTGTCCAACCTAAACCGTGAAGTAGTAAAAGGTTTTTTGCATTTTCATCGTTCGTGATCCTTTCTCTAATGAAATACTCACTTTCTTGCATGTTGATCGTTTTATCCTTCCACATTGTTTGTCCTACTAAATATTACTTTTACGGCTTTGTACTCAGGCATCAACTTGCATTTTATTCGGATTCCTTTTGGTTCTAAGATGAATCATTTGTTTCGGTTCTCATACACCCTTTATTTTCCATAAATATTTATATATTGTATAATGAATTCAGTATCATTGTAGGAGTTAAAAATGGTTGAAACAAAAAGTACTTTGGATTAGTTTATTTCTGCTTATATTGAGTTAGGGAGGGAACTATCTCTATTTTCAATCACAAGAGCTTGATCAGCCAAAAGAAGCATTGACTATAGAACGTATGGAAGCTCCAATGGGAATAAAAAACAGTGATGTGTTTATAACAGCAAGTTCCTCTGATTATGAGTTAGAGATAAATGAAGCCAATTCATTAGGGATTCCGATAGGATCACTATATTTAGTCAATAAAACCCTGATCATCTTTCTTATATTGCATATTCCATTATGATAAGTGGAAAAAGTAATGAAGGAGCAACTTTCACAGATTATGTGCCTGTTAATTATGCACCTGAGCTTGAAAAGGAGCTAATTAAGGCGGTTATCGTTTCGATTGTAGCTGGCATTCTGTTTTTATTCACTTTTATAGTAAATCTTTTACTAGTTATCCTCATGAGAAAGCTTTCTAAGTTGAAAGAAAGCAGACAGCCGTTGTATGGAGTCAAGTAGGGTTAGTTATTAAGAGCGAAGCGGGAGTGATCAGGATGATGCAGCATGTTTTGTTATATATGAAAAAACATTCCAAACTAGTTTTAGCACTCCAAGTTTTCTTAGCTATAGTTGCTGTTATGCTGTACTGTAAATCTAAGACGTTAGACGAGACAACATATATACTAGAATTTACCTCATTTGTTTTACTAACAATAATGCTTAGCTTAGTAGGCATTCAAGAAATTTTGAATAAATCTCATACCGTTGTCATTATATATTCGTTTCTCGTTGCTTTATTTTGTTTTGGCATAGCGATCTACCAGTTAATTTTATTGTTATCCTTATACTTTTAAGTTTGTTATAGAAGATTGGCTCATTTATATAATTGTAGTAAGCCGTCTAGCTGTTTGAAGCATAGGACGGCTTACTTTCGTTTATGAAAGGACAGCATAGCTACAATAAGCAACCCGAATGAAATCCATCATTCATGATCATTCATCATATTTACTCGTATCTATTTTTATTTCTAGTGCGTTCAACTTATCTATAACAATATCATATTTTTCTGCAAATTTGGTTAATATCTCATGATGTCGCTGGGACTGTATATCATACTCTTTGCGAATGTTTGCTATCTCACTGCGATACAATTCTTCTCTCGTATTATATGTTTTCAACGTCCAAAAAAATAAGCTAACAAAAAGGACCGCAAACGGCCCATACAGTGTAAAATAATCGATGATGTTGTATTGGCTATCTATGATGTCCACCTCCCCCGAATCTTTGTAATCCAATACTATGGGAAAACTCTTTATCTATTTATCAAGTGCAATATATTAAGATTTTGTTCCAGACATGCTGTACCACTCATTATTATACTTATATTGCAACTTCCCATCGTCGCTTACTCGAATATTACCTTCATGTAATACTTTATTATCATTAATAATGATTTCACCATTGTTGTCCATATATGCTTTCACATCTCCGTTATATCGAAACTCTGCTAATATATTGTCTGTTGAATCATAAACCATTGTATTTACATCAAATATAAACCTCGCACCACTTCTGAGTACCAAATGATCTGGACCAAATACGCTATGTGGATCATTCTCTGAACCAATAACTAACAACCCTTCTTCTTTTACATCCGCACCATTTGCTAACCCTTCTTGTAAATCATACAAACCTTCAGCAAAATTCTTTGCTTCATCATAGTAACGAATATAACCGTAATCAGAGTTTTCATTCCCTTTACTATGCAACTGTATCCCAGCATATCCATTTGTATCATGATGAAATAACTCTAAACCATCTCCTTCATGACGAATGTATAATTTCCCTTCTTTATATTGATTCCCTTCGTTTCGTAGATACTTTTCAGATAAAGAATGATTAACTTGAGCTAGTTGCTGTTTCTGGTCAGCTATATCTTGAACAAGTTCACGAACTACCATATTTAAATTTGTATCATAAAGCATATCTATATGTTGTACTTTTGTACTTAAACTATCAGCTACAAAATAAGTAACACTATATTGGGCATTCTTATTAAAGTTTCCAGTTTCAATGATGGCTTGCTCATCACCATAATGCTTTATATCTACATCTTCATGAAAAACTCTCGACCAGCTTGCTTTTTCATTTCCATTTTCATATACATCTAAGATTTTTTTTGTTTTATAGCTTAATCCTTCGCTATCTTCAAAAGCACCATTAATCCAATACTTTGAATTGAAATATTTAGGTGTAACTGTTTCTTTTACTATTAACCCCTCACCAAAAGTTAACTGATTCTCTCCTTCAAAAAGGGATAAACCAACTTGACCCTCTATTTCTTCTTCAATAGACTGTTGTAGTTGGTATACGATTGTATAAGGCGTATACTGAAATGATTTATAAAGAACCGCTGTTCCCTTATCTACTTTTTCGTCTTCATTTAAAACACTTTGATCCAATTCTCCGTCATTATATTTCCACCCGTTAAAATATCTTTTTATATCATATGGATTGGGAGTAATATCTGACCAACCACTATCACTATTCATAATCTTAATGTGTAAACTTCCGTTCTCTAATATAAAGTCTTCATTTTCAACAATTTGACCGTTATAAGAAATAAGAACAAGATTACTCATATCTATTGATTTATTTATTGCAAAGTTTAAGAGTTTTACTATTTTGTATCCAGATCCCTCTTCATGTAATTGCCAATTCATCGACCCATCCAATTCTTTCTTCTCAAACCATGTTGTTTTGTACAATTTATTTTCACGCTCTGTTATTGTATCTGCTTTCTCGTTATCCATACTCGAACATAGGCTAGTATTAAAAAATACTAAATCATCATTTTTCGGTTCGAATTTCATCACTTTTGATCCTATGCTAAGCATTGGATTCTCAAATACATACATCTCTGGTGTCTCAAATGAAGTAATACCTAATTTCAAGCTCAAACTAACAGCATTGGGTGGAGGAGAGAAAGTTACTTCACCAATCACCTCTGACTCCATCACAAGATCATCTTGATCGTCCCACAGCTGATATATCAGCTGCCCCTCTACTTTATCCATGCTCAGAGTATAATTTTCTTCAGGTACTATCGGGATTTTTGGACTATAACTAAATGTGGAAGATGCTGTTGCATTTAATGTTGCACTGTAGTCTTCATGGATCATCATATCATTACTTAATTCCCATGCATGAAATGGAGGTATCATGTTTTTTCCATGTCGAATGATATAAGGACATTGTATTGATTGCACACTATCTACATACGAATAAGCTACTGTGATATAACTTGTTGCTTCCTCAAGCGTGAGAGAATCGATATAGGTCTTTTCTTCGTCAGAAATTTCATATAAACGCAAACTATCGAAAGCAACCCACTGATTATTTGAATCAATTTTAAAATGAATTCCAACATTGTTTTCTGTACCATCAGCGGTGAATGTTACATAATCTAAAATAAATGAAGCACTGTTATTCTTGTTACTTAGTTTATGGTACCCTCCTGACTTTCTTACCGCTACTGTTCCAGTAATAGAACTACTTCCATCTTTTATAACTGATGCAAATAGATAGTTTCTACCGCTTATAATATGTTGAGTAGGAATACCATAGTAACTTGAAGCAGGATATTGATCTGCTAAGTCAAAGTATACTTTTATACCGTATTTACCGTTAAAATCATTTTCCTTATTCGATTGAAAAGAACTGGCTACTTGACCAATTTGAACGGAAAATTTACTTTCTTCCTCACAATTCCCTTCTCTTCCTAATAAATTAATCAATGTACGCCCACGTATTTGATCAAAGGTTACATTGGTAGCTTGATTAGTCGTGACTTTATTGTGTCCTCGTTTTAATGTTACTATTTTGTTTGTTGAATCTGCTAATTTCCCCTGTATTTCTCCTAAATCACTTTGCAAATCGTTTACACTATCCTTTACTTCTTGCACGGTTGTATCTATCGTTTCAAAATTCTCATTAAATTCTTCGTGTAGTACATAATCTGATGATTCCCATGTATGAAGCTCGAGATTTTCTGTTTTCTTGCTCATCTATTATTTCCTCTCCTTTCACATTACTAAAATTAGATAAGAACTAACGCCGATGTTTACAACTAATTACTCTATTTTTGAATCCCACTTAGTTCATACCAATTGTCGTTATATTTATAATGCAACTTACCGTCGCTTGAGATTTGGATTGTGCTTTCATCCAGTACTTTATTATCTCCTACATAAAAAGTGGATGGGGCTTTTCTTACTTCAATCCATTCTATGAGTGTTTCACCTTTTCCGACAATGTCTAAACTATTTACATAATTACATATAACCACTAAATCCCAGTATTTTGCATCTGGATCAAATTTATTATGGGAATTCTCCTCTGGTGTGTTATAACCCGAAATTGCACTCTCAAAAAATGCAGTTTCTCCTGCCGATATATTTTGAAACTCCGCTCCAAAATAATTGTATACATGGGCTGTATCATAAAGCAGTTCGTTATAATTGTTATCAAGAGAGATCGCACCCAACCAAAATTTAGTATCTTCTTCCCCTTCTAATTTCTTCACTTTTGCCTTTACAAAATACGTACTATCTGGGTCAACAGGCATTCTCATTCTAACCTTTGTCCAGCACTCGTCTGTGAATACAATACCTTGATGCTCTGCACGATATGCAACAGATCCTTCACTATTATAGTCGTATATTAAAGGGGACCAATCATTATTACCGAGCAACAATGTATCTTTGGTATGCAGCATCTCTTTTTCTAACTTGTTGGAATATTGTTTAGCACTATCTATTTTATTCGTTACAGAAGTAAGTTCCTTGGACAGATCGGCTGTTTTTTGCACTAAAGATTCCACTACAGTATGCAAACTACCCTCATATTCTAAATGCATTGTAGACATTGGTGGAGTTAACGAATTTATCATTTGATAGGTAACGGTGTAAGTTGAATCGGAATGATAGTCATATTCAGAAATAACTGCGTATTCTTTACCATACATAGATACAAGATCAGTATTATGTGGTGCAATACTCCAATTAGCATCCTTCCTTCCGTCCCGATACACACATGAAATTTTTGAATTTTTCTTTGGCAATTGTTCACCAAGATTTTCTGCAAATGCAGCGTTAATCCAGTATTGAGAGTTGAAAATTCTCGGTCTAACTTCCTCCTGTACAATAATTCCTTCACCAACCTCTACTTGGTTCTTCCCTGTAAGAAACGATAGTCCTAACTGACCTTCAATTACTTCTTCTATGGGTTCTTCAAGTTCATATTGAAGTTGATAAGGCGTGTAGTTAGAAGGCATTGATTTTTGTGATTGTAAGCTATTTGTAATTTCATTATTTCCTGTAATGCTTTCCCACTTCTCACCATCAATGTATTTCCAACCGTTAAAATATCTACAAATATCCCATTCAGAAGGATTATAATTTTCCCAGCCTGTATCCTCGTCGGAGAGAAAAATAAATACAGCTTTTTCTTCCGATATAGTAAAGGCATCTGCTTTTATTGTTTCATCTATACTTTGTTCCAATAATTGATTGTTATATTTTATTAATAGGTGCTTGTTTGGTTTTTTCTTAAATGTCTTAAAGAAATTATCTAAAAATTCATTAGAAAGCCTTATTTTCTTTACCCCTGACACATCTTCAACTAATCTATAAATTATTTTTCCAGTTAACTCAATATGATCCATGCGCTTATTCTTGTATAATATCCCGTCTCGCTCAGTGATCGAATCATATACTTCACCGTCCATACTTGATCGCAGGACGGTTTCGACATACATTTCATCATTGTTTTGCGGTTCAAAATTGACTTTTGCTGTGCCTAACGCCAACATTAAATTTTCAAAACCGAATGTACCTGTACCTTTTTCCACTGTATTGCCTATTTTTATGGTCATCTTCACTGCTTCATCAGAAATGGTAAGTGAGCTGTTATTTTCTAAGACTTCTTCCTCTATGATCTCACCTTCATCATTCCACGACTGATAGATGGCGTTACCGTCCATAGTGTCAGCACTAAAAGCATAGGCTTCACCAGCAACTACTGAAATAGGCGGACTGATGCTCCATCGCTCATGTTCTGTAGCACGTAATGTAAGTTTATAATCTTTATCTATCGTAGTTTCCTCCGACAAATTCCAATCAGAAAAGGGAGGGATGACATTTCTACCATAACGAATGACATATGGATTTGTTAAAGAACGTAAACCTTCAACATATGGATATCGCGTTGCAATGTATTTTTCCGCTTCTATGATACTAAGTGAGTCGATGTAGGTTTTTTCACTTTCTATTATTTCGTATAGCCTTAAGCCATCAAAAGCACACCATTGCTCATTAGCTAAAACATTAAAATATATCCCTACACTCTCTTCTGTTCCATCTGCTGTGAAAGTGACATAGTCTAATGTCGATGTTAATTTACTATCTGTACTTTGAATATGATATTCCGTATTAAATTTTCTTACAGCAACATTTCCTTTAATTGATGAACTACTATCTTTAATATGTGCCGCAGCTAAATAGTGTTTCCCTTGTTTGATGTTGTAATTCCGTATACCATAAAAACTAGTTCCATATTCCAAATCATCTACTAAGGAGAAAGTAGCACGAATCCCATGTCCACCATACACTGCATCCGCTTTACTTAGCTGGAATGTATCCGCTTTTAAAGCAATTTGCACGGAAAATTTACTTGTGTCCTCACAGTTGCCATCGCTACCTAACAAGTTAACCATTGTCCTCCCTATTATCTCTGTCATACGAACACCAGATGCTTGTTCGGTAGTTACAATGTTTTGTCCTCGCTGTAAAGAGATGGTCGTTGCCGATGTATCCGCTAGTTTTTGCTTAATATGCTCAACATTCTCTTCTAAATCATTCACTTCATCTTGTAAATTTGTTAGGTGTTCTTTTGCGTCTGCTACTTCAAGATCTATTGTTTGAAAATTTTCATTGAATTCTTCGTGTAGTACGTAATCTGATGATTCCCATACATTCAGATTCAAATGGTTGGTTTTGTTATTGCTCATCTATTATTTCCTCTCCTTTCATCTTGCAACTTTACTGTATATAAAAACATCTCTACTATCGTACGCTCTTAATTCGCTTAAAAAAGAACGATAGTAGAGATGGAACATAGGGGGCAAAACATATGTCTGTTTGCTCCACTTGCATAGGTCACAAAAGTCGCGGCACAGACATATATTCTGCTAGGTAGGCGTAAAGAAAGTGAGTGAACACTTCTTTTGCAAAAATAGCAAAAGTCACTTTTCACTTACTTTCTTTGTTCAGTTAAGCATCGCATCGTTGAGTTTTAACTATGTTGAATTGCTATCATTTAGAAACATAGTTTGTAATTCGCCCCACTGATAGGCTTTTATATCGTTATAGGTTGTTTTATAACCTTCTAATTCACTCCACGGTAAGTACGTGAATGTAAATGTCGTTTGTAAGTGTGCTGGGACGATTTCATTAATGGCATTTTGTATGTCTGCTAAGTTAGATGGCACGCCGCGCTGACCCACAAATGTGATGTTAATCTGGTATAACTTTTGATTTTCCGTAATTTCTACTTCACCATTGACGTATGCTTTAGCTACTGTCTTGATGAGATCAGCATTAACGGTACCGACCCCTCTTAGCTTGGATTCAATGACAGAGCGTCTTTCTTGGACGGGCTTAAAATTATCTGTTGGGATGTCACAAATACGCTCCCAGTGTTCTAACCCCCATGTGGCGGTAGATACAAAAAATTGATCCAGTACATCTTGTACGGCATCATTTAGTTGCTGTACTTCTTCAGCTTCTAAATTTACGATGTTTTGTGGGATGCGTGCATCTTGGTAATAACGTGGCAAGTAATCTAGCATTTCTTGTTTATATTTTCGAGTTAGTATGGTATTCAGCCTCCCGAGGTAAAATATATGCCTGCTTGCTCCACTTGCGTAGTTCACAAAAGTCGCGATGCATACATGTATTTTGCTAGTTGAAACGCAAAAGATGTGGCTGGGTGCTCCTCTTGCATAAACCGCAAAGGTCGCTACCCATCCACATCTTTTGCTGATTGGTATGTTGCAGGTAGATCAAATGTTGTTTCTTTTCATACTATCTATGTTAATAGTAGCGAACGGTTTTCCAGTTTTGTCCGTTATAGAATTTTAGGTTACCGTCACTATCTATTTTTAATGTTCCTTCTGTTAACACTTTGTCTCCGTTGTTTGTTAAGGTTCCTTCAACTTCAACGCCATGGGAAAAATCATTGTTTTGGTTAATTACTAGTTTTTCTTCCACAGCTAAATCTTTGACAGCTAAAGCATTTTTACCAAAGTATTGAAAGTCTTTATTTGGTGAGAATCCCCATTCGCCCATGTCAGCTTGGGTTAATACTTTATTACCTTTTAACGGTGCACGAATTCCCCCTCCAATATAATGATTAGCAGAAGAATTAAACCGTGTTAGTATTCCTGTCGATATTCCATCTTCAGATATTTTCAATCTATCATTAACCTCAGTTTTAGGATAATAAGTTGTATTATACTCAGGTAAATCTGTTCTTGGATTTCGTTCATATTTATCGTAATATATTTCCACTTTTATGTTTGGTGAAGTTGAGCTTATTTGATATGCCGCACCTCCACCTCGCATCCAAACAATCACTACAGAGGTATCAGGTCTAGAGCATATAATGTCAGCTACCGTTGTTTCAAAAGTTTGACCGATCGTAACATCCATCTCATACGAAGCACCAGACCAACCTATTAACATTTGATCTATGATGAGATTTAATCCAGCAAAATGATTTGTGGAATCAGGATACCAACTTGATGGTGCCTGCCAACCGTATGAACGATAAATATCTAATCGATGCTTTCTTGTATTTTCAGTAAACTCTACCCCCTCAAACACAACGGGATAGTACGTGTTGGCATCGCCTTCTACAACAAAGTCTATCGTTTTCTTTGTTTGTACTCTTGCATCACCTACATATAAAGTATTAGGTGCTTTATACACTTCCAACGATTCGATTAAAGTTTGTCCTGTTCCAGTACCATCATTTAAGTAATTACAGACTATAACAACATCAAAATAGGCTGCATTGGGATCAAATTTATGGTGATCAGCTTCATTCTCAATATTGTATCCCTTGATTGTGCCTTCATAGGTCATTGTGTTGTTAACAGGTGGTGTAGCTGCTAAAGCTGCAAAATAATTATAATTAGTTGCTTGATCTTTCATAATTGCATTAAAATCACTATCTAATGAAGCAGCACCACAATAAAACGTACCATTTCCACTTAACTTCTTCACCTTTACCCTAGCGTAGTACGTACTTTCAGGATCAATAGGTATACGTGTGCGAATGAGAACAGCGGTTTCATCTTTCACGATTCCCCCTTGTTGTTCTGGATCATAAGCAATTTTACTCATATCTGTGTCATATACTAGTGACGTCCAGTCGTTATTACCTAGTATGAGGCAGTTACGTTGGAAGTGCATTGTATCGCTAAGTTGGTCGGTGTATGCTTTAGCATTTGCTTCTGTTTCGTTCCATTGCTCTCTTTCCTGCTGTGTGATGTGAACAGTGGTGTCACTTTCATGCGTGTCTAGCTGCGATTGGGAAGCGCTATTTTCATCAATAATATCCCAATTTTCATTAAACATTTCCCGCTTCACATACTCATTCCCATGCGGTTTTTTGATTCCTAATTTTGACGTTAAGTCAGGCATTATAAAGCCTCCTCGTAAGCTTCAAATTCGCTCCAAATGATATTTTCACCATCCAATTCATCCCATGTAAACTGGTTAGCGTCCATATCGTTCCAAATGATGAACGTAAATTCAAAGCTAATGTTCAAATGCGCTGGGATAATTTCTTGCAGCGATTGTTTGATATCATCGAGGTTAGAGGGAATACCAAGTTTCCCAACAAATCTAACGTTAATCTGATATTGAGCAGGTAATTCTTCTACGTCTACTTCCCCGTAGTTATAAGATTCTGCCACTTCTTTCATCAACTCGATATTCACAGTACCAATGCCCCTTAGTTTTGAACGCACGACAGCACGTCGCTCTTCATGTGTTTTAGTGTAATCTGGAGTAATACCACAAATGCGTTCCCAATTGTCTAAGCCCCATGTTGCTTTGTCTACAAAAAATTGATGCAGTACATCTTGTACTGCATCATTTAATGCTTTTACTTCACTTGCTTCTAACTTCATGACATTGTTAACGATACGATTGTCCTGATAGTAACTTGGCAAGTAGTCCAACATATCTTGGGTCACTTTTTCTAGAGAAGTGGTGTTTTTGTTGTTCATGCACTTCCCTCCTTCTCTGTTACGGTCACACCGTTTTCAGACAGTACGGCTACTTGTCCATCTTGGATAGCAATTTCTACATTACCTGTTGCTTGTCCATTAATATATAGTTCATCGTAGTCTTTGACTGCTTCTAAATCGAGTATGACATTTCCTATTTGTGAGCGGCGTACGATAGGATCAGCAAAAGCTAATGAAGCTAAATATTGCGTAATATCTTCTGTAATTTTTTGCTGTAACTGTTCTAATGTCCGTTGTCCTTTGTAGCCATCTAACCATTCTATTTTTACGGATATAGTAATTGGAATTTCTGTTGCTGCTTCTACGGTAACATCTGCTCCAATGGGACGTACTTTTTCAATATGCTTGTCCACATCTTCCGTTATTTCGGTAGAAGGTGCTTTTTTATCATCACCTAGAATGATCACTTTTACAGTACCTGGTCCATTGGCAAGCGGTTTGACCAACGCTTCAGATATACCCGGGACTTCTTTTGCCCATTGCAAGTAATGGTTGGCGTTGCCACTCGTACCAGACTGCTGTACATGTTCTAAATATCTGTCGAGCAATTCTTTATCTGATTCTTCGTCTGTTCCGCCTTCGGTCTGTTTATCATTTGTCACACTCAATACGCTGCTTAAATCTCCTATCACGGTAGTAATGAAATGTGCTTCCACATTACCTTGTGCACCTCCAGTAACAGCTTTAATGTTCACGGCCGCACTGCCATTTAAAACCTTACCTTCTTCCGTTGTCACGTAATATAGGGTATCACTGTCGATGAGTGGGGATGAGGAAACTTGTGTTCCAACAGGGATGACGGTTCCATCAGGTCCGGTAAACGTGACTTGTCCTTCTGCTTCCGTTACCGCTTTTCGTGTTAAACCCATTTCTGCACAGCGTAAATCCAGATATTCACCGTAAGTCGTATCAGCAAAGCCAAAACGAAGTACTTGATCTAAGTGAATGTAAGTTTGTGCTAGTTCAATCGCTGCTGGCGATAAGAGATCATGCGTGATAGACCCTTGTCGCTTATCAATGTCATCTGGCACTTGTCCTAACATACGCTCTAAAATAACATCTTTTGTTACGTTCTCATATGCCATTACAACTTCACCTCCTCTTGTATGCTACCTAGGTAAGTTTCTACTTGAAACGATACGTAGATAGCATCGTCTTGTCGCTTTACTTTTACATCTTTAACGTCTGTAATTCGATCATCGTAAATGAGTGCTTCTCTTACGAGACGAGGAATTTCGGCAAAAATGAACTCATTAGAAACGTCTTTGCCGATAAGTTCTTCCAATTCACTTCCGTATTGGTCATCATATATTAAATAGCGAAATCTAGGCGTACATAGTGCTTTACGAATATATTGTTTGATCGCTTGTAAACTATCTACAAATCCTTTCATTTCGCCTGTATCAAAATTAAAATGGTATGTCTTTGACGATGCTATTTGCTTTCTACTCTCTTTTATCTCTACATTTGGCGCTTGTTGTATTGGGCTTAAAGCCAATTAAATCACCGCCTTATCTAATACGACAAAAATTTGATTATCTTGTATCGAGGCGACAATAACACGGTCTCCAACTTCAAGTTTAGACATGATCGTCACTTCGATATTTTCTCCTGAAACTTCGGCATCCAAGCCTAATGTTGTAAACGTAACGTTATTATTGGGGATAGTAGAACCCCCAGCAGTACATGAACTGGTGGCGCTAATATCATGTTGGGATACATCTGCTTGCACCGTCATAGGCTGCTGATTTATGTTTAACGTACGTTTATGTTCCAACAATTGCTCCGCTACAATTAAATCCGTACCCTCTAATTCAATGTTCATATTGTCCACTTTAATTTTCAGAGGTTCAACAGACAGTACGGTTGCTAATTCGACATCTACATCTTTGTTATAGCCGAATGTTTGCATCATTTGTATGAGCTTGCTATAGGAGCCGCCTTCTGGCTTTTCTTCATTCACTTTCATTTTTACCTCCTCCTAAGCAGGTGAAAACTACAATGCTACTCTTGCTCTGTATATTCTAGTGTAGGAAGCTCTTCTTTTTCAGATAATGTCACTTGCATGCGATGCATATTGTTCTCGAAAGTATGACTATCTGTTACGACATAGTAAGCACCTTTCATGCCTGTCATGGCTTCGGTGACATCCACGGATGTTCCAGAAATAACGCCATCGTGACCTAATGCTTCGATGCTTGCTTCTTCCGACACTTTGTTCAAGTCTTTTAATAACTGTTTTGCTAATTGTTTTAGTTGAGACTGTTTTTGATCGTTGCTTGCCGTTTCCAAATGCTGCATTAAACCATATTTTTCAATAGACTGATCGTCATGCTCAATCTCTTCATCGTAGGGACCCTTATTAATATCTCCACTGTATACCTTCACTTGATTGCGTAAGTCTTCGATAGATTCAGAATAGGATGCGCCTAATATGTTAAATCCGTTTTGTAAAACCCACTCTACTACTCTTTCTTTGCGTTCTTTAACAAATAGTTTTCCTTGTTCAGAATAAATAAAAAAGCGCCTTCCGGTTTGTTTCTTCGTTTCCGTTAAGGCGGTAATCATCATATCCCATAATGTTTTGTCTCGTAAAATTAATTTTGGCAGCACATAGCCTGTATCTTGAATCGATCCAACGAGAATATCATACTCACTACATAGCTGCCCGATAATTTCAGAAGCTGTCATGTTGACAAATTTTTTCGTATCCATGTTTTTTGTTAAATATATATTTTCATCGTATGCCGTTAGTTTCATCGTCCCATCTAATTCCATAGAATGAGAAAAAATAACACCGCGAAATAGTTCTTTATCGTCTTTTGAAAGGACTAGTGGTTTCCCTTTTTCAAACGTAATGATAGGATTATCCCCATTTTCCGTATTGGAAATACTAAGTTCTAGTTTGCGGAATGCCTGTTTAATATCTCCCGACCATGTAACAGAAGTCACGATAGGATCAATATAAAAGTCTCCGTTATATGCTATTTGTAAATTCATTATGGAATCACCAACTTTTGTTTCGGGTAAATCAAGTTTTCATTCGGTCCGATGACATCGACGTTTGCATCATAAATTTTGCGCCACTCACTTCCATTTCCCAATGTTTTTTGCGCAATTTTCCATAATGAATCTCCGCTTTTTACAATGTAAGTTGTTACTTTCTCTTGGTTATTTGGTCTTACTTTTTGCAAGTCATCGGGACCTTCTACTTTTTGAAATTCTAGGAATTTAAATTCCTTCAAACTAATCGTAAAGTAAATATCTCCAGGGCTACCCGCTTTTTCTTCGTAATTGAATGAGCGGATGGTTGCTGCGGTATTTACTTTTTGGGTTTCATCATGACTTGTAATTTTAAAGCTAACGGGGTTACCTGACTTTTGCCACTCTTCTATTTTCTTTACTGCCTGCCAAGGTTCTGGAAAGCCATCATATTCACAATACATCGGCTGATAGTCTTTTGGAAAAAAAGATGAGAAATCATACTGTTTGAGTTGCTCTTCTCCGATGATGGTAAACTCACCAAGTTTGGAAACTTGTACATCGTTAAAGTTATGACCAGAAGATATGCTGATGTTTTGTGGATTCACTGGAAGTTGAAAAGTTTCCGCTTCGTTATTGTAACTTAACCAAAATTGCACTTTATCACCTCCTAAGCATAAGACATGCCTGCTTCACTCATTCTAGAAACTAAAACACTAGCAATACGATCAATATCTGCATCTTCTCTAACAACAATCTGATCCGCTAATTTAGCAATGTGCATGCTATTGCTACCGTAAGCTTTATTTTCCTCAGATGTTAATACCCTTTCCCCTTTGTGCAAACGGGCAATATATCCATCTCTTGGAACGTAAGAAAGGCCGCTAGAATGAGAACCATCCACGCTATCTCCACCTGTAACGAAATTAATAGCATTGCCAATAAGTTCTCCACCAACATCTCCTACAGATTTAAAGAAGTCCGTTACATTCCCTACAACACTACCAATACTATCTGCAAGGAAGTCAAACGCAGACTTGAGAGAACCAATTATAGGCTCAACTATTCCCCACATTATGCTAATAACATCTCCAATGAGAGGAATTAGTGGTTCAACTATTTCAGTCACGAGCCAGTTAATTCCTTCTGCCAAAGTACCTGCTAGGTCCGCTGCCATAGGAAAAACGGTATTAAAAATATCCATAACAGTAGGCATTACAGCTTCTACCACAGATCCAATCGCTCGAATTAAACTAGCAATTAATGTGAAAACGGGCTTTACTGCGGTTTGAACGGAGAGTATAGTTTCTATAAATGAGCCCCAATACGGTTTCACGGCTTCAATGATGGTAATCATAGCATCTTTAAACGCATTAAATACTGGTGTTAATAGCGCTACACCATTAGCAAAATATTGCTGAATCTTTGGCCAGTTTAATTGTATAAACTGAATTAGATACATTACCCCCTCTATTAGACCAGCAAATAAGTTACCTCCCATTTGAATGAAAGGTTGCATTTTATCAGCACTAAATATTTCATTCATCAGTGATAGTAGTGGTTTTAGTTTGTCTAAGGCCATTAATCCAACCTGAGCCAAACCTTCTTTAAATCGTGTAGTAAATTGCAAATATTCTCCCATTGCACTATTGTCCATTAACTCCACCGCATAAGTGGAATGACCAATACCTTCTAATATTTCATCTAGTCGTTGGATCTTTTCTGCGTTTGTTTGTAGTTGATCAAACCCTACAAATTGATCAGCAATGTCATACTTTTGTGCAAATGCATCCGTATTACCCTGCATGACTTGCATTAGTTCATCTGATAAAGATGACATGCCTTTACCAGTAGCAGCATCCATTCTATTCGCAAAATCGACTAATTGATTTAATTCACTTTGATCCGTTGTTATAGGAGTAAACGAATTGGCAGAGGCAAGAAAATTATCTGTGGAAAGCCTTGAACCATCTGCCTTCTTTTTCATTTCGTTAACTAGGTCTGATGTTAATTGAGCAGCTTTTGCCTTTGCATCTTCACCACCACCAAGTTTTGCGTGTATAGCCGCTTGGATAGGTATAACTTGCGTTTCCCGCTTTGCAGCCGATTTCAAAGCTGTTGAAGCTAGACTAAATACAGCAGTTGCGGCTTTTACAGCTAAATCAGCAACCATTAACAATCCGCTTTTCATTCCTGCAAAAGCTTTAGAGGATGTAGACTTCATTGCTCCAAATGCTTTTCCAGCACCTGATTTCAATCCTCCGAATGTAGATGTGAAAACTGAACCCAGTTTACCAAACGACTTTTTTATTAATCCTGCGTACTTCATCTTATTAAAAAAAGCACTTAGTTTTCCTTTGGCTTGATTCGTCTTATTTATGAAGGACTGAAATCCATGAGTTGCAGTTTTTGTGAAAGATTTGATGATCTTTGTTTTATTCATCATGTTCCACGCTTTATTTGAGATAGAAGGGATAGTTTTCATTGTCTTCTTAAGTTTGCTTGAAGCAGAGGATGTCTGTTTCATAGATGCGGCTAGCATATTTGTTTGGTCCGTTAACTTTCTGGTTTCTTTTGTGGTTTTTTTCAATTTTTTAGCTGCTACTTTGCTAACTTCACTCATCTTTTTTAAAGACTTATTAAAAGCATCTAGCCGATCTAGGGCTTCTTTTAAGCTGTCTGAAAAAGTATTTATTTTTTTTATCGTCTTACTTAAATCCTGATCCACCTATCTCCCTCCTTTCTGATTTAACCTTGTTGTACGCTTTCTTTCACGCTCTTCTTCTTCAAGTACTAATATCATAGAAGAAAGCATAAATTGCTGGACTATTCTAGGTTTGGAGAAGATTTCGTCAGGTGGTATCCCTTGTCTTTGAAATATTTCATGCATTAAATAAGGTATGCCACCTGACTTTATTAGTTTTTTATTTCTTCAATTTGTTCTTCCTCATCACCAAATCCAGAAAGATTTAAAATTTCGGTTGTTAATCTTGCGATTTCTCCTGCTAATAAACGCTTTTGAATAACATCAACTGGTGTAGGGCCGAAGGCATTCACTAGCTTATCATCAGACCAATTTGGTTGTTTACAAGATTTTTCAATGATTAATGCTCCAAACTTCTCTTCATCAAGCTGTTTTCCATTCTTCACTGGGTAACTTGCCTGTTCACGAATTCGATGTATTGTTTTTCCATCTAATGCTTCGATGGAGAAATTAACACCAAATCGTTTCATATATAATTCTTTTTGTGGTTTGATTTCCGTATCTAATAATGCATTTAAAATTTCTTCCTGTCGTTGGTTACTCATTTTATTTTTCCTCCAATGTATAAAATAGAATAATGCTATGAAATACTTGCATGAATAAAAGTAAAAAGCGGTTTATTTCTAATAAGGAAATAAACCGCTACTAAAATCTCTTTATTGAGCTTGTATCTTATCTTCTAATTCATATCCAGTGAATGTAAATGGTAGCTCTTCCTCTACTATTGAACCAACTTCATAGTTCATTAGCGGAATACTATCGAATTGAACGCCTTTTAGACGAACACGGTATGCACCAAATGATTCAGGATCAGCTAACTTCATCATAATACTTGTTACAAATGGCCCCTTTGTATCATCTGCTACTTGTCCTATTCGCTCAATAAATTCTGTAGTAATCTTATACCCGGTCATTGTACCACTGCCGGTTAAACTAGTAACCTTATGAGCTACCCAACGAGTCCCAGCACGTTGTATTTCTTCTTTGTTTATCTCTACAGCAGCTTCTGCACTTTTTATATTTGTTAACCATTCTCCATCATACCAAACTTCTCCAAATGTTCCGTTAATTGTACGTGATGCATCTAATGCCACATCAATCACCTTCCTCAGTTAATTTTATTTTGTTTATACATTAATGTTTAAGAATATACGTTCCATGGAATCTACTTCTTTATACCCTACAATTAGGAATACAGAGTCTCCCTCGGATACTTGGTTTGCATCTAATTCCACTGTAATGTCAGAAAGCACATTCGCATTCTCTAACGTTTCTAAATAAGCTTTAATGACACCAATTAATGCTTTTTGACCATCCTCATTATTATTCAACTTACCGATATAAGCTTCTGCTGCTGCTTTGGTGATGTCCGTTGCAACTGCTTGTCTTGCTCTGATTGCACGGATTTTTTTCGTTGAAGATGAAATACCTTGTTCGATTTTCACTCTTCCACCGTCATGTACAAGTACAAGGGCACCGTTGCCTAGTGCTGTTTTGATGTCACTGTGCTTGAATCTTACATTGACATCATCTACAAATACTTGGTTGTACGTAATCGATTTATTAATCGCTGTACCTGCAATAAGTCCTGCAATATATGGTGCAAAAGCTGCTGAATGATGCGTTTCATCCTCAATTTTGACACCATTAATGAGATGAATGATATAATCCTCATCGAATTCTTTTGTTGCTGGAACAGCGCTATCATCTGAGCGGCCGAGCACAGCCATGAAGTGTTTCCCTTCGGAACGGTTTGTTTCAATCCATGTTTTTACACTTGCTTGCTCGCTTGTATCTGCTGTACCGTCAAACACGAATACGTTGAATTCGTACTTATCAAATTCATCACGCATTGCAGCATAATCTGGCGTAGTTTCCATAGCATAAGCGAGTACTTCTTTTGCACCACCTTGTAATGCAAATTTGATGGATTGAATGTTCCCTTCTCCGAATAATGTTGCTGCTTCACTTTCTTTGGAAACGGTGTACATTGTTTTCGCTACTGCTGTTCCGGATGAAGTCATGATCGGCATAGCGATAATGCCACGAGCACCTCCTTGAATTTGTGCTGTTGCAGCCTCTACAAAATTTAAATATAAACCTGGACGCTTTGGTAATGCTGTTGAATCCCAAGATCCTCCTGCCATGTTTTATTCCTCCTCATTGTTTTGATATGTTGCATAAACATTTTTGATTTTGCTGTACGTTCCTTGTTGGAAAGGAAGCATTTCGGTAACAGCTAGTACCCCTGTACACTGTATGTCAACGTTATCTTCTGGAATAGAGTAAGTGAACGATTGGACTCTCATCGCAGGTTTAGCGTTAGGTAGTGCGATGCTCTTTGCCTCATATAAGGCGTCACTTAACATGTCCATTTGCTTTAGTACGTTGTTCATGTTTTGCTCGTAGTAATCGATAGCAAATTGTTTTGTACTTTTCATTTGATAGGGGGATTGGATTTCTCTTTTGTCTTCCATAAATCGTATGACAAACGTTCCGTCCTCCACCACACTCGGCTTCTCATGCCTTACAACATGATTGGCTGAAAGGGTTTGCTGCAAAAATTGTTCCATAGCTGCAAAGTTAGTTTCAATGGACATGTTCATCACCTCCTTTTTTCAACTTACAAGGGATGAATAAAATGTTCCGACATTTGTTCATCCAAAGCTTTGTCTTGATCATGTGTCTTCATCTTGTCCCTTCCCAATCCTTTCCTTCCTATAGAAAAAACGCCGTTATGATCTGTGATCAACGACGTTTTATTCTATAACCTATTCCAAGTAGATGACATTACAGTGTAGTGAACAATAAAGCATCTTGTGGTGATGTTTCTGATTGTTCATATAAGTAGGTAACGAACTTCAAAAATTATACCCCCTAAATGCAATTTTTTTTATTTTTTTTATTCGACTTCCATCCACACTTCAATTTCATTGTATTTCCACTCTGCAAATACATCGGCAATTTTCTCAACTGCTGCTTGTACATATCTCCATACTTGCTTCTGTGAAACTCCCATGACTTCCGATGCTTCTCTCTGTGTTAATTGCCAGTACCCATAAATAAGTGCAATGACTTCGACTTGCTTCTCACTAAGATTTGCTTTTTCTATTGCACGACTCAAATCTATTAAAATATCGCTTGCAGCAGTATCTCCTTTAAACCTTCGTTCATCTATAATATAACGGTCGGCAAGTAATCGTTTTACCCCATCAACATTATCCAACGCATATTTAGCAACATAAAATTGTGCTTTCTCCATCATATCTACATTTAAAATTGTCATAGCATGTCTCCTCATTTTTATAATAGTTTTTATTTTTATTGATTTTACATTTAAACTTGTATTGGTTTGAAAGAACACTTGTTCGGAACATTTGTTCTCATTTTAATTCCATTTGTTTCTTTCGTCAATACTTTTTTTGGATACAATGGGTTAGAATCATAAAAAAATTCCACGTTCGTTGACGTGGAATTAGCTATAAATGATAAAACTTTCAACTTCACTATCTTGTGATTGCTGTTTATAGTATGCATTTTGTTCCCTTAGTTTTTTCTGGTCGTTCACCTCACGAACCCACTCTTCTTTTGCTGTTCGTTTTCTCCTGACAGGATCGCAGCATTTTTGCTTGTTCATATCTATATTGTAAGCTAATACAATATTGTATTCCCTATCTTTACGAGAGCTGATTTGCCACTTACTTAATACAGGATATTCAGCATAAAACGATTTATATGGATGATGGTCTGTTAATTCTTCATATAAAATAAGATCCGATAACTTCTCTACCCAAAGATGATACTCACTTCCGCAAACTTCTTGATCTACATCTTTTAAAATATAGGTAATGCACTTTATTCTTTGTTCCCGATCTTCTAAACTAAAATGCACATCATCATATACAAAAGGTTGGTTTTTTCGCAAGCAACGCTCTAACTTTGCTATTAACTCCGACAGTTCACTTAATACTATAATATACTTCACCCCTTATGGTTTACAAACAAAATAAGAACATTTGTTCTAATATACTACCTCATAATTTTTTTCCAGTCAATAAAATCCTGAAATGAGCACAATATGTAATAAAATACTGGACATGAAGTTCTAGATGAAATAATGTAACATAAAAAGTTCAATGAAAAAAACAATAATTCCAATGGATAGTAAAGAACAGAGGGTAGTTTACAGGGAGCTTCGTAAAAGGGAGCTGACGGAAGTTAGCTTCGTAATGGATAGGCAGGTAAGCGTAGTCAAATATGAGCGGTAGTTATGAGTAGGTAGTTGTGAGTAGTTAGAAAAAAGTAGATATTTGATAGTAGGTAGGGAAAAATATATAGTAATAAATATAAATTATAGATGAGATAGTAAAGAATAGAAAGTAAATGAAATATACACTAGACGGATATTCATTCATTGTTTATTTTAAACTTAAAGAAGAAAACAGCACATAGATTTGGCTGCTTAATGAAAATAATTATTTATTATCTTTAAATATAGTTTATCTAAGGTGTATAAATAACCATTAATATTTATTATTATTTATCTTTTTTATTTTATCTAATTATTTATAACATTTTGTTGTTGAAACATGGTGAATAGTTCTTTAGAGCAAAAAATTAAATTTTCCACATCTTCTACGGACATCGAAATATAAGAGTACTCATCATATTTTTGATCCACACAATCCATATAGTAAAAGTGAAATTGAGAGAATGCCTCCCTTACATCGGTTACAATCATTGCAAGGTAATAGCGATTGTTATCATCCACATGTTGATGCCAACTATAATTTATCGTTTTATAAAAGTTATCTACGCTATCCGTAATTAGCTGAATATGTTTTTTCATACGCTTTGAAGGTACCTCTTGTAGCATGCTGTCTAACATAGATTGTTTGTTCATCCTCATCGCTCCTTAATAAAATTTTACACCAGATCAATAAAATGTGTTGTAACGAAGTAATACGCAATAAATTATTGTACAATTTGGAATGAAATACCGTGTCACTTACTAATTATACGTCCACTTCATTGTGTTTTCAATCATTATATTTGTAAGAAAATTTAGATAATTTTCATTTTATGTATCCCTTTACCAATTTAAAACGGCTCAGAACTTGTCAGTGTAGGTAAGAAAAAAATAATCAGGTGAATATTCACCCGATCATCCCATCTATATAAATCCATTTAACATTCTTCTGGTTTACCTGCTTCTGTTGCTGTTCTAAATGAACTTCCACAACCACATGTTGCGGTCGCATTTGGATTTTCAACAGTAAAGCCTCCACCCATGGCAGATTGCTTATAATCAATACTTAGCCCGTTGATTAACGGTGAACTTTTTTCATCCATGACCACTTTAAGTCCGTTGATTTCAAGTTCAAGATCTTCATCGCTTTGCTCATTGTCAAAACCAAGGCTATAAGAAAAACCGCTGCAACCACCTTCATTTACACCTAAGCGCAAAAACATGTTGCTATGTTCCTCTTCTGCTAACATGTCGCTTATTTGCTTTACGGCTTGATCCGATATAGAAATTTGAATCATTCAAACTCCTCCTTTCCACTTTTATTATACCAAGGAAAAGCACACTTACTCAAGAGACGTAAAAACTTTATGCAGTGTCCAATATGTTTTTATTGCTCCCTTTCATATGGAGGTTTATAATATTATATAGTACAAAACCGAATTCATGGTTTATTCATAATTTATATATGAATTTGTCATATTTTATATTTTCATGTCAAGATTCATGTCAAGAAGATGCCAAACATTATACCCTTTATTGATCACGACTAGTAGTACAGTCGTACATTGGTGTGAAAATGTTTTCTCATCTTATATTAGGTTGGGTTACGTTTATGTTATTAACCTATTGTATATTTTATTTATATATCTTCGATGGATATTGAAGTTGATGTAGATATCGTAAATCCGTAAAGGAGAATCATATGATGAGTGTCCATGTTGCGAAAAGTTCTTTAGATTCAATTAAACAAAAGGTACTCCAAGGGGAGCGCCTAACATTTGAAGACGGTGTAACGTTATTAAAGTCGAATCAGCTACTTGAAATCGGGCAAATGGCCGACATGGTTCGACAAAAAATGCATGGGGATAATGTATATTTTATCGTTAATACCCATCTCAATTATACGAATGTATGCTATTTAGATTGTAAGTTATGTGCTTTTGGATTAAAAGCGGATAACCCTAACGCATACACCTTGTCACTAGAACAGATTGAGGAAAAAGTAAAAGATATGGTTTCGAAAGACTTTGCTGAAATACACATTGTAGGTGGTGTGAATGCAAAACTTCCTTTTTCCTATTATGAAGATATGATGCGAATCATTAAGAAGCACTTACCGCATATTCACATTCAAGCTTTTACTGCTGTTGAGCTCGATTACATTGCTCGAGTAGCTAAATTATCGATTGAAGATGCAATCACCAGATTGCATGAGGCAGGTCTTGGTTCCATTCTCGGAGGAGGAGCGGAAATTTTTGATCCTGAAATTCGAAAAATTATTTCAGGCCATAAAACAGACTCTGATCGTTGGTTCCAAATTCATCGTATTACCCATGACATGGGGATGAAATCGAATGCGTCTATCTTATATGGTCACATCGAATCTCCTGAACATGTGATTGATCATTTTATTCGTTTGCGAGAATTGCAAGATGAAACGAATGGATTTCAAGCTTTCTTCCCATTCTCTTTTCATCCTGCTAACACAAAACTAGCAGAAGAGTACAAGTTAACGAGAGATACAACGGGTGTATACGATTTGAAATTACTTGCTGTAGCACGCCTTATGTTGGATAATTTCCCTCACATTCGTGCTTTTTGGATGATGATTGGGCTTAAAATGGCACAAGTTTCATTAAGTTTTGGTGTAGATGATTTAGATGGAACCGTAATGGAAGAGCAAATCATTCATGCCGCTGGAAGCAAATCTAAACATATGGTTCCTGCTGCTACGTTCATCGACATGATCAAAGAAACAGGACGACAACCTGTTGAAAGAGATACACTGTACCGCAAAATCAAGACATATTAACGTGATGTCAGTAACGATGATATCAATGTAATGGAATATCCATTTAACATGAATAGCCTAAAGCAATAACAGCTTATTAACTAACGTCTGGAGGATAAAGTATGGCGGTTCATATATTGCAAGAAAACTTAAAAATGCAATCCATCGTAGACAAAGTACTTGCCGGAGAAAGACTGTCACTAGAAGAAGGCATGTTTCTTTACGAAAGTGATGATCTTTTGACGATTGGACAATTAGCAAATGAAATGAATAGAAGAAAAAACGATAATAACGTTTATTTTATAGAAAACATGACTTTATATTTTACGAACGTATGTGAAGATAATTGTGCTTTTTGTAATTTCAAACGTAAACCAGGTGAAGAAGGAGCATATACGTTAACACCTGAAGAAATGATTGCTTACGTCAATCAGCATTATCATGAAGGGATAAGAGAGTTCCATATCGCACAAGGTCACAACAATACCGTACCTTTTTCTTATTATGTGGAATCAATAAGAGCGTTAAAAGAACACTTTCCCAATGTAACGATAAAAGCATATACCGCAGCTGAAATCGAATTTTTTACTCGTCTTAGCGCTAAAAGTACGATAGAAGTGCTGAAAGAATTACAAGATGCTGGTTTGCAAACGTTACCTGGTGGTGGAGCAGAAATTTTATCCGATCGTTATCGTAAAAAAATGAACGTGACAAAGGCAAGCTCTGATCAATGGACGGAAGTGCATAAAACAGCACATCAATTAGGAATGAAAACACATGCAACGATGTTGTATGGACTGATTGAATCACTGGAAGATCGTTTGCAACATATGATCAAACTTAGAGAAGTACAAGATGAAACAAACGGATTTATGGTGTTTATTCCGCTTGCAGCACAGCCCATTAAAAAGTCTGCAGGTATTAAGCGTAGAAGTTATGCAATTCAAGATATGAAGACGATAGCGATTAGCCGTCTGATGCTGGATAACTTCGACCATATTAAAGCTTATTTCATTAATATTGGTACACAGTTAACTCAAATGGCACTTACATTTGGAGCTTCTGATGTACATGGTACGCTAATTAAAGAGCGTATTAGTCATGCAGCAGGTGCTTTAACACAAGAAGGACTAACAAGAGACGAGTTAGTTTGGTTAATTCAAGGTGCCAATAAGAAAGCAATTGAACGCGATACATTCTACAATACCATCAAAGTGTACTAACGTTATCAATGAGAACAAGATGGAGAAATGGTGTACGTTTGCTAGCTTGCTTCATAGTAAATAGCATAACGTATCACGTTTCTTCATCCATTCAGTAAAAATTATGAATACTAATGGATAAACAAATAGATTGAAATCGTTTATTTCAGTCTATACAGTATGTACAGGAAGGATTGGAGAGATGAAGAACATCATTGTATTAGGTGGAGGTTATGGTGGAGTAACGGTCATTAACGAGCTTTTTGACGGTTACATCCCAGATGATTATCAAGTGACGCTTGTGGATCGTATGCCATTCCAAGGCCTGAAAACAGAATATTATGCACTAGCAAGTGGAACGGTTTCCGATGTAGAAATTAGAAATGCATTTCCTAGCTTCTCAGAATTAAACATACATTATGGAGAAGTGCATGAGATTAATGTTCAACAAAAATCCATTCTTTTTGAAGATGGCGAAGCATTGTCCTATGACATTTTGATTATTGCCTTAGGTTGTACAGATAAATACCATCAAATCCCCGGAGCAGATATGCATACATGCAGCATTCAATCTTTATACTCTGCCAGAGAAACATACACAAAAATAAATAACCTTTGTCCCCATAGTCAAGTAACGGTCGTAGGAGGGGGATTAAGTGGTGTAGAGATTGCAGCAGAATTACGTGAAGGACGCCCAGACCTAAATGTTCGTATTATGGACCGTGGTTCCTGTGTTCTATCCCCATTTCCTAAAAAACTACAAAAATATGTCGCAGAATGGTTTATAAAAAATGAGGTAGAAATCATCTCTCATGCTTCCATTTCCGAAGTGTATGAAGATGGCCTATTGAATAAAGATCAAGAAATCAGCACACATTTAACAGTATGGACTGCCGGCATTCAACCCGTTGCAGTCGTGCAGAAAATGAATTTCCCTAAAGACCCCACTGGTCGTATTTTAACCAATGAATTCCACCAACTTCCTGAACATGACGATACGTATATCATTGGTGACTGTGCAAGTTCCAGTTTTGCTCCAAGCGCTCAGCTAGCTGAAGCACAAGGAAAACAAGTAGTAGAAGTGCTGCGAGCGTTATGGAAAAACGAAACGCCTACACTAGGACAAATTAAATTAAAAGGTGTTCTCGGTTCCTTAGGAAAAAAATCCGGTTTCGGTATGATGGGCAAGAAAACCGTCATGATAGGGAAAGTGCCACGTTTATTAAAAAGTGGCGTGCTTTGGATGTCCAAACGCCACTTTGGGTAAATTAATCGAGAAGTTCATCGAAAGGAGAAGATACATCACTTGTTTCTTCAATGGCGGTCATGATTTTTTCATACAGTTCATCTGCTGTAGCGGCCCTAATTACTTTTCCGTCTACTAATGCAAATGGCTCTAAACTACACTGACCACATTGATCCAAACAACCGTATTCGATCGTATCGATTTCAGGATTTCCCTCTAACTTTTCCATCACTTTATCTGTTCCATGATGGAAGTTGTTGCTGCAAAATTCGATTATTGCTCTCATCTATGTGACACAACCTTTGTTTTGAAATTTTTTGTAGTCCTAGCCAATGAGAAGTATTCTTATTTCAAAATGATAACCATTTTAATTTATGATATATTGTAATATAATAATACAAGGAAGGAGATGACGCAAATGAGTATTGATCAAAAAACACAATATGACCAGGTCATGGAAGTTTTAGATAAACTACGCCCTTTTTTACAAAGAGACGGTGGAGATTGCGAATTAGTGGATGTAGATGATGGTATCGTAAAATTGAAATTAGTAGGTGCTTGCGGAAGCTGCCCTAGTTCTACCATTACACTAAAAGCAGGTATAGAAAGAGCACTAGTTGAAGAAGTAGAAGGTATTGAAGAAGTACAACAAGTATTCTAATGATTTGACTAGCTAATGATTCATCATAAGAGGCTGCCTATGTAATATAGGCAGCCTCTTTAATGTTATCTCATATCTTTGCTTGCATGGGAGAACACATCGATTAAAATAGCACACGTCATTTTAAATGCATCATGCAGTTCGGATACATCTCGTTCAATATCCTCCACGACATTATGAATGCTCGGTTGTTGCTTGCTACGAATGAGATCATTAATCATATCAAAATTCATATAGTGGATTTCAATATTACGCTGATTACGCAATCTTTTCATCGTATTTATATTCGCTACCTTATGAGCATAAAGCTGCTGATACAAGTACTTTACCCTCTTTTGCTTCTCCATATGTCGCAATACCGTGTAATATGAAAATCGGTGCTTGATTTTTTCCGTATATAAATCATAGCGCTCATTCATGAAATATCCTAGTTTATCGAGAATAGAAAAAATACGAATAATAGCGTTTTTATAAAAGTACAAGTAGCGATGATAATACGTTTTTTCATCTGCTTCCATCGCTGCTTCTGTATGAGAATGGATGTGTACGCCAAAAGTTCGACAGCAAAATATGCTTTGTTCCAATTCATTTAATGCATCCGTAAATCCGCTTGCCCATAGTTCCAAACGATAGTATTTTTCCGGAGGCTGCTCCATCTTTTTCACTGTATTGCAAAACTGCCGTATTTTCTGATCTGCCTCAACTTGCTCAGTACAATAAGCTTGTTCCTTTAGTCCTAACAAACTTTTCAGCATCACATACTCCTTTTATATCCTTATGCAAAATATTCTTTCCAGCGATCGTCGACTTTTTTCACAATATCTTCTCTAGGGAATAACTCATCTGGATAACCCGGTTTCATTCTCGCGTCGATAACGATTGGCAACGTGTATTGCAGATGGTGCATGACCAAATTAGAATCAGCATAAATGTCCATCGCAGGGTTAAAGCGGGTGAATACCGTCCATAAGAACGACGTTTGATCTTTAATTTGTGACACATCATCCACAATGCATACCATCGGCCATGCAGACAATTTATCTTTGTTTTGTTCCAACAATCTTGCAGGTAATGTAGGATCTTCTTCATAGCTTTTCCCAGATATTAATAAGCATCCCTTACAATACACTTTTATTTGATCTATCGTTGTCAATTCTCCCTCGTTATACGTACCTGGCAATGTGCGAACGGGATCACCGATACCGAGTAAGATTGCTTTACTACCGCGATTTAAACGTTTACCCGTATAATCTAACGTATCATGCGATGTTTTATTTACAATCAACAAATCTTTTCTAGGATCGAAACGCTCTAACACTTTTTCAAGTAAAGGCGTGAAATTATCTAATGCAACAGATTGGTCAGTAATGACTAGAAATTTCGTTAACGTTAATTGCCCTTCTCCTAAAATTCTAAACGCTGTTCCTAACGCTTCTCGAGCATAACTTTCCCTTACGATAGCTGCTGCGAGTGGATGGAATCCAGATTCTGCATACGTCCATAAATCCTTCACACCAGGCATAGCCATTGGAAAAGCTGGAGATAACAATCGCTGTAAAAATTCTCCGAGATAATAATCCTCTTGTTTCGGCTTCCCTACTATAGTAGCAGGATAAATAGCATTTTTTCTATGATACACATGACTGACGTTAAACACAGGGAAATCATGTGCTAAAGAGTAATAGCCATAATGATCTCCGAATGGACCTTCTAAACGTCGTTCATGAGCTGGAACATGTCCACAAAGTGCAAATTCTGCATGTGCAGTTAATCGATGTGTTCCGCGCTCATCTTTAGCCATAGGAAGCTTTTCACCCATAATAAGCGACGTCAATAGTAGCTCTGGTAAATGTTCTGGCACTGGAGCGATAGCAGATGCAATTAATGCTGGAGGACCACCTAAGAAAACCGTAGCAGGTAACGCTTCATTTCTCTGCTCCGCTTCATAATGATGGAATCCTCCACCTTTATGTATTTGCCAATGCATCCCCGTCGTATGATCATCAAACACCTGCATGCGATACATACCTAAATTATGTTCTTTCGTTTCTGGGTGTTCTGTATAGACTAATGGCAACGTAACAAATGGACCGCCGTCCTCTTGCCAACTGGTCAAAAAAGGAAGTCCTTTTAGCGGATCTTCTGTTTTCAACACTTCCATTACCGGAGCTTTGCTCGCTGGTAATTGCTTCATCCCAATTTTTAGCGCATCTTTAATTAATGAACGCTGCCCCCAAAGTGCTTTTGGAGTTGGAGGCAATAACGTTTTAGTCGCATCTACGAATTGTTGCATTAATTGTTCTGGTTTTGTTCCGAAAGACAGATTAACACGACGCGGTGTACCAAATATATTCGTCAATACAGGAAATGAACTTCCCTTCACATTCGTAAACAATAATGCTGGACCTTGCTCATCAATAACGCGACGATGTATTTCAGCCAATTCTAAATTTGGATCAACTGGTGCATTAATTTCTATGATTTCATTTTCTTTTTTTAGGATTTCAATTAAGGTTGGCAAATCTTTAATCATTTTACTTTCCTCCATAACCATACTTGTATGCTTAAATAACAAAGGACACTAAATAATGCCGTAATAAAAATAGAGTGCAGTAAACTGGTAAATAAATAGACTTGGTGAAAAGACAGTGTTTTCACGAGTAAAGCCCCGCTTAAGATTTGTACAACGATAAACACGATAATATAAATACTACTCTTGCGAATAGACGCAATCTTATAATAATGACGATACCCAATATGCGCGACGATAGCGATCACGAAGAATAGCGTAATGGCTCCAAGACGATGGATAAATGCTGCACCTGTTTCCCCTGTAAAACCTGGGAACCATTGCCCATTACATAAGGGCCAATCATCTCCGCAACCAGATACCGCATTACTATGCCTTACATATGCTCCTAAATAAATCACAACATACGTATAAATTAATGCTCCCCATACCAGATACATAAAACGCATAGTAACGATGCGATCTTTATCATCTCTCTGATTCCATGTCGTCGGCTGCTGACTCATTTCTCGTAAATGAAGGACTAACAATAACGTACTTGCAAATGCCAACAAAGATATACCGAAATGCAGTGCCATCACAAGTTCAGACGTATCGTTTTTGACCGCTAATAAGCCTAATATAGCTTGTAATATAGTAAAGAATAGTGCACTACCAGCGTAGAATCTTGCTTGGAACGATTTAATACTTTTGAATACAAATATAGTGGTAAGTAACACAAGTATCCCTTCGATTCCTGTCACAAAACGATGGCTGTATTCTGTAATCGATTCTCTAGTATTATCTGGAACAAACTTCCCCTCACATAACGGCCAATCATCTCCACAGCCTTCTCCAGAACCAGTCTGGGTCACGACTACTCCTGCTAAAACGACGAGCAGCATCCCTATACATGACGCTAACGCCAGTCGTCGTATATTTACGTACATACGTTCACCTCTTCAGTAGAATAACTCTGTATATCAGTTGCTTGAACTTGTTTCTTCAATTCAACTTATATATAAGATAAAGAAATAATAAAATTCAAGTTTACACCTCAGAAGCCAGGCGTAAAGGTTGTAGTATTGTAATTTCTCCATCTTATGTTTAGTTGTAATAAGTTGCTTGAACAAGTTCGTTCAATTCAACTTATATATAAGATAAAGAAACAATAAAATTCAAGTTTACACCTCAGAAGCCAGGCGTAAAAATAAAAACTTTTAAATAGGCATCATTCATCATTATATCTTGTATTAATGCTTAAATCTATGTGTACAACAATATTTCAAAAAATGTTTGCATCTTAAGTTCCTAAAAAATGTTCAGATGAAACAGACACAAAAAGGGGCGTCCGCGTAATAAGATATATTGTATTTTAGTCTATACCATTGGAGGTGGAGAGTTGGAGAATAAACCATCAATATCATTATGTATGATCGTAAAAAACGAAGAGAAATTCATTGCACAGTGCCTAAGTAGTGTAGAAGAACTCGTGGATGAAATGATTATCGTCGACACTGGTTCAACAGACAACACCATACAAATCTGTAAGCAATTTAACGCGAAGGTGCTAGAAATCCCATGGGAAAACAACTTTTCTGCAGCAAGAAATTATGGGATACAACAAGCGCAAGGAAATTGGATTTTATGGCTCGATGCAGATGAAGAATTGGAACAAAAAGAGTTGGCACCATTATACCCTTTCTTCAATAACCCGAAGTACAAATTACTCAACGTGCAGTTAATCAACTACTACGGGGATCATGTTGACGAAAATCAAACGATATCTATCGGCCAACCACGATTTTTTCGAAATGAGGGCCATATTAAATTTAACAATGCCATTCATGAAGCACTGGAGATTAACGGGGTAAGGGATTACGCAGAACAACTAAAACTAACTGGTGAACTCCCTATAAAATTATTTCATTATGGCTACTTGGACGAAATCATTGAATCTAGAAATAAACATGAGCGAAACATTGAACTATTAAAAAAAGAGTTAGAAGAAGACTCTAATCCATGGACCCCGTACCATATTGCTGTTGAGTATTACAGAATGAAAGATTACGAAAAAGCAATGCAATATGTGAATGACTCCATTCTATTATTCCTTGTTTCACAACAGTTGCCACATTCCATGGTATATAAACTTAAATATTCTATTTTCATCACCATTGGTGCCACAGATAAAGCATGGCCTGGTATCAATAAAGCAATTCAGATGTATCCAGATTATGTCGATCTTCATTTTTACAAGGCGATGATTTTGTATTCCTCTACTGAATTTAAAGATGCACTCGCCTCATTTAAACAATGTATAAAACTTGGAGAAAACAATCGAAAGTATCTCATTACCAAAGGACTAGGCAGTTTCCAAGCTTGGTATTACAAAGGAAGATGTCTGGAACAATTGGGCGAAGTAGATGAAGCAATTCAAGCATACCATGAAGCACTAACCCTTCATCCAGGTTATACAAGTGCACAAGAAAGAATAACAGCATTGGAACAAAAACAGGATTCACAAGAAGTACATGATACTGTTCCGTCCGCCTTGCCTTATGAAAAAGAGCAAACAGAAACTTCTCAACAGCAAATGAATTGATATGACTATTTTCTGTGCTTACGTCCATAAAAGAATAAAAGTGGACATTATGTTTTAAAAAAATGACGAATAGAGACAATTACACTGAACGTTATTTGATTAGTTGAATATGATGCATTGTAGATATAAAGGAATGAGGTGAACAACATTGTCACAGGCAAATATTCCAAACATCACTCCTATCATTTCGATTACTGTAGGGCAAACGGTACCTTTATTACTTGCTTCCATTGCATTAGAGGAGTTGGCATTAGCACATGTTGTCAATGCTGAAGCGGAAAAAATTCAGTTTGCTTTAAAATTGTTAGAAGACCATAAAGATCCAAAAGAAGCCGTTCAAACTGCACTTGAAGTGAATGAAGATGTGAGAAGAACATTACGTGCCGTCATTAAGAAAGAGTTACTGCTTGAATTCAAGTTGGAGAATGTTATAGCAGGCTTACCAATCTCTTAAGATCGTTTCCATCAACATGATCCATTAGAGATAAAAATTAAATGAGGTGAAGATTTTGTCACAAGCAAATATTCCGAATATTACCCCTATCATTTCTATTTCTGTGGAGCAAACTGTACCTTTATTACTTGCTTCCATCGCTTTAGAAGAATTAGCTTTAGCACACATCGTCAATGCTGAAGCAGAGAAAATTCAGTTTGCTTTAAAATTATTAGAAGATCATAAAGATCCAAAAGAAGCCGTACAAACAACATTAGTTGTAAATGAAAGTGTTCGTAGAACATTGCGTGATGTCATCAAGAAAGAATTATTGCTCGAATTCAAGTTAGAAAACATCATCAACAGCTTCCCTATTTCCTAGTATTATTAAAGCTAATGCCATCTAGGGGGTGACACACCCCCTTCATATCCCCCTTACTGTTACTATAAAAATGATAAGAGGATAACATGATTGCAGTGTTATCACATAATCAATAATCAAGGAAAGCATCATACTTATTTTCTGAATAACCTTGTAAGTTGTATGTACCTCATTTCCATCATATTCATCTATTGTAACCACCATATACATTTATGTGGTGGTTTTTTTGTACCCTGCATATCATTACTTATCACGCTCGAATGCTGCTGCTTAACAGCATACATCATGAACAACATAAATAAAGACTTGAGAAGTAAATTTCACCTCTCAAGTCT
This sequence comes from Longirhabdus pacifica, assembly GCF_004115085.1. Lineage (GTDB taxonomy): Bacteria > Bacillota > Bacilli > Paenibacillales > DSM-105158 > Longirhabdus > Longirhabdus pacifica. Next base: position 27,689 of record NZ_QXJP01000022.1, on the reverse strand, counting down.
ATTGTTGACTGTGATTGGATATCCAAACGGTAGAAGTAGTATTCCCTTTATACCCTTGGTTATCATGGCCCTGATGTATACTACTTTCCATATTCATGGTTTGCTGAATGGACGCATGAATTTCTTTCCAGTAGTCTCCAAAGTATGTTGCTTTGGCACGCATCACTTTCATGATTTTCCTTAATCCTACTGAGTATTCATACTGTAGAACCACTTCTTTTTTTACATTTAAAACCGCTGAAAAGTCGATGTATTTTTTAATGATTTTAAGTATAAGTTGATACATTTCCATACAATGCGAAGTCTGCTTTGCAATCATAGCAGAAAAACGATAACTATGTCTGAACAATCCATTTTTGTGAAGAGCGTCTATTAATTTTGTAATCGATAACAATATCTTTTCAAGTGCTCTTTGCGCTTTTTTAAAAGCAGTCATCGTTTTACTTACAGCGCCATTCATCTGATCTAATTTGTTCTCTATCGTTTTCACTTCACCATTATTCCCCCTCTTCGTCTATCACAATTTCTTCTACTGCTTCGATACGCATGACATTTTCTAACTTTCTTAATAAAAGCCACTCTTTCATCACTACCGTGTGCAGCAAACTGTCTACAGCTTGATTAAAAACAATAATCTCTTTAATGGAAGGATTTGATGGAAAATCTAAATCTTTTCCTACAAATGCTTGTATTTTCTCCGCTTCTGCATTCATGATATGGGATAAAGCATTTTCCTCTAATGCGATGGACTCTAATAAATCCACAATCACTTCCTTAAAAGAAGGACGAAACTTTGATTCAGGAATAGAAGGCATACTCAATTGTCTTCACCACCCTTACATTTACATTTACAATTTACTATATGGCATCCGCCCATTTTTGGTGCTAAGTTACAAAAAAAAAATCGACCGCCCATTTTTTTTAATGGAGGCCGACTTTCATTTATATTACTTCATATTTTTATACTGCAAGAAGAATGGCAGCTATATTATGTGTTCATCGATAGTTCCCTGTGATGAGGTCATTTTCTTCAGTTGTTCACTTCTTTTATTTGCTAACTTCCTCAGCAACCGCACGCGCTTGTGTAAAGAAGCGTTCGATCTCTTCTTTCGTCTTTCTGAGTTTGTTGACGTATCTCACGAGCTCTTTCCCTTGTTTAAAAGCGATAAAGCTAGGTATACCCATGACATGAAGACGATCACAAAGATCTGGAAATTCATCTCGATCCACTTCTACAAATGTAAAGTCACTATACTTTTCCATCAATTCTGGCATAAATGGATCAATAAAGTGACAATCCGGACACCAATCTGCCTTGACAACAAGCATTGTCAACTTATCTTCTGAAATAAACTGCTCATATTGTTGTTCGCTTTGTAATTTTTGCATCTATGTCACTTCTCCTTTAATTATATTTTTGCACCATGATAATGGAGTAGCCTAACTCGTCCCACAACAACGTTGTCCCTAGTTGTTCGGCAACAAAACGTATGGGAATATAAACTACACCTGATTCATCTTCTATTGTACGCGGTAACGTATACGTTTGTCCATTCACCGTTGCTTGATTAGAACCCATTTCGAATGAAATAACACGATTAGTATGTAGCATCATAAAAAAACTTACTACAAGCAGAAAACAGTTCAAACAAACTTTATTTAACGTTTAAAAAATACATGAGAATACGGAATGATCGATATACTATAGGTACCAATCAGTAACACAAAACCGGTATAGAAATAAGGTGATTCTAATTGTTCCCTTTGTCCTACCTCCATCATCGATGGAAACAGTTAACATGGTCTTTAACATTATCCTCAAAAAGAAATAGCCTATCTCTCAACACCAGACGTATTGCTTGCATCCAAAATGAACTTAGTGAAGTAGAACAAAAAGTATTACCCCAACAACAACTAGAACATGAGTGCTTACAACACGAACTTATTCAACATATAAAAGACACTACAGTAAAACAAAACGTAAACAACGTAACACGAACGATGGCATATAAGCGCATTTACGATCAACATCCTGAGTTACATTGGGCTTATTTAGCGCATATGGTGTCACGAAATGCGGGCTGGAGTATGACCGATCTAAGAGGGGAATGCTTACCTCATCTTATCACAAGTGTATCCCGAAAACATATATTTACATTTTTAGAAACAGCGAATGCACTTATTTTTCAAGATGCGTATCCACAGCTACTGCTGTATCATTATAGTCGGCAGCGAGAGGAAAATCTTTTTCATCTCTTGCCATCCTTTCATATATCTACGTTCATGAAACCGTTCTGGGATGACTTTTGGGAGCGTAAAGATTCGATGCTGCTAACGGTGGCACTAGTCATTAATGAACAGCATTATATTGAGGAAAGAGTAGTGCAAGATCCATTTTTTAAAGTACACGTACTAGAAACATTACCATTTAAAATCCAATCCATACTTCAATTTAACCAAGTCATTTTTCCGTATGCTATAGGTCCAAGTCAACATCGTGTATGCGGATTAACATTAGAGCAATTCTCCAATATAAATGAACGAATTGAGTTTGGAAAGTCGTTGTATTTTATATTGTTCTATTACCCTGAAGTACATAAAAGGTGCGCACTATTTTCTGATGAAATACAGCACTCAGGGTCTCGCAGCGATTACTGGCCTACGTTATTTCAGTCCACCATGGTACAATCTGAGCGAAATCTGAACTTGTTGCTGTATGAGAAAAAAATGAATCGAGGTAAATTAATCAACAAAAACAAAAAATTATACAGTCCACCCCTGCATGAGGCGTGGGATAATATGAGATTACCAAAGATTCGTCGTTTTGATTGGTTTCCGAAAGCAAATCCTTGGCATTATTTCAAATCCATAAAGCGTCCAAAAATGTTGGATATGACCCACGATCATTCTCTCATGTTCAGCGCGTTAGAATTATCTGTGCTGGCTGGAGAGAAGATCGGGATACTGAACGATGACCAGTAAAAGTCTAGCGAGCAGCAAGACGGAATAAAGGTCTAGTTATTTTTTGTGCGATAGCTGGAAAAGAAGCCATGTCGTCTTGTGTAATAGCTCTACATACTATTAAAGAAATCACATACGTCACACTCATACACACGCCGATTAGCGTGGCATGAATAAAATAATCGATACGATAATGTAACGAGGTATCCATAAACATATACCCTAAGCCTAATATCATAAAACCAATGACCGCGGTGATACTGCAAGCTGCAATAAAGTTTTTCCACCTTGCTCCAAGCAATTGAAAATGCACTATTTTCTTCAACGCATGAATATTTAACCACATCACGACAAGAAAACAACATAAAGTCGCTAGTACAATACCATATATTCCGATAAATGGAGACAGAAGTACGCTGAGTAGCAATTTAATGATAATGCCGAATACTACAAATCGTACGGATAAATACGTTTTCCCAAGCCCCATTAGTATGGCTGCTGCGGTCATCATCACAATTTGAAATAAGGCAGCTATCGTACTTAATATAATGACGTAACTTCCATCCGCATCTGTAAATAACGAAGTGTTCAAAGGAAATGCGGAAATACAGATCCAAAGAATGAGCGGCATGCCAGATAATATAGAAAGACGAAGTGCTTGCGCAGCTTTATCTCTTACTTCATCTAATTTGCCTTGTGTATAAGCTGTTGAAATAATAGGGACGATAGACAAACTTAGTGCGATAGCTAATATTGGAGGCAAACCAGCAAGAGATTGTGCGCGTCCCGTTAAAATCCCTAACATTTCTTCCGATTTATGTAAACCAAGTTGGTCAGATAACAATCTAATCGTCAATGTTGAATCTATGAAATAAATCGTCGGCACAAGAATAGATACAATCGTAATCGGAATTGACGTCTTAAAGATCGTTTTATAAATATCTTTGTATGACATGACAGGCTTTTGTCTGCGCAATTTTAACTTATCTGGTGGAAACAACTGGTGACGGTATTTAAAATAAAAATAACTCATGACACCTATCGCTCCGACTGCACCTGTCACACCGCCAAACGCAGCTCCAGCGGCTACCCATCTCATGTCAACTTGATACGTATATAAGAGCAGTGAAGCGATAATAATCGCAGGAAACACACGCAAAATTTGCTCCACGATTTGTGATAACGCACCGGGTAGCATCATTTGATTTCCTTGAAATACCCCTCGCAAAATCGCAATAAGCGGGAAAATAAATAAAGCAGGAGCAATCGCTCTTACAGCCCATAACGCATCAGGGTTATTAGAAAATTGCGTGTAACGTTCTGCACCGAAAAACAATAAAATGGCAGACAAAATTCCACTTACTATAGCGAAATACACTGCGGCACGAAAAATTTTATATGATTCCTGTATGTTACGCAGTGCATTTCGCTCTGAAATAAGCTTACTAATGGCCGTTGGAATGCCCGCTGTGGCAATCATCAATAAAATACCGTAAATATTGTAGGCTTGTTTAAACCAACTGATACCATCGTCATCCATCATGTTTTGTAAAGGTACCATTTGCGCAATACCTAAAAAACGAGCGACGAAAGCAGCAACAGCTAGAATAATGGTCCCTTTAATTAATGAGTCTTTGCGTTTCACTATCCTTCTCCCTCTAAGCCAATATAATTTCCTGTATGACCTTCGCTACACCGTTCTCTTCATTCGTAACGGTAACCAGATCAGCCATATCCTTCACTTCTTGCTGCGCGTTACCCATGGCTATACCAAGACCAGCTTTACGAATCATCGTTGCATCGTTTAAGCTATCGCCCATTGCTACCATTTCTTTCATAGAAATATCCAGCATGGCTCCTACTTTTTCTAATCCACTCGCTTTATGCACACCCTCAGGGTTAATTTCAATATTAAATGGATGCGAATTCGTCACTTCGAAAGTACCCTCTTGTTGAATTTGTTCTCTAATGTATTCCCGCACATCCTGTTGCTCGATATAGTAACCAAATTTAAGCCAACGGTGATCTGGACCGTCCCAATTATCTTTATTATAGAGACCATCCACAGCATATCCCCAAAACCATACGTCTTGTTGAACAGCTAATGCATGAAATTTCTCCACGGCATTCCTTTGCAGTTCATATCGTGCAAACAAGGAAACAGGAGATTCCCACAATTCACTTCCATTCACCGTAACCATCGGTGATGTGTAGTGCAACTGATCAATATATTCTCCCATACTGCGGATACTCCGACCCGTGGCGAAGCAAACTTTAACCCCTGCATCTACAGCTTGCTTAATCCACTTTTCATTTTCTGCTGAAATACGATGCTCATTATTCAGTAAGGTGCCGTCCATATCGAGCGCTAACAATCGGTACTTACCCATTAAATTCCCGCCGCCTTTGCTTCAAATTGTTGTCCCATATAAGTTTGATGCCATAAGCCAAACATATAGATTGTCCACAATTTCCGTGCATAATCACCATTTCCTTGTTGATGATTGCGAAGCATCATTTCCACTTCTGACATGTTGATATAATCTTCCATACCACTAGCTTGCATTTGTTCTAACATCACTTTACCTTGATTTCCTTTTACCCATTCCCGAAGTGGTACAGGAAAACCTAATTTAGGTCTATTTAAAATAAAGTCTGGAATAATACCTTCCATCGCTTTGCGGAAAACATATTTTGTCGTTCCTTGTGCAATTCTGTACTTCATCGGAATTTTTCTTGCCACTTCAAACAGCTCTTTGTCCAAAAATGGGACACGTAATTCCAACGAATGAGCCATCGTCATTTTATCTGCCTTCATTAAAATATCCCCAGGCATCCACAAGTTCAAATCAATATACTGCATGCGGGATACATCGTCTAAATGCTTTGTTTTATCGTAAAATTGCTTCGCAAAATCATGCGGTACTTTCCAATCTCCCGAAACAGGCTGCGTCAACAATTGCGCTTTCATATCATCACTAAAAATCTGCGCATTACCTAGAAAACGCTCTTCTAACGTCTTCGAAGCACGGAGCAAATAATTTCTACCTTTTACCCCTGCTGGCAACATCCCTGCGAGAGATCCTAACATTCTACGCATAGGGAGAGGCAGCCAACTGAGCGGTCTCAACGCTAGCGGTTCGCGATAAATTCGATAGCCGCCAAATAATTCATCTGCGCCTTCTCCAGATAACACCACCGTCACGTGCTCCTTCGCTAACTGTGCCACATGGTAGAGGGCTATAGCGGAAGGATCTGCTACAGGCTCATCTTGATGCCACACTGCATGAGGCAATACGTTAAAGAAGTCTTGCTGTGAAATAAGCTTCGCATAATGATCTGTTCCAATTGCTTCAGCGGTTTGCTTCGCGATAATCGTTTCATTTTGCGCACCTTCAAAACCAACGGAGAATGTTTTCATTTCTTCTATTTGACGCATAAGGGTAGAAGTGGCTGTGGAGTCAATTCCACTAGATAAAAAACACCCTCTGTCGACATCACTTTGTATGTGCAACTTCACTGATTCTTTTAACGTTTCTCTAATTTGTTCCACGTAATAATCAAAAGGCTTCTCTTCTGGTTCAAACATAGGGTCCCAATACTGTGCAATCTGCACCTTGCCATCATAAGTGACAGTAAGCGTATGACCAGGACGTAATTTATGTATACCTTGAAACATCGTTAGCGGTTCCGGAACGTATTGAAAAGTCAAGTAATTATACAATGATTCCTGATTGATATTATTTTTAACGCCTTCCATTTGCAGTAAGCTTTTTATTTCGGAACCAAATACAAATTGTTTCTGATTATATGTATAGTAAAATGGCTTAATACCAAAGTGATCACGCGCTGCGAAAAGCTGCTTTTTTCTTTTATCCCAAATGGCAAAGCCAAACATGCCTCGTAAATATTTTACACAATCGCTTCCGTATTGTTCGTATAGATGAACAATCGTTTCCGTATCTGATTCTGTTTTAAATTGGTGCCCTTTTTGCATGAGATCATGTCTTAACTCTTTATAATTGTAGATTTCCCCATTAAAAACGATCCATACAGACTCATCCTCATTACATAGCGGTTGGTGACCCTCTGCTAAATCGATAATGGATAACCTTCTAAAACCGAGTCCTACACCTTGATCTGTCCACACTCCTGCATCGTCTGGACCTCGATGTTGGATGACGTTCATCATCGGTGTTAAAAGTTGTGGTGAGATCTTCTGTTGGTCAAATCTTACAACACCAGTAATTCCACACATGGATACCCCTATCCCTTCTCATTCAAGTCATTCATTCTAATGTTCAATTATAACACAATGTAAAATAAGGATTCTACTGAGGAGCTGTAGTAAATGTAGTAAAAACAATGAAGCATTAGTTAATCGAGGGTTTTTCAGTTGAGATAGATACAAGTACAAGCAATGACGACAGTAAATGCATCTTATGTTATAAAGTGAGGTGATTACATTGTCTGGATTTATTTCATTTAAAAACAACACTTCCAATACAACGTTTAGATTGATCGCTACCTATACTTCGAGAAGCGGAAATGGAAAACTTAAAAATAAAGTCATGTTAATTAAACCGCATTCAACAATAAAGATGAAAATAAAAGCTGCGGCAATTGAGCTAGTCGTCTCAAGTAAAAAAGGTTGCTTCACTATGCCAACATCCTCTTTCAACGTCATCGATAAGGTTAAAGTTACAACTCCTGTGGTTGTCAATTATGTAGCTGCTAAATCGTGTCGAAATAGAAGGACTTATCTAACTACAAAAATACGCAAGAAAGCTAGCTAACATTTCATATGCAATAAAAAATGGATTAAACATAACGACAAAGTATCGTTTCTTTAATCCATCCTAGTTATTGGAGGTTTTTTCAGTTGAGGTAGATACAAGTACAAGCAATCACGACAGTAAATGCATCCAGAATAAAAATGAAGATAGAAGCTCCTAGATTAAAGATCGTCATTTCAAGTAAAAAAGCTTGCTGCTCCTCACCAGGACCTGTTTTTAACGTCATCGATACAGTTAGAGTTACAACTCCTGTAAACGTGAAGTTTGTTGGTTCTAAATCTCGTCGTAATGGAAGGACTTTTTTAATACAAAAATACGAAAAAAAACTAGCTAAGTTTCAAACACTATAATAATGGCGTAAACATAACGACAAGCATCGTTTGTTTACGCCATTTTACATATTCATTGTAATTGAAATGAATTCACTACCATCATCACGTTGTGCTCCACTTTGAGAAACATCATGACTTACGCTGTTTCTAACTGCGCTTGTTTAGCATGATCTTCTTGTAAGATTTTACGTTTTCTCCACCACTTCGAAATCATGCCGTGAGAGGGAGAAAAGATAAAAGTAAGCCCAAAAATAATCCCTGCTACAGTTACGATACAACCTGCGATAGAGGCATCCAACCATACCGCAGCATAGTATCCAAGAATTGTACTAACAATACCAACTGCCACACTATAAACAATCATTACACTTAAGCGTTCTGTTAACAAATATGCTGTAGCAGCAGGAACCACGAGCATACCAAGAACCAAAATGGCACCTACACTTTCAAACGAAGATACAGTCGTTAAAGATACTAACCCCATTAGCATATAGTGAATCAACGCAACAGGAATACCTACAGATGCTGCCATAGCGGGGTCAAAAGATGTAATCTTGAACTGTTTGTAGAACAAGCTCACCACAAGCAACGTAATAAAAAACGTAATACCTGTACCCCATATTGCTTTTGGTCCAGCATCCATGCCGAAAAGGGTAATCCGATCAAATGGCACAAAAGCAATCTCACCATATAGTACACAATCCAAATCTAAATCAATTTGTCTTGTATATACACTAACGAGTACAATACCGACTGCAAATAGTGCAGTAAAGACAACGCCAATAGAAGCATCGGTTTGCACGCCACTATTTTTGAATAATTGAATCAGGAATACGGTCACTAAACCAAATACTGCAGCACCTAGTGTCATTACTAAAGAATCCCTAGAACCACTAATTAAAAAGGCAATAACGATACCAGGAAGTACAGAGTGACTAATCGCATCTCCGACCATCGCCATCTTCCTTAATATAAGAAAACAACCGAGAATACCACAACTTGCAGCGACGAAGATGCCCGTCAAAATGACCCATAGCTCATTCACACTCATATTGACGAACCCCTTTCTCTTAGCTGCATTTGCTTCTCTTTCTCTACTTTTCTCTTCACACTTTGTCTTAATAAAAATTTAGATACAACGCCACGACTTGGTGCGAACAAAATAGAGAAAACGAAGATGCCTGTTGCAGATAATACAACGAGCGGACCAGAAGGTAAATTGTTACCACTAGCACTAATGATCGTACCGATTACACCACTTACTCCCCCAAAAAGACCGGAAAGGAAAACCATAAGACCTAATTTTTCTGTCCAATAACGAGCAGAAACAGCTGGTGTAATGAGCAATGCAGACATTAATACGACACCGACAGCCTGAATACCAACCACAACGGCAATGACAATTAAGAACATGATTAATTGCTCAATCAAAGCGACTGGGTAGCCAAGACCTTTGGCAAATCCAGCATCAAAACTTGCTAACTTGAATTCTTTGAAAAACAGCGTACAAATGACGATCAATATTGCAGAGATGATTGCCATAACGATCACATCTGAACGAATCATCGTAGCAGCTTGACCGAATAAAAATTTATCCAAGCCACTTTGATTACCATTTGCATTATGCTGAATGTAAGTAAGCAAGACGATACCTAATCCAAAAAATACAGATAAAATAATAGCAATCGCTGTATCTTGTTTAATTCTACTTTTTCTCGTAATATAGCTCATAATAAATGTAGATATAATCCCCATCACCATGGCGCCAAGCATGAATAAGAAAATGGACTTTACTCCTGATAACAAGAAAGCAATACACACTCCTGGTAGTGCCACGTGAGCAAGTGCATCTCCCATCAAACTTTGCTTACGCAAATAGGCGAAACTTCCTATGACACCACTGCCAATACCTAGTAATGTACATGCCCATAATATCCACTGTATATTAGGCTCTTTTAATATTTCAAACCACGTCATGAACGTTCACCTCTTACTTTCACCTTATGCTAAAACGAAAGAAGACTCTTTTTGCTTATCTAAAACTGCTAATCTTCCTCCGTAAGTCTCTTGCAGCATGTCTGCAGTAAATACTTCTTCCGCAGGTCCTATCGCTCTTAACGTTTCATTTAGCAGCATGACCCAATCAAAGTATTCTTTTACCGTAGCTAAATCATGATGCACGACCAAAACAGTCTTTCCTTGCTTCTTTAATTCATCCAACAGCGTAATAATCGCCTTTTCCGTCGCTGCATCCACACCGACAAACGGCTCATCCATAAAATATAATGTTGCATCTTGTGCTAATGCACGTGCCAGGAAAATACGCTGTTGCTGTCCACCAGATAGCTGACTAATTTGTCGATTGGCATAATCCTGCATGCCAACTTTGCGTAAGCTTTCCATTGCAATTTCTTTCTCTTTTTTACCAGGTCGCTTAAACCAACCTAGATGACCATAACGACCCATGGTTACGACATCTAGCGCATTCGTAGGAAAATCCCAATCTACCGATTCTCTTTGTGGCACATAACCAATCTTTTTCAATTGATCTTTATATGGCTTGCCGTATATTTTAACCTCTCCACTTAAGCGAGGAATAAGCCCTAGTATCGCTTTAATCAAAGTAGACTTCCCTGCTCCGTTCGGACCTACGATACCAATCAATTTCCCTTCCGGTATACTAAAGGTAATATCACGAAGCACTGGCTTCTTCTGATATGCGACACTTATATTATTTATTTCTAATGGGGATTGACTCATTGTGTACATCTCCTTTTTTTATTTCAGCGCCGATACGATGGTATCTACATTGTGACGAACCATCCCAATATATGTTCCTTCTTCTGTCCCTTCCGCACCCATCGCATCAGAGAATAGTGAACCACCAATCACTACGTTATGTCCTTTTTTCTTAGCACCTTCAATAACAGATGTGATTGCTTCGTCAGATATACTGGTTTCAACAAACACCGCATTGCTCTCGTTATCTACGATAAAGTTTACTAAGTCTACCGTGTCTTTTGATCCAGCTTCTGAAGCCGTACTTAAACCTTGCAACCCACGAACTTCAATACCATATGCTTCACCAAAATAGCCGAATGCATCATGTGCTGTAATCAATACTCGTTTCCCTTCTGGAATCGTGTTAATTTGCTCTTGTACATACGCATCCAGTTCCTGCAATTCTGCTAAATAAGCTTCCGCATTATTTGTATACTCTTCTTTATTGTCTGGATCAAATGCAATCAATGCATCTCTAATTTCTTCCGTTACGTTAGTCCATAATTCTACATCAAACCATACGTGAGGATCGTATTCCCCTCCTGTTTCTGGATCTGCAGCTATCAACTTGCTTGTATCTAGTTTTTCACCAACCGCTACTGTCGGCTTTTCATCACTGTTCATTTGCTCTATTATTTCCGCCATTTGCGCTTCTAAATAAAGCCCGTTATAAAAAATAATTTCTGCGTTGTCTAATTTTTTAATATCACCTGGTGTTGCTTTATACAAATGAGGATCTGTTCCTTCTTTCATTAATCCTGAAACTTCAGTAAGATCTCCTCCAACATGACGAGTTACATCTGTAATCATTCCAATAGTAGCTGTTACTTTTATTTTATCGGTGGTAGATTCATCTCCACTTGTTTCTTCATCACTAGTTTCATTGCTTCCACAACCTGCTACAACCAAAATCATCACTGCTAAAAATAATGATGCTATTCCAAATCTTCTCCATCCATTTACTTTCACTTTCATTACGTTTGACATTCTCCCATGTTCCTTCCTCTTATATAATATTTTTTGTTCATATTGATGAATAAAATCATCATTGTTCTATGCTTTTGCATATGTACCTATTTTTTTCACTTAACTCACACTATTTATTATACACAAAAAAGTTGCTCTTGTGCAACTTTTATTTTGTGTCTATTTTTACATACAAAAAAACTGCTTTGTGGCGTTTGTAACTACCATAAAACAGCTTATATACGTTTACTGATTGAAATCTATCTCTAGTATTAACATGTTCCTATTATATTACATCATATATGTTCACACTTTACGTTCATTCGCTTCTATTTTGTTCAGTACCTGTAGCTTATTCCGTTTCCACAGTGTCTTGTGTTTCTTCTGTTTGCTCATTAGGATCAGGGATAACTCCTTGCTCTATAAAGTAGGCATCGAATATTGCCCGGGCAATAGGTCCTGACGCCCATGCACCGTATCCACCTTCTGGAACAACAACAGCAACAGCAAGTTGTGGATCTTCTATCGGCGCGAAAGCAATGAACACCCCATTTTCAATAATGGAACCTGAAACGGCCTGCTCCGAAGTACCCGTCTTTCTAGCAACGGTATAGGAAGGAAGCGGCTCCCCATTGTATGGCGTACTGAAACCTCCAGCTGCTACGTTGCTCATCCCTTCATAAATCTCATCCCAATACGCTTCAGGAAATTCATTTTGTTCCAGTATGACTGGCTCAAACTGTTCCAATACTTCCCCTTCGAAACTCGTAATTTTTTCTACGAATTGTGGTTGCATTCTCGTACCTTTATTGGCAAGCGTTGCCGTATATTGCGCTAGTTGGAGCGTCGTATATCTCGCATTCTGACCGAAAGAAGCAAAGACAAGTGCTGCTAGATTACTTCCGCTCGCTTCGGTATTTAAATAACCACGAAGTCCTTTATTTTCATTTGGCAATCCACTACCTGTAAGGTCTCCTAAGCCGAACATTTTCATATATTTATCCCATACTTGAACTGCTTCCGCTCCCCCATGTTTGTTGTACAGCTTTTCCCCTATCATTTCTGCCATAAACGTATTAGAAGAGGTGCGAAGCGCTTCTGCAGGATCTATTAAGCCATTGGCTCTATTATTCGAGTTGTTAATGTTTGAACCGTCTAATCCATATATAAATTTGCCATTATCGCTATATTGCGTATCGGGGGTGAATAACCCTTCATTCAATCCTACTAACACCGTTAGTGGCTTCATTGTTGAACCTAGCGGCACGAGAGAGCCAGGATGTTTCCTCCGCTGTGCATCATCTTGATAATTAGCAAGTACATCCTTAATGGAACCGTTAGGATATAAATATTGAATTTTATTATATTCTTCCTGACTAATACTATCGTTCCACACGTGTGGATCATATACGATGTCTTCTTCATAATCTGGCGATTCTGCATAGTTCGCCATGGCCACAACTTTACCAGTCTTCACTTCCATTGCTACAGCATAACCTGCAATGGCTTCTCTTCCTCTGCTATATGCCGCATTATTCGTCGTCTTTACGTATTCCAAGTGATCCTTTATTGCGGTTTGTGCTGCCATTTGTACGTCTTTATCTATCGTTAAATGAAGGTCGCTCCCTTTTACTGGTGCGGTGACTTCTTTCAACTCGACAATACGATGCTGTTTATCGGTATAGAAAATTTTATTGCCATTTTCTCCTCTTAATTCTTCTTGATACATGAGCTCAATACCGTCTAAACCTACATATTCTTTGGACAAATAGTCTTTCTCTGTATCACGATATAGATCATATAGAGGAGATTCATTATTTTTAGCAATATTATATTGACGCATATAGCCGATCAACTGCGGTGCGATGAACTGATTGTTTTCCTCTACGTATCGTCTTGTGCTCTCTTCCACAATTTCAATCCATTGATACTGATTACGATGTTCCGTAAAGTAAGCAATTTCACGATCTGACAGATCGGTCTTTAACTTTCGTGGAGTGTTAATCAGATCTTTTCTAAAAAATAAATCCATCTTTTCCACAATGTCTTCAGCTGTCCAGATGATATCGTCATCACCATACGCATTAAAAACATCAGCCAGCTCCACTGCTAAAGCTTCAGCATCTTCTTGTTTTTGATCTGGTTCAATTTGAAAATACAATGATTGCGTTGGAGTGGAGTACACCACGACTTCTCCATCTGCGTCCAAAATTTTACCTCGTATAGGAGGAATCGGTACGGATGTTGTTCGGAATTCTGTCTTTAACGCGGTCCATTCTTCTCTTTCAACAAACTGTAATATGGCAAGCCGTATAATTAATATAGAAAATAAAACGAAAATACAAAAGAAAAACACATTCAACCGAAACGCAAAATTGACCTTCTTACGCTGCTTTTTCTTTTGTTCATCTCTTTGATGCGCAACCATTTCTTGTATCACCCCTTTATTTGAACAATTCTTTTAATGAAGTAATACCTTCTCCCGTTTGATGTGGATAACGGGTAATTTTTATCGCGTCTATACCTAATTGTTTTGGTGCCCAAACATCATTAATATCGTGGTCTCCTATATATAACATCTCATGTGGAGAAAGTCCTGTATGTTCTAAGGCAATTTCAAAAATTTTCGGATTTGGTTTTTCTACCCCGACTTCTGCAGACACAATCACAGTGTCAAATAAATCTACAATACCTTTATCTGCTAAGATATGATGTAATGAGTCTGCAAAGTTTGAAATAATGCCTACTTGCAAGCCCATTTCTCTCATTTTTTGCATACTAGGAGCTACATCTTCAAATACGTGGTAGTGTTCTGGCAGTAAAAACATATCATACATGGCATGGCAAATTTGATTCATCTTATCTGGGTCATATTGATGTATTACCCCAAGCGTGGAGAGGACTTCCTTGTATAACATCACCCAAAATCGTCGATCTTCATCTGGTGAGCAAATAGCATGTACATCTTTTTCTCTTTGATAATAATGTGTGTTCAAAGCTTGCTGCAATGCATGTTTCATCTGTTGTTCTTCTACCTTCATTCCGTATTGCTCTAAAAATCGAACCGTAATATGATGTACTTTAGGTATCGTAATCAACGTGTCCCCTGCGTCTAAAAATACCGCCTTATAATGGTGCAACATGATTGGTCCTCTCCCTCTATACGATATAATTTTTTATCTCTATATTTGGTTTGCAAGCTGCTCTTGTACAAAATCTTTTACCCACTCTGGTTTTTTTATCGTAAAAGATTGCCCTTGAAAATGAACCGTAAGGTCTTCCGATTCCAATGCACCTTCCAGTTTAATTTGACTACTCTCTATTTCAAATGAACCATCAGGTTGAGCGGTAAATTGTGCTTCAGCCAACTCACCCTTCAACAGTTCAACTGCTTCTTGTTGAACATTATCCATAACCGAACTAGCAGCCTTTACAAGATCGTCTGCAATCTCATATTCCGACACATAATAAAACGTACCCAAAATAATCGCAACGATAACGACCCACTTCAGCACGGTTTTAATAATACTAACGACTACAACTAACAACACAAAAACAAGGATAAGAATATACCACTGTTCCTGTAAAAAAGAACTCCATTGTTCTACACTTGCCATTATATAACCCCCTAACTAGCGTTTACTATTTTCTTTTATTCTACAACTTATTATAACAAAGTCCAAAATAATGACAAAACCACGATGCATAACATATACATAAGATGGAGAAATCTCTACATCAAAACCTATAAGCCTGGCTACTGAGGCGTAAACTTGTTTCACATCATTTCTTCATCTTATATAGAGTAACAGAGATAAAACATGGATAATACAAAAATAGAACGGTAAAATAAACATAACACCTAAGTAGAAGTATTTACTGTAACCATGATGAAATATGGATAGGATGGAGGAACATGTATGGTCATTGTTGTGGAAGGGAAAAACGATCGTAAACGACTCAAAAAATTATTAACCCCACAAATAGATATTATATGTACATTTGGAACACCTAGCAGCAATCGCTTAGACCAAATCAGGAAGCAAGTCGGTTCCAATGAAGTATATATTTTTACAGATAATGATGCCTCCGGGAAAAAAATAAGAGCAAAGATTAGTGATCTGTTTCCAGATGCTACACATCTCTATACGAAAAAAGGATACTGCGGCGTGGAAGGAACACCTGAAGAGTACTTAATAGAGAGGTTAGAAAAAGGTGGACTGCAAGAATATATATTGTATCCAGAAAGTACAGATAACCAAAACTATATCAGGTGGCATTTAGAATAATACGCCACCTGAAAAACATCCTTTTCACTTCTTTTCTATTCACAGTGAAATTTATTGTTCAGCTAAATAAATAAGTTCATCCGCAATGCCTTCAATATCGAGGTCTTGAATTTCTTTTTCTTTAACAAGATGATATTTGACAACATTTCCTTCTTTATCTAGTATAGCAAAAATATTTTGATGATATACCCCACCTGTATCTGTTTTTCCGACACCAATACCGAATGCGGTCGCCATCTCCACCATATACTCTTGTTCTGCTCTCATAAAATACCATCCATTGAGATCAGGATTATAACTTTTGCTATACTCTTGTAGCGTTTCCAGTGTATCGTTTTCTGGATCAACAGTAATGGAAAGGAATAAAATATCTTCACCAAAGGCTTCTGGCGCTTTTTCTTTTATACTATCTTGAATTTGAGATAACTGAAACGTCGTTGGTGGACACACATCCGGGCAGTTTGCAAAGAAATGATATACAAGTCTCGCCTTACCGTTCGTATTGTCGAGGGTTACCGTAGATCCATCCATGTTAGTATATGCAAAAGAAGGCGCTTCCTTTAATTTTTGAAAGCCATAATCCTCACCACTACTGCAGCCTGCAATGACCAGCATGCATGTCATGATGACCATCCATCCACACTTCTTCGTGAACACTTCACGCATTTCAAATCACCTACCCATTTACATTTGTCGTATTAAAGATCATGACAACAAAAAGTATCGTCAAATAATTAAGAGAATAAATAAAATTAAATCGTGCCCACTTCTCCGTGTTTTTTGCTTTTAATCCATATAATGAAATGATCAACCACAAGATACCCAGTATAATAGCTGTAATCAAATACACCATTCCAACATATCCGTAAGTATAAAATAATATAGAAACCGGTATTAATGCGATGACATATGGAATCATTTGATATTTCGTACGTGTTATCCCTTTTACAACAGGAAGCAGTGGAAATCCTGCATTTTTATAGTCGTCACGTCTTAAAATGCCCAATGCCCAAAAGTGCGGTGGCTGCCACAAGAACAATATTCCGAATAGTATCCATGCTCCTGCATCCAGCTCGTTGCTGACTGCGCAATACCCTATCATCGGTGGCATTGCACCTGAAATTCCGCCTATGGATGTACTCCATGTGGATGTTCGTTTTAACCACAATGTGTATACGAAAACGTATACTAGCCATCCAACTATACCGAGCAAAGCGGTGATGGCATTGATAAAGTATAAGATGCTCAAACCGACTATGCCTAGTATGACGCCGTATATAAAGACCGTTCGTGGAGAGATTTTATTCTGAGCTAGCGGTCTATCTTTCGTTCGGTCCATCATCGTGTCCAGATCACGGTCTAACCAATTGTTAAATACACAAGCAGATGCCATGACAAGACCATTACCTAGTAACATAAATAATAGCAACCACCAATTTATAGACCAACCAGAAGCAACCCAAAATCCACCAAATGAGGCAACTAAATTCGTTCTTACAATTCTTGGCTTCGTTACATGTACATAATCTCGCCAAGTTGCTTGAAGTGATTTTCGCTCTCCCTTTGTTGGTGACATCGAATCGACTGTTGTCACATTTTTATTCACTTCAATCCCCCTCTACAGACAAAACGTGTTCGCTGCTAAACATGCTCATCCGTTGAGCATATGCGAACACGATCCCTTTTAGGTATTTATAATATTATCATAACAACCCTTATCTTTTTTGACAACATAAAAGAAAATATGGCAATTTGTTGACACTTGTTTAATGTTCATTTATGCAAATGTTTACGCCTCAGTAGATAGGCGTAAAGGTGCAACCTAGTAAAATAAAAGTGTCACGTTTGCCCATACATCTTAATACAATGATCATGTCGGAACTGTGGTGCGTATTGTTTGCTCTGAAAGGATGTGAGGAGACTCATGGCGGTCATAAACGCAAGTTCAGAAGATGTAAGGACACTCGCAAGACTCATGCGCGCTGAAGCGGAAGGCGAAGGTGAGCTGGGCATGCTGATGGTAGGGAATGTCGGAGTCAATCGTGTATTAGCTAATTGCTTGGATTTTGTAGATATTCGCAGCATACCAAGAATGGTTTATCAAACACCAGGTGGATTTGAGGCGACACAAAAAGGTTATTTTTATCAACGAGCACGAGAGAGGGACATTGCATTAGCCCAGCGCGTCATTAATGGCGAACGTTTCCATCCAGCTACGAATTCGTTATGGTTTTTCCGCCCAGGTGGTGCTTGCCCTGTACAATGGTATAACCAGTACAACTCAGGAAGATATAAAGTGCATTGCTTTTTCTCACCTACGTTGTCTAATTGCCCAAGTGTATATTAAAAAAGGTTACAGAATACATTGGTATAAATAGAATAACTACTTTTTAAAAGGAGGAATTGTATGTTTCGTCAACAGCAATACCCAATGAAAGGAAATTACGCTGCTCAAAGCATGGGAGCGGGTACTTATCCGATGAACTATGGCTACGGCACGATGCCAATGCAGTCCATGCAACAATATGTAAGCCCTAGTTTCATACCAGGAACACCAAGTGGAGGGGCTATTTTTCCATTCCAAGCAGCTACACCGCCAACCCCAGCCACCCCCGGTCAATTACCGTTAGAGCAATCCTATGTCGAAAACATTTTACGATTAAATCTAGGAAAAGTAGCTACTATTTATATGACGTATGAAAACAATGAAAAGTGGAATGCAAAAGTATTTCGCGGCGAGTTAGAAGCAGCTGGTAGAGATCACATTATCATTAGTGACAGGGCAACAGGAAAAAGATACTTACTATTAATGATTAATTTAGATTACATTGAGTTTGACGAGAGACTCGAGTATACATTCCCATTCGGATCTGCTGATACAACGACCATGACGAATGGATAGTACTTTTATACACACATTATAACGTTATACACATATCAACCAAATTATTAATTTATACACATAACTTACACATCATTGCTTAATGCACACATCATACACATCACTTCAACTTAACGTTAAAGCCATTCAAAAAACATTCCTCTTACATTATGGTTAGAGGAACGTCTTTAGGAGTGGCTTCTTTTGTTTTTTATGTTCGTACACTTACTTACGATCAATATGATTAAATTCCCATATGTGAAGCTTTTCTAATCCCCCTTTTACCCAATGATGTAAAGGAAACCATGCAGAGGACTCTTCTGTCGTCATTCTCATTTGCTTAAATGTTTCCACATGATTAGGATTTAATTTTTCTTTATCCCATATTTCCACAAAATTATTTCGCTGATCACTTCCTTCATAGATTTCAACTAATCCTTGCTCACCATAGCATTGATCTACCCAATTGAAATAATCTTGTCTATGTTGTTCCATAATTCTATATTCCACAAATACGATATGCTTCATTGATCCTACACCACCTTTTCATGTTCTTTCCTATTTTAAGGGTAATATAGCGAAAGGTAAACTGGCTAAACCTTCTCCATGAATAGTGTGCTATAGCTAAAAGTGGAATACGTCATGGCTTTACTAAAAAATCATATTTATATAAGTTGAAGAAATGATGGAATACAAGTTTACGCCTCAGTAGCCAGGCGTAAAGGTTATGCTGTAGTGATTTCTCCAACTTATGGTTAAAGGTAATAAGTTGGATGAAAAAATTCATTCAACTTATTTAGTTCGGTTTCATTCCTTGTTTTGCTGATGATAAAATAAGGGAAGAATAGGTATACTTTAAATAGCGAACATGGACTGGAGGAAGGATAGAGTGGACAGTGCAACTCATTTCGTAGTTGGTATAGGTTTAGCAGGTTTAGCGCAAATAGATCCCGTAGTAAGTGGAAGTGGTACCGTGACGACAGCCGTCATGATAGGAACTGTTCTCGGTTCTCAAGCGCCAGATACAGATGGTTTGTTACGTCTAAAAGGAAATGCAATGTACATCAGGAATCATCGTGGAGCATCGCATTCCATTCCTGCTTTACTGTTCTGGAGTATTTCCATTACATTAATGCTGGCCGTCTTTTTTGATCCATTGCCTTTACTGAACGTATTTGCTTGGACTGCGCTTGCAGTAGTTATTCATGTTTTTTCTGATTTATTTAACACGTATGGTACGCAGGCATGCAGACCTTTTACAAAGAAGTGGATATCATGGGATATCATTCATATTTTTGATCTTTTTATTTTTATTTCTCACTTCATCGCTATTATCTTATGGGCGACAACCTCGTTCCCACCGGCAACGATGTTTGTGGTGTTATACAGTTTGACCATTGTATATTACATTTGGCGGACACTATACCGTCGACATTTAATGCGATACATACCCACAGTGGATAAACAATACCAAGAGGGAGATACGTACTTGCTTATTCCCACCGTTCGATTTTCACAGTGGAACGTAGTCAAAACCAGAGGAAAGGATACATACTTCTTAGGAGAGTGGAAACATCGACACCTACTTTGGATCGATATGTTACAGTGCTCTAACCATCCTGCCTTGGAAAAATCTAAATCCAACAACGATGTGGCTTCATTCCTTTATTTCAGCCCACTTGCATGCGGGGAAGTGACGGAACATGATTGGGGAATAGAAGTTAAATGGGTGGATGTTCGCTATCGCTTTCGTAAGCAGTACCCCTTTGTTGCTATTCTTTACTTGGACCATCATGGCAATGAACTCAATAGTTACGTAGGTTGGATTAGCAATAATAAAGCAAAACACAAATTAAAAATGAATTTCCTACAGCAGGACTCCCACTAAGGTAGGCATCCAATAGATAAGTTGAATGGACTTGTTCAACCAACTTATTACCTCTAATCACAGGATGGAGAAATCTGTTTTTATTCTGTTTTCATAAATGAGCATAGTGTAATGGGTTAACATGCGATATGATAGACATATTAGAAAGTTTTTCATTCTCTAGACTGCATGTTAAGGAGCTTACGATGAGCAAAAAGTACGCGTTTTTATATTCTGTCTTTTCTTTATTGGTTCTACTTTCCATTGCGGTAGCGTTAAGCTTCAGATCGCTATGGGTTGCTTTGCTACTCACTATAGCTTATGTTTTCATCGTTGGATTTGGTTTTATATTGAAAGCGCGAATAAGAAGAAAAAAAGAAAATCCACATGCTTAAACAGTGCAAAGGTGTGCAGGCCATACATGCCGACACACCTTTTTCGTCACTTTTTCAATTTGTTCACCGGTAAAACAAATCCCATCTTCTCTTTTACATCTTCTATCGTACGATCTGCAACCGCATGTGCTTTCTCTGCTCCTTGTTGCAACATATGATATAGGCTTCCACTTTCCCGAATTTCTTTATATTTTTGCTGTATCGGACTGAATTGTTCCACTACGACATCTACTAAATCTTTTTTAAATGCGCCGTACATGAGTCCGTCGTATTTTTTCTCTATATCTTTTATGGAGATGCCAGACAAGCAACTGTATATGGTCATTAAATTCGATATTTCTGGTTTTTCTTCTTTATCAAAGCGAACTTCATTACCGGAGTCCGTCGTTGCACGCATAATTTTCTTCTTAATGACATTCGGTTCATCTACCATCGTAATGAAACCGCCTTGGTTTTCATCGCTTTTGGACATTTTCTTCTTGGCATCTTGCAATGACATAATTCTTGCGCCCACTTCTGGAATTTCACTGCTAGGAATCTTGAACGTTTCACCGTATCGCTGGTTAAATCGCTGCGCTAAGTCTCTCGTTAACTCAATGTGCTGTTTTTGATCTTCACCTACAGGGACAATATCTGCCTGATACAACAACATATCTCCTGCCATTAGTGTGGGATACGTAAATAAACCAGATGGAATAGACTCCTGATGTTTCTGTGATTTATCTTTAAACTGGGTCATTCGTTCCAACTCACCCATGTAACTTAACGTATTCATAATCCATCCCATTTCAGCATGTGCAGGTACGTGGGATTGTAAAAATACCGCAGACTTATCCGCATCAATGCCGGAAGCGAAATACAATGCTGCTACTGCTTCCGTCTGTTCCTTGAGCAGCTTAGGGTCTTGTGGTGTGGTAATAGCGTGCAAATCCACTACCGTAAAAAAACATTCATTCTCTGGATCGTCTTGCAATTTCTTATAGTTTAAAATGGCTCCGATGTAATTACCCATCGTTAATGTGCCGCTTGACTGCATTCCTGACATAACTCGCTTCATTTTGTTGTAACCTCCCTTAAATATAAAAAAACTCCCCAATCCCCATAAAGGGACGAGAAGTCCGTGGTACCACCCTTATTCGTCTTCTAATCGAAAAAATATAATGTATACGCACCTCAATATGTATACGTACCATCATCATTAGAAAACCTCATGTTGTCCTATAACGTGGGACAATACGTCTAACCTAATAAGCAGCACTGTGCTTTTCAGCTTGAAGCTCAAGGATCCATTCCACAGGTCTCATCACCGAACTTCCACCATCATCGGCTCGCTTTAGATACAGATGCCTGTTTACTACTTCCTATCGACGCGTTTCATATTATGTCATTTATTTTATCGAATGCGATCTTCCTTTGTCAAACGAAACTTCATCCTTTCTCTACTCATCCTTACTAAATTAAATTGCATATCATTAAGATAAAGGTTACACCAACAAATGAAAAGGAAATGTAATGGTAAAGTAGAAATATACTATACATATAGCATGTATCATTCCATAGAGACAGGATGTGAAGATGTTGAATTGGAGTATAAGAGCAAAACAACATTTACTAAAAGCAGGATCAAAATTAATACGATACAAAAACCCTACTCTAATTGAAGGAAAGGGAAGTGTAGGACAACTTGCTGTACAAATGCAAAAGTGGAATTTACAGCATGTGTTCATCGTGACAGATGAGCGTCTACTAGAACTTCGTTTATTAGATTCGTTACTTTCTTCTTTGCAAGAAGCGGGAATACGCTATACCATCTTCGATCAAGTACAGCAAAACCCCACTATCGAAAATGTAGAAGCCGCAAGGAAGATGTATATAGAAAATAAATGTGATAGCATCATTGCCTTTGGAGGCGGTTCACCAATGGATTGCGCTAAAATTGCAGCGGCTAGAGTAAGCAATCCTGAAATTGCTATTACAAAAATGAAAGGATATTTTAAAGTAAGAAAGAAAATTCCTCCATTATATGCGGTGCCCACAACAGCGGGTACAGGTTCAGAAGCAACGATTGCAGCCGTCATAACAGATCCAGCACGCCAAGAAAAATTTGCAATCAGCGATGTGAAACTCACTCCAAAAATAGCTGTGCTGGACCCTGAGCTTACGATCGGCTTGCCACCTCACATTACGGCAGCCACAGGGATGGATGTGTTGACGCATGCTATAGAGTCTTTCATTGGTGTTTTTAGCACCCCATATACAGAAGATCTGTCGAAAAAAGCGGTACGCATCGTTTTTCAACATCTAGAACATGTATACCACAATGGAGAGGATATAAAAGCACGAGAAGAAATGTTGCGAGCTTCCTATTATGCCGGTATGGCTTTTACTAGAGCATCCATTGGTTATGTTCATGCCATTGCACACCAATTTGGTGGTCTTTATCATATACCACATGGACTTGCAAATGCCATTGTCCTTCCATATATACTAGAATATTACGGAGAAACGATTGAAGAAGAGCTAGCTGAACTTGCTATTGCTGCTGAAATACATGAGGCAAGTGAATCGAGTGCAGCATTAGCGGTTAAGTTTATTAAACGCATTAAACAGATGAATAAACAAATGAATATTCCGAACATAGTATCTTCATTGAAAGAAGAAGACATCCCACTGATTGCACAACGAGCACTGATGGAAGCAAACCACTCTTATCCCGTTCCTAAAATCATGAACAAAAAAGACTGTGAAATGATTATTAAAAAAATGCTACCAAACTAAAAAATAAACAGGTTCCATTTCATTTATAATATTTTCCTTTTCATCACGCTCAAGTACACGACAATGAACAAAACACAATAAATAAAAGACAACAGCAGCGTGATGCTAAACTTAACCATAGAAGTATCCCCTGCATGCATGACAACATCCATAAGCGTATAAGATGGAGGTATGATCCATGAAACGTAAACATAAAAAGAAAATTGCTCGAACAAAGCACCTTGAGCTAACGATAATACAGCAACAAACAATATTCCTCCAATGCCATAACTCATCTTATTTAGCAGAGTAGAAGTAAAAAATATAGTACAAGAAATGGCTATTAGCGCTATACAAAAATGGGAAAGAAGAGCGACAGTAAGAGCATAAAGTGTGACTTGTTCATGGAATGTATTGAATATAATGGGATATGTAACGACAAAAACACCAATGACCATACATAAGAGCCATGCTGAAAGTATTTTACTTGCATAATATAAGCTGGTATTATTTTTACAATGCACTAGTGTAATTTGCTTTTGGATGGTATTCTCACTTCCAAACAACGTATAGCATATCCATGATGATACAAAAAACATATAAATTAATGTCACAGCATAACTTTCCATCACATGACTCGTACTAGATCCATATTGGATAATAATACACAATAAAAGAACAACGAATGGTGGAAAGAAGCGATAGGATTGAATATAATCTTTCAAAGTATATGAAATAAGATGATACAATTTGAACACTCCTAGTTGGAAATATATTGCTCATTGTCATGGATAGAAGATTCATTGCCTGTATCGTTATCGTTTTGAAAAGATAAAATCGTATATTGCTGTTTCATTAACGCGGAAAGTATAGGATTACTCTGATTTGACTCTATTACCAAATGTATGTGGTTATTTCTTTCCTCAACATATAGGACTCCAGATATTTTTTTTAACTTTTCAATAGATGATGCATGCTTGCTAATCTTAATGGTGGCAAAGTTTGTTTCATTCCTTATACTTTCATTACTTTTATCAGAAATCACTTTTCCGTCTTCTAATACGATGATTCGATCCGCAGTAGCATCTAACAGCTCTTTTTGATGACTAGTTAAAATCATAGTACAGTTTTCTTTTTTTAATTGTTTCATTACTTGCTGCCAATCTTTAAGCGTTGTTACATCTAATCCAGACCAAGGTTCATCTAATATCAAAAGATCCGGCTGCTCTATTAAACCTTGAATCATATTTACTTTCTGCAACATTCCTTTTGAAAAATGCTCCATCTTTTGTTTTCTCACTGAATATAGACCGAATAATTTTAACCATTCAGAAATTTTAAGCTGTGTTGTTTTCTCGTTAAGGCCGCTTATTCTGGCCATATAAGTCAAATAGTTTTCAGCATTAAATCTTAAGGAAGGAAACTGATCGGGTACAAATCCTTTTTTGATACTTTTAGGTGTGATGATTTCACCTTCGGTAGGCGTTAAAATTCCAGCTATCATTCTAAGCAGTGTGCTTTTTCCTGTTCCATTAGAACCTGTAATGGCTAAGATTTCTCCTGCATGCAATGTAAAAGAAATATCCTTTAACACTTCTTTTTTCTTGAAATTCTTTTTCACATGCTTGAGCTCTAATATTGTATCCATACGTGCTCCTCATTTGTAGTTATACAGAAAAGTTTACTTTTGTATCGGTTCCGTTAGTACAATGTTTCGTTCTTCCATCACCCTAACATATTCGCTCTCAATAATTTTGGAAAGTAATTCTGTAGCCGTCATCCCTTTTTTTCTAGCTGCTTCTGCTAATACTTCTTTCACATATACAGGTATGTCATAATGGAATTTTACTTTATTTTTATATCCCATGTTCTATTCCCTCTCCCTCACTTAAAATACTTTCGCATTGTGTTTCAATGATTCTTATTAATAATTGAGTAGCTGACAGTCCTTGTATTGTCGCAGCTTCAATTAATTTCTCTTTAATTTCTGGAAGCACCTCATACGGTAGTTTCACTTTCGGCTCACTCATGTGCGTTCCTAAATGATTTTCTACTTGAATGGCTTTACTGATTAAAACTTCTAAAGCGTCATTTTCAGTATGCTGACCGTATTTTTTTAACACACGACGCAAATAGTTTTGTAAAACCTTCTGATTTTCATCTGGAAGCGTAATACTAATGGATTCGTTATGTACATTAACTAAGCAGTTTGTTTTATATCCAAATAAATTCAATTGATATTCCAAAATTTTTCAACACCCTTCGAGTAGGTTATGAATAAAATATAAACTAGAGCGCATTACTACGCAATACTATATCATAAAAAAGATCATTTTTTTCTGATTTATCATACACAAAACAAAAAAAAGATAAAAATTAAATGGGGACAACGCTTGATTCGCCTGCCTATTTTGATAAAAGTGACGATTGCCCCACATTAGTCAATCCAATTTATCTTGTTGTATTTTACATCGTGTTATTTCTTGAAAAATGATACAGTCATCCATTTACGGAACGTTGACCATTCCATATATTGGACATGTTGTAGTTTGAGACAAATCTGGCTGACATCACTAATTTTTCATTGATTACACTAAAATCAAAAGCAATTTCTCCATGTGTCCATTTTCTATAATGCAACGTTCCTATAGCCATATGTAAAAACTGTGTCTGTTGTTCTCTTGTTAAACCGTCAGCATGATTTGCTACTTTCTCCACTTCATTACCCTCTAGTAAAGTATGACTAAGACCAAATTTACCTACGTTATTATCTCGAATATGCATGAATAATGTCCCTGAAGAAATAAGCGATAATTCTTCCACCATTTCTTTAAATACGAGTTGAACTTGCTTATTTAACACTAATTCCCTATTTATCATTCTTAAGACACACTCCTTTTTACCTATAAATAATAAAAATATAATTCATAAGGCTCATTATAAGTTGTAATTTTACTTATTTCAACAATTTTTTACATAGTTCTCAAGTATTGGTTTTCACTCTATTTTGTCGAACAAACTATATTCTTAACTTTAATTTAACTTTCCTAAAAATATTTAAGAATTAATTCCTATTTTATTTACTTCTGTTTATCTTTTTCAAAGGAATGGCAACATCATTAGATTGACATCATTAGAAAAAAACAGTAGTAAAGACCCAATTAAATTAAACGATCTTATCACAATATATTGTATATAACATGACTTTTCATTTTTGTTTGATGAAAAAAAGAAAATATTCTAATTAGAATTTACTACTTTTTAACATTTATTTTTTTATTCATAAAGCATACAGCCTCAAATTTTGTCATATCATGAAGTATGGCGATAGTATGAAATTAATATGAAATTAGTTTGAAATAAGAACAAAGAGAATAGAAATTTTCTTTATATTTATCTTTTTCCGACAGAAGACTCCCATTTCAACGAGTGAGAATTGCGTAGCCCAATGAGTAAGTGGGAGATGAATGTAGGTAGGCGTAGCCTAAGATTGTTTGGTATAATTTAGATATTGCTAGAAAGTGAGGTGGAAACAATGTTAGTCAACAAAGCCTATAAGTTTCGTATCTATCCAAATCAAGAACAAGAAATATTAATTGCCAAAACAATCGGCTGTTCTCGTTTTGTGTTCAATAGGTTTTTAGCACTTTGGATTGATACTTAC
>NZ_QXJP01000021.1 GCF_004115085.1 Longirhabdus pacifica | reverse complement strand
CTAGGTCTTTATCTACAGGTTTTAAACAAAGTTTAAAACCACTTCGTAAGCAAGAGGAAAAAAGTGAAACGTAGTTTCACTGATCCGGGCTAATAAGGTTTACCTTAAAGCAACGCTACGAAGAAACAACGTAACACTTCTTCTTTCACTTTCAGTTTTGAGGGTACATGACTCTCAAATGAATGAGATTTTGCTGATGCAAAACTCACTTTTTATTCAAGCAAGCTATTGGATCTTTTAGATGGACACTTTTTTCTTGCTGAATACACATCGAAGCAATGCTTCGAAAAAAGTTTGGTGATGATGGCAGAGGGGAACCACGCGTTCCCATACCGAACACGACCGTTAAGCCCTCTAGCGCCGATGGTACTTGGACCGAAGGGTCCTGGGAGAGTAGGACGTTGCCAAGCAACAGTAAAAACCGTCTCATATCGAGACGGTTTTTTGTATAATCAATAGTTTACTGATGATTATAGACACTTCAAAAGTCTTCTTATAAGCGCTCTTTCAATTCTTCTAACTACTACGCGGCGGTGTCTTCTAACTGGAAGTCTATATCCTTTCATACCAGCACCATAACCGCCAAATCCACTACCAAACTGATTGACAGAATTACCAGCTGATTTTCTTATTGTCATTAAACTTCACCTCCGTATATTATTACATGAAGTTAAGTATAGTGCTAATAGCATGCTTAACAAAACGATGAAAATTATACAAAATTAGTTGCTATTGTTTTATTTAATAGTGAAGGTAATATTTTTCACGAGGTTTACCTTTGTAATGGTTGTTAGTGTTTATTAACATAATATATTTTTATCCTGTAAATCTGTAAATGTGTAAATGTTAATTAAAACTAATTTAAAGGGTGTAAAATTTTTATGGAACAATCACTTCAGTAGTTGTTATTATTTTAAACATATGTTAAAATTCTGATTAATCAAAAATTAATTAAATTAATTATTTTAATTACTTTTATGAATAGTTTTTAGTTAATGTTTAATTTTTCGTCTTAAGTTTATAACATTTCAATGACAAAAAGGAGGCTGCATACATAGTTTGATACTGTAATGAGCTTATTTGATTTATTTTAATAGAAGAGGAATGGATAATTATGATCAGTATAATGCTCTTAATCATGTACTCGACGGTAATAGTTCTTGTACTAGTTTTCTATAGAACACTGAAAAAGCTGATAAAAGAAGTGTCTTTTATGAATCCAGTGCCTGATTATTCAACATCTGCATTTGAAAAGTATCTACCTAATATGGGTGAACTATCGAATATAAATCAATGGTTACCTGATGAGCATCTGCCAAATGAAGATTACTGGATTCTGTCCATTACATCATCTACTTGTTCAGCATGTTTTCCGGGGATAGAAGAATTGTTAGTATACAACGATGATGTTAATCTTCCTCATATCAATATGTTGGAAGTTGAAAAGGAGTCTGATGTATTAAAGTACTCGACACATTTTGAAGACAAGTTTATTAATATTCCGATAAACAAAGAAATGGCTAAAAAGTTACGTATTCAGTTTTTTCCATATTTTATACTTATGCATTCAGAGCACGGTATAGTACACAATGCCACTACACCACAACACATTATCAATTTTTATCAAAATTTAATGAAAGAAAATCAGCAAAATCAACTTTCTTCTAGAGAATTAGTACCAGAGGGGTAAGAGGTGAAACAGAGTACTATAAAAATTTAACTTAAATTCATTTACATTAAAACATCTTACAAGTTTAGCTCATAATTTATGATAGCTCATTCAACAAAGGAGGCTTATTGTATCTTCTAAATAAGTTGGAGAAATGGTAGTTTACTAATCACTCCATACATGAAATAAATTCATTATTTTTTCAACTTGCATATAAAGGAATGACATGAGATGAATACAACTGTTTTTATTTCACTATTTAAAGTTATTTGGCAACGTAGTAAATTATGGTTTACTTTTTCTATATTAGTGAGAATCATCGAGGGATTATTGCCGTTAGCTACCTTATACATTACGAAAGAATTAATTGATGAAGTGGCTGCATATGTACAGGGTGCTCAAGGCAGTGATATTAATACGATTATCGTTCTTATTTTACTTGAATTTGCTATAGTATTTTTTAAATCCATGCTCAGTATGCTCACAGGTTTACTAGATACATATACAGAAATACGTTTAGATTATTACTTTAGCAAGAAAGTTTCGCTAAAATCCATACGTGTTCCTCTTACTTACTTTGAACTTCCTGATTTTTATCATCATTTAGAAAGAATTAGAGGAGATTATGGGAATCGCGTAATGGGGCCGGTGAGAAGTGTATTAGAAATTGGAAGAAGTATCATTACACTAGGATCTTACTTATTCTTTTTATTCACTATACACTGGAGTATTGCAATATTGAGCTTGGTAGCAGCAGTTCCTATTTATAGGATTCAAGCAAAATACGGTAGTGCAAAATTTCATCTAATGCGTTTTCAAACACCAGCAGCAAGAGAAGCCAGTTATACGAGTGCACTTTTAAATGATAGAGATGCATCCAAAGAAGTTCGTATTTTTTCACTCGGAAACTATTTAATAAATAGATGGAAAAAGATTTATTGGTTGAACAACAACCAAATGTTTAAGCTGATAAAAAGGGAGAAAGTTGCAAATTTAGGATTAGAGACGTTTACCGCCATTATTTATAGTGGATGTGCCCTCATTGTTGTATGGTTATTGAAAACATCAAAAATAGGAATCGGACAATTTGTTACCATGGGCCAAGCTATTCAAGGTGCGCAAACTTCAATGAACATTATTTCTTTTTCTTTGGCAAGTATTTACGAACAGTTTCTTTACATCGATGATTTATTCAAATTTCTAGAATATGAGCAAAAAGAGTATAACCCGAAACAAATTGAAAATCCTACTTCGTTTCCTAGTTCATTGTATAAAGGTATAGAAGTAAAAAATATAAGCTTTACTTACCCAGGTAGCAGTAAAAAAGTATTAGATGATGTTAGTTTTCATATTAAACCTGGTGAAAAAATAGCTATAGTAGGGGAAAATGGTTCTGGTAAAACCACATTGGTCAAATGCTTGATGGGACTCTATCCAATCAGTAAAGGCACCATTACATTTGATGATGTAGAGATAGAAACGATAGATAAGCAAGATTTATATCGAAATACGACCGTTATTTTTCAAGATTTTACGACTTATGCGTATACCGTGAAAGAAAATATCGTATTTGGTGACATAGAGCAAGAAGAAGACGACGCAAAGTTGAAAAGAGTAGCTGAGCAAACTGGTGTGGATACGTTTGTTCAACAACTTCCAGATAAATATGAAACAAGACTAGGTAAGTTTTTATTTGAAGGAGAAGATTTATCTGGTGGACAGTGGCAAAGAATTGCAATGGCGAGAGCGCTATACAGAGAAGCAAAGATTGTCGTTCTAGATGAGCCAACAGCTGCACTGGACCCACAGACCGAACTTGAAGTATTTAATCAATTCAAAAATTTATCAGCGGACAAAACAACATTATTTATTTCACATCGAATGGCAGCAGCTAAAATGGCAGACAGAATTTTTGTCATGAAAGAGGGTAAATTGTTGGAAGTTGGTACACATGAAGAATTGATAAATAAAAGACAAGAATATTATCGCATGTTTAATATGCAAGCAAAATGGTATGCATAACAAGTTGTTGCATTTACGAAAGGAGGAATGAACTTGGAATATATATGGCTAATCGCTAAGTTTTTAATCGTGATTATGTTTTTCAGCACAGCTTATGAAAAGTGGAAAAATATTGATGAGCATATTGCGATCATCAAAGCTTATGACATTATCCCTGACTCCATGGTAAAAGTATTTGCTTGGACGAATATAGGGATAGAGTTTTTAGCTGTACTATGTTTAGCGGTGGGTTTTCAACACACGATAGGTTATGTTTTTATCATCGCATTGTTATGCATGTACGCCACAGCAATCTCAATAAATCTTATAAGAGGAAACAAAGAAATTTCTTGTGGATGTGGTGGAGTACTAGGAAATCACCAATTATCATGGTGGCTAGTATTACGAAATACAGCAATGATTGCCCTTACTATTATGTTAATGAGCAAT
Source organism: Longirhabdus pacifica (assembly GCF_004115085.1). GTDB lineage: Bacteria > Bacillota > Bacilli > Paenibacillales > DSM-105158 > Longirhabdus > Longirhabdus pacifica. Next base: position 61,274 of record NZ_QXJP01000021.1, on the reverse strand, counting down.
ACAGGCGTGATTGGAAACTTAGATTTACTTGGATCTGGAAACTCATTATCACAAATCTACCCACCTATATTTTTTATCGTTTTTTTAATAACCATCACAACAGTTGTTTCGATTTACTATATGACTAGCCTTAAAAAAGTTGCGGAAGTAACAAAAAATCTAAGCGTGAGGTGAAACACATGACATGGTCACTCCTTTCTCATATCGGTTTATGGGTATTTATGATTCTGCAATTTGCATTTATGATATGGTTAGCTAAAACCATATTTGAATTTTTGAATCGTTTTAGAGTAACAGCACTAAAAGTAGAAGAAATTGCATTAAGAGTAAATCAAGAGGCGCCACTTTTTAGAGCAAAAGATCAACATGATGACATCATTAAACTAATGGATCATCCAACGGATAGAACGATGATTATCTTTTCAAAACGTACTTGTTCCACATGTCAGGAAGTATTAGCTAAAATTCCAGACATAAGGCAACAACTAGACGATCGAATCATTATTATGACGGATGAACTTTATGATAAAGATGAGATGCATCAACTCCCTAATGTTCATTACATTTATTCTGAAGAAATTAGAGAGATTTATTTTATTACTAAAGTTCCTACTATTATCGGAGTGGATAAAGAATCAGGAAAGATCAATTATATTGTAGATAATTACACTCTAGATGATCAGGTTAATGAATTAAAAGAACAGTATGGAAAAGCTTCGTAACTTCGTAAAAATCTTTGTCGCAAAGCAAGATGGATATGAAAAATACAACGGTTCATAGTAATAGTTCATCTTAGATGAAAATAGAAAAACAACCACTTTATGTTGATTTAGAGTGGTTGTTTTTTTGTGTTTAACGATATAAAATCATGACTTTATCTTCATGTGACAACTTCCATATAAAAAAAAATAATGGAAAGAATAGAACAAATAAATAAATTAAGTTAATGAAGATGTAGTTAATTTTATAAAATGAATTGATTTCCTATAACAATCTGTATTATAATACAAAACATAAAACAAAACTGTTATATAACAGATTGCTAATTGAGAGAGGGTGAAAGATATGAATCAGCAATTAATTGACTGTCCGCCAGGGGTCCAAATTACAGGTGAGTTGAAAGAGGGTTATGCGGAAATATTAACGACCGAGGCGTTGGAGTTTGTGGCAGCATTGCATCGGACATTTTTAAGTAGAAGAACACAATTATTACAATTAAGAGACAAGAAATATGAAGAAATTCAGGCAGGTAAACTACCAGATTTTTTACCTGAAACGGAACATATTCGTAAAGGAAGATGGACGGTTGCTCCTGTACCGAAAGATCTAGAAGACAGGCGTGTTGAAATTACAGGTCCAGCAGGAGACCGTAAAATGGTCATCAACGCATTCAATTCTGGAGCTAACTCATTTATGGCTGACTTCGAAGATGCAAACTCCCCAACGTGGGACAATACAATCGGAGGTCAAATTAATTTACGTGATGCTATTCGCAAAACCATTTCATTCGTAAATGATAGTGGGAAAAAATACGAATTAAAGGATGAAGTAGCTACCCTCCTCGTACGTGCACGTGGTTGGCATTTAGTTGAAAAACATATCATCGTAGATGATGAACCGATATCAGCTAGTATGCTAGACTTTGGACTATTTATGTTCCATAACGCACAATACCTCATTAATCATGGATCAGGTCCATACTTCTACCTTCCAAAACTTGAAACACATCTCGAAGCTCGTCTCTGGAATGATATTTTCATTATGGCACAAAAGAAATTGAATGTTCCACAAGGAACAATTAAAGCAACGGTACTCATCGAAACCATTTTAGCAACGTTTGAAATGGATGAGATATTATATGAGCTACGCGATCATAGTGCAGGCCTGAATTGCGGTAGATGGGATTATATTTTTAGTTATATCAAAAAATTAAGAAACCATGAACAGTACATTCTACCTGATCGTGCACTCGTTACGATGACTGTTCCTTTCATGAGAGCGTATACGCTCCATACGATAAAAACATGTCATAAACGGAATGCTTTTGCAATGGGAGGAATGGCAGCACAAATTCCTGTTAAGAGCGATCCTATCAAAAATGAAGATGCAATGGAGAAAGTAAGACTGGATAAAGAAAGAGAAGCACGAGATGGACATGATGGGAGTTGGGTTGCACATCCTGGATTAGTCCCGGTTGCAAAACAAGCTTTCGATCAATATATGTCTACTCCTAACCAACTTCATAAAAAGAGAGAAGACGTACAGGTGACAGCAAGTGAGCTGTTAGCAGTGCCAGAAGGAGAAATAACAGAGCAAGGTTTACGTATGAACATTAGCATTGGCATACAGTATACCGAGGCGTGGCTTAGAGGCTACGGTGCTGTACCGTTATTTCACTTAATGGAGGATGCAGCGACAGCAGAAATATCCAGGGCACAGGTATGGCAGTGGATTAGACATCCAAAAGGCATCTTGTCTGATGGTAGAAACGTATCATTAGAACTTGTACATCAATTCATAGAAGAAGAATTGGATAAAGTACAACAGTTTTACGGTATGGAGAAATATAAAGCTGGAAAGTTTGATATTGCAAAAAAATTATTTATTCAATTGATTGAAAATGATCAATTCGAAGAATTTTTAACTTTACCAGGTTACGAGTATCTACATTAATCGTTATTCTCTCATGATTTGATGCATGGGTGTAACAAATATATTCAAAGAGCTGCTGTAACCTTGAGGAGCGGCAGCTCCCTAATAAAATGTATAGGAGAGTGTGTAAGGATGAACAGAGCAGAGCAGGCAAAACAATTGCAGGAAAATTGGAAATCAGAGAGATGGAAAGGAATCGAAAGAGGATATACAGCAGAAGATGTTGTTCGTCTTCGTGGTTCTATTCAAATTGAACATACGTTAGCCAGACTCGGCTCAGAACGTTTATGGGAACTCATTAACCATGAGCATCATGTGAAAGCACTAGGGGCATTAACTGGTAATCAGGCAGTACAACAAGTGAAAGCGGGATTAAAAGCTATATATCTAAGCGGTTGGCAGGTCGCTGCAGATGCAAATCTCGCTGGTCAAATGTATCCTGATCAAAGTTTATACCCCGCTAATAGTGTACCGCATGTGGTAAAACGAATCAACCAAGCGCTGCAACGTGCGGACCAAATTCATCATAATGAAGAACTAGATGATTTGTATTGGTTTGCACCAATCGTAGCGGATGCTGAAGCAGGCTTTGGAGGTCCATTGAATGTTTTCGAACTGATGAAAGGGATGATTGAATCTGGAGCTGCAGGCGTACACTTTGAAGATCAACTAGCTTCGGAGAAAAAATGCGGGCATATGGGCGGTAAAGTGCTCATTCCAACACAAGCAGCGGTGAGAAACTTAATTTCGGCTCGTTTTGCTGCGGATGTAATGGGCGTACCAACAGTCATCATAGCAAGAACGGATGCAAATGCTGCACAACTGATCACAAGTGATATCGATGATCGTGATCAAGCGTTCTTAACGGGAGAAAGGACACCAGAAGGATTCTTCCGATTAAAAGGCGGGTTAGATACTGCGATTGCCAGGGGATTAGCATATGCACCTTATGCGGATTTAATTTGGTGTGAGACATCTGAGCCTAACTTAGAAGAAGCTCAACGTTTTGCAGATGCTATTCATGAGAGATTCCCAGGTAAATTGTTGGCATACAACTGCTCCCCATCATTTAATTGGAAAAAAAAGCTCAATGACGAAGACATAGCAGAATTTCAAGAAAAATTAGGGGAAATGGGTTATAAATTTCAGTTCGTAACATTGGCTGGATTCCATGCACTGAATTACAGTATGTTCGAACTAGCAAGAAAATATAAAGATAGAGGGATGGCAGCATATTCTGAACTACAACAAGCAGAATTTAGTACAGAACAAAATGGATATACTGCAACTCGCCATCAACGAGAAGTAGGAACAGGATACTTTGATGAAGTAACACAAGTAATATCTGGCGGGAAGTCATCTACTACCGCTTTAACAGGATCAACAGAAGAGGAACAGTTTACAAAAGTATAAAAAATAAAGCGTATTCATAAATGAATATATAGAGCACGAAACCAGATAGAGGCGAGGAAAAAATCCATCTTCGCCTCATCAAATATTTTTATAGCATTTTAAATATTTATAATAAATTGACGATTCAGTTATTTACGTATCATAATAATATTATATGTTCGAGATAATTGGGGGCAATTCATTAGAACATGGTTAAATCAATGGTTAGGAAGGAGATGAAAAGATGACAGTCCAGCAATTGGAGGATGTTCTTGGTCACGAGAATGTGCATTTTAACTTGCCTGTAGCAAGACTAATGGAAATAGCTGTGCAGCAGAAAGAAGGGGAGTTAACGAATGTAGGAGCCATCAACGCATTAACTGGTAAATATACGGGACGTTCTCCAAAAGATAAATTTATCGTGGATGAACCTTCCGTAGACGGTTTAATTGACTGGGGAAAAGTAAATCAGCCTATGTCGCAGCATCATTTTGACACACTGTATTCGGATTTGCTATCTCATTTGACAGCAAAACAAAGTTTCGTATTTGATGGATTCGCTGGAGCAGATGAACAGTATAGATTACCACTCAGAGTCATCACCGAATATGCATGGCACAATTTATTTGCTGCTCAATTGTTTATTAAGCCATCTGAGGAAGAATTGAAACACCACACTCCACAATTTAAAGTCATCTATGTTCCTACCTTTAAAGCAAACCCACAAAAACATGGTACTCGTTCAGAAACATTCATCACTATTCATTTCGAAAAAAATATCGTTCTTATTGGTGGAACCGAATATGCAGGAGAAATGAAAAAATCTATTTTTACTGTCATGAATTATTTGTTGCCTAGAAAAAACGTTTTATCTATGCACTGTTCTGCCAACGTAGGGAAAGATGGTGACACCGCTTTATTTTTTGGCTTAAGTGGGACAGGAAAAACGACGCTATCTGCTGATCCTGAGCGCCGTTTAATTGGTGATGATGAGCACGGATGGTGTGAAGATGGTATTTTTAATATCGAAGGTGGATGCTATGCTAAATGTATTCACCTGTCCGAAGAAGGAGAACCTCAAATCTGGAGGGCAATCGGTTTTGGAACCGTTTTAGAAAATGTGGAAGTACACCCATCCACCAGAACAGCAAACTATGATTCAAGCTTATATACGGAAAACACTCGTGCGGCATACCCAATAGAAGCGATACCGGGCGCAGTTATCCCTAGTGTTGGAAAAAGCCCGGATACGATTATTTTTTTAACAGCGGATTCAACAGGGGTGTTACCACCAGTATCTAGATTAACGAAAGAACAAGCCATGTATCATTTCCTATCTGGTTACACGAGTAAGATGGCAGGAACAGAGCGAGGAGTAACCGAACCAGAAGCTGAGTTTTCCACTTGTTTTGGAGCACCATTTTTGCCTATGCATCCTATTGTTTATGCAGAAATGCTAGGTCAAAAAATTAATGATCACGATGTAAAAGTGTATTTAATTAATACAGGGTGGACAGGTGGCGCTGTGGGCACGGGACATCGTATGAAGTTAAAATACACGAGAGCCATGGTAACAGCTGCATTATCTGGAGAACTTGAACATGCATCCTTTGTAACAGATCCTATCTTTGGCTTACAAATTCCAACTACATGTCCAGGAGCACCGAAAGAAGTATTGTTACCAAGGGAAACGTGGGAAAATAAAGAGGCTTATGATAAACAAGCGATTCAACTGGCAAAGCAGTTTATAAATAATTTTAATCATAAATTTCCGGATGCCAAAAACATTGCAGAAGCAGGACCTAGATTGAAGACGATGGCATAACATCAAACTTACTATTGTATAAGATTGTAAAAGAAGTCTGTCATATTTCGAAATAAGAATATGGAGGCTTCTTTTTTATGGCACCACAACTATGGTTAAACATATTTATATTGAAAAATATATAGACTATCAACCTATTTTTAGTTGAAACATATAGAAAATATTGATATTATTAACATGTAATATATTAGAAATTTAAATACAAATAATTTAAATGTTAACATCCATAGATAATGAGATGTAGTCAATAATTATGACAAACATATGCTATGATACAAATGTTTTATTATCTTGTAGTAAAGACCTTTATATATATTTACTTCAGTACATCATAGGGAGGAGGAGGTTTTTCTAGATCAGTAATTTAGTAGATTTACGTGTTGTTAGTAAAGCTTTAACGAAATAAAAAAGTTGTGATTAAAAAATATAGGAATGAGGGACAGTAATGAAAAAAACGATGGTTATGCTATTATCGTTAACTTTAATATTTTCGATGTCTAGTACTGTGTTTGCAGAGGACAAAGCAATAGAGGCAACGTCAATGGAACAATCACAAGTTAGAAGTGGTACAGTAGAAGTGAGTATGGCTGATTTAGCTTCATTTTCAGGAAGTAAAGAGTACAGTGCAGGAACCATAAATGGATTTTTCAGAGGAACAGATAAAATATGTCAAGCAGATCCGAAAATCGTAAATGTAACTAGTCTTGGAATTCCAGACAATGCTAAAGTGTCTGCGATTAAAGTGACAGCATCACGTACTGGAGTCGTGAATTACACTTACAATTATAGGTTGCAAGTGGCAAATGAGTTAGATGGGATCTATCCTAAATATTCAAGTGTAGAAATGCCTTCTTCCTCTAGACAGTATGGAACGATAAATACATTTAACGGCGCACCTGTGATCGATACTTGGTTTGTTTCTTTTACTTGTGAAAGAATTTTTACAAATCAATTCACAGGCGCAACAGTCAAGGATTTTAAATTACTCATTGAATACACATATTAAATCTGACACATCTTAAGCATATGAAATAACAAAGATGAAATCATCTTAACGCTGAGTATAAAATACTTAGCGTTATTTTTTTTAGAAAAATGTTGACAGGCAAAATGACCATTGTTAATATGGCAATAATATATTTTGGACTATCTAATGAATAAACAACAAAAAGGGGGCTTATGTTGTGTGGGAGGCAAAGTTTCAAAAGGAAGGACTTTCGTTTGATGATGTACTATTAGTACCTAGAGAGTCTAATGTTTATGGGAAACAAATTGATGTTTCTACCCAATTACACAATAAATTAAAATTAAATATACCATTTATAAGTTCAGCTATGGACACTGTAACGGAATCAAAGCTGGCTATTTCCATTGCAAGAGAAGGTGGACTTGGTATTATACATAAAAACATGTCCATTGAGCAGCAAGCGGAAGAAGTGGATCGAGTAAAGCGCTCTGAAAGTGGAGTTATTACAAACCCCTTCTCCTTAAATCCAGAACATACGGTAACGGATGCAGAACATTTAATGAGTAAATACCGCATCTCAGGTGTCCCTATCGTTGATGAAGCGAAGAAATTAGTCGGTATATTAACGAATCGTGATCTTCGTTTTATTCATGATTACAACATTCTTATTCGAGATGTGATGACGACCGAACACCTAGTAACAGCTCCAACTGGAACTACGTTGGAAGAAGCAGAGGTCATTTTACAAAAGCATAAAATTGAAAAATTACCGATAGTAGATGAAGAAATGCACCTTAAAGGTCTCATTACTATTAAAGATATTGAAAAAGCGATTCAATTTCCTAGTGCTGCAAAAGATGAACAGGGAAGATTGTTAGTAGGCGCGGCAGTGGGTATAGGTAAAGATACATTTGAAAGAACCGCTGCGCTATTGGAAGCAGGAGCAGATGTTATTACGATCGACTCTTCTCATGGACATCATATTAACGTTGTTAATCTGGTTCGTGAAATGCGTGCTCAATATCCGGAGCTACCTATTATCGCTGGAAACGTTGCAACAGCGGAGGGAACGATTGATTTGATCGAAGCAGGAGCGTCCATCATTAAAGTGGGAATTGGGCCAGGTTCCATTTGTACGACGCGAATGATTGCAGGAGTAGGTGTACCTCAAATTACTGCTATTTACGATTGTGCAACAGCAGCAAGGAAATATAACATCCCTGTCATTGCAGACGGTGGTATTAAATTATCTGGGGACATCACAAAGTCAATAGCAGCAGGAGCAAGTGCTGTCATGATTGGCAGCATGTTCGCAGGAACAGAAGAGAGTCCAGGGGAGTCGGAGATTTTCCAAGGCAGAAGATTTAAAGTATATCGAGGCATGGGATCATTAGGCGCCATGAAAAAAGGAAGTAAAGATAGATACTTCCAACAGGATGAATCGAAACTCGTTCCAGAAGGTATAGAAGGAAGAGTTGCGTATAAAGGACCTTTATCCGATGTCATATTCCAACTCATTGGTGGATTACGTTCTGGCATGGGATTATGCGGTGCGGCAAATATTCATGTGCTGAAAGAAGAAACGAAATTTGTGAAAATAACGGGAGCAGGATTGAAAGAAAGTCATCCGCACGATGTACAAATTACGAAAGAATCACCAAACTATTCCCTATAAAATAAAATGTAAGCTAGAGAGCAGAGAAACGGAATTGTTTCCCTGCTTTTTTTGTACCTATCAATATGTTAAAATAATGTGGATCATAACTGTTTCGCAACTGTTTTACCAACAAAATGAGAAGTATACTTTGCACCATGAAAAACACACATAATTGAATTAATGGGAAGTGAGAGAGAATGAATAAAATTTTTAATAAAACAAAATGGAAAAAAATAACCGCGACTGTATTAATATTTCAACTATTACATATGTTTTTGCTATCTTCTTTTTTTCAAACTCATCATGTACAAGCTCAAACCGACATTACAGTCGTTAGCGATGAATTAAAATCAGCTGTCTTGATGGATGCCATGACAGGACAAATACTATATGCTAAAAATGCAGATGCAGCATTACCACCAGCAAGTATGAGTAAGATGATGACGGAATACCTTCTATTAGAAAGTGTTGCTAACGGTCAGTTAGCATGGGAACAAACGATTACCATTAGTAAATATGCTAGTGATATGATAGGTTCTGGACAGCAGCTTGCAGAAGGTAGACAATATACGGTCAAAGATGTATACAGACAGTTGGCTATATACTCCGGCAATGATGCATCCATCGCTTTGGCGGAAGCTATTGCTGGCACGGAAGAACAGTTTGTGAATATGATGAATAGCAAAGCAAAGGAATTGGGATTATCAGATCAAACTTATTTTGCTAACTCTACTGGTTTGAATAACAGTGAATTAAGAGAGTATAGTGCATTGGCGCCAAACGTCCCCAATGTTCCTGGTGAGACATTATTAACCGCGAATGATGCAGCATTATTGGCTAGAAACTTAATTGTAGATTTTCCTGAAGTGTTAGAAACAACCAGTATTACAGAGGCGAATGTCGTAGAAAGTGATCCTACTTCATTAAAAATGGTCAATTGGAATTGGATGTTGGAAGGTTGGAAAGAGTACAACAACAACTTCACAGAATTTGCATATGAAGGTTTAGATGGCTTGAAGACAGGTCATACAGATGAGGCAGGATACTGCTTTACAGGGACAGCAGAACGAGATGGCATGCGCCTCATTAGTGTAGTAATGGGTGCTGGATCAGAACCAGAAAGATTTAGAGAAACGAAAAAGTTACTCGATTACGGGTTTAATAATTTTGAAAAGAAAACGATAGTGAAAGCAAAGTCTACGTTAGAACAATTGACAGAAGTGGAAATTAAAAAAGGCGTAGAAACAAAAGTCCCAGTAGTAACTGAGACGAGCATTACGTTGTTGGTAGGGAAGCAGTTTGATGAAGCAACGGATGTTACCATTGAAGCAGTGGCATTACCTGAAGATATTGTAGCTCCTATCGAAACGGGACAAAAAGTAGGTACCGTAACCGTAAAGTATACTTCACCAAGTGGTGAAATTGTAGAGACAGTAAACCTTATTGCTGAAGAAGAAGTAGAAAAAGCGGGATGGTTTAGACTCTTTTTGAGAGCAATTAAAAACTTCTTTGTCGATATTTTTGAAGGAGTAAAAAATTTATTTTAATTCCATTCTAAATATGAAAGAAATGTCCTTCAAATCAGGGCAGTAAAACAAGCGTATTCAGCAGTAATAGTTGTTTAAATATAGTGTTTATTGTAAAATGAGATGTTAGTATATCATGACGGGAGGTCTTTCGATTGGAAACAGGAACAACGGTAGTAAAAAGAGGTATGGCAGAAATGCAAAAAGGTGGCGTCATCATGGATGTGATGAACGCAGAACAAGCGAAAATTGCTGAGGCTGCAGGGGCTTGCGCAGTGATGGCTTTGGAAAGAATTCCATCCGAAATTCGCGCATCTGGTGGTGTAGCAAGGACAGCAGATCCGACTATTATCGAGGAAGTAGTGAAATCTGTTTCAGTTCCAGTCATGGCGAAAGCACGTATTGGACATTTTGTAGAAGCGAAAATGTTGGAATCACTAGGTGTAGACTACATTGATGAAAGTGAAGTGCTTACACCAGCTGATGAAGTGTATCATATAGATAAAACACAATTTACCGTTCCATTTGTATGTGGAGCGAAAGATATCGGAGAAGCATTGCGTCGTATTGGAGAAGGTGCAGCGATGATGCGTACGAAAGGAGAACCAGGTACGGGTAACATCGTAGAAGCGGTTCGTCATATGCGTATCATTAATTCTCAAATCAGACATATTCAAAACATGCATAAAGATGAGTTAATGACTTATGCTAAAAACCTTGGAGCACCTTACGATTTGGTGCTTAACATTCATGAAAATGGGAAGCTTCCAGTCGTGAATTTTGCAGCGGGAGGCGTTGCTACACCTGCTGATGCAGCATTAATGATGTATTTAGGCGCTGACGGTGTATTTGTAGGATCAGGCATATTCAAGTCTGACAATCCTGAGAAGTTTGCAAAAGCAATCGTAGAAGCGACAACACATTACGATGATTATAAATTAATTGCTGATGTATCTAGAAATTTAGGTGCACCGATGAAAGGGATAGAAATATCCGACTTAAATGCAGCTGAGCGAATGCAAGATCGCGGAATCTAATTTGTAGCTTGGAGAAAGAGGTCACGATGAAAGTAATTGGTGTTTTAGCTTTACAAGGAGCAGTAGCGGAGCATATTCGTATGATTGAACTCGCTGGGGCTAAAGGAGTCGCAGTAAAGCGGGTAGAGCAGTTAGCTGATTTAGATGGCATGATTATTCCAGGTGGAGAAAGTACCACGATTGGAAAACTGATGAAAACGTATGGTTTTATCGATGCATTAAAGCAGTTTTCTGAACAAAAAAAGCCAATTTTTGGTACGTGTGCAGGTCTTATTATATTAGCTAAGCATATAGGCGAGGAACAAGCACACTTGCAATTGATGGATATCGAAGTGAAACGAAATGCATTTGGCAGACAGCGTGAAAGCTTCGAAACCGATCTTGATATCAAAGGGTTGGATGAACCGTTTAGAGCAGTGTTTATACGCGCCCCTTTAATTGAAAATGTGGGTGAAAATGTAGACATCTTATGCCGATATAAAGATCAAATTGTAGCTGCTAGACAAGATCATTTGCTTGTGGCTTCTTTCCATCCAGAGCTCACCAATAACATGGCAGTGCATCAATATTTTATTGATATGATGATGTAATGAAATCCATGCATTATCTTTATAGAGCCTATAAAGCACCTTTTTAAGGTGCTTGTTAATTTTTTGTTGTTTGTATAAGGAGGTTTTCCTTTTATGTTGGACATAAAAAAGCTTAGAAGTGATATGGAAAATATAAAAAAAATGTTGGAGCATCGCGGCGGCTCTCTTGCAGAGGTTACACAGTTTACGGAACAAGATGAAAAGAGAAGAGCATTATTGCAGGAGACAGAGCAATTAAAAAATAAAAGAAACATTGTTTCACAGCAAGTGGCACAAAAAAAGAAAAAGAAAGAAGATGCAGAAGCGCTGATTGTTGAAATGAGAGAAGTTTCTTCACAAATCAAACAATTAGATGAGCAAATACGAACGGTAGAAGAAAACCTACAGCAGGTTATGCTCTCCATTCCTAACATCACGCATGATTCTGTCCCTATTGGAACATCAGAAGAAGACAATGTATTGCATCGCACATGGGGGGATACAACCACATTTTCTTTTGAACCTAAACCTCACTGGGAACTAGGAACGAATCTGGGTATTCTCGATTTTGAAGCTGCAGCAAAAGTGACGGGATCACGATTTGTTTTTTATAGAGGACTTGGTGCAAGGTTGGAACGGGCGCTTATACAATTCATGATGGATGTACATAGCGAGCAACATGGGTATGAGGAGATTCTACCTCCGCTCATGGTTCATCGCAATAGTATGGTTGGTACGGGTCAGTTACCGAAGTTTGAAGAGGATGCATTTAAAATACAAGATACAGAGTATTTTATGGTTCCAACTGCGGAAGTTCCAGTCACCAATTATTACCGTGATGAGATTTTAAGTATGGAGAACTTGCCGCAAAAATTTGTAGCTTATAGTGCATGCTTCCGCTCTGAAGCAGGTTCCGCAGGCAGAGATACGAGAGGAATTATTAGACAGCATCAATTTAATAAAGTAGAACTCGTTCATTATGCACTACCAGAAGCATCTTATGAAACGTTAGAACAACTTCTGAGTCACTGTGAAAAAATACTACAGTTGTTGAAACTTCCATATCGCGTGATGAACTTATGTACAGGAGATACTGGCTTCTCAGCGGCTAAAACGTACGACATTGAAGTTTGGATGCCAAACAGTGCAGTGTATAGAGAAATATCTTCTTGTAGCAACTTTGAGTCTTTTCAAGCGCGTAGGGCGAACATTCGCTTTAGAAGAGACAATCAGAGCAAACCAGAATTTCTGCATACACTAAATGGATCTGGTTTAGCTATTGGAAGAACAGTAGCAGCCATCATGGAGAACTATCAGCAAGAGGATGGATCTATTGTCATTCCGGATGTTTTACAACCTTATATGCAAAATGTAAAAAAAATAATAAAATAGTACTTGATTATTTAGGTCAATATATGATATTATACTCCTTGTCACTACAAAGTGTGACAAGGTCTTGGAGAGGTGGTCGAGCGGTTTAAGGCACTGGTCTTGAAAACCAGCGAAGGGGTGACTCTTCCGTGGGTTCGAATCCCACCCTCTCCGCCATATAACATTAAATACATAAAACCGTAAGGTTTACGATAATAAAAATCCTGTTGCTTATCACAACAGGATTTTTTGTGCCCTCCATATTCAAGTTCTTATATGTTTATTCTCCTCACTCACCAGCTATAAAGCTATACATACGTAGATAGTACCTGTTAACGGTTTAACGCCTGCTACTTGCTATAATGAGTTCCTCCTGAGGTGTCCATATTCTATGTTGATGTTGTTATGATGGTTCCCTTTTCTTATTGTATAAAACTACACAGGTTGAACGATAAAAATGGATATGTGTGAAACGGTATAAAAAGAGGACGGAAGCGAAAAATTAAAGGATGGAGGTGTCATCTCTATGCAAGAGCAAGTTCATCATATGGATTCACTAGAACAATCGTGGCAGCATACACTCCCTGGCTTGTTAAATGTCAGTGATGGATGCAGTGTGGTGCAAGATGCTTCTAATCCTAATGCGCTTCGTATTCACATTGATGCAGCGGGAAGAAATCAACATTCGTTTGACTTCAAGTGTACGTATGTTGATGAAAGAGAAGTTAAAGTGGAGCTCGTTGATGTCGAGCAAGCTAATGTAACAGTAGATGAGCGTTCCGAAACGATGCAACATATGATAAAGGATTACGTTCGGCACATACACGAATGTGCACAGGCTCTACAACACGACATATAAGGCTCAATGGAGGTTATGATGGATACAGAAAAGATGATTATGCCAGATAATCCACATGAAGTAACAAACCGCAGCCACGGAGAGCAACAACACGGACAAGCACCGTTGTCAGGGTCAAAAAAGACGAAAAAAGCAAACCACTCCAGAAGTAAACAGCATAGTGAAGGTTCCTAGTAATACAAAAACAGCGAAAGCAAGTGAATTGCTTTCGCTGTTTTATATCATTTAGTACTGATTCATTACAAATTTATGATGGTGAATTTAATGAATTATGATTCTGCATTTATTTCTTCAACTGGATCCTCAATGAGGTATCCATCTCCACTTCCATCTGATTCAGACTCTGTTTCTTCCTCGTTTTTATCTTCCTCTGTTGTTTGATCATTATTTTCGCTCTGCTGTTGGTCTAATTCATTTTCTTCATCTTGAGCAGATGACGGTTGGTCATTTTCATTATTAGTATTCTGCTCTTCATTTGAAGTTGTTTCATCCCCGGTTTGCTCATTATTTTCATCAGAACCTTCTTGTTCAGATTCCGCTTCATTTATATCTTCGTCATTCGTATTATCTTCTACATTGTCGTTGGAAGAAGTATCTTCCTCGATGTAACCATCATTAGATTCATCATTTTCTTGTGATTCCGCATCTTGTTCTGTATTATCTTCTTGGCTGTTATCTTGTTCCGACTCCTTTTCTTCCTCATTGCTCACTTCCTCTTCCTGTTTCTCTTCTACTACCGCAGGAGGCGTGTAAGCTGGGAACGAAGCACTCGGGTTATCTGTTACATCTGGAATAGATGCTAACTGATCGATACTGTAATCTGGTTCCAAAGCATGGAACGATAAACGTAATTTTGAGAGTTCATCATCAGAAATAACGACTTGACCATTCGCATATTGTTCAGGAAACGGAATAGATACAATAGAATTGCTGTTGAACGTATTGTAATGCGTCGTGATTAGACTATACATATCGTTCATATTCATATCTGTTTTAATATTATCACTAACAATATCTAATAAACTTGTTACTTTTGTTGCGCTTCCCCACGACAACAATTCATCTGCTAATGCATCCACGATTTCTTGCTGTCTTAGTCCTCGCTCGAAATCAGAGGAATAGTACCTTGAACCTCTATCGTCTTTTCTGTGACGGGCATAGCCTAATGCATCTTTTCCATCTAATACTTGCAAACCTGCTGCAATATCAATATCCGTGCCGTCACTTTTGTTGCGATAAATAAGGGAACGCTGTACGTCTATCTCAACACCACCAACTTCATCGATGAGATCAATGACAGTTTGGAAATTGACCATCACCGTATGTGAAATTTCAATATCTAATAAATCTTCTATACCTTCTCTAAGAGAAGCCATGCCTGTACTTACATAAATTTCATCATATTCGCTACCGCCTAAATTTACAGTAGAACCTGTAAGGAAGGAGTCATCCTGTCTTCCTTTTTGTTGAGCGTAAGAAAATCCTTGATAAAAGAAAGAATTAATTTTTGAATAATAATTATCGTTGTTCGCTAAGTATAGATCCCGTGGGATGGAAACGAGCTTTATCGTTTCTTCTTTTGGTATAGCGTGAATGACCATAATGGAATCTGTATTAAACATGACCAAATCTTCTCTATAATCCATACCAAAAACTAAAGCGTAAAAGTCTTCATCATTTTTTATCTCTGGTACTTCTTCTTGACTGATTACTTCCCCTTCAGCATTTGTTTTCGGTACTTTTGTTTCTTCTATTTTGGAAAGTACCTGATATACAAAAAATGAGGTCATCGAAAAAAGTAGTACAACCGTAATGAGTGCCACGCGTTTTATATTAATTTTATTTTTTTTGTTTATTTTTTTATTTTGATTTTTTCTTCTTGTTACAAGGGATTTGTTGTTTTCTTGTTCACTATGAATAATAAATCACTCCTACATCAAATTACATTATAAAATATATACGAGATTGACGGACAAAAGTTGCTTCAACTTATTTAGAAAGGCAACTTTATTGTTCTATTTTCGTATACATAGATGAATGCAGTTTTATAAAGTTAAAAAATTAAAAAAATGTAATGAATTTATTGATTTTTTACTTGCAAAAAGTATTCATTATACTATAATGAATAAATGTTTGAAATTTGAAATGAATGAAAAATGGGGGAAGTAAAATGAAACGATTATGGATGAGCTTTGTCAGTGTGTTATTAGTATTCTCTTTAGTACTGACAGCTTGTGGGAACAGCAATAGTGCTGAAAACAATGCAAGTGAGAGCGCGAAAGACATTTTAAAGACTGAAATGGAAAAACAAGCAGATATGAAAAGTGGAAAAATATCTGGCGACTTTGACCTGAAGCTAGGAGAAGAAGTGATCACGGCAATGATGGAGGAAGCTGCTAGTAATCCTCAGGCGATGATGATTTTAAACCAAATGTTAGATGCCGATGTTAGTTATCGAAGTACATTTGATTACGAGGCAAACCAAATGGAGTTTATTCTTGATGTA
Source organism: Longirhabdus pacifica (assembly GCF_004115085.1). Lineage (GTDB taxonomy): Bacteria > Bacillota > Bacilli > Paenibacillales > DSM-105158 > Longirhabdus > Longirhabdus pacifica. The sequence continues at coordinate 44,913 of NZ_QXJP01000021.1, read as the reverse complement.
GCATTAGGTGGATCAGAAGAAGGTGCGGAAAGTACAATGGAGTTTTCCTTACCAATTATGATGAATGATGAAGCAATGTGGATTGGCGTTCCAGATATCGATATTATTGCTATGTTTGCACCGCAATTGTACGGAAAATACATTAAAATGAGTTATGAAGAACTTGCTGCAATGGACGACGCTTATATGTATGAGGTAAGTCCTTTTGAATTACTGAATGAGAACAGAGAACTACAGACAAAGGCAGGCATAGATATCATCAATGCTGTAATGGGTCCGCTTGATGAAGCAACATTTTTTACACAGTTAAAAGCAGACGATATGGAGCTTCCAGATGGATTTAAAGCAGATCAAATTGTACAATTTTCACTGAGTGATGATAATTTAGAGCCGTTTGTAAAAGCAATGGTACAAATGGTGCCTGATGTATTAGACGTTTATAGTAATCCAGAATATGAGTCATTGTTCGGATTTACAGAAGATGATCTAGAAGAAATGAAAAGTCAATTTGAAAGTGAAGATATCACAGAAGAAGACATCATGACAGCGTTGGAAGAGATGAAAGAAGCAATTCAAATTGAAAAATTCTATCTTACACAAGCTTTTAGCGAAGATTTAGGGCAATACGTTTCTATGGAAGCTGATATCATTGCGATTGACAATGGAGAGCAATACCCATTTGCAATGAACATGACAAGCTTGTTAAGTGAAGTAAATGAAAAAGTGGAATATGAAATTGGAATCCCTTCAGAAGAAGATTCTATCTCCATTATGGAGCTAATGGGGCTATAACAACAATTTTAACATTTGGATTAAATAAAAGATGAAGGTAATACTAATATTAACATTAATTACCATTCCATTAAGTAATGAGAAGATGCTGCCGCATAGTGATATGTGAGTAGCATCTTTTTTTGTAGTATGTTGTACAACCTACTGTATTCATACCAACCTACCCCACTATAGTGAATAATATCCATAGGTAACGGGAAAACCATACATAAGTTTTGTGTGACTGTACTGCACAGCATGTTTTCCATACATAAGGGTAAAAGGTGGTTTATCTCACCAATGGATAAAATAAAGTGGTATCAGATTTTAATTATGTTTTCTATATCGATTAGCACGATCAATCAAATTCAGGTTGTTCCTGTTATGATGTCTCGCGCAGACAGAGACACATGGGTTGCTATTCTATTCACCGTCCCTCCCTTTCTATTATGGATTGTCGTGCTTTACTTTTTAATAAAAAAAGCGAGCAAACAACATATTTATGATTGGTTAACGGAACGTACTTCTTCCATCTTTGCTACATGTATTATCAGCATTGGTTGTCTCGTCATTCTTGTTTCTGCCTATTCCACGTTAAAAGATGTCATTACGTGGACATCTAACACGTATTTAATGCAGCGGCCTTCGGTTGTTCTCGTCGTCATTTTTATCATGCTCAGCTATTATCTAGTTCAATCTGGGTTACAAACCATAGTGATAACAGCTGGGGTATTGTTGCCAATCCATTTCTTTTTGGCACTAACCGTATATATGTGGGGTTTTTCATACGATAATTTTTATCGTGTTTTTCCTGTATTTGAACATGGGATACAGTCCGTTGCCTATGGCATGATGTATGCTGCAGCCGGCTTTTTAAGTATATTTTTCATTTTATTTTTGCAACATAGAATTAGCGAGCCGATCAAATTGCGTTGGTTAATGCTATTAGGTGCTTATCTTGTTATTGATCTACTTATCCCTAACTTGATGGGCAATGCAGAATTTGGACCGAAGGAAACGTCGAGGCAACGGTATCCTATATATGAACAATGGCGGTTAATTGAAGTAGGGAGATATATCGAACATCTTGATTTTTTAGTTATATTTGAATGGTTATCTGGGACTTTAATTCATTTTTCTATACAAATTTTTATTGTGCAAGAGATGATTTCTAGGATGTTTAACGTCGTCAATCGAAAAGCATTATTAAGGCTTATTTGTCTTTTGCTAGCGCTGAGTTATTACATTCCACTCAATGATGTTCGATTTTTTTATCTGATGGAAAATTACTTTTTTAGTTCGGTGCTCATTATTTACGTATTGTTGACTGTCGTATTTATCCTAATTCCTAAAAAGAAGAAACAGAAGAGCCAATGAAGGGGGTTTAAACATGACGGAATGCGAACGGTATATGAGGGACTGGTTTGAAAAATCGAATGATGTTTATTTTTCAACAATGTACTTAGCGGAGAAAGAACAATCTAAAGTCATTCTCCTTTATTGCGAAGGTTTAGTGAACATGAATAAAGTGGAAAAACAAATTATCCCCGCGCTGAAAACACTGTATTCCAACACGCAATTTTTAGCCGACTGGGAAGAGCAATTGCTTCAGCTTCCTTTAATAGGAGTAGAAAAAATAGAAAAACTTAAAAAGCAGGAAGTAGAAGAACAAGTTTACAGTGGCGATTTATTTGTCATCATGGATACCGTACAACAAGTGTATCGATTCCAAGTGTCTAACCCTCCTCATCGCAACCCAGAGGAATCTAGCACAGAATCATCGATTAGAGGCCCGAAAGATGGATTTATTGAAGAATTAATCATGAATCGAGCACTAATTCGTAAAAGACTAAAGTCCAATGAACTAAGGTACGAACAGTTTAACTTAGGCAAAGAAACAAAGACCAAAGTCGGCATGCTTTACATTGAAGGAACTGCTTCAGAGGATGTCGTAAATAAAGTAAGAGAAGCATTACATGCATGTGACATCGAAGCGTTGTATAGCAGTGAACAACTAGGAAAGATAATAACCAACAAAAAGAATACAATGATCCCGATGTTTGGTAGTACGAATAGACCAGACTTTGTTGCTGAGAGTTTACTAAATGGAAAAGTATCGCTCTTAATTGATGGATTGCCGACAGCATTAATTGTACCTATTAATTTATTCTTTTTATTTAAATCAGCCGAAGATGCTCACGTTGGTCCTTATGTTGTATTGGAACGAAGTTTGCGGTTATTTGCATTTTCCATCGCTGTTTTTTTACCAGGGTTTTGGATTTCGCTCGTGACGTTTCATCAAGATCAACTTCCATTTCCTATGTTAGCAACGATAGCGATTTCTAGAGAAGGGGTTCCGCTATCTGCTCCGCTAGAGTTGTTTATCATGATTATGTTATTTGAATTATTTCGTGAAGCAGGGATGAGATTACCTTCTACACTAGGACCAACATTAGGTGTAGTTGGCGGTATTATTATCGGAGATGCGGCAATCAGTGCAGGGGTTACTTCACCTATGATGCTGGTCATTGCTGGTACTACGGCGGTAGCAACATACTCCCTTATTACGCATACGTTAAGCGGGAGCGTGAGTATTATGCGTTTGTATGTATTTTTCTTCTCTAGTATACTCGGACTGTTTGGTTTTTTTATTTCTTTTTTATCCATCATTATTTATTTAGCTTCATTACGATCTATTAGTGTTCCTTTCTTATCTCCCATTTCACCCTTGCACCATAAAAATATTCCTTATACGTTGTTTAGGTTGGAATGGAACAAATCCAGTACGATGCCATCTAAATCAAGAAAGAAGAAGGAGTGAAAGGTGTTAATGAAATCAATTTGGATGAAAATCATCGTTTTTCTTTTCTTCTCCTTGACGTTAAGTGGTTGTTGGCAAGCTAGAGAAGCGGAAATTATGGATTACGTGAGTGCTGTTGGTATTGACTACAAAGATGGGCAATTTGAAGTGTATACACAAATGCTTAGTTTTACTGTGCTGTCCAAGCAAGAAGGAGGAGGAAGTAGGCAGGGGACCGTCCCAATTTCTATTGCCAAAGGCACAGGGAAAACAGTGAACAATGCCATAAACAATTTGTATAGTGGTGCACCAAAACAAATTTTTTGGGGTCACACCACCGCTATGATTTTAAGCGAAGGTGTCATGAAGGAAGGTCTAAAAGAAATGATCGATCTTTTAAACCGACACCAACAAATCCGCTATTCCATATGGGTTTACGGAACAGATCAAACCATTTCTGACTTGTTTTTTATTACTCCAACGTTTGAGCAATCTCCCCTCTATTCCATATTACATAACCCAATAGAGCCTTACGTACAGCGAGCTTACATTAAGCCCATTAAATTGCATGAACTCATTGCTCAATTGGATGAGCCGGGGATGATTGGTGTCGTACCATACTTGAATGCTTATAATAAAGAGTGGCTAGAGAATGAGAAGGCAAAAGAGACGTTGTTTATTGACGGGGTTTATGCTGTCAATCGCGATAAATTGTTTGGGAAATTATTAAACAAAGACTTATCAGGTCTTCCATGGATGGGAAGAAAAAGCTTCACTTCTTCTCAGTTGCAAGTGTATGAAGGTGAAAATCCCGCAGCCAATGTATCGATTAAACATGTAAAATACAATATTAAGCCTATTATTCAAGGGGACGATGTAAAGTTTAATGTAGATATCGTGTTAAAAGGAGAAGTATCATCATTACTAAAACATTTATCGTTGAAAAAATTACAGACCCTAGCAGAAGAACGTGTGGAAAAACAAGTGTTTGCCACATACCATTCTGGTATAGATATGGATGTTGACATATATCAACTCATGCATACGATGTACAAGAAGGATCCCAAATTATTTCATCAACTTGTATCGGAAGATAAGTTGACCCTAAACAGTGATTCGCTCCAATCGGTGGATGTAAGTGTAGACATTACATTTTCAGGTAAGTACAAGTACTTTGAAGAGCAGCCATAATATTGCCATCTATGCATAAATAGCTTAAGATAATACAGGTTCATGAAACCAAATTGGTGAAAGTAAGGAACAAACATGTTGTTCTAATTGATGATCCTGTTTTGATGAAGGAATAGATGCAGCTTAGTCGTAGGAGTATAGGAGGTATGATAGGATTGGATAGTTCTTTATGGATACTGTTAGCTATTGCTTTGTTAGGATACTTAAGTAAAAACTTGGCGGTAACTATCGCTTTATTATTACTCGCCATTATAAAATTAACCCCATTAGATCGTTATTTTCCACTATTGGAAAAGCACGGTGTTACCATCGGTATCATCATTTTAACGATGGGGGTGATGACCCCATTAGCCAGAGGTAAAATTAGCTTTGACTTAATTTTAAAAAGTTTTACCCAATGGCAATCGTTGCTGGCCATCGTCATTGGTATTTTTGTGTCTTATTTAGGTGCAAGAGGAGTCGGCTTGATGTCCGGCAATCCGCTCATCGTGACAGGGCTGTTAGTAGGGACATTAATTGGCGTAGGTTTGTTCAAGGGCGTACCTGTTGGTCCATTAATTGCAGCAGGAATGTTAGCATTAATACTAGGGAAGTAAACGTTACGTTGACGTATCCTATATGAGGGGATAGATAGAAAGCATGGTGAGAGGCAACATGAAATATGTATTTCTCGTTTTTTTTGGTGCTTGTTGTTATGGCATATTATCTGTACTTGTGAAATCAGCCTATGAGGAACAATATACGGTGCAGCAAGTGGTAGGGAGTCAGATGATATTTGGTATGGTGGTGTTGTGGGTGGTTACTTTTCTCGTTGCTGCAATAAGAAAGCAAAAGCAAGGGGAGAGAGGGATTCATCAGCAGCAAACAATAGCAAAGCGTCAAAGCGTCGTGACCTTAAAGCAAAAAGGAATATTGATGGCGGTTGGGACGACGATTGGTTTGACTAGCATGCTTTATTATGCTGCATTGCAGTACGTTCCTGCATCATTGGCAATTGTATTATTATTTCAGTTTACGTGGATTGGTGTTTTGCTTGAAGCAGTGACTACGCGTACCATACCTTCGAAAGGTAAAATGATATCTCTTTTTATCCTTTGGTTAGGAACATGGTTTGCGGCGGGAATGTTGGAGGAAAGCTTTACGATATCTTGGATTGGTCTTGGACTAGGGTTACTTTCGGCTGTGTCCTATGCTTTGTTCATTTACTGGAGCGGGACAGCAGTAACGGAAGCAGATTCGCTGGTGAGATCAACATGGATGGTGACAGGTGGTACGGTATTAGTCGTTATCGTATTCCCACCTCTATTTCTTATCGATGGTTCCTTGTGGAGTTCGTTAGTGATATGGGGCTCTTCCTTAGCTATATTAGGTATTGTTATACCGACACTTTTTTTCGCAATCGGTGTACCTAAGATTGGTACGGGACTGAGTACCATTCTTGGAGCTGTTGAATTGCCTATGGCTGTTTTGCTCTCTGCGTGGGTATTGCAAGAAGACGTTGGAGTAGTGAAATGGGCAGGCGTCATCGTCATCTTGATTGGCATTGTTGTTCCACAAATGATGGAGATGGATAGGGGAACAAAGAGAAGCATGCCCTAAAGGTGAGGATAACAAGGGGAGTATGCACTCCACCTTTTATCCTTTGTACATATCTTTATCTGGTGAATATCCTGTTTCATTTTCTTTGTAACCTTTGTCGTTCGTTTTGACGTTCTGTTTATGTCGATCTGCTCTTTTTTGCTGTAATTGCTGCTGATAATGGGCATTTACTGTCGGTGCTTCTAATTGATCTACGACATTTTGTAGATTCTTATTCCCACTGCTCATATGACGATCAGACATTGCTCATTCTCTCCTTTTATTCATTATTATGCCTTTCCTTGCTGATCATACATAAACTGTTCATGAAGTAGAATGTGTCTTCTCTAGACTTTGAATGTTACCGCCATATTATACATGGGAGACCTTGTTACGTTTTTTTACTTCTTAGTTCACGGAAGAAAGAGGTCAGCATATCACTACAGTCTGGTTGCAATACGTTTTGTATCACCGTGGTCTGGTGGTTAAATCGTTCATCACGCAATAAATTCATTAATGTTCCACAGCATCCCCCTTTTGGATCCGTAGTGCCAAATACAAGGGTTTTGATACGTGACTGTATGATAGCACCAGCACACATGGGACATGGTTCCAGTGTCACATACAACGTGCAATCCGTTAGCCGCCAAGCTTGCAGATGACGACTTGCTTGTTTAATCGCAATCATTTCGGCATGTGCGGTTGGATCGTGTGAACACTCTCTCAAGTTGTGGCCACGTGCGATGATCTCGTTCTCTTTCACGATGATTGCACCGATGGGAACTTCACCGATTTCCTCTGCTTTTTTCGCTTCAGCTAATGCTGCTTTCATCCAATATTCATGTGTATGTTCTTCATTCATTATGTTTTTTACTCCTCATTTCATAAGTTCCGGTATCTACAACGTTCCATGATCCTAAGTGTAGTCAAAAAAATGTTTTCATGCAATGTATAGGTAAACGCACACCTTTGCATTTACCTTCATACTATAAGCAAGTGATATTGATGAGTTGAGGTGATCCAAATGAGTACCATCTCTAAAAAAGTATCGATATTGGGAAGTGCAAAAGCATCAAAAGAACAAATGATAACCTATCTACATGCTATTAATGACAAAGCGCCTGATTACAGTGAGTTTTATTTGTCGTTAGGTGAGAAGTATGGCGTTCGCGGTGATGTGGCCTTTTGTCAAGCGATTAAAGAAACGAATGCATGGAGAAATGATGAGGAAGGCAACGTTGTATTCAACAATTTTGCAGGTTTAGGAAGCATGCGCAAAAGCACGGAATATGCGATGTTCAAAAGTCCTCAGCAAGGGATAGAAGCGCAAATACAACATCTATATGGTTATGCAACATCCAAGCCGCTACCAGAAGGAACTGCTGTTCTTGATCCCAGATTCGACATGCTCATTCAATCGGACTTAGGAGGTTCTGCGCCTTACTGGATGGATTTAGATGGGAAGATGAAATCGCCAGGAGTTCCATATAGCGATGAGATTATTAGAATGTGGAGAGTGATTTTATCTATTCCAACGGAAGAAGAATGGAAAGTGGAGGCGATGGATTGGTTGAGAGAGAAAAAATTAATTCATGATAAAATGGCCGAAGATACTTACGTTACATGGGCAGAGTTAGGAGCTGTGCTTTCAAAGATGGATATTGTTCGTTGAGCAATTGATGAAACTACTGTATAATAATATAGTTAAGCATGATGGGTAATCTCTATCACATAGTGGAAAGACCATACTGAATGTTTTTCATTCGTGCTATAATGAAACAATGAGTAATGAATAGATGTCTTATGGTATAAGGGAAATAAAAAAACGAAATAAAGTACTGAGTTCAACCAATATGTAATGCAGTATCCCATTGGCATTATGTATTGGTTAAATATATGAAATCACATGTAATAGGAGTGGGCATAGATGGCATTAAAAGCAGGGATTGTTGGGCTTCCCAACGTCGGTAAATCCACATTATTTAACGCAATTACACAAGCAGGGGCAGAATCAGCAAATTATCCTTTCTGTACGATTGATCCTAACGTTGGAGTAGTAGAAGTACCAGACCAGCGCTTAACTAAAATCTCAGAAATCGTGAATCCGGAAAAAATTATTCCAACAGCATTTGAATTTGTGGACATCGCAGGATTAGTAAAAGGTGCAAGCAAAGGGGAAGGATTGGGGAATAAGTTCTTATCCCACATTCGTGAGGTGGATGCCATCGTTCACGTTGTTCGTTGTTTTCAAGATGAGAATATTACGCATGTATCTGGTGGAGTAAAACCATTAGATGACATGGACACGATCAACTTGGAGCTTATTTTGGCTGACATGGAGACGATCGATAAACGTTATGACAAATCGAAAAAAACGATGAAGTCAGGCGATAAGAAGCTGGCAGCAGAAGTCGCTTGCTTGGAAAAAATCAAACAAGCATTGGATGATAATTTACCTGCAAGAAGCGTGGAGTTAAGTGAAGAAGAGCAGTTCATTATTCGGGACCTGCATTTGCTTACGATGAAACCTGTATTATATGTTTCCAACGTGAGTGAAGATGAGGTTGCTTCGAAAGAACACAATGAACTAGTAGAACAAGTAAGACAAGCAGCAGCAGAGCAAAATGCTCAGCTTGTGGTCGTTAGTGCCAAGGTGGAATCGGAAATTGCTGAGCTTGAAGGAGAAGACAAGCAGCTATTTTTAGAGGAACTTGGTCTGGAGGAATCTGGTTTAGATCGTCTGATTAGAGCGGCATATCATTTATTAGGATTGTATACGTACTTCACTGCGGGTGAAAAAGAAGTTCGTGCATGGACGATCAAACAAGGAATGAAAGCACCGCAAGCAGCGGGTGTCATTCATACCGATTTTGAAAAAGGCTTCATTCGAGCAGAAGTTTGCGGTTACGATCATCTCATTGATGCAGGTTCTATGAGTACGGTAAAAGAAAGAGGCTTGCTACGTTTAGAAGGAAAAGAATATGTTGTACAAGATGGCGACATTATGCATTTCCGCTTCAACGTATAACATAATGTATAAGGAAAAAGGAGGGTCATTATACGGTGCTAGATAAATTAAAAACACTTGCTGATCGATACGATAAAATTAGTGAAATGCTGTGCGATCCTGATATTGCAGGAGATCCGAAGCAACTGAGAGAGTTGTCCAAAGAGCAATCTGAATTACAGCAATTGTACACTGCGTACAATGAATATAAGACAGTCTTAGAGAACTTTGATGCTGCGAAAGAAATGTTGCAGGAAAGCACAGACGACGAAATGAAGCAGTTCGCCAAAATGGAAATGGAAGAAGCAAAAGAAAAGCAAGAAACGTTAGAGGAAGAAATTAAAATTTTGTTGTTGCCAAAAGACCCTAACGACAGTAAAAACGTTATCGTCGAAGTGCGCGGAGCAGCTGGAGGAGACGAGGCGGCACTATTTGCAGCAGACTTATTCCGCATGTATTCTCGCTATGCTGACTTACAAGGCTGGAAAGTTGAAATCATGGAATCCAACGAAAATGATCTAGGTGGATTTAAAGAAATCGTGTTTATGGTCAAAGGAAAAGACGCGTATAGCAGATTGAAATATGAGAGTGGCGCTCATCGTGTACAACGTATTCCAACAACAGAATCCGGTGGCCGCATACACACGTCCACTTCTACAGTAGCTGTACTTCCAGAAGCGGAAGAAGTGGAAGTCGATATACAAGATAAAGATATAAGAATTGATACGTTTTGTTCTAGTGGCCCAGGTGGACAGTCAGTCAATACAACGAAATCCGCTGTGCGTGTGACGCATTTACCTACAGGCATCGTCGTATCTTGCCAAGATGGTAAATCACAAAACTCAAACAAAGAAATGGCACTTCGCGTGTTGCGTGCCCGCATTTACGATCAACTTCGTCAGGAAGAGGAAGCGAAGTATGCGAGCGAGAGAAAAAGCAAAGTGGGAACGGGAGATCGAAGCGAACGAATCAGAACGTACAACTTCCCGCAAAGCAGGGTGACAGACCATCGTATCGGTTTAACGTTGCATAAATTAGATTATGTACTACAAGGAGAATTAGAAGAAATCATTTCTGCGCTTACTCTAGCAGAACAATCCGAGCTTATGAAGGCAGAGGGATAATATGAATCGCAACATGACTATTTTTGAAGCCTATCAAGAGGCTTCTTCTTTTTTAACACAAAAAGAAATCGGACAAGATGTCAAAAATGTATGCCTCATCATGCTGCAACATGTACTATCTGTAGATCACAGCACATTATTGCTACGCTGGCACGATCCATTCCCTGCACAACAACTAGCGCAGTGGCAGCAGATGGTGCAGCGAAAAGCAAAAGGGGAACCAGTGCAATATATTGTCGGCGAACAACATTTTTATGGCCTACCTTTTCATGTCACGCAGGACGTATTAATTCCGCGTCCAGAGACGGAATTGTTAGTGGAGCATATATTACAAATGAGTGAGCTGCAACCTTCGCATAAAAAGTGGTGTGCCGTCGATATCGGTACGGGAAGCGGAGCTATAGCGGTTACGCTGGCATATGAGCGTCCAAATTGGAACGTATGTGCCTCTGATCTATCCTCTTCTGCCCTGCAAATCGCACAGCGGAATGCGAAGCACCATAACGTAAACCATATTGCATGGGCTGAAGGTGATCTGCTACAACCGTGGATTGAAAAGAAACAACATATCGATATATTAATTTCCAACCCGCCGTATATCCCGACAGAGGACGTGAAGCAGCTGCAAGTAGAAGTCGTTATGCATGAACCGGGAAGTGCACTCGATGGTGGTGAAGATGGATTAGATTTTTATCGTACGCTCGTCAAGCAATTGGAGCAATTACCTACGTATCCTAATGTTATCGGGTTTGAAGTAGGTATTGGACAAGCTGACGATGTTGCTGAATTACTACGTTCCACAGGTACGTATGAGGTTGAAATCATAAAAGATTACAACGAAATTGAAAGGCATGTGATTGGATTAAGCACTTCTTGGGTAAGTTAACAGCAGGAGGTGTTATGAGTGAGAAAATGGATCACGATCAGCGTTGTATTCTGTTTGATGATCGTGCTGCTTGCAGCCCCTGTACAAGCGGAAAAAGGAGCAAACAGCAGAACGGCACATGTTAACATTTTTGATATACAAAATAAAAAAATATTAAGTAAAGTTCCGGTTGATGGCAACACAGAAAAAGAAGCAAATCACATTTTACAATCCCTTGATTCTATTGTGGATGACGTTACGATTGGAAAGAACCAACAAATCGCAGTAAGGATTCCTTTGCAAGAACCCGTGAAAGTCCATCATCGTGCATTTGAAAACCAAGTGAAAACGATGATTTTGTTCGCATCGAAAGGAGAACCTCCTTATTTATTGTTGTTTACTTCCGAGCGAAAACCGATGATTTTTACATTTAAACACGACGTAAAAGACTTCTTCAACAAACTCGGTATATATGAAATGCTAGAAAAAATGTAAAAGCAAAAAAATAATAGATTCATAGTTTAGCTTCCCCTGCAGTCGTCCATACTAAGGATGTAAAGGGGGAAGTTTTCATGCGCAATCATTCAAAATTCTTATTATGTTTATATGTTTTTATTTCTTTCATGCTTATTGCTAGTTGGGAATATCAGCAAGTTCATGCGGCAATTACGACGATAGATGACATTCCTGAACAATCTATTCGCCTTAGAATACTAGCTCATTCCGACCATCCTAAAGATCAATGGATCAAACAGCAAGTACGAAATGAACTAGTACAATATATGAATGAGTGGGCTGAAGAGCCGTTAACTATTGCAGAAGCTCGAGTTAAAATAGAAGTGGAAATAGATCAAATGAAACAGATCGTAGGACAAGTACTAAGGGAGAATGACATCACGTTCGATTATGATGTGGAGCTCGGGATGGTAGACTTTCCGACGAAACTATATGGTAACACCGTATACCCTGCTGGTTTGTATGAAGCGGTAAAAGTGACGATAGGAGATGGATTAGGCCAAAATTGGTGGTGCGTTCTTTTTCCTCCATTATGTTTTGTTGACGCTACAACGGGGCAAACAGTCGAAGCCAGTACCGTTTCAGAAGCAGATTCAGAAACAGAACGGTCGGATGAAGTACAGACGAAATTTTTCATCTGGGAAATCATAAGCAAGTGTTTTGCTTGGATTGCACAATTGTTTTCATGATATAGATATCGTATTCGTAAAATGTTTTGCAAAACATCATGTGCTATCTTAATATAGTAATAAGTTGAATGAAGCACATGTTCAACCAACTTATTACCACTATACATAAGTGGAATGAACTAATAAAAAATGATAATGGTGAATGATGAATACAAAAGTATGGAAGTGTAACACAGAACAACATAATGAACAACCATTACAAGAAGCAGCGAACATATTAGTTGATGGAGGCACCGTCGCTTTTCCTACGGAAACCGTGTACGGACTAGGTGCTGATGCAACTAATGAAGCCGCTGTGAAACATATATTTGCAGCAAAAGGTAGACCGTCAGATAATCCTTTAATTGTGCATGTTGCCACGATGGAACAAGTGCAGCAGCTAGTGATGGATATACCGCCGCTTGCCATGGAGCTGATGCATACGTTTTGGCCAGGGCCATTAACGATTATTTTACCTGTGAAAAAAGGAGTACTAGCGCCAACGGTTACCGCAGGACTGGATACGGTCGGAGTTCGCATCCCTCAACATCCACTTGCACTATCTCTGCTATCGTTATCCGGTATTCCGATAGCAGCACCAAGCGCTAACCTTTCAGGGAAACCTAGTCCGACGAAAGCAGAACATGTATGGCATGATCTAAACCATAAAGTGAATGGCATCGTGGATGGTGGAGAGACAGGGGTTGGATTAGAATCGACGGTAGTACAAGTCATGTGTGATCAAATTCATATCTTGCGTCCTGGCGGCATTACATTGGAGCAATTGCAAAACGTATGCCATAGCGTTATACCCACCTATAATGAAAAAGAAGGTGTAAGTGATACACCTCGTTCACCGGGGATGAAGTATACCCATTATGCTCCGCAAGGCCAATTGACAGTAGTCCAAGTCCAAGGTCAGTCTAATCCAACAGCAGCCCATCATTGGATCGAACAACAAGTACAAGCAGCGAACGAACAAGGGCGAAAGACAGGTGTGCTGACGTATGATGAAGATCGTTGGGAGTCGCAGGCACATATCATGCTGTCATTAGGTTCAAAATATGAATTAGAGCAAGCAGCTCATACTTTGTATAGTGCTTTAAGAATGATGGATGAAAGCAACGTAGAATTCATTTGGGCGCAGGATTGTGATATGGAAGGGATAGGCACAGCGATAAAAAATAGATTGCATAAAGCAGCAGATGTCGTCATGACGTTGTAAAAACATGTTTCTCCCCTTGTCCGCATAAGATGAAATGAGTAGGACAAGGAGGAGATATGTAGTGAATATCTTGGATATGCAAGGTCAAGCTGTTGCTATCATGTTCATGGCCATCGCTTTGGGCATGGATGCTTTTTCTATTGGGATTGGTATAGGCATGAGAGGAATACGCCTCTTACATATTTTAAAAATAAGTATGGTGGTGGCTGTTTTCCACCTCGTTATGCCACTCATCGGCATGTTTACAGGTACGTACTTAGGGAGCTTGTTAGGAGACATCGCTGTCTTTACTGGTGGTGGTCTATTGGCACTGCTCGGACTTCATATGATGTATAGTGCTTGTACAAAACAACAAATATATAGCTTTGACCATCGTTCATGGCTTGGTATTATGTTGTTTTCTATCGGAGTCAGCATTGATTCCTTCTCGGTTGGCATCTCTCTCGGCATTTTTGCGGCGGATATACTATTTACCGTACTATTATTCGGTATCGTTGGCGGCATCATGTCCATTGGTGGTCTCATTTTAGGTAGAAAGATGACGAGTTGGTTAGGAAAGTATGGGGAAGCATGTGGCGGCATGATTTTGTTTATCTTTGGCCTAAAGGTGTTAATGTAACGATGGACGTAAAGAGAGGTTATACAATCAGCTAAGCCATAAGGTGGCTGCATCACGTTGCCAAGATGTGCAGCAGCATGCTACAAGATGTTTACAAAATACGTTATACTATGTATATACGTTGAATGAACTTGTTCAACCAACGTATGATCACGATGCATAAGATGAATAAATCTGAATACATGTGATGATGTTTGTGTAGAGGAGGAGAACAATGCATATACTTTTTATTTGTACCGGAAATACATGCAGAAGTCCATTGGCAGAAGCATTATTAAGAGAAAAAAGCAAGCATCACGGTTTGGACATAGAAGTACGATCCGCAGGTGTTTCTGCTTTAACTGGCGCTTCTATCTCAAGTCACTCTGCACAAATTTTGCATGATAAAGGAATAAATACACAAGGGATGAACGCAACTTCACTTCACGAAGACCTTGTGTTGTGGGCAGATCTTATTTTGACCATGACCATGACGCATAAAGGATATGTCATCCAGCAATATCACGGAGCAGCAGATAAAACGATGACGTTGAAAGAATACGTAGAAGATCAGAGTCACTTAGCAAAATTAAGAGAAGAACATGCCAAAATGGCAGCGGAATTACAGTCTAAACTGGCGCTGAATAAAGAGATCAGTGAAGAGGAGAAAGTAAAATGGTGGGAGCTCGATGCTAGTCTTGCAAAACTAGATATTTCGGATCCATTTGGAGGTTCTCTATCATTGTACCAACAAACAGCCGCGGAGTTGGATCGTCTGTTGGATATGCTCATTCATAAGTTGAAAAATCAATCATCGTAACGGTAATGAAGGAGTTGTTGCATATGAATCAAGATGTTAATTTTTCGCTATATGAGGATAAATTTAAAGCATTAGCAGATGAAAAAAGATTGTCCATATTACGAGAAATTCATGTGCGCGGGAGTGTGTGTGTTTGTGATTTATGCGAAGTAGTGAATATGCCGCAATCCAAACTTTCATATCATCTTAAAATTTTGCTTGATGCCGAAATGATCCTTAAAGAAACAAAAGGAACTTGGAGCTATTACTACATTAATGAGCAGCGGCTTTCAGAATTATTGTCAGAAAAACTATGTCAACAAATTTTGAATGCATAGATGCATCCTATTTACAACTTTGTTGAATCATTGTAGAATGAAATTAATTGAATCTGTTCCATGTAACTGGCGACAACTGTGGAAAACCACAATGGAGCATGGAACCGAGATGGGCCGGTCGCCTGGGCGAAGAGCAGAAATGCAAATGAGATGCATTTGATGCTCTTTTTATGTTTATAGCATGATTTTGGTGTATAGCTAGGTAGAGGATAGTTTTTGAAAAATATTGAAGCTGTCAGTATGGAAAGCTTGTACAATACTTAAAATAAGAGCTGTAAAGGAGGTTAAGTGAGATGAAAATTGCAATAGGTTCAGATCACGGGGGATATAAATTAAAAGAAGTTATTAAACAATGCATACAAACTGAATTAGGTTATGATGTGATGGATGTAGGGTGCCATTGCCCTGACTCTGTAGATTATCCGGATTATGCAAATGAAGTATGTGAAAAAGTGGTCGCCAAAGAAGCTGATCAAGGCATTTTAATATGTGGTACAGGAATAGGCATGAGCATTGCAGCTAACAAAATGAAGGGCATTCGATGTGCACTCGTACATGATATGTTCTCCGCAAAAGCAACGAGAGAGCACAACAATACGAATGTACTTGCACTAGGAGAACGCGTAATAGGTACTGGTTTGGCACAAGAAATCGTCAAGATTTGGCTAACGACGCCTTTCTCTGAACAAGAACGTCATCAAAAACGAATTGATAAAGTCACATCGATAGAAGAGCAGCATTCACTTCAACGTTAAAGGAGTGAACGTCATTGGAGCAAAAACAAAACATCAGTATGGATCCACAGCAAATTACAGCACACATACACGACATTGCGGTGGAATTAGTGAAACAGAGTGGTTTAAACGAACGCCACGTCCTCGTTATCGGGGCGAGCACAAGTGAAGTAGTAGGCAAGCACATTGGAACAGCAGGCGCAGAGCAAATTGCACAAGCGATATATGAAGGATTACAGAAAGTACAGCAGATGTATTCATTCTCATTGGCTTTCCAATGTTGCGAACATTTAAATCGTGCCATCGTTGTATCTAAAAAGACGTTACAACACATAGACAGCGAAGAAGTCATGGCTGTACCTGTCCCAAAGGCGGGTGGCTCGATGGCTGCGTGGGCTTACCGTCATATGGACGATGCTTGCTTAGTAGAGTCTATCCAAGCCGATGCAGGTATAGATATCGGGGAAACGTTAATAGGGATGCATTTACGCCGAGTTGCTGTACCTTTCAGGCCAAGTATTAGATTTGTAGGACACGCTAGAATTGTGTGCGCGTATACGAGACCTAAGTTAATTGGCGGTGCACGTGCACAGTACGTAGTGACAGACCAAAACGTAGATCAAAATTGTGAGTAGGATTGAGGAGGAGACAGAAGATGAGTGAGCGATTAAGAAACGCAGATCCAGAATTAGCAGTAGCAATGAACAACGAATTGGTGAGACAACAGCAAAATATTGAGTTGATTGCATCCGAAAATATCGTTAGTCCTGAAGTGATGGAAACGATGGGGACCGTGTTAACAAATAAATATGCAGAAGGATTCCCTGCTAAGCGCTACTATGGGGGATGCGAACATGTGGATGTGGTAGAAGATTTAGCAAGAGATCGAGCTAAACAATTGTTTGGAGCAGAACATGCTAACGTACAGCCTCACTCTGGTGCACAAGCGAACATGGCCGTTTACTTAGCTGCATTGCAACCAGGAGATACCGTACTAGGTATGGATCTTGCCCACGGTGGACATTTAACACACGGCAGTCCAGTTAATGCTTCTGGATTATTGTACAATTTCGTCTCTTATGGGGTAACCGAAGAAGATTCCGTTATCGATTACGATCAACTTCGAAAACTGGCATTTAAGCATCGTCCAAGGTTAATTGTGGCTGGAGCAAGTGCGTATCCACGTGTCATTGATTTTGAGAAAATTGCAGCTATAGCAGCAGATGTGGGTGCACTTGTCATGGT
Source organism: Longirhabdus pacifica (assembly GCF_004115085.1). Lineage (GTDB taxonomy): Bacteria > Bacillota > Bacilli > Paenibacillales > DSM-105158 > Longirhabdus > Longirhabdus pacifica. The sequence goes on along the minus strand of NZ_QXJP01000021.1, from coordinate 27,454 downwards.
AGACATGGCACATATTGCAGGGCTTGTTGCTGCTGGTGTCCATCCTAATCCTGTTCCCCATGCACATTTTGTGACTACGACAACACATAAAACATTGCGCGGACCTAGAGGTGGATTAATACTATGTAAACAGTCATGGGCAAGAGCGATTGACAAGGCTGTTTTCCCTGGTAGTCAAGGTGGGCCGTTAATGCATATTATCGCTTCAAAAGCCGTAGCATTGAAAGAAGCGCTACAACCTTCCTTTAAAACATACGGCGAAAATGTCGTAAAAAATGCTCAAGTACTAGCAGAAGCTTTACAAGCGGAAGGGTTGAACGTCGTTTCTGGCGGGACGGACAATCACTTGATGCTGATCGATACAAGAAATTTAGAGATTACAGGAAAAGATGCGGAACATGTACTAGATGAAGTGAAAATAACGTGTAATAAAAATGCGATCCCATTTGATCCAACTAGCCCATTTATTACGAGCGGTATTCGCATAGGTACGCCTGCTATCACGACGCGAGGCATGGGAGAAGAAGAGATGAAAGAAATCGCGAGCATTATGGCGTTGGTATTGAGAAATCCAAAGGACGAAAAAGTAAAACAAGAGGCATCGCAAAGGGTTCAGCAGTTAACGGATAAATTTCCTCTTTATGAGGGATTAACGTACTAGCATCCATTTTAAAATCTTTTTATAAAGATACGCATGAAAAGTAATGATATGGAAGAAGGTAACTTCGAATGGAAGTTGCTTTCTTTTTTTATGAGCAAATTTGTATAAGCAAAATAAACAAATAGGCTGCAAAAAAAAGGAAAGTAATAGATGAAGGATAGGACGTGCATGTCATAGGGAACAATGATATAATGATGAATGTTTGAATAAAGACACAGGGAGGATATTTATGGGAAAGCTAGTAGTTTGTGATCACCCATTAATACAGCATAAACTGACGTACATAAGAAATGAGAAGACAAAGACGAAAGACTTTCGCCAACTTGTTGATGAAGTGGCAATGCTTATGGCATATGAAATTACGAGAGATCTATCTTTAAAAACAGTAGAAGTACAAACTCCTGTTGCTACAGCGGAATGTAAAGTGATTTCTGGGCGCATGCTCGGTTTAGTTCCTATTTTAAGAGCAGGATTAGGAATGGTAGATGGCATTTTAAAATTACACCCAACAGCGAAAGTAGGTCATGTTGGATTGTATCGTGATCCAGAAACGTTACAGCCAGTAGAATACTATGTAAAACTGCCTACGGACGTGCAGCAGAGGGAATTAATCGTTATTGATCCAATGCTTGCAACGGGTGGATCAGCAAATGCCGCAATAGAAGTGCTGAAAAAACGTGACTGCACTCAAATCAAATTGATGTGTCTCATTGCTTCTCCAGAAGGAGTAAAGGCTGTTCAGGAAGCTCATCCAGACGTAGATATTTACCTTGGGGCAGTGGACGATTATTTGAACGACCACGGATACATTATTCCGGGATTAGGGGATGCAGGAGACCGTTTATTTGGTACAAAATAAATGAGTTTTCGATTCGTATCCATATAGAATAAAGAAGCAAGTGGGGGAGTACGAAATGCGTAAAGTCAAAGTCATGTCCGTGTTTGGCGTTAGACCAGAGGCAGTGAAAATGGCCCCTGTCGTATTGGAGTTGCAAAAACATCCTGAAACGATAGAGTCCATGGTTTGTGTAACCGCACAACATAGACAAATGCTGGACCAAGTATTAGAAACGTTTGAGATTGTGCCAGATTATGATCTAGATGTCATGCAAGTAGGTCAAACGCTGGAGGAAATTTCTGTTCGAGTCATCAGTGGATTGCAACCTGTTTTTGCGGAAGCAAAACCAGATATCGTGCTCGTGCATGGGGATACACTGACTACATTCCTTGCAAGCTATGCAGCATTTCTACAACAAATCCAAGTAGGACATGTAGAAGCAGGCCTTAGAACATGGAATAAACAATCTCCCTATCCAGAAGAAATGAATAGGCAGCTTACAGGAGTATTGGCTGATTTGCATTTCGCTCCTACAACTTGGTCTGCTGGAAATCTAGCTAAAGAGAATAAAGCACCACAATCTATCCATATTACAGGCAACACGATAACCGATGTGTTTCAATATACGGTGCGAGATGATTATCATCATCCTATTTTAGAACAAAGTAAAGGCAAACGTCTTATTTTGATGACAGCGCATCGCAGAGAAGCGCAAGGAGAAGGTCACCGCAACATATTTAAAGCGGTGAAGCGTATTGCCGATGAATTTGATGATGTATGTATTGTGTACCCTGTCCATCCTAGTCCAGCTGTACGAGAACCTGCCTATGAATGGTTAGGGAATCACCCGCGTATTATATTGACAGATCCATTGGACGTAGTGGATTTCCATAACTTGTACCCACATACATATATGATCATGACCGATTCTGGCGGGTTACAAGAGGAAGCACCTTCCTTTGGTGTTCCTGTGCTAGTACTTCGAGACACTACAGAGCGTCCCGAGGGAGTAGAAGCAGGGACGTTAGAACTAGTCGGTACAGATGAAGACAAGGTGTATCGTCATGCGAAAGAACTGTTGATGAACGAAACACACTATCACAACATGAGTGTTGCAGCAAATCCATACGGAGATGGCAAGGCTTCACAGCGTATTGTAAAAGCGATACAGCACCATTTTAATCACGAAAGTGAGAGACCAGCCCCATTTTCTAAAGAGAAGTAGCGGTAAAAAATAAAAAAGCGTACAGTACAACTGTACAGTTTTGTCAATGCAAAATCCTTTATTTTAAAGGAAAGCTAGTTATTTTGTTCACGAAAAGTTTGAAAATTGGTTCATTGACAAATCTATTAGCCCTTCGTTAAAATGGATGGGTAGTGTAAACAATAATGATTATAATTATTATTGCTTTTTTTAAGGAGAGGTTGTCTGTGGTATCAGATCATGAACCATCACCTTGGAAAGCACTTGGACTAATCGGTGCCATCGGTGTCGATATTGCTGTCTGTACGCTGTTAGGTTTATGGATAGGAACATACATAAGCGAATGGTTAAACCAAAAGTGGTGGGCTGTAATCGGCATGTTCATTGGCTTGATTCTCGGTTGCATCACCGCGGTGATGCTCATTCGCAACGTTCTGAGGAGTAAATAATGAAAGTTAATTTATCCCAACTCAAAGGAAAAATTACAGCGTTTACATTACTTTTTTTGTCAGCGTTAGCATTAGTCTGGCTTTTTTCTTCTGAATGGAAATCTCATGCTGTAGGTTTAGCATTGGGAAGTGTTGTTGCTTACCTTAATATGATGTATTTAGCTTTTAAGGTAGATCAAGTTGGTGGCAATGCAGCAGCAAGAGGAAGCAGGCGTATGGGTACAGGATTCGCCACTCGAGCAGCTTTAGCGATATTAGCAGCAATGTTAGCGCTTAAAGTGGATGAAATTTCTTTGCTGACAACCATTGTTGGTATTATGGTTATCCCCGTTTTTCTTATTATATATCTTATTTTTTCTTCACTTAAGCACAACAAGTCAGAATTAGAAAGGGGTGAAAAATGATTTATGCATAAAGCTCCTATAATAGAAGTACTTGGCGTTAGACTAGATTTATCCATACTAATTATGACCATTGTGACCTGTATTATTGTTTTTGTTATTGCTCGCCTAGGAGCGCGAAAACTTTCTGTAACCAACCCGGGGAAAATGCAAAACTTTATGGAATGGTTAATTGAATTTGTACAAGGTATTGTTGCAAGCACGATGGATATGAAACGAGGTAAACCCTTTGTCACATTAGGGCTTACGTTGATCATGTTTATTTTTGTGGGCAATATGCTAGGACTACCTTTCGCAGTCGTTACAGAACATAAACAGCCTACAGAAATTTTTGGGGCAACTTTAGTAGAACAAGGGGACTTGGATAAAGCTAAAAATGATCTTATTGCGAAAGCAGAAGCCAAAGGTGAGGAATATGACCCACATGATTATCACGGAGTTGGTTTTGTTTGGTGGAAATCACCAACAGCAGATCCGATGGTAACCACAGGATTGGCTTTAATTGTCATATTGCTTACACATTACTTAGGTGTGTTTAAAAATACGAAGTCGTATTTCAAACATTATTTAAAACCATATCCAGTATTTCTTCCCATTCATATTGTTGAAGAAGCTTCAAAATTAATTACACTGAGCATGCGTCTTTTCGGTAATATTTTTGCGGGTGAGATTATGATCAGTGTTATCGTCATGGCTGGAGTTTTTGGTATTCCGATGCTAGCAGTATGGCAAGGGTTTAGTATATTCGTCGGTTCTATTCAGGCATTCATTTTCTGTATGTTAACGATGGTATACATTGCACAAAAAACAGAACGACATTAAAGCGTTTTGTTAGGTTAGGTAGCTAGTCAATTTCAATCGAGGTTGATTTATTACAATAATTATTTTTTTTATAATAAAAGGAGGATCATCTCATGAGTTTAGATTTATTAGCAGCAGCATTAGTTATTGGTTTAGGAGCATTAGGAGCAGGTATTGGTAATGGTATGATCGTGAGTAGAACTGTAGAAAGTATTGCAAGACAACCGGAATTAAGAAGCGCATTGCAAACGACAATGTTTATCGGTGTTGGTATCGTAGAGGCACTCCCTATTATCGGAGTAGTATTCGGTATCTTATTCTTTATGGGGGCATAATTCGTTATACCTTTGTTATTTTGTTGGCGGGGATGGCACAGCCTCTTCGCCAACGTTTTAGTACTGGATACGAGAAAGGAGTGACTTGGATTGGAATTTGTACCTTCTAATACTTTTGTAGCTATAATTGCCTTTGGTATTTTGTATTTCTTGTTACACAGGTATGCATTTGGGCCATTATTTAGCGTAATGGAAAAACGTAAAGAACACGTACAGAATGAAATAAAGCAAGCGGAGAAAAGTCGTACAGACGCTGAGCAGTTTTTAACTGATCAGAAAAAAGCGATTGACGATGCTCGTAAAGAAGCATTTGAAATTATAGAACAAGCTCGTAAGACGAGCACAAGCCAAGCCGACGATATCGTTGCGAAGGCGAAAGAAGAAGCGGATCGCATGAAAGAAGCGGCAATCGCTGAAATTGAAAGCGAAAAGAACAAGGCTGTTGCTCAATTGAAAAATCAAGTGAGTGCGATGTCTGTGTTGATCGCTTCCAAAATTATTGAAAAGCAAGTAGATGAAAAGTCACAAAAGCAGTTGATTGACAGCTACTTGACAAAGGTAGGCGACAAATAATGAAAAATGTTATTGTCGCGAAAAGATATGCGAAAGCGTTGTTTGAAGTTGCACAAAGTAAAAAGCAAGTGGAAGAAGTAGGACAACAACTTGCTGCGATTGTGGACGCTTTTGAACAAGAGGAGCATATTTCTCGATTTTTACTTCATCCAAACGTATCCAACCAAGACAAAAGCAAAGTGTTGGCTGGTAGTTTAGGTGAAGCTTCCGATGTATTGAAAAACACGCTATTGTTTATGATGGAGAGAAATCGTTTAGATATTTTACCATCTTTACTAGAGTATTACGTACGCACTGCCAACGAAGCGCTAGGCAGAGAGCAGGCAACTGTCTTCACACCTCGTGAACTTAGCGCGGAGGAAGCAAAGCAAATTACAGCTACATTTAGCAAACTGACAGGAAAACAAATCACGGTGAACACGAAGATCGATGCTAGTTTATTAGGCGGTATCAAAGTGCGCATCGGTGATCGTTTATATGATGGAAGTTTAGCTGGTAAGTTAACGAAGTTAGAGCGAACATTAGCAACTTAATAAGCATGTAGTAAGGGGTGAGGTCCGTTGAGTATCAGACCAGAGGAAATCAGCACATTAATTAAGAAACAAATTGAAAATTTTGACTCAAAGATTGAAGTATCTGATGTTGGTACCGTTATTCAAATTGGTGATGGTATCGCTCGTGCCCATGGATTAGAAAGCGTTATGGCCGGTGAGTTGCTTGAATTTGCAAACGGCGTCATGGGTATGGCATTGAACTTGGAAGAAGATAATGTCGGGATCGTTATTCTCGGTCCATATAAAGATATTCGTGAAGGTGACCAAGTAAAACGTACGGGCCGTATTATGGAGGTTCCTGTAGGTGAGGAATTACTAGGTCGCGTTGTCAATCCGCTAGGTCAACCAGTAGACGGAAATGGTGACATCAAGACGAAGGAGTTTAGAGCTGTTGAATCTCCAGCTCCAGGTGTATTCGATCGTCAACCAGTAACAGAGCCAATGCAAACAGGTATTAAAGCCATTGACTCTATGATTCCGATTGGACGTGGTCAGCGTGAGTTAATTATCGGAGACCGTCAGACAGGTAAAACGGCAATTGCCATTGATACGATTATTAACCAAAAAGACAACGATATGATCTGTATTTACGTTGCGATTGGTCAGAAACAGTCTACTGTTGCTGGCGTTGTAGAAACATTAAAGCGTAACGGAGCAATGGATTACACTATCGTTGTTACAGCTAGTGCATCAGAACCAGCGCCACTATTATTCTTAGCGCCTTATTCTGGATGTGCGATGGGCGAATACTTCATGTATAAAGGCAAGCACGTACTCGTCGTATATGATGATTTAACGAAACAAGCTTCTGCTTATCGTGAATTATCACTTCTTTTAAGAAGACCACCAGGTCGCGAAGCGTATCCAGGGGATGTTTTCTATTTGCATTCACGTTTATTAGAGCGTGCAGCAAAATTAAATGACAAGCTTGGTGGCGGTTCGTTAACAGCATTGCCGTTTATCGAAACGCAAGCAGGGGATATTTCTGCTTACATTCCGACAAACGTTATTTCCATCACAGATGGACAAATTTTCTTGGAGTCCGATCTATTTAACGCTGGTCAACGACCTGCAGTTAACGTAGGTCAGTCCGTTTCTCGTGTCGGAAGTTCCGCACAGATTAAAGCGATGAAAAAAGTTGCGGGTACACTACGTTTGGATCTTGCAGCTTATCGTGAATTAGAAGCGTTCGCGCAGTTCGGTTCTGACTTAGATACAGCAACACAATCTAAATTGAATCGTGGAGCAAGAACGGTGGAAATCTTGAAACAAGGATTAAATCAACCGCTTCCTGTAGAACAGCAAGTCGTTTCTATTTATACAGCGATTAATGGATTTTTAGATGAAATTCCAGTTCGAGATGTTGTTCGTTTTGAGCGTGAATTTTTACCATATATGCAATCCAATCATAGCAACGTGTTACAGTCCATTGCACAAGAGAAAAACATTTCTGATGAGACGGAACAATCACTTAAAGCTGCAATTGAGCAGTTTAAGAAAGGTTTCGTATCTTCCAAGTAACTTCTATCAGTGTTATGGCTGTTAGAGTAAAGGTGGTGAAACCAATTGGCAGCAGCAGGAATACTCGATATTAAAAGGCAAATTAAGAGTAAACAGAGTACGAAGAAAATAACGAAGGCGATGGAGATGGTCGCTGCATCTAAGCTAAGAAAAGCACAGACGGCAGCAGATTCTTCCAAACCTTATGCGGCGAAAATCAAAGAGGTTATTAACAACGTTGCGCAGTGTGGTAATGGTGTGAATCATCCGATGCTAGAAACACGTGAAATTAAGCGTACGGGGTATTTAGTAATCACTTCCGATAGAGGTTTGGCTGGGGGCTACAACAGTAATTTGCTTCGTAAGTTAGTGCAAATACTGGATGAAAAGCATCAGTCAAAAGAAGAGTACACCGTGTTTGTTATCGGTAGAAAAGGTCGAGATTTCTTAAAGAAGCGTGGCATTCCAATTTTGGATGAAGTAATTGGTTTGTCCGACTCACCTGAGTTCGCGGATATTAAATTTATTGCCTCAGCGGCAGTCGATAACTTTGCCAAAGGTAATTATGATGAACTTGTTATCGTATACAATGAGTTCATTAATGCAGTCACACAAATTCCAACGGATAAACAAATTTTACCGTTGTCCAATACAACGTTAGAAAAAACGTCAAGTCCTAGCGCTAGTTATGAATACGAACCTTCTGCAGAAGGAGTGTTGGAAGTCCTTTTACCAAAGTATGCAGAAACACTCATTTACAGTGCGGTATTGAACGCCAAGGCAAGTGAGTTTGGTGCGAGAATGACAGCGATGGGTAATGCAACGAAAAATGCGACGGAAATTATTGGTGACTTAGAGTTGCAATATAACCGCGCTCGTCAGGCAGCAATTACGCAAGAAATTACGGAGATTGTTGCTGGAGCAAATGCAACAAGCTAGTGCTTGTTGGTACCGTAGAATTTTTAAGGAGGGAAAACGATGAACAAAGGACGCGTTTTAAGTGTAGCGGGACCGGTCGTGGACATTGAGTTTGAACGTGGCCACCTTCCTGAAATCCTTAATGCGATCACATTAGAACATAAAGCAAAATCAAAAACAGAGCCCGACATTCATTTGACATTGGAAGTGGCTGTGCATTTAGGAGACAATGTTGCACGCTGTATCTCCATGTCCTCAACAGATGGTGTCGTTCGTGGCATGGAAGTAGTAGATACAGGCCAACCGATTGCGGTTCCTGTTGGTGACGCTGTATTAGGAAGAGTATTGAATGTATTAGGAGATCCAATTGATAATGGTGGTGCCATTAAAACAAAGGAAAAATATCCTATTCATAGAGAAGCTCCAACGTATGATCAATTATCTACACAGACAGAAATCTTAGAGACAGGAATTAAAGTTATCGACCTTATCGCTCCATATGCGAAAGGTGGTAAAATCGGTCTCTTCGGTGGTGCGGGTGTTGGTAAAACCGTTACGATTCAGGAGTTAATTAATAACATTGCCCAAGAGCATGGCGGTATTTCCGTATTTGCTGGAGTAGGGGAGAGAACAAGGGAAGGAAATGACTTGTTCCTTGAAATGACAGACTCAGGCGTTATTAATAAAACGACGATGATTTTCGGACAGATGAACGAGCCACCTGGTGCACGTTTACGTGTAGCATTGACAGGACTAACGATGGCAGAATATTATCGTGATGCTGAAGGGAAAGACGTACTTCTCTTTATCGATAACATCTTCCGCTTTACACAAGCAGGTTCTGAGGTTTCTGCCTTGCTTGGACGTATGCCGTCCGCCGTTGGTTATCAGCCAACACTAGCAACGGAAATGGGTCAGTTGCAAGAGCGTATTACATCCACGAAAAAAGGTTCAGTAACGTCTATTCAGGCGATCTACGTTCCTGCGGATGACTATACGGATCCAGCTCCAGCGACGACATTCTCTCACTTGGATGCAACGACAAACTTGGATCGTAAGATCTCCGAGAAAGGGATTTTCCCGGCCGTTGATCCACTTGGATCTACTTCTCGCGTATTGGCTCCAGAAATTGTTGGTCAAGAGCATTATGAAGTAGCACAAGGGGTAGTACAAATACTACAAAGAAACAAAGAATTACAAGATATTATCGCGATTCTCGGTATGGATGAGTTATCTGAAGAGGACAAACTAGTCGTTCATCGTGCTCGTCGTATTGAGCGTTTCTTATCTCAGCCATTCCATGTTGCTGAGCAGTTTACAGGGCTAAAAGGTTCATATGTTCCTGTAAAAGAAACTGTGCGCAGCTTTAAAGAAATTTTAGACGGCAAACATGATGACTTGCCAGAGAGTGCATTCATGTACGTTGGTACGATTGAAGAAGCTGTGGAAAAGTCAAAATCGCTCTAATGAATGAGTGTAGGAGGTCATGACAAATGAGTACACTCTTATTGGAAATTGTCACACCTGAGCGTAAGGTTTATGAACGTGAAGTGAATATGGTCTTAGTAAAAGGTGTGGAAGGGGAGCTTGGTATTTTGCCAAAGCATATACCGATGGTAACCCCACTTAAAATTGCTCCTGTACGCGTAAAGTTTGGCAATGAAGAAGAAGTCATTGCTGTACATGGCGGTTTTATGGAAGTAGGAAAAGATAAAGTCGTTATTTTAGCAGAAATAGCTGAAGTAGGCGGAGAAATAGATTTAGAGCGTGCAGAAAAGGCGAAAAAGCGCGCCGAAGAAAGAATGAAAAGCAAAAGCAGTGATACGGACTTATTACGTGCAGAAATTGCATTACAAAAGTCACTCATGCGTATTGACACTGCAAGAAAAAGATACTAAAGCAAGATCCATAGAACAAAACTTTAAACTAGCAATGTGATATTGCTAGTTTTTTTGTATAAAAATATGAACTTATTATATAAGTTCAAGAAACAAGTTCAATTATCTTATATAGGAAATCACTTTTTTCATATTCAATTTATGTACTATCTTCTTCTTTGTATGTTAACTTACGTATCCATTTACTTTATGTCTTATGAGAAGCCTACTAATTAAAAAGTAAGATAATTTAAGCTATTGTAAAAGTAATGCCATATATTCATTCATTATCATCTGTTGACCGATAAATAAAAGGAGAAACTTTATTATGACAAAGTATTTTTACTAAATATTGCTTTGTAAGCATTTTCACATGGACTAAATTGGAATAGATTTGATATAATAGTGAAGGGTTTAATTATAAGCAACTATGCTTTTGTTCATAAGAAAAAGTAATAAATAAGATGGAAGAATTAGTGAGAACCAAGTTTACGCCGCAGTAGGCAGTCGTAAAGGTTGAAGTAGATTTCTCCATCTTATGATTAGTGGTAACAAGTTGGTTGAATAAGTTCACTCAACTTATGTAAAAGGGGCACGAAAACAAGTACATTCTATGACCGAGTACATCGGTTTTATTAGCATGTTTGTACATCGTTTTATCATCAAAGGAGGGAGACATAGCTTGGAACAATATTTTAATCAATATATTATTGTTGCAATATTCATTATTATTGGAATAGCGCTTCCTTTCGGAGCATTGACGGCAGGTAAATTACTGAGACCAAAGGCCCCGACTAAAGAGAAGCAAACCACCTATGAGAGTGGAAATGAACCTGTAGGGTTATCTCAAGTTCAGTTCAATGTGAGATATTACATGTTCGCGCTTTTGTTTGTTATTTTTGATGTAGAAACAGTTTTCTTATACCCTTGGGCTGTTGCTTATCAAGAACTAGGATTATTCGCGTTAATAGAGATGCTTATTTTTGTCTCTTTATTAGTAGTGGGTCTAATATATGCTTGGAAGAAGAAGGTGTTTGAATGGGATTCGATTTAACGTCTTTTACGCCAGTTGAACAACAAGAACTTGAACGTAACGTGATATTAGGAACATTAGATCAGATGAAAGCATGGGCTAGAAGCAATTCGCTTTGGCCGTTGACATTTGGTTTAGCTTGCTGTGCCATTGAAATGATGGGTACAGGTGGAGCACATTATGATTTAGACCGATTTGGTGTGATGTTTCGAAATTCACCTCGACAATCGGATGTCATGATAGTATCCGGAACGGTGACCAAGAAAATGGCACCTATTTTAAGAAGATTGTACGATCAAATGCCAGAACCAAAATGGGTCATTGCAATGGGCTCGTGTGCGACGGCAGGAGGTCCTTATGTAAAATCTTATGCCGTTGTAAAAGGAGTGGATCAAATCGTTCCTGTTGACGTCTATATACCGGGCTGTCCGCCTAATCCTGCAGCATTGATTTATGGCATCAATAAACTACAAGAAAAGATCAAATATGAGGCCAAGACAGGAAAGAAGGTGACAGATCTGTGAGTGACCGTGAAAAGGAAATAGAAAAGAAAGAAGAAAAAGAAATTAAAAAAGAAACTGAAAAGAAAGAAGAAAAAGAAATTAAAAAAGAAGTCAAAAAAGATACAGCAGAGGAAAAAAAAGCTTCTTCATCATCGTCAGAAAGGGAAAAGGATGCACAAGAGGAAGAAGAGGCAGCTCCATTGCCTAATCAAGATAAATTGGATAAACTCGTTGCTTTATTTAAAGGGCAAGTATCAGAAGATGCGGTAGTCGATGCTTATATCAATGAATTAGATCATCATGTCCCCGTCGTTACGGTTCACTCGGATCATCTGTTAGCTTGTGCTGCGATACTACTATCCGATGAACAGTTAAAGCTAAACTATTTACGTAATGTTAGCGGCGTCGATTATGAGACACACTTAGAAGTTGTATATCAATTTGTATCGATGGAACTGAAACATCACTATGTAATCAAAGTGAAGACGGATAGAGATCAACCTGTTGTGCCATCTTTGACTTCCCTATGGAAAACAGCAGATTGGAATGAACGTGAAATTTACGATTTACTAGGCATTACATTTACAGGGCATCCCAACATGAAGCGAATTATGATGCCAGATGACTGGGTAGGTCATCCGCTTCGCAAGGACTATGAAGCAGCGGATCCGGAGGTGTAGTCAACGTTGAGCATACGTACAGAAGAATTGTTAGTCAATGTAGGTCCACAACATCCTAGTACACATGGTGTTTTTCGTCTCGTCGTCAAGTTAGATGGTGAAGTGATTACAGAAGCAACTCCTGTAATTGGATATTTACATCGTGGAACGGAAAAACTCGCAGAGAATTTAAGTTATACTCAAATTATTCCGTATACAGATCGTATGGACTACTTGTCTGCAATGACGAATAATTATGTGTTATGTCATGCCGTGGAAACCTTAATGAAATTAGAGATTCCTGAAAAGGCTGAATATTTACGTGTCATCGTCATGGAATTAAATCGTGTGGCTAGTCATCTCGTTTGGTGGGGTACGTATTTATTAGATATTGGGGCCATGAGTCCGTTTCTTTATGCTTTTCGTGATAGAGAAAAAATAGTGGAACTATTTAATGAGTTATGTGGAGCGCGCTTAACTTATTTTTATATGCGTGTTGGTGGTGTGAAATGGGATGCACCTCCAGGTTGGATTGATAAAGTAAAAGAATTTATTCCATATATGCGAAAACAAATCGAGGAATACGAGAAATTAGTGACGGGGAATGAAATATTTTTATCCCGTGTAAAAGATATAGGGAAATATGATTCACAAACAGCGATAAACTATGGGCTTAGTGGCGTCAATTTACGAAGCACAGGAATAGATTGGGACCTGCGTAAACAAGAGCCATACAGCTTATACGAACAATTTGATTTTGACGTGCCAACGTCTACCGATGGAGACTGTTTTGCAAGATACCGTTTACGCATAGAAGAAATGAAACAAAGTCTGTCCATTGTTGAACAGGCCGTAGCACAGTTTCCTGAAGAAGGAAAGATTATGGCGAAAGTACCGAGAGTCATTCGTCCACCAGCTGGAGAAGTATATTCTCGTATTGAATCTCCGCGTGGGGAAATTGGGTGTCATATCGTATCAAAAGGAAAAGCAGAACCTTACCGACTTAAGTTTAGAAGACCTTCCTTTGTTAACCTTCAAATTCTACCAGAACTATTAATCGGCGAAACAATGACCAATCTAGTCACCATATTCGGAGGAATAGATATTGTGCTAGGGGAGGTCGACTGTTAATGGATAATATGATAGAACAGCTATCTATAGGTAGCGTTTCGCTAGTCACCCTTGCAACGGCGGCACTACTCTTGATCGTACTTGTTTTTGTGACATATGGCATTTATTTTGAGCGAAAAGTCATCGGCTGGATTCAATTACGTCAAGGTCCAAATCGAACAGGTCCATTTGGTCTATTGCAAACCGTCGCAGATGTGTTTAAATTATTAATTAAAGAAGATACCATCCCAAACAATGCGGACAAAACGGTTTTCAAATTAGGGCCGATTATCTCTTTCATCCCTGCATTCGTCGTGTTGGCGGTTATTCCGTATACAGAAAACCTTTATTTTGCTAACTTGAATGTTGGCCTGTTGTACTACGTTGCCTTATCTGGCATTAGTACGATTGGTATTTTAATGGGAGGATGGGCATCCAACAACAAGTATGCATTGCTAGGTGGCATGCGTTCGGTTGCCCAAATGATTAGTTATGAAATTCCACTTGTCATTTCTATGGTAGGTGTTATTTTAATGACAGGCAGTTTAAATATGATTCAGATTGTAGAAGGTCAAGCAGGTGGATTTTGGTCGTGGAATATCTTCCCTCAAATCGTTGCTTTTGGTATATTTATAATTGCGGCTGTTGCAGAATTGAATCGTACACCATTTGACTTGCCTGAGGCCGAATCTGAACTTATCGCTGGTTACCATGTTGAATACAGCGGTTTTCGTTTTGCCTTTTATATGTTATCAGAGTATGTTTATATTTATGCCATAGCTGGGTTGACGACTGTCTTATTTTTAGGAGGGTGGCATGCTCCGTTTGCTTTCTTATCTTTTATACCTGGACTGATTTGGTTTATTATAAAATTTTGTTCCATCGTATTCTTCTTGTTTTGGATAAGAGCAACGATGCCAAGATTAAGAGTCGATCACTTAATGGGACTAGGATGGAAAGTGCTGCTTCCATTATCTTTGGTTAATATTTTTGTTACGGCGATCGTATTAGAGTTGTTAAAATAAAAGGAGAAAAGTGAGGTGATATATTTTGAAAGGCATCGTAAAAGGTCTAGGGGTGACATTTAAAAATATTACGAAGAAGAAAGTGACGTATGCTTATCCTGATGTTCCTATGAATATGCCGGACCGCTTTCGAGGGGTACAGCATTTTGAGCCTGATAAATGTATCGTATGTAATCAATGTGCTCGCGTATGTCCTACAGATTGTATTACATTGGTCGGTAAACAAGACCCTAACTCTGAGAAAAAAGTGAAAATTATTGATACGTACGATATTAACTTTGAAATTTGCATTTTGTGTGATTTATGTACGGAAGTATGTCCCACAGAAGCTATCGTGATGACCAATAATTTTGAATTAGCAACGTATAGTCGAGACGATTTGTTCAAAGATCTTCATTGGCTGGAAAATAACAATACGTTAGTTAGATCGGAAAACAGTACGAATTTACAACCGAAAGCAAAACCGAAGCCAAAGCCGAAAGCAACGAAAGAGGAAGGAGTGAAGTAAGTTGAGCGGACAGTTTATCTTTTTTATGTTGTTTTCTGTCACAGCCATTGGCGGAGCGATTATGATGCTGAATATGGAGCGAATTATGTATATGATAGCTTCCGCTGCCGTCACCTTTCTCAGCTTAGCAGGGATATATGTATTGCTGCATGCAGAATTTTTGGCTTTTGTACAAATTCTTATTTATGCAGGGGCGATTACGATATTGATGATTTTCGGTATCGTATTGACGAAACATGAAGAGAAACGAGAAGAGCCTAAGCGACGCTTCTATCACATTTCATTATTTGCAGGGGTAGTTGGCTTGTTCGCAGTATTTTACTATGTCATTAATCAGAGTGCTTTTCCTGCTGTTACAAGGGAAATAGCGCAAGATCAGACCAAAGAGATTGGGTTGCTTATTTATAGCCAGTATGTGATTCCTTTTGAGCTGGTATCGATATTGTTAACCATTGCTTTAATAGGAGCTATCATTATTGCTAAGAGAGAGGGGAAGTAGGATGGAGCCAATGCTTAATTCATATCTTTTGTTATCGGCTTCCTTGTTCTGTATCGGGCTTTATGGAGCGCTATCGAAAAAAAATGCTGTTATTGTTTTACTTTCGATAGAGTTAATGCTGAATGCAGCGAATGTTAACATCATCGCTTTTTCCAAATATGGAATAAACCCTTCGTTAACGGGTCACGTTTTTTCATTATTCTCCATGACCGTTGCCGCAGCGGAAGTCGCAGTGGGTATAGCGATATTAATTATGCTGTATCGTAATAGAGGTATTTCAGATGTAACAAAGATGGATGTTTTAAAAAAGTAGAAAGAAGGGCAGGAAAGTTTGATGGACTTTACAATATCAACTTATGCTTGGATCATTCCCCTCTTTCCGTTTGTGTCATTCCTCATCTTACTCGTATTAGGTAGGCAGATGAAAGGAATAGCGAGTACAATTAGTATTTTCGCGATGCTTTTGGCAACGGTAAGTGCATTGCTGTTATTAGGGGAAACATTGAAAAATGAAGCACAAAGCTATACTTCATCCGTATTTAATTGGTTAGATATTGGTGATTTTTCTATTTCGTTTGGATACGAAGTGAACAATGTGAACGTATTAATGCTCGTTATCGTTACGGTAGTAAGTTTGCTCGTTAATGTATTCTCCAAAGGGTATATGGCGGATGATGAGCGCATGACCGTATTTTATAGTTACATATCATTATTTACGTTTTCCATGTTAATGCTAGTCATTTCAGATAACATCTTGCAATTGTATATTTTTTGGGAGTTAGTCGGTTTATGTTCGTTCTTATTGATCGGTTTTTGGTATCAGAAGAAAGAAGCAAAGGCAGCTGCCAAAAAAGCGTTTATCGTAACACGAATTGGGGATATCGGTTTATTCATCGCTGTTATTTTACTGTTTTGGTACATGCCAGAACATATGTTGAGCTTTACTGCTATACATAATGCCTTTGAAACAAATGCTCATGGTTTCAGTGATGGAATGGTCACGTTAGTGGCGCTGCTTATTTTTGTTGGAGCTGTTGGTAAATCGGGTCAGTTTCCGCTTCACACATGGTTGCCTGATGCAATGGAAGGGCCTACACCAATCAGTGCATTGATTCATGCTGCTACGATGGTAGCTGCTGGTGTATTTTTAGTAGCAAAAACGTATGATATTTTCCTTGCTTCTGAAACGGCACTGCTCATTGTTGGTACTGTCGGTGCATTTACTGCATTGTTTGCGGCATTGATCGCTATCGCACAAAACGATATTAAGCGCATATTAGCGTACTCCACTGTCAGCCAGTTAGGATATATGATGCTTGCACTTGGTTTAGGTACGATGGCAGCTTATTCTGCTGCAATGTTACATTTATTCACGCATGCTTTTTTCAAAGCGTTACTATTTCTTGGTGCTGGGAGTATTATCTACGCCCTTCATCATGAGCAAAACATATTGAAAATGGGTGGAATTGGCAAGTCGATGAAAGTAACGACGTGGACGTTTGCTATCGGTACGTTAGCTTTAGCTGGTATTTTTCCGCTATCTGGATTCTGGTCCAAAGATGCGATATTAGCGCAAGCTTATGAACATCAGCCTGTCTTCTTCGCTGCCGCATTAATCGGAGTGTTCCTTACTGCTTTCTATATGTCTCGACTATTTTTCCTCGTCTTTACGGGTGACAATAGAAGTGGTCATACGCCGAAAGAATCTCCATGGGTGATGACACTACCTTTAATCATACTAGCTGTATTAGCGGTGTGTGCAGGTTGGGTAGCAATTCCTGGTATCGGTACATTTAATGAATGGCTAGTAGGGGAAACGATGGAGGAAAAAATACATTGGTCTATTTTGATTATTTCTAACGTTGTCGCATTACTCGGCATTGGCTTAGGTTATAAAATGTTTAGGAATAAGACAGCTTCTTCATTACATGAACAAAGTGGAAATGGACTGCAAACGGTACTTGCCCGTAAATTTTACATCGATGAATTGTATGACCTCATCGTCGTGAAACCAGTCAGAGGTTTAGGTGCATTTTTACAACTGTGGGATGAATTTATCGTTGGCGGTTTGGTGAAGGGAAGTATTACCACTACACGTCAAATCGGGAAAATGGGCATGAGATTACAATCTGGTCAAATGCAAGTCTATGCATTAATCTCCGTTATCGGCATGTTAATATTACTACTCATATTTGCTGGAAGGAGGTTGATATAAGTGTTGGAATCATTACCGTTACTGTCACTTATTCTTTTTTCACCATTAATCGGTGTACTCATTTTATTGTTTGTTCCTAAACATAAAAGAAAACCTCTACAGACGATTGCGATTTTAACGACGTTAATCCCACTGGTATTGGGTGCGATGTTGCTTTTACAATTTGATGGTGTAAATAGTAGTGTGCAAATGGAAGAAGAACTGAAATGGATTCAGCCTCTAACCTACTTTAACTATCATTTTGCATACCAGCTTGGGGTAGATGGCATATCGTTACCATTGATTTTACTTACTGCTTTTATTGCCACAGCTGCAGCCTTTGCCTCTGTGTTTATTAAGAAACGTTGGAAGCTATTTTTCATTTTGCTTCTGTTATTAGAAACAGGAATATTTGGCGTATTTATGGCTCGCGATCTATTACTCTTCTTCATTTTCTTTGAGTTTACGCTCGTACCGATGTTTTTTCTTATCGGTATATGGGGGGAGAAGCGGAGAGAGAGAGCTGCAAATTATTACTTAATCTATAACGGACTAGGCTCTGCGATCATGTTTATCGTATTTATGATGCTCATTTTCACAGTAGGTTATGATATATCTACATCGTCTTACACTAGTAGCTTTGATGTTATTAAAAGTAATGCTTTAGATCCATCCGTGTTTAAGTTTGATTTTGAAGAGTTAAAGACGTGGATGTTTGTACTATTGCTGATTGCTTTTGGTATTAAATTACCGATGTTTCCTTTTCATACATGGGTGGTGAAAGTGCATCGGGAAGCTCCTCCTGCCGTTGTCATGATTCACTCTGGTATATTGCTGAAAATGGGAGCTTACGGATTAATTCGATTTGGATATGAAATTTTTCCAGAGCAAGCAGTAGAATGGGCGACCGTGTTAGCTGTGATCGGCGTCATTAACTTCCTATATGGAGCATTATTAGCTTTAATGCAAAACGAGCTAAGAAGTATATTGGCGTATTCTAGTATTAGTCATATGGGAATTGTATTAATGGGTCTTGCTGCTGGTAATGCATTAGGGATGCAAGGGGCTGTTTTCCAATTGATTTCACACGGGTTGATATCCGCATTGTTATTCTTGATCGTTGGCAGTATCGCGGAACGTACAAGAACGACAGCATTGCCTGAATTAGGTGGACTAGCGCAGCGCATGCCATTCTTAAGCGGAGTGTTCTTGTTCGCTGGATTAGCTTCACTCGGATTACCAGCATTATCTGGTTTTGTGGCTGAATTTATGTCTTTTGCCGGTTTATTCGAGCAAATGCCAGTGCTGGCTGCAATAGGTAGTATTGGGATTGTGTTGGCTGCGGTGTATATGTTAAGAGCGGTATTAGCGATTACATTCGGTAACCTCCATGCTCAGCACCAATCACTGAAAGATGTAAGGATGATGGAAGCGATTCCGATGGTTGCTCTAACTGCGGTGATCATTGTGTTAGGCGTATACCCTGCTTTACTTACATCGATTGTAGAACAAGGTATGGCATTTTACGTGATGGTGAAAGGGGGATAACAGATGGATACGCGGTTATTTGCAGCAGATTTACTAGATATGCTGCCAGAGCTCACATTATTTATTGCAATTATCATTATTTCCTTGCTAGACTTGTTTTGGCCTAAAAATGCTTCTAAAAAAGGGATCGGCGTACTAACACTCATCGCTTTGATCGTATCAGCAGGATTTTTGATCTATCAGCGAATACATTTAGACGGTGTTATTTCGCTGTTAAATGATAGTTACCTAGTATATCACTATGGCATATTGTTTAAA
This sequence comes from Longirhabdus pacifica, assembly GCF_004115085.1. Taxonomy (GTDB): domain Bacteria; phylum Bacillota; class Bacilli; order Paenibacillales; family DSM-105158; genus Longirhabdus; species Longirhabdus pacifica. Next base: position 8,006 of record NZ_QXJP01000021.1, on the reverse strand, counting down.
CTGATTGTTCTATTAGGTGTTAGTTTGATTGTTATGATGAGTTTTGGAGCGATTAGGGACAAAGATATCCCTCATATCGGAGAATATTACGTATTGCTAATGCCAGCGGCATTAGGTGCGATGATTATGGCGTCATCTGCCGATATCATTACATTGTTTATCGGATTAGAATTGCTGAGCATTTCATCTTATATTCTCGTAGCTTTGCGAAAGCATCATACGAAAAGCAATGAAGCTGCATTTAAATACATCGTGCTAGGTAGTATCGCTTCTGCTTTTATTTTATATGGCATGTCGTTCCTGTATGGGATGGGTGGATCGACCAATTTATTTCAAATTGGCGCTACATTGCAAAGCTTAGAGTCATCTTTTCATCCGATGATCTACGTGAGCTTCTTTCTATTGCTCGTAGGATTTGGATTTAAACTTGCTGCCGCTCCTTTCCATACGTGGGCACCTGAAGTGTATAGCGCAGCACCGACACCAGTGGTGTCCTTTCTCGCTGTTATTTCTAAAGCGGCGATGTTGATTTTTATGTTTATGTTCCTGCCTGTATACTTCGTGCCGTTGGATCCAGTGCAAAACCTTACGATTTATTCCGACGTGGTTTTAACATTACATGTGGTGGCTGCTATTTCTATGATCGTTGGTAATATCGTTGCGCTCATGCAAAAAAACGTAAAACGATTATTAGCGTTTTCTAGTATAGCTAATGCTGGATATTTTCTCGTCGTGTTATCTACCGATAGACCAGGGGAACTAGTATATTATTTAGTTGCCTACTTATTGATGACTATCGGGATATTTGCAGTGGTAACAGCACTAGAAAATTCAGCAGAACATCAAGATATTAGCATCTTTTCTGGACTATATTTTACTGCACCAGTCACTGCGGTCATGACGGTAATTCTATTACTGTCTTTGGCGGGTATTCCATTAACGATGGGCTTCCTAGGTAAATTTTTTATTTTACTAGGCGTCATACAAGTGAAGACGTATTGGCTTGCAGCGATTATGATTGTAAGTAGTGTAATTTCTTTCTATTACTATTTCCGCATCATCCGTTTGATGTTTATGCGGTCACATAGTGAACATACAACGATAAAAGTGCCAGTGACAACGATGATCGTCATCGCCATTTGTGTCGTAGCTACGATTTTCTTTGCATTTTTCCCGCAATATATGTTGTCGTTCATTGAATGGACATAACAGACAGTATCATGTGCTTTTTACTGTAATGATTTAGCTATCACATCGCTTTTTGCTTTTGCAAAGTGGAGTGAAATTGGATACATGAAGAATGTTTGTCAGAAGGTGCTTCTTATGAAGCGCCTTTTTTATGTACTAATACCTTGAAATAGTGACCATAAAATAGGTGGATATTTTAACAAAATTTAGATTACATTTTTTGAAATTATTGTGCTATGATTAAATCAGAAATCAGTTGTAAAACGTTGTAAAATGTATAAAATCTGTATGATAAATGTTGAAACTTTTATACTTATTTAAAGTATAAAGTAGTAAGGTTAAAACGTTGATGATTAAATGATTAATTCTAATATTCAACATACGTATATATAAACTTTAAAATATAACGCTTTTTAGGGAGAAGGATGAGAAAGATGAGAAAGATGAGACGTCAATCAAGAAGAAATACATATCTTTTCATTGTTAGTTTGTCATTGATATTACTTTATATTGTATTTACAGTACCTGCCGAGGCCAAAGCAAACACATTAATACAAACAGAAACATTTCATCACACAACGGCAGTGCAGCATCAACAAGATTGGATTATAAAATGGGAAGGAAATATAGAACCTCAATTCATTGCCCAGAGTAACATTGTAGTAAAAGATGACGAACTCGGTGTTGTGATAGCTTTCCCTAAAAGTACGATAGATGTAAACATGTGGACTGACACGTGGTCTAATCATGATATGGTCCAGTACATGCAAATCAACCATCCTGTAACTATACATGAATCCGGTGACGAAACATCCAATGAACCAGTAGACGGAGAAGTTGATGAATCACTAGATGAGCCAACTGAAGCACCAGCGGATGAAGAAGTGGAAGCACCAGCTGAACAACCAGTTGATGAGTCATTAGATGAATCACTTGACGAATCATTGAAACAACCACTCGATGACTCCGTTGGGGACCCTCTACAAGATTCGGTTGAGAAATCAGTTGAAACAATCACGCCTATATCTCCTAATGACACGTATTACAATGAACAGTATTACTTAAAACAAATAGGAATGGAACAAGCATGGGGTGTCGTTTCTGGTAATGATGACATCGTGATTGCTGTTATTGATACAGGTGTAGATTACAATCATCCTGATCTTGCACCTAATTTATTACCTGGTATTAACGTCATGGACCCTAGTCAATCTGCTCAAGACGTTTACGATGCAAACGGTAATGGCGGACATGGCACGAAGGTAGCGGGAGTCATTGCTGCAGCTGGCAACAACAATACAGGCGTGGCAGGCGTCGTATGGAATGCTAAAATATTACCTATAAAAGCTGTCGATGCAGCAGGTAAAGAATATGCGCTAGCAAAAGGGTTATACGAAGCGATTGAACAAGGAGCAGACATCGTAAACTTCTCATCTGGTATTTACGAATATAGTCCATTTCTCGAAGAAGCAGTGTTGGAAGCGGAAAAAAGGGGAGTGCTCGTTGTTGCAGCTGCAGGCAATGAGAAAAGTGCAGTAAAATATCCAGCAGCTTTCCCAACGGTTGTAGCTGTAGGTGGAGTCAATGCAAACAACAATATATGGGACGATGGTAATTCCGGCTCACAATTTGGTCAAGAATTAGATATCATGGCTCCCGTTCATGTCTATACGACAAGTCTAGGCGGTGGATACGAAAAAGCAATAGGTACTTCTTTTGCAGCACCACAAGTATCTGGAGTTGCCGCATTAATTTGGGCACAATATCCTGAACTCAGTGTACTAGAGCTCCGTAACTTGCTGTATCAAACCGCGCAAGACATTAACAGCCCTGGATGGGATAAATTTAGCGGTCATGGTTTATTACGCGCTGACTTAGCGCTGACGAATACATTGCAAGACGATATATATGAAGAAAATGATACGATGAAAGATGCAAAATTGTTGCGCCTTACTTCTCAATTGTCAGCAAGCATTAGTAATGAGGAGGATGTAGACTGGTTTATGATACAACCGGAATACAATGGAGTATTGCAAGTGCAATATGAAGCCGATGCAGCCGATCTCATGATCACGTCATACAACAGTAATGGGGAACTTCTGGCTCAAATAGGTGGAAGTGATAATAAAGGAACTTTCAACATACCAGTTGCACAAAATCAGAAGCAATACATCGTCATTTCTTCTAATGGAAGTCCAATGACATACCAACTTCAGACCAAATTTGTGATTAACAAAGATGCAGCAGAAAATAATGACACGATGGAAGAAGCATACTCGATACCATTACAAGAAGAATGGACACAAACAGGAACCTTTCATCAACAATACGATGAAGATTGGTATGTGTTAAATATAACAACCGATAGCATGTTGAATTTAAATGTCTCGGCAGATACAAAACGAATGAATTTGCAAATGAAGATGGAAAAAGACGGGGATAGTCTGAATGATAAAATTATAAGTTACAGCAAACAAACAAAAATAGTAAATGATCTTCGTCTAACACCCGGAAAATACTACATTAAAATAAGCGGTTCAGATAATGAAGGTCCGGTTGTAGGACAATATACGTTAAAAATGACGTATAAAGAAATTTTTGTTGATCGTTATGAGCCAAACAATGCCACCTACTCTGCAACGACGATGCTGGAAGATGAGTATATGTACGGAATTATTGGTGATGAAGAGGATGTAGATTATTATCAAATTTCGCTCGATCAGGATTACTACGTCACAGTAAAGTTGGATCAGGTGGATATTAATACTACTTCATTAAAACTGTTCAATGAAAATTTCATTAAATACGCTGGATATACAGATAATGTGCTAACCACAGAAATGAAATTATCCAAAGGAACGTACTATATCCAAGTGGACGCTAGGAATGAGATGGAAACCCCTTATCGATTGTACTTGAGTAAAGAAACGTTAGTGTCTGGATTTAGGGACATCAGTACCCATTGGGCACAACTGGAAATATCGCGGTTAACCTCGGATGGTTATTTAAATGGATACGGTAATTATGAATTTAGACCAGAGCAGGCGGTAACAAGAGCGGAAGCCATTAAGATGATTACGGATGCCGCAAATCTCACGCAGTCGACGTTTATTCGATTCAACGACGTGACCCGAAATCACTGGGCCTATACTGCCATATCCAAGGGAGTGAAGGCAAATATCATTACTGGGTATCCAGATAGTACCTTTAGGCCAGATAACCCTGTTACGAGAGCAGAAGTCGCTGCCATGATAGCAACTTCCAATAAATTAGATATTAGCCAAAATAAATATTCTTATGTGGATGTGGGTCTTGATCATTGGGCTACAAACTATATTTACGCATTAAAAAGTGAAAAATGGATTAGTGGTTTTGGCGATGGAACGTATAGACCGGACGACACGACAACGAGAGCACAAATGGCTATACTCATCTATAAGATGATATACGGGAGGTAATACGATTGCAGCTGTGGTTTTCTCAACTTACATCTACCTTGCTTGCATCTGATATGTTAAAAACGAAGATGGCACAGGATGGCATTACATTTATCATCGTTACACTGTTATGCATTGTCATCAGTTGGTGGAGTTTACAAGCAGTAAAGTTTGAAAAATTTCTTCGCTATCCCAAAAGTGCACAAGCAAAATTACTACAGGTCATTTTAGCTTGTGTCATTGGCTATTTATTTTCTAGATTGCTTCTTGATTATTCCACCTGGGCCTTTAACATCAGAGGATTCCTATAGAGCACTGGTATAACTAGAACGAATAGTAAAGTAAAAAGAAGCACAAAATGAAAGATAAGTTGGATGAACTTGTTCAACAACTTATTACCTCTGAACACAAGATGAAGAAATTTCTATAACAATCTTTACGTCTGGCAACTGAGGTGTAAACATATAGCTCAATATTTCTTCATCTTGTATATAAGTTGGATGAACTTGTTCAACAACTTATTACCTCTGAACACAAGATGAAGAAATTTCTATCATAATCTTTACGCCTGGCAACTGAGGTGTAAACATATAGCTCAATATTTCTTCATCTTGTATATAAGTTGGATGAACTTGTTCAACAACTTATTACCGCTAAACATAAGATGAAGAAATTTGTACATCATTATGAAGTAAAATGTTAACTGGTAAAATTGTGAAAAGTATTTGACAGTGTCTAAACTGTGATTATATGTTTATGTAAAGTATTGAGAATAATAGTTGTCAAGTTAACTATCGTTTGTTACACTGTAAAATGATTATTATTTGATTTTTATTGATTTTTAACAAACAAATTCAAACGACGCGGAGGTTTATTCAATGAGCAAAATCATTGTCCGCGGTGGCAAACGTTTACAAGGCACAGTTAAAGTGAGTGGGGCAAAAAATGCCGTTTTACCTATTATTGCAGCATCATTGTTAGCAAGTAAGGGGCAGTCCATTATTCACGAAACACCTGCTTTAGACGACGTGAACACACTAAGTGAAGTATTAAAAGACTTAGGTGCTCACATCACTTACCAAAATGAGACGTTGCGAATTCATGCAGAAGATATTAAAAGTGTAGAAGCGTCTTATCTTCTCGTTCGCAAAATGAGGGCTTCATTTTTAATAATGGGTCCACTGTTATCTCGCTTTGGCAAAGCAAAAATACCTCTGCCAGGGGGCTGTGCGATTGGTACCCGCCCAATTGATCAACATCTAAAGGGTTTTGAAGCAATGGGTGCTAAGATGGAACTAGGCGAAGGTTATATTAACGCTACCGTGAATGGTCGTCTCCAAGGGGCGAAAATATATCTGGATATCCCTAGTGTAGGTGCTACCCAAAATATTATGATGGCTGCTGCATTAGCAGAGGGAACGACAACAATAGAAAATGCAGCATGTGAACCAGAAATTGTAGATTTAGCTAATTTCCTTAACGCAATGGGTGCTAAAGTTCGTGGAGCCGGAACGGATACGATCCGTATCCAAGGTGTAGATGAACTTGTTGGCACAAGTCACACGGTAATTCCTGATCGAATAGAAGCGGGTACATATATGATGGCTGCTGCTATTACAGGTGGAGACGTGTTGATTGAAGGTGGAATAGCAGACCATTTGAAGGCAATTATTGCTAAATTAGAAGAAATGGGCACCAAGGTGGAATGTGAAGATACTTCTATACGCGTAAGAGCGACTCAGCCTTTACGAGCGGTGGATGTAAAAACACTTCCTTATCCAGGGTTTCCTACTGACATGCAAGCGCAGATGATGGCGCTGCTTCTCGTATCGGAAGGAACTAGCGTCGTGACGGAAACAGTGTTCGAAAATCGCTTTATGCATGTAACAGAATTCAAAAACATGAACGCCAACATTAAGGTCGAAGGGCAAGCTGCTATTATTTCGGGTGGATCTTCGTTATCTGGATCGAAAGTGAGTGCTAGTGATTTAAGAGCTGGAGCAGCACTAGTCATTGCCGCGCTCGTTGCGGATGGTGACACAGAAATATCAGATATTCATCATATTGAGCGTGGTTATGATGATATTTGCAACAAGCTATCTCAGCTAGGAGCTTCGATTACTCTAACTGCTCAGCAAGAAGAGGAAGAAGAGAACAAAGTTCTTCTCAATTCCAGGTTGGCAAGAGCATAAAACCAACATGACTAACTAAATAATAAACATTTCTAAATAGATGAGAGAAAAGTGCAAGCAGGAATAATCATTTCCTGCTTGTATTTTTTTGTGTCAAAATGATATATTCTAACTGTTTTTGGGATGTTACAATATGTATATAGGGAAATGATTGGGATGGGATGTGACACATTTGAAATCTATGAAAATGAAACTAATCATCATGCTTTGTTGTTTATCTATACTTTCTGGCTGTGGCATAGCAAGTAAAGAAACGTTTCAGTACCTTCATAGGTATATTCAAGCTATAGAACAGAATATAAGTACAGCTGTAAACTCTACTCTCTATTTTATGTTATTACCAGACGAATCACAGATTATCGTCACTTATGATGTGTCAGATAACAAACTAGAATACCCTCATCAATTGACAACAAATGAGTACTGGGCTAGCTATTCGAGAGAAATAGAAAAGCATCAGCAACTTTGGCTAAACATTACATCTATTTTACCAGAGGATACAGTACATAACATACACAGACTTACACTCTATTCAGATGGTTATGCCAACGAACTAGCTGCAGTAGAACCGCTAAGTTGGAATAATGAGAAGTGGAAACTGTATGTGGATGTATCTGACTTAAATGACCCTATACAATGGGTGGATACACTAGTGCATGAACATGGGCACATACTTACCTTAGGACAACATCAAATGGATGGAGATAATTATTCAACCTATTTCTGTGATACGTTTGTAACAGACTATGGTTGTAGTGAAGAGGATGCTTATATATATCAATTTTATAAACAATTTTGGGAAGAGGAAATGATAGAGGAATGGGAAGCAAGAGGCCTAGCGGAAGATGATGATGGCGTAGGATGGTTTTATATGGACTACGAAGATCAATTTGTTTCGGAATATGCCGCGACCAGTATATATGAGGATATCGCAGAAGCATGGTCTTATTATGTGTTATATACTTTTCCAGAAGGGGATGAAATATGGGAAAAGAAAGTTCAATTTTTTGAATCCTACCCAGAATTAAGGGAACTAAAGTCTATCATTTTAGAAAATGTAACTAGAGAGTATGAAGATATTCAGTTCCCTATTTAGTGAACTACACGCCACTTAACAACCTTACGGGTCGTTTGAAGTGGATGCTTCTTGGGAAGTAGATACTTTTGTTAGCTATCTATATTTACCAAG